>CAWHPW010000001.1:0-115342 GCA_963831385.1 uncultured Actinomycetota bacterium
CGCGAGGGGGGAGTTGAACCCCCACGTCCTTGCGGACACACGGACCTGAACCGTGCGCGTCTGCCTGTTCCGCCACTCGCGCGCGCACCGCCACGACGGTATCCGTCCGGCGAGCCGATCAAGGCTAACACGCTGCGGAGCTCGCTCCGGTGCGCACGAATGGCACCGGTCGGTCCTCGGTCAGAGGGTCCATCGCGGTCCAGTTCCTGTTCATCGCGTACAGCTCTGGGCAGCACGCCGTGCGCTCCCGCCGTGGTCATCTGGCTACGATCGGGGGCGGTCGCGGGGTCGGCCCGGACAATGGAGAGGAGGCGACCGGTGGGGGTACTGCAACGCTTCGAGCGTCGCCTCGAAGGCATGGTGACGGGAGCCTTCACCAAGGCCTTCAAGGCCGAGGTCCAGCCGGTCGAGATCGCCGCCGCATTACAGCGGGAACTCGACAACAATGCGCAGATCGTGACTCGAGAACGATCTTTGGTACCCAACGACTTCGTCATCGAGTTGGGCTCGCACGACCACACTCGGCTCGCCCCGTACGAGGACACGCTGACCGCCGAGTTGCTCGAACTCGTGCGTGAGCATGCCGACCTGCAGCACTATGCCTTCACCGGACCGGTGAGCGTTGCGTTCGAGAAGCACGACGACCTGGGTACGGGCCAGTTCCGGGTCCGCAGCACGGTGAAAGCCGGCGTGGACCGCGGATCGACGTACCGGCAGACCGACTCCAGCAAGCGTGACGCAGCGGCGTACCTGACGATCAACGGGACTCAACATCCGGTCGTCCCTCCGGGGCTCGTCCTCGGTCGCGGCAGCGAGTGCGACGTTCGCATCGACGACCCCGGCATATCCCGCCGGCATGCGGAGATCCGGGTCCACGGGACAGGGCCGGATGCGCAGATCCTCGTGGTCGACCTCGGCTCTACCAACGGCACAGTGGTCGACGGCGTCCGGGCGGCACAGGCGCCGCTGTCGGACGGGTCGCGAATCGTGCTCGGTTCCACGATCGTCGACGTGCACCGTCGCGCGTCGCGGAGGTGACTGGGTGTCCGAGCTGACGCTCACGGTGATCAAGCTGGGCTTCCTTGCGGTTCTCTGGCTCCTCGTTTTGTCGGTTACTTCAGCCATGCGTGCGGACCTGTTCGGGGTCCGGCCGGCCAAGGCGCCCAAGCAGGCCCGCCAGGCGGTCAAGGCGCCCAAGCCATCGCGTAGCGCCCCGCGCAAAGTGACGATCGTCGACGGTCCGGACAAGGATCGCAGCGTGGCCCTGGAGACTGCCCCAGTCACATTCGGCCGCGGACCGGAATGCACCATGCCGTTGGCGGACGAGTACGTCTCCACCCAGCATGCCCGGCTGGTGCTGCACGAAGGGCAGTGGTACGTCGAGGACCTCGGCTCAACGAACGGCACCTACATCGGCAATGACCGGCTCACCCGCCCTACACCGGTCGGCGCCAAGAGCCGGGTGCGGTTGGGCAAGACGGTCCTGGAGCTCCGGAAGTAGGCCACGCGGATGCCGTTGATGCTCCGGTACGTTGCGCGGTCCGACGTCGGGCTCGTCCGGGAGGGCAATGAGGACTCCGGCTATGCCGGGCCGCGGCTGCTCGCCGTCGCCGACGGCATGGGCGGGCACGCGGCCGGCGAGGTCGCCAGCTCGGCGACGATCGAGGAACTGGTCAACGTCGAGAGCGTGGGCACCGACGGCGATCCTCTCGAGGCGCTGGAGGCCGCCGTCACTGCCGCGAACGCGCGGATCCGGGAAATGGCCGCGCAGGATCCAGCCCGACAGGGCATGGGCACCACGCTGACCGCCTTGTTCTGGAACGGGCAGGCGCTGGCGCTCGCGCATATCGGCGACTCTCGCGCGTACCTGCTCCGCGACGGGGAGATGCGCCTCATCACCCATGACCACACGTTCGTCCAAACCCTGGTCGACGAAGGTCGTATCACCGCCGACGAGGCCAGTGTTCACCCGGCTCGGTCGATGATCCTGCGGACCCTGCAGGGTGATGCCAACCCCGAGCTCGACCTCGAGCTGATCGACGTACGTGGCGGTGACCGGATCCTGGTGTGCAGCGACGGCCTGACGAGCGTCGTTCGCGACGACACGCTTCGCGACACGCTGGTCGCCAACACCGACCTGGTGGCAGCCGCCGACGCCCTGGTTGCGCTGGCCCTCAAGGCCGGCGCACCGGACAACGTGACATGCGTGGTCGCGGACATCGTCGAGACCGACGTACTTCCCTCGGCCGACGACACCGCCGAAGCGTTTCTCGTCGGCGCCGCCGCCGGCGAGGTTGCTGCCCCGCCCGCTGGGCGTTCCCGGCGCCGCCCAGGCGCCGCGATGCGCGGCCTGCTCGGCTCGGCCGACGGTCGCCGGGCCGCGACCGCGCAGCTGGAAGAGCCGGGAGAGGACGCCGAAGAGCTCCGGTATGCGCCGCAGCCGCCGCGCCGCTACCGCTGGCTGCGCCGGGCTGGAATCGCCGCTGTCGCCGTCCTGGCCGGCTGGGTAGGCCTGAATCTGGCCGACGACTACGTCCAAGCGCAGTATTACGTCGGCGATCAGGCCGGCACTGTGGCCATTTTTCGCGGCGTCAGCCAGGAAGTCGGTCCGCTGCGGCTCTCCGACGTCCACGAAGTCGCCCCCGGTCTGCCGGTTTCCTCGCTGCCGACGCTGGTCCGCGACCGGGTCGTCGCGACCATTCCGGCATCTGATCTGCCCGACGCTGAGCAGATCGTCAACAGCCTGCGCGAAGCCGCCTGCCGGGCCCACACGGAGACGCCAGGTCCAACCCCGACCAGGTCGCCCACAACGACCCCGACACCGGAGTTGACCCTTCGCCCGACGCCGGGCGCACGGCCCAGTTCGACCGCGCTGCCGCCGGCACCATCGCCGGCGCCGGGTGCCCTGGACGCCGTGCCCACCGCCTCGCCGACGCCGACACCCGGCTCTTCCGTCACCACGGGATCGCCCACCCAAACGCCCACCCCGACGTCAACTCCGGACTATCCGGGGCTCGAGTGCACGGATTCCGCCTTGTGACCGACGGAACAGTCCTTGTCCCCAGACGCGGCCGCGGCACCGAGTTGGCGCTGTTGGTATTCGCCGTTGCCATCGCCACGGCGGCGTATGTGGCCGTCGACCTCGGGGCATTGGGCCGGGTTCCGCCTAACGCGATGGCCTATCTGGCCGGGTTGAGCCTGCTGGCCGGGGTAGCCCACGTGGTCGTCCGCCGCTTCGCGCCGTATGCGGATCCGGTGATGCTGCCCTTGGTCGTCACGATCAACGGTCTGGGCCTGGCCATGATCCACCGGCTCGACCTGGCCAATGCCGAAGCCGCTCGGCAATCCGACGAAGTCGCGCCCCAGGCGGCGGCGACGGCGCAGCTCACCTGGATGGTCGTCGGGGTCACCCTGTTCGTTTTGGTGCTCATCCTCGTCCGCGACTACCGGATCCTCTCCCGGTATGCCTACACCGCCGGGCTGCTCGGGATCGTGCTGCTCCTGCTGCCGATGGTCCCCGGCCTTGGCTACGTCCTGCGCGGAGCCCGGATCTGGATCCGGATCGGGCCGATGAACTTCCAGCCCGGTGAGGCCGCGAAGATCGTGTTGATCGTCGCGTTCGCGGCATACCTGGTACGAACCAAGGACGCGCTCGCGCTCGCCGGTCGTCGCGTGCTCGGCGTCGACCTCCCCCGCGCGCGGGACCTCGGCCCGATCCTGATCGTTTGGATCACCGCCTTGGGCATCCTGGCCTTCCAGCGTGACCTGGGGCCGTCCCTGCTCATCTTCGGCATCTTCGTGTTGATGATCTATGTCGCGACCGAACGCATCTCGTGGATCGTGGTCGGGCTTGCGTTGTTCGTGCTCGGCGGCTTCGCCGCCAACGCCGTGTTCGGCCATGTGCGCACCCGGATCGAGGGCTGGCTCGACCCGTTCGCCGACACCGACCGGTTCGGTCAGATCGTGGAGTCGCTGTACGGCCTGGCGTACGGCGGTGAGCTCGGCACCGGCCTCGGCCGGGGACGGCCCGATCTGGTGCCGTTCTCGGAAAGCGACTTCATCGCCGCCGCGTTCGGAGAGGAACTGGGCCTGACCGGCCTGATGGCGATCATCGTGCTCTACGCGCTACTCGCCTCTCGTGGTCTGCGCGCAGCGTTGGTGCTACGCGACCCGTTCGGCAAACTCCTGGCGACCGGCCTGGCTGCCGGTCTCCTACTCCAGGTTTTCATCGTCGTCGGCGGGGTGACCAAGCTGATTCCCCTGACCGGGCTGACCACGCCATTCCTGTCCCTCGGCGGGTCGTCGCTGGTCATGAACTGGGTGCTGGTCGGGTTGCTGATGCGCTTGTCCGACGCGGCGCGCCGGCCGGCACCGCCGCCGCTCCCGGTCGTCGTCGACGACGCCGTCACCCAAGTGGTGAAGCTGCAGTGAACGGGCCGATCCGCAAGGTGGCGGCGGGGTGCATGCTGCTGGTGTTCCTGTTGCTCGCGAACATCACCTACGTTCAGGCAATCTGGGCCGACGACCTCAACGCCCGGTCCGACAACAGACGCGTCCTCCTCGACGAATACGCAAAGGAGCGCGGCCCGATTCTGGTCGGCGAGGAGCCGGTCGCCCTTTCCGTCGAGACCGACGACGAGTTTGCGTACCTGCGGCAGTATCCGGTCGGACCGGTGTACGCGCCGGCGACGGGGTACTACTCGTCGGTGTTCGGGCGAAGCGCCGTCGAGCGCTCGGAGAACGGGATCCTTTCCGGCAGCGACGACCGCCTCTTCGCCCGCCGGCTGGTCGACCTGGTCACCAACCGCGAGCAGCGCGGTGGCACCGTCAAGCTCACCCTGAACCCCGCGGCTCAGCAGGCCGCCTACGACGCGCTCGGCGACAACAAGGGCGCAGTCGTCGCCCTCGATCCACGCACCGGCGCCATCTTGGCCATGGCCAGCAAACCGTCCTACGACCCCAACCCGCTCGCCAGCCACTCGGTCGAGGAACAGCAGGCAGCGTGGCAGGCGATCCAGGAAGATCCCGACAAGCCGGCACTCAACCGGGCGATCGCGCAGACGCTTCCGCCAGGCTCGGTGTTCAAGATCGTGACAGCGGCGGCGGCGTTGGAGTCCGGACGTTACGAGCCCGACTCGGAGATCCCTGGGCCAGCCACGTACGACCTGCCGCAGTCGACGGTGGACTTGCCGAACCAGAGCGGCGAACCGTGCGGGTCAGGGCCGGACGAGCTGACAACGCTGACCAACGCGCTGCGGGTCTCCTGCAATACCGCCTTCGCCTACCTGGGCAACGACCTCGGCGACGACGCGCTCCGTGAGCAGGCCGAACGGTTTGGATACAACAGTGAGCCGCTCGCCGACGAGGACCTCAATGCGGCCACCAGCGTTTTCCCGGCCGAGCTCGACGCTCCACAGACGGCCCTCGCCGCGATCGGTCAGTTCGATGTCCGGGCGACGCCGCTGCAGATTGCGATGGTCTCCGCAGGGATCGCCAATGACGGCGCCTTGATGAACCCCTACCTCATCGAGGAGCTTCGTGACCCCGACCGGGTGAAGGTGCTCGAGCGCACCGAGCCGGAGGAACTGTCTCGCGCCGTCTCCAGCGAAACGGCCCAGGAGCTCACCGCGATGATGGTCGAGGTCGTCGAGGACGGCACCGGCCAAAGTGCCCAGATGGACGACATTCAGGTTGCCGGCAAGACCGGAACCGCGCAGACCACACCGGAGCGCCCGCCGTATGCGTGGTTCACCTGCTTCGCGCCTGCCGACGACCCCCAGATTGCCGTCGCGGTCGTCATCGAGGAAGCGCCCGACACCGCTCGCGACGACATCGCCGGCGGTCGGCTGGCGGCTCCCGTCGCCAAGGCCGTGATGGAGGCAGTGCTCGGGTGATGACCACGCTGACCGCCACCGGCCAGGTCATTGCTGGCCGCTACGACCTCACCCGTTTCATCGCGGGCGGCGCCATGGGCGAGGTCTGGGAGGCGCACGACAGCCGAATGGACCGCATCGTCGCCGTCAAGGTCATGCGTCCTGAGTACGCCCGCGATCCGTTAGCGGTCGAGCGATTCCGAACCGAGGCCCGTCTCGCCGCCCGGCTCACGCACCCGGGGATCGTGCTGGTCCACGACGTCGACGACGGCAGCTCGGGTGATGAGCCGCCCTGGATGGTGCAGGAGTTCGTGCCGGGCCGGCCGTTGTCCGAACTGGTCGCCTCTGCCGGACTGGACCCGAACCGGGTCGCCGGGCTGATCGCCCAGGCCGCTGCCGCGGTGCACGCCGCACACTGCGCAGGGGTGGTCCACCGCGATCTCACCCCAGGGAACCTGCTGATATGTCACGGCGACATCGTCAAGATCACCGACTTCGGGATCGCCAGGGCCGCCGGCTCGCCCGCACTGACGGCCGCCGGCCACGTCCTCGGCGCTGCGGCATACCTGTCGCCGGAGCAAGTGCGTGGCCAGCCCGCGAGCCCGGCGAGTGACATCTACACCCTGGGCGTCGTGCTGTATGAGTGCCTGACCGGTGTACGGCCGTTCACTGGGCCGAACGCCATCGAGGTCGCTCGCGCACACATGCATGAGAACCCACCTGCGCTCCCGGTGTCGGTACCCGAGCCACTACGGGCAATCACCGCCGCTGCCATGGCGAAGGATCCGGGTGAGCGGCCCCGCTCTGCGGCGGAGTTGGCGAGCCGGCTGTTTGCCGCCGCCCGGCATCGCCCGGAAAGCCCGCCGACAGGTGACCTGACTCGGCCGCTGCCGAAGATCTCCCCGCCGGTTCGTGCACCGGCGGCGCGGCCAGCAGCATCGAACTCCCGGCCGGTGGGTGCACCTGCAGCGCGGCCGGTGCCGCCAGTCGCCACCGGAGCCGCCGCGGTCAGGATCGCAGCGAAGCCGGCGGCGAACGTTCCGGCCTGGTGGACCGCAGCGTCCCGGCGGGCCGGCGAGTGGCGGAAGCGGTATCCGGTATCGCGGATCGGTTTGACCGGTGCCGCGGTGATTCTGGTCGTGGTTCTGGCGGTGGTGGCCGGGGCGACGCCAGCATCCGGGGCGACCGGAAGTGACGCATCAGGGCCTAGGGCGGGTACCGTGCGCGTCGTCGACGATATGGGAAAGGGCGACGGATGAGCGATCAGCGACTCCTCGGAGATCGCTACGAACTCGGCGAGGTCATCGGCCGTGGGGGGATGGCCGAGGTTCGCCGTGGTCGCGACCGGCGGCTGGGCCGCGTCGTCGCCGTCAAGATGCTGCGGGTCGACCATTCGGCCGACGCGACGTTCCAGGCGCGCTTCCGGCGCGAAGCCCAGTCGGCGGCGTCCCTGAATCACCGCAACATCGTCGCCGTTTACGACACCGGTGAGGACGTCTTCAACGGCCACCGGATCCCGTACATCGTGATGGAGTACGTCGAAGGCCGGACCCTGCGCGAGCTACTGCGCGAACAGGCCCGGTTCACCCCAGAACGATCCATCGAGATCGTGTCGACCGTCCTCGAGGCGTTGGAGTACAGCCACCGAGCCGGCATCGTCCACCGCGACATCAAGCCAGGCAACGTGATGATCACCGGGCCTGGCGAGGTCAAGGTGATGGACTTCGGTATCGCCCGATCACTCGCCGAGTCGGGCGTGACGCTGACCCAGACTGCTGCCGTCGTCGGGACGGCTCAATACATCTCGCCCGAACAAGCGCGCGGCGAACAGGCCGACGCCCGCAGCGATCTCTATGCGACGGGCTGCGTGCTGTACGAGATGCTCACCGGCAGGCCGCCCTTCGTCGGAGAGTCGCTGGTATCCGTCGCGGTGTCGCACGTGCGGGAGATGCCGACGCCGCCGTCGGCGCTGGACCCGTCGCTTCCACCCGACCTCGACGCGATCGTGATGAAGTCGCTGGCCAAGGACCGGTTGGAGCGATACCAGAGCGCGTTCGAGATGCGCGCCGACCTCGAGCGCGCCGCCGCCGGTCTGCCGGTCGCCGCAGCGCACGACACGTCGGCCGCGACTCAGCTCATCGCCGCTGCCCCGGCAGGGTACGACTCGTACGGCACGGCCGCCGACCTCGACCAGGTCGAGGAAGTCCCCGAGCCAGAGCCGCGTGGCATGAGCTGGGGGCGGCTGGTGTTGATCGCGCTGGCGATCCTGGCCGTCGCCGGGATCATCGGATACCTGCTCTTCCGCGGCGACGATGACGGAGCGCAGCAAGTAGGCGTACCCAACATCGTCGGGGAGCCGCTCGAGAGCGCGCAGCAGCTGATCGAGGATCGCGGCCTGGTCATGGGAACGCCGGTCGAGCAGGAGACCGACAATCCGGACGAGGTCGGCATCGTGCTCTCGCAGGACCCGGCGTTCAACGAGCTGGTCGACGAAGGCTCGACGGTCACTCCGACGATCGGAGTCGCACCGGAAACGGTGACCGTGCCGGCCAACCTCGTCGGTATGACCGAGCAGGAGGCCCGGGCGGCACTACAAGCGGCTGGCCTGACGGTCGGCACCGTCAATCAGGAGGAGAACGACGACGCGGAACCGGGTGAAGTACTGGCGACCGATCCCGCGTCCGGCGAAGATGTTCCGGTCGGCAGCGCGGTCAACCTCGCGGTGGCGGTGGCCTCCGACACGGTGACCGTGCCGTCGGTCCTCGGCCGACCAGTCGACGACGCGCGCGCCGCGATCGAAGCAGCCGGGCTCTCGTTCGGCAAGTCAAACGCGGGAGGCGAGCGAAGAACCCGTCGATACGGTGCTGCGGACCGATCCAGCCGGCGGGACCGAGGTTGCTCGGGGATCGACGGTGAGCGTCGTCATCTCCAGCGGCCCGGCCAAGGTCCAAGTGCCCGACGTCGGCGGACAGAGTGCCGAAGCGGCACAGACCACTCTCGGGGATGCCGGCCTCCAGGCGTCGGTCCAGACGGAGGAAACCTGCGACGACCCGGCCGACACGGTGACTGGCCAGTCGCCGTCTCCCGGCACCGAGGTAGAGCCAGGATCGACGGTCGAGATCACAGTCGCCCAGGAGCCTCCAGAGGGCTGCGGCGGCTAGCGCTCGGGAGACGGCTCGAAGAACGCACCAACCAGGAGACGTCTGGGATGTGTTTCGCGCGGCCGGTGACCACGGGGACTGGGGGAACGCGTCCGAGCAGACGGTGACCACGACAGGAGGGGGCGGGGGAGGCGGTTCGCAGAGGCTAAAGAACGAAGTCCGGGGACGAGCAGACCTGCATCGGTCAATACGAGAGCAAGGACTGGCCTCGGCGAACCGCCTCCCCCACCCCCGACAAGAGAGTGACCACAGGGCCCTACCCTCGCGTCGACACCACCGGCGCAAGCCCAGCCGAGCGCGCCACGGCCTCGTCGTCGCCGCACACCGTCAGCCAATTCGCCAGCACCCGATGACCGCCCTCGGTGAGAACCGACTCGGGATGGAATTGGACGCCCTCGACGGCGACGTCGCGGTGGCGCAGTGCCATCAGCACGCCGCCGGCAGTCGTGCCAGTCACCTCGAGGGCGTCGGGAACCGTCGAGGGCTCCACCGCGAGTGAGTGGTACCTGGTCGCCGTGAACGGGTTCGGAAGCCCGGCCAAGACTCCCGCACCCTGATGGTGGACCTCGCTGGTCTTGCCATGGAGCAGCTCCGGGGCGCGCCCGACGGTTGCTCCGTAGGCGACCGCGATCGCCTGCAATCCAAGGCATACGCCGAACACCGGCACCCGGCCGGCCGCATTGCGAACCAGATCGACGCAGACCCCGGCCCGTTCCGGCGTGCCTGGGCCAGGCGAAATGAGCACCCCGTCGTAATCGAGGGCAGCCCCGACGGTGATCTCGTCGTTGCGGCGGACGTCGCACTCGGAACCCAGTTGGGCGAGGTATTGGACCAGGTTGAATACGAAGCTGTCGTAGTTGTCGACGACGAGGACCCGGCGCGCCGTCACGATGCGGTTGCCTCCGAGACGTCGATCGGGCCGTCGTATGCCGGCAGCGTGACGCTGTCCTCGCGGTCGACCTGGTAGCCCAGCCCGATGAAATCGGCGTAGAGCCGAAACTCGGTGACGGCGTCGGAGTCGTCGAGGGCCTCCTGCATCGTGATCGGGTCGCCGATAGCGGTCACGGTGTACGGCGGCGCGTACCGGCGCCCCTGCAGCAGGAGTACCGGTCCGACACACCGGATGGTGCTGGTGGCGACTACCCGCTGATCCATGACCATCATCGCCTCGGCCCCACCGGCCCACAGCGCGTTGATGACCCCGTCGAGGTCCTGCTGATGCACGACATAGTCGTCGAGCTGAGTGCCGGGTTCCAGCTCGCCGCTCGCAGGCAGCGGCGCGTCGTCGAGTGTCACAGTGAGCCCAGGCCCCTCCACGGCCGTGAGTCCGGTCGATGACCGGAGTGCGCTGACTCGATCCTGCAACTCGGCAGATCCCACGTTGCCCTTCTCCGCCGTCAGCGATTCGACCTCGGCGGAAAGCCGCTCATGCTCCGCGGTGAGTTCATCCGTGTGCCGCTCCTCGGCCCGGACCAGGTCGGCGACGTCGGTGTGGTCGATCGGGCGCAGGTCGGTGCCGTCAGCCGCACGTGCGCTGATCACCAACAGTGCTCCACAACCGGCGAGTGCAACGGGTGCAGCGAACCGCCAGCCTCGGCCGGGCGCGGCCACTGCCGTCACCTCCTCGCGAAACCGGGCGTCGATGCGTTGACTACGCTATCTCCCAGGTCGGGCGGGAGATCGCACCGCCAGGACCGCCGATCGAGAGGACGCCAGCCGTGCCCAAGTCCCGCATTCGCCGCAAGGTCGACTTCACACCGCCGGCGACACGTGCAGGCGGCGGTCCTGGCGTCTCCGGGCGGTGGGTGGCTCCGGTGATGGTCACGCTGCTCGTGCTCGGGTTGGCCTGGATCGTCGTGTACTACGTCACTCAGGCCAGCCTGCCCGTGATGAGCGCGCTCGGCGGCTGGAACCTCATCATCGGCATGGGCTTGATCACCGCGGGGTTCATCGCTGCCACCAAGTGGCGGTAGGCCGGTTCCCGGGACACGATTACACGAGTGTGATTTATCCCCACTGGGGACAACGCCTGTGGATAACCTGCCCGGCTGGCATCGATTCATACCCGGACGGCCACGATCACGACGATCAGCACGAGCATGCCGATGCACGCCGCCACGGAGACCAGCGTTCGATGCGCGCGGGGAGCATGCGCAAATGCGAATGCCAGCACAGCGCCGGTGATCAGACCACCGAAGTGTGCACGCCAGTCGATGCCCGGCACCACGAAACCGAAGACCACGTTGATAGCCAGGATCACCAGGACGGCGGTGACGTCGCGTCCGAACCGCCGCAGCACCACGAACAGTGCCCCCATCAGGCCGAAAACGGCGCCGGACGCGCCATAGGAGATGACGTCGGGAGCGAGCAACGAGGCGGCGCTTCCACCGAGGGCTGACAACACATACAGCGTGACGAACCGCCACCGCCCGAGCACCGGCTCGAGCATGCGGCCCAGGATCCACAGCGCGTACATGTTCAGCCCGAGATGCCAGATCTCCTGATGCACGAACGCCGCGGTGAGCAGGCGGTACCACTCGCCATCGGATACGCCGACAGGTTCGGCGTCGAAAAACGCAAGCTGGAACAACGCAAAGCGGGCGGCGATGTCTTGAAAACCCGCGACCATGCCGATCAGCCAGATGCCGACGTTGAGACCGATCAGGATCTTGGTGACGAGGTCGTCTCCCCGCTCACGTACCTGCCCGCCGAGCACGGTCGTCGGCTGACGGACGGTGCGCGCGCCCTCGCTGACGCACTCCGGACACTGAAAGCCAACCGGCGCCGCCGTCATGCAATCCGGGCAGATGTGCCGCTCGCATCGCGCACAGCGGATGTACGTTTCGCGATCGGGATGCCGGTAGCAGGCCGGGGCGCTGCGCTCGGGGGCATGCTGCGGAGGGGTTTCGCCGACGTCGCCGGACATCGTCGTCTAGGCCGGCCGGCGGTCGACAGTGATGCTCTCGATCGTGACGGGGTTCGTGGGCCGGTCGGATTGGTCGGTGTCGAGTGCGGCGATCGTGTCGACGATCCCACGGCTGCTCGCGTCGGACACCTCGCCGAAGATCGTGTGCTTGCGATTGAGCCAGGCGGTCTTGCCGACCGTGATGAAGAACTGCGAGCCGTTGGTGTTGGCTCCGGCGTTGGCCATCGCCAGCAGATACGGCCGGTCGAACGAGAGCTCGGGATGGAACTCGTCGGCGAACTCGTATCCGGGCCCGCCACGACCGGACCCGAGGGGGTCGCCGCCCTGGATCATGAAGCCCTGGATCACTCGATGGAAGGTGGTGCCGTCGTACAGCGGATCGGTGGATGTCCGACCGGTTCGCGGGTCGGTCCACTCCTTCGATCCCTCGGCGAGGTCGACGAAGTTCCGCACCGTCTTGGGCGCGTGGTTCGGAAATAGTTTGACGTTGATATCGCCATGATTGGTGGACAAGGTGGCGTACAGCTCGTCGGACACGCGATGCCTTTCCGGTCGTGCGATCGAAACCTCATCCTCGCATGTGGGTGCTTCGCTGGGCATTCGGGTTCAGAAGCGGCATGATCGGTGGCCGGATGGGAATGGGCCCACTAACGAGAGACCCGAGGAGGCCCGCGTGAGTGCAATGTCGGATTTCCGGGACCGGCTGCGGCGCGTTGACGTTCCGTCCCGGACTGCAGATGCTGTTCAGTCCGCCCAGGACGCGGCGGATGCGGCCCGCGACGCGGCCGTCAAAGCCAGGAAGGCTGCCAAGAAGGCGGCGCACAAGGCCGGCTCGACCAGTTCGGAGAGCGCCGCTGAGCTCGCCGAGCGGATCAGGCCGCTTATCGCCAATGCGCGCAAGGCCACCGGGCCGAAGGTCGAGGCAGCCAAGGAGCGAATCACTCCGATGGTCGGGACCGCGGTCGATCGGGTCACGCCGGCCGCGCTCAGCGCGCGGGACACCTTCCTTGAAGATGTCGTGCCCAAGGTGGCGGCCGCGCTCGCCGCAGGTGCGGACAAGTTCGCCGAACGCGCGACCGACGTCGGTGAGCGCTCGCTGGCGATCGTCGAAAAGCCGCGGAAGCGGCGTCGACGGAGGCGGATGCTGCTGATCGTCACCTCCTTCACCGTTGCTGGCGCAGTCGCAGCGGCCGTCCTTCGCCGTCGTGGCGAGGCACAGCAGTGGACGACCTACGATCCGTCGGCGGCGCCGTGGGCACCGACGCCACCGGACTCCGACGACGGCACCGCGGACCGCCGAATCCAGCGGGACCGGCGTTGCCGCAGCGGATGCGGCTGGGGCCTCACCCGGCGAAGCAGCCGCCGACGCCGCGGCGGAAGAGGCGAAGACCAGTGGCCCGGACAACCCGGCCGGGCAGACCCTGCTCGACGGCTCCGCAGCCACGTCGAGCCGGTCCAGCGGTGCCACCAAGTCCGCGGCCAAGAAGGTGACCGAGCCGGCCAAGCGCGCTGCGCCGAAGAAGAGCTCGCCCACCAAGAAGTCGGCATCGTCCCCGCGGAAGGACGACAGCGGCGCCTGACGCGCCCTGCACCTGACGCCCGACGGGCTCCCGCACCCGGGCACCCGTTGATCACGTTCACCACCCGGGTCGGTGGTTCACCAGGTCCGTGTGCCTGGTGAACCGCCGACAGACATGGTGAACGTGATCAACGGGAAAGGGCTGGGCTGGTCGCCTCAGTCGAGGATGAACGTGATCTCGAGGACGACCTGATAGGCGGTGATTTGGCCATCGGCTACTTCGACCTTCTGATCCTTGACCCACGCGCCGGTGACGTTGCGCAGGGTCGAGTTTGCCCGGTCGATGCCGACGCGTACCGCGTCGTCGAATCCCTGCTCGGAACGGGCACTGATCTGGGTGATGCGGGCAACGGAGCCCATCTGTGACCTCCTGTCGTGAGACGGCTCGGCACTGATCGTGGTGGATACAGCGATCCGGCGCCACTTGACGTCAGAAAGCTGGACTCTTGGTCAATCGACCACTTTGGCGAGCTCTGCCCGACGCATTGCGTCCTGGTAGATCGGTCCGCCATCCGAAACACCCGGCACCGCCGCGACGGCCCGCCGCACTGCCCGTACCGCGAGGGTCGCGGAGAGATCAGTGGTGGGCAGCCCCGGAAGTCCGTACAGACGACGTGCCCAGCGGGGCAACAGGGTGAATCCAACGACGGCCAGGGCCAACCAGCCGAACCGACCTCCGGCTAGGCCTACCCACCGCGGCATCGGTGGGACCGTCAGGAATCTCGCCACCTCTGCGGTCAGCCGGCCAGCTGCGAGCTCGGGTCGTACCTGCCGGTAGAACTCCTCGATGTCCGCAGCCGACGCAGGGACGGTTGCCGGGTCGATCCCGACGAGCTCCGCGGCGCGGACCTGCTCGGCGTAGTAGTCGTCGACATCGGCCGCGGACAACGGGGCGCCCGCCCGACGTGCCGTCGTCACGAACGACTCCACCTCGGTCACGTGGATCCAACGGAGCAGATCAGGCTGGTCGATCCTGAATTCCTCTCCTGTGACGGGGTCAGTCGCGCGCAACCGCTCGTGGATGCGACGGACCCGTGAGCCGGCAGCTTTGGCGTCGGCAGTGGTGCCGAATACGACCGTGCCGACGTACTCCGCCGTGCGAAACAACCGGCCCCAGGCATCGCGGCGAAAGTCCGAGTGCTGCATCACGCCGGTGATCGCCCGCGGATGCAACGCCTGCAAGTAGAGCGCGCGGAGCCCCGCCAGCCAGAGAACGGGCTCCGAATGCACGCGCCAGCTGACGCTCTGTGGACCGAACAAGCCCAGGTCGTCGTCATGCGCCACGCCTCGATCGTCGCTTCCTGCTCCCGTTCTTTGCTAGTGCTGTGACCATGAACGTTTGCGGTGTCGGGTTGAGTAACGCTCGGCCGGTGATCTGGGCGGCGTCGCAGGCTTCAGGTTGTCGTCTTACTTCTGCAGTCGTGCCATATCAGACACCGGTCCAATATGACGAAGCTTGTCGGGATTTGCTACAGCGCGGATCGCCTGGACCACGCCGCCGGCGATGTCGAGCGCGACTACGCCGACCACGCGCCCTTCGGAGTCGTAGACCACGGCGCCCGGCTGGCTGTTGACCCAGGCCAGCCGGAGGGCGGCGCCGAGGGTCCGGGTCCGGCGGAGCCCGCCGACGAACAGCCGCATGACGCGCTGACGCCCGGCCAGCGGCTTCCCGATCGCCTGCGCCTTGCCGCCGCCGTCCCCGTACAGCACCACGTCGGGCGCGAGCATGCCGAGCAGTGCGTCCATGTCGCCGCCCGCGGCGGCATCGAAGAACCTGCGAGCGAGTTCCTCGCCTTCCGCCCGCTGCGCCGGGGGTGGCGCGATGTCGCGCACCTGCCCTCCGGCGGCGATGCGCTGTCTGGCGCGGGCGAAGATCTGCCGGCAGTTCACCTCGGTCTTGCCGGTGATCCTCGCCACATCCGGGTAGCCGTACCCGAACACCTCCCGCAACATGAACACCGCCCGCTCCACTGGCGAGAGGGCTTCCAGCAGCACGAGGAACGCCATCGACAGCGAGTCGGCCAGCTCGGCGTGTTCCGCCGGCCCCGCCCCGTCGGCAGGCACAACGACCGGCTCGGGCAGCCAGTCCCCCACATACGTCTCCCGCCGCACCCGCGCCGAACCCAGGTAGTTGATTCCCAGCCGCGTCACCGCCGTCGTCAGGTACGCCTTCGGATCGGCGATCGTGGTTCCCGCCCGGTGCGCCCGGGCCAAGCCGAGGAACGCGTCCTGCACGATGTCCTCGGCGTCACCCACGGATCCCGTCATCCCGTAGGCAATGGAGAACAGCAGTGGCCGGTATTCGGCCGAGCCCGTCTCATCCGCTGACCCAGGCACGGAATCCCTCCCGCCAGCTCGCGTACTGCGGCTCCCATCCGAGTTCCTTTCTTGCCTTCTCGTTCGAGGATCCGCGCGCGTCGGTCATCTGGGCCACGACGAACTCTCCGGCCAGCAGCCGCCCGAGCCAGGCGGGCATGCGCAGCGGCCGCTTCGCGCCCGCGACCTCGGCCAGGTACGGCAGCCACTCCGCGACCGGCGCCGGATCGCTGTCCACGACGTTGTAGACGCCAGGTGCGCCGTGGTCGACAGCAGCGAGCGTCGCGGCTGCGGCGTCCGTGATCTCGATGAATGACCAGATCCCGGTCCCGCCGCCGATCACGGGCACCTGCCGTTTCCGCACCAGGTCCACGAGGACATCCGAGGCGCCCGGTCCGTAGAAGGCGCCGTAGCGCAGCACGATTCCCTCCGCCGCCTCGAGCGGCACGGTCCTATCCACATACTTGATCGCCGCCAGCACCCGCGCTGCCGACGGGGCGGGCGGCCGCGAGACGAGCGGATCTTCTTCGGTCTTCACCGGGCCGCCGGAACGCTCGTACACGCCGATATTGCCTTGCGCGATGACCCGGCGGGTGCCCACCCGCGCGGCGGCCGCTAGCAGGTTGTCGGTGCCCCGGGTCCGCAGTTCGTTCGTGGCGGCGAACACCCGGTCGGGCTTGCGGAGGCTCCGCATGTCCGCCAGCGCGGTCATCTGGTGCACGATCACCTCCGGTGCGGAGGCCCGCACCGCCGCGATCACCGCATCGCGATCCAGCCCGTCAACGACCAGCGGCTCCGCGCCCGCCGCACGCAACAGCGCGACCTTGCCGGGCGTCCTCGTGGTGGCCGTGACCTCGTGACCCGCCGCGACCAGCCCAGGAACGAGGTGCCGTCCCAACGCCCCAGTCGCTCCCGCGACAAAAACTCGCATGATCTTTCCTTTCGCGTGGTTCTCTTCCTTGAAGACAAGGCACCACCCGAGGCTGTGACATCTTCAACGCGGCCAGGGTCGAGCTGTCAGGCCCGACGGACGCTGGCCTGGGTGTATTTGCCCGCTGGCCCTGACCAAACACGGCTTCTGCCGTCGGCGAAGCCGATGCCTGCCGAGATCGACCGGCCCGCAGAATCGGAGCGTGCGGATCCTGGTCATCGGTGGCTCAGTATTCCTCGGCCGTGCATTCGTCGTCGAGGCGCTTCGCCGCGGCCACGACGTCACGACCTTCAACCGTGGAATCACCGGTGTCGACGTTCCTGGGGTGGAGGCGGTCCGTGGCGACCGGGGGGTGACGGCTGACCTCGAACGGCTGGTCGACGGCCGGCATTGGGATGCTGTCGTCGACGTCTGCGGCTTCACCCCGCGCACCGTCGGTGAATCGGCACGACTTCTGTCCGGGCGCGCCGACTGCTGTCTGTTCGTCTCCAGCATCTCGGCGATCCGCGACTGGCCGACCGAGCCAGTCGACGAGAGCTCACCGTTGCACGACTGCCCGCCCGACGCCGGCCCGGACTACGGCGACTACGGCGTGCTCAAGGCCGGTTGTGAACGCGCTGTCGTCGCCGAGTTCGACGGGCGGGTATTGATCATCAGTCCAGGCCTGATACTCGGCCCCCACGAGAATGTCGGGCGGTTGCCGTGGTGGCTGCGGCGGATCGCTCGCGGCGGGCAGGTTCTGGCGCCAGGTAGCCCAGACCGTCAGTTGCAGGTGATCGACGCCAGAGACATCGCTGCCTTCGGACTGGCGCAGATCAGTGCGGACGGGTCGGGCCGCTTTCTCACCAGCGGCGTCCGCGGCAACACCACCTTCGGGCGAATGTTGTCCGACTGCGTCTCCGTGACCGGATCGGGCGCCGAGCTGGTATGGGTCGACGACGAGTTCCTGCTGGAGCGCGGCGTCGAGGAATGGACCGAGCTGCCGGCGTGGACGGCGGGCGGACCGGACACGGCAGCGGTCTGGCTGCCGTCGTCGGACAAGGCGCTGGCAGCAGGCCTACGGTGTCGGCCGGTCACCGAGACCGTGCAGGACACCTGGGATTGGGTCGCATCAGGGGGAGCGGACGTTCTCAAGGTCTACCGGGTAACGCCGCAGCACGGTGTCGAACCCACCAAGGAGGCGGCGATCCTCGCGGCGTGGGCAGCTCGGCCGACAAAGCCGGCCTAGGGGAGGAACAACGTCGCGTCGCCAAATTCGTGCCACAGGTAGCCACCGTCGATGGCCGCTTGGTATGCCGCGTCGACCAACCGTGGGCCGGCAACAGCCTCGAGCAACAGCAGATGGCTCGCTTCCGGGGCATGCAGTCCGGTGACGAGACCCGCAACGGCTCGCACGGGCCGATGGGGTCCGAGGACGAGATCAGTCCAGCCGCTGGCAGAACGAACGGTGCCATCCGCGGTGGCCGCGCTCTCCAGCGCACGCACGGTCGTCGTGCCGACGGCCACGACCCGACCGCCGACGGCCCTGACGTGGTTGACCAGCTCAGCCGTAGTCGAGGACACGTGGAACCGCTCAGGCGTCGGTGGCTCGTGTAGCTCGGGGCTCGACACGCCGGCATGGAGCACGACGGGCGCGACGATGATGCCCCGGGTGATGAGCCGAACGACCAAAGACGTCGTGAACGGCCGGCCAGCGCTCGCCATCTCCGCACTGCCCGGGTCGGTAGCAAACACGGTCTGGTAATCGGCGAGCGGAAACCGCTTGCGGAGATAGCCGTACCGGACCGGCCGACCATGCCGACCCAGATACTCCCGAAGCGACGGAGTCGGATCGGCGGTAGCGCGCCATAGTCGCGACACCGCGGCTGTCGGATCTGGATAGGGCACCATCAGTCGAAGATGGACCTTTCCGGGGAGGCGAAGTGTCTGGCCTCGCATCACCGCCAGGTCCGGCCCATTTCCGTCCGGCCGGCGTACCTCGATCACCCAGTCGCCGTCGTCGAGGACGGTCGAAACGTGGATCGGTGCATGTCGACCGTCCTCGCGCCGCCCGTCGATCGCAGCCGGAAGCGTTGCGGAGGTGTTCACGACCACGAGGTCACCTGGCTCCAAGAGCTCGGGCAAGTCGTGGAACCGCCGGTGCTCGACAAGCCCTGGCCTGGCGTGCAAGAGCCGGACGCCGTCGCGAGGCACGCCGCGGCGCTCGGGTGGCGCCGTGGCATCGCTGCCGGGCGGCAGCGTGAACCGGGTGACGGGCGTGGCCTCTTGCAGCGTCACGGAGCCACCGCCATGTCAGCGGCTCGGTAGCGACCGCTGGGCAGGTCTCCCTCAACGAGTTTCAGCAGAGCTGGCACGACGGTCTCCGGCGCCGCTCGATCGCTGATGTCCTCGTCCGGAAACGCCTGCTGTTGCAGCTCCGTCGCCATGTCGCCCGGGTCGAAGGAGTAGATCCGCAGGTCGGGCCGCTCGGCGGCGAGAATGGCCGTCAGGTGGTCCAGCGCAGCCTTCGCCGAGCCGTATCCACCCCACCCTTCGTAAGGTTCGACGGCCGCATCGGACGACACGGAAACGACCCGCCCGCTGCGCTTCTCCAAAAAGGGAAGCAGCAACTGGAACAAGCCGAGCGGAGCGACCGTGTTGACGGCGTAGACACGCTCGAGCACGTCAAGCGGATAGTCCTCCAGCCGTGGCTGCGGGCTGGGGCCGAGAATGCTGGCGTTGTTGACCAGCAGGTCCAGCCCTCCTCCGGCGTTCTCGACGGCCTCGGCGAGGATTCGGCGGTGGTCGGGATCGGCGACATCGCCGGGCACGGGCATAACCGAGCCAGCGGGCATTTCATCAACGGCGGCGCTGAGCCGTTCCCCGTCGCGGGCGTCGACGATGACGCGCCACCCGCGCCTCCCGAGCTCCCGGGTCAAGGCAAACCCAAGCCCGCGAGATCCGCCAGTGACGAGGGCAATGCGAGATTGATCGCCGGTGGTCATGCCCGCCAGCCTGCAAGTTCAAGTTAACTCGAAGTCAAGCCCGGACAGCGTGCCGCCCGAGCGCCCGCACCGAGGGACGACGGCTGGGGTGGTGGCCGGGCGTTGAGGCCGACAGGCCGAGCACCGACCGAGCGCCCGTGCCGAGGGACGACGGCTGGGGTGTGGCCGGGCGTTGAGGCCGACGAAGTCGGCCGACGGGCGGAGCCGTCGTCCCTCGGCGCGGGCGCCGACTCGCGCGTCACGGCAGAGCGAGATCGCGCCGGTTGAACCCGGCGAGTCCGATGACGAACAGCGCAGCGGCGACCGCCACTAGCACCATCAGCGGAAGCACTGTCAGCTCGGTTGCGGGCACAGCGGGGATGTGGGTGAACGGAGACAGGTCGAGAACGGCCTGCGGTAGGTCCAGCAAGGGCCCGAGCTGTGCCATCAGGAAAAACAGCGCCACGGCCGTCCATGCGATTGCCACGGCGCGATGGGGCAGGATCCCAAAGACCGCGACAACCAGCCCGGCTACGACCAGAACCGCTGGAAGATATGCCAGGGCGGCCGCCACCAGCCGCAGCGCCTGGCCACCGACGTCGCCGATGACGACCCCGTACGTCACCCCGGCAGCCAACCCAGCCAGCACGACCAGCAGGGCCATGCCGAACAACGCGACGGCCAGGTGGCTCCCCATCCAGCCGGTCCGGCTCACCGCAGTGGCAAGAAGCGGCTCAGCCCGGCCAGCCGCCTCCTCCGAGCGCAGCCGCAACAGTGCCTGGGTCGCGTATGCGGCAACAACGATGGCAGTGAGGCCCAGTGAAACCGCGAAGTACAGGTCGGTCAGTTGCCCGACGCCCCCCAATTGGTCGAGGTAGTCCGCCATCTGTTCGCTGTCATTGGCGAATTCCTCGATCTCGTCGCCAACTCCGCCAAAGATCGCGCCGAGAATCGCCACGCCGACGACCCAGCCGAGCAGCACGCCCCGCTGCAGGCGCCAGGCGAGACCCAGTGGGCTCAGCAGCCCTCGCGCAGCCGTCGCCGGACCGGGTCGGACGGTCCGCAGCCCGGCGCCGAAATCGCGGTGCGCCGTCAACCCAAAGGCAGTTCCGACCAGTCCGGCAAAAGCCACTCCGAACAGGCCGAACACCCACCAGTTGTCCTCGTCGAACGCGCGTACCTCCTCGCCCCAACCGATCGGCGAGAGCCACGTCGGCCATGCGCTGATCACGGTGACACCACCGTCGACGACCGTTCCGGAAACGGCGCCGATCGCGCGCAGCACAAAGGCAATGCCGATGGCTGCGGCTGCCAGGCCATTCGCACCGCGGGAGGTCTCGGCGACCTGCGCCGTGACGGCAGCGATGGCTGCGAACGTGATTCCTACCCCACCAACCTCTGCTCCAGCAGCGAGTGAGCTCGCGGTCGGCAGGTCGTTGCCGATCAAAACAGCAGCGCTGGCCAACGCGAGCACGCCGTTAGCCGCGATGGCGACCAATAGCGCGGCGGTCAGGCTGGCGTGCCGCCCGACGATTCCGGCGCCGATCATCTCGGCGCGGCCGGTCTCCTCGTTCTGCCTGGTATGCCGGACGACGGCCAACGTGCTCATCAGGGCAGCGCCGACGGCGACGGTCAGGAAACCTTGCGCCACCACGGTCGCCCCCATGCTTGCTCCGGAGACCAGACCGTTGAACATGAGCGAGACTGGACTGCGGGCCGACGAGATCGCCAACGCGACCCGGTCGCTGTCCTCTGGGTAGAGACCGACGATGCTCGAGATGGTGACCGCCTGAACCAGCGTGAGGCCGATCAGCCAGAGTGGCAGCTGGATCCGATCGCGCCGGATTGCGAGCCGGACTAGCCGACCGGTGCCGGTGAACGCAGTCATCGTTCGTGCGTCGCAATGGTCGCCTCGAGCGCGAGCTCGTCGCCGTAGTGGCGCAGGAACAGCTCTTCGAGCGTGGGAGGAGTACTGGTCAGCGCACGCACGTCGAATGCCGCCAGATGACTGAGAACCGCACCCACGTGGGCTGAGTCGATATCGAAGGTGGCGTGCGTGTTGTCGGTTGTCAGGTCGTGCACTCCCGGCATTGCGTCGAGGCCTGTTACCGGCCGAGCCGTCTGGACCGAAATCGACGTCCTGGTCAGGTGGCGCAGATCGGCGAGAGTGCCCGACTCCACAGACTTGCCGCGGCGGATGATCGTCACCCGGTCGGCGAGCGCCTCGACCTCGGCAAGGATGTGACTGGACAGCAGGACGGTCTTTCCGGCGGCCCTCTCCTCCCGCACGCAGTCCCGAAAGACGGCGTCCATCAACGGGTCGAGGCCGGACGTGGGCTCGTCGAGCAGGTACAGCTCGACGTCGGATGAGAACGCTGCGACGACGGCGACCTTCTGCCGGTTGCCTTTCGAATAGGTACGGCACTTCTTGGAGGGATCGAGGTCGAACCGCTCGAACAACTCCGCCCGTCGCTTGGGGTCCAACCCCCCGCGCAAGGCACCGAACAGGTCAATCGCCTCGCCGCCGGTCAGGTTCGGCCAGAGGTTCACCTCGCCGGGCACATAGGCCAGCCGGCGGTGCAGTTCGACGGCATCGCGCCACGGATCACCGCCGAGCAGACGCGCACTGCCCGAGTCGGCCCGCAGCAAACCCAGTAGCACCCGGATAGTCGTGGATTTACCTGCCCCATTCGGCCCGAGGAAGCCATGTACCTCGCCAGGACCAACCGACAGGTCGAGTCCATCCAGCGCACGGGTCGGACCGAACGTCTTGACCAGCCCGGAGGTGGAGATCACCGTCGTCACGACCACCACGCTACGACGTCCCGGGAGTGGGTATGAACGCCTATGATCCGCTCTCGAAGGAGGCGCAGGATGAATCGTGAACAGGCGCAGGACTGGCTGAACAGATATGTGCACGGATGGCGATCGATCGTCACTACGAGGTCGAGCATCCGCACCTGTTCGACCGCCGAGGCGCGGTACTGCGACGACCTCGTACGAGTGGTTCATGCTGCAGCCGGCTGCAGCCGAGGGGTCAGACTGAGGACGTCGCCGGGGCCGACGCTGACGAACCGGGGTGATCGGCGGATCGGAGGTCGCGTCGCATGGTGACGGTTGCCAGCTGGAACGTCGAGAACCTGTTCCTTCCCGGCACGGACGACGGTCCGTCGAACGAGGACGTCTACGCCCGCAAGCTGGCCTATCTCGCTTCGGTGATCACCGGCGTCGGGGCGGATGTGGTGTGCCTGCAGGAGATCGGAGGCGAGCAGCCGCTCGCGGATCTCGTCTCAGCGCTGGGCGGAAGTGCACCGAACATCGCCATCGGCCAGCCGGACGACCGCGGCATCCGGGTCGCCATCATGTCGCGGTTCCCGATCACCGAGAGATACGACTGGGTCGACTTCCCGGCCGGCGCCCTGCCAGCCGTGCCAGATCCCGACGGCAATGTGCTCACGGCTATGGGGCGCGGCGCTCTGGAGGCGGTGCTCGCCGTCGAATCCCGCCACAGCCTTCGGGTCGTGACCACGCACCTGAAGTCCAAGCTGCTGACCTTTCCCGACGGCCGGCGATACCCGCTCGACGAGAACGAGCGAGCCCGCGGCGCCGGCTATGCGTTGCTCCAGCGTGGCGCCGAAGCCGTCGCCGTACGAGTCGAGCTGAACACCTGGATGCCTCGGCAGCCCGACATTCCCGTGGTATTGGCCGGCGACCTGAACGACGAGCCGCAAGCCGTCACGACTGTGCTCTTGAGCGGTCCGGCCGACAGTGATCCCAACCGGCCGGACCGGTACGACCCATACCGCCTGTACAACCTGGCCGACCGGCTCCCTCCCGCGCGAGCGTTCTCCCGGATCTACCGCGAGCGCCGCGAGCTCATCGACCACGTCCTGGTCTCACGGCAGCTGCTCCTCGCGGGCGTTATGGCCGATGCGTTCGTCGATGACATCGTCGGCATCGACGAAGACTTGGACAGCCGCCGCGACGCCGTCGTGCCCGATCATGCGATGGTCTTCGCCCGGATCTCCTGGCCCTGACCCCGGGTCCGCACCGCGAGCACGTGCTTGTCTGTGACCGGCCTTGGTTGTCACAGTGATCACAGCCCGAGGAGGCCGCCATGATCAATCGTGAGGCGCTGCGCGAATACGCCTCGGCGTCGCTGTGGGTGCTGCCGACGCTTGCCGGTGTACTTGCTCTGATCGTCGGTTCCGTCATGTCTCAGGTTGACCTCGGCCCTGACTCACCGCTGGTTTTCCAAGGCACAGCCGACGACGCTCGGGGATTGTTGATCGCGATCACCGGCACGGTCGTGACTGTGATCGCCTTGACACTCGGCCTCACGGTTGTCGCATTGCAACTGTCGTCGACCCAGTTCTCTCCCCGGCTGTTGCGCAACTTTCTCCGCGACCGCCCCAACCAGGTCGTGCTCAGTTTGTTCGTCGCCACGTTCACCTACAGTGCGGCTGGGCTCTTCACCGTCGGGGTGGCGTCAGGAGCCCGGGTCGAGGAGTTCCCACGGCTGGCTGTGAGCGGCGCGATGGCGATGCTGTTCGTGAGCCTGGCTGCGGTGGTGTTCTTCGCCGACCACCTCGCGCACTCCATCCAGATCGACGCGATCACCGGCCGGGTCGAGCGTCAGGCGCTCGGAGTCATCCGTAAGGACTGGCCTGGCACGATCGAGACTGCTCCGGGCCGGCCGGACTGGGCCGTCCCGGTGGCGGCTACGCATTCGGGCTACATCCAGAATGTGCACCTGGAGCAGATCGTTCCGCTGGCGGCGCGGCACCGAGTCACCGTCCGGATTCGACGGCGCGTCGGCGAGCACGTGGTCGCGGGTACCACCTTGGCGTGGATCTGGCGCCCGGATCGGCACGATCCGCCGCCGAATCCGGCGGACTTCCGTCAAGTGGTCGACGGCGCTATCCGGATCGGATTCGAGCGAACGCTGGAGCAGGACATCGGCTTCAGCATCCGCCAACTCGTCGACGTCGCGTGCAAAGCACTGTCGCCAGCGATCAACGACCCGTACACGGCGGTACAGGCGGTCGACCACCTCTCGGTCATCTTCAGCACGCTCGGTCCTCGCCCGCTGGGCGACATCGTCGTGCGCGAGGGCGAGGGCGTCGTCATTCTCCCGCGCCGCCGGTTCGACGAACTACTGAGTCTGGCGTGCGGGCTGATCAGGCGGTATGGCTCGCGGGAGCCGACTGTCCTGCTGGCGGTGTTACGACTGCTCGGCAACTGCACCGAGTTCATCGGGAACAACCCCGAGCGTGCAGCCGTGATCCACGAGCAGGCGGAACTGATCTTGGCCGCAGGGGAACGGGACATTGCTCAACCCGAAGACGTCGTCGCACTGCGCGCGGGCTTCGAGGCCGTCGAGCGACACCTACCGGCTCGGCCGCCGCCCACCGCTCCGGTCACACCGGCGCAAGACGCCGCGAGATAGTCGCCGTCATGGCGAACACGGCTGACGTCGAGGACGGAATCGACCACGAGGAGCAGCGCCGGTTGGCTGCCGCGGACAGTGGCGCTGAGCCGTGGCGAGCATGGGGTCCTTATCTCGCCGAGCGCGCCTGGGGAACGGTCCGCGAGGACTACAGCGCCGACGGCTCCGCCTGGGACTTCTTCCCCCATGATCACGCTCGGTCCCGGGTTTACCGCTGGAACGAGGACGGGATGGCCGGTTTCTGCGACGAGTCACAGAACTGGTGCTTGGCTTTGGCGCTGTGGAACGGCGCGGACCCGATCATCAAGGAGCGCATGTTCGGCCTGTCCGGTCCCGAGGGCAACCACGGTGAAGACGTCAAGGAGTACTGGTGGTACCTCGACGGCACGCCCACCCACTCATGGCACAGCTGGCGATACCACTACCCGCAGCGCGCTTACCCGTACGAGGAGCTCGTCGCCGAGAATCGACGGCGGTCGCGGACCGAGCCTGAGTACGAACTGGTGGACACCGGGATCTTCGACGATGGGCGGTACTGGGTGGTCAGCGTCGACTACGCCAAGGCCGGGCCGCACGACCTGCTGATGCGGATCACTGTCGAGAACGCCGGCCCGGACGAGGCCACGCTGCATGTCCTGCCGACACTGTGGTTCCGCAACACCTGGGCCTGGGGCCCGACCGACCATGGCAAGCCAGTGTTGCGTGCGCAGGAGGGCCGGGTCGTCGGGCAGCACGACCGGGTAGGCCGGCTGGTGCTCACCGGCGATGGAACACCTGAACTGCTGTTCTGCGAGAACGAGACGAACACCACTCGCCTCTACGCCGACCCCGCCGGGTTCCGCTATCCGAAGGACGGCATCAACGACTACGTGGTGGACGACACTCCCACCGTCAACCCCGAGCACGAGGGCACCAAGGCCGCGCTGCACTACCGAGTCACGGTTCCCGCCGGAGGTTCGCGAGTCATCCGAGCGCGACTCGTCGGCGGTGACGGGAATCCAGCCCGGATCGACCTTGGCGACGGATTCGACTCGGTGATCACCGCCCGGAAGGGCGAGGCCGACGAGTTCTTTGCGACGCTCACACCGGCCCGGTGTACCAAGGACGAGGCCGGAGTCCTTCGTCAGGCGTTCGCCGGTTTGCTGTGGAGCAAGCAGTTCTTCCATTTCGACGTCGAACGATGGCTCGACGGCGATCCGGCACAGCCGACACCGCCACCGGGCCGCGGAGCGATCCGGAACGGTGACTGGCGGCACCTGAACAACCACGAGATCCTGCTGATGCCCGATCCGTGGGAGTACCCGTGGTACGCCGCCTGGGACCTGGCCTTCCACTGCGTCACGCTGGCGCACATCGACCCAGGTTTCGCCAAGAGCCAGCTCGTGTTGTTGCTTCGTGAGTGGTACCTGCATCCCAACGGCCAGATCCCGGCTTACGAATGGAACTTCTCCGACGTGAACCCACCCGTGCACGCGTGGGCGGCGTTACGCGTGTTCGAACTGGACGGCGGCTCGGACTACGGCTTTCTTTCGCGGGTGTTCCACAAGCTGCTGATCAACTTCACCTGGTGGACGAACAACAAGGACCACGGCGACAACAACCTGTTCGAGGGCGGGTTCATGGGGCTGGACAACATCGCCCCGATCGACCGCTCGACGATCTCGCCGGACCTCGGGTACCTCGAGCAGGCCGACTCCACTGCGTGGATGGCGATGTATGCGCTGGACCTGCTCGCTATGGCCGTGCGGCTGGCCCTGCACGACAGCTCCTACCAAGACGTCGCAGTGAAGTTCTTCGAGCACTTCCTCGCGATCGCCAACGCCGCGAACAACGCCGGTCTCTGGGACGAGGACGACGCGTACTTCTACGACGTGCTGCATCTCACCGACGGTCGCAACGTACCGATCAAGGTCCGCTCCCTCGTCGGGCTCGTGCCGATCACGGCGGCGATCGACATCCGCGACGGGCTACTCGAGCAGCTACCGGAGTTCGCCGAGCGAGCGAAGTGGTACGTCGACACCAAGCCCCGGCTGGCGACTGCACTCCACGTGCGGGTCGAGGATTCTCGGACCCACCGGCTGCTGTGCCTGGTCTCACCCGAGCGCCTGGTGCGGGTGCTGGAGAAGATGTTCGACGAGGGACGGCTGCTCTCCCCGTACGGGATCCGCTCGCTGTCTGCATGGCACCGCGACCACCCGTTCACGTTCACCGCCGGCGATCTGGTTGCCGTCGCCGACTACCAGCCGGCGGAGTCGACATCGGCTCTGTTCGGCGGGAACTCCAACTGGCGGGGTCCGATCTGGTTCCCGCTCAACGCGCTGCTCATCGAGGCGCTTCGTGACTACGACCGTTTCTCCAACGGCACGCTCGTGGTGGAGTACCCGGCCGGCTCGGGCGTCCGGCTCTCGCTGGGTGAGGCGGCGAGCGACATCGTGCGGCGGCTGGTGTCGATCTTCCTCGCCGGTCCCGACGGGCGACGTCCGGTCCATGGCGGCTACGACCTGCTCGCCACCGACCCCCGCTGGCGGGACAACATCCCGTTCCACGAGTACTTCCACGCCGACACCGGTGCCGGCCTGGGCGCCACCCACCAGACCGGCTGGACGGCGCTGGTCGCGCATCTGCTCCTCGACGACGCTCGTGGCCCGGAGGACAGGCCAGCCGGCTCACGGGCTCAGATCCTCTTGCCGGATTGACCGTAGGCCACATGTTCGGGGCCTGATCGAGACTGTGCGACCATCACCCGGATGGGCAACGAGGTGCGGTTCGCCGCCACGGTGACCGCCGACGGGCGCAAGCGGGTCCTCGTCCCTGTGCCCTTTGATCCCGATGACGCTTGGGGGCCGAAGCCCGAGCATCACGTCGCCGGAACCGTCAGCGGGATGGGCATTCGTGCGGTCATCGAGCCGCTCGGTTCCGGGCGCGGGATCCTGCTGGGACCGGCTTGGCGGCGCCACTGCGGGATCGGTCCCGGCGACGAGGTCGATGTCGTGCTCTATCCGGAAGGGCCACAGCGCACCGACCTCGCGCCGGACGTCGCCGCTGCGCTCGACGCTGAACCAGACGCCGCCGCCTTCTTCGACTCGCTCGCGCAGTTCTACCGGCGCGGCTACCTGCGCTGGATCGATGCCACCAAGCGCAGCCCCGAGAAGCGAGCCGCCCGGATCGCGGAAATGATCGAGCTGCTTGAGAGCGGGCTATCAAGGAACGGCCGCAAGGTCGCTGATCCGCTTGCTGGGGCGGGTCCTTCCGACCGAAAATCTCCGTGCTTCCGCCGCCATGATGTGGACACTGGTCAGGTGCTCGTCACCGTCTGGATGGATTCCTGGCAGCAGCAATGCTGCGGCGAGGAGTTTGCCGTCGGTTCGTCGGTCTCCTGGACGCTGGTGGACCGCGACTTGGACTGGTTGGAGCCGGTCGTCGGGGCGGATGAGCTCACCCGCATCCGATTCGCCGAGGATCACCACGCACTGGCCGACAGCCGGCCGAAGACCGCTGCTGTCGTTCGGTCGATCCGCGCGGTGCTGTGCCGGTACCCGACGTCAGGTCTGGCTATACCCGGCTCCGCAGTCTTCCGTGGCGTCCAGCGCGCAACCGGCTGGGAAGACGAGACGGATGGCCGCCATTTCGTCGGCTATCTCGTCGAGCTCGACATCCCGGCCCATGGTGGAGACGAAGGGACTTGAACCCTCAACCCCCGCCTTGCAAAGGCGGTGCTCTGCCAGTTGAGCTACGTCCCCGGCAACCTCACCAGCCTACCGGCGCCGCAGCTTCGGCCCCCAAGTGACCGCGATTCACCGTGTTGGTCCAGCGCCGCCCTAGTCGACGTGCTGCAAAGCCGATGTGACGCGGACGACTCCCTCGCCCCACCTCTCGTCGAACTGTCGCTGCAGCGTTCCGTCATCAAGGATCACATAGACGTCCACCACACCGGCGACGCTGCCGGCCCCCGAGCTCAGGACACCGGACTGCTTATGTACTTGCGCCTGAATGGCTAGCAGCTCCGCGCGCGTTCGCTCGCCCTTGCTCACGCACAACGCGCCACCCCACAGCGTCCGCAGCCGCTCCTCGTGCGGCTGCAGCTCGCTGGTGAAGCGGACATTGAGGATCAGCTTCGTCGGGTCGGCCGCCAACATTTCGCTGGGATCAGTCCGGACGGCAAGCGCTGGGTTGATCGATCGATCCAGCCACATGTGCGAGTACGAGGGTTGTGCATGCGCGTACTCCTGCGCCGCGAACATCGCCTCTTCGGTTGCTTTTGACGGATCCACGACTGCCCAACCACCCGGCGGGGCGTCGCACGGTGTCGAAGGCTGCAGGGCGTCGGTCTGATCCACACTCTGGCGGGTGCCTGGCTGCGGCGGTTCGGTGAGCGTGAACCGCTCGCCGTCGTACGTTCCGATAACGGTGTACTCGCCCCACGTGGACCCCTGTGCGGACTCCTCGTCGGCGACGGATTCCCAGTCCCAGCCGACGATGTCGAGGCCGCCGCACTGCGGGGGATACGACTCGAGTACCCCGCTCAGGCACAGCTGGGGTCCGTGCTCCGGGCTCTCCAGCACCATTGCCGTAGCGGTATAGGGACGGTCGGCGTCGCTGCGTGTGTCACCCGTCACCGTGGCGTCGTCACCGCATCCGGCGATCACCGCCGCGACGACCACGGTCAGCGCGGCGCTACGCCACGACCCGTCCACACTGGTGAGATGCAACCAGATGCGCTTCGGTTCCATCCGGCTGCCAGCTGAGTGAACGTGGTCAATCCGGGAGGCAGCGCCCGGTGGGTGGTAGGAACCTGGAGATCAGCTCAGCCGGGCGTCGGCGTAGGCCGCCATCGCGTCGCGAAGGTAGGCGGTCAGGCCTTCCCGGACCTCCTCGTAGTTCTGGGCGAACCGTGGATCGTCGACGTACATCTGGCCCAGGCCGGTGTAGGACTCCCGATCGGGCGTCCAGAACCGGCTGACCAGCCGGTAGTGCCCGTCGACCGCGTCCAGGACACGTGGGTCATCGGTCGGAACGCCAGCGTCGAACAGGTCGGCGATTCGGTCGGTCACCGCAGCCGCATCGGATTTGTACCCGGCCCAGTCGGCGCTGGTCCAGTCCTGCACCCGGCTGATCGACTCGTCGACGCTCTCGCCCCACCGCTTGCGTGACTCGTCGACGTACTGCTCCGGATCGAAGCCGCCGAATTGCTTGGGGTCGAAACCTTCGAACATTTTCTCCGGTGCCATGCTCTCGTCCTTCTCCAGTTTCTCGATCGTGTCGGTAACGGTCTCGATCAGCAGGCCCAACCGACGACGCTCGGCGAGCAGCCAGTCCCGATGTCGCTGCAGCGCCTCGACGGTGCCCGCATCGTTCCGCGCGGCAAGGACCTCTCGGATGACCTCGAGCCCTAGGCCGAGATCGCGGAGCAGCAGGATCTGCTGGAGCCGAAGTAGTTGCTCCTGCTCGTAGTAGCGGCGCCCGCCGGGCGCGGTCCATGCCGGTTCCAGCAGCCCGATCGCGTGGTAGTGCCGAAGCGCGCGAGATGTCACCGTGGACATCTGCGCCACCTCGGCGATCGACCAGCTCATGGCCACGACGCTACGGGTTGACGTTGCGGCAAGTGCAAACGATGACGAGCGCCGTTGTGGACGGATCGGTGGACGACACCGTGGATAACTGGCCGAAGCTGGGGGAAACGACCCGTGTTCTGTGGACATCCCCATGGCACGAAAAGAATCTTGAAAAAGGTGCTTCCCAGCCCTTGCGCACCGTCCCGCGGAGGGCTAGAAATCTCTCACGTCGCCAGTCATGGCGATCCGAGTTCAGGGGTTCGCCTCTGAACACGGGGTCACTGGGTAACCGGTGATTTCGGGATTGTCGTGACAGGTGGCTGGGTTCCGCAGAACCGAGTGTCGAGCGATCGGCATTCGGGGACGCGGGACTCGAGGGGCTCCCTCCAACTCATACTTGGAGGGAGCCCCTTCCGTGTGATCCATTATCACGACGCGCTGCACGCACCGCCGCAAGCGACACGCGGGAAGTTCATTCGGTATTCACCCAGCGGCCCAGGCCAGCAACTCCTCCGAGCTCCAGGTGTTGACGATCCGTTCGAGCGGGACACCGCACGCCTCGGCCCGCTCGCAGCCGTAGTGCTGCCATTCCAGCTGGCCCGGTGCGTGCGCGTCGGTGTCGACAGCAAACAGACAGCCGGCCTCGACGGCGAGCCGGAGCAGGCGCTTGGGTGGGTCGAGGCGCTCCGGTCGTGAATTGATCTCTACCGCGACGTCGAACTGCCGACACGCTTCGAACACAAGGTCCGGGTCGAACTGCGACTCCGGCCGCGTTCCCCGCCCTCCGGTGATCAGTCGGCCGGTGCAATGTCCCAGCACATTGGTGTGGACATTGGCAATCGCGGTGACCATCCGGCGCGTCATCTCCTCAGCAGGCATTCGCAGCTTGGAGTGCACGCTCGAGACGACGACGTCGAGGCGGTCGAGCAGTTCTGGCTCTTGGTCGAGGCTGCCGTCCTCGTTGATGTCTACCTCGATCCCGGTCAGCAGCCGAAAGGGCGCAAGCCGGTCGTTGACGTCAGCGACCACGTCCAGCTGCTCCCGCAGCCGGGCCGGGGAGAGCCCGTTCGCCACCGTGAGCCGCGGCGAGTGGTCGGTGAGAACGGCGTACTCGTGTCCGAGGTCGCGTGCCGTCGCCGCCATCTCCTCGATTGGGCTGCCGCCGTCGGACCAGTCCGAGTGGGTGTGCAGATCACCGCGCAGTGCCGCCCTGGTCTGCTCACCACCCGTCTCGGGCTCGCGGGCCAGATCTGCTTCCTCCAGCCGCTGGAGGTACCCCGGCACGTTTCCAGCCAGCGCCTCCCCCACTACTTCCGCGGTCACCTTGCCGATCCCGGGAAGCGCCGTCAGCGTGCCGTCGGCAGAACGAGCCGACACCTCGTCGGCGGACAGACCGCTGATTGTGGCGGCAGCCGTTCGGAACGCGCGGACGCGGTAGGTCGGCTCACGGGCGCGTTCGAGCAGATAGGCGATCCGTCGCAGCGCCTCCACCGGGTCCATGTCGCCCCGGGACGAGCTACTACTGACGATCGCGCGGCGCTACCGGGTCGGTAGCCTCCGCCCACAGATCCTGCTCGGCCTTGTCGGCCTGGACCCGCTTGTAGCCCAGGTATCCGGCGAGGGCGACGAGTGCGGTGATGAGGACCTTCTTGTTGATCACGGTCAGCTGCCTCTCAGGACGGTCATGGTCACCGCAGGTTAACGCAGTGGTTGATCGGAGGGCCTCCTCGAGGCTTCAGGGGAGGCCCTCCGAGGGCTCGACTAGTGATGTCACCGATGGCTGCGCAGCCTTGATTCGCGGCACTCGGTGCCGCGGATTGCGGAGGCACATTTGTCGACGGCGACCTGTCGATGGCAGACAGGTCCATTCGTCGTCAATGATGAGGCGGCAAATCGGGCCGCCCACGGACCCATGAGGAGGGCTAGACAATGCAGTATCTGCTGTTGATCTACAGCGAGGAACCAACCGCACCACCCGCGCAAGAGGACATCGACGCGTCGATGGCCGAGTGGTACGCCTACGACAAGGCCATCAAGGACTCCGGTGTCCATCAGGCCGGCGAGGCGCTGCAGCCGTCGCAGTCCGCGACGACAGTCCGGCTCAAGGGCGACGAGCGTGTGGTCACCGACGGACCGTTCGCCGAGACGCGAGAGGTGCTCGGCGGGTTCTACTTGATCGACGTGCCCGATCTCGACACCGCACTCGACTGGGCGGCTCGCTGCCCGGGCGCGAAGTACGGGTCGATGGAGGTCCGTCCTGTCATGGAGTTCGATCCGCAACAGTGACACCACGATGAGCGGGCGGGCAGCCGACTCCGCGGAGGCCGTCTTCCGGGAGGAATGGGGGCGGCTGCTCGCCACGCTCATGCGATGGGTCGGTGACCTGGATCTCGCCGAGGAGGTCGCCGCGGACGCGATGGCCGTCGCGTTGGAGCGCTGGCCAATCGACGGGGTTCCGGACAACCCGGCCGCCTGGCTGCTGACCACGGCCCGTCGGCGCGCCGTCGACCTGCTCAGACGCCGGCGGACCTACGCAGCCAAGCTGGCCATTCTCAAGGTCGAGGCCGAGCGCGCGGAGACCGAGCGCCTCGACGTGCCGGCGGGCGATCCGGACGTGATCGGCGATGATCGGCTGCGACTGTTCTTCACCTGCTGCCACCCCGCGTTGGCTGCCGACGCTCGGGTCGCGCTGACGCTGCGGTACCTGGCTGGACTCTCGACGGCGGAGGTCGCTCGAGCTTTCTTGGTGCCCGAGACCACGATGGCGCAACGGCTGGTTCGGGCCAAGCGCAAGATCCGCGAGGCGGGCATCCCGTATCGAGTCCCATCAACGGAAGAGTTGCCGACGCGACTGCCGGCCGTCCTGAGCGTCGTCTACGTCATCTTCACCGAGGCGTACGCCGCGAGCAGGGGACCAGCCCTGGTTCGTCCAGAGCTCGCCGACGAAGCCATCCGACTGGCCAGGATCCTGCGCCGCCTCCTGCCGGCCGAGCGAGAGGTCACCGGCTTGATCGCGATGATGCTCCTCGTCGATGCCCGGCGAGCGAGCCGCATGGACGAAGCCGGTGACCTCGTCTTGCTCGAGAATCAGGACCGGTCCGGGTGGGATCGGGCGCAGATCGAGGAGGGGCGCTCGTTGGTGGTCTCTGCCCTGACCGCAGGGTCGCCCGGACCGTACGCGCTCCAGGCCGCCATCGCCGCGGTACACGACGAGGCGGCCAGCGTCGAGACCACGGACTGGCCGCAAATCGTCGGCCTCTACAACGTGCTGCGCGATATCGCGCCCTCGCCAGTCGTCGAACTGAATCGGGCGGTGGCGATCGCGATGGTAAAAGGTCCTGGCGCCGGGCTCCGCCTTCTCGACGACTTGGCCGGTTCCGGGCTCGACCAGTATCACCTGCTCCACGCCGCGCGAGGCCGGCTCCTCGACCAGCTCGGCCGGTACCGCGAGGCCGCGGGTGCGTACCGGAGCGCGCTGGAATACGTCGGAAACGAGCCGGAACGGGCTTTCCTCACCCGCTGCCTGACGACGGCCGAGGAGCGGGCACTCGGCTGAGCTAACTTGGCGACGCCAACCAGGGCTTGCGGAGATCGTAGAAGGTGAGCTCGCCTTCCTGCAGGGCCATTTCTTCGTCCATCATGGCCTTCATCTCCGGCGGCGGCTCCTTCTGCTCGCCTTCCCGCGCCTCGGCCTCGGAGGTGAAGTACACCGCGTTCGTATACCCGCCGTCACCGTGTACGGCGAGCACACCGCCGATCACGTCCGGTCGGAAGTCGTTTCCCATGGACTCCCAGCGCTCGTTCATCTCCCGCCAGCGCTCGACGTTCCTGACCCGACCCTCGATCACCTGGACGAACCCGGCGTCATCGGATCCACCGGGCCCCATCTGGACGACTTCAGAGCAGTCCTGGAAGGTGGGCTGATCGGTGAATAGCTTCGCCGTCTCTTGCCACCACTGGTCCTGCTCAGGACGCTCACTGTTGCGTCGGGCTGCGTCCTCGGACTCGAACCGGGCCAGCGCGACGAAAGTGCCGTCGTCCGTGACGCCCGCCGTGGTGCCGAGCCATCCAATCGCGCCCGATGCTGTCTGGTCGAGCCAGCGGTTCATTGCCGCCTGGACCTCGGCTGCGTCGGATACCTGTCCCTTGATGACCTGTACGAACATCCGCGACCTCCTCGTCGGCTCATTCCTCCCGCACGCTACGACGGCAATGGCTACCCGTCGAGCGCGCGGAGCTTTTCCGTACACCGACGCGTGCAAGACTGGCGAGCGGGCGTTGCCGGCGGCGAGGAGCAGGGTGAGCGAACCACGTCAGGAACCAACCTCGATCAGGTTGGGGCGCACCGATATCCAGGTCTCCCGGCTCGGGATCGGCGCGATGGTCTGGGGGGACATGTCGACCGCGCCGTGGTGGAGCCCGGCTCGCAGCGTGTACGGACCGACGAGTACCGCGTCGGAACAGCGCGACGCCCTCGAGGTCAGCCTCGCGGCCGGCATGAACTTCCTCGACACCGCCGCCATGTATGGCAAGGGCGCCTCCGAACGCCGGGTCGGCGAGCTGACCAGGGGCAAAGACGTGGTGGTGGCGACGAAGTTCCCGGTTGGCAACTTCTCCCGTGAGAGCAGTCTTCCCAGGACTCTCGATGAGAGTCTCACTCGGCTGCAACGGACGCAGGTCGATCTGTACCAGATCCACTATCCGTTCCCGTGGATGTCGATCCCCAAGCTGATGAACTTGATGGCCGATGCCGTGCAGGCGGGCAAGATTCGCGCCGTCGGGGTAAGCAACTACAACGCGAAGAAGATGCGAACCGCTCACGCAGAGCTCGCCAAGCGCGGCCTGCCGCTCGCGTCGAACCAAGTCCAGTACTCGCTCCTGCGCCGTGATCCGGAGACCAATGGCGTGCTGGACGCATGCCGGGAGCTCGGCATCACGCTCATCGCGTACATGCCCCTCGCCGCCGGTGCGCTTACCGGGAAGTATTCGGCCACCTCCCGGCCAGTGGGATGGCGGCAGTACATGAGGTACTTCCGCGGCAAGAACCTCGCCGTCTTGTCCGATCTGCTCGATCTGATGCGCGAGATCGGCGGCCGCTACGGCATGGGACCGAGTCAGGTCGCCTTGCGCTGGCTGATGCAGCAGGATGGCGTGCTTCCGATCGTCGGCGCCAAGAATGCCGGGCAGGCCAGGCAGAACGCCGGAGCGCTCGGCTTCGAACTCGACGACGACGAGGTCGACGCCCTCGACCGCGCAACCGCACCGGGGTCGAAGGGCACCTAGTCGTCCGCCGGCACCAGCCTCCGGCGCAGGCGGACGATGTGGTTGCCTGGGACGCCAGCCTGGAGCAGATAGCGCTCGACGCCCCCGTACCGCTCGTCGACCTGATCCAAGACGTCCATCATGACCTCCGCCTTGGCGCTGAACTTTGCCGTGAGTCGCTCTCTCTCGGCTCGGTCGCCCGGCCCGTTGTGCACCCACTCGTCGTCGCGTTCCCGCAAATAGTCCTGGGTAACGGCATAGTCAGCCGCGATCGTCTCGCGGTCCACACCGACGAGGTCCAGCAGGAAGGCGGACACCAGGCCGGTTCGATCCTTGCCGCCCCTACAGTGCACCAGGACTCCGCCCGGCGGCGCGTCAGCGACCGTCGTCATGACGTCGGCAACGCGCGCTGCGAAGTGATGGAGCATCAACTCGTATACGGCGGTGAGTGACTCCGGTTCCTCGGTGAACGCGTACGCGGCTGGGTCCTCGAACGGCACATTGACGTAGGCGAGCCCGTGCGACGCCGGTTCGGCGAACGGGTTCGGATGCTCTCGCGTCTCCTCGGGCCGGCGCAGGTCGACGATCGAGCGGATGCCGTATGCGAGCAATGCCGCCTGGCCGGCGTCGGTCAACGTCGTCAAGTTGTCCGATCGGACGATGGCCCCCCAGCGAGTCTCACGGTCGTCGGCTGTGGGATAGCCGCCGAGATCTCGCGCGTTGAGCAACCCTTCCCAGGCCAGCCGCCTGGTCCGCTCGCTCACGAGACGAGGATAAGGAATGTCGTGATCGAATGCGGTTGGACAGTAACGATGAATCAGGTGGGCCTACCTGGACTTGAACCAGGGACTTCTTCCTTATCAGGGAAGCGCTCTAACCGGACTGAGCTATAGGCCCGAAAGCAACGCGACCGACGGCGCCGGTGCAGGTTACCTCAGCGTACGACGGCGACCCAAACCTGTCAGTCGTCCTCGGCGAGGGTGACCTCGAGGCCGCCGAGCAGGCTTGCCGACAGGTTGTAGAGAAACGCGCCGAGCGTGGCGATGGCGGTGACCAGCACCACATCGACCACAGCGATCAGGGTGGTGAACCCCAGCACCCTGGACAGCGCGGTGTAGTTCTCCAGCCGGAATGCTGACTCGGCGTTGGTCTCCGATGAGGTCAGATCCTGGACCAGGTCGCCCACGGCGGTGAAGACGCCGGCGGCGTCGAGAACCGACCACAAGACGGCAACCGCCACGAAGAGGGTGATCCCCAATGCGACCGAGAGCAGGAAGGCGGTCTTCATCACCGACCAGGGGTCGACCCGAAGCAGCCGAAGACGGGCCTTGCGGACCCGACCGCTGCGCCGGATCGAGGTCGCCGGCCGGGGTACAGGAGCCGGCTGGGGCGCCAGTTGCGTCGCGTCGGGCCGAGGTTCCAACCCGACTTGGGTGGGCGCCGGCTCGACCAGCCCGGTCTCGCGGCCCAGCGGAACCGGATCGACCGACGGAACGATCACCGGCGCCACGACCGGCGCCAACGGATCCGCCTCCGGGGCTGGGGCCAGGGCTGCATCCGGCCGGTCTGGTGCCTCGACCAGGTGGGCGCCGGCCACGTCGACTTCTGTCGAGTACTCCGGAACAGCAGCCACGCCGGGGAAAACCTCGGCTTCCGGCGCGACACCGGCCTCGGGACCGTAGGCCGGCTGGTCGCCACGGTCTTTCACCTCGGTCGCCTGCGTGGGCGGAGTCAGCAGCTCGGCCTGGTATGCCGACGAAGCCGCGTCCGACTCGCGGGGCGAGGGCGAGGTCCGCGCAGTCGCCGCCATCGCTGCGGCGGCGCCGACTGGCGCCGCTCCGGCAGGCGCAGTCGGGCCGCTGGCGGGCTTGGCAGTAGTGCTGTTGGCCACGACAGCGCCAGGGTCCGGCTGGGTATTCAGCGCGTCCTGCACCCGGCGGCCGGCTTCCCGGGTCGCCTGCGCCGCTCGCGACGCCTGCGCCCGAAGTGCGGCAGCGACCTCATAGGCGGTCGAGGCCTTGGCGCTGGAGTGACTGCCGCGAACCTCTGAACCCGCGCTGTATCGCGGGCCCCCGTTGCCAGCAACATTGCCGGCGCCGTTGGCTGCTGGCCCATCGACTGATGGGTCGATCGTGGTTGGCGCATCGTCGTGCAGGTCGGAACTGGGCGTGGGATGTCCGATTTCGTCGCGTGCTGTCACGAGCTATCACCCTCCGAGCCCGGCGTGGGACCACTGACAACCGGCTCCGTTACCGCATCGTCCTCGGCGTTGCGAGCGATCGCAACGACAGCATCCCCCGCACCGAGTGCGACGTACTTGACTCCCATGGTGTCACGTCCCTTGGTCGGTACCTCACCAACTGGGCTTCGTGTCACCCCGCCGGAGGACCGGATTGCCAGTACCTCGTCGCCTTCGACGACTACCAGCGCACCCACGAGGGAGCCCCGATCGCCGTTGATCTTCATGGCCTTGATGCCCAGGCCGCCACGGCCCTGAGGTCGATAGTGCTCGACTGCTGTTCGCTTGGCGAATCCACCGTCGGTCACCGTGAACACGGAGGAGTCGGTTCCGTCGCGCACGACCGACATCGACAGCAGTTCGTCGTCCTCGCGGAATTTCATCCCAATCACACCACCGGTGGCACGACCCATCGGGCGTAGCTGCTCATCGGTGGCCGTGAAGCGGATGGCCTGTGCCTTGCGGGAGACCAGCAGGACATCATCGGTCGCCGAGACCAGTTCGGCCCCGATAAGTTCGTCGTCATCGTCGCGGAACGCGACGGCGATCACGCCGCCGGCCCGGTTGGAGTCGTATTCCGTGAGCCGGGTCTTCTTGACCAAGCCATGCTTCGTGGCGAGGACCAGGTAAGGCGCCTGCTCGTAGTCACGCACGGCCAGCACCTTGGCGATCCTCTCGTCGGGCTGAAAAGCCAGCAGGTTGGCGACGTGCTGGCCCTTCGCATCCCGGGCGAGTTCCGGCAGTTCGTATGCCTTTGCTCGATATACCCGTCCCCGGTTGGTGAAGAACAGGATCCAGTGGTGGGTCGTCGTGACGAAGAACTGCTCGACGACGTCGTCTTCGCGCAGCTGGGCGCCGCGCACTCCCTTGCCGCCGCGCCGCTGCGATCGGTACAAATCGGCCTTGGTGCGTTTGGCGTAGCCGCCGCGGGTGATCGTGACAACCACTGGCTCCTCGGGAATGAGGTCCTCAGCGGTCAAGTCGCCCTCCGCCGGGATGAGCCGGGTCCGCCGTTCGTCGCCGTACTTGTCGACGATCTCGGTGAGCTCGGCACGAATGATCGACCGTTTGCGATCGTCAGAGCGCAAGATCGTTTCCAAATCGGCGATGTCGGCGACCAGCCGGTCACGCTCGGACTGCAACTCTTCGCGCGACAGCGCCGTCAGCCGGCGCAGCTGCATGTCCAGGATCGCGGTGGCCTGCACCTCGTCGATGTCCAACAGCTGCATGAGGCCGTCGCGAGCGGCGTCGACGTCCTGCGAACGGCGGATCAGCGCGATCACCTCATCGATCGCGTCAATCGCCTTCAGTAGGCCGCTGACGATGTGCAGCCGCTCGCGCTTCTTGCGCAGCCGGTACTCCGTACGCCGGCGGATGACCTCCATCTGATGCGTAACCCAGTGCCGGACGAAGGCGTCGAGCGGCAGTGTCCGGGGTACCCCGTCCACCAGAGCGACCATGTTGGCGCCGAACGTCTCCTGCAGTTGGGTGTGCTTGTAGAGGTTGTTGCGGACGACCGACGCCACAGCGTCGCGCTTGAGCACGACCACCATCCGCATGCCGGTCCGGGACGATGAGTCGTCGCGGAGATCGGCGATGCCAGGAACGCGGCCGGAGTCGGCCAGCTCGGCGATCTTGCGGAGCAGCGCGTCGGGGTTGACCTGGTAGGGCAGCTCCGAGATGACCAGGCAGGTACGCCCCTGCTTGTTCTCCTCGACGTTGACGACGGCCCGCATGGTGATCGGGCCGCGGCCGGTTCGGTACGCCTGCTCGATGCCGGTCGTGCCGACGACCAGCCCGCTGGTCGGGAAGTCCGGCCCCTTCACCCGCTGCAGCAGGGCACCGAGCAGCTGCTCGCTGCTCGCCTCCGGGTTGTCCAGGTACCACTGGACGCCCGAGGTCACCTCGCGCAGGTTGTGCGGCGGGATATTGGTCGCCATGCCGACGGCGATCCCGCCGGAGCCGTTGACGAGCAGGTTCGGAAATCGGGCCGGGAGGACGTCGGGCTCTGCACCCTTGTTGTCGTAGTTGGGGTTGAAGTCGACGGTGTCTTCGTCGATGTCGCGGACCATCTCCATGGCCAGCGGTGCCATCTTGCACTCGGTGTAGCGGGCGGCCGCCTGTCTGTCGTCGCCCCTGGACCCGAAGTTGCCCTGCCCCTGGACGAGCGGGTAGCGCATCGACCACCACTGCCCGAGGCGGACCAGGGTGTCGTAGATCGCGGTGTCGCCGTGGGGGTGGTAGTTGCCCATGACGTCGCCGACGACTCGTGAGCATTTGGAGAAGGACCGGTCGGGGCGATATCCCCCGTCGTACATCGCGTAGATCACCCGGCGGTGCACGGGCTTGAGGCCGTCGCGCACATCGGGCAAGGCCCGGCCCACGATCACGCTCATCGCGTAGTCGAGGTAGGAGCGCTGCATCTCGACCTGCAGGTCGACGGGCTCGATCCGGCCGCCCGGTGGCAGCGCGTCGGTGGGGATGGTGTCGTCGCTCATGGAGATTCCAGGGAGACTAGATGTCGAGGAAGCGGACGTCGCGGGCGTTGCGCTGGATGAACTGCCGACGGCTCTCCACGTCCTCACCCATCAGGGTGGTGAAGATGTCGTCGGCCTGCGCCGCGTCCTCGAGAGTGACCTGGAGCAGGATCCGCTGGGTGGGGTCCATCGTCGTTTCCCACAGCTCGTCGTCGTTCATCTCGCCGAGACCCTTGTAGCGCTGGATCGGGTCCTCCTTGGGCAACCGCTTGCCGGCTGCGAGACCCGTCCCTCGCAGGGCATCGCGTTCCCGGTCGGAGTAGGCGTACTCCGGCTCCACGTCGCGGCCAGCCCACTTGATCTTGTACAGCGGTGGCTGGGCCAAATAGACGTGACCGAGCTCCACCACGGGACGCATGAACCGGAACAGCAGGGTTAGCAGCAGGGTGCGGATGTGCTGGCCGTCGACATCGGCGTCGGCCATCAACACGATCTTGTGATAGCGCAGCCGATTGATGTCGAACTCGTCCTGCACCCCAGTGCCGAGGGCACTGACAATGGCCTGGACCTCCTGGTTCTGCAGAATCCGATCCAGGCGCGCCTTCTCGACGTTGAGGATCTTGCCGCGGATCGGCAGGATCGCCTGGACCCGCGGGTCACGTCCCTGCTTGGCCGGCCCGCCGGCCGAGTCACCCTCGACGATGAACAGCTCGCATTCCTCCGGGTTCGTCGACTGGCAGTCGGCCAGCTTTCCCGGCAGGCCCCCGCCGCCGAGCAGGCCCTTTCGGCTGCGGGCGGCGTCGCGGGCCTTGCGGGCCGCGACCCTGGCCACAGCGGCGCTGTGGGCCTTGCGGGCAATGGCCTTGCCGTCGGTGGGATTCTGCTCGAACCACGCGCCGAGTTGTTCGTTGACGACCCGTTGGGTGAATGCCTTGGCCTCGGTGTTGCCGAGCTTTGTCTTGGTCTGGCCCTCGAACTGCGGTTCGGCGATCTTGATACTGACGATCGCGGTGAGACCTTCGCGGACATCGTCCCCGGTCAGATTGGTGTCCTTGTCCTTGAGGATGCCCCAGTCGCGAGCAAACTTGTTGACCAGCCAGGTCAGCGACGCGCGGAAGCCTTCTTCGTGGGTGCCGCCTTCGTGCGTGTTGATCGTGTTGGCGAAGGTGTGCACGGACTCGGTGAAGCCGGCGTTCCACTGCATGGCCACCTCAAGGCTCATGGCCTGCGTGGTCTCGCCGTTGGACTCGGCCTCGAACGAGACGATGTTGTGGTGGACTGCATCCTTGCCCCGGTTGAGATGGGTGACGTAGTCGACCAATCCGCCGTCGTACTCGTAACGGACCTCCCGCGGCGCCGAGGTCAGCGTGGTCTCCACGTCCTCGTCGGCGCCGGGGTCGATGCCCTCCGGGCGCTCGTCGCGGAGCGTGATCGCCAAGCCCTTGTTCAGAAATGCCATCTCGCGGAATCGGGTGGACAGGGTTTCGAAGTCGTAGTCGGTAGTTTCGAAGATGGCCGGACTGGCCCAGAACGTCACGGTCGTGCCGGTGCGATCGGTGGGCTCGTGCCGACGCAGCGGGCCGACGGGCTCGCCGAGTGAATACGACTGGGTCCAGCGATGGCCGTCCCGGAAGATCTCGACGTCGAGCCGGGAGGACAGCGCATTGACGACAGAAACGCCGACTCCGTGCAACCCGCCGGACACCTTGTAGCCGCTGCCACCGAACTTGCCCCCCGCGTGGAGCATGGTGAGGACGACCTCGACCGCTGGTCGCCGTTCGAGCGGATGTTCGTCGATCGGGATACCACGGCCGTCGTCGGCGACCCGGACGCCTCCGTCAGGAAGCAGGGTTACCTCGATGAAGTCGCAGAACCCGGCCAGCGCTTCGTCGACGGCGTTGTCCACCACCTCGTAGACCAGGTGGTGCAGGCCGCGCTCGCCGGTCGAGCCGATGTACATGCTCGGCCGCTTGCGTACTGCTTCGAGGCCTTCCAGGACGGTGATGTCGGCAGCGTCATACGTACCGGTTGCCTCAGCTGCCAGCCCAGATGCCAGCCCAGATGTCAGTACGGTGTCCGACTGCGTCACGTGCGAACCAACCTCCTGTCAGGGACCAGGCCGCCCCTGGGCGCGCCAACGAGCTCTATGGCCCGTACGCGGCCGGAGCGGCCTGGAAGGTGATCCCAGTCTACCTTGTGGATAGCGCTAGATGGGCTATCTGCGGCCCGCTGAGCCCGTTTTGACCGCGGAAATCGTCATCGCCTTGCCCCCCTACCCGGCCACTTCGTCCCGTGCGGCGGAGATGGGCGATCCGCACCTGTGCTTCCTGGCCAAGCCTGGCACCGAGGCGGGCCTCTGGATCGGTTGTCCACAGACCTTTCTGCGTCTGCTCCGTCGTGCCCGCGGCCTCAGCCATAGGTGTCCCGGGGGCCACGGCCGGGAACGCTGCGGGGCCCTTTGCGCCAGCTCGGCGCGTGCGGCCCACGGACGACGACCCGGCTGACCGTTCCGTCTTCGGTCTCTTCGTTGAACCGACGGATCAAGCTGGGCGCGAGGAGACGCATCTGGGTGGCCCAGGCCGTCGAATCGGTGCGCAGGGTCACCTCGCCATCGGCGTACCGCTCGACCCGTACGTGCGCGGCGACGTCGGGGCCGACCACCTGCTCCCATCGAGCGACGACACCGTGGACGGCGATTTCCGGCCCCCACCCATGCTCGCCGACGAGCCGCTCAACGGCCGCGTCAAGCAGCTGCGGGTCGCGCTCGTCTCGCGCCGGCCCGCTCCATCCTGCGTTCGACGCGCGCCGAGAGCTCGTGGACCGGGTTGGCCGGCTGCGTGCGCCGCGGCGACCCTGCATCGCACGGGACCGGTTGACCAACGCCTCTGCCAGCTCGGTCCCATCCGGCTCTCGGTCCGGTGCTGTGCGCGGTGCGGGCCCAGACGCCTCCGGCGGGCGTGCCGCCTGCGCTTCGTCACGCGGATTCACCGGACTGTCCGCAGCTCGCCGTCCATGACCTCCACTCTGGCACCAGTCAGTATCGCCGGCACGTCAGCCGCGACGGCCGCTGTCACGAGCACTTGCTCCGCCTCCCCGACCAACCGGGCCAGTCGGTCTCTTCGGCCGATGTCGAGCTCGGCGAAGACATCGTCGAGGAGCAAGATCGGGTCGTCGCCGTGTGCGCGCAGCAGGTCGAACGAGGCCAATCTCAGCGCGAGCGCGAACGACCAGGCCTCGCCCTGGCTTGCGAAACCCTTGGCCGGCATCGGGCCAAGACCGAGGGTCAGGTCGTCGCGGTGCGGCCCGACCAGCGAGACGCCGCGGTCGATCTCGTTCCGACGGATCCGGGTTGTTGCCTCGACGATGGCGGCCGCCAGTAGATCGCGGTCCGGGCTCAGCTCGACATCCGGGCCCAGCGAGGACCGGTAATCGAGGCGAGCCTCCCCCTTGGCGATGCCGTCGGCGACCGCGTCATAGGACTTTGCGACGAGTGGACGCAGGCTCTCGACCAGTTCCAGCCGGCCGGCCAGCAGTTCCGCGCCATGGCGAGCGAGGTGGGTGTCCCACACATCGAGGGTCCGCAGGTCAGGTGACGAAGTCCCAGTCCGGCTCGCCCGCATCGTCGCCGCCGCCGACTTGAGCAACGCGTTGCGCTGCTTGAGAACTCGCTCGTAATCGGCCCGGACGCCGGCCAACCGCGGCGTGCGTACGACCAACAGGTCGTCGAGAAAGCGGCGGCGCTCGGCGGGATCGCCCTTGATCAACGCGAGGTCTTCGGGCGCGAACAAGACCGACCGGACAAGGCCGAGCACTTCGCGAGGCCGCGGCACCGGTGCGCCGTTGATCCTGGCTCGATTCGCCTTGCCTGGAGTGATCTCGATCTCGACGAGTGCAGCCCGGCCGTCCTGGATCACCGTGCCCCGGACAACGGCGCGCTCGGCCCCGAGCCGAACCAGCGGAGCGTCCTGTGCGACGCGATGGCTGCCGAGGCCAGCCAGATAGCCGACGGCTTCGACGAGGTTGGTCTTTCCTTGACCGTTCGCACCGATGAATACGCTCACCCCAGGCTGCAGGGTCACCTCGACCGCGGCGTAGGACCGGAAATCGACCAACGACAGGTGCGACAGGTACATCAGGTCCGCACGTCGCCGGGTCCCGAGGTCGGACCCGGCTGGCCCGCCACCGCAGCATCACCGGTAGACGACGGTTCGCCGGTCTGAGTGGGGTCCGCGCGCACGTCACCCGTCCCGGAACTCGGCCCGGCTTCATCGGCACGCTGGACCGCGTGTCCACCGAACTGCTGGCGCAGCGCGGCAACCGCCTTCATCGCCGGTGAGTCGTCCTGGCGAGAAGCGAACCGCGCAAACAGCGCCGCCGAGATCACCGGTGCCGGCACGGCGTGGTTGATCGCTTCTTCGACCGTCCACCGGCCCTCACCGGAGTCCTCCACATACCCCTTGAGCGAGGTCAGCTGGGAATCCTCTTCCAGCGCCGCGACCAGCAGGTCCAGCAGCCATGACCGGACGACGGTTCCTCGAGACCAGGCCTTCAGCACACCGGGCACGTTGTCCACGACCGCGGCAGCGGCCAGCAGTTCGAAGCCCTCCGCGTACGCCTGCATGAGGCCGTACTCGATTCCGTTGTGAACCATCTTGGCAAAATGCCCGGATCCGACCGGGCCGGCGTGGGCGAATCCCTCGTCCCGCGGGCCCTCCGGCCGCAGCGCGTCAAAGATCGGCATCAACCGGGCGATATCGGCGCTGGATCCGCCGGCCATCAGCCCGTAGCCGTTCTCCAGCCCCCAGACGCCGCCGGATACGCCGCAGTCGACGTAGCCGATACCTTGCTTGCCCAGTACGTCGGCGTTGACGGCGTCGTCGGTCCATCGAGAGTTCCCGCCGTCGATGACTACGTCGCCGGACTCGAGGAGCGTGGCGAGTTCCGCGACCGTCGACCTAGTGGGGTCGCCAGCAGGAATCATCAACCACACCGCCCGCGGCGCGCCGAGCGACGCGACCAGAGCCGGCAGGCTGTCGACGTCGCGCCCTTCCGGGCGTCGGGCGTAACCCAGCACGGTGTGGCCAGCCCGGCGCAAGCGCTCACGCATGTTGCCACCCATGCGGCCCAGTCCGACGAGACCGAGTTCCATGAACTCCTCTTTCCGTCGACTCCGCGGAACCAATCTCAGCTGGACAGCCGGATCGGCATGGCCAGGTACCGGTAGCCCGCTATCGGATCCTCGTCGGCGCCCGGTGCTCCCTGGATGACGGCCGGCTTCAGCGCTTCGGTGAACGACACGTGCGCGAATGCGGCGTCCACTGCCTGCAGACCGTCGAGAAGGTAGCCCGGGTTGAATCCGGTCGCGATGGCCGGGCCGTCGATCACAGCGGGCAGCGCCTCGGACGCCTGGGCGTCATCACCACTGCCGGCCTCAAGCACGACCTGGCCGTCGTCGAAACTCAGCCGAATCGGGGTATTTCGCTCCGCCACCAGTGAGACGCGCTTCACCGACTCGACCAAGGCCGCCATCTCGACCCGTGCCGTCGTGACGGTCTGGGCTGGAAAGAGCCTGCGGTAGTTGGGCACCCACTCACCGTCGATGAGCCGGCTGGTGGTCCGCCGCCCGCCCGCGGACAGCCCGATCAGGCTGTCATTGGCAGCCCCGGCCAGTGCCAGGCTGACTTCACCTTCGGTGCCGAGAGTCTTGGCCGTGTCGACCAAGGTGCGGGCCGGCACCAGGGCGATAGCCGAGACCTCCGGCCGCTCCGGCCGCCAGGTGAACTCCCGAACCGCCAACCGATACCGGTCGGTCGCCGCCAGGGTGACCGACTCACCTTCGATCTCGACCCGGATCCCGGTGAGCGTGGGCAACATGTCATCCCGGCCGGCCGCTACCGCCACCTGGCCGACGGCCTCCGCCAACAGGGCACCGTCCACTGTGCCCGACGTTTCTGGCAATGCCGGCAATTCTGGATATTCCTCGACCGGCAGGGTCTGCAGCGTGAACCGGGCGCTCCCGCAGGTGATGACCACCTTCGACCCGTCCGATGCGATATCGACCGGCCGGGCGGGCAGGGATCGGGCGATATCGGCGAGCAGCCGGCCAGATACCAGCACGGTGCCTGGATCGGCAACCTCGCCGTCAACCGTCACTCGGCCCGAGACTTCGTAGTCGAAGGAGGAGAACGTGACGGCACCGTCTGCGACATCGAGACGCAGGCCGGCCAGCACCGGCACGGTCGGCCGGTTGGGCAGGGTGCGCGCGGTCCAGGCGACCGCGTCGGCCAGCACATCGCGCTCGAGCCGGAACTTCACCGCGTCACCATCCTCTGCCCGAGTGCTCGTCGTCATCTTTCCACGGGAGGCCGACATACCCACTTGGTCCAGGCCTGTCCACAGCGAGGGACCACATCGGATGGTCGTCGTCTCTCATATATCGATAGTGATTCGTCATCGCCATAGCGGCGGTGGGAGCTGTGCATAACGTGATCTGCCGCAGGTCAACAGCACCGCCAGCATGTTCAGTTCGTGTGCAGCCGACCTCTGATCGAGTGTGGACAACCAGTCTGTTCCACTGCGGAATACCGGCCGTCAACAAACCGTCCCCCGGTTGGAATCGGTCGTCCACAGAGTTATTCACAAGCTGTGCGAAGTGGATCACGACTGCCTCGCCTGCTGTCTGATGCGGTTCGTCAGCTCGGTCACTTGGTTGTACACGCTGCGCCGCTCGGCCATGAGGTGACGGATCTTCCGCTCCGCGTGCATGACCGTGGTGTGGTCGCGGCCGCCGAAGAGTTGCCCGATCTTGGGCAGCGAGAGTTCGGTGAGTTCCCGGCACAGATACATCGCGATCTGCCGAGCCGTCACCAGGACCCGGCTCCGGCTCGAACCCTGCAGGTCTTCGATGGTCAAGCCGTAGTAGGCGGCGGTCTGCGCCATGATCGTTGCCCCGGTGATCTCGGGTACCCCATCGGTCGGTACCAGGTCGCGCAGGACGGCTTCGGCGAGTGCCAGTTCGACGGGCTGCCGGTTGAGGCTGGCGAATGCGGTAACCCGGATCAACGCACCTTCCAGCTCGCGGATGTTGGTGGCGATCCGGCTGGCGATGTATTCCAACACATCGGCCGGGACATTCAGATGATCCTGGTCGGCCTTCTTCGACAGGATCGCGATCCGGGTTTCCAGGTCCGGCGGCTGGACGTCACAGATCAGGCCCCATTCGAATCGATTGCGAAGCCGGTCCTCCAGGGCCGAGAGCTGCTTGGGGGGGCGGTCGGAGGTAATGACGATCTGCTTGGTCGCGTTGTGCAGCGTGTTGAAGGTGTGGAAGAACTCTTCCTGCGTCTGGATCTTGCCCTCGAGAAACTGGATGTCGTCGATCAGTAGTACGTCGACGTTGCGATATCGACGTTGGAACGCCGAAGCCTTGTCGTCCCTGATGGAATTGATGAAGTCGTTGGTGAACTCCTCCGAGCTCACGTAGCGAACCCTGGTACCCGGGTAGATGGTGCGAACATAGTGGCCGATCGCGTGCAGAAGGTGCGTCTTACCCAGACCAGAGTCGCCGTAGATCAACAATGGGTTGTAGGCCTTACCCGGCGCCTCGGCCACAGCGACTGCGGCGGCGTGGGCGAAGCGGTTGCTCGAGCCGATGACGAATGTCTCGAAGGCGTACCGGGGGTTGAGCCGGGACTGCTCGATCTCCGGCCGCCTTGTGACGTCGGGTACGACATGGGGTGCGAAAGCGGGCTCGCCGTTGGCCGGCGGAGCACTGACTGCGGTGTCTGCCAACTCCGCTGTGTCGGGGAAGGGGGGCATCATGATCGGCTCGTCGGCGAACGGTGCCACGCTGACCGCGAGTCCGACCGGACGACCCAGCACCCGGCCGAGAGCTTCGACCAACATCGGGCGGAGTCGTTGCTCGAGCTGGATGCGAGCGAAGTCGCTGGGCACTGCAACGACGGCGGTGTCCTCGACCAGGGTCAGCGGGCGGGCCTGCTGCAGAAACGCCCGTTGCTGCGGGCCGATCTCGACGTCGTCCAATGTGGCCAGGGCGGCCCCCCATGCGGCACCGAAGTCGCCGCCCGGCTCATCGCTCACACCGTCTCCCGTTTGTCGAACCCTGCCGAAAGCGAGATTCGGGCAGGCGCCGATACCGGCGCCACGCGGTGTCGTGCTGCAGTCCACACGGTCATCCACAGTGTGTGGAGCGTGGAGGAAGGGTCCTCAACAGCCCCAAACACCAGTGCTGACCTGCGAAAACACGGTTTTCTCCCCGGCAGGCACGTCGCCATGGCAACGCTGGTCGAACCCGGGACGCTAACAACTCCAGCGGGTCGGTTCAACCGGTGTCCACAGGTTGTCTCGCGGTTCCGGCGTGTCGCGCCGGGATTTCCCGGCGCCGAATGCGATGGTGACGGGTTGAAATGATGGTCATAGCCCATCGTCGGCCTGGATCTGACCGGTTTGACCCTGTGGTCTCTCGGCACGTACCGTGGGTCGGTCCGACGAGGGCCCCAGATCACCTGCGTGTGTCTTCGCACGCCTGGGCGGTCGTCGGTTCCTACTACCTGCTCGTCAACGATGGAGCCCGGACGTGAAGCGCACCTTCCAGCCGAACAATCGCCGCCGCGCACGGACTCACGGCTTCCGGCTGCGCATGCGGACCCGGGCTGGCCGAGGGATCATCGGGGCCCGTCGTCGCAAGGGCCGTGCGCGGCTGTCTGCCTGAGCCGGCCCGGATCGCGCCGCCAGCAACGGGAGGGGTTCGCGTGCTGCCTCCTGAGAACAGGCTGCGGCTCACCCGAGAACACCGCGCGACGGTTCGCCACGGTGTTCGCGGTGCCGGTCGACTGCTCGTCGTACACGTGATGGGCTCTGCACACGATGCGCCGACCAGAGCCGGATTCGTCGTAAACCGGGCCGTGGGTGGCGCCGTGACCCGTAACGCTGTGCGTCGTCGGCTGCGTCACCTCGTCCGGGATCGGCTCGACCGCATTCCGGCGGGATCACTGGTCGTCGTCCGTGCCCAAGCGGGCGCTGGTAGGGTCGCGAGTGCTCAGCTCGGCCGTGAACTCGATGTGGCGTTGGATCGTGTGTTGTCCCGCTGGCCGGACCAGGGTGAGCCAGCCGAGCACAGTGTGACGACTGGTCACGGGCTACAAGGACGCCGTTCGTGAGCCGCGTCTTGGTAGCGCTGCTCAGAGCGTATCGGCTGGTAATCAGTCCGCTTTATGGTCAAACCTGCCGTTATTACCCGTCATGTTCAGCGTATGCGCTGCAGGCTGTCGAGACCCACGGCAGCGTCCGTGGCTCGTGGCTCGCGCTGCGTCGGCTGGGTCGGTGTCATCCGTGGACGCCGGGCGGTGTCGATCTCGTCCCACCCCGGGAGTTGTATCGGTGGTGGGGCATCGCCGCCGGCATGGACGGCACTGAGCCGCAGATTCAGCCGGCGCTGCCGCTCCCGCTCGACTCTCCGGCCGCGCAAGGAGCCTGAGCACTCGTGGATACGCTGCTGTCGCCGCTGTACTTCCTGGTCAGCTGGATCATGATCGGCTGGCATTGGGTGTTCGCGGAGTTGATCGGCATCCCGAACGACGGCGTGAACTGGGCGTTGTCGATCATCGGCCTGGTCGTCGTGATCAGGATCATGTTGATCCCGTTGTTCGTGCGACAGATCAAGGCTCAGCGCAACATGCAGTTGCTGCAGCCGAAGGTTCGCGAGATTCAGAAAAAGTACAAAGGCGACCGAGAGCGTCTCCAGCAGGAGACGATGAAGCTGTACAAGGACACCGGTACGAACCCGTTCGCTTCGTGCATGCCGATCATCCTGCAGGCGCCGTTCCTGTTCGCTCTGTTCCGGGTGCTCGACGGCATCGCCAAGGAGATACCACGAGGCGCGTTCGTCACCCACCCGGACCTGTTCGAGTCGGCGGAAGAAGCGACCATCTTCGGGGCTCCGCTGTCGGCTTCATTCCTGGATGCACCCAATATCCAGACCAAGATCATCGCGATCGTGATGGTCGTGCTGATGACGTTGACGACCTTCTTGACCCAGCGCCAGATCATGCGCAAGAACATGCCAAAGGAAGCATTGGAAGGGCCGTTCGCTCAGCAGCAGAAGATCCTTCTTTACGTCTTGCCGTTGGTCTTCGCGATCTCGGGTGTGTACTTCCCACTCGGTGTGGTGCTGTATTGGCTCACCTCCAACATGTGGACGATGGGTCAACAGTTCTATGTAATCCGACGAATGCCGGCACCCGGGACACCGGCCGAAGCGGCGCACCGCCGTCGGCTGGAAGCAAAAGCACGACGTCGAGGAGAGGCCGTGCCGGCCGGCGGAGTCGCGGAAGAAGCCCCAGTTCCGCCGCCACCCGTGCGCCAACAGCCCAAACGGAACACCCGATCCCAACGAAGGAACAACGCCCAGCGGAACAAGAAGAAGAAGTGACGCAGGGCTTGACCATGACGGCCGATTCGCCACTGTCCGAGGAGCTCGACATGAGCAATTCCACCCAGCCGATGGGAGATCCGGGAGACGAACCGACTGGCCAGCCGACGGACCTAGAACGGGTTCGCGTGCTTGAGCGGGAAGGCGACGTCGCGGCCGACTACCTCGAGGGCCTGCTGGACATCGCCGACTTCGATGGTGACATCGACATGGACGTCGAGGGCGATCGGGCCCTCGTGTCGGTGATCGGCGCCGATCTGGAGGAGCTCGTCGGTGACGAGGGACAGGTGCTCGAGGCGTTGCAGGAGCTGACCAGACTGGCGGTCGTCCGGGAGACGGGCGAGCGGAGCAGGCTGATGCTCGACATCAGCGGGTTTCGGGCTCGGAAGCGAGCCGAACTGACAGCGTTGGCGGGCCAGATGGCACAGCAGGCGCGGGCGACCGGCGAGCCCGTTCCACTGGTGCCGATGACCCCGTTCGAGCGCAAGGTCATCCATGACGCGGTGGCCGCCGCTGGGCTACGCAGCGAGTCCGAAGGCGAGGAGCCAGACCGCTTCGTCGTCGTCCTCCCCAACTAGGACGTACACATTCCAACGGCTGGCGGCAACCGGTTGTCGTTTTCGGGTGCAATGTCCGCATACGAAGGCCGCGTTTCACGTGAAACATGGCAGTCAACGGGTGGTAGGTAACGCCCGGAGGGGGCAGCACAGTGGCGGATTCAGCCCCGGCTGCGGCGATCGACATCTTCGGTGCTCGGCTACCTCTGGCCGAGACCTATGTCGGTCTCCTCGTCACCGACGGCATTCAGCATGGCCTGATCGGACCTCGTGAAGTACCGCGGATCTGGCACCGCCACATCCTCAACTGTGCCGTCGTTCATCCGGCCATTCCGCATGGTGCCCTGGTTGTGGACATCGGAACCGGAGCCGGCCTACCTGGGGTGGTCCTGTCGATCGCTCGGCGAGATCTGTCGCTGGTGCTGGTCGAGCCTTCGCAGCGGCGGGTCGACTTCCTCACCATGGTGGTGGCTCGGTTGGAATTGGCCAACGTCGCCGTCCGGCGGGCCCGTGCCGAGGAGCTGACCGCCGAGCTCACCGCCGACGTCGTCACAGCTCGAGCTGTTGCTCCACTGGAGAGACTCGTGCCGTGGGCGCTTCCGCTGTTGTCTCCCAGCGGTCGATTGGTGGCGCTGAAGGGCAGATCGGTCCGGGAGGACTTGGACCGAGCGGTACCCATTCTGCGCACGATGGGTGCCACGGCCTGGTGGGTGGACGAGTACGGTTCCGGCATTGTCGATCCGCCGACACGGGTCGCAGTCGTCGAAGTCGGGGCTCGAGTAGGCCAAGCTGTACCCCGACGGCAACAGAAGGGGAGGAGATGATCGTGTCCGCGACGGTTTCCGGGCTTGGTTGGCCGGAAACCCGTCAGGGTGCCGATGCCGGCGACGGGGCAGCAGACGATGCCCATCTTGGTTGGCCCGCCGACGCTCGGTCAGCCGAGCCCACCGGCGCCCCGATGCGCGCTGGCGGTACCACGCCTGCGGCGAGCATCACCATGAACCGGGTCGTGGCTGCGGCCGAGATCGCACGGTCATCTCCAGCGCCCGAGGCAACGCTGGAAACAGATACGCCCATTGCCAGCCAGGCTGCTGCCGCCCTTCGTGTCGTCGATCGACGCGCACCGTTCCCGGCACCTCCAGTTACGCGGATCATGGTCGTGGCCAACCAGAAAGGCGGCGTGGGCAAGACGACAACAGCGGTCAACCTTGCCGCCGCGATGGCGTTCCACGGGCTCGAGGTGCTCGTCATCGACCTCGACCCACAAGGAAATGCCTCGACCGCGCTCGGCATCGACCATCACGCCGACATCCCCAGCGTGTATGACGTTCTGGTCGACGGCGCGGCAATGGCAGACGTTGTCACGACCGTGGCGGGTGTCGAACGGCTGCGCTGTGTTCCCGCAACAATCGATCTCGCCGGCGCGGAGATCGAGCTGGTGTCCGTCGTCGCTCGGGAAGCACGGTTGCAGAAGGCCCTGCGGGCCTACCTCGACGGACTCGCAGATGGCACTACGTACGACTATGTGTTGATCGACTGTCCACCCTCGCTCGGTCTACTTACCGTCAACGCATTGGTCGGTGGCGACGAGGTCCTGATTCCGATCCAGTGCGAGTACTACGCCCTCGAGGGGCTGAGCCAACTACTCAAGAACATCGACATGGTACGAGCGCACCTGAACCCAGCGCTGGCAGTGACCACGATCCTGTTGACGATGTACGACGGGCGTACCCGGCTGGCCGCACAGGTGGCCGATGAGGTCCGCCGGCACTTCGGTGACACGGTTCTCAAGACCACCATTCCACGGTCGGTTCGGGTCAGTGAAGCACCCAGCTATGGGCAGACCGTCATGACGTATGACCCGGGTTCCAGTGGAGCGTTGTCCTACCTCGAGGCGGCGCGGGAGATGGCTCTACGGGGCGTGGACGGGGCGGCGCCTCCCGGCGACCCGAGGAAGGAACAACAGTGAGCGAGCGTCGACGTGGTCTCGGCCGCGGATTGGGTGCGTTGATTCCCACGAGTCCGATCCGGGACGGCCGAGGCGGGGAAGGGCGCCAGACGCCCGTCGACGTGTTCTTCGCCGGTGCCGACCCGGCCGGCACTGTTCCACGTGAAACCGATGTGGCCACTGCCAATACGGTGACCAGGACCGGTGATGGTGTCGAGGCCGACGCCGGGCTCATCCCCGTCGCCGGCGCGCATTTCAGCGAGATTCCGGTCGATGCGATCTCGCCGAATCCCCGACAGCCTCGCGAGGTTTTCGACGAAGAGGCGATGGCCGAGCTGGTGGACTCGATCCGCGAGGTCGGACTGCTACAGCCGGTCATCGTGCGCGCGTTGTCAGGCGGGCAATTCGAGCTCGTCATGGGTGAACGCCGGTGGCGCGCGGCCCTCCAGGCGGGGTTGGCGGCGATTCCCGCCATCGTCCGTGACACTCGTGACGACGCCATGCTCCGCGACGCCCTGCTGGAAAACCTGCATCGCAGCAACCTGAACCCACTCGAAGAGGCGGCGGCTTACCAGCAGCTACTCGACGACTTCGGCTGCACTCATGACGAGCTGGCGACCCGCATCCGGCGGTCGCGTCCGCAGATTTCCAACACCTTGCGGTTACTCAAGCTCCCACCCGCCGTGCAGCGACGGGTTGCGGCCGGCGTCTTGTCCGCCGGCCATGCGCGCGCTCTGCTGGCGCTCACCGACGCGCCGGCGCAAGAACGGCTCGCGCAGCGGATCGTGGCCGAGGGCCTCAGTGTCCGGTCGGTCGAGGAGATCGTCGCCGTCGGCGGCGACGTGGCGGCCCACCGGCGCGCCGCACCCGCCGCCAGACCGGTCGCCCCTCGCTTGGCCGACATCGCGGCAACTCTCTCCGAGCGCCTCGACACCCGGGTCCGGGTCGAGCTGGGCAAGCGCAAGGGCAAGGTGACGATCGAATTCGCCAGCCTCGATGACCTCGAACGCATCGTCTCCTCGATTACCACCACCGATGCACCGGCACACGGTCGGGCCGATGTGCCCACGGCTACGCCGGCCGGGTTGAGCGGCTAGACCGGACGCAGGGCCGGCTCGCGAACGACGGAGCCAAGGATGCGCTCGACGGCCACCTCCACATCTTCACGCCAGGTCACCGTAGATCGCAGGTCGAGCCGAAGGCGTGGCCAATGGTGGTGCGGCCGGATGATCTGGAAGCCGAGACCGGACAGGTACGCGGAGGGGAGGACGCAGGCCGGACGTACCCATTGCGCGTCGCCAAACGCCTCGATCGCGCGAACACCACGTTGGATCAAGTCCTTCGCGGCCGCTTGAACCAATGCGCGACCGATGCCATTGCCTTGCTGTTCAGCTGTGACAGCCGAAGTCACCAGCAGGACTGCGTCCGGACTGACGGGACTGGTCGGGAAGCTGGCAGCTCGGGGAACCATTTCCGGTGGTGCGTACAGAACGTACCCAACAGGCTTTTCCTCGACATATGCGACGACACCGCAACTACCCCACTCGAGCAGAACGGCGGACACCCACGCCTCTTTCTCCAGCGCCGCGCCCCCGGCCGCACCCGCCCGCTGCGCGGCCACCGGCTCGAGCTCCCAGCTGACGCACGAACGGCACGGGTCGGCAAGGTCGCCGAGGTTGTCGAGAGTAAGAGTGGTCAACCGCCGGCCAGCGGCGTGCACGATGCCTCCCGAATCTCAGGCGCCGGCGAGGTCACGCAATCGTAACGCGCCGGTCTGGGCATCCTCGTGAGAGGGAAGGTACACCCGCTGGACCGCGACAACGATCGCCTCGGCCACGACGTCGCGGAATGCCGGGTTGGCGAGCCGAGCGGCATCCGCTTCGTTGGTGATGTATCCGAGTTCGACCCGGACCGCAGCCATCCTGGTATGCCGTAGCAGATCCCACGTCTTCGCATGGCTGCGGCAATCACCAAGATCGGTACGCGCCACGATCTCTCGCTGGATCAGGCCGGCGAAGGTTTCCCCGATGACGCTGTTGACGCCTGGTCGGTCGCTGCCTGGTCGGTCGCTGCCGTAGAAATAGGTGGCAACGCCGGCGGCTGCCGGGTTCGGATGCGCGTCGACGTGCAGAGAAATCACCAGATTGGCGTTCGCCTCGTTGGCGAAATGCGCCCGCGTGTACTCCTCCAGCTCGTCAGTCAGCACCGTCCCCCGGGTGAGATAAGCATGGACGCCCGTCGCGCCGAGCCGGCCTTCGATGCGAGCGGCGAGATCTTCGACGATTCTCGCTTCCTCGAGACCATGACCGACGTTTCCGCGGTCCGGCCCACCATGGCCAGGGTCGATGACCACGATCTTGCCGGACAGTCGGGCACCCGCCTGCCGCAACGCTTCCCGCGCGCGAAGATTGTCCGGCCGGCCACCGGTGACGATCGGCGCGAGCCGGGCGAGCGCCTTGAACGTGCCAGGTCCGCAGGTGCCGTCGGCCGGCAGTCCGACATTGCGTTGGAACTCTCGCAGCGCCTCGCCGGTTCGCGGGCCGAAGACGCCGTCGACGCGGCCGACTTCGAAGCCCAGTTCCGTGAGCCGGCGCTGCAAGCTCAGGACGTCATCACCCGCCTGCGGATTGGCGACCACGTAGGACAGCAGTCGGTCACCCAGCCGCCAGCGGGCCTCGTCCAGCACGCGATAGGTCGTGGCGCCGACGACGCCATCGGCTGAGAGGCCACGTTCTTGCTGGAACAACAAAACGGCGCGGTAGACGTCATCGTCGAACACGTCCGAACCGCTGTCGTCGAGCAGCCCGAGCTGGTGCAGCTTGGCCCGGATCTCTGCAACAGCCGGGCCGGAGTCGCCGAGCCGATAGCGCTGGGTCATCGGGTCGGTGCCGCCCTCTCGCCGATCTGACCGTTGCGGCGATCGTACCTAGGTCCGGCCAGGACAATGGGTGACGGCTCCGCCCCGGGCCGACTGCGTCGGCCCTACGCCCACCACACCCAGCCGTCACCCATTGTCCCGGCCTCCACCTTCGGACTGCGTCGGCCGCCATCACTGCGCCTGTCGTCCGTCCGGCGCGCTGACGGGGCCGGGGTCAGGCGGTGTAGGGCTCGAGGTCGCGCAGCAGAGCCGCCTTGGGCTTGGCGCCGATGATCTGCTTGACCACCTGGCCGCCGGAGAAGACGTTCAGCGCCGGAATAGAGGTGATTCTGTACGCGGCGGCAGTCTCGGGGTTCTCGTCGACGTTGAGCTTGACGATGTCGAGCTTGCTCTGAGTGGCGGCGATCTCTTCCAGCACCGGGGCGATCATCCGGCAGGGCCCGCACCATTCGGCCCAGAAGTCGACCAGAACCGGCTTGTCGTTCTGCAGCACGGCCTGAACGAAGTCATTGTCGGTGACGTGCTTGATGTCGCCCACAGGGATCCTTTCGGAAGAGTCGATGTCAACGGTCGACCGCTGCCAGCTCGGCGGCGGGTTCGGCGATGGTCGAGGCGTCTTCAAACGCGGCGAGGAATCGCTCCGCGTCCAACGCGGCCTGGCATCCGGTGCCAGCCGCAGTGACGGCCTGCCGGTAGATGTGGTCGACCAGGTCGCCGGCAGCGAATACGCCGATCAGGTTGGTCCGCGTCGTGGGATGGTCGACCAGGACGTAGCCGTTCTCGTCCCGGTGCACCTGGCCGGCGACGAGCTCGGACCGGGGGTCATGTCCGATCGCGACGAACAGGCCGCTCACGGCCAGCTTGCGTTCCGTGCCGTCGACGGTGTCGCGCAGCGTCAGGCCGGAAACCTTGTCCTCCCCGAGGATGTCGACGACCTCTGCGTTCCAGACGAACTCGATCTTCTCGTTGGCGAACGCTCGCTCCTGCATGACCTTCGACGCCCGCAGTTCGTCGCGGCGGTGGATCACATAGACTTTCCCGGCAAACCTGGTCAAGAAGGTCGCCTCTTCCATGGCGGAGTCACCGCCACCGACGACCGCGATGTCCTGGTCGCGGAAGAAGAACCCGTCGCAGGTGGCACACCACGACACCCCGTGGCCGGACAGCCGCTTCTCGTTCGGCAGGCCGAGCTCGCGGTACCGCGAACCCATTGCCAGGATGACCGTGCGGGCCCGGTGCTCGTTGCCGGAGCCGTCCCGGACGATCTTGATCTCGCCGGTGAGGTCGACGGACTCGGCGTCATCGGTGACGATTTCGGCGCCGAACCGCTCGGCCTGGGCGCGCATCTCGTCCATCAGCGCCGGGCCCATGATCGCATCGCGGAAGCCGGGATAGTTCTCGACGTCGGTGGTGTTCATCAACGCGCCGCCCCAACTCACCGAGCCCTCGAGGACCAGCGGTTCGAGCCGTGCCCGGGCCGCGTAGATTGCGGCGGTGTAGCCGGCGGGGCCGGAGCCGATGATGATGACGTTGCGGACCTCGGTCAACTGCTGCCTTCCATCAAGGTCGTCGCGGGACGGCCGTGGCGTTCCCGCGATCCTGCCCGTGTCAACGGATCCTAGGCTGCCGCCATTCCCGGCCGCCCACCGTCACTCGATGGGCACGGTCAGCTCGGTCAACGCCTCATCGAGGCTTGCCGCACAGGTCGGCACAACGACCCCCCGCACGACGCCTGGCTGGTCCGTCTCGACCACGACGAGCACGGCGTCGGGAGCGGCGAGGTCTGTACGTGCCACCCCGATCAGCTCGGTGTCGAGTTCGCCCGCCAGCGCCGACCCGCAGTCGCCGGTCAGCCGTGGGCCCGTACCGTCGTTTGCTTCGGGCTGAAACCCGGCGATCGCCAGAATCTCCTCGGCCAGGGCCGTGCGCGCAGCGCCTTGGCCAGACGCGAAGTCCGTTTCCTCCGGTGCCGATTCAGCAGCGGGCTCGTCGTCTGTGCCGACGTCTCCACCGGATTCGTCGGTATCGGCGGCCGCACCCCCCTCGGCGTTGGTGGCGGTGCTCTCCGATTCGTCGCCACCCCCCGACGTGGAGACGACGTAGCCACCGAACGCAACTGCCGCAACTGTGGCCGCCGCCGCGAGCAGTCGCGGCAGCCCGCGGCGAAGGGGATGGACGGTCGCGGTCCGCGCGGACGCAGTGTGCTCTTCCGGTGCCGCTCGTTCGGCAGCGAGCGCCTGATCGATCCGCGCGGCGACGGCGGCCGGGATCGGCAGCGCCCTCGGTGCCTCGGACAGCCGGGTTCGCACCAGGCCGAGCTGCTCGAGAGTCGCTGAACACGTCGGGCACTCGGCCAGGTGCTCCTCGACCTGGGCGGCACGGGACGGAGTGAGTGTTCCCTCGTCGTACTGGGCGAGCACTTCCGCGTCGAGGTGGCCGTCGGTTATCACGGCTCACCTCCTGATCGCTGGGTATCCATGCCGGCCGGCGTTGATGTGACGTCAGGAACCGGTTCAGGGTTCCCGCTGGACGCGGCGCCTGGCGGCCGTTGCGCGAGCAGCGGGAGCAATCGGGCCCGTGCTCGTGCGCACCGGCTCTTCACCGTCCCGACGGGACATCCGAGCAGCTGGGCAACCTCGGCCACCGGGTAACCCTCCATGTCGACCAGTACGACGGCGACGCGCTGTTCTTCGGGCAACGTGGCGAGGGCGGCCTCGACATCGAGCCGGATCGCCGCGCGAGTGCCGGGATCAGAAACCGACGACGGGGGATCGAACTCCTCGGCCCACGCCACGGACGGTCGGGAAGCAGCCTTCCTGGTGCGATCCAGGCAGGCATTGACGACGATCCTGTGCAGCCAGGTCGTGACGGCGGAATCGCCTCTGAAGGAGGAGGCTCGGCGAAACGCGTTGATCAGAGCGTCCTGCACGGCATCGGCGGCATCGTCTGGGTTACCGAGCGTCCTCAGCGCGACCGCCCACAGCCGGTCTCGGTGTCGACGGACGAGCTCGCCGAACGCCTCGCTGTCTCCCGCGACGTGGCGGTGCAGTAGTTCCGCGTCGTCGAGGTCGCTCAACCGAGCACCTCCACCTCGGCCACGCCGCCGCGAAAGTCACCGCCGTCGGCGGGCAGGCGCGTGAACCAGACCAGGACGTACCGTGTCGTCACCGGCGCGTCCAGGGTGACCGGCACTGCCTGCGGTGTCTGTGCAACCGCCGCCACCACGGCCCATTCATCGATCGTTCCCGGCGGCTCGGAAGCGGCCTCGGGTGCAGCGCGGACCTCGAGGTCAGAGTCAGTGCTGACCAAGGTCAGGTTGAGGCCTGAGACCGCGACCGGGGCACCCAGATCGAAGTAGATGCCCACGCCGGGCTTCTGGTCTTCCATCGGGTCGAAATACCTCAGCGTGGTCCACGAGGTCGACGGGTCGCCGTCGATGGCGAGCTCTGTGTCATCGGGGTTCTCGTCACCGCTGCCATCTGGCGGCGGGTCGAAATCGCTGGCGGCAGAGATCTCCACCGCTGTGAGCTGCGCCGGGGGAGGCGCCACGACCGCAGTTGTCGGAGCTGCCTCGGGGTCGGGTTCGCCGCCGTCATCATCGCCGTTGACCGCACTGCGCAGAAGTTCGAGACCCAGCAGCGTTATCCCGCCCAGAACCAGCGCGCCGACCAACACGCCGAGGGCGCGGGCGAGCCCTGAGCGGCGTCGAGGTTGCTCGGTGGGCCGCCGAGCCGGCACGGCTCGGTTGGACGCTGGTGGAATCACCGGCTCGTCGATCACCGCGGGTGGCCGGTCGGTCTCGGTCCCGTCGTCGCTGAACCCGCCGAGCAGGCCGTTGACTCGGCTCCCACCCGCACCTGCCGTCAGGGCTTCGAGCACTTCGGCCGGGCTCTGCAGCGGTGTTTCGTTGTGCCGGGCCGAGTTACCGAGCGTGCGGTCGACGATCTCGTCGAGCAGACGCGGAACTCCCGGGCGAACCTGACGGGGCGAGGCGACCCGTCCGTCGATCTGCGGTGCAGCGGGGAGCCCGTGGGCGGGTCCGCCGGGCCATCGTGCGGTGAGCGCCGCGTAGAGCAGGCTGCCGATGCCGGCGGCATCGAGCACTCTCGGGTCGCCGAAGTTCGCGCCATGCATCGCTACCTCAGTGGCGAGCCCGGCGATCTTGACCCGCCCGTCCGGTGTGATCACGATGCTGCCCGGCCGGAGCAATTGGTGGGTCAATCCGGTTTCGTGGGCCGTTGCCATGGCCGCCGCGACCTCGTGGGCGAGGGCCGCGGCCTGGTCGGCGCTCAATGGCCCGTCGGCAAGGACCATGGTGAGACTTCGGCCTGACGTCCACTCCCGCACGACGTAGGCCACCGCGCCCTCGACGTCGACGTCGAGCACCTGCAGGAATCGGGAGTCGCGCACCTGTGCTGCGGCCCGGGCAGCCGCGGTGATCTGCGCCGCTCGCGGGTCGTCGGCCGGCAGGGTCTGGACATAGACGGCACGGCTGAGCACCTCGTCGACCGCCCGCCAGGACCGCACACCTTGCACATGGTCGAGGAGGTCCTCGACCCGGTACCGTCCGGCCAGCATGCGGCTGGGGCCGGCCTGCTCGCTCACGGCTCTCCCGCTCTCGAACGGGGTTCCGTGCTGTCAACCCCGCTGCCTCGCGGGTCCATGCTAGGCGGCGTCCGGCCCAGCCGCCGCCTGGCCATGGCGACGGCTTCGCGAACCTCGGAAATCCGCGCCACATAGGCGATCGCTACGAACGCAGCGAGGCCGACGGTCCCACCAGCGGTGACGGCGAGCAGGTCGTCGAGCCAGCCAGGCAGGCCCGTGAAGAGATCATCAAGCAGCGTGGCCAGGCCGTACGCGAGCAGCGCTGCCAACCCTGCCGGAACCGCCAGGGTCAAGATGTGCAGGACCAACGGCCATCGACGCAGACCATGCAGTCTCCGGCCGAGTGATCCGATGCTGACCGATGCTCCGACGATGTACGCCACGCTGTAACCGACGGCCAACAGAACCGTCGCGCGAGAAGGGCTGAACGCGGCGATCAGTAGTGCTGAGGTCACCATCGTCCCCGACACCGACAGCTGGACGAAAAACGGGGTGCGGGTGTCCTGCAGCGCGTAGAAGCCCCGCAAGACGAGGTAGTGCACCGTGAACGCGACCAATCCCGGGAGCAGGGCCACCAGAGTGAGGGCGAGGACGCCGGTCTCGCCCCTAGCGGCGCCGTGGTCGAAGAGCAGAGCAACAAGCGGCACGGACAAGGCGGCGAGTAGCGCGGCCACGGGGATGATGACAGCCAGGCAGATCCTGATTCCGCTCACCAGCCGGTCTCGGACCAAGGTGAGATTGCCGTCCGCGGCGTGGCTGGACAACCGCGGCAGCAACGCGGTCGCCAGCGACACCGTGATCACCGAATGCGGCACCATCATGATCAACATCGCGTTGGCGTAGACCGAAAAGCCAGCACCAGAGGCGCCGGAGCTGACGACCGCGTCGGCTGACCCACCGGTAGCTGCCCTGACGACGAACAGGTAGGCCACCTGGTTGACAAGGACGAAGGCAATCGTCCACAACCCGAGCTTGGCCGCCTGACCAAGGCCGGCGCGCCGCCAGTCCGTCCGCAGGCGGATGCGGAATCCCGCCCGGCGCAGCACGGGCACCAGCGCGAGCGCCTGGATGGCCACGCCGCAGGTGGAACCGAGACCGAGGAAGAGAACCTCGCCGTCGGTGAACGGCTCTGCGCTCTTCTGGCCCACGACGAGCAGGTAGGCGGAGAACACGGAGATCACGACGAGGTTGTTGAGGATCGGCGCCCACATCATCGGCCCGAACCGGCCTCTGGCGTTCAGCATCTGCCCGATCAGCACGTACAAGCCGTAGAAGAAGATCTGTGGCAGGCAGAACCGTGCGAACAGCACCATGTTGTCGAAGAACGGTTCCAACTCCGGGGTGCGGAACTTGGAGTTCACGAACGCCGCGACAATCCACGGCGCGGCAAGCACGGCCACGATCGTCGCGGCACCGAGTACCGCGACGACGACGCTGAACAGCCGTTGGCTGTAAGCCTCTCCGCCGTCGGCGTCTTCTTTGATTGCCCGCACCAGTACCGGGACGAGCACCGAGTTGAGAATTCCGCCGCCAACGAGGATGTAGAGCGTCGTGGGGATGACGAGGGGCACGTTGAACGTGTCGGCCGTGACCGTCGCCAGGCCCAACGTCGCAGCGATCACCGACGCCTTGGCGAAACCGGTGATTCGCGACACGACGGTGCCCGCGGCCATGACGGCGCTGGAGCCGAGCAAGCCGCCTTGGGTGCTCACCGTCACCGGGCGGTCTCCGGTAGTGGCTCGGGTTTGGCCGGTGTGTCCGCCTCCAGCCCGATGCTCCCGCCCGGCCGCTGGCGGGCTCGGATCAAGCGAAGTACCGCCGACGCCAGGAACAATGCGCCGGCCGCGCCGACCACCACCCAACCGATCGTCCCGTAGTCGGTCGCGTTGACGATCATCTGCTGGGTGGGCCCCAACCGCGACCCGTCCGACGCGGTGAGATGCACCGTCACCGGAACCTTCCCGTTTGCCGTGGCCTCAGCCGTGACCTCGACTGTGGCGTTCTCGCCGGCGTCGACGCGCTGTGGTGGCACATCCGCGACTGACATCCGGTCGGGGTTGTCGGCCTGGACGTCGACGCTGACCAGGACTGGTTGCGGCAGCCCGTTGCTGACAGTCAGCGGGAAGGTGCCCTTGTTGCTCGACAGGGTCACCGACTCCGGGACGAGGACCGCCACCTGGCCCAGTTGCGACGAGACATCTGCCGCCACGGCGGAGGTGAAGGTCGCCGCGGCTTGCGGCGTCGGGCGCCAACTGGTGGCGACAGCCCGCAGCGCCGCCAAGTGCAACTCGTCGATCGCTCCGTCGGGCTCCGCGAGAAGTGCCGCGTATTGGCCGATGTCCTGCTCCAGGTCAGCCGCCGCCTCGACCTCGCCTGGTGGAAGCTCTGGAGGCACGGCGACCGCATCTGGATCGGGAGCGATGAGGGCCGAGGGACGCGCCGGAGCCGGCAGGTCGGCGAGGGCTGCGGACTGCACCCACGGCGTCGTCGTCCACACCTCGAGGAGTGCTTGCGCGGCGGCAGGTGACAGCGGCCAGTCGTTGGGCGCCGCGGCTACCAGTGGAGGCGGCGGCTGCCCGGCACCATCCGCCGAGAGCGCGAGCAGGGCAGTCTCGGCCAGCCACGCCTGCCGCAGCTGGGTGGCACCAGCCGTTGGATCAGAATGCCCTGCAGCCGTGACGGCGGCGTCCAGTCCGCCGTCGGTGACCACCGCGTCGAGTGCGGTCTCGCCGGTCCGGACCTGGGCTTGGTACTCCTCTGGAGTCGGCGTGACGGCGTCGCTCGACAGCACGACCGTCCGCACACCGGCCGAGGCAAGCGCGGCCAGTGACTCGTCGTCGGCGACGCCGCTGCCCGGCCAGGCGATCTCCGCGGCCGTGGCCCCGGTCGTTTCACCGGCGGCTCGGGTGGCAGCGACCGCCGCCCGCGCCGTGTCGATGGCCAGGGTGTCGTTGACCCGGGCGATGGCTGGAAGGTCGGGATTGGCATAGGGGAGGAGGAACTGCTGCTGGCCCTGCGTCGCGGTGGCCAACGCCTCTCGCCAGGCAGTGGCGTTGGCGGAGCCGCCGCCTTCGGTATGCGTGCCGTTCGGATCGGTGACGGTGTATCCGTCGGCCATGGCCTCGACGGTCGCGACCAGGTCGGGGTCGACGATCCAGGTGACCGGCGCGGCCCCAGGTGCTTCGACCAGTGTGGTGAGCGGACCGTCAGCGCCCAGCTGGTCGCTCAAGCTGTCGTCGATCAGGTTTCCATCGGCCAGCATGGTCGGCGCTGCGGCCACCGGCCAGAGCAGGGCGACCGGAACCACGGGGAGCGGCTCGTCAGCGGGGAGCCACGGGACAGTGATGCGGGAGGTGTCGAGGGTCAGCCGATCGCCATCGACTGGATCGGCCCGGATGTCGACCCCGATGACATAGACGCCGGGCGAGCTGAAATTGATCTGGTCGACCGGAACCGAAAGCTCGAACGCCGCCGTCTCACCCGGTTCGAGCTCCGGATCCATTTCCTGGAAGAACTCGGCATACCGCCGGCCGAAGCGCAGGTCGTCATCCAGACCGACCTGACGGACCTCGGTCCGATCCTCCAGCGGTACTGCGCTGTAGCGCAGGATGGCATTGACGTCCTGCAGCGGCTCGTCCCCGGTGTTCTCGACGGTTCCGGCAAGAATGAGCGTGTCGCCGGCCTGCGGGATCGCCGGTTCGACCGTCCTGATGGTTGCCGTGGCGGCCGGGACTGTGACTTCTGCATTCGCGACCGGCGCGTTGAGTGCAGTCGCCGTCGTCGCCAGCCCGACTACGACGAGCATGGACCGAAGGGTCACGACGGGTCCGCCTCCTGCAGGAGCCGGGGGAGCTGGTCCAGCAGCCGACGCTCTGAGGCGTAGCGCAGCCGCCCGGCGAGCTGGTCGAGGGGCACCCACGCCACCTCGCTTACCTCGAGCTCTTCGGTCCCCAGCAATCCGCCCGTCGCCTCCAGGAGGAAATGGTGCACTGTTTTGTGCACCCGGCGGTCGTCCGCGACGAACCAGTATTCGATCGGCCCTAGCTCGGAGACCACCCGGGACTCGAGGCCGGTTTCCTCACGCACCTCCCGTACCGCGGCTTGCTCTGGTGTCTCACCCGGCTCGACGTGTCCTTTGGGCAGTACCCACTCCAGTCGCCCGCGCCGGTCGATGCGGCCGATCAAAGCCGCTCGAGAAGCGGCGTCGATCCGGTCGACGACAAGACCTCCGGCTGACGTCTCCCGGACCGAACGCAGCCGTACGCGAGGGGTCGTCCGATTGCGGCGGCGGCGGCCGCCGTTGCGTTGGTCACCGGATCCGTCCGCAGGGGGGAACGGCACGCCGGGCATCCACCCAGGGTATCTGCGCCCCCGTACGCTGGTGCGCCGTGACCGGACCCTCCGACGAGGCGCAGCGCAGGGCCATCCGCCAGCTGTTGCGGATCGCACCGGTTGCCGACGAGTTGGGTTCCCGGTTCTCGGCCGCCGGTCACGAGATTGCACTCGTCGGCGGGTCGGTTCGCGACGCGATGCTCGACCGGCTGGGCACCGATCTGGACCTGACCACGTCCGCGCACCCGCCGCAGACGAAGCACCTTCTCGCGGAATGGGCAGATTCAGTCTGGGACGTCGGAGCGGCATTCGGAACCATTGGAGCGACCAAGAGCGGGTTCCACATCGAGGTCACGACGTATCGGGCCGATGCCTACGACCCGGCCAGCCGCAAGCCGGACGTCTCCTACGGCGAGTCGATCTACCAAGACTTGGTCCGGCGTGACTTCACGATCAACGCGATGGCCGTGCGACTGCCATCGCGCGAGTTCGTCGATCCGCACGACGGTCTGACCGACCTGGCCCGCCGGGTCATCCGGACTCCCTCGACGCCGGAATCGTCGTTCTCCGACGATCCGCTGCGGATGCTCCGCGCGGCCCGGTTCGCGGCGCAGCTCGACTTCGATGTCAGCGCGGATGTCGTCACGGCGATGACCGACATGGCCGACCGAATCGCCATCGTGTCCGCCGAACGTGTCCGCGACGAGCTGGTGAAGCTGATCCAGTCCAACTGGCCACGGCCTGGGCTGACCCTGCTTGTCGACAGCGGGCTGGCCGACCGGGTCCTGCCGGAGCTGCCGGCGTTGCGGATGGAGATCGACGAGCATCATCGGCACAAGAATGTGTACGAGCACTCGCTGACCGTCCTCGAGCAAGCAGTCGACTTGGAGGATCGTCTGCCGGACGGCGGGCCTGACCTGGTGACTCGACTAGCCGCCATATTGCATGACATCGGCAAGCCGCGGACCCGCCGGTTCGAACCTGGTGGCGGCGTGAGCTTCTATCACCACGATGTCGTCGGCGCGAAGATGGCGCGCAAGCGGCTGAGTGCGCTGAGGTTCCCGAATTCGGTAGTGGACGACGTCGCCGCTCTGGTAGGGCTGCATCTGCGATTCCACGGCTACGGGAGCGGCGAATGGTCCGATTCGGCGGTCCGCCGTTACGTCCGAGATGCCGGGCCCCTACTCCAGCGGCTGCACGTGCTCACTCGCGCGGACTGCACGACCCGCAACCAGCGCAAGGCCCTTGCGCTGAGTCGGTCCTATGACAGCCTCGAGGAGCGGATCGCCGAACTGTCAGAGCAGGAAGAACTCGCGGCGATCCGCCCTGACCTCGATGGTCACGAAATCATGAAAACCCTCGGCATCGCGCCGGGACCGCTGGTCGGTCGCGCCTATCGTCATCTGTTGGAGCTGCGACTCGACCGAGGGCCGCTGCCGACTGACGTGGCCCAGGACGAGTTGCTGCGCTGGTGGGCCGATCAACCGGAGAGTTCGGGCGGGTAGCGTTTGCTGGCCGCTCGGTTGGAGCTCGTGGGCCCACCAGTGGGCCCGCTGGCCACACTCTCGTCGGCTCGCTCGGAGACCGATGTCTGTGCCGGAACACGCCTGCTGACCCGGCGATACCAGAATGCAGTCGTGCCGTAACCGGCCGAGACGATGGCGGTGACTGCGAGAGACTTGCCCGACGATGGCAGGGTCAGCGCGCCAAATGTGGCGGCTGCGACGAAGGTGACGTTGAACAAGACGTCGTAGAAGGAGAACACCCGGCCACGGAAGGCGTCATCGATGTTCTGTTGGACCAGCGTGTCGACGACGATCTTGATGCCCTGCGCGACGACCCCGAGGAAGAATGCCGCGATCAGCACTGCGGGCAGCGTGAACAACGCACCGGGAACGATGCTGACGACGGCGCCGGTGACCAGGAGGATGACGATCCAGGACTCCTTGCGCATTCGTCGTGCGGCGACCGGGGTGGCAAGGGCCGCGACTACGAAGCCGACCCCTGAAACGGCCAGCACGGTGGCGAGGGTTGCCAGTCCGGCTTCGACCTCAGCCGGCTCGTGGAAGTAGTTGCGACAGAGCAGGATCATGGCCACGGTCGAGATGCCGTAGAAAAAGCGATGCGCGCCGATGACCGCGAGACCCCAAGCCGCAGGCGGCCGTTCGCCGACATGCTTTCCCGCCTCGATCAGGCCCACTACCACGTTGCGGATTGCCGCCCGGGCGGATGGCCGGTTCGGGTCGTCGTCCGGTCCGAGCAGATCCCGATGCAGCAGCAACGCCAACAGCCCCGCCAGTAGGTAGAGCCCAGCCGTGCCAAGTGCGAGTCCGATGTCTGAGCCGGTGAACTGTCGGAACAAGAACCCCAACCCGATTCCGGCCATCGCCGCGGCAGTCCCGCTGGTCGGAAACACGGCGTTGGCCATGACCAGCTCGTTCCGGGGAACGACGTGCGGTAGCGAAGCGCTCAGGCCGGCCAAGATGAACCGGTTAGCCGAAAGGACGGCCAATGCCGTCAGGAACAGCGCCGCGCCCGCGTCACCTCCCGCGACGAGGCCGGCGACGAGCACCACCAGCGCTGCACGAACGACATTGGCGACCAGCAGCACCTGGCGTCGTCGCCACCGGTCCAGAACTACCCCGGCGAATGGCCCGACCAGCGAATAGGGCAACAACAGGACCGCGAAGGCCTGGGCCGCCGCAGGAGCCGTGGCGTGGCGCTCGGGTGAGAAGAAGACGTACGACGCCATCGCCACCTGGAAGGCGCCGTCGCCGACCTGCCCGCACACCCGGATGGCAAAGAGCCGCCGAAATCCGCGGCCACGCAGAACGGTGCGCAGATCCGCGACGAATCCACCGGCCAGACCCACCCTCGAAGCCTAGGCGGGGGAGAAGATCTCAGCCTTGCCGGACGATCGCCATGGCGTGTTCGACGAGGGTGACGAGCACGTTCTTCACCGACTCGCGCTCCCGCGCGTCGGTCACCACGAATGGCACTTCTGAGTCCAGCTCGAGCGCCTCGCGCACTTCGTCGACGTCATGGAGGAGAACTCCGTCGAACGCGTTGAGGGCCACCACGAACGGGATGCCGCGTTGCTCGACATAGTCGACGGCGCCGAAACAGTCGGCGAGTCGTCGGGTGTCCACCAGCACAACCGCACCGATCGCACCACGGGTGATGTCGTCCCACATGAACCAGAAGCGGTTCTGACCCGGGGTCCCGAACAGGTACAGGACGAGGTCCTCGGCGAGCGTGATGCGCCCGAAGTCCATGGCGACCGTCGTGGTCGTCTTGTCCGGCAGCATCGTCAGGTCGTCAACGGGTGCCGAGGCCTCGGTCATCAACGCCTCGGTGCGCAGCGGCTCGATCTCACTGACCGCACCGACGAACGTCGTCTTCCCGACGCCGAAGCCACCGGCGACGACGATCTTGACCGAGAGGGCATCGTGGACGGCGTTGGCACCATCCGCGACCTCAGAGTCGACGAAGGCCATCCCTCACCCTTTCGAGCACAGTCAGGTCGCGGGCCGGTTCCACCCGACCGCTATAGGCGACGTGTGGATCCGCGACATGGACGAGGCCTTCGGCCTCGAGATCGGCAACGAGGACCCGAGCGACCCCGAGCGGGACCCGTACGATGGCCGCCACCTCGGCGACCGACCGTGGCGAATGGCAGATGCGCAGGATGCGCTCACGTTCGGGCTCGGGGTCGATCGAGCGTGACCGGCCGGCCCGGGTCGCGGACACCAGGGCCTCGAGCGCTGTCTCATGGACCGGTCGGGTACGCCCGCGGGTGGCCAGATACGGGCGTACTCGCCCGCCGTCAGCCGCCGCCATTGGCTTCTTCCGTCCGGGCCATCGTGGTCACCCGACACGGGCCGCCGGGCTGAGCACAGCACCGACCCGTTCGACCAAGAGGGCCATTTCGTAGCCCACTTGGCCGAGGTCGGAGTCGGCGGCGGACAATACAGCCAGGTGTGCTCCATCGCGGATAGCCATGACCAGCAGGAACCCCTTCGACATCTCCACAAGAGTCTGCTGAACCTGACCCGCTGCCAGGATCATCGAGGCGCCCACGGTCAAACTGGCCAGCCCTGAGACCACGGCGGCGAGCTGTTCGCCGCGCTCCCTCGGCAGTCCCTGCGAACCGGCCAAATGCAAGCCGTCGGCAGAGACCACCACGGCATGCGCCGCACCCTGCGTCCGGCTGACGAACCGGTCGAGCAACCAGCCGAGCTCGTCGGCCCGGGCGCTGGTCACTGGTTGCTCCCCTCAGGGTCGTCGGGCCGTTTCGGTACCCATCCGCCGCTCGCTTCCCGGCCGCGGCTGACGCCGCGCTGCAAGTTGGACAGCGTCGAGGCAACCTTGGTCGCGTCCTGCTGCGTCGCCTCGTGGCTGGTGCCGGGCGCTTCTCCAGCCAGCTCGGCGATAGATCCGGGAATCAGGGTCGCGCCACGACGACGCATGGGCAGGCCCGCGGAGCTGAACGCCAGCTCCTCGGCCGCCTCGGGTAGCGACTCTTCGTGACCGGGCGGCGGGGTCTCGGCCAGCACGGACGGGGTTCCCTCCGGCGAGGCTTGGGCTCGACGAGCGCTGGCCGCCTCTTCGGCGGTCCGCAGCGCGGCCGCGGCCTTGCGCCAGCCCTCGTCGGCGGGGCTGGTCCATTCGATCTCGCCACCGCCGCTTTGGAACCATGCCGACTTGACCTGCTCGAAGATCGGGGAGTCCGCCTCGGGCAGCGGAGGTTCGGGAGCACGCAGCGAGCGGGCCGGCTGCCGCGACTCTTCCGCTGACCGGCCGCCTGGGCGCGCTGCGGCTCCGTTGGTCCCTTGGCCCCCTTGTTGGCCATTGACCGGCTGCAACGGGCGGACTGGCGGCCGGACCGGAAGCGGCCCGCTGGCGCTGCCGACGGGCTGGGCTGGTGTCGGTTCGCCGGGGCGCGCAGGAGGACCGTCACTGCCGCTGCCGTCGAGCAGCATGGGCTGCGGCTCTGCCGTCACGGCCGGAATGACCCGCTCGCCGGTGTCCAGCGGCGAAAGGATGATCGACGCGGGCAGGTCGACCTGGGCAAGCGTTCCGCTCGGGCCGCCTGGCGCCAGTCGCACGAGGATTTCATGCCGTGCGGCCAAGCGCGCGACGACGTAGAGCCCCAATGTCCTCGAAGCGGCTACGTCGATGTCGCCTGGCGCGCGAAGCCGCTCGTTGAGTTCGGCCAGCTGCTCGGGCGGGATGCCCAGGCCGGCGTCGGCGATCTGAATGCGCAGGCCACCACCGAGTAGAGGCTGGCTGGTGATCATGACCTCAGTTGACGGCGCAGAGAACTCGGTGGCGTTGTCGAGCAACTCGGCCAACAGGTGCGCGATGTCGTCGACTGCCGTAGGGGTGATCAAGTCCGTCGGCATGACGCCGAACTTCACCCGCGGATACTGCTCGACCTCGCCGACCGCAGTCCGCACCACGTCGAGGACCGGTGCTGCCGTCCCCGCCCGGCGCATCTCCTCGACTCCGGCGAGAACCAACAGGCTCTCAGCGTGCCGGCGGACACGAGTAGCGAGGTGGTCGATGCGGAACAGCGTCCCGAGCTGGTCAGGGTCGCGTTCACGTGACTCCAGACCCTCGATCTCGCCCAGCTGACGGTCGACGAGGGATTGGGTACGCCGCGACAAGTTGACGACGATCGTGTCGAGGTTCTGGCGAAGCAGGGCCTGCTCACCCGCAACCCGGACCGCGGTGGAGTAGACGTCGTTGAATGCGTTCGCGACCTGGCCGATCTCGTCGGCGCCTTCGGGATCGATGGCTTTGCCGACGTTGCGGACCACGGCAGGTCCGTCGTTGTGAATGCGCGACACCAGCGCGGGCAACTCGATGTCAGCGGTTTCGAGCGCCGCACGGCGCAGCCGGCGAAGTGGGCCATTGATCGAGCGGGCCACCGCGGCGGCCAGCGCGACCGTTGCGGCGAGCAGTGCCAGGGCCAGCACAGCTGTGAGGATCGCCGCGAGCCGTGCTTGGTCGGCTGCCTCCGATGCCCTGCTCAGGATCTGGCCGGCGACGACATCCTGTATTCCGTCCAGCACGTCCAACCGCTTGGTCGCAGCTTCGTACCAAGCCTCGGTAGTAGTGTCCGGCTCCTCCCCAGGCACCAGGGCTGCCTCGCGGATGTCTTCGACCGGCCCCCGAACGGCCGGGAGTTGGCCGTAGTAGAGGGCCCTGACCTCTGGCTCGGCCAGCGCGGCAAATCGGCCCAGCAGGAAGTCTTGCTCTCCCCGGGAGACCGCCTCGCGTTGCCGCTCGGCATCCGTGAGCGGTTCTTCGGACGCGAGCACGTGGGCCAGCAGTCCCCGCTCGACCGAGGCGGATTCACCGGCGCGGGCCAGTGAATCCACTCCGTCGACCTGAAGGACCAGCTCAGCATCGGTCGCTTCAATGGCGCTGGCTTTGACGAAGCGGAACAGCGAGTTGATCATGAGGTTGTAGTCTTCGACGCCGTACGGGTCGAAGGCCTCGAGCACGATGTCCCGCGAGCCGCGGTAGGCATCGAGCAGCCCGAGTTGGAAAGTCGTGCTCCGTTGTGCCTCGGCGATCGCCGGGCTGACGTCGTCGGGAAGATCTGCCACCCGCTCGTCGAAGGCGGCCATCGCCTCGTCGGTCGCATTGCGCGCATCGGCGACCGCCTCCTGCCCCGTGGCGCCGACATCGAAGAGCCCGGAGATGTCACGTTCGTCCTGCAGGCGGTCGACGACATCCAGCGCAGCGACGGCTACCTGGGCGTTCCGCTCGACCGCAGCCGCCAGCTGAAAGCGTTCGAAGGTATCCCGGAGCACGAAAGCACCGAGGATGAGCGCGCCGAGCAGCGGCAGGAGTACCAGTATCGCGACCCTGGACCGGACGCTTCGATCGTGCAGGAACGACTGCCATGCCGACGCTACTCGCGGTTGACGCGGCGTGGCCCCGGAACCGGGTGCTGCCACCCGGTTGTCGGTTTCCGCCCGCGTGGCGACTCCGGCATCAGGGGTCCGGTGTGCTCGCGGGTTCCGCGTCATCGGTCGGTCCTTCCTCTTCTTCCCCCAGGGCAAGCGTCAGCAGCCGCGTCGAGCCGGGTCAGCACTGCCCCGGCTGCACGGTTACACGGCATGAAACGGTAGACGACGCTTCCCATCCGGTCCGCGGGTGTCAATAGTTCGCGGTCCGTAAAGTCACCAAGTGGACGCTCTAGAGTGCCCGATGATCGGCAAATCCCCCAAACCGAACCTGCGGGGGCTGCGCCCCCACATACCCCCGGGGGGTCAGCGCTCGATGTCACCAGCGATGAATCGCTCCACGAGGTCGCGACATACGTCGTCGGAGTACTGCTCCGGCGGCGACTTCATGAAGTAGGAGGACGCCGAGAGGATCGGCCCGCCGATGCCGCGGTCCTTGGCGATCTTCGCCGCTCGCAGGGCGTCGATGACGATTCCCGCAGAGTTCGGCGAGTCCCAGACCTCGAGCTTGTACTCCAGGCTCAGCGGCACGTCGCCGAAGTTCCGGCCTTCGAGGCGGATGAATGCCCACTTACGGTCATCGAGCCACGCGACGTAGTCGGACGGCCCGATGTGGACGTTCCGAGGTGCGATCTCATCGACGAGTTGCGAGGTGACCGACTGCGTCTTGGAGACCTTCTTGGACTCCAGCCGCTCGCGTTCGAGCATGTTCTTGAAGTCCATGTTGCCGCCGACGTTGAGTTGATAGGTGCGGTCGACGGTGACACCGCGGTCCTCGAACAACTTGGCGAGCACGCGATGGGTGATGGTGGCGCCGATCTGGGACTTGATGTCGTCACCGATGATCGGCACGCCCGCGGCGGTGAACTTGTCGGCCCACTCCTTGGTGCCGGCGATGAAGACCGGCAGAGCGTTGACGAATGCAACCCTGGCGTCGATCGCGCATTGTGCATAGAACTTGGCGGCTTGCTCGGAACCTACCGGCAGGTAGCAGACGAGGACGTCGGCGCGTACCGCCCGGAGTGCAGCGACGATGTCGACCGGACTGTCATCGGACTCGGTGATGGTCTCGCGGTAGTACTTTCCGAGACCGTCGAGGGTGTGTCCGCGCTGCACGACCACGCCGGTCGGCGGCACATCGCAAATCTTGATCGTGTTGTTCTCGCTGGCGCCGATCGCATCCGCAAGGTCGAGGCCGACCTTCTTGGCGTCGACGTCGAACGCAGCGACGAACTCGACGTCACGAACGTGGTAGTCACCGAACTGAACATGCATCAACCCAGGCACCTTCTGGGCCGGGTCGGCGTCGCGGTAGTAGTGCACGCCTTGGACAAGGGACGCGGAGCAGTTGCCCACGCCCACGATGGCTACCCGGATCGAGCTCATCGGCTCTGATTCCCTTCTCATTCTGCAGGGCGGCGGACCGGTGAACCGGCTCGCGGGCGGGGCGCGGCGCCCCGCCTCTTGGCTTGCTGGCCCCCCGGATTCAGATGTCGCTCGTCGCCTCGCCGCTCTGTTTCAATGAGCTCGTCGAGCCAACGGACCTCACGCTCCACCGAGTCCAGGCCGTGGTTCTGGAGCTCGAGGGTGTAGGTATCGAGCCGGCGGCGGGTGCGTTGCACCGCCAAGCGGAACTGCTCGAGCCGTTCCTGGAGCCGGCTGCGCCGGCCCTCGAGAATCCGCAACCGAGTGGCGGCGTCGGCACGGGCGAAGAAAGCGAAGTGCACACCGAACTGCTCGTCGTCCCAGGACGACGGCCCGGCTTGCCCAAGGAGGTCGGCGAAGCGCTCCTTGCCCTCCGCGGTGAGCTTGTAGACGATCTTGCTGCGACGGTTTCCGAGGTACGCCGGTTCGCCGGCCGTATCCTCTTCCACCAGATACCCGCCGTGAACAAGTTCCTTCAAGCAGGGGTAGAGGGTGCCGTAGGAGAATGCTCGGCCCCATCCGAGCAGGGCGTTCACCTGCTTGCGGAGTTCGTATCCATGCATCGGGGCGTCGTGGAGAAGGCCGAGGACGGCCAACTCCAACGCCTCCGCACGCTTACCCAACTCCGCGCTTCCTTCCGGAGAGTCTCAGTGCGATGTATCGAACCGATACATCGCGGTGATAGATGAGACGATATGATGCGGGGAGCCTCCGAGGCAAGAAGCCGGACAAACTGCCCGCGGCGACTGCCCGTCTCCGCCCGCCCGTGGCAAGCCGTCGTAGGCTGCCTGGTGGTGCCGTGACCAAACCCTGACCTGTCCCCAACCGAATCCAGACCAAGCAGAGATCCCCTGTGAGCAACGAACGACGCCGCCCGGCCGGCCGACGCCGGCAGGGCGCCGCGCAGTCCGCGCAGTCCCCGGCCGGGGACCGGTCGTTCAACTCCACGCCGACCAGTCACCGCCGCGGGTCGGCGGCGACAGGTGAGCCGACGCGACCCCGCGGCTGGCGCAGGATGCTGAGCTGGAAGGTGTTGGGCCTCGGGGTCCTCACCCTCGGCATCCTCGGCATCGCCGGAGTCGGAGTTGCTTTCGCGATGACCGATATCCCCGAGGCAAACGACTTCTCTCGCTCGCAGGCGACCATTGTGTACTGGGACGACGGGGAGACTGAGCTGGGCAGGTTCAGCGCAGAAAACCGGGAAAGCGTCGGCATCGAAGACATACCGCCGCATGTGCAGCAGGCGGTTGTTGCCGCGGAGGACCGCAGTTTCTACGAGAACAGCGGATTCGATCCGGTCGGCATTGCCCGGGCTGCGTGGTCGAGCGTGCGGGGCGGTGAGATCACCGGCGGCGGCTCGGGCATCACCCAGCAGTACGTCAAGAACTACTACCTGACGCAGGAACGAACGGTCACTCGCAAGATCCGCGAGCTGTTCATCGCAGTCAAGATCGACCAGCAGATGGACAAAGATCAGATCCTGCAGGACTACCTCAACACCATCTGGTTCGGCCGTGGCACCTATGGCGTCCAGACCGCTGCCAAGTCGTACTTCGGCAAGCCGATCAGCGAGCTCACTCTGGAAGAGGGCGCGGCACTCGCCGCCATCCTCCGGAACCCGGGAAATTACGACCCGACCCTCAGCGAGGAGAATGTCCAACGCTTTACCGAGCGCTTCCAGTATGTGCTCGAGGGCATGGTGGAAAAGGGCTGGCTGGACGCGGCTGCGGCGGACGCGATCGTCCCGCCAACGGTCCTACCCGAACAGAACAGCAACACCTTCGGCGGGCCCAATGGGTACTTGTTACAGCAGGTGAGGAAGGAGCTGGAGGCGGCCGGCATCGAGCCGGCGGAGATCGAGACTGGCGGTTTGCGCGTGGTCACGACCTTCGACGCGAATGCACAAGCCGCCGCCATCGCCGCTGTCCAGGAAGAAGCGCCAACAGAGAACGTCGAGAATCTGCATATCGGGCTGGCGGCCGTTATTCCGGGTGATGGTGCCGTCGTGGCCATGTACGGCGGGGCGGATGCGGTCGACCAGAGCTACAACGACGCGATCGATGCGACGCCCCAGGCGGGTTCGACGGTCAAGCCGTTCACCTTGACGGCCGCGTTCGAGAACGACATCTCGCTGAAGAGCCGGTTCTGGGGCAACTCTCCATTGGACGACCCCAAGCTCGGCAAGCCGGTGAACAACGAAGGGGACAGTGACTACGGCCGATACGTCGACCTCCTGTACGCCACCGAGAACTCCATCAACACCGCTTTTGTCGACCTCACGCTCCAACTCGGCCCGGCCAAGGTCATGGATGCGATGGTGCGGGCCGGGATCCCGGAGGAAACGCCGGGCCTGAATCCGGACGGCCGCATCACGCTCGGAACCGCGTCCATCAGCCCGGTTCAGATGGCCGACGCGTACGCGACCATCGCCGCGCAGGGCAAGCAGGTGAACTGGTACACGGTCCGGAAGGTCACCGACGTGTCCGGCGCCGTACGCCATGAGGTCGAGCCGAAGCCGGAGCAGGTCATCGAACCCGACGTCACCGCCGAGGTGACCTATGCGATGACGCAGGTCGTCGAGAACGGCACCGGACGGGAGGCCCGGGAGCTCGACCGGCCCGTCGCGGGGAAGACCGGGCAGGCGGAGGATCTGGGGTCCTGGTTCTCTGGGTTCACCCCGCAACTCGCCGCGTCGGTCGCGTACTTCAAGACCGACTACGCGGCCGAGACGCCGACGATGCTTTCTCTGGACGGCACGGGCGGCCTGGACACCTTCGCTGGTGGGGCCTACCCCGCTCGCACGTGGACGGCGTTCATGAAGGCGGCGCTGGATGGCGCCAAGGTGTTGGAGTTTCCCGAACGCTCCGAGATCGGCGAAGATCTCAACCCGACACCGACCGCCACCCCAGAGCCGGAAACCTGTCCGGAAGGCACCGAGGGAACCCCGCCGGACTGTACGGCGGTCGAGCCCTCGCCCACCGAAGAACCAGGAGTCACGGTGCCGTCGGTGGTGGGCAGACCACAGCAACAGGCCGAGCGCATCTTGCAACAGGCGGGATTCCAGGTTGCCGTCGAGCAGCAGGAAACCAACCAGGCGCCCGCGGGCATCGTGATCGACCAGAATCCCGGCGGAGGTTCCGCGCCGCCAGGCTCGACGGTCACCATCGTCGTCGCGGTCGCGGAGCAGGACGTCGGCGTACCTCACGTGATTGGCATGGATGCGCAGATGGCGCGGCTAACGCTGCTGGCAGCGGGTTTCGACGTCGCAGTGGAACAGCGGCCCCACCCCACGGTCCCGGCGGGAATCGTCATAGCACAGAAACCCGACGGTGGAACGGCGCCGCCGGGCTCGACCGTGACGATCGTCGTGTCGACGGGGCCGCCGTAGCTGCTGTCGGGAGCCGTCGCGGGCTGGGACTGATCGACGGCTAACGTCGGCCCGGTGAGCCTGCCAATCGCGCTGCCCAGCCGGGATGACCCGTTGGTCGAGCCGCTCAGCGAGGCCGTCGGCGGACCGGTCGGCCGGCACGCCGCAATCGGGCCCGGTTGGTGGGGGCCCATCCGAGTCGCTCTGGCGGTCACCTGCGTTGTGTTCGGCCTTGGTGTCCTGGCCGACGCAGGCTGCCGCTCCGACGGATGGGATAGCCGCGAGGACCGCGCGCTGTGGACCGGCCTGTGCTACAGCGACGTCGCATTTCTATATCGCGAGCGTGGCCTCGCCGATGGCCTGGCCTATCGAGATGCCCCGCTGGAGTATCCGGTGGTGACTGGCGCCGTGATGCAGGTCTCTGCAGTCCTCGCGCGAGCATTGACGACCAGCGATGAGGCTGATCCCGGCGCGCAGCTCCAATCGGAGAGCGTCCGGTTCTACGACGTGACGGCACTGTTGATGGGCATTGCGGCGTTGGTGGCCGTCATCGCCACGGCACGAACCGTCCCGCGTCGGCCGTGGGACGCGATGCTCGTTGCTGCGTCCCCTGTGCTGTTGCTCACGGCGACGATCAACTGGGATCTGCTCGCGGTAGCGCTGACCAGCCTCGCCATCCTGGCGTGGACCCGGGAGCAGCCCGTACTGGCTGGTCTGCTGATCGGACTGGGCGGTGCAGCGAAGCTCTATCCGCTGTTGTTGCTGGGGCCGCTCTTGCTGGTCACTCTGCGCGATCCACACCGTGCGCAAGCAACTCGCCGGTTCGTCCTCAGTGTCGGTGCGGCAATCGTCGCGTGGCTGGCGGTCAACCTGCCTGTCTACGTGTGGGCTCGCGACGGCTGGCGCCAGTTCTTCGTGTTCAATGCGGACCGGGGCGCAGATTTCGGGTCGCCGTGGTATGTGCTGAATCAACTCAACCCAGGTTTGCTTCCAGAGCGGTTGAACCCCCTGCTGGTCATCTTCGCAGCCGTTCTACTCGTCCTGATCGTCGTGCTTGCCTTAGCCGCTCCGCAGCCGCCACGGCTGGCTCAGCTGGCGTTTCTCGCCGTGGCCGCATTCCTGCTCGTCAACAAGGTGTGGTCTCCGCAGTACGCGCTGTGGTTGCTGCCGCTCGCGGCGCTCGCCCGACCCCGCTGGCGGGACCTGCTGATCTGGCAGATCGGGGAGGTGCTGTACTTCGTAGCCGTGTGGTGGCATCTCGCGACCCTTTTCGACAGCGGCAATCCGTTGATCGGTTCCCACGGGTACGCGATAGCCACAGCCATCCGGCTCGGCTGCCTGGGCTGGCTGTGCGCACTGGTGGTTCGTGACGTGCTGCACCCGGAGCACGATCCCGTGCGCCCGTTCCTCACATCACCGAGCGACTCCCGGACCGCTGTTGATCATGGGCGAGTGGCGGTCTCGGCACTCCCGCCCGCCACCGCTGCGCCGTGATCAGCGAGAAGGAGATGGCCTCCTCCGGTCCCGCAGATGCGCAACCGGCAACGGTTGGTGACCGGCTGAGATCTGCACTGCGCGGAATCGACCCGACCGACCGCGACGCCCTACTGGCATGGCTGGCCAGCCGGGCGTCGATCTGGGTGATCGCTGGAGCTGTTGGGTGGCTGTTTGCGGCCAGCGCCCTCGTCGTGCCGCTGCTCGACCGGTGGCAGCAGTGGGACTTCCATCACTTCTGGGGCATCGCTCTCTACGGATACGGCGGCGAGCCGACGGGCGTGCCGAACGAGGCGTTCTTCCCGGGCTTTCCAGCGCTGCTGGCCGCGGGGGCTGAACTGGGCATCCGGCACGTGATCGTGGGGTTGCTGGTGTCCTTCGGCGCTGGCGCGGTGGCTGCCGTCGCGCTGGCCCGGCTCGGTGACCTTGATGGTGGCGAGGGGACCGGTCGGCTCGCTGTGATCATGTGGGTTTTCGCCCCACCGGCGATCTTCCTGGCCGCGCCATACACGGAGTCATTGTTTCTCGGCCTCGCTCTGCCGGCATGGCTCTCGGCTCGACGCGGCAGGTGGGCATATGCGGGCATACTCGCGGCGGCCGCGTGCACAGTCCGCGTCAGCGGCGCTTTCCTCGCCATCGCCATCGGTGTGCAGTGGCTCACCTCGTCGGACAAGCGCTGGTCCGACCTTCCCTGGCTGGCGGTTCCAGTTGTCCCACTGGCGGCGTGGATGATCTACCTTCGGGCGACCACTGGTGATTGGCTCGCCTGGCTACACGCCCAGGCAGAGGAGTGGCACCGCGACTTCACCTCGCCGTGGGACGCCTTCGCCAATACCTGGGATGCCAGTTTCGGCGGCACGCAGACACCAGGGTTCGCCTGGATGTTCCGCGCCGAGATCGTCGCCATGGTCATCGGGGTCGTTCTCACCGTCGCTCTCGTGGTCTGGCGGCGATGGGGCGAAGCCACCTGGATCGGGATCCAAGTGGTCGCTTTCGGCACGTCGTTCTGGTACTTCTCCGTTCCGCGGGCAACGCTGCTGTGGTGGCCGTTGTGGATCGTCCTCGCCGGCTTCGCGGTTCGGCGACGGTGGGTGCTGTGGGTCTATCTGACCCTCAGCGTGCCGCTCATGTCGGTGTGGGCGGCCGCATATTTGACTGGTCGGTGGGCGGGCTGAGGTATGGCTCGGCTCCGGGTATCCGTGGTCGCTCTCTGGGTGGGCGGGGCGAAGGGTTCGCGGAGGCCAGTTCGCCGTGTCGATGATCGCTAGCGGCTACCTCGTACCCGGCGTTCGGGATTAGCCTCCGCGAACCCTTCGCCCCGCCCACCGTTCTGCGTCTTGCAGCTGGGTTCCGCCGACCCTTCGCCCCGCCCACCGTTCTGCGTCTTGCGGCTGAGCCTCCGCCGACCCTTCGTCGCGGTCACGACTGAATGGCGACCGTCGAGTGAAATCAGTCGGTGGATTCGCCGGCCCAGCCGGCGCGGGTTCCTTCGGGTGGGTCGGTCGACGCGGCGTGCGGGGCGCAGTGATGACCGAGCTGGGCTGGGACGTCGAGGGTCGGATTGCGGTCGAAGAAGCCCACCGGCCGGAGGGTGAAGCCGCAGTACTCGACGGGCATGACGGGCCAGTCTTCGGTACGCGGGAAATGCACGGTGCCGAAGCTGTGCCAGACGACGATGTCCTCACCGTCGATCGCCCGGTTTCGGGACACGAACTCCGGGAGCCCGGCACCGCCGGGGTGCTGGTTGACGAGTTCGCCAGCGGGAAAGCGCTCTGCCGGGTCATATCGGGTGACCCAGAGGTGCTTCGTCGCGAAGGCGGCGCGGCGGGCCATGAACGACGACGGGTCGGCCAGCAGAATCGGTCGTCCTTCCGGCCGGAGCTCGTAACCAACGTGCTGGTCGAGGCGATTGGTGCTGTTCGGGTTGGAGATCCGCCAGGTTCGGCCGACACTCGGGTTCGCGATTCGCGCCGCTTCCGACTCGGTACTCAACCGGCTGGTACTACGGGTGAACGCGTTGCCGTAGGGATTGTCCTCGCTGATCGGCATGGGGACCGCATCGAGTTCCTCGACGGCGTTGGAGACGCCGTCGACCATCATGTCGAGGCGGACGCAGAACAGATGCTGGTGGTAAGGCGCGCCAAGGCCCGGAGCTACTTCGGTTGCATACCGGTTGTCTGGCCGGTACGCAGAAGTGAAGACAACACCGGTCGGTTTTACCTCGAGCTGGATGGTGCCATCGAGGTACAGGTACCAGTAGAAGCCGTAGTCGTAGTTGCCGACCGTCGCGAAGAACGAGATGACCAGGCGGCGTTGCCTTCTGGTCTCTGCCGACTCGGTGAAGATGTCGGTGTGCTTCCACAGGACGCCAAAGTCCTCTTCGTGTAGGCAAATGGCATTGGAGATCTCGCGGGGCTGCCCGTCGCCGTCAGCGAGAACGGCATCGAAATAGTGGATCTCACCCAGGCAGTCGCAGCCGTGTTGCAATGAGTTGACTTGCTGACCGAGTAGGTATTCGCCAGCGTCGAAATAGCTCTGCCAAAACCGGACGGGGCTCGGGTCTGCATACGGCACGACCATCTCGGCGAGCGAGGCGCGGTAGATCACTGGCCGAACGCGGTCGCCGTCGCGGAACGAGATCTGATGGAGTACAAGCCCTTCCCGCGGGTCGAAGCCGACGCGGAACGTCCAGTTCTCCCAGCTGACGACGTCCTCGACGACAGAGAAGCTGGCTCCCTCCGGCTGGGTTATCTCGATCGGCTTCAAACTCGTGCGGACCGGGCCGATGTAGGCGGGGTCATCGACGTTCGCCTCCTCCTCCGGAACAGGCATGTCCTCGTCGTCGATGAGCTCGATCACCCGCCGTTCAATGAGGTCGACGTAAGCGACGACGCCGTCGATCGGGTGGGCCCAGCAATGGTCCGTGGGCCGGTGCTGCAAGAACGAGAGGACGCGGAGCATTCGGCGGCCCTGCTCACCCGGGATGCCGAAGTTTCCAGCAGACAGCGGGCAGCAGCGCACCAGTTCCAGTTCGGTGATGCCCCGCCGGGCCATCGCATTTCGCCAGCCATCGTCGGCTTTGACGATCTCGTCGACTGTGCCGAGTTCCTCGAGCAGCACCGCCGGCTGCCCGTCGACGACCTGGTCGACCTGCACGGTCGAGTCGATCTCACCCCGGGTGATCGACGCTACGACGATCTGGGCGGCGCCGGTGGCGACGTCGAGGAGCACTGCACGCACGCGCCGATCGACGAATTCTCCGGGCAAGAAATCCAGCACGACCCGCTTCTCTGGCTCCTCGAGACCAAGCAGTGCGAACTTCGTGGTCGCCCCAACCAGGTCATGTTGCTCGAGGAGCGTCCGGGCGGCCTGTATCTCCTCGGCCGACAGCCGTTGGAGTGGGTGAGTGCCCATCGTCGGCGGGCCATCCGCGCCGGACCTACTCGTCTGGGCAACAGTCATCTCGTTCATCCTTCACCAAGGCGGTCCACGGCACTCGGTCCGAGCGGGTCCGGTCGTCCTCATTGGACAGTACATCGACGCCGCTGGGCACTTCTGGGACCCAGCAGGCGACCAGTTTTGATATCTGGCCACGATCTCGGCGAGGGAGGCTTGTCTTGGACGGTGCGCATCGACACACTACGGGCGTGGTTCTGACCGCGACACAGGGAGAACGCCCGCTAGTCACGACGGCTTCCGGCCGTCAAACCCAGGAGCGCGCTCCGCTAGTGTCATGGTGGCGGGCTCAACGACGGACTTTGGCGCTATGTACTGCCGCGCGGCCGGCGCCGTTTCGTTAGCCCCGGCTTCCACATTGCTTGGCGGGCGAGGATTGGAGGTGTCGTCGGGTGCCACTGGCGGATGAGTTCTTTTTCATCGCTCATGACGTGCAAACCGGCAAGCTGCGTCTGCAAGCACGAAGCGCCGGCCTCGGCCTCGCCGGTGGGCTGTTGGGTGAACTGGTGCTGCACGGCAACATCGACGTGGCCAACGGAACATTGACCGTCATCGACGGGCAAGCCGTTCCGGAAGACGATCTCGGGTACCGCATCCTGCGCCAGCTCAAATCGGATCGACAGAACCGTTCGCTGCGCACCTGGCTGTCGTTCTTCAGTCAAGGAGCCGTCGAACGAGTCGGCGTCCGGCTCAGCCGAGCCGGCCATGTAGAAGCCAGTAAGACCCGACGGCCCTGGGGAACGGTCGTCCGGTACATGCCGACCGACGTCAACATGGCGGTGTGGCCGGCCGATCGGCTCAATCTGCTCGTCGGCCGTGGCGACCCGCTGGACTTCTCTGACGCGATGCTCGCCGGGCTGGCTGCCGTGACCGGCCTGACCAAGTTGGTGTGGTGGGACGGCGACGCCGTCACACTGCGGAACATCGCGGCGGCGGTGGCGTCGCTGCCGATTTCGTTGCGCGAGATCTTGAGCCATACCGAAGCAGCTGTGGGTGATGTGACCCTCAGCCCCCATTCGTAAAACCACAAGGACAAGGAGTCCTCATGTCCCATGCGAGCCGGCTGGGTGCCGACAGCGTTTCGCGCACGCTCGCGTCAAACCGACTCGGTGTTCCGGCCGTCGTCTTCTTCGTGATCAGCGCGGCGACGCCGCTGACCGTCGTCGCCGGTGTCGTCACCACCGGCTTCGCGGTGACCGGCATCATCGGGCTTCCCATCGCTTTCGTCGCGATGGCGCTGTTGCTGGCGCTGTTCAGCGTCGGCTATGTCGCCATGTCACGACATATCACCAACGCCGGAGCCTTCTACACCTACGTCACCCATGGCCTCGGCCGGCCGGCCGGGGTTGGGGCAGCGTGGATGGCGCTGTTCGCCTACAACGCTCTCCAGGTCGGGTTGTACGGCATCATCGGTGCCGCCGCCGCCCCGCTCATCGCGGACTGGTTCGGCATCGAGGTGAGCTGGTGGGTCATCGCCCTGGTGGCGTGGGCTATCGTCGGCACGCTCGGCGTTCTCCGGGTGGACATCAACGGCGCGGTACTCGCTGTCCTGCTGCTGACAGAGATCGCGATCATTCTCATCTACTCGTTCTCGTACCTGACCATTCCGGCCGGTGGCGAGATCACCTTCGACACGTTGTCCATCGCGAACTTGTTCGAATCCGGTGTCGGGGCTCTCCTTGTTCTCGCCGTTCTCGGGTTCGTCGGTTTCGAGGCGTCGGTCGTGTATTCCGAGGAGTCCCGCAACCCGCGGCGTACGGTTCAGCTCGCTACTTATGTGTCCGTCGCGATCATCGCCGTCGTGTACACGCTGTCGTCATGGGCGATGTCGGTGGCGACGGGCCCGGACGGGATTGTCCCCTTCACGCAGGAGGCCGGACCCGGCACGATCTTCGCGCTTGCTGACATGTCCCTCGGTGGGCCTTGGGTAAGAATCGGGGAGGTCCTCTTCGCTACGTCCGTGCTCGCTGCGATGATCTCCTTCCACAACACCTGCGCGCGATATGGCTTTGCCTTGGGCAGGGAGCGGGTCCTCGTCGGCGCGTTGGGCCAGACCTCACCGCGCTCGGGCGCCCCAATCGTGGCATCGCTCATTCAGAGCGCCATCGGGCTTGCTGTCATCGTGATCTACGCCATCGCGGGGTGGGACCCGGTCCTGTACCTCTTCTTCACCATCGGGGTCACCGGTGGGTTCGGCGTGCTGGTGTTGATCACTGTCACCTCGATCGCGGTCGTCGCCTTCTTCGCCCGGGAGCCGTCCGGAGAGAACGCCTGGCGACGGATGATCGCACCTGTCCTGGCCGCGATCTTGCTGGTGATCACCGTCTTCTTCGGCGTGGTGGAGTACGACTTCCTGCTTGGCCTGCCGGATCCTGAACCACTGCGGTGGATCCTGCCTGCTATCTATGTCGTGCTCTTCCTGCTAGGTGTCTGGTGGGCGCGATTCCTGAAGTCGTCGCGGCCGGAGGTTTACGAGATGATCGGGCGCGGCGCGAATGCCGCCACCGGTCAGTCCGTACTCGACATGGCGGACGACATCGACCGCGAGCGGCCGGTCCGGTAGCTCGCTCCGCTGTGGTCGGTGGGCAGGATGGAGGGTTCGCGGAGGCCAGTCCAAGGCGTTTGCTGAGCGCTTAGCGTCGCTGCTGTTCCCGGCGTCCGTGACTAGCCTCCGCCAACCCTCCATCCCGCCCACCTCTCGGCTTAGAACCTTCGTCACGACCACGACCAAGCCGACGGCGCCTGTCGTCATGGCCACTCCCCAGGCCGCCTCGGCCGACCTCCGACCCGTCGCTCAGACTTCAGGTCCAGACGATCCGGTCGAAGGTGGTGGTCGTCATGCGGACGTCGACGTCGACGTCATCACCGACGGCTGGCGCAGTGACGCCCGCCGGCAGCCAGATCAGCGAGCACTGCATGTGCGGCGGCTCGGCGAACCAGCGCTGCTTGCCTGCGACGTGGAACGGTGACAGCGCCTGCCCCATCGCTTCGAGTCCGCCCTTGGCAACGGCCACGGCTCGCTGACGTACCGAGGTCGCTGCGGTCGGTGCTTCGAGGGCGATGCCGTGCGCGGTGCCACCGGCGATGACCAGGAGGGAGCCGTCCCGGATCGCCCGACGTTGGCGGTAGCCGAATCGTTGACCCCGGCGGATCGGGTGGACGTCGAGGACCGTCCCCCGCGCATGGAACGACGATCGCTGCCCGAGCCACAATGCAGTGCCGACCCGCATTCGGATGTCGACGGAACGTTCGTCAGCGAGCGCCGCTGCGTCGGCTGGAGCGAGGTGACTGACCCATAGCTGGATGTGGCCGCCTTCTGCGGCGGCGACCAGCGTGGTCAGAGCGCGTGCTTCGCCGAGCTGATCTCCTGCCAGCGGCAGATGCAGGGCCCACCCTTCGAACCGGAGCCGGTCGATCATCGAGACCACGGTGCCGATCTCGTCCGGCGGGATTCCGTGTCGCCGCATGCTGGTCGCCACCTCGACGACGACCCGGGGGCCGGTGGCCAAGTTCGGCGAGTGCCTGCACATCGGAGAGCCTCGAGACCGTGTGCACGATTCGGTCGTCGGCCCGGTCCAGGATCTCGCCGGGTCGCCACGGCGAGAGAACCAAGACGTCACCGGGGAAGTGCGCCGTCACGGCGGGGACCTCGTCGTAGGTGCCGACGGCGAGCGTCTCCACCCCGAGGGCTTTGGCCTCGGTCGCGAGTACGCCGTTGCCGAAGCCGTACCCATTGCCTTTCGCGACGGGTACGAGGCCGGCCATGGCGGCCACAACCGAACGCAGATGTTCGCGCCAGGTGTCGGCATCAACTGACAAGGTGAGTGGCATGGCTCAGCCACGGCGCTTCAAGTAGAGGTCGAACGCCGCATACAGCATCGTCGAGATCGGCAGGTCCCATTCGCCGACGTACTCCACCGTCTCGGCGCCGGTGCCGACCTTGAACCGGATCAGGCCTGCGTGCGGATCGGCTTCATCGACGGTGTCGGTGATTCCTCTCAAGTCGTAGACGTCACAGCCGGCGGCCAGCGCGTCACGGATCATCCGCCACTGCACGGCGTTCGAACCGCGGACCTCACGGTGGGCCGTCGACGACGCGCCGTAGGAGTACCACGCGTGCGTTCCGACCCGAACCATGGTCGCCGCGGCGACGAGAGTCCCCTGGTAGCGCGCCAGGTACAAGCGCAGCCGATCGTCATCCTCGGCCGCCATCGCCTGCCACATGCCGTCGAAGTACTCAAGGGGGCGAGGGGTGAAGTGATCTCTGTTCGCGGTCTCGACATAGAGGTGGTGAAACTCGGGCAGCTGCTCGGCCTGACCCAGTTCGACGGTGACACCAGCCTTCTCGGCCTTCTTGATGTTGCGCCGCCAGAGCTGGTTGAAGCCCTTGAGCAGGTCGTCCTCGTCTCGACCGGTGAGCGGTAGCTGGACGACGTGTCGCGGTTGGCCGGCTGCGAAGCCGCCGGCGTCTGCTGGCGGCCGCCAGCCAGCGGCCGCGAGTTGATCGCTGAGAGCGACGCCGGTCGGAGAGGTCGCATCAGGTTCCACATGATCGAGCCGCTGGACGTGACCATCCGCCAAGGCTTCCTTTACCGTCGCCGCGCTCCATCGACGGATCGGCACGGGCGGACCCATTCGCAGGGCGAATGCGCCATGACTTCGGGCGTGATGCACGAGGGGGTCGAGCCAGTCGGCGAGATCGTCCCCGGCGACTGCTGCAGACCAGTCGATCGCGGGGCCTTCGGGTAGATACGCCAGATGCCGGCGAAGGAGCGGAGCCTGCCGGTACAGGATCAGCCCGGCGCCGACCAACTCGGAATTGCTGAACCAGCCGACGGACTCGGCGCGCCAATCGTTCTTCACCCGGCCCCATGCCGGCGTCTGCAGGAAGCTCACCGACGGGCGGGCCAGCACGGCAGCGAGGTGCTCGGCGGGTGAGATGGTTCGCACCTGCAAGGCCACGGTGGACGAGAGTACTTGCCGCTGATGAGATCTCGAGACACCTACGGCGGTGGGACCCGGCGCACCTGTCTCCTGATCGCCAGTATCGAGTCGAGGCTGGCGTAGATCCATCGTTGACTCGTCAACATTTGCTAGCATCAGACATGCGTCAGGACATGCTCGACGATCCCAGGCTGACCGTCGTCGGGTTGTTCATGGAGGCGCATGAAGGGCTGACCGCCAAGTTCTCCACGCGATTTCATGGCTTCGAACTGTCCGAGACAGAGTTCGAAGTACTTCTCCGACTGGCCCGGACCCCAGGTCATCGACTCCGGATGGGCGACCTGTCCGATCAGACCAGTCTGTCCACCAGCGGCATCACGCGAGTCGTGGATCGCCTGGAGCGAGACGGACTGATCGCACGTGACAGTTGCGAGGATGACCGCCGAGGCACGTGGGCCCGCATCACAGAATCCGGCGCTGAGCGCATCAGGGCCGTCCTGCCCGGGCACCTCGACGACGTGGCGGAGTGGTTCACCGGTCGGCTCGGGTCGGGCCAGCTCACGGCACTGACCGACGCGCTGCGAGTCGTCCGCGATGCTGTCAACCCGCGCGCGGTGGCCGGCGGTTAGCCGGCGAGGTGTTTGCGCAGGAGCGCGATATCGGATCCCTGACCCTCGGCCCCGCCGGGGGTCTCTACGACAACTGATGCACCGGCGGCCCGGGCGATCTCAGCGATCGTCGCCGCGCCAATCGTGCCGTCATCGAGGTTGGCGTGCCGGTCGGCACCGGAGTCGAACGTGTCACGACTGTCGTTCGCATGGACGAGGTCGATCCGGCCGGTGATCGCCTGCACTCGGGTCACCACGTTCTCCAGTTCGATGCCGCCCGCGTGCGCATGGCAGGTGTCAAGGCAGAAGCCCATCCCGGACGGACCGACGGCATCCCACAACCGGTCGAGCCGGTCGAGCCGGCGGGCCATCGCGTTCTCGCCACCGGCGGTGTTCTCGATGAGCACCGGCAGCCTGTGATCCAGCATCTCGGCACACTTGCGCCAGTTGTCGACCCCGAGCTCGGGATCGTCAGCCTTGAGAACGTGTCCACCATGAACGATCAGTGCCTTGGCGCCGATCTCGGCCGCTCCGTCGACGTGCTGTTGGAGCAACTTCCGGCTCGGGATGCGAATCCGGTTGTTCGTCGTCGCGACGTTGAGCCGGTAGGGCGCATGAACGTACAGATCGATACCCCGATCTTGTGCGGCGGCGCGGAGGGCCGCTGAACCGCCCTGGTACGCGACTACTGGTGGTTCCCAACCCTGCGGATCGCCAAGAAAGAATTGGGCAAGGTCGGCTTCTCTCGCCTCAGCCTCCGCGAGCGGGTCACGCTGTTCGACATGGGCGCCGATCCGGATTGTCGTCACCGGTCGACACTACCCACGGACGTGAAGATCGCTCCTTACCCGGTGTTTGACCCAGCCCGGTCTGCGGGCACCACTCGATAGTGGGGTCCGTCGTTCCGCTTGACCGACGGGCCGCCGGCCGGGAGGGAGCCGCCGTGGGCCGAACACCGGTCGATGCGCGCGGCGAAGGTCGAGCGGTCGAGTTTCCCAGTGCACCGAGCAGCGTCCCCGCTGCCCGGCATTTGGTGCGAGATGACCTCACGGCGCGGAAACTGCCCTCCAGGGTCATTGATGACAGCATGCTGGTGGTCAGCGAACTGATGACCAACGCAGTGAGCCACGCCCAGCCACTTCGGGTGGCGGGCCATGCGGATTCGGTCCGGTTGCGCTGGGCCGCGGACCCGCCTCGGGTGTGGATCGGGGTCACCGACGGCGGCGGCCGCGACCGACCCCGTGTCGGGTCAGCCGACATTACGGATGTCACTGGCCGCGGGCTGGCGATCGTGCAGGCGCTCGCGATCGACTGGGGAGTGACCCGCGCGGGACCCGAGGTGACCGTTTACGCCGTCGTCACCGGCTGAGGCTACGCTCAGCCGTCGTGCCAACCAGATCCGCCCGGTCTTCCGCCCCACGCCCACCGCAGGTGGCGGTGGATGTCCCGGTCGTCGCTCCACGCCAGCCTTGCCCGTGCGGATCGGGCAAACGGTACAAGGCATGCCATGGCAAACGCCGGCGTGAGGGCGCTCGGGAGCTCGTCGCCCGGCCGCTCGCGGGGCTGCCTGGTGAGGGCGATTGGATCGCCCTGCGAGAGATCGTCTCCGCGGCGACTGCGCCCGTCCGCCTCGCGGAACCACACCGGGATCGAAACGTGCTGGTGGCGACGCTGTTGCCAATGGCGGTGCCCGCGCTCGTCCGGGCCAATGGCGAGATCGTGCTCGCCATGCAGACGACCGCAGTCAGCCCTGATCCGAGTGCCGAGGCCGCTCATGCCTTGCGCGCGGCGTTGGAGGCCGAACCGGGATCGACCGTCCAAGCCGGACCAGCCGGTCCAGATGGGCCGCGGTTACAAGATCTGCTGGATCCATCCAGCCCGTTCCCTGTCACCGTGCACGAGACGTTCGATTACTGGTTGGACGGGACCGACTTCCTCGGAGTCGACACCCGGGCCGCCGTCGAGCAAGCCAATGCCGCCATCACTCCCGCGGCCCGACTCGCTTCGGTCGATGCTGGGTACTGGTGTCGTATCGGTGATCGCGAGCAGGTGCGGTGGGTCATGCCCTATGACGAGGAACCGCTGCTCGATGCGCTGGCCCGGCTGCACGCTCGCGGCGCGGACTCCCTGGGGGCCGGAACCCGACTGCTCGGCACCTTCCGATCGCTCGGCCGGTTAGTTCCCGTCTGGGACCTCCGGACCGGTACGCCGGTGGAGGACGTGGAGGAACCGGCCGCAGCGCTGGCTGCGCGCGTCGCCGAGGCACTCGCGGTGTCAGCACCGCTCAGCACCGATGAGAGACGAGCCCGATCGGGCCTGGCGAACCGTCAGGTCACTATCCGGTGAGGCGGCACATGAGCCGCATATTGGTTACCCCGGCCGCTCTTGACGGGGGAAACAAGAGCGACCGGGGCCTGAATTCACAGTACCCTGCACGTGCGCGGGAAGGAAGTTGTGTCGAGAACTGCTTTAGTGTTAATCCTCACATAGCCCTCAATCAGGGCGTAATCGATCTCGACTAATCGGGCAAGACATGCACCGTGGCCCGCCCCGCCCGGAGCCCAGTTCGCTGCCCGCGATTCGCAGCACCTCGATGCCGGCCTGCTCGAGGCGCTCGTTGGTCTCGACATTACGTTCGTACGCGACGGCGAGCCGCGGGCCGATCGCCAGCGTGTTGTTGCCGTCGTCCCACTGCTCGCGTTCAGCTGTCACCGGATCGAGCCCGGTGTCGATGATCCGCACCGTGTCGACGCCCATGGCCTTGGCGGCTGCTACCAGGAATGGCGCGGGCGCGGCAATCTCCAGTTCACCGTCCTCTCTCGGGGTGAGTCCGATGGCGGTGAGCTCGTCGGCGACATTTGCGTACATCAGGATGGCATCGACGTCGACCATGGTGCAGACCGTGTCCAGGTGCATGGTGGCGCGTTCCTGGGCGATGGGCACGGCCAACACCGTGTGGGCGAGACCCGCAGCGAACACGTTTCGAGCCAGCCGTTCCACGCCGGCAGGGGTCGTCCGCTCTCCAGTCCCCACCGCCACCACACCGGGGCCGAGCAACAGGACGTCCCCGCCCTCGAGCGGCTCCAGCCCGGGCCCGTAGACCTGGTTCGTGCCGGCGAACCTCGGGTGATGGGCGTAGATGGCTCCGGTAAGCGTCGTCTCCCGGCTGCGTGCCGGCATGGCCAGACTGGTGACGGCGACATGGTCGCGAACCCAGACGCTGGAGTCACGGGTGAACAACAGGTTGGGAAGCGGGTGCACCACGAAGCCGTGGCGATCCATCAGGGTGAATCGAAGCCCACGTCCACCGGTCAGTTCCTCGTGTGCCAACCCGGCCGTGAGAGCGAGCGCGAGGTCGTCCGGATGCAGCCCCTCCAAATGTTGACGCACGATTCCGCGGAGCGTTTCGCCGAGCCTCGGGTCGGCGGTGACGGCGGCGATGCAGGCCGCCCGGGCCAGCTCGTTGCTCAACGTGTCGACCAGGAGCTCGGTCAGATACAGCACCTCGACGCCGTGGTGTCGCAGCTCAGCGGCAAACGCGTCATGCTCGTCCTGCGCCCGGCCGACCCAGGGGATGCCGTCGAAGAGCAGTTCGTCGTTGTTTCGCGGTGTGAGCCGCTTCAGTTCCGGACCTGGCCGGTGCAGCAGTACGGTGCGCAGCCGCGCGACCTCGGAGTCGGCGCCGACTGGGCTCGTCATTCGGCCGAGCCTATGGGCTAGTCCCGCTCCTCGGACCGGCGCGTAGCATCGCCGGATGCTGCGCGTCGCGGTGATCATTCCGGCGAAGAACGAGCAGGCGCGCGTCGCCGCGACGGTCAACGGGGCATCGTCACTTCCTGGGGTCGATCTGGTGCTGGTGGTCGACGACGGATCGACAGACGCAACGGCCTCGACCGCTCACGACGCGGGCGCCATCGTGGTCCGGCACGCGCGTAACCGCGGCAAAGGCGCCGCCATGCAGAGCGGTGCCCAGGCCGTGGACGAACTGGACCAAAAAGAACTGGATGCCTGGACCTCGCGAGCCCTGCTCTTTCTCGACGCTGACCTCGAGGACACCGCGGCCAAGGCGGCGCCGTTGATCGAACCGGTACTCGAGGGCAATGCCGACATGACGATCGCGACGCTTCCACCGCAGCGCAGCCCGGGCGGTGGCCATGGTTTGGTCGTCCGGCTGGCCCGGCTGGGGATCGAGCGCGCGACCGGCTGGACAGCGACTCAGCCGTTGTCGGGCCAACGCTGCCTGACTCGGGCCGCGTTCTTGGCCGCCCTGCCGCTGGCCCATGGGTTCGGCGTCGAAGTGGGACTGTCGATCGATTTGTTGCGCCGCGGCTACCGGGTTCGTGAAGTCGAGGTGCCGTTCCATCACCGAGTCACCGGGACGGACTGGCGCTCCCAGGTGCACCGGGGTCGGCAATGGCTGGACGTCGCACGGGCGTTGCTGTGGCGGGGGATTGCCCCGGTCGGGTCTCCTCGAGCTGCGCATCGGCAATCGCGCTGACGACGAGCGGGATGCCGACAGTCAGCAGCAAGCCGGGAACGATGATCCCGGAGTCGTTGACAGCGAAGCCGGCTGCGCCGGTCACCAGGCCGGCCCAGATCAGCGGGCGGAGCACGGGCCAACGCGCGACAGTGGCCTGTACACCGCTCACACCGGGCGCCCGGACCAGCCAGATGATCACGCCATAGGCCACTGGAACGAGCCATCCGTAATACGGACTTCGCTGCAGGGTTCCGATCGACGCCTGCGCCTTGCGCCACACGACCGGCCAGGCATCACCGTCGATGACGTCGGCGAAGAACTCTCCGAAGTGTGTGCGAGCCGCGACCGGGCGCAGCCAGTCCAGAAAGGCGATCAGCGCGAAGACGGCGATCGCGAGCGCTGCTACCAGCAGCATCCGCCAGATCGTGATCCGAACGGCGGCGACGCCCATGACCAGGACGGCAAATCCAGGCACCGTGGCCAGGATGCCGCCGACGTCGGCCCCGGCCTGCGGAGCGCCGTCGACGACAACGGTGACGACACCGACAGCGGCCACCGCGAGAGCTGCCGTTCGACGCGGGTAACCCCGGTCCAGGAGTAACTGTCCCAGTGCCGCCGCAGCAACCAGGGCTGAGGCGACGAAGATCGCGTACGGGATGTTGCCGAAACCGTAGAACCGGCCGGCAACCAGCGGAGACAACCCGAGCAGGCTGGCGTGCTGCAAGTTCGAGCCCGTCGACACGTCCACGGCGAGCACGATCGCGGTGATCGCGGCGACGACGCCGGGCGGACCGTAGATCTTGTGCCGCCACGGGCCCCGCAAGGCCAGCGCCGTGACCGCAACGGTGATCACGAGCACTGTCGTCCAGAGCAACGTGCCGGCTCGCTCGAACCGCCACCACCGGGACAAATTGGCAAGGAAGGACGCGACGGGGAACGAGGCGGCCCCGAGGGCTGCGTACTGAACCAGACGTATCAACCGCTGCCGACCGGTCGGGTGGCCGCGCAACCACAGCACAGCGCCGAGAAAGAACAGGACCTCCGCGACGCCGAGGATCTGGAAGAACGGCCCGGACTGGGTCCGGAATACCTGCGTGGCGCGATCGGTCCCGACGAGTTGGTCGATCGTCTCTTGACCCGACGACGGATGTCGCTCCACGCTTCGCCACGGACGACCGACGGTGCCCTCGGAGGGGTCCTCGACGCCGGCGAAGTCCGCCAGAGTGGAAGCCAGGTCGGTGAGCTGGACCAGCCCGGTCCACCGCGTCGAGGGCGAGCTCAGCCAGTTTGGTCCGTACTCGACGCCATGTGGTTGAGGCCCCTTCGCCAGAGCGACGCGCAGGGCTGACGGCGCGATCGTGCCTGGCTCCTCGTCGCCGGGTGGCTTGCTCGGCGCGCTGTCGGCGATACCGGCGACGAGCACGGCGACGTCGGCCGGCACATTGCTCAGCAGCCGACCTAGAGCAGCATCGACCTCCGATATCGCAGCGCGCCGAGTGTCCGCGGCCAACGCCTCCGCCTCGTCATCCCCGGGTTCCCCCGGCGGTGGAACCGACCCCAGGTCGACGACCGTCACCGGACAGTTCGCGAGCAGCGCGGTGTCGGCAGTCGCCGGATCCGGGGTGTAGTTCGCGACGACCCCGTCCCCGCGTGCCAGCGCAAGTACCGCGCCCGGTCCCACCGCTGTCGTGCACGATTGCGCTTCGGCGACACGGTCGCCGAGCAGACCGAGTTGGGTGCCGAAGGTCTGCTCGTCCTGGACGCGTTGCAACTCGCCCCATCCCGGCACCGCCGCGCCACCGTCGGCAAGCTCGATCGGTTCGGGTATTTCGCGGCAGTACCTGTCTGGTTCGTCGTCGGCGTCGAGGTCCTGCACGTCGGTGACGCGACGTCCGGCGCCAACCGTCAGCCACCCGTCCACGACGCAGGTGCGAGGGCGGACAGTCCGCACCGTCAGCGATGCCACGGCGTTGGGGCCGACCAGGGAGTGCAACGTCGGTGCGTCCTCGAGTGTGACGTCCTGCCAGGCAAGGCCCGCGATCCCGACCAGAACGACACCCGCGGCGGGCTCCTCGGCATGTGCCGACGGTGCAACAGCCGAGCTCAGGACCACGACGAGAGCGGCGCCGGTGAGCAGACGAGCGGTTCGAATCACGGCGCGAGCCCCGCAGCTCGCGCTGCGGCCACCGAATCGGCCAGAACCGCCTTGACCGGCCGGCCGGCGGCAGTCGCAGCCGCGATGACGTCGTCGTACTCGGGCTGGGCATTGACGAGCACGCCGTCCAGTGTCGCGGTCTTGATCCGGACCCGATGCCCACCGACCACGACGCTTCGCTCGGCCCGGTCGAGAGCTCGTTTGTCGATGACCGTCTCGCGCAGGCCAATCGTTGTCGTCTCGAGGAATATGGCATGCCGCACCGCTGCGGCCGCCGGGACGTCGACGAGGACGGAAAGAGTGTGCGCCAGCCGGCCCTTCTTCATGACGATCGGCGCCAGCCACGCGTCCGAGGCGCCGGTCTCGAGCAGTCGAGCCAGGATCGGCGGCCAGAGCCGGGGATCTATGTCGTCGACGTTGGCCTCCAGCAGCAGCGTGGCCGGCTGTGGTTCAAGCGACTCGCCGACGATCAGCCGGACGACGTTCGGCCGATCGGCAAGGTCGTAGCCCCCCGCACCGACCCCCTGGCGTTGAACAGTCATCGGCGGCTGCGCTCCCCAACTCGTCGCAAACTCGGTGACGAGGGCTGCTCCGGTAGGGGTCGTCAGCTCGACATCGGCACCGCCGCCGTACGACGGTGCGCCCCTCAGCAGTTCCACGACTGCCGGGGGTGGCACCGGGAAAAGCCCATGGGCGGTGGACACGGTGCCGGAGCCGAGCGCAACCGGTGAGACCTGCAGCCCGGCGAGATTCAACGCGGCCATTCCGGTGGCGGCTCCGACGATGTCGGCGATGGCATCCAGGGCTCCGACCTCGTGAAAATGCACGTCGTCGGGAATCCCGCCGTGCACGCGCGCTTCCGCCGTCGCCAGGCGTTCGAAAGCTCCGCGCGCCCGTTCTCCTACGTCGGGGGAGAGCCGGCCGTCGGCGAACAGCTCTCGGATCTGTGCCCACGTGCGCCGCGTCGTCGAGTCGGTGGCATCGACGTGCACTTTCGTAGCCCGCAGTCCACCTCGACGGACTTCCTCCACCCGCAGCTGCACGGGCTCCGGTGCGATCGTGTCGACGGCTTGCTGCATCGCCGCGACGGGAGCGCCGGCGTCGACCAGGGCGGCGAGCAGCATGTCCCCGGCCACCCCGGACGAGCAGTCGAGCCACCCGATCACGGCGCAGACCCGGCGACTGTGGGTGTTGCCCGCCGTGCGACCCGGGCAGCGTGCACACCGGCACCGAATCCGTTGTCGATGTTCACAACGACGACGCCCGGGGCACAGGAGTTCAACATGGCGAGCAGGGCGGCCAGCCCGTCGAACGAGGTCCCGTAGCCCACCGACGTCGGCACGGCGACCAGCGGCACTCCGGTCAGGCCGCCGACAACGGACGGCAGCGCTCCCTCCATGCCGGCCACCACGACGAGGCAGTCCGCGCTGTCGAGGTCCGCACGAACTCCCAGCAACCGGTGCAGACCCGCGACGCCGACGTCAATGACGGTCGACACGTCGGCACCGAATGCCTGCGCCGTGTAAGCGGCCTCCGCCGCGACCGGCCGGTCCGATGTCCCGGCGGCAACCACGACGACCCGTCCCGCTGGTACTGGCCGTTCCCCGACCGCGGCACAGCGGGCCTCGTCATCGATGTCGGCCTCTGCACCGAAGGCCTCGCGCACGGCAGCACGGGTGTCTTCATCCACCCGAGTCGCGAGAGCGAGCCGGTGCGGATGGGCTTCACGCAGTGCCCGCAGCAAGGCGACGGTCTGCTCCGGTGTCTTGCCGGCGCCGAAGACCACTTCTGGATCTCCTGTCCGGGCCACCCGGTCGGTGTCCAGTCGCGCAAACCCGAGGTCGCGCCAGCCCACGTCGCCGCTCACCAACCCGACGGTAGCCGGGTGCCGGACGTGCGCGCTCGACCGGCTCGGTGCTCGTAGGCTGACCTGCGTGCCGGTCCAGTCCCCCGCCCGACTCGGCTACCTCGGGCCCGAGGCCACATTCACTGAAGCGGCTGCCCGGACGATTCCTTCCGCCGAAGAACGGATCGCCTACCCGACGGTCCCCGCCGCGCTCGACGCCGTCCGCCAGGCTGAAGTGGACGGGGCGGTGGTCCCGTTCGAGAGCTCGGTCGAGGGCTCGGTCAATGCCACGCTCGACGAGCTCATCCGGGGCGAACAGTTGGTCATCTCCGGCGAGGTACTTCTGCCGGTATCGATGGCGCTGCTGGCTCGCCCAGGGACGGTTCTCGGTTCCATCCGCCATATCGTCACCCACCCGGTGGCCGAGGCTCTGTGCCGGCGATGGGTAGCGGCCAAGCTGCCCGGTGCACGCATCGTCGTGACGACCTCCACTGCTGCGGCCGCGGCCGCGGTCGCCGCCGGAGAAGCTGGCCCTGGCGGCCCCTACGATGCGGCAATCGCTGCGCCAGTCGCAGCCCAGCGGTACGGACTCGAGACACTCGCAACGGCGATTGGCGACCACCCTGATGCCGTCACCCGATTCGTGTTGGTCACGAGGCCGGCCGCGCCGCCGCTACCGACAGGGGCCGACCGGACCAGCCTGGTCGCGTTCATCCGCGACGACCATCCGGGCGCGCTGCTGGAAATCTTGGAGCAGTTCGCCACCCGCGGGGTCAACCTGACTCGGATCGAGTCGAGGCCGACCGGCAATGGCATGGGTCGGTACTGCTTCGCGGTGGACTGCGAGGGACATGTCGCCGATTCCCGGGTTGGCGAGGCTCTGATGGGGCTGCGCCGAGTCTGCGCCGACGTCCGCTTTCTCGGTTCCTACCCGCGTGCGGACGGGGTCAGCGCCACGCCGGCTCGTGGCACGGCGAACGAGGACTTCGACAGCGCCGAGGCCTGGCTGGCGCGGCTGCGCGGCTGACAGGCGATACACCGTTCCAACCGGTCGTGAAGATCGTCGTGCGGTGTCCTGCCCCGCCGCTGAGCGTGACCTGCCAGCACGGCGATCTTCACGGCACGCGGCGCCGACCACCAGCCGCTGGTTACCCTGGCGATGTGCTTGACCTGCGCGTGATCCGCGACGATCCCGATCGCGTCCGAGCCTCTCAACGGGCCCGTGGCGAGCGGCCGGAGGCCGTCGACGAACTGCTGGCAGCCGACCTGGCGCGACGGGAGTCGCTGGCCGAGTTCGAGCGACTTCGGGCCGAGCAGAAGGCACTCGGCCGGCAGATTCCGTCGGCGGCTGGCGACGAGAAGCAGGCGCTCCTCGACAAGGCGAAGCACCTCGGGGCTGCCGTGAAGGCGGCTGAAGCGATCGCCAGCGGTGCCCAGCAGGTCTTCGACGTGACTGCGTTGGAGGTGTCGAATGTCGTCGAGGACGGCGTACCAGGAGGTGGCGAGGAAAACTTCCGTGTTCTGCATGAAGTCGGTCAGCGCGCCGACCTCGACCAGCCCCGTGACCATCTCGAACTGGGTGAACGACTCCGGGCTATCGACGTCGTGCGCGGCGCAAAGGTGTCGGGGTCTCGGTTCTATTTCCTGACCGGGGTCGGCGCGCAGCTCGAGCTCGGAATCCACAACCTGGCCATGGCGAAGGCTGTCAGCGAGGGTTTCACTCCCGTCATCACGCCGACGATGGTGCGCCCCGAGATCATGGGCGGGACCGGGTTCCTCGGGGCTCATGCCGAGGAGGTCTACCGGGTCGAGTCCGACGACCTGTACTTGGTCGGTACCAGCGAGGTCGCCCTGGCCGGCCTGCACGCCGATGAGATCGTCGACTTGTCCGACGGCCCGCTGCGCTACGCGGGCTGGTCGGCCTGCTACCGGCGTGAGGCTGGGTCGCATGGCCGGGACACCAGGGGGATCATCCGGGTCCACCAGTTCCACAAGGTCGAGATGTTCTCCTATTGCCGCGTGGAGGACGCAGTCGAGGAACACCGGCGGCTCCTCGGCTGGGAAGAGGACATGCTCCAGGCGCTGGAGCTGCCGTACCGCGTCATCGACGTCGCTGCCGGAGACCTTGGCGCCAGCGCCGCGCGCAAGTTCGACTGCGAGGCGTGGCTACCGTCGCAACAGCGGTGGATGGAAGTGACCTCCGCGTCGAACTGCACCACCTTCCAGGCTCGTCGACTGGGGGTTCGGGAGAGAACCGAGAGCGGCACCCGGCATGTGGCCACCCTCAACGGCACGCTGGGCACGACTCGGTGGATCGTCTCGCTGCTGGAGAATCACCAGCGAGCCGACGGGTCGGTCCGGGTTCCCACGGTATTGCGGCCGTATCTCGACGGACGTGACATCCTCGAGCCGATCGCGTGACACGGCGGCGCTGGAGGCCACAGCTCGTCGCACTCGACGTCGATGGCACGCTGGTCACGTATGCCGACTTCTTCGACCCGCCCACCCGTCAGGTCGTCAAGGCGGTGCGCAGGACACTGCGGGCCGGTGTGCACGTCGTGCTCGCAACCGGCCGTTCGCTGCATTCGACTCTGCCGGTTCTGGACCAACTGCGGCTGAAAGACGGATTTGCCGTGTGCTCCAACGGCGCGGTGGTTGCCGATGTGGCTACGCGATCGCCTGTGCACGTGGTGACCTTCGACGCTAGTGATCCGGTTCAGTACTTCGCCGAGGAGATCCCGGACGCTGTGCTGGCGATCGAAGAGCTGGGAGTCGGATTCCGGGTGACCGGGGACTTTCCGGTGGGCGAGTTGGACGGGCGGGTGACGGTGGTGACTCACGATGAGCTGCTCGACGGACCAGTGACCCGGCTGGTGGTCCGGTGGCCGCAGGGAGACCGTGAACGTCTCCGGCGGGTAGCGGCCGCCTCCGGACTGCCCAGCGTCGACTATGCGATCGGATATACGGCCTGGCTGGACATCATGCCCGAGGGCGTGTCGAAGGCCGGGGGACTCGCGACCGTCTGCGAGAAGCTGGGACTCAGCCGATCCGACGTCATGGCAGTCGGCGACGGGCACAACGACATGGAAATGCTCGCGTGGGCGGGTCTCGGTGTCGCGATGGGACAGGCGCCGTGGGACGTCAAAGAGGTGGCTGACACGGTCTGCGAAAGCGTCGACAACGACGGCGTTGCCCTGTTGCTGAACGAACTCTTCGCGTGAGCTACCGTCTGGTCGCCACGGACCTCGACGGCACCGCACTTCGCAGCGACGGGTCGGTCTCCGAGCGCACGGCTGAAGCGCTGCGGGCCGCCGAGGCGAGTGGGCTGATGGTCATCGTCGCTACCGGCCGTCCTCCCCGCTGGATGCGTCCGATCGCCGAGGCGCTCGGTCACACCGGCCTCGCCGTGTGCTCGAACGGAGCGGTCGTCTACGACCTGCATTCCGACCAGGTACTTGAGCACACCCCGATAACCCGCGAGGTCGTGCTCGCGGTGGCAACAGCGGTGCGGGCCGCGGTGCCCGACGTGACGTTCGCAATCGAGACCCGCGACGCCGGGTTCGGCCGGGAGGCGTCGTATCCAGTGGCGCGAGATGTCGATCTGGACTCGGAAGAAGGCATGCGCATCGGCGCGCTGGACGAATTGGTGAGTGACGACATGATCAAGCTGCTCGTCCGGCACGCCGACCTCGACCCGGACGGCCTGCTGAACGCAGCTCGCGAGGTGGCCGGTGAACTCGCCGAGCTGACTCACTCCAGCCGGTCGGGGCTGCTGGAGATCTCGGCGACCGGGGTGACCAAGGCAGCTACCCTGGCCCGGATTGCCGAGCGCGCCGGGATTGCGGCCGAGGACGCTGTGGCCTTCGGTGACATGCCCAACGACTTGCCCATGCTCGCCTGGGCGGGTCGCGGGTACGCGATGGCCAACGCACACCCGGACGTGCTCGCCGCGACTCGACTTCGGGCGCCGTCGAACGATGAGGACGGCGTGGCCCAGATCGTCGAGAAACTGCTCGCCGAGCTGAACTAGAGGTACATGCCTCCGCCGCCCGGACGCTGCTCCTCTTCGCCAGCTTGGGGCGGTCTGAGCGGTACGTTCACCGTCGGCGCGCCCGGCGGGAGTGCTCGGCGCATCTGCTCGAGCTGGGCGCGAGCCGCCATCTGCTGGGCGAACAGGGTGGTCTGGATGCCGTGGAACAGCCCCTCCAGCCAGCCGACCAACTGTGCTTGGGCGATCCTCAACTCGGCGTCAGTAGGCACGGAGTCGTCGGTGAACGGGAGGGTGAGCCGTTCGAGCTCATCGATCAGCTCGGGAGCAAGCCCGTCCTCGAGTTCCTCGATCGAGGATCGGTGAATCTCTCGCAGCCGCATCCGGCTCGCCTCGTCCAGCGGAGCTGCCTTCACCTCCTCGAGCAGCTGCTTGATCATGCTGCCGATACGCATGACCTTGGCGGGCTGCTCGACCAGGTCGGTGAGGTTTCTGGTGTCGCCTTCGTCCTGTTCCCGGCCCGATGGTGCGGACTCGACGGCCATGCCGTCGGGCCCGACGACGACGACGCGCGGTGGCTGCTCGCTCTGAGCGGGGCTGTCGGTGGGCTCGGTCATGACTCCATCCTGTCCCAACTGCGGTGCGCGAGTGGCGATCGGCGGAGGGCGATTCGGCGACCTGGCAGGCTAGCGGGTCATGACCGTTCCCGGGTTGCCGGCCGGCTATTCAGGGCGTCGGCCCACAAATGGTGACGCCGAGGCGCTATTGACCGTCGTGCATGCGGCCGAACGGGACGCACTCGGTCGCGACGATTCGACCCTGGCCGAGGTGCGAGAGCTCCTGCGACTGCCGCGCACCCCGCCGGAGACGGACCAATGGCTGGTCGAAGCCGACGGTGAGGCTGCCGCGTGGGGCATGGTGATCGACGACTATGGCGGCGAACAGCTCGATCTCGACGTGTATGCCGATCCCGCCCACCCCGAGCAGCTCCGCCAGGCGTTGCTCGACGTCTTGATCGTACGGGTCGCCGAGCATGCGAGCCGGCGCGAGAACGGCGAGGTGATCGTGGGTGCCGGTGTGATCGTCGGCGACGAGCCGTACGCCGATGCGCTTCGTGCCCGCGGTTTCGTCGCTGAACGGCGGTTCAGCCGGCTCAGGACCGAGCTCGAACGGGGTCGCCCCTTTCCCGTGGCGCCGCCGGGGGTCGCGCTCGACCGTTTCGACCCATCGTCAGACGTCGACTGGAGCGATTGGCACGCCGTCCTGACCGGCTCGTTCGTCGAACATTGGGGCTACGAGGCCATGAGCCTGTCCGCATTTCGCGAGTCGGTGACTGCGGAGGACGATCCGGAGTTCGACCGGTGGCTCTTCGCGCGAGTCGATGGCGGACGGGCTGGCATCTGCCAAAGCAGCGGCGTATACCGGGCCGAGGGCGGCGGCTGGATTCGCAATCTGGGCGTCCTCTCCCAAGCCCGTGGGCGTGGGGTCGGCCGCTTCCTGCTCGAACACGCTCTTGCTGCCTATGCGGCGGACGAACGGCGCTGGGCCGGGCTGGGGGTCGACACCGAGAACGTCAGTGGCGCCTTGCGGCTGTACGAATCGGTTGGCATGCGGCCATGGACACAAGTCGACGCCTTCCGCCGGCGGGTGCACTCGTGACGGCTGAGCCGATGAAGGGTCAATCGGTGGCGGCCGTGTTGATTGCCGTCCTCTCGCTGGTCAGTTGCGGAGACCAGGCCGACGACGACATCGCCGGGCCGGCGAGCGAGCCACCAGCGACCGATCCCACCGTCGTGGGGTTCGTCACTGATGTGGTCCCCTTCGAGCCGATCACCGACGGCTGTATCGAGCCGGATCCGGACGCAGATCCCGATGCACCCGTCAGCAGCGATGACCCGCCGGTCTGCTCCGATCCGGCCACTGCGCCGCTCGGCACGGTCCTCGTGGAGGAAGACCCGGCCGCGCCGTCGTCGGGGAGCAACAAGATCAGCTTTACCGTCGACAGCGACACGACGCTGCTGATCGAGACTTCCAGCGCGCATGATCCGCTGTCCTTCGCCGACCTTGCCGACGGGATGGCGGTCACCGGGTGGGCCGACGGTCCGGTCATGGAGTCGTATCCAGCGCAGGCGCGGGCAGCAGCGATCGTGGTCCGGCCGAACTAGGGCTACTGCTCGTCATCGTCGGGCAAGGTCACGATGGACTCCTCAGCGGCGTCGATCGCGACCGGCCATGCCTCCGGATGCTCCGCAGCGGCCATCAAGTCGGCCAACGATGTCGGCCAGATCACCGCGGAGGTCGCGATAATCTCGTCGCGGTGCCACCACCGATGACCCTTGAACGTCGTTTGCTCCTCCACCGTATGACCGGCAATGTCGACGACGAAGGGCGGCACAATCGCGACAAAGTAGGTCTCGTCCTGCTCGACGATCTGGTCGCTGTACGCGTGCACGACGGTCCGGTGCGCGATGGGTCCGCGCAGCTGGGGCGGATTCAGGACGAGCCCGGTCTCTTCTGCGAGCTCGCGGAGGGCGGCCTGTTCGACCGTTTCCCCAGGATCCAGGGCACCTCCAGGCGTGATCCAGAAGGTCGGCCCCGGCAGGCCGGGGTCGCTGTCCTCGAAGAGCAGCACCCGTCCGTCGGGATCGAGTAGCAGGACGCGTGCCGTCCACCGCCGTTCCATTCGGCGGAGCGGTCGGGTGTGGCTCGGCTCATCGAAATTCATGATCACCGGGAGATTACTGCTGCAATAACGACACCAAACCCCCGGTGATCACCGATCAGTAGGGCGAGAGGTGCCTCGGCCGCATCAGCGTCGTAAGGTCGGGGCGAGCTGGAGGAGGCCGCATGGGCGAAGTCGTGCGTTACCCGAACGGCACGTTCTGCTGGATCGACCTGGGGACGAATGACGCTCCCGCGGCGAAGGCGTTCTATGGGGAGTTGTTTGGCTGGGAGTTCGAGGATCTGCCGACCGGCGAGCACGGCACCTACACGGTATGCCGATTGCGGGGTAAGGCGGTCTGCGGCATGTACGACCAGGCCGATGAGCCCGGATGGGGGTCCTACCTCATCGTCGCGAATGTCGATGACGCCACGGCTAGGGCCCGTGAGCTGGGCGCGAGTGTGATCGTCGAGCCATTCGACACTCCGGGCGGAGGACGAGCGGCAACGGTTCGTGACCCTGCGGGAGCGGTCGTGTCGCTGTCGCAGCCGGGGGAGGACCTCGGCGCCGAGCTGGTGAACGAAGATGGGACGTGGACCTGGAACGAGCTCGTCAGCCCGGAACTACGGGCAGGCAGGGAGTTCTATGTCCAACTGCTCGGGTGGTCGGCCGACGAGATGCCCGGGCCGATGCAGCGAACGGTATTCACCATGGACGACCTACTGATCGGCGGTGGTCACGTCCCGGGTCCGCAGGAGGACCCCACGCCACGGTGGAGCGTGGCGTTCTGGGTGGCCGACGCCGACACGACCGCAAGCAAGGCACAGGAGCTGGGTGGTGCCGTCGTGCTGCCACCGATGGACATTCCGGTCGGGCGGTTTACGATCGTCGCCGACCCGCAAGGGGCGGTGTTCACCGCGACGGCCGTTCCGGGCGGTGCCACCAGGGGCGTCGACGGTTCCTGAGGGCCTGTGCCCGAAGCCTCCGGTGGGAGTAGCCTGTCCGACTCGACAGGCCCGCGGCTGACGTTCGATGAACTCGTTCGAGAAATCCGGGTGTGCTGTGACCCCCTGCCTCATCCTCACCGAGCTGGTTCCCGTGCGTGAAATCACGCTGACCCACGTCGGGAACGCCGGTGGTTGAGGCACCCGTCGGCGACGTACTCGTCGAAGAGCGTGTGGACGGCGAGGACCTGGGACGTCTGCTGGCGAGCCGAGGCCGCCCCGGCCTCCCGGTGGCCAGCGTTCTGCGGTGGATCATGCAGGCGGCCGAGGCGCTCACCTTTGTCCATGACACCGGCGGAGTCCACGGCGACGTGAAGCCGGCCAACCTGGTGCTGGATCCCGCCGGGCGCATCGTCCTTGTGGGCTCTGACTCATCGACCTCACGGCGACCTGTCCCACCAGCAGGCACGCCGGGCTTTCGCGCTCCGGAGCTCGCCGCCGGTGCGGCGCCCGATCGCGCCACTGACATCTATGGCCTCGCAGCCACCACCTTCGCCCTCCTGACCGGCACGGCGCCCAGCGGAGCGCTGCCGAACTGGGCGGCCATTCCGACCAACCATGCGAGCCGGCTCGAGCCGGCGCTGCGGAATGGTCTTGCGACCGACCCCGCGCGTCGTCCGGCCAGGGCAGACGAGTTCGTCGAACAATTGCGAGCCGGCTGGATCAGCGACATGCCGACCGGCGTCGCCACTGTTCTGCTTGTCGACGTCATCGACGCGTCGATGGTGACGCCGCTGGCTGAGGTCGAGCTCGCCGTCGACCGGGAAGTCGAGGATCACGGCGGCCGATGGATCGACGCGGGGGTGTCGGTTTTCGCCGATGCTGTCGGCGCTGCGCGCGTGGCTGTCGCGTTGCGGCGTGGAGCCCACTCGTCCCATCTGCGGGCCGGACTGGCGAGCGGCCAGCTCGACGACGGGGCGGGTGATGGCCTGGAACGTCTGGTCAGCCAGGCTGCGGCGGTTCGAGATCGAGCCGGGGTCGGCGAGATCTTCCTCTCCAGGTCGACCGCCGAGCTGGTGCGGGCTGACGAGCACAGCGACGTGCGGCTGATTGAGCTCGATGCAGACGCCGAGGCATCCGATGACTCCGACGGGGTCTTTGCCGTTGGCGACCGAGGACTCAGCCCGTCGCCTGACCCGAGTCGGAGTCCGTATCCGGGGCTCGCGCCCTTCGGCCGCGACGACGCCGATCTGTTCTTCGGACGGGAGGATGTCGTCGAACGATGCGTCGAGCTGCTTCGCGAAGAGCGATTCGCCGCCGTCGTGGGTGCTTCGGGTAGCGGTAAATCGTCGGTCGTTCTCGCTGGGTTGGCGCCGCGATTGCCATCCGTCGTCGTCCTGCAGCCGGGACGGTCTCCCCAGCAGTCGCTCGTGGACGCGGGCGTTGCCGACAAGCCAGATGCACTGCTCGTCGTCGATCAACTCGAGGACGTCTTCACGCTCTGCCAGAGCCAGATAGATCGAGCTGCTTTCCTCGATGCCATCGTCGACCACCCGGGCGGACTCGCCGTCACCGTGCGAACCGACCTTGTCGACGAGTTCGCCGTGTTCGGCGAGTTCGCGCAGCTGCTCTCGTCATGCCAGATCGTTCTCGATCGTCTGGACGGGGACGCTCTCATCCGGACCGTCGAAGAGCCGGCGCGACGATGTGGTCTGGTCGTGGAGGACAACCTGGCAACGCTCGCCGCCGCGGAGATCGGGGATGCGCCAGGTGCGCTTCCCATGCTCGGCCACGCGCTGCGTGAGACCTGGCTACGCCGAGACGGCCGCACTCTCACGGTGGCCGGGTATCACGAAGCGGGAGGCGTCCGGTCAGCGATCAGCGAAACAGCGGAGCACGTGTTCAGTTCCTTCGACACGATTCAGCAGGACGTTGCCCGACGGCTTCTTCTGCGGATGGTCCAGCTGCGTTCCGACGGCGACCTCAGGAGATGGATGAGTCAGGCTGAGGTCGCAGCCGTCGATCCCGCGCGGGCCCCCGCCGTTCTCTCGACGTTCACCGCTGCCGGGCTGATCGTCGCCGATCGCGAACAGAGCACGGTCGCGCATGAGGCAGTGTTCAGCGCATGGCCGCGCTATGCCGAATGGATTGCCGAGGAGCGAGCGTTTCGCCTCGTTGCGCAGCAACCTTCTCAACGGGAACCGAGCCGCGTCAGGCGGCTGCGGCTGCTGGCGATTGTGACGTCGGTGGTCGCCGTGGCTGCGCTGGTTGCCAGCGGCCTGGTGATTGCACAGCGCAATAGCGCCATTCGGGAACGTGACGAGGCGCTGCTGGCCGCACTGGTTGCCGACGCACGGGCGGCCGCCGTCGATCAGCCCGACACGGCGATGCTCTTGGCCGTCGAGGCACATGCGGAATCCGCAACGCCGGCAACGGCTGGGGCCGTTGTCGATACGCTGTTGGCTCGACCGTCTGCCCACGTTTTGCTGCGCGCAGAAGCCTCGACCGTGCAGGCCATCGCTCTTGGCGACGGAACGGTCGTTACGACGTCAGGCAACGAGGTACAGCTGTGGACAGAGGACGGCTGGCAGCAAACCGGCAGTTTCGCGGTCGGCGACGGTGACATTGCCGACGTCACCCTGACCGAGGATGGCGAGACGCTGCTCGCCGCCCTCCCAGATGAGCACCTGCTCGTCGCCGTCGATGCGCGAACAGGCCGACCGTCCGCCGATCCCGTCAGCTATGGCGTCATGCGGCCCGTCCGAGTGGTGACCGCAGGAGACAGGGCTTTGGTCCAGGTCGACAACCCGGCTGATTCTTCGCTCCAGCCCCGGGTCGAGCAGCATGACCTGCGCACGCTGGAGCGGGTAGGCCCATCGCTCGTGCCCCCGGATGGCGGCGTGGAAGCCGTTGTGGCGTCGACCGACGGCCGGGCCGCGCTGGCCTCATCCGACGGCACGGTGTGGCTGGCGGATCTCGCCACCGCGGAGCTCGACCTGGCGGCCGCGGCGCCGGCTGGTGACGCGGAGGTCGGCGTCGCCGATCTGGCCTGGCACGACGATCTCGTCGTGGCCGGGCGCCTCGACGGCACCGTCGACGCATGGCGGGCTGATCCCGGAGGCACTCTCACTGCCATCGGACACTTCGAGGCAGGGGATCCGGTTCAGGCGGTTGCGGCCGGGTGCGACGGGTCATGCCTGGCTGCGGGAACGGCCGACGGCCGAGTCGTCGCGTGGCGTGTCGGCAGCGAGCAGGTCTCCTTGGCAGCGCGAGGTGCGCACACAGGTCGAGTCAACGACCTCGAGTTCACCGCAGACGGCACCAACGTCATCAGCGCGGGCGAGGACAGCGTCATAGTGGTCCACGCTCTTGACGGTTCTCTGACCATTGCGCCGTCGGTGACCTCTGCGGGGGTTGCGGCGCGGGGGGCGTATGACGGGCTTGGTGGCACTCTGCGCGGCATCGACGACCCCGATCGCGGTCGCATCACCCGCTTCTCCGATACCGGCGAGGTCTTGTGGCGGGCCTCGGTAGGCGGAGCCGTCACCTGGTTGGACGCAACGGACCGGCGCGTTGTCGCCCTGGTTGCCCCCGCTGACGAGCCGGTCCGGCTCATGGTGCTGAGTACCATCACCGGTGGCACGCTCCTCGACGAGTCGCTCGCGGCTGACGAGGCGACTGGCACCCTCTCGCCCGACGGGTCCATCGCCGTGTTGGTCACTCGCAACGGTTCGCGCAGCTCCCTGGCGACGGTCGACATCAACAGGTTGTCGATGAGCGATCCGATCGGCGTCGAGGACCAGATCGCGGCGGTGGCGTTCGCGCCGGACGGTAGGCGCATCGTCACCGGTCACGTGACCGGCGAGATTGCGCTGCGCGGGCTGGAGTCGTTCGCACCGGAGATCCGGAGCGAGGCGTCACCCGACGACCCCATCGCTGCGATCGGTTTCGCACCCGACGGGGACACGGTTATCGCCGGCGGCCCTGCAGGGGACGTGCGCGTATTCGATGGCTCGACGCTGGAACCACGGTTCACTCCGTGGGAAGGCCATCGTGGCGGGATCACAAGCGTGGCCGCGAACGACCAACTCATCCTCACCGCGGCCGACGACGGAACCGTCCGGATCTGGGATCTCGCCAGCGGCGACGCCGTGGGCGGGCCGATCCCGACTGCAGGAACCGAAGACCCATCCATCGCCCTGAGCGATGACGGGAACCGAGCGCTTGTGCCCAGTGATCAGGGGCTTCTCGAGATCGTCCTCGACGAGGCCGAGTGGGTTGCGTTGGCATGCTCCATCGCCGGTCGTGAGCTCACCGCAGACGAGCGAGCCGGCCATGGCCTGGCCGGATCCGCTAGCGCCTGCGGCGCCGGGTGACCTGCCTTGCGGGTCTCTTTGTCGGGCTGGTGACGCTCGATCTCGTACAGCGCGTCGACAAAGCGCCTGGCCCGAATGAGAAGGTGGTGGCGTCCGCGGCCGACATCGCAGCGGGCGGGCCGGCGACCAACGCAGCGGTCACGTTCGCGACGCTCGGCGGCCGGGCGACGCTGCTTACTGCTTTCGGTGCCGGTCCCCTGCAGTCCGTCGTGTCCGAAGACCTGTCCCGCCATGGCGTCGCAGTCGTCGATGCAGCGACGCCGGGCCATCCTGGACCAGCGATCTCGGCGGTGGTCGTGACCGCCGGGACCGGCGAACGATCCGTGGTGTCCCGAAATGCCGAACAAGGCGGCACGAAAGTGCCGGCGGACCTCTCCGACCTGGTCAGCAGCGCCGACGTTCTCCTCGTCGACGGTCACCTCGCAGATCTGTCCCGCGCCGCTGTGAACGCTGCTGGTCGAGCCGATATCCGCGTGGTTCTCGACGGCGGCAGTTGGCGGCCGGCTATGGCTGACGTTCTGCCCGGCGTGGATGCCGCGGTCTGCTCGGCGGCCTTCACCGTCCCAGGCTGCAGCAGCGTCGAGGAGTCAGCACAAGCGATGATGGCGGTGGGTGCGCCGTTCGTGGCGTTCACCGACGGCCCGCGGCCGATCCGGTGGTGGACCGCACATGGGGCCGGCACCGTCGAGATCGACCAGGTCACTGCCCTGGACACCCTCGGCGCAGGCGACGCGTTCCACGGGGCGTTCGCGTTCGCCGTTGCTGCCGGCGCGGACCTGGTGGGGGCGTTGCGCCTTGCTGCCGCCGTAGCCTCCGTTCGCGTCGAGCACGTCGGACCGAGGGCCTGGTTGTCCGATCCTCGTCTGCCTGCCCTCGCCGAACAGGTCGTCGGATGACCCCGTCGATCAACGACCTGACGGCAATGGCTCGGCAACTGGCCAGAACCGGGCAGCGGAAGATCCTCGGCATCACCGGCCCACCTGGCGCCGGCAAGTCCACCCTCGCCGACGCCATCATCGAAGCAATGGGAGACGATGCCCGGCTGGTCGGAATGGACGGCTTTCACCTCGCCCAGCGTGAGCTCGCCCGGCTCGGCCGGCAGGAACGTAAAGGTGCACCGGACACCTTCGACGCCGCCGGATATGTTTCGCTCCTCAGGCGGCTGAGCCAGAACACCGAAGCCGTGGTCTACGCGCCGTGGTTCGACCGATCTATCGAGGAACCGATTGCCTGCGCCGTCCCCATCGAGCGCGAGGTACCACTCGTGGTCACCGAGGGGAACTATCTGCTGGTCGACGACGGGGACTGGGCGCAGGTCCGGCCGTTGCTCGGCACGTGCTGGTATGTCGATCTGGACGAATGGACCCGGATCGACCGGCTGGTGACGCGGCACCAGTCGTTCGGTCGGACGCCGGACCAGGCTCGGGAGTGGGTGCTGCGCAGCGACCAGAGCAACGCCGAGCTCGTCGCCCGCACGAGGGAGCGTGCCGACCTCGTCGTCACACTCTGAGCAGCACTTTGCCGACGTGCTCGCCGGATTCCACTACCCGGTGGGCTTCAGCAGCCGCCGCCATGGGCAGTACCCGGTCCACCACCGGTCGCACGTCTCCGGACTCCACCAGTGGCCAGACGTGCTCGCGGACGGCGGCGACGATCGTCGCCTTCTCCGCCGCCGGACGTGCCCGCAGCGTCGTCGCGATCACCGCTGCCCGCTTGGCCATCAGCACCGACAGGTCCAGCTCTGCGGTCCGGCCGCCCTGCAGGCCGATCACAATCAACCGACCAGCGTGAGCCAGCGCAGACAGGTTGCGATCGAGATACCGCGCACCGACGACATCGAGGATGACGTCGGCGCCGCGGCCGTTCGTTGCCTCCTGGACGGCTGTCACGAAGTCTTCGTCGTGGTAATTCACCAGGATCGTCGCACCCAGGGCACCGCACCGGGCGAGCTTCTCGGCCGAACCCGCCGTCGCCGCCACCGTGGCACCGACCGCCCGGCCGAGCTGGATCGCCGCGGTTCCGACGCCACCTGCGCCGCCGTGCACGAGCAGGACCTCGCCGGGCCGCAGGCCGGCGGTCATGAAGACGTTGGACCAGACGGTGCAGGTCACCTCAGGCAGCGCTGCCGTCGTGACGAGATCCAGGCCACGCGGAATCGGCAGCAGTTGGCCAACTGGGACGGCAACTCGTTCGGCGTAGCCGCCACCTGACAGCAGCGCACACGCCTGGTCACCGACCGCCCACCCGGTCACCCCGTCGCCGAGCATCGACACCGTGCCGCTGCATTCGAGGCCAGGCCACGGCGGTGCGTCCGCGGGCGGCTGGTAGTGCCCCTGCCGCTGCAGTAGATCGGCCCGGTTCACCGCAGATGCGGCAACGTCGAGCACAACCTCGCCGGGCCGCGCTTCGGGGTCGGGAACGTCGCCCCACCGCAGCACGTCGGGCCCACCCGGCGCGGTGATGACAATGGCCCGCATCAGCCCGACCAGCCCTCGAATGGCGGTTCGCGCGCTTCGACCTGGCTCCAATAGTCGCGGTGATCGACGACGAGACCGTCCGCGCCGAATCGGAGGACGGTGGCGCCCGCGAGGGTCAGCCGGCGATTGTCCTCCACCCACGTCGCCCACCACTCGACGGTCGCGCGGTCGCCGGCGGCGATGGGCTCTCCGAACCAGCACTCGACGTCCTGCTCCACCCCGAAGTTCTCGGTCAGGTAGCGACGCACTCCGGCGACGCCGATGTCGGGCTCACGGAAGACGAACGCGCGGTAGGCCGCGTCGTCGGCATACAGCGACGCGATCGCGTCGACATCCTTCTCCGGCCATGCTCGCATCCAGGTCTGCGCCCAATGTCGGGCGAGCGACTCGATATCCAACCTCGCAATCCCTTACCGCTCACCCTGACCGGATAAGTCCGGTGGCATGGAGGGGACATCCGACTCGAAGTCTTCTGCTGAGTCGCTGGTGCCGGGACGAGGCGCCCAGGGCTGCTCCTCGGCCGGGCGGACCACCACGATTCGGTCTTCTCGAAGCAGGTGTCCTACCGCTGGCGAATGGTAGGGCAGCACCTGGTCGTCTCGGACCACAGCGATCACCAGGTCGTCCAGCTTCCTCGGCACCTGCCCGACTTCTCGCGGTCGGACATCTCGCTCCGCGACTTCGAGGCCTTCACCGGTGGAGATCAGATCTTCGAGCACGTTGCCAAGCGCAGGGCTGACGGTGGCCAACCCGAGCAGCCGACCCACCGCGTCCGACGAGAGGATCACCGCGTTGGCGCCGCTTTGCCGGACCAGGCCCTGGTTCTCAGCCTCGCGCACCGCCGCAACGATCTCGGCGGTCGGGTTGAGCTGGCGGGCGGTCAACGTTGCGAGCACGGTCGAGTCGTCGCGAGCGGTGGTCACGATGATCTCGCTGGCTACTGGTACGCCGGCCCGACGCAGCACCTCGGCGCGGGTGGCATCGCCAATAACCCCGACCAGCCCGATCTCGTTGGCTTCATCCACTGACATTTGGTGTGGGTCGACGACGACGATCCTCTCGGCGGGATAGCCGTTGGACAGCAATGTCGCTGCGGCGCTGCGACCCTTGACCCCGTATCCGATGATCACCGTGTGGTCGCGCAATTTCTTCCTCCAGCGGTTGAGCCGCAGCTGGTGGCGGCCGCGTGTGGTCAGCGCCTCGAGCGTTGTCCCGACCAAGACGATCAGGAAGAGCACTCGCAGCGGCGTGATGAAGACAATGTTGACCAGCCTGGCGGAGGCACTGAATGGGGTGATGTCCCCGTAGCCCGTCGTCGAGAGGCTGACAGTGGAGTAGTAGATCGCGTCGAGGAGGTCAACCGAGCCGTCGGAGGTGTCGTTATAGCCGTCCCGGTCGATCCAGACGACAAAGACCACGACGGCCAGCACGGCCAGAGCGATCAGCACCCGCCGGATGATCGACCGGACCGGGTCGAGGCCGATAAACGGAAGGCGAACCAACCCTTCGGCGTTCACGAGCCGACGCTAGCGGACTGCGGGATGGGACTCGCGCCGGTCGGCCCGCTCAATCGCCTGCCGGGTCGTTCCAACCACGGGCCAGGTCGGCCGCAAGGTGCGTGACTTGGGTGACAGCGCGAGCACCGCCCCCGCGTTGGGCGGCGGCGTACCCGACGATGTACGTGGTGACCGGCGCCGCTGGCCGGTCGACGTTGTGAGCCGCCTCCCGAGCGAGATCCAGTACGGCGTTGGTGTCGACATCGGCGATCGGCACGTCGAGTGCGTCGCAGAGCTGTCTGATCCATTCGTCCATCACGGCCTCCCGTGCCGATCGTGAGTCCAGCGGGCCAGATCCGCCGGAGTGTCGATGTCATCCGCCGCGGTCGGGGCCACGATCTCCGTGACGGCGAGCCGCTCCAGAATCGCGCCGACGGGTCGGTCGCGCAGGACGCCAAGCGCCGCGACAGCACGCTCGAGTGGATCACGGCGATACGCGGCCAGCAGTGGCTGAGCCCGGCGCTGGTCGTCGACGACCATTGCCCCGTCGAGATCGGTTGAGCCGATGACCTCAGCGCGGAGCCGGTCGACGAGCTCGACGTCGACGGCCGGCAGGTCGGACGCAAGGACGACGACCACAGCTGAGCCGCTCGGGAGCGCAGCGAGGCCGGCGCCGAGCGCGGCCAGCGGCCCAGATCCGGCTGGCGACTCCTGGGCCCACCAGACGTGCTCACTTGTCGGCCGTCGTGGACCCACGACCACGCGAAACCTCGCGGTCGGGCAGGCTGCCAGCGCGATCTCCAACAGCGACCTGCCTCCAATAGCGAGCGCGGACTTGTCCACGCCGCCGAGGCGGCGGGCCCTCCCACCGGCGAGCACGACGGCATCCCACGTCGTCTCCTCGGCCATGACTACCCTCTTAGACCATGCGTGTGGCGTTGGTCCAACTCGCGGCGGGCACCGACCCCGCCGAGAACATCACAGCGGCGACGAAGCTGTTGGACGGCGTCGACGCCGACCTGATCATCCTCCCCGAGGCGGCCATGCACGATTTCGGGCCGCCCGAAACGCCGCTGGGACCGGTGGCGCAGCCGCTGGACGGGCCTTTTGTCGCCGCACTGGCAGAGCTGGCCCGCCAGCACGCCTCAGTGGTCGTCGCGGGAATGTTCGAACGCTCGGATGACCCAGACCGGCCGTACAACACCCTGGTGGCACTCGACGCCGACGGGTCGCCGCTCGCCTCGTACCGCAAGGCGCATCTGTTCGACTCGTTTGGCCACCGCGAGTCCGACAAGCTACGCGCCGGTGAGCCGCAGCCGGTGACGATCGACATCGCTGGCCTCCGCGTCGGCTTGATGACGTGCTACGACCTGCGCTTTCCCGAGCAGGCGCGAGCGCTGGTCGACGTCGGTGCGCAGGTTCTCGCCGTGCCGGCGGCCTGGGTGCGGGGCCCGCTCAAGGAGGACCAGTGGATCGTCTTGCTGCGGGCGCGGGCCATCGAGAACACCGTGTACGTTGCCGGCGCCGGGCAGTGTGGGCCGATGTATTGCGGACGCAGCGCGCTCGTCGATCCGATGGGCGTGATCGTGGCGGCGCTGGGTGAGGCCGACGGTGTCGCGACCGGCGTTGTCGAACCGGACCGGCTGCGCGCAGTCAGGGATCACAACCCCGCGCTGCAGCATCGCCGCTGGGACGTCATTCCTCGTTGATCTCCCAGAGCCGCACGCCGCCGAGCAGTCCGTAGTCGTTGCTGATGATCGTGACGTCCTCACCGAGGTCTCGGGTGAGGTGTTTCGCACCGCCGCCGCCGACGTAGAGGTGGTCCCACCACAGCACGGGCCGCAGGGCATGGATGGCGTCGGCCACTCGGTCCGTCCAGCCCGATGCACCCAGCCGCTTCCGGGCGTGGTGGCCGAGTTGTTGGTCGAATGTCTGGCCTTTCCGAAACGGGGCCTGCGACATCTCGATCTTGGGCACGAGCCGCCCGTCATCGAAGAGTGCGCATCCCAACCCGGTGCCCAGCGTGAGGAGCACCTCGAAGCCACGGCGCTCGATCACCGCGAGTCCGGCGATCTCGGCATCGTTGAGCACTCGCGTCGGCCGTCGCAGCACAGCTTCCAGCGCCGCTCGGACGTCGAACTCTTGCCACTCCTTCACCAGATCGGGCCGGACCGGCGTGAACGGGCCGGCCTCGGTCACGTAGTGAGGCGTTGCGTAGACGACACCCCCACGCACCATGCCGGGGAAGCCGACCGACGCGCGGTCGTATGCAACGCCGGTTCGCGCCGCGAGCTCACTGACTGCACCGACAAGAACATCCGGCGGGCACGGGTACGGCGTCCGGCGCTTGACCCGATCGCACACCGGCGTTCCTGCCGCGTCGAGCACCATCGCCTTGATGCCGGTTCCCCCGCAGTCGACTGCGAGAGTGTGGGGTTTCGTCACGATAGGAAACTAGTCCTCGCGCGTCGGAAGACGTCAGCGCGAAGCCTCAGTCACAGCCGCCGATATCTTGGGAGTACGCCTCGAAGACCAGGTCGGCGCCGCGTTGTCGATGCCGGACCAGCCTCGCGAGCAGGCCGATGCCCTCGTCGCGGATCCGCCCGATGTCGTCGGGTCCGGAGTCGGTCAGATCGTCGATCAGCTTGCCGAGCGCGGTGATGGCCACTCGGATGTCGTCGTGTTCGGTGGCGAGCCGGTCCACACCGAAGCGCAACCTCGGGGCCGTTCGCAGGATGTCGGCGTACATCCCGTCGGTGCCTTCGGTCGCGTTCACATGGTCGTCGAACGCACTCGCGAGTTGGTCGTTGCGGGCCTGGACCCGTGCCGCCCAAACCGGGTCGCCGGCTGGTGCGGCCAACGCGCTTTCCAACGCGGTGATAGCAGCAAGCAACTCGGCGCGGCGGGTGCGCGCAAGATCGACGGGTTCGGGCACAGAGTGCGACACCATCGACCACCTCCGGCTCCGGCCGGGGCATTTCCTGGCCTTGATGGTGCCTCCGAACCGCTGGGCCGTAAAGCCCTCGCCCAGCATGGGAGACTGACGGCCAGGAGGGCTGCCGGAGAGGCCGAACGGGGAACTCTTGAAAAGTTCTAGGGCGGGGCCCACTCCGTCCTCGTGGGTTCGAATCCCACGCCCTCCGCAA
>CAWHPW010000002.1:0-37492 GCA_963831385.1 uncultured Actinomycetota bacterium
TGGAAGGGTCGGATCGTGCCGTCACCGCTCTGCGTGCCCTTCATGTCACCGTCGGTCATTGGTCTCCTCCTTCTCCTGGAACCGTCATACGGACCACCTCCGCGGTGCCCGGGGCGGCGCCCGGGCTCCTCTCCTCGGACTAGAGGCCCGCTGCCGGCGTCGCCACCGCCGACTCGGGGATCCGGACCGGCGATGGGGCGCGCGAGGTGAGGATCGCGCTGAGGACCGCGATCCACACGAGAGCGATGATCGGCAGGATGATCCGCGCGTAGGTGCCATCCGGTGCCCAGATCCCATCGCTCGCCCACGTCGTTCCGCCCGCGACGCCGAGCACCACGACAGCGACTCCGACCGCGAACACCGCGTTCGAGATCGCCTTCGCCTGCCACAACCCGAACGAGCCGGCCATGATCAGCATCGCGACCGGGAGCCAGATCAGCACGCTGCCTGCCCCCGCGAGGTCGTTCAGTGTCGACATGAGCGTCTCGCTTCCCGAACCGGCCGGCGAGTAGGCGGCGGCGGCGTTCGCCGCGAGGACGACCAGGAAGACGCCGCCGAGAACGGCGCTGGCGGCGGTCGCGGCCGACGCCCAGATCCCCTGCCCGGCATCACGCAGGTCCCTCGAGAGTGCAGCGGCGAACCAGAGGAGGTTGAGGAGGTTGAAGGCCAGCAGGAAGGTCCCGATCAGGACCCGTCCGCGGTCGTCAACGTAGAACGAGGCGAGCGTGTCGGCGGATGCCCCGATCTCCGGCTGAGCTCCACGGATCAGGTACGAGACGACGAACAGCACGGCGAAGAGGATGCCGCTGCTGCGGAACACTCGGTCGAACGTCGCTTCCTTCATCGGGCTCCTCCTTGGATCGAGAGATTGGTTCCGGACCTTCTGCTCCGTTGCCGTAACACGTCGATCGCTTCACCTCCTGGTTGCACCATGGCCGTCAGCTCGATTTCTTCCGCGTGACGTTGCTATCCGGCCAGCCAGAACGAGCAGTGGTGTCTCGCGGCGAAGTTCGTCTCGACCTCCGGCTGCGGTGGCACGAGCGACATCACGCGTGTGCCGTCGGCGACCCTCGGCCACGGAACCGCTGGGGTCGATGGGTCGCCGTTCGCCGCGAAGCTGGTCCAGGCCGCGCGCATGCTCGCCGAGAGCGCCTCTTGGCCGGTGTTGAGCGCACCGGGGACCGGCGCGTTCGGCAGGTCGAACAGGTACTGGAGCTCGGACGAGTGCGTCGCCACGGGCGCCACCGCGCCGGGCGGCGCGTAGCGCTGGGGCGCGGCGTCGTCGTTGAACTCGTAGGCGAACGTCGGCGCCCGCGCGGAGGTCCAGCGGTCGAGCTGCAGCGCCGTGCACGCGAAGTTGGCGTCCCCGACCAGCGCGCTGAAGGCCGCGGACGGCGTCGGGTACGTGTCGAGCGGGTACTCCGCCGCGATCGCCGCAGCCCGTGCGTCCGACACGCCAAGGGCCGAGGCGATCACCTGCTGGTAGTTGGCCGACGTGACCTCCGGCAGCGGCCCAACGAACGTGCCGCCGCTGACCACGAACCCGAGGCCGTCGAGGAAGAGCCGCTCCTCGTCGTGGTTGCTCCCGTTGAGGATCGGCACGCGAGCGAACCGCCCCGCGGCGAGCGCCGCCCCGATCGATTCCGTAAGGACCCTGCCGTCGACGACGCCGGGGATCGCGGCCCCGGGGAAGAACCTGACGAGGTCGTCGACCGACACGCTGCGCAGACATGCCGCGGTCTGACCCGGGCACCCCACCGCGGTCGCGAAGCTCTCGCCGAAGGCCTCGGCGGCTGCGAGTGGCAGCTGCGTCAGCGCGAAGGCCCCGCTCTGCACGATCGCCCGCTGGAAGAGCCCTCGGGAACCACGCGAGACGAGATGGGTAAGGACAGACAGGCCGCCAGCGGACTGGCCCGCGATCGCCACCTTGTGCGGGTCGCCGCCGAACCGTGCGATGTTCTCTTTCACCCAGCGCAGGGCTGCCTGCTGATCCATCAGCCCGTAGTTGCCCGAAGCGCCGTCTCGCGATGATGCCAGCGACGGATGCGACAGGAAGCCCAGGGCGCCGAGCCGGTAGTTGATCGTGACGACCACGGCGCCGTCGGCGGCGAGCTCGGTGCCGTCGTAGTTGCGTGCGGCGTCCTGCGTGAGGCCGCCCCCGTGGATCCACACGAGCACGGGTCGGGCCGCCTTGCTGCGAAGCGTCGGCGTGGAGACGTTGAGGTAGAGGCAGTCTTCGGCGATGGGGCCCGGTGGGAAGAACAGGTTGAAGCTCGCCGACTGTGGGCAGCTCGGCGCGAACTCGGTCGCGTCGCGGATACCGTTCCAGTCGGCCGGAGGCCGCGGGGCCCGCCACCGCAGGTTCCCGGTTGGGGGCGCGGCGTACGGCAGCCCGCGGAAGGCGTAGCCGCCGGACACGGCGGCGCCACGGACGGCACCACCCTCGACGACGACGACCGGCCTACTGGGGTCGGCTGACGCGGCGACGGGGGTGGTGGTGCCCACCGCCGCGATCGTGATCGTGGCCATCGCCGTAATGAACGCGGCGACCGGGTGATGCCGGACGCGGATTGTGCTCGCGGTGGTGACCGACATGTGCGCCTCCCTCGGTTGGTGACGCACAAAGCGTGCTCGCCGCGTGTGGAGCGTCGAACCCGTGGAAGTCCCTGGGCTAGTCCCTGGTCTGAGACCTACGACCGCCCGGGAATGGGCAGACGTATCGCTGGGGGCTCATGGCCGGCCTCATCGTTGCGGCGGGCGCCACGTCAGGTTCTTCCGACGAGCGGGCTGTCGTCACGCAGTGCTGTTCGAAGCTGCCTGCGGGAGCTGACACCGAGCTTCGCGAAGACCTTCCGCAGGTGCCACTCCACCGTGCGCGCGCTGATGAACAGCTGCGCGCCGATCTCCGGATTCGTCAGGCCGTCCCGCGCCAGCCGGGCGATCTGCTCCTCCTGCGGCGTGAGCTCGGTGCGGGTCTCGGGGCTGCGCTTGCGCACCTTCTCGCCCGTCGCGACCAGTTCGCGGCGGGTGCGCTCGGCGAACGCCTCCATTCCAATAGCGGCGAACATCTGGTGTGCCGTACGAAGCTGCTCGCGCGCGCCGCTACGGCGCGCCTCGCGCCGCAGCCACTCCCCGTAGAGCAGATGCCCGCGAGCGAGCTCGGGACGTAGCCCGGTCCGGCCGAACCGCTCGATTGCCTCGCGATAGAGGAGATCTGCGTTCTCGCCGTCGCTCAGCACCGCCCGCGAACGCGCCTCCGTGCCAAGCCCCCAGTCCGTCCCAGCCGGCTGCGTCATCTCCGCAAGTCGGTCGAGCGCGTTGCGCGCAACGTCGTTCTCGCCCACGCGTGCCGCCGCCTCGACGAGCTCGGGCAGCGCCCACATCGATGGATGGGGATCGATGTCGTTCGCGGTCACCTGCCGCGCTGCCGCCAACGCCTCGTCGTAGCGGCCGAGGCCGTTGTAGAGGACCGCGGCCGCCCACTGAGCCACCCTTACCGCGTGACCCTGCCCCCGAGCGGTGCCTTGTTTGATCGTGGCAGCGATCAGTTCCAACGCGTCGGCTTCCCTCCCTTCCATCGACAAGAGCCTGAGCGCCGCGAACGGAGGGAGCTGGCTACCGGTCGCCGCCGCCACGGTGTCGCTTTCCGCAATGAGGAGGCGGGCGCCTGTCAGGTCTCCATTCCACACCTTGTCCAGCGCCAAAGCGGAGAGATATTGCGGCAGCTCCGCAAGCGCACCGGCGCCTCGAACGATTTTGGCCTGGCGCTCGAAGATCGCGCTCGTGCCCTCGGAGTCCCAGGTCACCTGGCTGGCTATCGGGGTTGTCCACCCCCACCGCAGGACGTCCTCTTCGGGCATCTGCGCGACCGCGTTCGCCGCCCGCTGCAAGATCGGTGTCGCAACGGCGCGTCCGTCGGTGTGCATCCGTGCGAGCCCTTCCAGCAGGAGGCTCTTGGGATCCGGGGCTCCCTGGGGAGGAGGAAGGTCTTCGATCGCTCGGCAGATGTCGAGGAAGACGGCCGCCTCCCCGAGATGCGCGGCGGACACCGCAGAACCGTACGCGGTCAGGTAGGCCCCGCGAGCGAGTTCGAGATCGAACGGTTCGAGCCCCCTCGCAGCTTGCAAGAGCAGCGGGGCGGCATCGTTCCCGTAGCTCATGACGATCCCGGCGTGGCCGCGCAAGAGATCGATGCGGGCGCGCTGGAATCCGTCCAGCGGTCCGGTCTCGGCCGTGGCAGCCAGCTGGAGCGCTGCGTCGAACGCTCCGGCTTGGAACGTCGCCTCCGCGGCCGCAAGCGCCCGCTCCGCACGACGAGCTCGGTCCGGGGTCAGCTCGACCGCGCGCTGCAGGAACGCGGCGGCAGCAGCGACCCCACCGCGAGCCTGCGCCCGGCCCGCGGACAGCTCCAGCTCGACGGCAATGTCCTCGTCGGGCCCCGGTGTGGCGCGCGCTCGGTGCCAGGCGCGTCGGTCCGGGTCGGTCTCGGCGTCGGTGGCATCGGCGAGGGCCCGGTGGACGCGGTGGCGATCCTGCGCCGCCGCTGAGCGGTAGGCGGACGAACGGACGAGTGGGTGCGCGAACTCCACGCGCCTTGCGATCGTGAGCAGCCCTGCGTCCACCGCCGCGTCCACCGCCGTCGTGTCGATCGCGAGGGACTTCGCAGCGGTGTGCAGCAGGACAGGGTCGCCGAGCGGCTCGGCCGTCGCGACGAGGACGAGGAGCTGTGTGTCGGATGGGAGCCGATGGAGGCGCCGCACGTAGCCCTCTTCGATCTTGCTGGCGATCGGATGGCTCTCGGGGAAACCGAACCCGCCGGCGAGCTCGGCGGGGTTCCACGTTCGCGGGAACTCGAGGAGCGCGAGCGGGTTGCCGTGGCTCTCGGCGACGATCTGGTCACAGACGGCCGCATCCAACGGGCCGATCAGGTTCTCGAGCAGCAGGGCCCGTGCGTCGCGATCGTTGAGTGCGCCGACGAGGAGCTCAGGGAGGCCCGCCATGACGCTGTCGCCGAGCCCGGTCCGCGCGCCGCATACGATCGCGACCCGCTCGGCGAGGAGACGGCGCGCGACGAAGGCAAGGATCCGTGCGGATGCCTGGTCGAGCCACTGCGAGTCGTCGACGATGCAGACGAGTGGCTGGTCCTCCGACACATCGGCGAACAGGGTCAGCATGGCGAGCCCGACCAGGAACGGGTCGGGGGCCGGGCCTTCGCTCAGCCCGAAGACCGTCTCGAGCGCGGCGCGCTGCGGGACGGGCAGCCGCTCAAGGTGATCGAGCATCGTCACGCAGAGTTGATGCAGGCTGCTGTAGGCGAGCTCCATCTCGGACTCAACGCCCGCCGCCCGGGCGATGCGCAAGCCCGAACCCTCGACACGCTCGCTCAGGTAGCCGAGGAGCGCCGTCTTGCCGACACCGGCCTCGCCGCGCAGGACCAGCGCCTGGCTGGTGCCAGCGACCGCATCGGCCAGGAGCCGGTCGAGCGCCTCACACTCAACCCGACGACCCAGGAGTCTCATGACCGGCCTGCCCCCCACGTGCGGGAGCCCTTTCGGCGCAACCCTATACCTGACGCTCGCGGGACGTATGGCCATCCGTTCGCAGGCTCCTCGTGGACGGACCAGGGACTCCCACTGGTGCGACCCAGGGGCCCGAGCCGCACGCTGGCCGACATGAGTGGCGAACCGCAACTCGCCGGTCAGACGATCCTCGTGATCGGCGGCAGCTCGGGTATCGGCCTCGAGACCGCGCGGCGCGCCCGCGCCGATGGAGCCGAGGTGATCCTGACCGCGCGCGACCCGGAGCGCGTCCACCGGGTCGGCCTGGAGCTAGAAGCCAGCATCGCCGCCTTCGACGCCACCGACTTCGACCGACTGAGAAGATTCTTCGACCAGCTGCCGACACCGATCGACCATGTGTTGCTGACCGGTCCCGGCCCCCCCGCCGCGACGCTGGCCGGATTCGACGTCGAAGCGGCACGTCGCGAAGTCGATACCCATCTCGTACTGCCGCTGCAGGTCGCCCGCGAGGCCGCCGACAGGGTCCGTCCAGGCGGAACGCTGCTCTTCACCGGGTGCCTCGACAGTGGCCACTCCGCGGTGGGACCCGCGTTCAGCACGGCGCTCACGGCCGCCCTCTCAGCCATGACCAAGACATCTCGCGCGTGAACTCGCGCCCATCCGCGTGAACCTGATCGCGGCCGGCTTCGTCGACACGCCGCTATCGAAGGTGGTCCTCGGAGATCGACTCGAGGCGCGACGCGTGCAGCTCCGGACCAACCTGCCGATAGGCCGCGTCATCGCCCCGGCCGACGTCGCCTCCCTCGCCGTCCATCTCATGACGAACACCGCCGTCACCGGCGCCACCTTCGACATCGACGGCGGTCAGCAGCTCGTCGAGGCATGAGCTGTCGGGACCGAAGGGCGCTTGCGGATCGAGCCCGACGAACTCGCCATGCCGCTGGAGGAGCAGGTATCGGTCGTCGGCGGAGATCGACTCCAGCGCCTTCTGCCGCGCTTCGGCGAGCGCCCGCGTCATCAGTGGCGGCTTCAGCCGACGCTTCGACTCCTTGTCGTCCGGCGTGACGGGGAAGTAAGGCGCTCCTGCCGTTCGCCGTCGATCACGACAACATGCGGCACAGGCCGATCGGGTGTGACCCGATCGCCTCTCAGTCGCTCCAGTGCTTGGTCGTGGCCTTCCCGTCCAGCGCGAGGGCACTGATCGGGATCTCGAACTCGAGGTGCACCCGATACTGGCGCCCCTCGATGGTGACGCGACGATCACCATGAACGTGGCGAACGGCATCAGTAATCAGGTTGTGCCACGCCTTGCGGAGGAAGCGGACCTTCCGGCGTCCGCGTGACCAGGCGACGAACTTGTCGGGACGCAGGTGCACCGCAAGCAGGGCATCTTGAACGGCGTCCTCGGCCCCGAGCAGTCGGTGGTCGATCGCTGCGTCGGCCAGGACGTGGAGTGCCCGCTCGTGCCACGTGGGGTCGCCGGCTGGTCGACGTCAGTCGACAGCCATCGCAGCACGGCGCTGTCGACGTTCGGCGTGTCGGGCCAGATGCGGGCCAGTGGTCTGTCGGTCACGGTATGCCTTTCATGATCAACTGCGGAAGTGCGAATCGGCAGAGGAAGAACAGGTTCGGCGACCAAGATCATCGGCGTCTTGAACGTATGTGGAAGAAAGGGAAGGACGGTCTCGGCCAATCGGGGTCCCCGCCCTCCTCCGACTCCCGTCGACGTCCACGGGGCCGGGTGGCCGGTCTAGGTGCCATGAACGGGACAAGGGAACCTGGCTCGGATCTGGGGCCTGCCATGGAAGCAGGGCAAAGTCACTTGAATCTGGACAGAGTCAGTCCTGAGGACGAGTAGCGGAAGGATCTTGTGCAGGGTGTGCAGGCAGATTTGGGTTCCCTCGCGTAAGAAAGTTCTCTAGAGGAAACAGAAAGTGGCTGCACACCCTGCACATGAGAGGTTCAGTCCAGGTCAGAGGTGTCGTCGGGGGTCCTGAAACGCAACCCGAGCCAGGCCTGATATTGGTCACCGAGCGGCGTCGGTGCGGCATAGGCGTGGGGGCGGTCAAGGCCCCCAACCCCTGTTTGCCCGCGCCGGATTCGCTTCCTGTCCACGTGGTGCTTGGCTGCCAGAGTGAGGTTGCCTGAGAGGTAGCGCACTCGCGTTAACTATGTGTTGTTGTAGTGCTTCAGGTTGAGATCAATGGCGCAGGATGCGCTTTACGCTGCTCACGCTGATGCCGTACCGCTCAGCCAGTTCTCGCTGTGTGTACCGGCACGACTGTCACGCCGCAGCTCGCGGACGACTTCCTCGCCCATCCGGTCGACGATCCGCCAATGGCGTGCCCGAACGGGGGATGCGGTGCTCCCGTCATCAATGCCCAGACCGCTGACCACCTGGGCAGTATCTGCCACTATGTCCCGATAGTGGGGGTTCGACAAACGACCCCTTAGGTCCACTCCGGCGGGACCTTGTCGCGCTTACGCGAACCCTGTGGTTAATCACTGGTCGAAATGGAGAACTCTTTCACGGTCCGCTTGCGCTTCTAATCGCGCTATGACGAGGCCGTACCAAGCGGCCTAGACACGCGCCGGTCTCACTCTCAGCGGCAGACGAGGGGGTTCTTCGCCGTCTCCCAACCAGCTCGATCGAGATCCGCGTCAATCGCGGCGGTATGACTCACCTGCTCATGCTGTATCGAGCTCCTGCAAACCCCACGGCACCGTCGGCCGCCTTAGGCCTGACTCGTGCCACTCGGCTGGTGACTCTTCCCGCGACCCCGTCTTCCTCACGATCGCCTTGATCGGCGTGCCCTCGCTGGATGCGGACGGCGCATCTCAGTCCAATCGCCTACCTGCAGAGCTCCTCTTCATGCGTGGTCGGCATCCAGCATGGCAGTCGCCTACGGGAGGTCGGTGAAGAACTCGGCGATGTCGCTCGCCAGCAGGTCGGGCTCTTCGGCTGCGGCGAAGTGACCGCCGCGGGGGAAGACCGTCCAGCGCCGGATGTTGTAGAGCCGCTCGTACCAGGACCGTGGCGGTTCCCCTTCGGCCACGAACTCGTGGGCGAACACCGCCATCGCAGTCGGTGCCGTCACGAAGTCGGCCGGGCCGATCGGGGTGCCGTGCCAACGGTTGTCGTAGTAGTCGCGCATGGACGAGGTGATCGACCCGGTCGCCCACCAGAGCGTCAACATGGTCAACAAGGCGTCGCGGCCGAACCGCGCGTCGAGGTCCCCGCCGCTGTCCGACCAGGAGCGCCACTTGTCCAGCACCCAGGCGGCCAACCCGGCCGGAGAGTCGTGGAGCCCGTACGCCAACGTCTGGGGTCGGGTGGACTGCACCGCGCTGTATCCGCGCTCGGTCTCCTCCCAGCGGGCGACGTGGTCGACGTACGCCTGCTCCTCCGGCGAGAGCGACGTCGCCCCGGGCCCGGTGTACGGCCACACCTCCGGCGTGCTGAGGTGGATCCCGATCACCCGCTGCGGCTGTGCGAGTGCCATGGACGTCGCTACCCCGGCGCCGAAGTCGCCGCCGTGGGCTCCGTACCGCTCGTACCCCAACCCCTGCATGAGCCGGTGCCACAGACCGGCAACGAACGCCCGGTCAACGCCCGCGCGCCGCGGTCGTTCGGAGAAGGCATACCCGGGCAGGGAGGGGACCACCAGGTCGAACCGGTCACCGAGACGGTCGACCAGCGACAGCAGCTCGACGAACGTGCTGGGCCAGCCGTGCGTGACGACCAGCGCCACCCCGCCGTGCGCTGCGCGGTGATGGACGAAGTGGATGCGCACCCCGTCCACGTGCGCGACACGGTGCTGGAAACGGTTGAGCCACCGCTCCTGGCTGCGCCAGTCGAACCCGTCGGCCCAGTACTCCAGAAGGCCACGAAGGTAGTCCAGATCGACGCCCTGCGCCCACGGCTCCCCCGGCGCAGGATCAGGCCAGCGCGTGCGCCGAACGCGTTCCCGCAGGTCCTGGAGCACCGCGTCCGGCACCTCGACAGCGAACGGTTCGACGCGCACCCCGCGATGGTAGTCAGGGCGAACTCCAGCCGACCGGCCGCGAGTGGCAGGTAGGGAGGGCCATCCATCCGTAACCCCGCGCAGCGCGGCCAGGCGCTCCTGGACCTGGGGGTGGTGTCCCACCCGGGAGCCGGTAGGCGGTGCGCGCCGAGCCGACGTTGCTCATCCCCAAGCACCTTGTCCCGGCAGCGTTTCAGCGACCGGAACAGCGTCCGCAGACCCGACGCCGGGGCGCCGAGATCGGCCAGTACCCGCAGACTGTCCGCCTCGGATGTGGGCTCCACGATCCGGGCCAGCACCATCGCCCGGAACGCCACGTCGGCCAGGGCATCGAACCCGAGCCGGCGGTAGGCGTCTGTCAGCACCCGCGGTTGGCGCCCTGGTTCGCAACCAGATCGCCGCATCGTCGGTGTCCTGGTGTGGATGCTCGCCGTCGAACAGATCATCATCCCCGCGTACCCTGCGGTCGGACGCTGGATGCCTGCGGGAGGAACCGTGCGCTGTTGCAGCTGCAGACCCTGCAAGCAGGTCATAGCAAGCCCGATAGGAGTCAGACGACAGATGTTCGGCGTCGGCCCGCCGCATGGTCAGGTACGCCGAGCCAGAGAAGCCACCTAAGTAGTACGACGCCGCAGCGAAGAAGAACGCGTCCGAGCGGGTGGCTCCGGTCAACTGCTCGCCGATGAGCGCCAGGCCGTTCCCGACGGTCGCCCAGTCCCGTGGGTCGTCAGCGCCAGCGCGCAGAAGGTCGAACAGTTCTCCGGCCAGCGACGTGTACAAGTCGAGCTCGCGCCCGTTCTGGTAGGCCAGTTCGCGGAGCAGCTCGCTGATGCCGACGCTGGCGACGTTGTGACGGGTGTCGGCGTCCGCGATCCAGGTACGCAGCACGTCTCTCAAGGCACAGCACCCGCTAGTGCATCGACGTGTGCGTCGGCGCTCGTAAGGACCGCATCGAACACTGCCGTGTAGGTCTCCTTCAGGTTCGGGACCGAGATCACGACAAGGCTTCACCCCTCAGGCGCATTGGTCACGGCTGCTGTCTCATCCACAACGAGCTCGGCACTGATGACGGGCGACGGCCTTGAACTCGCGGATGTACTCGGGGTGGTCGGTCGCCTGGATGAACCGGTCCAGGTGCGCGACCTCCATCGTCTCCAAACCAGGGGACGTAGCTAATTCCTTCAACCAGAGAAGAGTCTTCGTGAGGCGCCCTTCCCGGTCCTGCCGAGAGCCTTCCAGAGCGCGCTCGATCGGATTGAAGTCCCCGCTGGTGGCCTTCGCCTTGACCTCCGCGCACAACACGGTGTCGTTCGAGGGCGGGGTTGGCCAGGACGGGAGAAGCAGCTGCACTACGTCGGACTTCGGGGCCGCTCTGGTTCTATCGTTCTTGTAGCGCCACTTGACCGGGTCCAAGACGTGACCCGGGCGCGACTTGGATGCGAAGTAGAAGGACGCGAAGATCTCCCCGAAATCTCCTGACATGACTGACCCGTGGTCGGGGATCTTCGCCTGCGCGACTGCCGACCCAGTGGCACCCGTGCGGGATGCGTCCGCATGGAGCTGGTTGTCAGTGATATAGCAGCGCCGGAAAGGAACGCCGAGGCGCTTAGCCCACGCCGAAGCTTCCTCAGCGAGAACCTCCACAAAGGACGAACAAGTGGCCGTCCAACTCAACGAACTTCGTGGCGAGATCGTCGAGGTCGAGTCCCAACGCCTTCATCACTCCTCATCCGTGGTTTGGTCCGAACTCTGACCCCGTCGACCGACGGGGTCAGAGTGTAGACACGCCACGACGACGCCAGCCCGGATCGGGCGACTGGGACGCCAGCAGCGCGAGCACCATCCGTTCGCCTCGACATCACGTCATCTCCGCCCTTGGCTGGCAGCGCGGCCACGGCATCGTTGCGCGGCTGCCTCGTGCCCCGGCAGCACCCCGTCGACCCATCGCCCAGATCGACTTGATGCGTCCTATTGGTTCGACTCGGTCCAGGTGCTCGGTGGGCGGCTCTCTTTTGGGCTGCCCACCCGTGTCCACGGGTGTGGCTCACTTCCGGTCTGCGGCCCGTCGGGCACCGTGACGAGGCGTGGCTCAAGAGGGGACTGCCCAGCTCGTAGTAGCAATGCCCACCTCGCCGTCCCATTCGGTACGAGTGAAGGCGGGAGCAGCGCATGGAGCAGGTCATCATCGGGGTTGATCCCCACAAGCTGTCTGCGACGATCGAGGTCGTCGACCATCTCGAGCAGATGCTGGGTTCGGGCCGGTTCACCACCGACCGGGCCGGCTACTTCGCGATGAGGAACTACGCGAAGTCGTGGTCCGAGCGGGTATGGGCGGTGGAGGGTGCCAACGGTGTTGGCCGGCCGCTCGCGCAGCGGCTGCTGGAGTCCGGCGAGCAGGTCGTTGATGTGCCGGCCAAACTCGCCGCGCGGGTTCGGCTCTTCGACACTGGCCACAACCGCAAGACCGACGCCCACGACGCGCACGCGGTGGCGGTCGTCGCAGTCCGGACTCCGAACCTACGGATCCTGCGGGTGGACGGGGAGCTCGAAGCGCTGCGGATGCTGACCGATCGACGTGAGGCGCTCACCCGCCGTCGGGTCCAGACGGTGTGCCGGCTCCAGGCGCTGCTGGCCGAGCTCCTTCCCGGCCAGGCCAAGCGAGACATCACTGCCTTGCAGGCCAAGCGGCTGCTGGCCACCGTGCGACCGCGCGACATCGCCGGGAAGACCCGCCGCAGGATCGCCGCCGAGGAGCTGGCCGAGCTGATCGTCGTGGACGCCAAGATCAAACGGGCTACTGCTGAGCTCAAGGCCGTGGTGTTGGCCCGTGATTCCCGGCTGATGGACATCGATGGTGTCGGCGCCGTGGTGGCAGCCCGGATCCTGGCCGATGTCGGGGACGTCGCCCGGTTCGCCGACCGCAACCGGTTCGCGTCCTGGACCGGCACCGCGCCCCTCGATGCTTCCTCCGGTGAACAGGACCGGCACCGCCTGTCCCGAGCGGGGAACCGTCGGGTCAACCACATGATCCACATCGCCGCGGTCACCCAGATCAGGTTGGACACCGAGGGCCGCGCCTACTACCGACGCAAGAGAGCCGAAGGCAAGAAGCCGATGGAAGCGATGCGCTGCCTGAAGCGACGGATCTCTGACGCCATCTACCGCCAGCTCGTTGCCGATGCCCAACACGTCGAGAGTGCGGATCCGGGAGGGCACTGCGGGGCGTCTCAAGAATCCAGCGCGGTCGACCTGCCCCCGCTCATCGACACTTCGGATCAGCCACTCCCGGACCCGCAGCCACGACGCTACGCCGCACCTCGACGGCCTCGGAAGAGCAGACCTGCGAGAACCTCCTGACCCACGGTTGACAACAGAGGGGAGCCGGAATGACGCGCTTGCGGATGGTCTTGCCTCATCGGCCGGATCGCAACGTTCGATTCTCGGCAGAAGTGGATGCGCTCCGCTCGGGGCGCCCGTAAGGTCTCACGACGGTGGCAAGGGGCAGAGTGAGGTTGCGTCCGAAGTAGCGCACCCGCGATAGCCACACGCTGTAGTAGTGCTTGAGGTTGAGATCAATGGCGCAGGATGCGCTTTACGCTGCTCACGCTGATGCCGTACCGCTCAGCCAGTTCTCGTTGTGGTGTACCGGCACGACTGTCACGCCGCAGCTCGCGGACGACTTCCTCGCCCAGCCGGTCGACGATCCGCCAATGGCGTGCCCGAACGGGGGATGCGGTGCTCCCGTCGTCAATGCCCAGACCGTTGACCACCTGGGCAGTATCTGCCACTATGTCCCGATAGTGGGGGTTCGACAAACGACCCTTAGGTCCACCGATGTTTTCGCAGATCACAGGCTTGTACCGTGATCTTGCTACCGGCCCGGGTACGCGTCACGGGCACCTACGGGGCAAGATTCCAGCCGGGAGGCAAGCGGGTACCCAGCCCGAAACCGACATTCAAGATGTCGACCCGGACACCGCCGAGATCATTCGGCAACTTCCCGCCGATTACCAGAGGCGCCATAGCAGAAGCGCGCGACACCGCGCTGGGAAGCCGAGTTGCACCCATCGGCGGCATGAGCGCGCTCCTCAAAGCCATCGGCGAACCCGGGCTCGGTAGGCCTCGTATTCCGAGCCGAACTTGCCCGACAGGTAGCGCTCTTCCGGTCGAATCGCTCCCCATGAGAGCGCAACAACGCCGATGGGCACGAACACCAACGCCCAGAAGGAATGAGCCAGCAGCGCCACCGCGACGTCCAGAGCGATCAGTCCGAGGTACAGGGGGTTGCGGCTGAGTCGGAATGGCCCTGACTGGAGGATGAGAACCGTCGCCCCGCCCGGCAGGATTGCTGTGCGGTTGGTCGCCATGACCCACAGGGTCCACCCATTCCACAGCACGAACGCGACGGCCAAGGTGCCACCGATCCATCGCGTGGCCAAGCTCGCGATCGAGAGGGGATCACCTGCCGCCGCAGTGAGCACAAGCCCCGCGGTGAGCGGTACGCCCAAGGCGAGCGGTGGCCAGATCCGAAACGCAGGGGAATCCACGGGTGCCATCGTGTTCCGACGGTCCACCCAACAACAAGGGTCGCGGCTAGTCGCCCTGGAGCCAGATGCGGGCGTTGCGAGGCTCAGCCGATGCGCTCGGCCAGCGAGACGATGATCCCTTCCGGCCCCCGGACGTAGGCCATCCGCCAAGCGCCCTCGTACTCGCCGATGCCACCGACTAGTCCGTAGCCCTCGGTAGCTGCCCAATCGACAGCCGCCTGCAGGTCGTTGACCTCGAAGGCCACGTTGCGCAATCCCAGCTCGTTGGCCATGGCGGCCGGTGAGCCCGGCACGGAGTCGGGTCGCACGAAGCTCGAGAGCTCCAGGCGGGTGCCATCGTCGGGCGGCTTCAGCATGACGATCTCGGTGCGGGAGTCGGGAATGCCGCAGACCGTGTCCAAGAACTCGCCCTCGACGAACGTCCTGCCCTCGACCTCCAGGCCCAACGCCACGAAGAAGGCGGTCACGACGTCGAGATCTGCGACCGTGAGGCCGACGTGGTCGAAGCGTCGTACATGTGACATGGGCCCGTCCTCCCGTCGTCGTATCGACCGTGCATCCGCCACGGTAGGCGTTCTCAGTACCTCTCGTTGCGGGACCTCCGCAAACGCACACAATCAGCCGCAGATGAGTGACGGGAGCCGAGTCATAGCCAGGGCAGATCGCTTCGCATGGTCGATAGTGGGTCGGGACTCTCGTGTCGCTGGCGAACACCCCGATCACTTAGGCGCGCCGATTCGAGGTGGTCGGCACGACCGAGGCCACCGCGAGCAAGATGCCGGCGCCTCACGATGAGACGCACTCTCAAGGCGTGACGGTATGCCGCCCGCTCCCGTTCTCGTCAGACCGTGCCTTCGCTGCGCACCTTCAATCCGGCGGCCTCGGCCGCGAGGTAACGATCCGTGAGTCCCTTGAAGAAGAGCCGCCCCATGACCTTGCCGAGCGGTCCGGCTTGCTCGACACCCAGCCGGACTCGTGTACCACCATTAGGAAGCGCTTCGACGTCGTGCCGCGCGGTCGTGCGCACGCCCGGGCTCGTCGCCACCCAGGTGAACGACCGCCCGGGTGAAAGCTCGGTCACGACGTATTCCGTCGGCGGCAACTTCGGCTGCTCGAGGCGCGCCCTCGAGTCCAGCCTCAGCGGACCCTCATCGAGTCGGGTCACCGACGTCACCGTCTCGGTCCACTCCGGCCACCGTTCTACGTCGGTCATGACGTCCCAGACCCGCTCGGGCGCCGCGTCGATCTCCACCGTGATGCACTGCTCCATCCGCCCATCCTCTCGCAGGGCGAGGTCAGGAGATGCCGCGAGTCTCCCTGTCGGCCGGTCGCGCTCGATGGCCTGCCAGTGCATCAGTTCGCAGTGACGGCACCCGCGTCGGGCTTGATGTGAGCGAACATGCTGCGGCCGTTCCACGTCGGGAAGGCCCGTACGAGCCACGACGGGCCGTCGAGCTGGATCCGGGAGTCGCGGGTTGCCTCCGCCCAAGAGAGCTGCCCCGCGTGCCATTTCACGAATGTTTCGGCGTCGGCGGCGATGTAGAGGTCTTCGTCGAGACCGGCATACGTCTTGCAGATCTCGGCCTCACCGAGCTCAAGCAGCAACCAGTACCGCTCATGGGGCCGGAAGCCCGTGAAGTCCAACCGGATGACCACGCGCTGGCCAGGCAGCCGATCCCGGCGGAGCGCGTTACACATCGACCACAACGCCACGAACGGATCGACGTTCTCGGGGGCAATCTCGAGCCAACGAGCTCCCCACTCGCCGAGCGCCTCGCAAACATTGAACAGATCGTGGCCCGAGGTCGTGAGGTGGTAACGGTGACCGCGTCCCTGAGCCTTCGGTGCCGACTCGACGATGCCGATGCGTTCGAACTGCTTGAGCCGTTGCGTGAGCATGGTGCGGGAGAGCCCTGGCGCACCCTCGAGGATCTCGCCGAAAGTCTCACAGCCCAGATGCAGGTTGCGGATGATCAACGGCGTCCAACGCTCAGCGAAGATCTCCGCACCACGGGCGATCGGGCAGTACTGGCCGTAGGTCCTCATGAGCGCAGTGTCGCGCGCCTCACGACCTCCGTGAAGTCCAGATTCTTTACCTCGAAGTCCAGATCGCTGACTTCTCCTCGGTCCACCCCGATGTTGCGATGAGCCCATCCACCCAGAGGAGGAACGATGTCCGCACCAACCGTGATGCAGATCCCCGGATTGCGAGGCGACCTAATCACCCCCGACCATCGTGACTATGAGGACGCCCGAGCCGTATGGAACGGCACGGTCGACCGACGACCCCGACTGATTGCCCGCTGCGGCGGCACCGCCGACGTGGCCGCAGCGGTGCGCTTCGCCCGCGACTGCGACCTCGAGATCGCCGTACGAGGCGGAGGCCACAACGTCGCCGGCACCGCAGTGTGCGACGACGGGATCGTCATCGACCTGTCGGCGATGCGCGCCGTCTCGGTCGATCTCGTCGACCGCACGGCCCTCGTCCAAGGTGGTGCCCTGTGGGGCGACGTCGACCACGAGACACAGGCACACGGTCTGGCCACCACGGGCGGCATCGTGGGCCACACCGGCGTCGGAGGCCTCAGCCTGGGCGGTGGCATCGGGTGGCTCATGCGTAAGCACGGGCTCACCGTCGACAATCTTGTGGAAGCCGAGGTGGTCACCGCGGCGGGCGACATCGTGCGGGCGTCGGCAAACGAGCACCCCGACCTTTTCTGGGCGCTACGGGGCGGCGGCGGGAACTTCGGCGTCGTCAGCTCGTTCCGGTTCGCGTTGCACCCAGTCGGCCCCACCGTCATGGCCGGACCGGTCTTCTGGGCGGCCGAGGACACGACCGACGTCCTGCGCTTCTACCGGGACTTCGTCGCCGACGCGCCCGACGAGCTCGGGACCATCGTTCGGCTCGGCACGATCCCGCCGCTACCTGTCGTCGCCGACGAGATGCACTTTCGGCCAGCCGTCGCGGTTGCCAGCTGCTACGCCGGACCTGTGGAGGCGGGTGAGCGTGCCGTCCGTGCGCTCCGCCATTTTGGCGATCCGCTCGTGGATCTGATCGGACCCACGTTGTACGTCGACCATCAACGCGGCATGGACGACACCGTCCCGCATGGCTGGCACTACTACTGGAAAGCCACGAACCTCCTCGGCATGTCCGACGCGGTCATCGACATCGTCGCTGAGCACGCCTACGGCGCCACCTCGTCGAGGTCGTACGCGTTGATTTTCCACATGGGTGGCGCGGTTGCTCGAGCGCCTCGGGACGCCACGGCCTATTCGGGACGCGATGTGGAGCACAACATCATCATCGACGCTGCATGGCTCCCGGAGCAGGACGACACCGTCGGGGCGGCTGAGACGGCGTGGGCACGAGACTTCCTCCACGCCCTCGGAACCCATCGTGCCGGCGTCTACGTGAACTTCCTGGACGCCGACGACGACGCGAGTCGCGTCCACGAGGCCTACGGCGACGCCAACTATCGGCGGCTCGTCGAGGTGAAGGCCAAGTACGACCCCGAGAACGTGTTCCACAACAACAAGAACATCCAGCCCGCCACACCGGCGCAGTGAACGCTCGCTGCATCGACGCCACTAGGCGGTGTGGCCGCGTCGGCGCGGCTGTGTAAGTGCCGTTGAGCCGAATTCTCACTCGCCGCCGCGTCGGGCGCGCGGGGGTTCCAGTCCCTCAGCTCCACTCGCGGAACTGCGCGGCGAGCGCCTTCTCCTCGCGCCCAGGGAAGTGCGCGTGTCCTCAGTGCTAGACGGTCGCCTGGCTCCTCGACTCCTTCCGCCCCCTGGACTCGCCATGGGCAACGCAGTTGCAACGTAGGACTTGTGACGTGAATGCGGGTCGCATCGGGCATGTAGGGGGCGGATGCGACAGGAAGTCACTGGTATAGCGGCATCTGCGGTTACACTCCGCACGTGCTGACTTTTCGGATCAAGGAGGCCGCAGACCTGCTCGGGGTCAGCGATGACACGGTGCGACGCTGGGCCGAGTCCGGGCGGTTCGAGACGACCACCGATCGGTCGGGGCGTCAGGCGATTGAGGGAGTTGTGCTGGCTCGGTACGCGCAGGAACTGGCCGATGCTGCTGATGACGGCGACGATCCGCCTGTCGTTGCACAGTCGGTGCGCAACAGGTTCAGCGGCCTGGTGACCCGCGTCGTGCGAGACACCGTAATGGCCCAGGTGGAGATCCAGGCCGGCCCGCACCGGTTCGTCTCGTTGCTCAGTCGTGAGGCGGCTGACGAACTGGGCCTGGAGCCGGGTGTGCTCGCCGTTGCCGCGGTGAAGGCCACGAACGTGTCGATCGAAATCCCAAGAACTCGATGACCTCACCGTCGGGCGAGCCGCTCACTTCAAGGAGCACCCATGCGTCGTTCCATCGTCGCGTTCATCTTCTCCGGGGCGTTGACAGCAGCGCTGGTCGGCTGCGGCTCAGACGGCGGTTCGGCCAGTTCCACGCCGTCGACGGACGACAGCGGGTCCGCGTCCCCTGAGTTGTCCGGGTCGATCACCGTGTTCGCCGCTGCGTCGCTGACCGACGCGTTCACCGAGATCGGGTCGCAGTTCGAGGCCGCGAACAAGGGGGTAACGGTGACCTTCAGTTTTGGGGCCAGCTCGTCGCTGGCGGAGCAGATCAACGCCGGTGCACCCGCCGACGTGTTCGCCTCGGCCAGCGGGAGCACCATGCAGCAGGTCGTAGACGAGGGGAACGCGGCGGAGCCGACAACATTCGCCGCCAATGTCATGCAGATCGCGGTCCCTCCGACCAACCCGGCAGGCGTCGCCGGCGTCGACGATCTGGCCGATCCCGCGGTGAAGGTCGCACTGTGCCAGGCGGAGGTGCCGTGTGGCTCGGTAGCGGCGGAGGTTTTCGCCAACGCCGGGATCACGGTCACGCCCGTCACGTTGGAGCCGGACGTCCGAGCGGTCCTCAGCAAGGTTCAGCTCGGCGAGGTTGACGCGGGCGTCGTCTACGTGACCGACGTGCTGGCTGCCGGCGATCAGGTCGAAGGGGTGGAGATCCCGGCCGACGTGAACTCGTCCACGTCCTATCCGATCGCGAAATTGACCAGCGCCGGCAACGCTGCGACCGCCGAGGCGTTTGAGGCATTCGTGCTGTCGCCGGAGGGCCAAGAGGTGCTCGATGATTTCGGGTTCGCCAAACCTTAGGCTCCGCGATCCGTCCAACACATTCCGTGGAATCCCTCGCCACCCCGACCCGCCTCTCGGCACGTGAGCGCGGTCGGCGCGTTGCACGCGGCGAGGGTTCTCGGTCCGCGCCCGCGCCGCTGCTCGTACCCGCGCTGATAGCGGTAGCGTTTCTGGTCCTGCCGCTGGCCGGGCTGCTCCTACGCGCCCCATGGGGCAGGCTCGGGACAATCCTGCAGAGCTCGGACGCCACCCAGGCGCTGCGGCTGTCGCTGTGGACGGCTTCGGTGGCCACAGTGATCTCCGTGCTCATCGGCGTTCCGCTGGCCTGGGTGCTAGCGCGGGGCAGCTTTCCCGGCCAGCGGCTGGTGCGGGCCCTGGTGACCCTGCCGTTGGTGCTGCCTCCGGTGGTCGGTGGCGTTGCGTTGCTGTTGGCGTTCGGCCGGCGAGGCTTCGTGGGCAGATATCTGGACGAGTGGTTCGGGCTGACCATCCCGTTCACGCCGCTGGCAGTGGTGCTCGCCGAAACATTCGTCGCGATGCCATTTCTGATCGTCACCGTCGAGGGTGCCTTGCGTTCCGCTGACCTGGGTTTCGAACAGGCGGCCGCCACTCTCGGTGCTTCGCGGATGACGGTGTTTCGACGCGTCACCGTGCCACTGATCGCACCCTCACTGGTCGCGGGTGCGGTCTTGTGCTGGGCCCGTGCTTTGGGCGAGTTCGGTGCCACCATTACCTTCGCGGGGAGCTTCCCAGGGCGAACCGAGACGATGCCGATCGCGGTCTACTACGCCCTCGAAAGAGATCCTGATGCGGCGATCGCGCTCAGCCTGGTGCTGTTGCTGGTCTCGGTAATCGTGCTGGTCAGCCTTCGCGACCAGTGGCTACGCAGCGGCGCCGCACCGTGACCCCCCGAGATGGCGACGGCCTGGTCGTTGATGCCCAGGTGCAACGAGGTGAGTTTCTCCTCACCGTCGCCTTCGCCGTCGGCCCGGGAGAAGTGCTCGGCGTGCTGGGGCCGAACGGCTCGGGGAAGTCCACCTTGCTCAGTGCCTTGGCTGGGCTCATCCCGCTCACCGGCGGCCGCATCGAACTGGCCAGGCAGGTGATGGATGACACGGACACCGGCGAGTTCGTCGAGGCCGCAGGGCGCCCGGTCGGCTTCGTGTTCCAGAACTACCGACTGTTCCCGCACCTGAACGTGCTCGACAACGTCGCGTTCTCACCACGCGCCCGCGGACTGGGACGCAGCGCCTCGAAGATGCAGGCCCGCCACTGGCTCGATCGACTCGACCTCACCGGACTCGCCGGGCGCAAGCCCGCTCAATTGTCCGGTGGGCAGGCCCAACGAGTGGCGCTCGCGCGGGCCCTCGCCGTCGATCCCGCGATACTTCTCCTCGACGAACCCCTTGCTGCCCTGGATGCCCGAACCCGCCTGGACGTACAGACCGAGCTCAGGCGACACCTCGCCGATTTCGCCGGACCATGCCTACTGGTCACCCACGACCCACTCGAAGCACTCGTGCTGGCCGACCGGCTACTGGTGCTCGAACACGGCCGAATCGTGCAGCAAGGCAGTCCAGCGCAGGTGGCTCGCCAACCTGCCACCGAGTATGTCGCCAAACTCGTCGGCCTCAACCTCTATGCCGGCCGCGCCGACGGACCACACGTCACGCTCGACGTCGGAGGTGACTTCGTCATCCCCGACCACGACGACCACGGCGATGTCCTCGTCGCCATGCGGCCCTCATCCGTCCTGGTCAGCACCCACCGCCCGGACGCCACCAGCGCCCGGAATACCTGGCCAGCCACGATCGCCGGCCTCACCCTGCTCGCCGACCGCGTCCGGCTCGACCTCGACGGCCAGCCTCCCGCCCTCGTCGACGTCACCCCCGCAGCGATCGCCGACCTCGCCCTCGGCTCTGGTAGCCAAGTCTGGCTCACCGTCAAAGCCACCGACCTGGAGATCTACACACACGCCGAACCGCAACGACCCTGAGGACTGTCGACGGGCGCCGGCCGGTGCCGTGCGGTTGGCGGCGAAACACCAGCGCCGGCGCAGCGGCGGCTACCTTAGCTCCAGTCGATCATCGCTGAACCGAAACGGGGCTGTCATGCCGACCAGTCCGCGGGCCCAACGGACCGACTTCTCCCTCGACATTGCCGGTCGCTACATCTGCAATGGTCTCGATGAGGCCTTGGCCAGTCTCGGCCCCGGGACGCGTCCGTTTGATCTGATCGTGCTCGGCGGTGGCAGCTTTGGCGCGGCACTCGCTGAGCAGCTGTTCGCCAACGACCAAGCCCAGGTCCACCGGATCCTGGTGCTGGAGGGCGGGCCGCTGGCGCTGCCAGAGCACGTGCAGAACATGCCCCTACAAGGGCTTGGGATCCCGCCAGCGACCAGCATTTCCCAGCTCCGAAGCGAGGGCCTGGATGGGCAGCCGCGTGAAGAGGTATGGGGGTTGCCCTGGCACTCCAGCACACCGTTCCCTGGCCTGGCCTACTGCCTGGGTGGCCGTTCACTGTATTTCGGTGGCTGGTCGCCACAGCTGCTCGACGAGGAGATGCCGACCGCCGCCGACGCGCCTAGTGCCTGGCCACAGGCCGTCGTCGACGATCTGAACAACCGGTATTTCGCTGAGAGCGCCGCCCACATCGGCACCGAAGAGACCAATGACTTCATCTCCGGTCCGCTCCAGAACGTGCTCCGTCAAGTTCTCTATGACGGGATCAACAACGGTGCGATCGCCGGGGCCATCCCGCTGGGCGCGCTGCCTGACCACCCAGTGCTGCGCAAGAACCCGGATGCGGACGCGACCGCTCTCCGTCAGCTTCTCGGCAATCCGGCCGGCATCAGCGGCCTATCGGTCCAAGAACTGCGCAACCTGCTCAAGCTCGAGGCCCCGCTGGCTGTCCAGGGCCAGACCCTGCCCGGGTTCTTTCCGTTCAACAAGTTCAGCAGCATCCCACTGCTGATGAAGGCGGCCCGCTCGGCTCAGGCAGAAGCCGACAACGACGACGGCCGCAAGCGGCTCATGGCCGTGCCCAACTGTCACGTCAAACATCTGCAGGTCCAGGGTGGCCGGATCGTGGCAGTGGACACCAACCAGGGCCAGGTCCCCGTGCCGCCCAACGGCAAGGTCATCTTCGCGCTCGGAACCATTGAGAGCACCCGACTGGCCCTGAACTCCTTGGCAGGGGAGCCGGGTGCGCAACGCATCGGCCACAACCTGATGGTTCACATGCGGTCCAACCTGACCATCCGGATTCCGCGCGTCTCCCTTGCGGGCCTGATTGGAGCACCCCCGAACCTGGAGGCGGCTGCCCTGTTCGCCAAATGCCGCCACCAGTTCGCTGACAACTCTCTCGGGTACTTCCACCTCCAGGTCACCGCCGCCGGCCTCGGCGAACTGGGGACCGACTCAGAGGCCGAGCTGTTCAAGCTCATCCCCGACATCGACACCCTGCACCGCTTCACCTCCGCGTCCGACACCCACATCGTCATCACCATCCGCAGCGTCGGCGAGATGCAGCCACAGAACGCCGACAGCTTCGTTCGTCTGGACCCTGAGCTCGACGAGTTCGGTGTCCAGCGCGCCTTCGTGCAGCTCCAGGCCACAGCAAAGGACAACGAGCTGTGGCAGAGCATGGACACCGCAGCCGACGAAGCGGCGCTGGTGTTCGCCGCCGGCGACGCGTACGAACTCCAGACGTCAGCCGGGTTCGTGGCCGTAGCAGCGGGCCAGCCGGCATCTAGCGTGGAGGGTGTGCAACGCCGTGACGGGCTCGGCACCACGCATCATGAGGCTGGCACGCTGTGGATGGGCAATGACTCGGCCAGCTCAGTCACCGACAGCGATGCACGTTTCCACCATGTCGCCAACGCCTACGCGCTCGGTCCCAGCGTCGAGCCCACCGTCGGTTCAACGAACCCGATGCTGTCCGCCATTGCGCTGGGTCGCCGGCTGGCGAATCACCTCGTACCGCTGGCCCCGAGCCCAGGCGAGGGCCCGCGCAGCCTGTTCAACGGGCAGGACCTCGATGGGTGGGAGATGGCCGGCCAGGGCAACTTCGTGGTCGTCGACGGCGCGCTGCAGGGGACTGGTGGCGCAGATCTGGGGCTGCTGTGGAGCACCACTCCAGCCCCGGCCGACTTCGTGCTGCGCTGCGAGTGGCGTCAATCCGAGCCCGACGACAACTCTGGGGTGTTTGTCCGCTTCCCCAACCCCAACAGCAAGGGTTACGACAACACTGCGTACGTCGCCGTCCACTTCGGCTTCGAAGTCCAGATCGACGAATTGGGCGTACCGGACGGCGCCGATCGGCACCGCACGGGTGCGATCTACGACGAGCCAGACCAAGCCTTCAGTTTGCAGCCGGCGCTTCCGGCGGGTCAGTGGAACGCTTACGAGATCCGGGTCCAGGGACAGACGTACACAGTCGAGCTCAACGGATTCCAGGTCACGCAGTTCACCAACCCGCACGTCGACCGCGGCCTGCCAAGTCGACCCGATGCGCCAAGTTTCATCGGCTTACAAGCACACACAGGCATTGTTGCGTTCCGGAATATCCAGATAGAGGCTGTCTAGGTGCTCGCTCGGGTCGCTCGTTACAGGAGTGTCCAGCTGCACTCAATGAGTGGGATTCCCGTCCCTAGGGTCGAGGCAGCCGGTGCCGCAGCGCGAGCACGCGAGGGCCGCCGGTGACTAAACCGGCGGCTAGAAGGGCATCTCCGGAAGCAGATCAAGTTGCCCTAGAAGTTCCATCTGATCGAAGTAGAAGTGGTGGCTCGTCACCAGCCCCCCTTCAACCGTCACGATGTCACAGTCTCGTACCCTGATTCGCTTTCCCGTTGCGGGAATGCTTTCGCCAGACGGCACAGGCAACGGCATCGTGTGGGTTCCGGTGATGTAACCCTCGTCGATCGCCACGTTGCCGACTTCGTGCTTGCGCAGATGTTCGTATCGGATGTCGGGGAATGCGACGGAGAACTGGCGAAGATAATCGGCGATCGCCTCGCCCCCTCGAAGTTCGCCCTGATCGGGGGTCACGGCAACCGCGTCGTTCGCGTAGCACTCCGCCACCGCTTGGAAATCCTTTGTTCCGGTTGCGGCTGCGGTGAGTCGGTCCATGACCTCGCGTGCTTGTCCCATGAGTGCTACTCCATCCGTGAAATTGACTGCACAACGCACCGCGACTCGCGTAACGAAATGCGCCGGGTTGCGACGGGACTGTACCGCCGTTGTGGCATCTGACGTTGTGAACCGCCGGATTCCGTTCGTGCGAACCGTCTCAGCCACCAGGCAGGTGACCCGACGCGACACACTCGGCGCCGCGTGACGCCACCTTCGGCGCAGGCTCAACGCGAGGGCGAGCGAGAAGGCAGAGCAATGTCAACAGTCGAGCAGCTCAATAGGCGCTGGGCGTACCGAACGCGTACGGCGCCGGCGGCGAGCTGGCGTTGTGGCTCGCGCAGAACGCGTCCCTCGGCGCCGTCGTTCTGAGGGGGGGCAGATAACTGTTGCCGGCCACGATCGCGGTCGCCTCGGTGGCTGCGCTGAGCTCGATCTGCTGCGCCACGGCCGCTCGTAGCTCCGGGGTCGGCGCACTGACCAGTAGTTCGGCGTTGCGCCAGGCCCGCTCCCGCCACGCTGCGATGAGCTGGAACAGCCCGGCGTGGCCGGCTCCGAACGGAGTCTCGATGTTGACCGTCTCCGGGTCGAACCGCGCAACCAGCTCTGCCAGCACGGGCTCGGTCACCTTGTTGAGGAACTCGTCCACCTTGTCGTGGTCGTCCTTGCGGTTCTGACCCTCCGGGGTCACCATGCCGATCGCGGCCAGAGTGAACGGCAGATCTCGGTTGATATGCGCGCTCATACCAAGCAATAGGTCACCAGTGCCGGTGGTCTGGCGGTCCGCGGCGGAGTCGAACGCGATCAGCCAGGCCTGTGGAACCTGGGACCGGTTCCCGGCCCGCCAGTTGTCGTAGGCGTTGAAGTAGTACTTGGCGAACACCGCATCCTCGTGGTTGACCCACGGCGTGTCCTGGAAGAACCCAGGTTGCTTCGCGGCCCACAGGTAGGTCTGAGTGGTGCGCAAATAGGCCAGCGCGAACATCGCGTTGTGGTTGCAGGACCGCCCGAGCGGCTCGAACCGGCGCTCCATCTCCCGGATCAGCGCGCGGACGCAATTCATCCGGCCGGCCACGCAATCGTTGGCACTGCTCGGGTTGTACTCGTCGGTCAGCCCAGGTAGGAGGTCGGACCAGGGGACGAAGGGCGGATCATCAGCGTGGGCGGACTGCTGGCCGGCCGGGACAACCAACCCGACCGCGAGGACCAGCGCAGCAACCACACCGATCCGCCGCCTGAGACGCATCGTCGACTCCTTCGGCACCGGCCCGGAACGTCACCGGGCAACGGGCTACAGATACCACACACGTCGCCAAGGTATGCATCGATTGCCTGAGTGACCGAGATTTCCCATTTTATGGGGGGTCGAAAGCGACCGTCATAGGTCTTAAGGACGACGCCCGTCGGCCGGGGCCTGCCCTCTCCCCCGCGATTCGAGGGCAGACCCACTGACCGACGGGGATCCGACTGGGCGGAGCCGAATCCCCGTTGCTCCCGAAGTCCCCACGGCGGGCGGCGTGGCCTGCACGGGCGTCGTCCTCCGCGAAGCCTTCCCTACCGGCCGCGCCGGCGGCTAGGGAACGCCGCCCTGAGTTAGTCGGTCGCGGCCCCGGATTTAACCAGCCGGGCCAAGCCGCTGCGTCCGGCGACTTTCGTTTTGGCGACCAGGTTCGCAACATGTGTCTCGACGGTGCGCGGTGAGAGCACCAGCCGCTCGGCGATCGCCCCGTTGGTCAGCCCCTGCGCGACCAACTGCAGGACGTCCATCTCCCGGCTGGTCACCCCGTAACCGCGGAGCCGCGCTGGCACCGCGGTGTCGCCACGGCCTTGCCGTGGCACCGGGGCGCCGGCCCGGCGCAGCACCTCCCGGCAGCGGGTGGCCAGCCGGTCGTCGCCGCGCCGGACGAATACCGCCAGCGCCTCCCGGGTCCAGCCGATGGGGTCTCCCCAGCTGCTGGCGAGCGCGTCGCCGGCGACCAGCAGCCGGATCCGGTGCTGCCACCAGGGCCGGGAGCTCATCGCGGCATCGGCCGCGGCGAGCAGCTGCTCGGCTTCGGCTGGCCGACCACGGCGGCCGGCGTCGACCGCGTCGGCGTAGCCGAGCAGCGCCCGGTTCTCCCAGTTCACCCCGGACTGGCGAGCTTCGGCTCGGGCCTGCTCCCCCTCCCGGTCGTCCAGGGTGCGCACCAGCGCCCACAACCCGTAGGTGGGCGCCGGCGCGGTGGTGGGGCTGCCGGCGCAGGAATTCGATGGCCCGGTCCAGGCACTCGGCCAGCCGGTCCCGGTCATCGTCGAGAAGTGCGACGTGCGCATACACCGCGCCCCAGATGCCGGCGTTGACGTCCAAGTCGTCCGGGGCGAGCCGGCGCGCGTCGGCTACGCAGCGCTCCATCGCCTGGGAGTTGCGGTGGTGCGCATGCGCGGCGGCCTGGAAGAACAGCGCGGTGGCCCGCAGCTGGTCCATCCGCAGCCGACGGGCGCGCTCAGCGCTGCGCTCAGCGTGAACCAGCGCGGCGTCCGCGTCCCGGTGCAGCAGGCTGGCCGCCATCTGCTCGTCGACCTTGGCCGCCAGGCCCAGCGCGCCGGCGTCCAGGGCGAGCGCTCGAGCCCGCTCCAACTGGACCGTGGAGCCGTCCAGCAGCAGGTCCACGGTGCCGAGCTCGTGCAGCGCGGAGACCCGTTCCAGCGGCAGGTCGTGGTCAATGGCCAGCCGCTCGGCCGCCAGGAACGCGTCGCGGGCCGCCTTCAGATCGGTGACCCGCGCGGCACGGCCCATCACCTCCAGCGCCTGGCAGGCCACCGACCACTGGTTGCGCTCCTCGGCCTCGATGAGCGCCAGCTCGGCGATGCTCTGCGCGTCGTCCGGCTGACCACGTTCGTGCGCCAGCCGAGCGGCCAGCACTTTGGCCCGCGGGTCGTCGGTGTCCGGCAACGCGGTCAGCCCGGCGGCGGCGACGTCCCACCGGCCGGCTTCGGCCGCCACCTCTGCCAGCGTCAGCTGGACCCAGGTATCCCCGCGGTCCAGCAGCCGCTCGCCCAGTGCCAGCGCCCGGTCGTTGTCGCCGGCATCGGCCAGCACCCCGATCAGCGCTGCCTCCGCTTCCCGGCGCAGGTCTGGCTTGTCCGCGGCCAGGGTCGCGGCGCGGGTCAGCTGGGCGTCCGCAGTGTGCAGCGCGCCGCGGCGGCGGGCCTGCCGGCCGGCGTACAGGTACAACTCGGCGGCCCGGGAGTCCTCTCCTGCTGCCATCCACAGCCCTGCGGCCAGGTCGTAGGCTTCCGGCTCGCGCTGCTCGACGACCGCGGCGGCAGCCCGGGCCAGCGCCCGGTGCTCGGGCGGCAGGAGGTCGGTGCGCACCGCTTCGCAGGTCAGCGCATGCCGGAACCGGAATGTGTCGGTCTCGGTGGCGTCCACGACGACCAGGCCGGTGGCCACCGCGGACCGCAGGCCGGCCAGTACCACCTGCTCGCCCAACCCAGTGATCTCCGGGATCAGCCGCCAGTCGAACCGGCGGCCGAGCACCGCGGCGGTCTCGACCACCGAGCGCGCACTCGGCTTCAGGCCGGCTAGCCGGCTGCGCACAGTGGCGGCGAACGTGCGCGGCACGTTCGTAGCCAGCGGGCCGGTCAGGGTCCCGTCCGGGGCCAGCGCGCCGACCGCGACCAGCCCGGTGAGCAGCTCCTCGACCAGCAACGGCAACCCGTCAGCATGCTCGATGACGAACCGCACCAGCTCTTCCGGCGGCGGCCCCGACAGGCACGACTCCACCACCCCGCGGACGTCCTGTGGGCCGAGCCGGTCCAGCGGGATGACGGCGGCCTGGCAGGCCCGCGCAAGGTCGAGCAGCCGCTGCGGCGGGTCCAGCTCGTCTCGGGCGGTAGCCACCAGCACCACCGGCGAGGTGCTCGCCGCATCGGCCAGGTAGCTCAGCACGTCGAGGGTGTCCGGGTCAGCCCAGTGCAGGTCCTCAAGCACCAGCATGGCGCCGCGCGGGCTGGCCAGCGTGCTGACCAGCCGCAGGATTGCCTCGCCCAGGATGACCCCGCCGCGCGGGTCGGACCGGCCTGCGATGCCGGCGTCGGGGAGCAGCGCGGACAGCGCAGGCAGGTACGGTCGGAGGCCGTTCTCCCGAGGCAGCGGACGGCCCCGTAACGCGGCGCTGAGCGCCTCGGCGAGCGGGCGGTACGCCTCACCCGACTGCACCGCCCGGCCGGAGAACACACTCACGCCGGCTTGCCGAGCCACCGCGGTGGCCTCCCGAACCAGGCGCGACTTGCCCACCCCGGCCTCGCCGTGGACGAGCACCATCCGCCCTGTGGTCGTCCTCTCCATGCCTTCCAGCAGACGGCATAGGCGGTCTAACTCATCGCCTCGGCCGACCAGCCTGGACGAAGACGCCTGCCAGGGTGCGGTCAAGTGTTCCGTCCCGGTGTCTCCAGCAGGGAGCGCAAGTTGCGGTAGCGCATCGCGAGTCGCGGTCAGCACAGAGTAGCGGCAGGGCTAGCTCTAGCCGGAACCGGGCACCGGGGGGACAGACGTCAGCCTGACGGCCTACCGCATCACGTCGATGAAGTGCTTTCCGCGGCGAGGGAATGTAGCGTCTCTCTTCGCGGTCGGGGGCTCCCCCGTGGCCCTCGGCCGCCCTCCGGGGTTGCGATGCGGTGCCGAAAGGCTCGCGCCGTTACGCCTCACCGTGCCGTTCACCGACAGCAAAGCGGATTGCCTGTGTCGCACCCGTTCTCTACGCGTGGCGAGCGGGTTTGTGTGCCTCACCGCGGCATGTCGGGGCACGCATCGTCGTGTTCGACACTCCGGAAGGTAGACCTGATGGGCCGGATATCGCAGTGGGCCGTGCGCCGACCTTGGTATGCGTTACTCACGTGGGTCGGGATCATGGTCGTGGTCGGCATCCTCGGGACGAGGTTCGGCGGCGACTACAACGACAACTTCGAGCTGCCGGACACCGAGTCGACCACCGCGCAGGAACTCCTGGCCGACCTCTCCGGTGGTGCCGGTACCGGCGCGGGTCTGGAAGGCCAGGTCGTCTGGAAACCGGACTCCGGTACGGCTACCGACGCCTCGGCGGAAGCGGCCATGACGGGCCTGCTCACCGACCTGTCCACCTCGCCAGGCGTGGCGTGTGTGCTCACGCCCTACGGCGAGCCACTCGGCTCGGCATGCCCGCAGCAACCCGCGGACCAAGGCGAAGGGGGTCAGCAGGGGGAGCAGCCGCAGCAGGAGCTGTCGCCGGAGGCGCAGGGCGCGCTCGCGCATTTCGGCCAGGCCGGCGTCAGCCCTGACGGCAACGTCGCATACAGCACGGTGATTTTCGAAGGCGAGTCATTCGACGACCTGAGCACCGACGACGTCATCACCGCGCGGGATCTCATCGAGGAGCAGAACGGCAGCGATGGCCTGCAGGTCGGGGCCAACGGAGTGTTCGTCTTCGTCGGTGGTGAACCGCCGTCCTCGGAGAGCATCGGCGTCATCGTCGCGCTGGTGATCCTGCTGTTCGCGTTCGGCGCGATCATGGGTGCGTTCCTGCCGATCACCTCGGCCGCGATTTCGGTCGCGCTGGCAACCACTTTCGCACTGCCGCTCGTGGCGCGCTCCTTCGACGTCGCGACCTTTGCACCGATCCTGGCCTCGATGATCGGCCTCGGGGTCGGCATCGACTATTCGCTGATGGTGATCAACCGGTACCGCGAGGCGATCATCCATGGCCGGTCGCCGCGGGATGCCGCACTGGAGTCGGTGCGCACCTCGGGTCGGGCCGTGCAGTTCGCGGCCGCGACGGTGATCATCGCGCTGCTCGGCCTGTTCGTCATGCGGATCACGTTCTTCAACGGCATCGCGGTCGCGGCGGCCGTCACGGTCTTCATGGTGATGGTCGGAGCCCTGTTGCTGCTGCCCGCCGTTCTGTCACTACTGGGCACCTGGGCGTTCGTCGGTCGGATGGCCTGGATCACTGACGCGGAGGCGATTCCGAAGCAGCGCGCGACCGGCGTGTGGCACACCGTGGGCCTGTGCTTCCGCTACCTCGGCTGGCTCATCTTCCTCCCGGTGACCCTGATCGGGCTGGGCTGGCGCTGGATCGTGCACCGTGGCAAGGCACCTGACCCGACACGACCGAACGCGTTCGCCCGATACGGCCACTGGCTACAGAAATGGCCATGGCTGACCGGCGCCTTCGCGCTGGCGGTCATGGTTCTGATCGCGCTGCCGATGCTGTCTTTGCGCTTGGGTTTCTCCGACGACTCGGGCGCCCCTGAAGGCAGCTCTCCGCGGATCGCATACGACCTGACCGCCGAAGGTTTCGGTCCCGGCGTGAACGGACCGTTCTACCTGGCGGTCGAGCTGCCCGAGGCCGGCGACCAGGAGGCCGTGACGACGATCACGGACGCCCTGAACGCCGACCCGGGCGTGGCCCTCGCGGCTGGCGCGCCGGTGGCCGCGGACGCCACTGTCGCGCCGATCCAGCTGTTCCCCAAGACGGCGCCGCAGGACGAGGCGACGACCGACCTGCTGTTCCACCTGCGCGAGGACGTCATCCCCGCCGCCACGGCTGATTCGGGTGCCCAGGCCTACGTCGGTGGCTTCCAAGCGGTGACGGCCGACTTCACCCAGGTGCTCGAGGACGCGCTTCCGTGGTTCCTGCTGATCGTCGTGGGTCTCGGTTTCTTGACGCTCGTGTTCCTGTTCCGGGCGTTGCTGGTGTCGGCCACCGGGGTCCTTTCCAGCCTGCTCTCGCTGGGCGCGGCTCTTGGCATCACGGTGGCCGTGTTCCAGTGGGGCTGGTTCGCCGACCTGATCAACCTGGAGAACACCGGACCGATCTTCCCCTTCCTGCCCATCATGGTCTTCTCGATCCTGTTCGGGCTGTCCTGCGACTACCAGGTGTTCCTGGTGAGCCGCATGCACGAGGAGTGGGTGTACACCGGCGACAATCGCAAGGCGGTTCGCCGCGGGCTTGCCGGATCCGGCAGGGTGGTGGCGATCGCGGCGGCGATCATGACGAGCGTGTTCGGCGCCTTCATTCTCGGCAACGACGCCATCATCAAGCTGTTCGGCGTCGCACTCTCAACTGCTGTGCTGCTCGACGCATTCGTGGTCCGGCTGATCCTCATTCCGTCTCTGATGACGATCTTCGGCACGGCCAACTGGTGGCTGCCCGGCTGGCTGTCACGTTTGCTGCCGCACATCAGCGTCGAGTCCCAGGAAGACATCGAGGCGGGCGCCGAGGAGATCGTGGACATCACCGAGCCCGGTGAGGAAACCGAGCCTGCTCGGGTCTGATCACACCAACCCGCGGGCTAGACGAATTGCCGGGCTGACCCGGCGATGACGTTTGGCAGGTCTAGACGTAGATGTTGTCGTGCTCCTCGAAGAACGCCTGCAGTTCCTCCTGGTTCGGCTTCCAGCGACCTTCCGCCATCTCGACGAGCCCCTCGAAGTAGGCCTCGCGTGGCGCGCCCGGGGCGAAGAGGATGAGCAGGGAGGCGGGCTCGCCCGACTCGTTGCGGAACCCGTGTAGTCCGCCTTCGGGAACGTACTCAAAATCGCCCGGACGCGCATCGAACCAGCCGGTGCCGTCATACAGCTTCACCGTGCCAGTCAGCACGAAGAACGACTCGCTGATCGTGCGGTGGTAGTGGGCGTTCGCACCGGCCGGCTCTGGCCCCATGTCCCATCGGTAGAGCCCGAACCTTCCCTCGGTGGTTGCCCCGGTGGCGAGGTAGCTTGCGGCGCCACCCGGCCGAGGGAGTTCCGGGGCAGCATCAGCGGGACGGAACCTCGCAGTGACCTCTCCGGTGCCGAAGTACTTGGGTTCTGGGTACGACATGGATCAACGCTACCGATCCACCCTCGGGCACCTGGCGTTCGCCGTGCCACCCAGATGCTTGGTGGGATCGCGCAGGTAGGTCCAGCAGGCTGGCCCGTCCCCAGCCCGCCGTGCAGCATCGGCAGTGCGGCGATGAGTCCCGCAGCGGGCGTCTGCGCCACCCTACGCATGCATGGGGAAGAGAGAGACTGAGGTCGACGACGAGAAGGGTGGAACCAACATGAGCAACAACTCCGGTGCGACAGCGAGCGGCGGCGCGATCTACGGCCTCGGCATCTTTGGTGCGTGGGTGTATTTCTGGCAGCAGGCAGACGGTTTCTGGGAGTACGTCCTCGCGGTACTACAGGGCCTCGTGTGGCCGGCGATTCTCGTCTACGAGGCGTTCTCAGCTCTCGCCATCTGATCGTCTGGCTGAGTGTCAGCCTGGCGCCGGTTGGAAACTTTGCGCAACGACGTCGAACATTCCCCGGCTGTCGGCCCATTGCGACTCGGGAGTCGACCAGTACAAGGCGTAGGCACGTCCATCGCTCACTCGAACATTTCGGTTGAGCACGTGAATTTGCCCGCTGCGGGCGTCCCAGGTGAACTCCCAGTCGGCGGTGTTCCAGCCGCGGTACTCGACCCGATCCAGCGAGATTCGCTCGTAGCCGCTCAGCCGTTCTGCCACGGATGGTTCGTTGGCCTGCCAGTCGGTCAGCGGGTCGTCCTTCGGCTCGGTCGTCTGGTCGACGAGGAGGAAGCGCCCACCACCTGGTTCCTTGAAGTACGTACGCGGCCCCTCCACGGATCTCGTCCAGCCGGTCGGCACCGCAACCGTGAAGCCGGTGGGATCGGTATGCAACTGAAGGCCATCGGGTAGCGGGGCGGCCGCTGACCCTGCTGCGTTGTCGCCTGAGGTGCCGGCGGGTTCGGATGGTTGAATTGTCGGGCTCGGCCGATCCCCGATTATGGGTCCGCCAGCCGGTGGTTGATTGACTGCTGCATCGGCTGTTGGCTGCGGAGACTCGACGGCAGCGGGTGCCCTCGGATCCGCCGCGTCCGGATTCGGCGCGGGTCGCGTCTGTTTCCGGCGAACGCCATCCGTCCAGTAAGACGCCGAGACCGATGAGCGATACCGCGAACAAGGTGGCAACAATGAGGAGACCGACAAGTACCTGCCGGTCTTCGGAAAAGCGCGTTGTCGACGTGCGTTCGTCGGGCGTCGTCAGCCAGGACTCGATGGCGGTCTGCCCGGTGCCGTCGGGAGAGTCGGCCGATACCGGGACAGGGGACCCTGCCGGGCTGGGGGATTGGTTGGGCATCGCGCCAAACCGCTGGAGTGCCATGCGAACCGCGCGCAGGGTGGGACGCTCTGCCGGGTCCTTGGCCAGCAAGGCATCGATGACAGCTCCCAGCTCACCCTCGTGGACCAAAGGCGGTGCCGGGTCATGGAGCACTGCATTGAGCGTCGGCAAGGATCCGGATCGTTCGAACGGCGACCGACCGTCGAGGGCGGCGTAGAGCGTCGCGCCCAATGACCAGAGATCGGAAGCGAGTGTCGACGGTTCTCCGCGGGCCCGCTCGGGTGACATGTACGCCGGTGATCCCAGGAGCAGTCCAGTAGTCGTGACCGTCGCGTCGTCCTCAACCGTCGCGATGCCGAAGTCGGCGAGAACAGCTCGTCCAGTCGAGCGCAGCATGACGTTGGCCGGTTTGACATCGCGATGGAGCACGCCCACTGATGCCGCCGCTGCGAGGGCGTCGAGCACGTCCAGACCGACCTCCGCTACTCGCCGACCGGGTAATGGACCTTCGTCTCGCAGCACATCAGCGAGACTGCGGGCGGCCAACCGCTCCATGACAATCCAGGGGCGACCGTCTTCCTCGACTACGTCGTACACCGCCACGGCCGCGGGACTCGAGATCCGCGCTGCCGCCCTCGCCTCCCGCAACGTTCGGCGACGCAGCTTCTCGCGGTCTTCGGCAGGCAGATCGAGCGGAAAAGAGACCTCCTTGATGGCGACCTGCCGCCCGAGGGCTTCGTCGTGACCAGCCCACACCACGCCCATGCCGCCGCGGCCGAGCGGCTTGCCGAGGCGATACCGTCCGCCGAGAAGCTTGTCGTCAGTGGTGGCCGCCACGCGGTCTCAGATACCCACTCCAGGTGATTCGGCACCTGACGCGACACGCTCGTTGCTGTTCTGTGATTCCGGAACGGCAGCCCGCAGGGACCCCGCGCCGTCATCGCCCGCCAGAGATCAGCCGGCTGCGCTGCTCGTTGCCGGGTCCGCCGTAGGGGTAGTCGGCGGGAGCGGGATCGCTCGCAGCATCGAGAGCGGCGGTCTCGTCGGTCTCGAGGTGGACGTCGGCTGCGGCCAGGTTGTCCTCGAGTTGCTCGAGCGTGCGGGCTCCGAGGATCACCGACGTCACTGCCGGCCGGTCGACCAGCCAGGCCAGGGCGACCTGGGCCATCGATAGGCCACGCTCGTCGGCGACGGCCCGTACCGCGTCGACCACGTCCCAGGTCCGCTCCTGGGTGGATCGGCGCGAGTAGGCCTCGACACCACGGTCGGGGTTCTCACCCAGCCGTGTGGCGCCCACGGGTGCGCTGTCGCGCTGGTACTTGCCGGTGAGCCATCCGCCGCCCAGGGGTGACCACGGCAAGAGCCCGAGGCCAGCATCGAGGCAGGCGGGCACGATCTCCCACTCCACCTCGCGAACGAGCAGGTTGTACTGCGGCTGGAGCGTGACCGGTGCCTCCAGGCTGTGCTCGCGCGCCAAGCCGACAGCCTTCTGCACCTGCCAGCCGGTGTAGTTGGACAGCCCGACATAGCGGATCTTGCCGGCGCGCACCATGTCGTCGAGCGCTCGCAAGGTCTCGTCCAGCGGCGTCAGTGGATCCCATGCGTGCACCTGATAGAGATCGATGCAATCGACTCCGAGCCGACGTAGCGACTCGTCCACGGCACGGTGCAGATGTCGGCGAGATAGGCCGAGGTCGTTCGCGGCCTCACCCGTCGGGAACCGGCCTTTGGTGGCAATACGACGCTGTCCCGCACATCGGGTGCGGCAGCCGCGAGCCAGCGACCGACGATCTCCTCCGATGCCCCGTCGCTGTAGACGTCGGCGGTGTCGATCAGGTTTCCGCCCGACGCGACAAAGGCATCCAGTTGGGCGCCCGAGCCGTCCTCGTCGGTCTCGGTGCCGAACGTCATGGTCCCCAAAGCGAGAGTCGAGACCGCGCAGCCGCTGCGGCCCAGCAGACGATGCTCCATGTGCCCATCCTGCCCGGTGATCTCTGAGCTAGGCGTGGAGGCCCTGCGCTGACAGCGCCCGGCCGACGGCGCGCGCTTCCATGCCGATGTCGCGCAGCAGGCCGGACAGCGTCGGGTCGAAGCCGACGAAATGCAGGCCGGGTGCATGTCGGACGGTCTGCGCTCCGCGCGCACGCGGCCGGCCGTGGTCGTCCAGCACGCCGAGGTGGCCGACCAGGGATTCGAGGTCCGGCCGGTATCCAGTGGCCGAGACGATGGCATCCGGGCGGACGATCGTGCCGCCGTGCAGGTGCACCGCCCCGCCGTCGAACTGCTCGATCGGCGGGACGACGCGAATCCGCCGGGATCGGACAGCCGACACGAAGCCGTGATCGAGAATCGGCACGGTCCGGGTCCGCAGGAACTGAGTGAAGCCATCGCCCGGCGGCGCCGGCAGGCCGAAATCGGCGAGGTCCGGAACCGTGAACCGGCGCAGCACGGCGGACATGGGGTTCATCAGTCGTTCCGGTGCACGCTTCAGGGCAATGCCGATCAACTGGCTCGGAACGCCCAACGTGTCACGCCGCACGATGTTCGGCGGTGTCCTGACCGACAGGTCGACCTGTCGGCAGACGTCGGCAAGCTCCAGCGCGATTTCCGCAGCAGAGTTGCCGGCGCCGACGACCAGCACCTGCTGGCCGCGGTACGGCGATGACTCGCGGTAGTCGGCCGAGTGCACAAGCGTCCCGGTGTAAGCGTCGCGACCTGGCCAGTCCGGCAGGTAGGGCAGCCGGGTGTCGCCGGTGGCGACCACGACGGCGCTGCCAGACCACGTGCCTGAAGTCGTGTGAACCTGCCAGCCGGATGTGTTGCGGTCGATGCGAGTTGCTTCGACCCCGAACGCCGGACGGATTTCGAACCGATCGGCGTAGGACTCGAGATATTCGATCAGTTCGTCGCGGGCCAGCCAGCGGCCGTACCGGCGCGGGATCGAGACGCGGGCAGGCCGGAGAGCCACCGGATCGTGTGCAGGTGCAGGCTGTCGTATCGACCGTGCCAGGCTGCGCCGACCGAGTCGGACCGCTCCAGCAGCACGAAGGGAACCGCCGACTGCCGTAGCGTCGCGGCTACGGCGAGACCGGCTGGGCCAGCGCCGATGATCACCGCCGGATCGATCATGTCAGCATCTCGATCATGCGGCTTGCTTTGCGGTCACCACGGTGCTGCGATCGCGTCACTTGACGGCCTGCAACGTGTACGTGTGCGGCAACCGCCACGGCCGGTCGATCAGGCGCCACTCGTTATCGCCGATGTGTTCCATCTGACCCGGTAAGCCGTCCCACGGGACGCTGTCGTGCTCGACCAGGCTCGTGATCGTCAGGCCCGCGTCCAGCAAGGCCGTCACGATCTCCCCGAGCCCGTGATTCCACTCCAGACTGCGGGTCTGAGTGAACACCGCGTCGGTTTCGACGTAAGTCCCGCCTTCGTCCCACTCGGTGGGCTCGGAACGTTCGAAGTATGCGCGCTCCAGAACCAGAAGCTGATCGTCGCGCGGATCCTCCAGTGCCCACAGCACCGGATGCCCTTCGCGGATGAAGAGCCGGCCGCCCGGCCGGAGCAGATCGGCGACCAGTGCTCCCCATCGTCGGATATCGGGCAGCCAGCACAGCGCACCGATCCCGGTGTACACGAGGTCGAAGCGCCCCCGGCCGAGTACCTCGACGGCGTCGTAGAGCTCTGCCTCGACGAATGCGACATCGGCGTCGATGGCCTCGGCCAGTTTGCGGGCCTCGGCCAATGAGGCAGCCGAGAAGTCCAGCCCGGTCATGTGCGCGCCGAGGCGAACCAGCGAGACAGTGTCGGTGCCGATATGGCACTGCAGGTGAACACCATCGAGGCCGGTCACCTCACCGAGCAGCGGCAGGTCGAAGCGCACCACGTCGCTGAGGAACGTCGGATCCTCGACGAATCGGCGCAGGTTGTAGTCGGGAGATGCCGCGTGGGCGGGACCCCGTTCATCCCAGAGTGCCCGGTTGAC
>CAWHPW010000003.1:0-41576 GCA_963831385.1 uncultured Actinomycetota bacterium
TGGTGCGCCGTTTCCGTTCATCGTCCACTCCTGTTCGTCAGCTTGTGATCAGACGCTAGGAAGCGACCGGAATCGGCGCTTCGGGAGAACGAACCATCTCGACGAGCTCGTCGGACGTGGGTAGTTCTGTGTACGAGCCGCTGGCAGGGACCTCAAACCGCAGGTACCAGAACAGCATCAAGCCCGTGGCAACCAGGTAGAACGAGTGCATCGCCCAGATCGGTCCAGGCGGCAGACTGAAGACGTAGACCGAGTGGATGACGTTGCCGACGTTGCTCAAGACGATGTTGCCCAGGCTGTACGAGCTCAGGTCCCTGGTCCGGACGGCCTTCACCAGCATGGGCAGGACGCTGGAGGCGAAGATCAGCGTCGAGACAGTCCCGGCGAGCACTGGGAGGCCGACGTCCATGGCGGCCTCCTTGTGTCGTCGGACTCTCGATCTCTGTGACGACGCTAGGAGCCGCACGTCGGTCGGAACATCGGGACAGTTCCCCATTTCCGGCCTTGGAACGGATGGGTAGTTCGGCGTAGTGCGCGTTCTAAACGAGGTCGTGCTCGTACGCGTATGCCGTGGCGGCGGCTCGGCTCGAAATGCCGAGCTTGGTGAAGATGTTGCTGATATGACGGGCAACCGTTTTCTCGCTGAGGAACAAGTCGGCCGCAATCGCGCGGTTGGTCCTGCCGGTCGCGACGAGGCGGAGCACTTGCAGTTCACGCGTCGTGAGCCCGCCGGGCGCGGCAGCGCTCGTCGGCCGGAGCAGTGCTTCGATCCGGGCGAGATCTGGCGCGGCATCCAACTGTTGGAACACCCAGCGAGACGCGTCGAACTCCAGCAGCGCGCCGTCCTCGTCGCCGAGCACACGACACGCTTGACCCATCAGCGCACGGACCCGGGCTCCCTCGTACGGCGCGTCGACCGCCTGCCAAATCGTCCATGCCCGGCGCAGGGTGGCCAATGCAGCCCGGGCGTCTCCCTCGGCGAGCAGGACTGCCCCGGTCGCGTGAGCCGACATCGCTTCCAGCCACGGGGCATCTCGGCCGGCGGCGAACTCGGCCAACTCGTCGGCTGCGGCCCGAGCAGCTTTGACGTCTTGGGCGGCGAGGCCGATCTCGGTGCACGCGGAGAGTAACCAAGGCCGCTGGGCCTGGCTGGACGCCTCGTCCAGAACCCGACGGATCGTGGCAATCGCAGCATCGGTCTTGCCTTGTGCCAGCCGGAGCAGCGCGAGTCCGGGGAGGGGCTCATGACCCGCCTGGCTCGCCTGGCGGTAGGCAGCCTCGGCCTCGGAGAGTTCTCCGCGTTGCCGATGCAGCTCCGCCAGCCGGTACCAGGCCAAGCCGACCAGCCACTGGTCACCGGGCAGGGTGAGCAACTCGCGCGCCCGCTCCGCCTCAGCCAGGGAGTCCGACCAGGCGCCGTGCAAATGCATGATCTCGGCGCGACGGACCAGGCACTCGCCGCGGAAGGGCACGAGGTCGGGCTGTGCGTCGCACCAATGGCTCAGCGCCGAGGTCCATTCCTGCGCCCGGTGAAGGTCGAAGATCTTCATGCATTCGCTGATCACGGAGCAGTAGATGATCCCAATGGGAATTGGTGATACTCCACCGGCCGTGACGGTGACCATTGCCTCGTCGAAAAGAGACAGACCTTCGGCGATTTGGCCCATAGCAATGAGTGCTTGGCCCTGCCCCAGCCGACCAAGGGCCGCGAGGTCCCGATCACGATGGTGTCCGGCGATCTCGGCTGCCTTCTCGAACAGGCCAAACGCTGCCGCGGGGTCTCCCTGGCTGAGGTTCTGGAGCGCAGCGGGCACCAGCAGGTAACCGCGCTCGACGCAGTCCTCCCCGCTCTCGTCGACCAGCCGTTGGGCCCGGGCGAGCCAGCCGCCACCCTGGGCCATTTCGCCACGGTTGAACAGCCTCATGCCGAGCCAGAACGCGGGCAGTGCCGCCCGGGTCAGCTCTCCGCGACCCACGTACTCGTCGTGCGCCCGGGCTGCCAACGCGTCGCTGACGTCGTCCCTGCCGATTAGCGCGGCGGCCATGCCGAGCCGCTCGAGGTCCGCCGGCTCGAGTGGCAACTCGTTGTCAGCTGCGGACAGCTCGCCGTATGCGACCGACCAGGCTTGCCTCGCGTAGGCGTTCCTGCCCCGCTCGAGTGCGCTGACCGCCTCCACGTCCCCCTTACTACCGCAAACCCGGGCTAGCGGGTACGCCTCCGCTCCACGTTTCAACTGGACCAGGTCGCCACGGCGGGCACCATGGGCGTGTGACGGATGGCGGCCCGGACGACGATGCGGCCTGGCGGACCCGGGTCCGGGCGCTCATCGTGCACCCATCGGAACCCAGGCTGCTTGCCGTGCGGGCAGACAGCCTGCGCGTTCCGGAGTTCGAGCTGCCAGGTTCTCCCTGGGTCGGTGAGCCACACGACTTCCTGGCGGCGCTGCGTGAGCAGGTCGGTTTCGACGCGGATCTGCTTCGCTGCGTCAGCCAGTCCGTGAGCGAGGCGGCCCGGACGAAATCCGTCACGCTGCTCCTCGCCGCTCGACCAGGCGCGGAGCCGTCGGACTCGATGGGGTGGATGAGCGCCGCCGACATCGGCTCTCTCGCCGGTGGTCAGGCCGAGATTGCCGACTCGATCATGCAGGTTCTCGGCGATCTCGCGGCCGGTACCACCAACGAGCACATGCCGTGGACCAATCGCGGCTGGCACGCCGAAGCGGAGGACTGGCTGCGCACGTCAATGAAGGACATCGGCTCGCCGGTGATCGGCGACGTCGAGCCGGTCCTCAGCTGGGAACTCTCCTGTGTGCTGCGGGCGGAGACGGCGAGCGGGGCAGTCTTCTTCAAGGTGGCGCTCGACACGCCGCTGTTCGCGAACGAGGCCTCGGTGGTGGCAGAGCTGGCCACGCTGTTCCCCGGTGAGATTCCGTCGCTGCTGGCCGCCGATCCCGACCGGCGCTTCCTCGTCCTCGCCGATGCGGGTCCGGTGGTCGGCTGGAGCGCACCGATCGAGATCCGCGAGGACGTCATGCGCGCGGTCGCGCGATTACAGATCCGGTCCGCGCCACACGTCGGGCGACTCTTGGCTGCCGGCTGCAACGACCGCCGGCTGGACTGGTTGGCCGCCCAGAGCAGCGAATGGCTCACCGAAGTCGATCTCTCGCGCTGGCTCCCCGCCGACGAGATCGCTGAGTTGCGGTCCGCCGAACCGCGGCTGTCTGAGATGTGTGCCGACCTGGCGTCGTTGCCGGTACCGCACACGATCGTCCACGGCGACCTGCATCTCGGCAACGTTGCACGGGGCCCGGCCGGCTTCGTGATCTTCGACTGGACCGACGCCTGTGTCGCACACCCGTTCATCGACATGATCGCGATCGGCTACGAGGAGGACGAGGCCGTAGCTGCTCGCCTGCTGGATGCGTACCTCGCCGAATGGAGTGGCGTCGCCTCCGCTGCGGAGTTGCGGAATGCCTGGCGGCTTGCCGAGCCGCTGACTGCGCTGAATCATGCGATCAATTACGTGTCACTCTGGTCCAACGTCGACGCCGAAGCCGCTGATCGCGAGTTCGGCTCGGCCACGAGGCGGTTCCTGCGCAGGTTGCTCGACGCGATTCGCCGAGACGCGTGACGCATCTGCACGCGCATCTGCCGCGCGCAAACCGCGTCGGCGCGGCAAGATGGCCCGATGGGCACTGGTCCGGGAGACACCGTCGACGTGCGGTCCTTCCGCCGCAGCGATCGACAGCAGGTGACCGCGCTCGTGAACGCCCACGTCGCGGCGGTGATCCCGGGAATCTCGCTGTCCGTTGCGGCGGTGATGAACAGCCTCGGTCGCGATCCGGGCGAATACATCGTCGACCCATGGGTAGTCGAGCGGGTCACCCTCGTCGCCGAGCAACGGCAGCGAATCGTCGCTGCGGCGCATCTACTGCGTTACGGCTCTGACGACCGGGTCGACGAGAGCTACCGCGACGCAGGCGAGATCCGCTGGCTGCTGTGTTGGCCGCCGGTGCCACGCTGGCCAGACACCGCGCCAGTGGGAGACCAGCTTGCCCGGGCCTGCCTGGCGCAGTTCGAGCGCTGGGGCGTTCGCCGGCGGTATGCCGACGGGACGCTGCCGATTCCGGCCGTCTACGGGGTGCCCGAACAGTGGCCACACATCCGTGAGATCTACGAACGCGCGGGCTTCAAACACGACGGCCGGACGGAGATCGTGTTCGTGGTCGCTGTCGGCAACGTACCTCGCTGGCGGCCGTCGCTGACCGGTCTGAACATCCGCCGGACGCTGGGCGTCAACGGCACCCGGATCTGGGCGCTGGCCGGCGACACGGTGCTGGGCTTCATCGAGGTGGACACGAACCTGGGCGAAGCCAACCGGGCCGCTGGCATCGCCTCGTGGGCCGACATCGGAAACCTGCAGGTCGTCGAGGCACATCGAGGGCAGGGCATCGGAAGCTGGCTGATCGCGGAGGCCGCCGGGTGGCTCGAACTGGCCGGTATCAGCCGGCTGCTCGACTACGCCAGCCCGGACGACACCGCTTGCGTGGCGTTCCTCGAGCGGATCGGTTTCCGTGAGCTGACCCGGACGATTCGCGGCCTGGAGATGCCTTAGCCGCGCGGACAACGCCAACTGCTGTGGCCGCGGTCAGGTGAGCAGCCGGACCCGACGCAGCGACCACGTCGTTTGAGTCCCTGCCGACAGCCGGGGCGGTCCCCCATGTCTGATCAGGACGCCCCCGGCCGCAGTGTCGAGGTGGTAATCGGTGTGCGTTCCCCGGTAGCGGACGGCCGTGACGGTGCCCGGTAGGTCGCCGCCCAGCGCCGCCCAGTCCGGTCGGACGATCAGGGTCGCGGGGGCAACCGGTCCGCCGCCGTCGCCCTCGACTTCGACCACTCGGCCGCCAAATTGAAGACGGACGCGCCCGTGCCCGGGCAGACTGACGCCGGCAGTGAGGATCGAGATCGGGCCAGTGAGCCTCGCGACGGTCAGATCCGCCGGGTGGTCGTAGACCTCTGCCGGCGTGCCAACCTGGGCCAGCTCGTTGTCGTGGACGACGGCGACCCGGTCGGCGATTGCAAGCGCTTCCGCGGCGTCGTGGGTGGAATAGAGCGCTGCAGCCCCTGTCATGGCCCGCCGTCGCGCAACCTCCTCGAGGATCAGGGCGCGTAAGTGTGCGTCGAGGTGCGCGGTCGGCTCGTCGAACAAGTAGACGTCCGGCTCGGCTGCCAGCGCCCGCGCCAGGCCAACGCGTTGGGCCTGCCCCCCGGAGAGCTGGCCGGGTTTGCGGTTGGCGAGTGACGCCAGGTCCGTTCGGGCGAGCAACTCGTGTGCGCGCTGCCGAGCCTCGGCCTTCGATCCGCCGTGCCGCCTGATCGGATAGGCAACGGTGTCCAGCACGGACATGTGCGGCCAGAGTGCGTAGTTCTGAAAGACCATCCCGATCCGACGGCGCTCGGGAGGCACCATGCGCCCTGGCCCGGAGACCAGTTGGTCGGAGAGCCAGATCTCACCGGTCCGCGGGACGACCAGCCCGGCAATGGCGTGCAAGAGCGTCGTCTTGCCCGAGCCAGATGGGCCGAGCAGGGCTAGCACCTCGCCGGGGGCGACGGCAAGGTCGACATTTCTGACGACCTGAGTTTCGCGATAGCACAGGTCCAAACAGCGACAATCGACCGCCGGAGTCTCAGCGTGAACCTGGATGGTCATGAGTCGACCTGTCGGCGCCGCCCAATCAGGACGAGACCGCCTGCGACGAGGATGAACGGGACGGTCAGGACCAGCGACAGGGCTGCGGTTGCGCCCAGGTTCCCCAGCTCCTGCTGGTTGAGAACGACCACAGCAAAGGTCTCGCTGCCAGGTCCGTACATGATCGCCGACATGGTCAACTCGTGCGTCGCGGTGACGAACACGAGCACCGCCGCGATGGCGACGCCCGTCGACAGCAGCGGGAGCACCACCGTGCGCAGCGCAGTGCCAGCACTGGCACCACTCACCCGGGCCGCGGGGAACACCTCCGCCGGTAGTCGGTCGACGGCCGCCTGGATCGGCCGGTGACCCAGGGCCCAGAACTTGCCCAGATAGGCAATCAAAATGATCACCACCGAGCCTGTCAGCCACCGGCCGTACGCGATCATGACTCCGATTGCGAGGGCGGTGCCCGGGACGGCGAAGCTGAGCGTCACGGTAGTCGACAGTGCTGCCCCGCCGCGGCCGCGCGCGGCCGCCGCCACAGCGCCGATGGCCGGCACTATTGCCGCCGCGGCCAATCCCAGCGCAACGGTCCGGATGAGCGCCTCCGGAGCCGCTCCTGCGAATGCGATGCCGAAGTTCGCCAACGTCCAGTTGGCCGGAGCCGGAAGGAGGCCCGGGGCCCGGGTGATGGCAGTGAGCGCCACCGTCAACAGCGGGATCCCGACGGCCAGCACTGCGTAGAGCACGACGGCGGCCGTGACCGCCCACACGGCACCGATACCCGGGCGGCCGACGACGACTGGTCCCGGTGGACCTGCCGCCCGCGTGCTGCCAGATCGGGCGCCCATCCGCAGGTCGGCGAAGCCGACTACGAGAAGGACCAATACCACCATCGAGAGCGCCACTATCGTCAAGTCGGTGAATCCGGCCGGGTCGGCCGAGAGAGCGAGGTTGCGGTAAACGAGAGTCGTCATGGTTGAGAACCCGGCCGGCGTACCGAGAACCTGCGGGATAGCGAAGCTATTGACGGAGCTGACGAACACCAGCGCGGCCCCTGCGAGAAGCGGCACCCGGAGCAGCGGAAGTGAGATCGTGCGGAAGGCCGTCAACGCTGTCGCGCCCGCGCATCGTGCCGCCCGCTCGGCATCGGTATCAGCTCGGACTGCGAGCCCGGCGGCCGTCGCGAGGTAGGCCAGTGGGAGAAGGTGTGCCGACATGACGAGGACGATCCCCACCGGTCCGAACAAGCCGGGGATTCGCAAGCCGAGGAGCCGGTCGCCGAGACCAGCCGGTCCGTAGGCCTGGCTCCATGCGAAGCCCAGGACGAACTCCGGTACGACGAGCTGGGCGGCGACGAGAAGGCGAAGCAGTCGACGTCGCCGCCCGGCGGTGTGGCGCTCGACGGCGAGGGCAAGCGCCGCTCCGGCCGCAACCGCCAGTGCCGTCACCGCTATCGACACCTCGACGGTGTGAACGATCGCCCGAATGGCTCCGGGCCTAGCCAGGGCCCGGGCCACTCCTGCGAGTCCATCACCCGCGGCGACCTGCGCCAACCGGTACAACGGCATCGCGGTCAGCACTAGGAGCAGGATCACTGCGAGCGCCGACGTCACCAGGGCTGCGCCGGCCAGCCGTCTGGCGTTGCCGAAACCTCCGACGACGGACATCAGACTGGTCGCTGGTTCAGCCGCCGAAGATCGACTGATACTGCTCGAGCAGATCTTGCTGGCTGCCGAACAGGTCCTCCCACGTCGGCGATACCTCGGTGGCCCCGGCCGGACGTGGTGGTCCCTCGACCCCCTCCACGACCGGCTGCCAGCCGGTGTCTGCGATGCGCTGCTGGCCGTCCTCTGACAGCACGTAGGAGATCCAGGCCTGTGCCGCCTCCGGACTGGCTGTCTCGGCCGTCTGCCCGATCGGGCTGTAGATCACGATAGCCCCGCCTTTCGGCCAGATCATCGTCAGCGGGGAGCCCTGGTCTATGGCGGTGCGGATCTCGCTTTCCAGCGACATGCCCAGCTGGTACCGGCCGGTGGCGACGTTGGTGACCACTTCAGGCGGAGTGGCTACTTGTTCTGCACCGTTGGCCTTGAGGTCCGCATAGAAGTTCATGCCGTACTCGGGCGCCTGGCTGAAGTAGCCCAGCGCGGCGAACGCCGATCCGGCGGCCGCGGGATCCGGAACAGCGACGGCATCTCGGTACGCCGGGTCGGTCAGGTCCGACCAGTCGTCGGGCTGCGAGGTCAGCTCACTGTTCGCCACGATGACGAGCGTCAGCAGGCGGGTACCCCAGAAGTGGTCGGTCTTGTATTCGTCCGGAACTCCGCCGATGTCGGGTAACGGCCACTCGGCCAACAAACCCTGCTGTGCGTAGGCCTGCATCGACAGCGGGTCGGTCGCCCAGATCACGTCGGCCGGCAGACCACCGGATCGTTCGTCCGCCGCGATGCGGGCGTTGAGATCGCCGGTCGTGGCCCGGAAGACCTCCACCTCGGCCGCGGGGTTCGCTTCCTCGAACCCGGCCACCACCGCATCCACAGTGTTCTGGGTGACCGACGTATACAGGGTGAGTGCGAGTTCGCTCGGGGGGCTGGTCTCCTCGGCGGTGGTTGACTCCCCATCGTCACCGCACGAGACGGCGAGGGTGACCGACAGCGTTGCCGCCGTGACCTGAAGGAACCGGGCAAGCCTCATGACGACCTCCGCTGTGCTAGGACGGTGACTCCGGCGACTGCGGGCCGAGGATCCAGATCCGGTGCTCCGACGGCGGGGCGCCCACGCCGACGGGAGCCGGGCCGGGTGCGCCAGCGTCCGCTCCCCGCGGCTGGGATGGATGGTCGGGCTCCCAACGCTGGGGGTCGTCAGTGAGCCCGACCAGGTAGGTGACCGTGCAGTCGAGGGCGGCCGCGAGGTCCGGGAGCAGACCGATGTCGATGCCGCGACCGTGCTCCATGGCCGACAGGGTCCGGTTGGACAGTGGGATGCCGGCGCGGCCGAGGCGTTGGCCGACGCTTGTCTGGGTCAGGCCGAGCGCGCGCCTGCGCTCGCGCAGTCGGCGTGCGCAGGTCCAGTGGCGGTCGGCCACTGAGGCGCGGGCATCCGAGCGGAGCCCCATAAGCGCAGTGTTCGCCGATTCCGCGATTCGCGCAACACGTCAGTCAAGGTCCGGGGGGTCATTCATGTCGGCGAGTGGGTGGATCGTGTAGTGCGCGAAGTTGTATACGGGCGCCAGCCCGAGCAGGCGCTCCAGTTCTTCGTTCGAGGCGACGTCGTAGATCCAGGCTCCGCCGTGGGCGCCAACCAGGTGGTAGCGGCCGATCACTTGGCCGGACCGCTCGAGCGGCCGTGCGTACGCGGGCATCCGGGCCACCGCGGCCGCCACCTCGCGGGATACCAGGCTCAGGTCGAGGCTCCACAGGACCAGGAACTTCATGCCGCATCCGTTCTCTCGGCCGCGTCGAGATCGACATGGCACTCGACCTCGACCTCGTCGCGCAGCTTCAGCGCGCCCAGGAAGGCCGAGTATGGCTTGATCCCGAACGCGGTCTGGGCCACGGTCGTCGCGACTCGCCAATGGTCCGGGGAGACCTCCCGTACCTGAAGCACGATCGGCGCCGCCGTCCCGCCTATCGTCAGCGTGCCGCCGATCGTCTCGACCACCGGGGTCGCGGTGATCCAGTCCGAGGCGAAGACAGCCATCGGGTCGCGGCCCACCATCAGGATCCGCCGCGCGGTATCCTCGATCTCTCGCCGGTCGCGGTCCGTGAGCGGCACGGCGCCGCCGGTTCCCTCCCGGACCTCGAGTGAGCGCAGGTCGGCGGTCGCTTCGACGTGGGCGCCGACGGGATTCGTCGGGTCGGAAACGTCCACCTCGGCGGACCAAACCGTCACGTCGATGGTGAGGTCGTGGCCCACTCTCGAGGCGAATCCGGACCGGCGGGTGCGTAGGAGCAGCCTGCCGCTGTCCGGCCCGAATCGCAGCCGGCCGCGAGGGACCGCCATGCGGCGACACTAGGGGAATGGGACCTCGCCGAACACCTCGTGGATGCGCCGCAGGTCGCGCATGCGCGGTTCGGTGGCGCCACCCACCCAGCGGCTGACCGTCCGCACCGATACGCCGAGCTGACGCGCCGCCGCCTCCATGGTCAGGCCCTCCCGGCGCAGCGTCTCGGCCATCCACTCCGAGAACGTGCCGGTCGGAAGCCCGGCGCCGTCCATACGGTCTGTTCCCGGTTCGGCGGACAGCCAGCCGGCGAGTGGCTCCGCCCGGGGGTCGACCTCGCCCGTGTGCGACCGCAGGACGTCGACCTCTGCGTGGTCGGGGAAGATCCGGAACGAGACCTGGATCGTGCCATCGGGCCCAGCAGCGTCGAGCAGTGCCTCGGACACGCTCGCGCTCACGGCGGCGTTGTCCTCCTCGGACAGCGGGGATTGATCGAGCCAGCGGTGCACGAAGTCGCGGATGTCGGGAATCGATGACGGGCGGGCCGGGAAGGTCTGTGACACGACGACGAGGGGCACCACCTCGAGGTCGTCGCCACTTGCCCGGTCAGGCGGCTCCATCGCACACCTCTCGCATCGCATACCGGTACCCATGAGCGTACGGACCGCAGAGCGACGAGGGCACCCGACACATGTGTCCGCCGGTTGACGGTTTGGTCTTGTGACCGTCCGGAGGCGGGAATACGCTGCTGTCACCCGGCCCGGGCGAGCGCCTGTGCCGGTGCCCTGGGGGCAGCTGATGAGCGAACCTCATCGCGACGTGTCCGCGTCGACAGCCTCGCGGACCGTGAGCGGGCGGTGGCTCGCACAGCACATCTCACCTCGAACGCGCCGGTCGGCCCACAATGCCGGCTGTGCCGCCACGCCCTGGCATTCGCAGTCCTCGAGAAGGGGAGACGCACCGTGACAACGACGACGGAAACCGATGAAGCGGTCGTACACATCCTCTGGATGAACGGTGGCCTCGGTTGCGACGGCGACTCGGTGGCCCTGACGGCTGCCACCCAGCCGAGTATCGAGGAGATCGTGCTGGGCGCTCTGCCCGGGCTCCCGAAGGTCGCGGTGCACTGGCCGCTGATCGACTTCGAGTGCGGGCCCGAACAGGGTGCCGACACGTTCATCGAGTGGTGGCACAAGGCCGACCGCGGCGAGCTCGAACCATTCGTGCTGGTCGTCGAGGGCTCGATCCCCAACGAAGCGATCAAGGATGAGGGCTACTGGTGCGGCTTCGGCAACAACCCAGCGACCGGGCAGCCGATGACCACCAGCGAATGGTTGGACCGACTGGCCCCGAAGGCTACTGCGATCCTCGCTGCAGGAACCTGCGCCACCTACGGCGGCATCCACGCCATGGCCGGAAACCCGACCGGAGCGATGGGTGTGCCTGACTACTTGGGCTGGGACTGGAGGTCCAAGGCAGGCCTGCCGATCGTGTGTGTGCCCGGCTGCCCGACTCACCCCGACAACCTGTCCGAGACGATCCTCTACCTGCTCTACCAGGTCGCCGGCCAGGCGCCCATGATCCCACTGGACGAGGCACTGCGCCCCCTCTGGCTGTTCGGGGCGACGGTGCACGAAGGCTGCGACCGCGCCGGCTACTACGAGCAGGGTCAGTTCGCCAAGGCGTACGACTCACCGAAGTGCCTGGTCAAGATCGGCTGCTGGGGACCGGTGGTCAAGTGCAACGTGCCCAAGCGTGGCTGGATCAATGGTGTCGGCGGCTGCCCGAACGTGGGTGGCATCTGCATCGGCTGCACCATGCCTGGCTTCCCGGACAAGTTCATGCCGTTCATGGACGCCCCGCCCGGCTCCCTGGTTTCCAGCACTGCCAGCGCGGCATACGGCAGCGTCATCCGCACGCTTCGCGGCTACACGCTCCGGGCCGCGGACAAGGAGCCCAAGTGGCGAATGAAAGGCACTGAGCTGAGTACCGGCTACCAGAAGGTGCGGTGAACGACGATGACCACATACGCGCCCGACCCGACTGCCACCGACACTCCCGACACCGACCTGGTGGAGATGGCCTGGGACCCGATCACCAGGATCGTGGGCAGTCTCGGCATCTACACGAAGATCGACTTCAAGCAGAAGAAGGTCGTCGAGTGTCATAGCACGTCGTCGATCTTCCGTGGGTACAGCATCTTCATGCGCGGCAAGGACCCGCGGGACGCGCACTTCATCACCAGCCGGATCTGCGGGATCTGCGGGGACAACCACGCAACCTGCTCGGTCTACACGCAGAACATGGCCTACGGGGTGCGACCGCCGCATCTCGGTGAGTGGATCATCAACCTCGGTGAGTCCGCCGAGTACATGTTCGACCACAACATCTTCCAGGAGAACCTGGTCGGGGTGGACTACTGCGAGAAGATGGTCAAGGAGACCAATCCGGGCGTTCTCGAGCGGGCCAACGTGACTGAGGCGCCGCACGCCGCCGACCATGGCTACCGGACCATCGGCGACATCATGCGCTCACTGAACCCCCTCGAGGGCGAGTTCTATCGCGAGGCGCTGCAGGTCAGCCGGTACACGCGGGAGATGTTCTGCCTCATGGAGGGCAGGCATGTCCACCCATCCACGCTCTACCCGGGCGGTGTGGGCACCGTCGCCACGGTGCAACTGTTTACCGACTACCTCACCCGGCTGATGCGCTACGTGGAGTTCATGAAGCGGGTCGTGCCGATGCACGACGACCTGTTCGACTTCTTCTACGAAGCGCTTCCGGGCTACGAGCAGGTGGGCCAACGACGGGTCCTCCTGGGCTGCTGGGGTGCTCTCAATGACCCCGATGCGTGCGACTTCCGGTACGAGACCATGACCGACTGGGGTCGCAAGATGTTCGTCAGTCCCGGCGTGATCGTCGACGGCAAGCTGGTGACCAACGATCTGGTGAAGATCAACCTGGGCATTCGGATCCTGCTCGGAAGCTCGTACTACGAGGACTGGGAAGGCAAGGAGAAGTTCGTCACGCACGACGCGTTGGGCAACCCGGTGGACGCCCGGCATCCGTGGAACCAGCACACCATTCCGAAGCCGCAGAAGCGGGACTTCGACAACGCGTACAGCTGGACGATGTCCCCGCGTTGGTTCGACGGGCAGGACCACCTGCCGCTGGACACGGGCGGCGGACCCATCGCCCGGCTGTGGGCCACCGCGCTGGGTGGGTTGGTCGACTTCGGGTACGTCAAGTCGACCGGTCACAGCGTGTTGATCAACCTGCCGAAGACGATGTCCAAGCCGGAGGTCACCTACGAGTGGAAGATCCCGCAGTGGAGCAACGCGCTGGAGCGCAACCGAGCCCGTACCTATTTCCAGGCCTACGCCGCAGCGTGCGCCGTGTATTTCGTCGAGAAGGCGCTGGCTGAGATCCGGGCCGGGCACACCAAGACGTGGGAGTCGTTCAAGGTGCCCGACGACGCCCACAGCGTCGGCTTCACGGAGGCGGTGCGGGGGGTGCTTTCCCACCACATGGTGATCCGTGGCGGCAAGATCGCGAACTACCACCCGTATCCGCCGACGCCATGGAACGGCAGCGTCCGCGACGTCTACGGCACCCCAGGCCCGTATGAGGACGCGGTTCAGAACACCCCGATCTTCGAGGAGAACCAGCCCGACAACTTCAAGGGAATCGACATCATGCGGGCCGTGCGCAGCTTCGACCCGTGCCTGCCGTGTGGGGTGCACATGTACCTCGGCGGCGGGCGGGTGCTGCAGACCAGCCACTCGCCACAAGCGGTCACCCTCGCGATCTAGCCGGGCGACCGTGGAAACCGCTGGCCCGCGCGTCGTCGGGGAGCGCATAGAGGCGCTCCTCGACGAGTTGCGCTCGAGTCGCGATCCTCGCGCAGCGGCGGTGGCCGAAGAGCTGGTGCGCTCTATCGTCGACCTCTACGGCGCGGCGCTGGCCCGAGTGATGGAGCTCGCCAGCGCCGATCCATCGAGTCCGGCTTTGGTCGACAAGCTTGTGGCCGACCCGCTCGTCGAGAGCCTCCTGCTGGTACATGATCTCCATCCGCTCGACGTCGATACTCGGATCCAGCGGGCGTTGGACGGTGTTCGGCCCTATCTGGGCTCGCACGCGGGCGGTGTGCAGTACCAGGGCGTCGACGACGCCGGGATCGTCCACCTCACCCTGGAAGGGAGTTGCAACGGCTGCCCGTCGTCCACATTGACAGTGAAGCTGGCGATCGAACGGGCAATCACCGATGCGGCGCCGGAAACGGTCGGCGTGGACGTGGTCGGCATGGTCGACGAGTCGGTGCCGCCGCTGTTGCAGATCCAGCCACGACCGCCTGACCAACAGGTCGCTCCTGCGCCGGCACCCGCCGCCGAGCCGGGCTGGGTGCGGCTGCCGTCGCTTGCCGTTCAGGCTCCGACCACCGTCATGGTGGATGGCCTCGCGGTGCTCATATGCCGGCTCGACGGTTCCCTGTATGCCTATCGCGACGGCTGCCCCGCGTGCGGCCACGAGCTGGCGGATGGCCGCCTCGACGGCGACTCGCTTCGGTGCCCTGGCTGCGGCAGTCGCTACGACGTGCGACTGGCCGGCATGGGCCTCGACGATCCGAGCCACCACCTGGTCCCACTGCCACTACTCGCCGATGACGCCGGCGTGCGGATCGCTATCGGCGCCGGGATCGCGTCGTGACCGTGAGCGGGACCGGACTGCGCCGGTTCACGCGCCAGGCGCCGGAGGTCGTCGAAGCCCCCGCTCCGCGCGAGGTCGAACGATGTGAGTTCTGCGGTGCTGAGCTGGACGACCGGCACGGCCACGTCGTCGAGGTGGAGCAGCGGTCGATCTCCTGCGCCTGCCGGGCCTGCTACCTGCTGTTCACCCACCGCGGCGCCGCCGGCGGTCGCTACCAGGCTGTGCCAGACCGTTACCTGACCGATCCGGAGGGCACGCTGACCGACGCCGAGTGGGACGAGCTCGCGATCCCGGTCCTGCCGACGTTCTTCTTCCACAACTCCGTCCTCGGCCGGGTGGTCGCCTCCTATCCGAGCCCGGGCGGAGCGACCGAGTGCGAGCTCAACCTCGACGCCTGGGACCGTCTCGCCGTCGAGCACCCCTTGTTGTCGGCGCTGGCCACCGACGTCGAGGCGCTCTATGTCACCCGCACCGATAGAGGCCTGGAGTCCTTCGTCATCCCGATCGACGTCTGCTACGCCCTGGTCGGCGAGATCCGGCTGCGGTGGAGCGGTTTTGACGGCGGTGCGGAAGTGCGCGAGACGCTGGCGCGGTTCCTCGACGACCTGCATGAGCGCAGTACTGCGTTCACCGCGGGGGACTGACGTGGCAGAACTGACGTTCGCGTGTCTCGGCGCCCGGGCGGAGCAGTACACCGTGGCACCGACGCTGGCGTTCACCATCCGGATCGCCGAGACCACCGGCATCCCCGTGCACGCAATCGCGTTGCGGGTCCAGATCCGCATCCAACCGCACGCGCGCCAGTACTCCGACGCCGAGGCCGAGCGGTTGACCGACCTGTTCGGCGAGCGGTCGCGGTGGGGAGACACGCTCAAGGCCATCCAGTTCACCGCGGTCACCGCGATGGTCCCCGGATTCACCGGTTCGGTCGACATCGACCTGCCCGTGCCGTGCACCTACGACCTCGAGGTCGCGTGCGGGCGTTACTTCAACGCACTCGACGATGGCGAGGTCCCGTTGCTGCTGCTCTACAGCGGTACGGTCTTCGCCCGGCAGGGCGACCGGTTCGCCGTGGACCAGGTGCCATGGTCGGAGGAAACCGCCTACCGGCTGCCGGTGGCCGTCTGGCGCGAGATGGTCGACCGGTACTTCCCGGACAGCGGTTGGCTGAAGCTGCGGCGCGACACCATCGACGCACTGGCCACGTACAAGTCCCGGCGGGCGCTGCCAACCTGGGATGCGACTCTCGACGCACTGCTCGCCAGCGCCGAGGAGGAGGTTGGCCGGCCGTGAACCTCGAGACTGCGCGCCGGGTCGCCGACACGATGCTTTACGAGGGCTATGTGCTCTACCCGTACCGCGCCTCGGCACAGAAGAACCGCAGCCGGTGGCAGTTCGGTGTCGTGATGCCCGCGGCATACGCCGCCGCCGATCCGTCAGAGACCGCCGCGACTCGGACCGAGTGTGTTCTCGCATACGCGGACGCCATGGTCGATGTGGTATTGCGGTTCCTCCAGGTGCAGCGGCGCACCGTCGTGGGCGGTTCGGCCCCGGACTGGGACGAAGCGGTCGAGCAGGAGATCCGGGTCACGACGAGCGTGGAGGCCCTGGCGGCCGGACCGGTCGAGCAGGAGTTTCTTGTCGCCGGCGGTGTCACGACCGAGCAACTGCCCGGCGAGGACAGTGAGGCTGGCGACGTCGTCGAGGTGGTGCGCCGGCGCGAGCCGCTGGCCGGTGTGGTGCGTGTGACCGGCCGGCGGCTGCCCGGGCAGCCGCCGGCGCTCCGGCTCCGCGTCGACGTAGAGAACCGGTCCCCCTGCACGCCCGGGTCGCGCGACGACGCGCTGCCCGCCGCCCTTGTCGCCGCGCACACGATCCTCTCGGTCGACCGTGGAGAGTTCGTGTCGATGGTCGACCCACCTGCCTGGGCCGCATCGGCCGTCGCGGAGTGCGAGAACACCGGCGGCTGGCCGGTCCTGGCCGGAACGGACGGCGCGGCGGACGTCATGCTCTGCGCGCCGATCATCCTCTATGACCACCCCGAGATTGCAGCGGAGAGCCCGGGCGACCTGTACGACGCCACGGAGATCGACGAGATCCTCACCCTGCGCACACTTGCCTTGACCGACGAGGAGAAGCGCGAGGCCCGGGCCACTGACCCCCGGGCAGCCGAGATCATCGACCGGACCGAGTCGCTAGATGCTGCGGCATTCGAGCGTCTGCACGGTGTCGTCCGCGACCTGCGTGCGGTGCCAGCCCCCATGGCCAGGCCCGACGCACCGTGGTGGGATCCCGAGGCCGACGCGTCCGTGTCACCCGGAACCGACGCCATCGTGGTCGCCGGTCGGGAGGTAAGCCGGGGGAGCACGGTCCTTCTCCGGCCGGGAGCGCGCCGGGCCGACGCGCAGGACATGTTTCTCGTCGGCCGGCTCGCCCAAGTGGAAGCCGTGCTGTTCGACGTCGACGACCAGCCCTACATTGCGGTCAGCTTGGCCGACGACCCGGCCGCGGACATGCAACGCGCGCACGGCCGCTTCCTCTACTTTGCCCCCGATGAGGTCGAGCCTGTCGAGGCCCAGCCATGAGGCCCGATGCGCGCCCCGGGGCAGGCCGCATCCTCGTCGCGGGCGTCGGCAATGTCTTCCTGGGTGACGACGGGTTCGGCGTCGAGGTCGTGCAACGGCTGCAGACACGGCCGCTCCCGGCCGGGGTGCAGGTTCACGACATCGGTATCCGTGGGGTGCACTTGGCCTACGAGCTGCTCGACGGATGTGAGCTGTTGGTCTTGGTCGACACTGCCGAAACCGGGGCCGCCCCCGGCACGGTGTCGGTCATCGAGCCCTCGACCACAGTGGATCTTGAGACCGACGCTCGTGCGCCGGGTGGACCGGACAGAGCTCCCGTGCCGCCAATGGACGCCCACGGGCTCACCCCGGACCAGGTTTTCGCACTCGTACGTCACCTGGGCGGGAAACTGGGTCGCGCGCTGGTCGTAGCCTGCCAACCTGCGGACATGAACCCCGGCATGGGTCTGTCCGAACCGGTTCTCGCGGCCGTCCCCGAGGCGGTCGCGCTGGTCGAGGAGATCGTGGAGAAGGAGGGCGCGTCGTGGCGATGACCATCCTCAAGGTGGTGGTGGCCGCCGCCGCCGCGGTGCTCGCTGCGGCGGTGATCCGGTCGATCCCGGACCTGAAGAGATACCGGGAGATCAGCTCGATGTAACGACGGAGGGACGCTGGTGCACGAGATCGGTCTGTGCGAAGGAGTGCTCGAGGCGGTCCGGCGGCGCGCCGACGGACGACCTGTGGCCGGGATCAGGGTGCGCGCCGGAGTGCGGCACGCCGTCGTCCCTGCGGCCATGGAACAGGCGTTCCAGCTGGTCGCCGAGGGCACCGAGGCCGACGGAGCAACGGTCGACGTCGTCCAGGTTCCCGTCCACCTCCGTTGCGAGGCGTGCGGGCATGAAACCGACACCCTGGACGTGCTTGCCGTCTGTCCACGATGCCTCGCCGACACCGTGGTCGTCAGCGGCGGCGACGAGCTGACATTGGAGTCCATCCAGTACGTCCCCGAACCGGTGGAACGGGCGTAGCCGCATGTGCCTCGGTATTCCTGCGCGGATCGTGGCCGTCGGCATCGACCACCCGGATCTCGCCAGGGTGGACATGGCCGGGGTGCAGCGCAGCGTCAACGTCGGCCTTCTCGACGACCCAGCTGGGCTGGCAGAGGGTGACTGGATCCTGGTGCACATGGGGTTTGCCCTGCAGCTGATGACTGCGCAGGAGGCCGATGAGGCTTTCCGAGCCCTCGACGCCGAACGCACTGCGATTCTGGCTTTCGACGCTGCGAGAGACGGCGACAGCGATGCGGGCTGACCCTACATCGGCGACCGGCCCTCTCCTGTTCGTCCGCTACGCGTACCCGCCCAACTCGCTGGGCTACTGCGGTCCGGCTGACAGCGCGGCCTTCCGCGAGTACGGGGCCAGTGGTGTCGTCGACGAGGGCCTGGTCGATCTCGCCCGTGCGTTCTCCGGGGCCTGGCCATATCTTGAGCTCATCGCGTCCGGTTGCGGGATAGCGGACCCTTTGGACCGGCGCGTCGTCGAGGCTTACTGGGTCGGCAACACGCTGCTTGACGCGATCCCTCTCGCCCGCACCGCCGATTCCATGGAGACACGGTTCCGCCCGTTGATCGGTCGGCAGTTCCCGCATCTCGTGGACAATGTGCTCGCGGGCGGCGTGCCCCACCACAGCTTCCACGTCTTCGGCGTCTACCCGTGGGTCGGCCTGCTCGGCGACGACCGCAAGGCCGACCGTGCGCTGACCGTGCTCGACAGGTGCCGGATCCGCTGGGGCCAGGTGGTTACCGAGAAGGTTGGCGAAGTCAGCGTTCGCTCACGTCGCCTGCAGTGGGACGGCCGGCGGGTCAGCCTCGGTGAGCCCGAGCTGGAGACGGCCTTTTGCCACGTGGGCGAAACCGCGCCCTCGCTCGCTGAAGGCGACTGGGTTTCATTGCACTGGGACTGGGTCTGCGACCGACTCTCCGGTCGAGGACTGCGAGCGTTGCGCCACTACACCACGTGGCATCTCGACATGGTCAACCGCCGCGTGCCCCGAGCGGGCACGCTGGTCGCGCTCGGCGGCGGGTGAGGCTCAGGGGGTCTGCACGTTCGGCATGTCCTCGTCGATCGGGTCCTGCGGGTCGACGCCGGTCGAGGCTTCTGCGGTCGACGTGCCAACCGGTCGGTCCGTCGGCCCCTGCGTACCGAGGTCGTGACGGCCTTCTTCATCGCTGCCCCGCGCGATGTCCTCTCCACTTCGCCTGCTGTCGTCGGTCTCGGCCACCGGCGGGAGGACGGTCTCTGCGTCCTCGCCGACGGAACTCTGGGCCTCCCGTGCCTTCTCGTTGGCCTCTATGACCCGCTCCTTGGCCTCACCCGTGCCCGGTGCGTCCGGCGCCCAGCCGTGGGTGTTCTCGTCGACGCGCCCGGGCTCGTAGTCGCTCGATGTCTTGTTTGTGTCCGCCACCGTTCGTCGCCTCCATGTTGTCCTCCCGAGTGCGGGAGAAGGTAGGACTCACGTGGCAGTTACCTTTCCCGCGCCGGCTGGCTCGAAACGACCCGGAGCCGGCCGCTGACCGTCGGGTTGAGCCAGGAACGTCTCTGGCCGGCCTTCCACGTGCAGTTGCGGAAGCCGGCGGTCGAGCCACTCTGGCAGCCACCAGTTCGCCCTCCCCGTCAGGTGCATGATCGCGGGGACGAGCAGCATCCGGACCACGGTGGCGTCGACCAGGATGGCGGCTGCCATGCCGACGCCGATGACCTTGAGGAACACCTCCGGGCTGGGGATGAAGGCCGCGAAGACGGCGACCATGATGGCCGCGGCGGCGGTCACCACCCGGCCGGTCCCGGCCAGGCCGTCGACGATCGCCTGGCTGTTGTCCCTGGTTCGCAGCCACGACTCGCGCATGCGGCTGACCAGGAACACCTCGTAGTCCATCGACAGACCGAACAGCACCGCGAACATGAGCACGGGGATGAACGCCGGCATCGGCGTCTCAGTGTCGATGCCGATCAGCTGCCCGGCCCAGCCACCCTGCAGGAACAGCGCCACGACACCGTATGCCGCCGCGACGGAAAGCAGGTTCATGAACGCGGCGGTCACCGGGATGGCAAGGCTTCGGAAGGAGACCAGAAGCAGCAACATCGACAGTGCGACGACTCCACCGATGAGCAGCGGCAGCCGCTGGGCGATGTTGGCCGTGCTGTCGATGGCCGACGCTGTTACGCCGCCGACGTGGACCTCGAGGCCAGTTCCGTCGGTCGCAGCAGGAACGACATCGTTGCGGAGAGTCCGCACCAGGTTTTCGGTCGCCTGGTCCTGCGGACCCGTGGTCGGAATCACCGCCAGGACCGCCGCATCGCCGGCCGGATTCACTTGCGCGGGGGTCACCGCCGCGACGCCGGCGACAGCTTCGAGATCCTCGGCGAGGGTCGACAACGCCCTGGCGTCACCATCGGAGAGGTCGGCGACCAGGACGAGCGGGCCGTTCGCACCGGCCCCGAAGCCGGCGCTGACCAAGTCGTAGGCCTGCCGGGTTGATCTGCCCTCGGCGTCATTGCCGGCGTCGGGGAAGCCGAACCGGACACCCAGGAATGGCGCCGCCAGGGCGAGCAGCAGCGCAACGCCGGCCATTGCTGCGATCACGCTGTGCCGGTCGACCAGCCGGCTCCACCGCACCCAACCGCGGCTCGGGACCACGTGGCCACCCGCCGCGATCTGAACCGGCCGGCGCCGTCCGAGCGGAAGTCGCAACCGGTCGATCCACCGCCCGAAATAGCCGAGCAACGCGGGGAACAGAGTGACGGCCGCCACCATGACGACGAGCACTCCGACGATGGTGGCGAGCGCGGCCCCTTGCATGAACGACAGGCCCATCGCGAACAGGCCCAGCATGCTCACCACGACTGTGCCTCCGGCGACCAAGACGGAGCGGCCGGCCGTATCGAGCGTCGCGATGGTGGCGGACTCGGCATCGAGGCCGGCCGCGCGCCATTCCCGGAACCGGGTGACCATCAGCAGCACGTAGTCGATGCCGATGCCGATCCCCATCATCGCGGCGAGCGAGGTGGACCAGTCCGGCACGTCGACAACGGCGGCTACCAGGCCGATCAACGAGCCGCTGACGGCGAGGCCGGCGACGGCGACGACGAGCGGAAGCCCGGCCGCCACCACTGAGCCAAAGGTGAGCAACAGGATGATTGCGGCCGCGGCCAGCCCGATTCCTTCCGAGCCGATCTCGCCCTGCTCGGCCAACTGGATGCTTTGTCCGCCCAGTGCCACCTCGAGTCCCGGCCGTTCCGCCTCGGCGGCGGTCTCGATGAGTCGCTCCGTATCGGCAATCGGCATGTCGACCGGGTTTGCGACGTCCAAACGGACGTGGGAGAGCACGGTGCGGCCGTCGGCGGAAATCGCGCCCGGCGCAGCATATGGATTCTCCACAGCCGCGACATGCGGCTGATCGGCCAGGGTCCCGAGCAGATTCGAGACCGCAGCCTGAACGGCGGGGTCATTGGCACCGGCATCGGCCCGGATGACGACGTCGATCGTGTCGCCGGATTGGTTGGGGAACCGGTCGGCGAGCAGTTCCTGGGCCTGCGTCGAATCCGAGCCGGGCGCCGCGTAGTCGGCAGCGAAGTCACCGGCGAACGCGGCCGACAAGCCGGTTGCTACGGCCAGCGCCGCCACCCAGGCCAGGACCACGCGGCCACGGCGCCGGAAGGCGATGCCGGCCAGTCGGCCCAGCGGGCCGGGGCGGGCGGCACGGTCCTCCGGGTGCGGGCCGGGCCGATCCGCTCGGATCATCGTGTCGTTGGTCATCGAGGCCCCTTCATGGCAATGATGCGTGACGGCAGTGAAGTACCCTTGGCTCTGTTATGGTTCATAACGAACACTAAGCAGCAGAACTTGTCAAGACCTGTTATGTCTGTGACGATGCGTAACAGAAGTGGGATCGAGGAGGCCGGGTATGACCATCGTGTCGAGCGAGCCTCAGTCGCCGCCTGATCATGTGCCGACCAGACGTGAACGCACCCGGGCCGCGACGATCGAGGAGATCAAGCAGACCGCGCTGCAGCTGATGCACGCCCAGGGCACGACGGACCTGCGGTTCTCCGACATCGCGCGTGAGATGGGGATGACGGCGCCGGCCCTCTACCGCTATTTCGCCGACCGTGACGAGCTGCTGACGGCCATGATCGTCGACGCGTACGACGACCTCGGCGATGCTGTGGCCAAGGCCAGGGACCAGGTGCCAGTCGATGACCCCACCGGTCGGCTGTACGCCGTCGGGCAGGCCTACCGCTCATGGGCACGCAGCGAGCCGCAACGGTTTGCGTTGATCCTGGGGATGCCGGTGCCGGGTTACGCCGCGCCCGAGGAAGGTCCGACTACCGAGGCAGCCGAACGGGCGATGGCACAGCTGAAGGCGTTGTTCTTCGACGCCGCCGCGCAGCAGCTGTTGAAGCCTCCGTTGCTGGGCGAGGTCAGCGAATCGCTGCGGGAGTGTGTCCAAGCCGAGCACGACATGGTGCACCCGGACGAGCCGATGCTCCCGGCAGAGACCTTCCAGGCAATGCTGCACTGCTGGGCGGCCCTACACGGATTCACCTGCCTCGAGACCTACGGCCACTTGGACTGGTTGCCGGCGGACGGCCGAGATGCGCTGTTCGATGCGAACATCCGGCTGATCGCCGCGACGACCGGGCTCCCGATGCCGCAGGCGTAGACGGCCGCTTCGTTGCGTTCTGACACCATCACCGCATGCCCGAGGGCGACACGGTCTTCCTGGCCGCCCGCCGGCTGCGGCAGGCGCTCGCCGGCCGGCCGCTGACGCGGACCGATTTCCGGGTGCCGAGATACGCCACGACGGATCTGACCGGGCGAACAGTCGACGAGGTCATCTCCCGTGGCAAGCACCTGCTGATTCGGGTCGAGCCCGATGTCACCATCCACACGCACTTCCGCATGGACGGAACGTGGCGGACGTTCCGCGCCGGCCGACCCTGGCGCGGCGGCCCTGGTTGGCAGATCCGGATCGTGCTGGCGAACGCCGAATACGCCGCGATCGGATACCGGATCCCTGTCATCGACGTGGTGCGCCGCACGCAGGAGAGCGACCTGGTCGGTCATCTCGGCCCGGATCTGCTGGGGCCGGATTGGGACGCCGCTGAAGCAGTCCGGCGGTTGGCCGGCGATCCCGACCGCGAGATCGGGGACGCATTGCTCGACCAGCGCAACCTGGCTGGCATCGGCAACCTGTACAAGACCGAGCTGTGCTTCCTGCGCGGAGTCTCGCCATGGACGTCCGTCCGCGATGCCGGCGACCTCCGCGCCTGGGTCGATCTCGCGCACCGCCTCCTGACCGCGAACATCGACAGTTATGCGCAGTCGACGACAGGTGATACCCATCCGGCGCGCAGGAACTGGGTCTACGGTCGCCGGACCTGTCTGCGCTGCGGCGGGCCCATCAAGCGCGCCGAGCAGGGTGCCGCCCCGTGGGAGCGGGTGAGCTCCTGGTGTCCACATTGCCAGCCCGGGCCAGGCCCCGAGCCCGTGTCTTCGACCGGCCCGGGCCGCACCTGATCTGGGCCCGATCGGATCAGATGTCGACCGTGCCCTCGATGTAGGTGCGCGTCGGTCCGCCGACCCAGACCGTTCCGTCGGCGTCTTGGTCGATCCGCGGGCGACCGGTTCGGCCCAGCCGGGTGCCCTGGCTGGCCACGTAGGGGGCGGTCACGCGACCGGTCGAGGTGAGCCATTGAGCGACGGCGGCGTGCAGGCTGCCGGTTACTGGGTCCTCCTGCAGCCCGCCCAGTCCGTCGCTGAAGATCGCTCTGAGCTCGTACGCGTATTCCGAGCCTTCTGGGTACCGGCCGACGACACCGATGTCGAGCTTGGCGCTGGACGTTGGTGCAGGCTCGAGGGCGATCACGGCGTCGGCGCTGTCGAGGACGACGACCACCCAGCCGGGTCCGTTGTCGGCCCATTCAGCGTCGATGATGTCCGAGCGATCGACGCCCAGGACTGCCGCGATCTGCTCCACGAGTGCATCGTCGACCGGGCCGCTGCGCAACAGCGGAGGAGCCGCGAACGCGAGTGCGCCGTCGGTCCGTCGGATCGGCACCAGACCCAGGCCGCACTCCTGGACGACGACATCTGCCTGTCGTGGCTCACCCCCTGCCCGAAGCCACGCGTGACAGCTCCCCAGCGTCGGGTGTCCGGCGAACGGGAGCTCGTGCGGCAGCGTGAAGATGCGCACCCGGTAGTCCGCGTCGGGTGTGGTCGGCGGCAGGAGGAACGTCGTCTCCGACAGGTTCATCCACCGGGTGAACTGCTGCATCTGCTCGGTCGACAGATCCTCGGAATCAATCACGACCGCGAGCGGGTTGCCCGAGAGCGGGTCCGGGGAGAACACGTCAACCTGCTGGAACCGACGAAGCATCGGACCATCGTCCCCGATACCGTCGGCGCGATGCTAGGGCGAGCAAGGAGTGACGCATGAGTGGTGGCCCCGCTGGAGCCACGGAACCATCGGGAACCAGGGACCGCACCTGGCTGGTCGCAATTGCCGCCGCACTGTGGGGCACCGATGCGCTCTTCCGGCTCCCGCTGGTCAGCGAGCTTTCCGCTGCGACGATCGTTCTGACCGAGCACGTCATCCTGGTATTGGTGACGTTGCCCTGGCTGCCGCGAGCGTTTCGGGCGGCCGTGCGGGTCTGCCGGCCGGTCGACTGGTGGGCGCTGATCTTCATCGGGGCGGGTGCCTCAGCCACGGCGACCGTGCTGTTCACGATGGCCTTCCGGTACGGCGACCCGATCACACCGGTTGCGTTACAGAAGATCCAACCCCTATTAGCAGCCGGCGCGGCCTGCCTCTTTCTCGGTGAGCGACTGCGGCCGAAGTACGGGCTGTTCCTGCTTGCCGCGATCGCCAGTGCATGGCTGCTGTCGTTCCAGGACCCGTTCGACGTGACTGTCGCCGGACTGTCGGCCGCCATGCTCGCGCTCGGCGCCGCGGCATTGTGGGCGGGCGGCACGGTGGCTGGCCGCCAGGTCAGCCTGCGGCTGGACTTCACCAGCATCACGGTGCTGCGGTTCGCCATCGGTCTGCCGGCGGCGTTGGTCGTCGCTGTCGCAACCGGAGCGCCCCTGGTTCCCGCGGCGGGTGACGTTCCTGGCCTGGTCGGGCTGGCCCTGGTTCCCGGGCTCGCAGCGCTGATGCTCTATTACCGGGGCTTGCAGAGCACGCCAGCCGCCCGCGCGACGATTGCCGAGCTGGCGTTTCCGATCACGGCGGCCGTCGTCGGCATCACCGTCCTGAACGCCTCGCTCACCGGGTCACAGTGGACCGGACTGGTCCTGCTCCTGATCACCGTGGTGGCGTTCGCTCGGCACGAACAGCGCGCCGAGCAGACGGCCGTCATCCCCCCGGCCGAGCCCGTTGCGCGGGTGGGCTAGGCGAAGGCTGGCATCACCTCGTCGTGGATGAGCTGAAGCTGGTCGTTCACCGAGGCGACGTTCTCGAGGTCTCTGCCCATCAGCGCCTTCACCAGCACTGCGTCGGTGATGGCGAAGATGAGGTGGTTGACGCCCGCGTCGACGATTTCGCTGCGAAGCTTCGCCACGCACTCTTCTGGTGTCCCCGCGACCGATAACCGCTCAGCGATCTCCGGAGAGGTGAGCTCGATGGCGCCGGCGAGGTCACCCCTTCCGAGCGCGTCGTTGATCGGTTGCATATCCCGCACGGTCACGCCGTTGCGCTCCATCTGCTCCCCCGACATGGAGGACGCGTAGAGCCCCACCAGGCTACGGGCGGCCTCCTTCGCCACGGAAGAGTCCGGGCCGACGGAGAACACCATCCATGCACCGATGTCGAGGGACTGCCAATCGCGGCCGGCCTTCTCGGCACCCTGCTTGACGTTCTCGACGACGTAGTCGTAGGCCTCACGGGTGTAGCTGCCGAAGTGGTGAACGCCGTCGGAGATCTCGCCTGCGACGCGGAACGACCTGGGACCGCGCATGGCGCCGAGTAGCAGAGGCAGCCGTTTCTGAACCGGGCGGCCGAACGTGAACAGCCCGTTGTATTTGTAGAACTCGCCGTCAAAGGTGATGGTCCCCTCGTCGAGGAGCGTCCGGATCACCGTGTGCGCTTCGATCGTCCGGGACAGCGGACGGGTCTGCGCCCCGTCGATGCCGTACTGCGCGAGCAGACCGAAGTTGCCGCACGAGATGACGCACTCAGCTCGCCCGTTGGTGAGCTCGTCGAGCGTGCCCACTGCCTGGGTGATGAGCGTCGGCTCGCGGAGCACAACGCCGGACAAGCTGGGGCCGAACCGAATGGTCTTGGTCTTGTCTGCGGCAGCGGCGAACAGCAGCCACATGTCCTTCCACCAGGTTTCATCCGCGGCGTAGCAGCCGTAGAACCCGAGCTCGTCCGCCTTCTTGATGGACTCCATCGAGTCGGCGAGCGGGTACGCGGGGATCATCAAATAGCTGAACCTCATGCGGGCCTCATTCCCTCGTCATCGAGTTGGTCTGGTTGTGCGGAGTCGGACAGCAGCTCCTCACCGGAAAGCACCGCGTCCGCCCAATGGGCGTGCATCCAGTCCAGGTGGTCCCATCGTCCGTCGACGATCCGTTTGGTCTCCCACGCCGGGAACTCGTGCTGGCGAACGTGGTCCTGCATCAGCGACGGATCCACCTCGTACACGTGGTCGAACCGCTTGACCACGGTGTCGTTGACCCGCTCGGGCTCCGGTGGCTGCTGCGCCGACAGCCGGAAACCGATCACGATCCATCACCCCCCTCGTACGCCTGGTCCAGCAAGTACTTGCCCGGGTTCATGATGTTGTTGGGGTCGAGCGCACGCTTGACCTTCTTCATGACCTCGAAGCCGCCGCCCATTTCCTGCGGCACCAGGTCGACCTCGCCTTCGCGGCACGAGCCGTGGCAGGCGCTGATGGATCCGCCGTACGCGAGCGCTACGGCGGCGATATCCCGTTTCGCCTCGACCCACGCCGCCCACGACTCGTCGTCGAGCTCCTGCTCCCAGATGCCGACGTCGATCTCGGTCAGGTAGTCGCCCCACGGCTTGAACGCGCCATTCGTGTAGGCGAACATCCCCCAGTCGTCGAAGATCGGGATAGCGGTCGGCCAGCCGGGCAACGATGTCGTGCCACTCCTGCCTGACCTGGGGGAGTGCGGTCCAGTTGATCGACGCGTCCTCGCAATGCCAGCTCATCGGGACGACTTGACCGTCACGAAGGCGGCCATGCAGCGGTGTGGCGTAGCGGTCGTGCCGCGATGCCCAGTCCCCTTGGGAGATCTCGTCGCCCAGGTAGTTGCCGCCACTTTCCTGCCCGATCCGGAGCAGGCGCTTCGCGGCCGGGCGGACCTCGTCGGTCGTGCCGTACATGGCGGTCGCCACGACGCATCTCACCGAGTCCGGTTGCGGGATGTAGGCCTCGTCGTCGCGACGCAGGTACGCCAGCTTCCACTCGTCGAACAGGACGACCCCGGCCAGGGTGGCCAGCCCGGACCGGGCGAACGCAGCCGTCGAGCGCCAGGCGGTCTCGTAGTCCGGGTAGGAGAAGAACGCTGCGAACTCGGTTTCCGGGCGCGGGACCAGCTCGAGGGTGGCCTCGGTGACGATGCCCAGCGTGCCCTGATGGCCCATGAACAGGTGCTTGAGCTGGTACCCGCTGGACGACTTGCGCACCTTGCGGCCGCCGCCGTCCCCCACCCGGATCAGCTCACCGGTCGGGAGCACGATCTGGAAGCTGATCACCAGGTCTCGGGTATGGCCGTAGCGTCCGCCGATCAGCGACCAGCCACTGGTGCCGATCCGGCCGCCGACCAGCGAGCACGGATAAGAGGCCGGGTCGTCCGGGTAGATCACACCGTGCGGCCGTAGCTCTTCGTTGAGCTTGAGCATGTTGATGCCCGGCTGCACGGTCACGGTGCGGTCCTCGAGGTCGATCTCGAGGATCTTGTTCATCAGTTTGACGTCGACGAGGATGCCGTGCCGAAGCGGCACGGCACCGTCGGTGAGCCCGGTGCCGCCGGCTCTGGGGACAACCGGAATCCGATGCCGGTTGGCGAGTTTGACCACCTCGGCGATCTGCTCAGCGCTCGTCGGGAGGACGACGACGTCGGGGATGTGGTCGGCCCACCGATGCACCGGGAACGGCGCCGGCACCCGGGCTCGGTTGACACGAGCGGACCTGTCGGCGAAGACGTGATCTGTCCCGCAGATCTGAACGAGCTCGTCGATGACCGGATCGGTGACCAAGGTGGCGGTCATCGGGTCGGCTCCGAGCTGCCCGCGACATCGCCGAGTCCAGCCGCCTGGGCGACCAGCTCGAGCAGGTCCATGACCTCGACGGGGTCGTCCCGATTGCCGCCCTGCTCGGAGAGCGGACGCTCGGACCATACGCATGCGCTGACAAGGGTGTCGACACCCAGGTCGGCGGCTCGGTCGACCCGGCGTCGGCTGATCTCGGCGGTGAGATCCGGTCGCTCGATGCCCAGCCCGGCACCAGCCCCCGAACAGTACGACCACTGCGTGACATGGTCGACGTCCTTGAAGGTCAGGCCGGGAATCGCCCGAAGCACCTCGCGCGGAGACTCGTGGATGCCCTTGCGCTTGTTGAGTCGGCAGGCGTCGTGGTAGGTGACGATTCGCTCGACGGGTTGGGTGAGCGCCAGCCTCCCCTCGCGGATCAGCTCGGCGACGAGATCGACCATCAGCACGATCTCGACGTCGTAGTCATCACCGAAGTAGCTCGGGTAATCCTCGGTGAAGGAGATGTAGTCGTGCGGGTCGAAGACGATGACCCGCTTGGCCCCCACCGCTCGCCAGTCGTCGACGTTGTGCTGGGCGAACTCTCGAGCACGGTCCGCGTACCCCATCTCCGCTGCCGGGCCACCACAACACCACTGCTCGCGCATGAGCCCGAATTCGACGCCCGCATGCTGCAGGATCAGAGCGGCCGCACGCGGTACCGACGTCCGGTGGAACGCTCCCTCGCAGTCGCAGAAGAGGATGGTTTCCCCTCCCACCGGGATGTCCAAGCCGTCGGCCCAGTTGCGGACGTTCTCCTGGCTCACCGGCACCTCACCCAGCACCGGTTCGGACTTCTGCCGGGCCGTCTCCTCGACCCAGCGCTGCCAGTTGGGCTGGTGGATGCCGGAGTCGACGGCCAGGGCGCGCATCGCCCGAACGAGCTGAACCGTCCTCGTCCGGAACCGGTAGAAGTCCCCGGTGAACAGCGTGTTGGGGCAGCGGAGCTCACATGCGCCGCACTGGGTGCAATGGACGTAGTCGCGGGCGACGTCCTCGATCGTCAGCAGCCCCTTCTCCATCGCCACGACGTTCGCGTGGAAGGCGGTCGGGGAGTGGACCTCGTTGCGGGTCACCTGCATCACCGGGCAGACCTCGCGGCAGAACTTGTGACCCGAGCTGTAGCAGTTGTAGGCCGCGTTGCGCCATTGCTCGACGAATTCGGCTGTCGCTTCGCCGTTCCCCCGTGAACCGTCCGCCGGGACTTGCGCCGTACCGTCTGCGCGTTCGGTCGAAGGCATCAGCGGTCCTCCCTGGTCGCCTCCCTCATGCTGCCCTTGGCCGAGGTGGCCGTAAAGGGCCCGCAACTATTGGCGATCCGTCGGGACGATCCGGTGGGCCCGCGCCGGGAACGTCCAGCCCTTGACCGGACCGACCGTCGGAGGAGAGGTTACGCAGCATGAACTGGACGCTCGAAGTCGTCGTGGTCCCGGTGTCGGACGTGGACCGGGCCAAGGCCTTCTACTCCGATCAGCTCGGCTTCAACGTCGACTTCGACACGAAGATCGGGGACGGAAACCGCGTGGTTCAGCTGACGCCACCGGGGTCTGGCTGCTCGGTCGTGATCGGTGTGGGTGTCGTTCCGGACATGCCGCCTGGCTCGCTCAAGGGCCTGCAGCTGGTCGTCTCGGACATCAACGCAGCCCGGGCCCAGCTCGTCGAACGCGGAGTCGATGTGAGCGAGGTCCAGGTCCTGGGAGAGAACCCGAGCCCTACGGACGACGCCTTGGACAACGTCGGGTTCGTCTTCTTCAGTGATCCAGACGGAAACAGCTGGGCCGTGCAACAGATCTCGGCTCGCGCGTCGTCGCCCCCGTGACGTGGAGTCGGTGCGTCAAGCACCAGTCGTATTGACGTACAAGGCGTAGATCGACTGGCTCGCAGCCATGAACAGCCGATTGCCGGCGGCCCCGCCGAAGCACAGGTTGGCGCAGATCTCGGGCAAGACGATCTGACCGATCCGAGTACCGTCCGCAGTGAAGACATGGACGCCATCGTGACCTTCACCGCCGCTGCAGGCGGCCCACAGGTTGCCGTCGGAATCGCAGCGGATACCGTCCGCTCCGCCTGGACTGATCTCCGTGAAGAGGCGCCTGTCGCCGACGGTGCCGTCGGCGATGTCGTAGACGTGGATGCTGCGGGGCGTCGACCCGGAGTCGACGACGTAGAGCTGAGACCCATCTGGCGAGAAACACAGGCCGTTGGGGCGATCGAGCTCCACGATGACCGGCTCGGCGACGCCGTCAACCGGATCGAGCCGGTAGACCGCAGTGGGCAATTCGAGGGCCGCCTCCCGCCCCTCGTAGTTCGACATGCTCCCGTAGCCGGGATCGGTGAACCACACCGATCCGTCGGACGCCACCGCGACGTCGTTGGGCGCGTTGAGCGGCTTCCCGTCGAACCGGTCCACCAGCGTGGTGATCGAGCCGTCGTATTCGGTTCTCGTCACCCGGCGAGTGAGGTGCTCACACGAAATGAGCCGACCCTGCCGGTCTCGGGTGTGACCGTTGGCGTAGTTCGACGGGCTCCGGAAGACCGTGACGGCCTCGGTGACCTCGTCCCAGCGGAGCATCCTGTCGTTGGGGATGTCGCTCCACAACAGACAACGGTGATCACCGAACCAGACCGGTCCCTCGGCCCATCGACACCCGGTGGCGATCCGTTCGACGGCGGCGTTGCCGATTCGGTAGCGCTCGAACCGGGGATCGAGGACCTGGACCGCTGGATCCGGGTAGCGGACCGGCCCGTCGGGCCAGCGGCCTGGGCGGCGCGGTGAGTGCTCCATGCTGATCTCCATCAGGGAGTTCGTCGTCGGGCGAATGATCCCAGACTCAGGGAGGTCAGATGGCCGAACGGTCGCCAGAGGTCGCGATTGTCACGGGTGCCGGCAGCGGTATCGGGGCGGCGGTAGCGCTCGCGTTGGCTGGCGCTGACTGGGTCGTCGTGATGGCGGGTCGTCGGCGCAACGCGCTCGAGTCGGTCGCCGAACGCGGCCTAGACCTGTCCGGTGTTCTCGACCCGGTGCCGACCGACGTGACCGATGACGCATCTGTCCGGGCGCTGTTCGACCGGGTCGTCGAACGGCACGGCCGGGTGGACCTGTTGTTCAACAATGCGGGAACCGGGGGACCGGCTCGCGATCTCGACACGCTCACGTTGACGGAGTGGAACGCAGTCGTGGCGGTGAACCTCACCGGCGCGTTTCTCTGCACTCGTGAGGCGTTCCGGGTGATGCGCCGGCAGCAGCCTCGCGGGGGCCGGATCATCAACAACGGTTCGATCTCGGCTTATGCTCCGCGGCCACAGTCGGTCGCGTACACAGCGACCAAGCACGCGATCACGGGGCTGACGAAGGCGACGTCACTCGACGGACGGGCTCACGACATCGCCTGCGGACAGATCGACATCGGCAATGCCGAGACCGAGCTCACCGAGCGGATGGCGGTTGGTGTCATGCAGGCGGACGGCACGGTCCGCTCGGAGCCGCGGATGGATGTCGCCGAAGTCGGCCGCGCCGTGCTCTACATGGCCGGGCTACCGCTGGACACCAATGTCCTGACGATGACCGTCATGGCGACGAAAATGCCGTTCGTCGGTCGCGGTTAGGGGCGAGGCATCGCACGCTAAAAGCGGTACCTCTCCGACGCGTCCGGAGAGATGAAACACGTGACCGCACATGCGGCCTATCCTTCGCGGTGACGCGACACCGCAGGGAGGACGGATGGCAGGGAAGGCCGATTTCACCACCGAAGAGTGGGAAGGGCTGCAAAAGGGCGTGACCGGAGCGGCGATGTTGGTCTCGCTCGCCGACCGGGGGTTCTTCGACACGTTCAAGGAGGTTGGCGCTCTTGCCAAGCATCTCGCCGATGCGCGAAGTCAGAGCACGAGCTCACTTGTGAAAGAGGTCGCCGAGGTACGCGGCACCGGCTTCGGGTTCACGTCGTCGTCGCAGGAGGTCGAGACCGAGACGGTCCAGGCCCTGCGCTCGTCGATGAGCACGCTGGAGGCCAAGGCGCCCGACGATGCGCAGGCTTACCGGGATTTCGTCCTCAACGTTGCCCAGTCCGTTGCTGCGGCCGCGGATGAAACTGCCACAGCGGAGAGTGACGCAATCGAAAAGATCAAGGCGGCTCTCGGAGCGTCCTGACTCACTTGTCTTGCGCCAGGTTCGCGGCGCGAGCGTTGAGGTAGCGCTGCTGCGGAACGCTGGTGGTCCGCCGAGCGGCGTTCTCGTACGAGTCTCGCGCGGCACGGTGGTCGCCCGCCATCTCGAGCAAATGAGCGCGAACCGCATGCAGCCGGTGATCGTCGGCGATTCGCTCGTCCGCGTCGAGTTTGTCGATCAGGTCCAGTCCATCGGATGCGCCTCGGACCATGGCGACCGCGACGGCGTGATTCAGCGCGACAACCGGGTTGTCGGAGATCTGCATCAGCAGCTCGTACAACGCGATGATCTGTGCCCAGTCGGTCGCCTCGGCGTTGGGCGCCTCGTCATGGATCGCCGCGATCGCGGCCTGTAACTGGTACGGGCCGGTGGGGCCTCGCGGAAGTGCGTCGCTGATGAGTGCCACACCCTCGGCGATTTCTCCGGCGTCCCATCGGCTCCGGTCCTGCTCGGCCATCGGGATCAACCCGCCATCCGGGCCGGTGCGAGCAGGCTTGCGTGCCTCGGTGAGCAGCATGAGCGCGAGTAATCCGGTCACCTCGGCGTCGTCGGGCAAGAGGCTGTGGACCATTCGGGTAAGCCGGATCGCTTCGGCCGACAGGTCACTGCGCTGAAGGATCGGTCCCGAGGTCGCGGCGTAGCCCTCGTTGAAGATCAAGTAGAGCACGTGGAGGACGGCACCGAGCCGGTCGGCCCGATCCGAGACCGGTGGCATCTGGAACGGGACGCCGCTGTCTCTGATGCGCCGCTTGGCCCGGCTGATGCGACGCGTCATTGTCGCCTCCGGCACGAGAAACGCGCGGGCGACCTCCGCGGTGGTCAAGCCGCCGACTGCCCGCAAGGTCAGGGCGATCTGTGATGCGGGCGACAACGACGGATGGCAGCACAGAAACAGCAGGATGAGCGTGTCGTCCGACTCTGCTGCCGGCTGGTCCGCGGCGGGTGCCAGCTGCTGATCGGGCAGCACCCACCCGGCGACGACGTCCTCCCGCCGCTGGCGGGCCTGCTCGCTGCGCAGCAGGTCGGTCAGCCGGCGGGAGGCGACGGTGATCAGCCAGCTCAGCGGCTTGTCCGGGACGCCATCCTTCGGCCACTGCAGCGCGGCCGCCAGGAGTGCTTCCTGCGTTGCGTCCTCGGCGGTGTCGAAGTGCCCGTAGCGCCGAACCACGGCGCCGAGGACCTGCGGCGCCAGCCGGCGTAGCAAGTCCTCGGCGTTGTCACTGGTCACAGGCTGAACTAGACCTCCAGCTCGGCAACGCTGTCGACGACCGGCCGCACGTCGACGAACTGCCCTTCCATGTCCGGGCTCACCAGACCCGCCGCGATCTCGGCGGCCCGGTCGAAGCTGTCGCACTCAACGATCGTGTAGCCGGCGAGAACTTCCTGAGTCTCGGGATACGGTCCATCGGTCACCACCGGAATCCCGTTCTGCAGCCGGACCCTCCTGGCATGCACAGGGGCCGTCAAGCCGCGAGCGTCGACGAGCTCCCCTGACTCCTCCAGCTTCTGGTGGAAGGACTCCATGTACCCGTACATCGCCTGAACGTCCTCCGCGGACATGGCCGGCTTGTCGGTGGGCTTCCCAGCCAGCACGTCGTAGTCCTGCTGCGAGCCGTAGAGCATGATCATGTACTTCATGATCTCTCCCTTCTGCTGGCACCTGGTCAGTGCCTCTCACCCAGGATGTCGGGGCTGGCGGCCCTACTCGGACATCCTCCGACACCCTGTGTGAGTCAGGGCTTTCTCTACGCGGAGTGGAAAGCCCATGCCTTGGGGCCCGAGGCGGGGACGGGCAGCTTGAGGTCCACGTCGAGCCACTGAGCGAGATCCCTGATCTCGCGGCGCACTGCGGTGGTCATGGTCTTGGTGAAGGCCGCGTCTTGATGGATGGCGTCGACCCGGAGAACTCCGGCTTTGCGGTCGGCGGTGGCGTCCAGTTTTCCAACCAATTGGTCGCCGTACAGAATGGGGAGCGCAAAATAGCCCCAACGGCGGTTGGCAGCGGGCTTGTACATTTCCAGCTGGTAGTCGAACCCGAAGAGCTCGAGTGTGCGACTGCGATCGTGTATCAGCCGGTCGAACGGAGACAGCAACGCCGCGCGCCCTGAGAACGGTTGGCCCAGGTAGGACGGGTCGACTCGCCACGCGCCCTTGACACCGTCAACGGTGGCCGGCTCACCGGCCTCCGCCACGTCGTTCGGCTCGCCGGGGCTGACCGGTGCGACGGCGCGGGCGATTCCCAAGGCGTGCAGTCGCCGCTCGTTGCGGATACGCAGCGCCTCCTCGGTTGGTACCACCGGGTCATCGGGGTACACCCGAGTCGCCAAGTCCCACAGCCGGTCGCGGCCCTTGCGTCCAGCGGTTGCGACCTCGCCGCGCGACACCATGAATTCGAGGAGCTGTGTGACGTTGCGGTTGTTCGTCCAGCCGGTCGAGGCCCAGGGCACCTCACACGTATCCGGAAGATCACGCGATGTCAGCGGTCCTGAGGAACCGAGGCGATCGAGGATGTCCAAGCGGCAGGCATCGTTGGCCTTGACCCAGTCACGACGGGATTCCTGCCAATCGCGCAGCTCCCCGCGCCCGGGCCACTCGGCCATCTCGGCGCGAAAGAGCGCAAGGTCCTCGCTGGGCCGGATCATCGCGCGAAACTCGATCAGCGTCCTGTTCTGAAGTGCCGTGACCAATTCAGCCGGCGAGTAGGACGATCCGAGTCGACTCCAGGCGACCAGATCGGCGTTGGGCGCAATTGCGGCCGTCGGGTCGATCTGCAGCAGGGTCAGGTGGCGCACCATGTCAAGCAGCCCGGTCGGCCGCTGACCTGCCAAGAGCTGTGCGCGCACGGCGACCCGGCGAGCGTCGACGCGAGACAGCCGGTGGAGGGTCATAATTCGAGGCTATGCCACCGGCCGGCCAGCGTTCAGTAGCGCATCAGGCGTCAGTGAGCTGACCGCCGCTCGGCGGACCGGTGAGGACGGTGGGCACGTACTCGAGGAGTTGTAGCCTGCCGTCGAACGTCTGGCTGGCGACCATGTCGAGGCCCACGTCTGGATATCCGTCGTAGATCCGCTCTCGCCCGGTGCTGCCGGTGATGACTGGGAATACGACCACCCGGAAGCGGTCGACTAGGCCTGCCTCGAGCAACGACCGGCACAAAGTGAGGCTGCCGATCGTGCGCAACGGATGGGCGCCATCCTCCTTCATCGACCGTACGGCCTCGACCGGTTCCTGGTCGACCAAGCGCGTGTTGGCCCACCCCAACGGGTTCTTCAGGGTCGTGGAGAACACCACCTTGGACATCTCTGTCAGCTGCGCGAAGCTGGGGTCGTCGGACGTGGCCGCGAACTCCGACATCAATCGGTACGTGGTCGCGCCCATCAGGGCCGTGTACTGGCGTTCCGAGGACTGGTCGAGCCAGGCCAGGTACTCGGGTCCCTCGAGGCCCCAGTAGCCAGGCCAACCCTCCGCTGAGGCGTAGCCGTCGAGCGAGGTGATGAAGTCCACCATCAGTTCTGCCATCGGGTTTCCCTTCTGCTCCTGCTCTGCTGCACCGTGCACGCCGCGACGTTCAACGGCAACTTCATGTGATCGCCCTACCGCCTGTTGCTGGGCTGAGTCCCTCGTGTGCCCGGCTGACCCTGCGCGCCGGTGAGGAGCTCCGTGGCTGCGTAGCGGACTTCGAGGATCTCGCAGCCCTCCTCGGAGGTCCAGGGGCCGTGCAGCATCCCTGGCAGGCTCCTTTGGTCGATCAGGCAGACCGTCACCCGGTCGCCCACTCAAGACCAGTGCTATTCCATTCCGACGAACGAGGCGATCGTGGAAGGGCGTGCGCCGCTCCGCCGGCCGATCGACGTCGGCACCAGCGCGCGGGCTTTGTTCAGGCGGGCAGCTCCGCCGCGGTTACCACGTCGACTCCCCAGAACGACGAATGGCGGAAGGAAAGCTCCAGAGGATCGCCGCGACGGCGGGCCTCGCGCAGCAGCTCGACCATGAGCCGCTCATCCTCGGTCATCGGCTCGTACATGGGCACGTGCAGCGTGATTTCCGATTCGAATCTGGCGAAGAAGAAATGAACGGTGCTTAGGCGCGTGACTCCGACTGCAATGGGGATCTGCGGGCCGGCGAGCGGCTCGTCGGCGGCGAGCCGACACTCCCACGCGTAGACCGCCCGAGTGGGGTCGATCGGCACCATGTCGCTGTCGCCCGGCGGGCCTTCCTCAGCATACTGGCGATCGAGGACCGCCCAGAGCTCGAAGTGCAGCGTCGGGTTGTCCGGCACGGCCGAGACCTCGGCGAACGGCTCGCCTGCGCCGACGAAATCGCCCACATCGACCTGCACCTCGGCGATGTGGTTGTAGTTGGTGACGAAGCCCAGCCCGCGGGGATGATGGTCGATGCTGACGTTGGCCGTGTCACCGCCCGGTTGGACCTCAACCTTGACGATGCGACCGCTGTAGGCGGCGTAGACACAGTTCCCCGCTGTGGAAGCGAGGTCGACGGCCTGATGCACGCCGTGGGAGAAATGGACGTCACGGCCGGTTGGATTCGATGGATCGTCGGCGGGGATGAACTGGGTGGTGCTGCACGGCGGCACCCTCGTCAGCTCTCTGCGGCGAAGCGAGTCGAAGCGGCCGTTCTCGAGGCGGAGCTGGAGCGGCAGCTCCAGCGGCGGGCTGAACAGCCAGGACTGGTGGCTGACTGGAACAAGCGGCATGATCTCCCTCTCGCCTCAGGGGATATCGACGACGCGATCGTCATAACACATGCCTCAGTCTTCCGCTGAAGTTGGGCGCCCGCGCCACGCCGGGCCGGCCCGGCTTCCACTACCGGCGGCCGTGGTAGCCAGTGTGACTCCGGACGGGATCTCGAGCGGGCAGCGCGGCCGGCCGCTTGGCCCGAGTACGACGGCAAGGCGGCCCGTCGGTGCGCCACGACTACCGTTCCGGTCGTTGAGACACCTGGGCGAAGGAGGCGAATCGTGAGCAACGGCGTTGATGACGACCACGCTCGCGTGGCCGATGTGGCCGACGAGGCGAGGCGACGGGCTTCGGAGGAGGAAGCGCGAGCGACGGCCGAGGCCGATCGCGTCGCCGCGGAGGCGCTCACCGGCGAAGCGAAGGAGGAAGGACTCCGGCAGCTCGGGGTGATCTACGGGGGACTGATCGGCGTCGCGGTGGTCATGGTGCAGCCGTTCCTGGCGGCCACGAAGCTCGACACGTCGGCCAGGGTCAGCGTCATCGCGTTCGCGGTGGCCATCCCGCTCCTAGCGGCGCTCGTACTGGTCAACCGGCAGGAGACGTTCCGCGGCCGCCGGTCGGCGTCCGTCTCGGTCGTCGTCGCGCAGTCGGTCGCGCAGTCGGCCGCCCTGATCGGGATCGCCGCCGGCTTCTGGCACATCACGTGGGTCGCCGGGGTTGCGTTCCTCGTCGCCGTGCTCGTGGCGGTGGGGGTCCACTCGGCCGGCTACTGGCGCGTGGAGACCACCCGGGACGCTGAGTCCTAGCGCGCCGACCGTGCGTCGTCCGAACTGCTGCCCGCTTAAGGTTCTAGCGTGCCTGCCCTGGGCGGGCCACAACTGTGCCGCTGCCGCAAGCGCCCTCTCCGCGGAACTCCATCCAGGCCACGACGCCAGCTGGAAGGCCGCCACCAAGCTGGACTACCGACGGTGCTGCACGTCGCGGACCATGCGAATCTCCCGCACGCCGTCCTCGACCTGGGCCGTCCCGTCGGCAACGAAGCCGTGCTTGCGGTAGAACGCCTGCGCGCGAGGGTTGGGATCGGCGACCCACAGCGCCGCCGACTCCGCGGGGTCGATGACGGCCTCCAACAACGCTCGCGCAGCACCCGTGCCGTGGTCGGCTGCAAACACATAGAGCACATACAGCTGCCTCGTCCACGCCGCCGCAGCGTCCAGGGCCGGGCCCGACATGGCGATCCCGATCATCTCGCCATCCCGCTCGGCGACAGCCGCCCGGTTCTCGCGATATTGCTCGTCGGTCAACGCGGCAGTCCAGAACCGCTCCCGAGCAGCCAGGAAGCCCGGATCATCGAGTACCGCATCCGACATGAGCCCCCGATACGTCTCCTGCCAGCACCGCACATTGACTCGCGCCATCTGCGCAACGTCCTCGACCCGGGCCGAGCGAACAGTCAGCGAGGAACCCACCGAGGTAAGGAGCTACGTGGCTGCGTAGCGGACTTCGAAGATCTCGCAGCCCTCCTCGGAGGTCCAGGGGCCGTGCAGCATCCCTGGCGGGCGGCAGGCGTACATCCCGGTCGAGAAGGTTTGTCCGAGTCGGAGGTCGATGAGGGATCCGGAGAGGAGGTACACCTCTTCGAAGAATTCGTGCGCCTGCTCGCCGTTCGCAGTGGTGTCGGTGCCGGGAGCGAAGCGAAGGATGCGGGTGGCCACGGTGCCGTCGGCGGCCAGCACGCGTTCGTCGAGGCCCTCGCACTTGCTGCCTTGCACGGGACGCCACGGAGTGTTGCTGACGGGGAAGAACTCCAGCTCGGGCTTGGGCATGGCTCAGCGGCCTCCTTCAACCGGTCGAGCGTGCGGAGCGACCAACCGGCGTCCAGAACTCGAGGTCGGCGTACTCGTTGACGGTGAGCATGCAACGTTATCCGCGTGCTGCATACGCCGCATGTGACGACCAGTTCCCTACGATGCGCTCCGCCATGACCTCGGCGTCCTCGGCGACGCCGAGGAAGGTCGCCGACTTCCGCTTTCGCTGAAAATGCACGCCCATGAAGTGCAACCCCGGCACGACCGTGCTGGAACCGTTCTCCTGCCGGGGGAAGCCCATCTCGTCGAACGCATCCGAGAACCTGATCCACCCCGTGTAGTCGGGCCGGAAACCCGATGTGAAGATGACGGCCCCGAAACCCGCGAGCCTCAATCGCTCGGGCGGATCCGCTTCGAACGGCGCCGGAGGTGGCATCTCGGGCGCCGCTATCCCGCGCGCGGAGCACGAGGTCCGGATGAGTCCGCATGCGTCGGCGTAACGCGCGTCGCCGAATCCCACGGAGTCCGCGAGGTCTGACGCGAAGTACGCAACGCCATCCTCGGCGCCCTCGAAGTGACCCAACAGAGTGACTCCACTTGCCTGGAGAGTCCTGTAGTGCAGATCGTGGCCTCCGTCGCGGCCGGTGGCCTGCACGTTGGCTATCAGCCGCGCTGCCGGGCTCGGGAGATCGGCCAGCTTCGCTTCCAAGAACGGCGTCTCGACGATCCACGCGACGAAGTCTCGATCCTCGATCCGACGGGGCAACCAGGGCGCGCGCCCGCATGCAAGGAAGACGTGGCGGCCCGCTTCGGAGAGATCTTCCGCTATCTGGCAACCGGTCTGACCGCTGCCGACGACCAGCACCTTGCCGGGGGGCAGCGCGCCAGGATTGGAATATTCGTCTGCGTCGATGATGTGGAGCGACGCCTGAAGCCCATCGACGCCCGGCGGGCGATGAGGTCTCTGGAACGCACCCGTGGCGACGATGACGTGTGGCGCGCGGATGTCGCCCGATGACGTCCGCAACACAAGCCGGTCGTCGTCGCCCGGCTCGAGGCCAAGCACGTCGACGCCCTCACGTACCGGTGCTCGAAAGCTGTCCGCATAGCGAACGAGGTGCGCCACTACCTCATCTCGCGGCATGAATCCATTCTCGTCGTCTCCTTCGTACCGGCCGCCGGGCAACTGAACGGTCCAGTTAGGCGTGACGAGGCAGAAGCTGTCCCAGCGCCCACGCCATGATTCCCCGACGCGGTCGCGCTCGAGGATCAGGTGTTCCACTCCCGCATGGGACAGCTCGTAACTCACGGAGAGGCCGGCCTGGCCAGCTCCGACTATTACTACACCGACGTCTTCAGTCACGGCACCCTCCCGCATCCGATCACCGCTCAATGTGCGTGGCCCGCAGGTGCGCCGCAAGTGCACGTTTTGAACCTGGCAGGTGCCCGAACGCGCAAAGGCGTGCCGGGTGAATCGAGTTCAGAATCTGAACTGGCGACTACGGCCCCGCGATGACATCCTGTCGGCATGCGGACGTACGGCCAGTACTGTCCGGTCGCGAGGGCCTCGGAGCTCCTCTCGGAGCGGTGGTCCTTCATCATCATGCGAAACATCGTCATTGTCGGCTGTCGCACATTCAACGAGATCGCCGTCGGCGCACCGGGGCTCTCTCGTGGGCTGCTTTCGAAGCGTCTGCGCGAGTTGGAACGCGCTGGCGTGATCGAGATCCGGCCCAAGCCCGTCGGCATGGGATCGACCTACGAGCCGACCGAGGCAGGGCGGGAATTGGCCGACGTCATTTTGGCTCTCGGACGGTGGGGCTCGAAATGGGCCGAGCTGAAGCCTGAGCACGCTCATCCCGGCGTCGTGCTGTGGGCGTGGGTGAACTACTACCTCAATCGTGAACGCCTTCCTCGCCGACGGGTGCTGGTCTGTTTCGACTATCCGACGCTTCCCCCTCGCGGGAAGCGCGGTTGGCTGCTGATCGATCGGGGCGATGCCGAGATCTGCGAGAAGCATCCCGGCGGGGAAGAAGAACTGATCGTCGTCGTCAACGAACCCCTGGCGTTCGCGCGCTGGCACCTCGGACAGATCGAATGGCGTGACGCGCTCCATTCGGGGGCCATCGAATTGAGAGGATCGTCGACGCTCGCTCGAGCCCTCCCGACGTGGAACACAGCTCCGGCAAGTCACCGTCGGATTTCGCTGGAGAATCTGCGAGCGAGGTCGCGGTCGACCATCCTCGCCTGACATCCCTTCTCGCCGTTCCGATGCTGGTGTGCTCACCGAGACTGCCACCAGTGGCCCGCAGAAAAGACTCCGCAGGCGGTGCCGTCGGAGCGCAGTTCTGGGGACGACGCATCCACTGGTGCCAGCCGTATGTGGGCTCGTGCGAGGCATGTGGGCACGACTGGCGTGAACACGTCCTCGGATCCGGCGGCAGCGAGTGCACTTACGAGATCGAGCACGGCGAGAGAGAGCCTGACCGGGTCAGGCTTCCACCGCCAACACCGCGCGATACCGCTGCTCGGCCACACTCAACTCCCTCATGATCAAGGAGTGTCAAGAATCAACCGAAGTCGGTGTCAACTATCAGCCGGAACGCCGTCAACCATCAACCGAGCCGGTTCCGTCAAGCATCAACCGAGCTCGCACAT
>CAWHPW010000004.1:0-96167 GCA_963831385.1 uncultured Actinomycetota bacterium
GGACGTTGGCGTGCGATAATCGAACCGCGCACTGGAGCAATGGATTGATTGGAGGCCCTTATGGGCTACGTGGAAGAGATCTACGAGAAGGCCGCCCAGTTGGGTGGCGAGGTCGACAAGCCGCTTGCCGACCGGCGCGTGCCTATCTGAGCCGCGCCGATGAGCTGAACAAGCAACTCGAGGCGGCGCGGAAGGCCGAAGAGACCGAATACGCGAAGCACGTGGAGACGGCCGCAGCCACCGGGAAGCTGCCCGCGCTGAACGGCTGGGGCCGCTGGAGCTACGACAGCCCGAGCTCAAAGCTGGTGGTCGCCAGCGTGAGTCTGTGCCACACGAAGGCGGCTGCGGCTGCCCGTGAGGCCGGACCGGCGGATCTTCGATGCGCTGCGAGCGAGGGTTGCTGTCGTCGTCGCCGAGTCCGCGAAGCTGGCCGTGGCGGTGCCGCCGGGGGTCGTCGACGAGACGACCGCACTACGGGCCGGCAACGGCGACACGCGGCACTTCACGACGTGGACGCGGCTGCGCCAATTGGTCGACACCTGGACGGCGTGCCACGAGCTGCTCGCGGTGCTCCAGCGTGCCGGTTGGGTCGACGGTCCGAGTCATCCGCGGGACCGCGACCGCGCTGTGGTCTTCCAGCGCTACCTGCGACCCCTCTCGCTGCCGGCGGGGTACTGGAAAGGCCCGGGCGAGCTGCGACTGGCGAAGGCCGCTGCAAGCAACGCCGAGCCCGGCATGTACCCGTGGGCCGACGCCGTCGAGCGCTTCGAGCGCATCGACAGGAGGCAACGCAACTACGGCTCGATGCAAGTCCTCCAGGCGCACGACGGTTTGGGGAATGTGATCGCCGAGGAACGCTCGCCCGGAGACGGCGGCCGAGTTCGTGCAGCAGGGGGGCTGACATGGACGGCGGAGTAATGCATTACCGGCGGGTGAACACGCGGCTGTTCGTCCGGTCCGCCGGGAGCCGCAAATTGCACGCTCAGGTGCTGCGCTGGGAGCAGCCGGTGCGACTGTCCGGCGGTGGACAGGAGTGGTTCGCCCGCGACTCGGCGTCGGTGCTGGATCCGTCGGTGCCGTTGCAAGTCCAACATTTCGGCCCGGTCGCCGGTCAGGTGGTCCAGTGGCGGTCTACGCCGGCGCTCGGCTTCGACGCGATCGTCGAGGCCGCCGAGACACCGACCGGGGACGGGCTGCTCGACCTCGTCGACCGCTGGGGCTCGGTGCCGATCTCGCCGGCGTGGATCGGCGACGCGGTACGGCACTCGACCGGCGTCCAGTGGCGGCGGGTATCGCTCACCCATCTAGCGGTCTGCGCCGCGGGTGAGCTGCCGTGGGCGAGGCTGCGCCGCTGGGCGTCATGAGTTCGGCCCGGCGGGCGTCAAACCCATTTGTGGACGTGATGGGCAAGGTGTGGGAGGTCGTCCTCCTTTCCGACCGTTGAGCCGCCTGCGCCCGCCGGCCCGTTTGCCAGTGACACGACCCGCGCCACGCGCGGGCGACATCACTTCCTCTACCCTCGCGGGATGATCGCTCCTGCAGAGCTGTACTCGAAGCTCTCCCCGGAAACCCAGCAGGCCGTTCGGCAGCATCGCCGCGGGATGGTCTCGGGCGATGTGGCCGCCGAGATCTCTCGGGCCGGCGGGCCGTCGTCAGCCGCATGGTTCGTTAATGTGCCACTCGATCAGCAAGAGTGGTTGTTGCCGCAGGAGTTCATGGCCTATGTCGACGGCCTGCAGGGCGGCCAGCCACAGCAGGACTAGCGACGCTTGACGTCTGAGGCGCGCACCCAGAACGGGTGATACGGCGGCGCCGACTCGCGAAACACGCAAACGTGCGTGCGGGTCCACTGGCCCGTCCATGCGTTGACCTCGCCCTCGGTGCCGTCGGTCCATGTCACCTTGACCGTGACCGGGATATCGCCGTCGTGCTTGATGTACATGCCCTCGAGCTCGCCGCGCCACTTGTCCGGCGGGTACTCGACGGGCTGACGGTCCATACCCCAGTGTCGAACAGATGTTCGCATACGTCTAGGGGTTGCCATCGGCCGACTGCCGTACGCTGCGGCGGCATGTTTGGCTCGTGGGAAGGGCCCGCACTCATGCCCCGTGGGGTGCGGGCCGCTGAGCGCAGCCCGTCGGCCCCATCCGCTCCGGGGAGGTCAGTGCGGCGGGTGGGCTCATGGCCGGAAATCGACCACCTGCAAATCCATCGGGATCTGGTGGGAATGCGGCCCGCTCAATGCGGGGTCGAACACGGCCGGCTCGCCGGCGAGCACCTGGTCGGCGTTGGCGATGCTGCCCGGGCTTGAGAAGAAGTCGAACTCGTAGGGCAACCCGTCGGAGGCGAGGGGCGAGGGCGAGTCCATCACGTGGAAGTGCAGGTGCGGGAAGTCGCTATTGCCGCTGTTGCCGAGCAGGCCCAGTGACCTGTCCCCGGCGGACCCGGTCACCGACGCTGACCGTGAGGCTGCCGGGCTGCAGGTGTGCGTAGAAGGCGAACTTCCCTCCGCCGATGTCGACGACGACGTAGTTGCCGCCGACGTTGTCGAGGGTGATCGGCGGCAGGCTGCCGACCGGCACGTTGTCGGCGACCCCGTCGCGGGTGCCGACCACGACGCCCCGGGCGGCGGAGACGATCTGCGCCCCGTAGGACGGGCCAGCTGCCTAGCTGCTCGGGATCGCCGTCGAAGACCCGGCGGTCCGGAGTGAGCCGGGCGAAGTCGATGGCGAATCGCTGCGGCGACGTAGAACGCGCCGTTGATCGGGTTGATCGCCTGGCGGTGGAAGTGGCCCCATTGCAGCAGGCATTTACGGCGACCCACCCGGCACCCTTCAGGGGAGCGTCGACCACGACCGGACGGTCCCGGGCGACCTGCACGACGCCGCTGCGCTGTTGCGCGGGCAACCCACGTCGCTGGCGTAGGTCAGGCTGAAGTCGTGGGCGATAGTCCGAGGCACCGGGGCGCTTTGCGGGAGCGTGGCGTCTAGCAGGATCACCCCGGCCTCACTCGGTTGAAGCGTCGAGCCGGGCGGTTTGCCGCCGAAAGGCCTCATCACCGCGGCGACCGCATCGCCCTCCAGCACGGCCAACACCCGTCCGGAGCGGGCGTCGACCGTCTCCACCCGGTCGACGGTGACGGCCACCCCGGCCACATTGATCAACTGCAGTTCGTAGACCAGATGGCGTTTGCCGTCCGCCGCGACGACCGGATGCGGTGTCGCGATGGGCGAGGCGATCAGCCCAGTGCGCTACCTCCGGCTGCGCGGCGGCCGGGGACTTCTGCCCAGCAGGTTGGCCGGCGTTGGATGCCCAACCGGTCGCGGTGACGACAAGCGAGGCGCAGACGAAGCCGAGCGTCGCGGCGGTGACCGTGGCGCGGGACAACAGGCGTGGCATGGCGTCCTCCTCCGAGGCTGCGGGTGCCGGGGCCGGGCCCACGGGCGTGCCGCCGGCCATGTTAACGGGCGGGCCTGGATGGTGTCGGCCGTTCGGCCGACACCATGCTGCTGAACCAAACTCACTCGTCGTCGTTGATGCCGTCGTACACGCCGAACGCGTCCCGGATCCCGCGCAGCGCGTCGCCCGGTCGAGCGTGCGATCGTAGGCGAGTGCCTGACAGCGCCGACCAGGCGAGCAGTTCGGCGATGCCGTGGCGGGGTTCGGGTGGTGGAATGGTGCTCACGGTCGATCTCCTCTCTAGTCAGGTGGATCGGTCGAGGCCTCGGCAGGTGTTCGCAGCACCTGTCGGGGCCGCCTTGTTGATCTAGGTCAGTCCGCAGAGAGTCCGCAAGATGTCCGCAAACCCCCATCGGCAGCCAACGGCTACCAACGCATAAAAGTGCAGGTCAGAGCGCCTCTAGGCGCATCGCCGCAGGTCACCGATTAGGCGGGAACAGAATCCGGCTTACAGGCCAGCTCGTCCCCCATTAGCGCTCTGACCTGCGGTTATACCCAAGTGGCCCGGATTCCATCGCACACCCATCGCACACCAGGCGAATGGCGCGGGCCGCGACTGCTGTCGATCTGGCTGACCCGCACCGCCGACCGGCTCGGCGCGTGGCAGCCGGAGCTGCTGGCGAGCGCGATGCCACGCGACGTGCAGGAGCTGCTGCGATGAGCGCGAGCACGACGACGCCGCGAGGTCGGCTCGGCGGGCGGAGAATGCCGACATGATCGCGACGACGCTCGACGTGCCAAACCGGGCCGGGCTGTACGACACCGGCCGCTGGCTAGTCGCGCTGGTCGCCGACAGCGCCGACGCGGTGCGCTTCGATGCACGGCATCCGCTGCGGGTGATCACGAGAGGCAGCACACCGGAACGGCGCGGCGACAAGCCGGTCGAGACGATCTGCGGGAAGGGCGTTGCGGTGCAGAGCGTCGACAACGGGGCCGCGCTGTGGGTGAAGCTGCTCGGCGCCGAAGGCCAGCGGATCGCCGACGAGATCACCCACGAGGGCTACGAGTGGTCGCTCGGGTTGGAAACCCTCGGCGGGGTGGCCCGGACCGGTGTCGCGTCCTATCGCAGCCTCGGCGACGAGAGTTGGCCGCGCGCGCTGATCGCGGACAAGCCGCCGACGCAGCTCGCCGAGACGTGGCGGCTGGCCGGTGACCCGGAGCTGGTCTGGCTCGGCGGTGAGCAGGCGGCATCGGCTCCGGCGCGGTGTCCGACCTGCGGCCGATGAGACGGGGTCAGCCGGAGGTGCCCGGTCGCTCTCGTCGGGTTACGGCTCGGCCGACGAGGGTGGCGAACGAACACCGGCAGCGCCGGCGGCAAGTACCCCGAGCCGGGTAACCGGCCCGTCCCCGGAGCACCTCGGTCTGACGAGCAACAGCCAGACGCATCGCGCGAGTGTGCTCGCTTATCGGCAGATCCAGTGGTCTGCTACGCGCCGACAGGCGGCGGAATGACGCTCCGGTCGGATCGCGGCAGGAGCGGGCGTCCCGCGGAGCTGCTCTGTTCGCTCATCGCTGGGCCGACGGAGCCTCCTGACCCGACAGCTTGTCGAGGTCGCGCACGCAGAAGCCGTGGTGGGCCCACTCCTCGTTGAGGACGGTGCCGACGCACTGCCGCACCGACCGCCCCTTGGCGTACGGGGGCCACCCGTCCCCGTCGGGCACCGGCGCGGTCTGCGCGAGCTGCTCGGGCGTGACCTGGGCCAGCCACACCTCGATCTCCGACGCCTGCCGGTCGCGCACGTCAAGCACCTCATCGAGGCTCGGCCGGGCGGACCGGTCGAGCCCCTGCTCCTCCTGGTCGGGCACGAACGGCGCTGCCAGACCCATGGCCGTGAACGGTTCGGTCAGCCCGAGCACGCAGCGCCGGAACCACGAATCGTGCACGAAGACGAGGTGACGCAGGGTCTCGACCATCGACCACTCGCCGTCGACGCCACGATGCTCGCTGCCCGCTGGCATGGACCGGACCCGCTCGGCCGTCGTAGCCCAGTCGTCCCGCAGCTGCCGCCAGGCCTCCCGCAGGTCGGCCGGCTCGGTGGACCGGATCAGCCGGCGCACCGGGTGCCGGCGGTCGAGCTCGGCCTCGACGTACGACATGACCTCGACCCCGTTGACCACCAGGTTGGTGACCAGACCGTCTATCTCGGCGTCCTGCATGACCACGCCGACCAGCCGTACCCTACTCAGGTCGCACTCGCGGAACACCGCCCCGGTGAAATCCTCGTCCTCGAAGCGCCGCACGCAGCCAAGGTAACGAGAAGCTGTGGTCGGGTAGCAGTAGCGTGCAGGCTTGCCAGGCTTGGCCCATACGCCAGTGGCTGGAAAGGCGCAGGACGGGTTCCGAGGTCAGCACCAACGGACCGCGGATGGAACCTCGTGCGAGCGCACGAGTTCGCCCCCGGCCGCACTGCGAGCGCGGGCTCGATGCCGTCACTCGTCGTCGCTGTCGTCGATGCGCGGGTGCTCAATGCTGTCGAGGACCACGGACCCGGTTTTTTCGACGAGCGGCTCTGGACCGGTCAAGAGACACTCTGTGGCTCTCTTTCCGGGTAGGAAAACTTCGGTATGCCCGCACACTGCACCGTCAGCAGCCCAGTACGCCGATCTGAGCGCCGAAACGGCCGCGCCGGTCGTCGAGTACGACCGAGCCGGTTACACCGCCAGCGCACTGTCTGCGGCATGAGAGGAAGCCGCCACTGAACCAGTGACGCGCCGGTACGGCGGCGAGTCACCAGGCGTAAGCCTGCGGCGCTTCACCTGGACCTGGCCAGATGTCCTCGAGCTTCTGCACGACCTCGGCCGCCAGCATCAGCAAGACTCCGCCAAGGTTCGAGCGGAGCTGCTCGACAGAACCGGCCCCGACGATCGCCGTCGACACCCCAGGTGTGCCCAGCAACCAGGCCAGCGCCACGTCCGCTGGCTTGGCGTCCAGCTCGCGGCAGAGACGTTCGTACGCCTCAAGCTGCTCGTGCTGGGCCGCGACCCGCTGTTGCATCTCGCTCGACGCGCGACCGGCCGTGACGGCCTCCAGCGCGCCGGCCAGCAGTCCGGCGTGCAGGGGGCTGTAGGCGACCAGGCCGATGCCGAGGCTGCGCAGTGCGGGCACCAGCTCGATCTCGACATTGCGCTTGGCCAGGTTGAAAAGGCACTGCTCCGAGGTCAGACCGAGGAAGTTCCTTGCGTTGGCGGCGGACTGGGCCAGTGCGACGTCCCACGCGGCGAAGTTGCTGCTGCCGACGTAGGTCACCTTGCCCTCGCGGACCAGCTGCTCCATCGCCTGCCAGATCTCTTCCCACGGCGTGGCTCGGTCGATGTGGTGCATCTGGTACAGGTCGATGTGGTCGGTCTGCAGCCGGCGCAGGCTCGCATCGCAGGCCCGCCGCAGGTGGTACGCGGACAGACGCCGGTCGTTAGGCCCGAGCCCCATCGGCTGGTACGCCTTTGTCGCAAGGACGATGTCGTCGCGGCGCCCGCTGCGCTGGAGCCATCGTCCGATCACCTCCTCCGACACGCCGTAGCCCATAGCCATGTCCGCGGCTTGCGGACCGCCGTAGACGTCGGCGGTGTCGAAGTGATTGATCCCCGCCTCCACCGCAGCGTCCATGACGCCGAAGCTGGTCGCCTCGTCCAGCAGGTGCCCGAAGTCCATCGTCCCCAGCGCGATCCTGCTCACCAGCAGACCCGACCGCCCAAGGTGTGCGTACGTCATGCCACCGCTCACGTCCCGGAGCGTACGCACCATCCGCCCACAGCACGCAATCACGATCGGGCCGCGCACTCACCACCGGAGCAGGTCACACCTCGCGATGACTCAGCCGTCACGAGACTGATCTGGACATCCGATCATCGGCATGAGCGAGTGTTCGAACCTCCCCGCGCCGCTACGCCGAATGCATCGGTGCCGACGCTCGCTGCCGACCGATCTCGATCCAGCGCGGCAGCGCGTCCGCGTCCGCCCCGGCCAGCACGAGCAGTCGAGCCGCGAGCCGGTGCGCGTCCGTCACCGGAGCCACTTCCGCGTATCCGGTCATCAGCCCGGCCTGCTCGGCGAGCAAATCGCCGCGCCCGTTCGCCAGCTCGCGCAGCTCGGCCACCGCGTCATCGACCGAGACGCCCGCTGTGGCCAGATACCGGATCGCCTCGAACAGTGCCGCGCAGCTCAGGCGCACTTTTCGGCGTTTCCGCAGGTCACGGAAATGTCCGGAGTCTTGTTCCGGCCTACAGGCCAGCTCGTCCCCCACATCGCTTTGACCTCCGGTTACATCACTCCCCCGGGTGAAGAGTGCGCACCCAGTCCGCAAGAAGTACCGAGCCACTGTCGCGCGGGTGCAGTCGTCGCTATCCCGGCCACAGGTGCGATTACGTGTCCAGCGTCTCCGCTGCGCTCGCGTGACCATGCCCAAGCTAGGCGTGACCGCAGGTGCTGGGCAGGGGGCAGCCCGAGCCGCGCGGGTTCGGCTGCGAGGTCGAGAGCGCATCGCTAGTCCTTCAGAGAATCCAAGCGATGACGACAATGAGGCCGATGATGGCCAGGACAGTCCAAACGATGCCCATGGTCGTTCCCTCCTTCTACTTCTCGTCTTTTCGGTGGTTTGTCGAAATGCGATACAAGTGCAGCGACGGCACCGGAGGCGAGTACCGGTAGCGGTACTGATTCCCACCAGGTCACCGCGTAAACGACCGCATGGCTACCCAGACAGATGCCGCCAGCCGCCGCGCAGGTCGGCGACGAGCTGGGCGAGGTCGTGGATCTGTACGGTTTCCGGTCGGAGCGCCGACCTAGCCCGAGAACGACGACCGCGGGCAGCCCGACTGACCTCAGGCCACCGGCGTCAGTAGCGCATTGACCCGCACCAGGCCCGCGCCGTAGCGCTGGTCGAGTTTGGCCTGCAACCCCTCCTCGAGGATCACTTGCAGATAGACCTGCCCGGCGCGTTCGTCGACAGAGGAGCCCAGCGGATCGAGCTCGTCGTGCAGAGCGGCGCGGAGGCCTTCCAGTTCGGCCCACGTTCGCTCAGCTGAGGTGACACACAACGCGCCGCCCCAGATGGCTCGCAGCGCCTGTTCGTGACGTTCCAGGTCTCCGGTGAATTGGACGTTTAGTATCAGCTTGGTCGGATCGTTGAACATCCACAGCGTGTCCGCGGTGATCTCCGACTTCTTCATGGCCCAGGCGGGGTTCCTCGACTGGTCGACCCACACCGCGGCGTAGTCAGGCTGCGCATGCGCGTATGCGACGGCAGCATCCCTGGCCTCGTCCGTTGTGGTGGCCGCATCCACCACGGCCCAGCCGTCGGGGGGCGGCGGGCACGGCGTCGTGGCGGGCGGAGGTGCCGGCGTCGGTTCTGGCTGGACGTGTGGCGTCGGTGATTCCGTGACGGTGAAGCGCCTGCCGTCGTAGGTGCCGACCACGACGTACATCCCCCAGGTGGTGCCTCCCGCCGCCTCGCTACCGTCGAGCACAGTCCAATCCCAGCCGACGACCTCGACCCCGTCTCCGCACTGGGGCGGATGCGATTCCATCACCGACCAACACAGACGTGGCCCATGGCCCGGCGCCTCGATGACAGTGGCCGTGGTGGTGTAGCGGTCGCCTCGGTCGGCCGCCGGATCACGTGATGTGCCGGCCGGCTCATCCCCGCACGCCATGAGCGCCAGACCCATCACGGCCAGCACCAGCGTGCGGCGAGCACCCATGACACTTCTCATGCTATTTGGACGCCAGGTCGTGCCACCCGGTTCCGGCCATCGTCGGGCACAACGGGGCAGCTGCTCCGAGGGACGCGGTTCCTGTGATTCGCGTCGTGGCGGTTGCCGCCCGGACGGCTCCCAATTCGTCTCAAGACAGGTCGGTCAACCGGCTGCTGGCCCCGCCGTGACTGCCGCTCGATCTGGGGGGCACAGCCGGCGCAATCCGACCCGGACCTTTCAGTCGAAGTCGTGGCCGGTCAGAGCGGGGTTGGTTGCAGCCGCGAGCAGCGCGTCGTCCGGTAACGGCCAGGCGGCCTGTGCGGTGTCGTACGACGGGGCTGGCAGCAGCTCGTAGGTGCCGCTGATGTCTCCGTCCGGAGTGCGCACCAGCACCCCATGGCTCCAGGTCAGCGTGGTGGGATCAGCGTTGGCGAGCTGCTCGGCAGTCAAGATGGTGGGCAGCCGGGGCAACAGGCCCGGTGCCGGAGGCCCGAAGGCGAGCACCGAGGTCATGATCGTCGTCCCGTCCGGGAGCGAGCTGACATCGCAGGCCACAGCCGTCCCATTCCGGTCCCAGTCGGCGCAATCGGTGATGGCGGTCGGGTCGGCGGCGTGAACCGCGAGCGTCACGGTGTGCTCGCCGGGCAGCTCGTACTTCACCCCGATCCCAGTGACTCCCGGGGCGTCCAGGGGAACCGTCCCGCCCGCGTCGTCGGTGGCGGTGACGCGTGCCTCCGGCAGCGTGCCCAAGTGCGGCGCGTAATCGCGGGCCACGACATCCTCGATCGCCTGGTCGATCGGCACCGATCCGGTGTCGATCGAAACGAGAGTCGGGTCGGCCGGCCCGAGACCGCCAAGTGCCACTGCGGCGACCACCCCGCTCACGGCCGCGACGGCGGCGCCGACGACCAGAACGGTGCGGAGCCGACGGACGCGGCGCCCGGCCTGCATGCTCGCGGCCGGCGAGATGCTCAACGGCGGCTCGAGCAGCGTCAACCGGTCGTGGAGCAGGGTGCTCAGATCCTTCTCGCTCATGGCGTCTCCTCGGAGGCGGGGGTCGTGCTGATCAGGTCGGGCAGGTGTCGGCGCAGCGTGTCGAGGGCACGCGACGTGTGGGCCCTCACCGTCCCCTCGGCGATGCGCAGCATCTCCGCCGTCTCCCGGACCGAGAGGTCGTTGAGATAGCGGCAGCTTCACAAAGGCGCGCTGAGTGACGTCCTCGGCGGTGTGCCAGTCCTGCACGATCACGAAGGCAGTGCGCCGCAACACCGAGCGCGCGCGACGAAGTACTCCGCGAAGTCGACGTCACGCGCACTGCCCACGCTGTCCATGCTCACGCGGGCGGTCCGGCGGCTTACCCGGATACGTCCGGTCCGCCTACGCCAGCACGAAGGCGATCTTGCGTGCCTCGATGGACGCCTCGACCAGCCGGACGGAAATCTCTTCGCCCAGTGGTAGCTCTTCGCCACGGACGCGCCCGCGCACCGCCGGCTCCTCGATGACCACCTCTCCACGATCGTCACGCTCGGGAGATGTCGACGACCACACCGGGAAAGGTCTCGTTCTCCCGCCCCGTCAGCACGGCCGCTTCGACGAGCGCCACGCACGCGGCTTCGTAGGCACCAGCCCGGCGACCGGTTTCGGCCATGACCTCGGGCAAACGCGGCAGCCCTTCCCGCACCCAGTCGGGTATCTCGACGCCCCCCAGAAGGGCGACACATGCCTCGAGCCCGTATCGGTCGACCAGTCGCCGCAGCGGCGCGGTGACATGGGCGTACTCCGCGCCGATCGCGGCATGTCCGGCCTTCGCCGGCACGCCACCGTCGAACGCGTCGTAGCCAGCCCCGCGAAACAGCGTCGCGGCCTGGTTGAGAAAGGCTGCGTGCGCCGGCGGTAAGGGGTCGAGCGATCGAATCAGGTCGGCGTAGGACAACTCCTCGGGCCAGCGGATATGCAGTGCCTTGGCCGTACGGCGCAGCCGCGCGAGGTCGTGCGGACGGGCTGCGGGCAACGTCCGAAAGATTCCCACCCGGCCCTCGCGCATCACCGCCGCCGCCGCCATGCCCGTCAACAGCGACAACTGCGCGTTCCAGCCCTCCACTGGAAGCGGCGCCTCATATCGGAGTTCGAAGCCGCCGTCCTTCGAGACGATCTCCTGCTGCGGCACCGGAAGCGAGACTCCACCTCGAGCCCGCTCGTCCTCTTGCCGCAACCGGCCCACCTCGGGAAGAAGCGAGAGCATGTCCCCGGCGGTGCCCTTGTCAAGATCCCGCTGCACGCCGGCATAGGAGAGCTTGGCTCGGCTGCGGATCCGCGAGCGAGTCAGCCGGGTCGACGTCAGCGATCCCGCCGAGTCCAGCCGCAGGTCCCACACCAACGCCGGGCGCTCGACATCGGGCAGCAAGCTCGCTGCGCCCTCGGAGAGCTCGACCGGATGCAGCGGCGCGCGCCGATCGGGGCCGTAGAACGTCACTCCGCGACGATGTGCTTCGACGTCGATGACACCACCGGGACGGACGAACCCCGCGACGTCGGCGATCGCGTATCGCACCCGGTATCCGCGGCGGTCTCGCGAAAGGTGTACGGCCTGGTCGAGGTCCATCGACGTCGGCGGATCGATCGTCACGAACGGGATGTCGGTGAGGTCGTCTCCCGCGCCCGGATGTCCGGAGGCCGCCTGCTCAGCTTCAGCCGTGGCCGCTGCCGCAAACCCGCTCGGCACTTCCAGCTCCAGGTGGATGGCGTCGAGGGCCGCCTGCAGCCGGTCGGCATGATCAGCCAGGTGCAGTTGTCGACGTGGCATGAGCCGCACCCTACGACGGTCGATCGAGTTCGCGGGTCGGGTGCTTACGGCACCCGGCTGAACCCCACCATCGAGATCGTGCCGTCGGCGTAGATCCGCAGCTCGGTGATCGACGCCGGTGCCGGCTGCAGCCTGAACATCGAATGCGGCGGGGCGTCCAGGCTGAGGCGGACCACGGCCCGGATGGGAAGGGAGTGGGTGACGACGATGACGGCCTGACCCGGGAATTGGGCCAACGCTCGGTCCCGAGCAGCGGCGACCCGCGCGACCATGGCCTCGACCGGCTCTCCGCCCGGCGGAGCCGCGTCGGGCGAACTCAGCCAGTCGGCCAGCTCGGCCGGGAAGCGTTCGCCGGCCTGAGCAAACGTCAATCCTTCCCAGGCGCCGAAGTCGACCTCGCGCCAGCCCTCGTCAACCTGGACCGGCACATCCAACTCGCGAGCTACTATCTCGGCGGTCTCCCGGGCACGCCGCATCGGCGAGGTCACGACCACGACCGCGCCCGCCTCGGTCAGTGCCCGAGCTGCCCGGACGGCCTGTTGCCGCCCCTCGTCGTCCAAGGCTGGGCCGTCGAAGCCCGACCCGCTGAACTGGCGTGCCGCAGTCATCACAGTCCGGCCGTGGCGGAGAAGCTGCAATGTCGTCGGGACGCCGAGTTCGGGCGCCCAGCCAGCCAGCCGACTGGGCGGGTCGCTGGGCTCCGGCAGTTCGTTCTCGGCTAGACCTGTCGACGGTGGTGTCCCCTCCGACTCTGCGTCGAGTGCAGTGTTGAGCAGCCGATCGGCGTGCGCGTTCCGAGCCCGCGGCACCCACGTGTAGGTGATCTGCTCGGGCGGTAGTACTCGGTTGGCCTCCAGGGCCAGCGGCTGCAATGCAGAATTCTTGATCTTCCATCGCCCGGACATCTGCTCGACCACGAGCTTGGAGTCCAGCCGCGCCTCGACAACGGCAGCCGGGTCGATACCCGCAGCCGCCTGCAAGCCGGCGATCAAGCCGCGGTACTCGGCGACGTTGTTCGTCGCGACGCCCAGGGTTTGTGCAACCTCGGCGAGTACTTCGCCGGTTTCGGCGTCGCGGACGACCGCGCCGTAGGCCGCCGGGCCGGGATTCCCCCGTGACCCGCCGTCGGCCTCGACGACCAGCCGGCGACCGCTCACAGCCCCGACTCAGCCGTGCGCACCTGAATCCGCCGGCACTCCTCGCACCTCAGGACCACCTCGGGCGCCGCCGCGCGGATCCGGACCAGGTCGGCTGGATCGATAGTGATCCGGCACCCCTCGCATCGACGCTGTCGTATCTCGACTGCGCCGACGCCGCCGCGGTCGGCCCGGGTCTTCTCGTAGAGGGCCAACAGGTCGGCTGGGATGTCAGCGGCGATCAGCTCCCGCTGCCGCCGAAGAATCTCGACCGTGCTGTCGATCGTTGCCCAGGCATCGTCGCGTGCACCCTGGACCTCGCGTCCACGTCGTTCGATTTCCGCTCGATCAACCGAGACGCGGGCCGCCCGTCGTTGGGCGTCTTCCAGCCGCTCCATGACGTCCAGCTCGGCCTCCTCGAGGACGCCCTGTCGTCGCTCGAGCGAAGCGATTTCGCTCTGCAGGCTCTCCAGTTCCTTGGCCGATGACACCTGGCCGGCATCGAGCCGCTCGCGGTCTCTGTCCTTGCGCTGGCGCACTTGTTCGACGTCGGCGTCCGCACGTGACTGCTCGCGTTCGAGGTCGGCGATCTCCGTCGCGACGGCCACATCCTGGTCGCGCAGTTGAGAGTGCGCGCGGGCGAGCTCCAATGCTTCGGCGGCCTCGGGCAGGGACTCCCGCCGGTGGGCGAGCTGGTCGAGTTCGAGGTCGGTCGCCTGCAGATCGAGCAGCTGGCGCTGGGCAGCCGGATCGGCGTTCAGGGGTGCCTCGCCTCCTCGCGGGGTGATCGTGACTCCGATGCGACATGCAATGTCCACGGGTCTGTCGGGATCACCGAAACCCGAGTGACCACCGTAGTGCCGGCGGCCGCCAATGTTTCCTCGAGTCGGTGCGCTGCGTCGGCAAGCCAGGGCCATTCACTGGCCCAATGGGCCACGTCGACTAGTGCCGGAGACCCGTGTTCACGCACCTCCGCGGTCGGATGATGGCGTAGGTCGGCCGTAACGTACGCATCGATACCTGCGCCGCGGGCCGCGTCGAGCAGCGAGTCGCCCGCACCGCCGCATACCGCGACCGTGCGAACTGGCGTGTCCCGGGCTCCGGCGCCGCGTACTCCTGTCGCGGTCGCCGGCAGGGCCCGTGCGACCCGCTCGACGAACGTTCCGAAGGACTCCGTCCGGGTCAGAGATCCAATCCTGCCGAGACCGGTCGTTCCGAGCCGCTGCGCCAGTTCGTACAGGTCGTAAGCGGGCTCTTCGTACGGATGCGCTGCCTCGAGCGCGGCGATCACCGATGACCGAGCGGCCCTCGGCAGCACCATCTCCACCCGCGTCTCGGCGACCCGCTCGATCGAGCCAACCGACCCAATTGTCGGGTCCGCCTCCGGCCCAGGCCGGAACGTACCGATACCGGCTGTCGTCCAGGCGCACCGCTGATATGCACCGATCGTGCCTGCGCCCGCCGTCGCGAGCGCGTCGACGAGTCGGTTGGCGTCGGGCTCGGGAACGAAGACCACCAACTTGTCAACGGCTTCGACTGGCTGCGGATCGAGCGGGCGCAGGTCGTCGAGGCCGAGCGCCCAGCCCAGTGCGTCGGACACACCGGGATCAGCACTGTCGGCATTGGTGTGAACGACGTGCAGGGCGGTGCCCGCGTCGACGAGGCGATGCACCAGGCGGCCCTTCGGCGTCGTTGCGGCCACTCCGTGCACCGGGCGCAGAAACAGCGGGTGATGTGTGACCAGCAGCTCTGCTCCCCACGCCACGGCTTCCTCAACCACGACACCGACCGGATCGACGGCAAACAGGATCCGGCGGACCTCGACATCGGGGTCGCCGCAGGCCAGACCCACGGCATCCCACGACTCTGCCCGGGCTGGGTCGTACAGCCGGTCGAGCGTCGACACGACGTCGGCAACGGTCGGCACCTGCTGGACCCTATCCGCCGTCTGCCGTCCAACGACGTGGACCCGGCATCGAGTTCGTCCGCAGTAGGCACTGTCGACCATGCCGGCCGGTCGGAACCGGCGGCGATGACACCGCGTCCAATCGACATCAACTGAAAGGGGGTCGCAACGATGACCCGGTCGCGTTCCACCATGGTGCTACTTCTCGCCCTGGTCATGCTCGTCGCGCTGTCGTCGTGGCTGCTCGGCAACCGCTCGGTGATCGCCCCGGCGAGCGCTGCCGCCGCGACGCAGCCTGTTGACGGTGCCCGTGACGGCGTGCTGGTCAGCGCAACCGGTGAGGTGCTCGGTGTGCCCGACACGTTGCGCGCAGACTTCGGCGTCGGGGCCAACGCCGCCACTGTCGACGAGGCGCTCAACCTCGCCAACGCCGCCATGACCCGCATGCAGGACGCACTGGTCGACGCAGGAGTGGCCAAGGCCGACATCCAGACGTCCACCGCGGGCATCCATCCCACGTACGGCAAGCAAGGACGGATCACTGGGTATGCCGTGAACGAGGGACTCACTGCGAGGATTCGGACCATCGCCGATGCCGGAACAATCATTGCGGCCGGCATCGAGGCCGGCGGAAACGCGGCCCAACTCTTCGGGGTTTCCTTCGAGGTCGAGGACGACGACGATCTGCTGGCGGCGGCGCGGCGGAAGGCCTTCGCAGATGCCCAGGCCAAGGCCGAGCTGTATGCCGCCGAGGCTGGCCGCAGGCTCGGCCAGGTCGTGAGTGTCACCGAGACCGTTCCCGAGTATGGCGCGTTCGACATGCAGTTCGCCGGGGCCGAAGCTTCGGCAGCGGTGCCGATCGAGCCGGGACAGCAACAGCTAGCTGTCACCGTCACCGTGGAATGGTCGTTTCGCTGAGACGACAGGTGTTGGGCCCCACGTGACTACCGCGAGGCCGGCGGCGGCACGCTACTCGAAGATGGTGTAAGGACTGACGGGAGCGGGCTCACACAGCTCGTAGATGCAGTAGTGCTCGCTGGACTCCAGGAAACACCATGTTCCCTCGTCATCGGTATCGAAGTCCGGGCACCCTTCATCAGCCGATCTTGGACGGAGGTTCTGGCGTGACCGTACCCCTCGCGGACGTACCCCTCGCGAGACGAATGCGGTCGGAGCGGACATCTGACGTCGAGGCACACGACGCAGTCGTCGCGCACTCGAGGCGAGATCGGCCTTGCAGTGCCTGCACCTGATGGCCTCGACGTCGATCTCTTCCTTACAGAAAGGACAGACGCCTTCGTGGTCGGGGCTTGTCGGCTGGATCGCGGCTAGGCAATGCTTGCAGCGGACCGCGGCCGCTTTGACCTCTTCCTTGCAGAACGGGCACTGCCGAGTTTCCGACTTCCGATCCGGCATCGCGATCCCCCCGTAGCTCACTTTGGCGTGGCGTGCGGAGAATACACCGAGGACGTGGTCCTCGAGCCACAGCACAGCCTCGAACGGAACCTCGACGACGCTTGCGCGGCCTGACCGCGTGACCTGACAGCACGTGCGACATGCCTCAGCGCAGGTGGTGAGCGCAACTGGGATCGAACCAATGACCCCCCGCTTGCAAGGCATCCCGGTCTGAACGGTGTGCGTTCGTGCTGGTGGAGCGCAGCGCAGGCGAGCGGAAGGCGTGAAGGCGGTCACTGTCTAGGCGGGCTCGGACGCGGAGATAGACGCTCCGGCCGGGACCTTGACCGGGAAGAGCCCGGCCCATGGACAACGTATCCACCACCGGCTGTCACGGCATCGCCGGGTTGCTGGCGTTGCTCGACGGTATCCGCGCCGTCGCGTTCGACCGCACCCTGGCCGACGAGGACATCGCGCGGCGTGTCCGGGACTTGTTCCGCGAGCACGACGAGAGGGCGGACGGTCCTGAGCAGCTTGTGAGGGCACAACAGCGCCGCCCGGCCCCTGATTGTCGGGAGGCGCTGCCCTACTCCGGTGTGGGGAATCTTGGTTGGTTCCAGCGGCGGACCAGCTTGATCTGTTTCAGCGTGTATCGATGGAGCGCGGCATAGCAGATCACGAAGCCAAGCACGCCGGCCGCGGCTGCGACGGCCGGTCCGGTTCCCACCACAGAGGCGGCCATGGCGGCGATCACGCCGGCGAGCGTGGCGTTCACCACCGCCAGCATTCCCGGGGTCGTCACGAACGCGTGCGTGCCACGCATCTGCTCCTGCCATGCTGTTGCGCCCAGGGTGGTCATCACTCCGGTCTCGTCGTCATGGGGCGAGGTCACGAAGTATGGCGCCAGCTCGGGCTCTCGTTCGAGGTAGGCGTGTCGGATGCGGTTCATGCCAAGCACCCATTGAACGTCCTCGAAGCTGTTCTGGACGAGTCGGACCAATGTCGACAGGCCGATGAAGAGCACCACCGGCATCAGCACCAGAGCGAAGGTGGTGAACCGCTCGTCGAACTCCGACGCCTGGGCCACCAGCGCCAGCGCAACGACCGAGCCGGTCAAGATAGTCAGGAACAGCCCGGCGCGCGCAAAGGCCTCGTTAAAGCCCTGGCCTCGGGTGGCGAGCAGGCTCCAGTGCTCAGTCGTCAGCACCTGCATCGCATAGGACGGCGCATCGGACGGCGCATCGGACTGGGCGTGGACCTTGGGCGGGCGACGTTCTTCCATGCGCTCAGGGTGCCCGAAAGTCAAAGGGGGCGGGAAGGGTCACTACTCGATGTCGATGCGGATTCGCCGGGCGATCGCATTCGGGCAACGGTGATCCCGCCAGCCACCTGGGACATTCACGCCGACGTGCGGTCTTGCACACCAGGGCGGGTCAAAATCCACAGGACTCCACCCAGCAGCACGGTCAACGTCGTCGAACCGGACAGGCCGGGCACAGCCCACCGATCATCCGGGTCCACACCGATCGCCGTCGTCACAGTCCACCCCAGTGCCCAAAAGGCAGCGGTCGCCGGTACCCACAGCCAAACCAGACCGCCGCCGACGAGGGCTCTGAGTAGCGACCACTGCGCGATCCCGATGCCGAGCCCAGTCACGGCACCGACGACCGCGAGGTCGCCGACGGTATCCCCGTAGCCGAAGATGGCGAACGCGAGCGCCAGGCCCACTGCCAGACCCACCGCGGTCGCGGCGATCCATCGAAGATCGGCGCCGATCCGTCGAAGTGCCAGCCATTGGGCTGCCCCGATCACCGCGCCCGCGATCGCACCAGCCAGCGCGGCTGTCCACACCGTGTCGACTGGCCCCGCCACAGCTCTCCCCGCGAGCCCGGCAATTGGGAACGCGAGCAACGTCGCGACCCATACCAGAAGATCTATGCCGTTCATTGAGCGCCGCTCAACCATGTCGCGCGACCCTAGTCCGCCCATGACCCGCGCGGCGAGGCAAAGCCCTCGCCACTTAGATGCGCTCGGCCATAAGGCAAGCAGGGTAGTCGCGAGCACAGACTGCCAACGTTCCTGCCCCGCAGGGCCCACGACCATTCGTGCACATGTCGACACTGGATGGGTGGAGTATGTCGAGCCGCCGCCGCCGTGGGAGGCCGGAAGACAGGCGATCCTCAACGCCCTCCAGGCGCAGATGCCCGATCAGGCGTTCAAACGTCGGTGCCGAGTCGTGCCGCATCGAGTGGGCAGAGGATGGGTGGAGGAGCTCGAGACTGAGGCACTCGGCTGGACCGATCGTCGCGTGTACGTGCGGATGCCCGACAGCCGGTGGAAGTTCACCGCGTGTGGCTCGACGCGGCGGACGTGCGGCGCCGGTAATCAGCTCTCCGCAGTCTCGGCTTCCGGACTCCTTCAGACCGGGTTGGTGGGCGCAACAGGGATCGAACCTGTGACCCCCCGCTTGTAAGGCGGGTGCTCTCCCGCTGAGCTATGCGCCCCAGCAGGGAGGCTCAGGGTACCTCGCGGGCGGTGGCCGACGATCCGGCCGACGCGGCGGCCGGCTGCCTCCCCAGTACTCGATCAATCGCCGCCGCCACTTCGACGGCGAGGGCGTCATCGCCAGGGTCGGCTGGCTCCGGCGGCGTAGGCAGGCCGTCATATCCGCCGACCCGCGAGTGAATGATCGGGATGGAATCGCAGTCCCGGCACACGGTCTGACCGAGTCGGCGAACCAACGCCGTCGAGCCACATTGCCGGCATCGGTCCAGATCGGTGGTCCAGTCGCCCGTGATCTGGCACTGCGGGCAGATCAGTACCTGCTCGGATCCACGGACTCCTCGCCGCCAGGGGCTGGCGCCGTGGTCCGGATCGGTCTGACGTGCTCCGCAGCGGTAGCAGGGCACCGCATGCTCCGTTTCGTCAAGTCGATGGAGACAGATCCACAGATGGCCTATCGGCGTGCCGCGCGAGGACTCTTCGGCGCGACAAGCTTCACCCCGGACCAGTCCGGGGCCGCTGACACAGTCGTGGTGGTCGACAGTCCGGCCGTTGGCGCGGCGTCGGAGACGTCGCTGGGGTCGACGTATCCGCCTCGCCCAACTTTGGGCGTCAGCAGCCATACGCTTCCGCCCTCGGTCAGGTCGGTCTTCGCATCCACCAGGGCGTCGACCAGGTCGCCGTCGCCCTGGCGCCACCACAGCACGACAACGTCGGCGACCTCACCGATGCCCGCATCCAGCAGTTCCGACCCGGTGACATCCTCGATTTCGGCACGCAGGTCGTCGTCGCAGTCTTCGTCCCAGCCGAGTTCCTGGACCACCTGCCCGGACTGCAGCCCGAGTCGGTGCGCCGACTCGTCGCGCTGGTCGGAGTGGCCCGCGGTCTGGCCCACCGGTGTTCCTCCCGTTCCTCACCTGCCCGCCGTCGGCGGACTTCGTGGGCGTAGTCCACCGAAGTGGCAGCCCCGAGCGCAAGCGAACTGCTCACTCGATGCTGTCAGCGAGGCGGTCGCGCGCGCCTCAGTCCGACGTGGACGCCGGCTCGACCGTCGCGTCCGCGCCGGGGAAGACCAGGCCCTCATGCCCATCGTCGAACCGGACGAGGTACGGAGGGTTACCGTCGCCGCCACGGACCTCCAGGATCTCGCCCACACGATCGACGTTTCCGACCGTCCTGCCGTGGACATGAAGGCGGTCGCCCACCTGCGCTTGCATGAGGTCACCTCCCACTCGTTGACACCTACATCCAAGCCTGCCCCGCCGGGACCGGAAGAAAAAGCCCCGACGTGACGCATTGCGCCTGGCGGTAGAGGATAGAGACGCCGACCGTCAAAGCCGACGCAGACGCCAGCGCGAGCGTCCTGAACCCTAAGGATTGTCGTGGCCGCAGACCGCTCCCCGATCATCAGCAACGGCTTGCCCAGTCAGCTGCCGGACATCGACCCGGACGAGACCCGGGAATGGCTCGATTCGCTCGACGCGGTAGTCGACGAGCGCGGTCGCAACCGAGCGCGCTACGTCATGCTCGCCCTCCTGCAGCGCGCCCGTGAGCGGCAGGTGGGGGTTCCTAGTCTCATCAGCACCGACTACATCAACACGATCCCGCCCGAAGCCGAACCGTGGTTTCCCGGCGACGAGCACGTCGAGCGACGGCTCCGCGCCTACATGCGCTGGAACGCGGCGATCATGGTGCACCGCGCCCAGCGGCCGGGGATCGGGGTCGGCGGCCACATTTCCACGTACGCATCCTCCGCGAGCCTCTACGAAGTCGGCTTCAACCACTTCTTCCGGGGCAAGAACGACTCCGGTGGAGGCGACCAGATCTTCTTCCAAGGCCACGCCTCCCCCGGCATCTACGCCCGTGCCTACCTCGAGGGCCGGCTGACGGAGAACCAGCTCGACGGTTTCCGGCAGGAGCTCTCCCACGCCGGATTCGGCGGCGGCTTGCCGTCCTACCCGCACCCGCGGCTGATGCCCGACTTCTGGGAGTTCCCGACCGTGTCGATGGGCCTCGGACCGATCAACGCCATCTATCAGGCGCGGTTCAACCGCTACCTGCACAACCGCGGCCTCAAGGACACCAGCCAGCAGCGGGTGTGGGCCTTCCTGGGTGACGGCGAGATGGACGAGCCGGAAAGCATCGGGGCCATCGGACTCGCGGCCAGGGAGGAACTGGACAACCTCGTCTTCGTCATCAACTGCAACCTGCAGCGCCTCGATGGCCCCGTCCGCGGAAACGGAAAGATCATCCAGGAGATGGAAGCCCTGTTCCGCGGAGCGGGCTGGAACGTCATCAAGGTGATCTGGGGCCGGGAGTGGGACCCACTACTGGCTGCGGACACCGACGGCGCGCTGGTCAACCTCATGAACGTGACGCCCGACGGCGACTACCAGACCTACAAGGCCGAGTCCGGCTCCTACGTACGTGAGCACTTCTTCGGCCGCGACCCGCGCACCGCAAAGCTGGTCGAGAACATGACCGACGACCAGATCTGGGGGCTCAAGCGGGGCGGGCACGACTATCGCAAGCTGTACGCCGCGTACGCGGCCGCTACCGCGCACACTGGCCAGCCGACGTTGATCCTGGCAAAGACGATCAAGGGCTGGACCCTCGGTTCGCACTTCGAGGGCCGTAACGCGACTCACCAGATGAAGAAGTTGACCCTCGACGATCTCAAGGGGTTCCGGGACCGGCTGCAGATCGACGTCGCTGACGACGCCCTCGACGCCAAGCTCCCGCCGTACTACCACCCCGGCACCGAATCCGACGAGTACGCCTACCTGATCGAGCGTCGGCGGCAGCTCGGCGGCTTCCTGCCTGAGCGCCACGGCAAGTCCAGCCCGCTCGTGCTGCCGGACGACAAGGCCTACGAGGTGGCCCGGCGTGGCTCGGGCAAACAGTCCGTGGCCACGACGATGGCGCTGGTCCGGCTGCTGAAGGAGCTCTTGAAGGACTCCGAGATCGGCCCACGGATCGTGCCGGTGATTCCCGACGAAGCGCGCACGTTCGGGCTCGACTCCCTGTTTCCGACGCTGAAGATCTACTCGCCGCACGGCCAGAACTACACGCCGGTCGACCGCGAGCTGTTCCTCTCCTACCGCGAGGACAAGAACGGCCACATCCTGCACGAGGGCATCACCGAGGCCGGCTCGGTGGCCTCGTGGACCGCGGTGGGCACCTCGTACGCGACCCACAGCCTGCCGATGATCCCGGTCTACATCTTCTACTCGATGTTCGGCTTCCAGCGCACGGGAGACGCGTTCTGGGCCGCCGCCGATCAAATGACCCGCGGGTTCGTCCTGGGTGCCACCGCTGGCCGGACGACCCTCAACGGCGAAGGTCTGCAGCACGAAGACGGCCACTCGGTGATGCTCGCCTCCACCAATCCGGCTGCGATCCACTACGACGCCGCCTACGCCTTCGAGCTAGGGCACATCATGCGCGACGGCTTGCGCCGGATGTACGGCGACGAACCCGAGAACGTCTTCTACTACCTGACCATCTACAACGAGCCCTATGTGCAGCCGGCCGAACCGGAGAATCTCGACGTCGAGGGACTACTCAAGGGCCTGTACCGGTACCAGGCGTCGGAGCTCGGTGACGGCGAGGACACTCCTCGGGCACAGATCCTCGCCTCCGGCGTCGCGCTGAACTGGGCCCTGGAAGCACAGCAGCGGCTAGCCGACGAATGGCAGGTCGCCGCGGATGTGTGGTCGGCGACGTCGTGGAACGAACTGCGCCGCGAGGCCGTCGCCGCCGACGAGTGGAACCTGATGAATCCCGATGGCCCGCCCCGCGTCCCCTATGTGACGCAGCGGCTGGGCGAGGCGCCCGGACCGGTTGTCGCGGTCAGCGACTACGTCCGCGCGGTGCAAGACCAGATCGCGCCCTTTGTGCCGCAGGAGTTCCTGTCGCTGGGAACCGACGGGTTCGGGCTCTCCGACACCAGAGCGGCGTTGCGGCGTCACTTCAAGGTCGATGCCCAGTCGATCGTGATCGGTGCGCTCACTCTGCTCGCCCGGCGCGGCGAAGTGCCGTGGGAGACCGTCAAGCAGGCGCATGAGACCTACCGGATCGACGACGTCACAGCGACCACTGCCGAGGAAGCCGGCGGCGAAACCTGACCGGCGAGATACGCCGTAGCAGGACTCGACCGAGCGATCCGCGCATGTCCATTCCGCGGCCGCCCGTTCGTACCTTTCGTGAGGGACCACGGTGGTTCCCCGACGGCAACGAAGGAGTCTTGCCATGCCGCAATACCTGGCATTGACCTATACCGCAGATGTGGACTGGTGGGCGCCCGAGCAGGCGGCTGAGCTCGCCGAATACCGCAAATTCGCGGTGGACAACGCTGACCGCATCCGGGCAAGTGCGGTACTGCACCCGACCAGCACAGCCACCGTCGTACGCGTGGAAGGTGCCCGTGGCGGAAACGTGATCACGACGGACGGGCCCTACGCCGAGACCAAGGAGGCGCTGACCGGGTACTACCTGCTCGAGGCTGCAGACTTGGACGAAGCAGTGGCGATCTCGGCGCAGCTTCCCGCGGCGTGGGGTGGCGCTGTCGAGGTGCGCCCGGTCATCGCCACCAGATAATTGGCCGTGGTCGCTGAGCACGGCACGGTGCGCGACACGGTCGCGGACACGGTCCGGGTCGAGGGCGCACGCATCCTCGCTACCTTGATTCGAACCGTCGGCGACGTCCAAGTGGCCGAAGATGCTGTGCAGGAGGCAAGCCTGGCGGCACTCGGTGCGTGGCCGGTCACCGGGGTGCCGCCGCAGCCGCGGGCCTGGCTCACGGTGACCGCGCGAAGGAAGGCCATCGACATTCTCCGGCGCGAGCAGGCCCGCCCAGGGAAGGAATTGGAAGGACTGCGCATCATCGAACTCGCGAAGTCCGACCTTCCGCCGGAAGATGTCGTGCACGACGACCTGCTCCGGCTGATCTTCATCTGCTGCCATCCCACCCTCTCACCGCCGACCCGGGTTGCCTTGGCTCTGCGAACTCTCTGCGGTCTCTCGCCCGCGCAGATTGCCAGCGTGCTACTCACCAGCGAGGCCGCCACGACAAAGCGCCTGACCCGGGCTCGACAGAAGATCGCTGCAGCCCACATCCCCTACCGGGTGCCGGCTGAGGATGAGCTGCCCGACCGGTTGCCATCGGTGTGCGGGGTGATCCACAGCCTCTACACGGCTGGACACGCGCCGGTCGACGGCAGTGCCATCTACGACGTGGACGCCTGTGCCGAGGCGGTCCGGCTGGCCGAACTACTGCACGATCTGCTTCCAGATCAGCCGATGCCCGCTTCCGTCCTTGCGCTGATACTGCTCACCGAGGCCCGCAGGCCTGCACGGCTCGACCAACGTGGTGAGGTCGTGACTCTCGAGCGGCAGGATCGTGGTCGGTGGGACGCAGCGGCAATCGATCGTGGAATCGCGCTGCTCAACGATTCACTGCGCCGCTCGGATGGACAGGCGGACGCGTACCAGCTCCAAGCCGCCATCGCGGCGGAGCATTCCCGTGCCGCCACCTATGACAACACCGACTGGGCCGAGATCCTACGGCTCTACGACTTGCTCGTTTCGATCGCTCCCAGCCACGCCGCCGGCCTAGGCCGGGTGGTTGCCGCTGCTGAAGCAGCCGATTCTGCGACTGGGCTCGCCATGCTGACCGAGCTGCCGCCAAGCCCCCGCTGGCACGCGGTTCGAGGCGAACTGCTCGCCCGCGAGGGGCGCTACGCGGAGGCAGCCCGAGAACTCGCCGCATCCCTTGACGGACCGGCAACGCAACCGGAACGAACGCATCGGGAGTGCCGCCGGAAGGCGTTCCTCGAGCTCGCCGTGCCGACCGCGCCAGACCAGACGGAGTCCTGAGCGACGGCGGCGGCCAGCCGAGCCGAGCTTGTAGTTCTGTGACAACTCGGTGGGTGTCCACGCATCGATTCGCGCGTACGCTGCCCGGCATGGCGACCAGCACGCGGGCCGGGGTAAAGGCCACGGCCCAGGCAGGGAATCGGACCGCGGCCGACAGCGCAAGCCAGGCCGAAATGCACGCCCGGATCGCCCGCCAGCTCGAGCGGGCCTCCGGCAGGTTCGCGACCGCATCGATTGCCCGGATGGAGGAGCGCCTGTCCTGGTACCGGGCGATGCCACCGGACGAGCGGTCGTGGGTCGGTTTGATCATCCAGGCCGGGATCGCCGCCTTCCTCGACTGGTTTCGTGACCCGCGGCCGAGCCGCCCGCGGGTCACGGTCGACGTCTTTGGCACCGCGCCGCGGGAACTGACTCGGGCGATCACCCTCGAGCAGACCGTCGAAATGGTGCGGGTGGCCATCGACGTTGTCGAGGAGACCGTGACCGACCTGGTCGAGCAGCAGGACGTCCCCACGGTCCGCGAAGCGGTACTGAGATATTCGCGGGAGGTTGCCTTCGCCGCAGCCGAGGTCTACGCCCGGGCCGCCGAAGCGCGAGGCGCCTGGGACGCGCGACTGGAGGCACTCGTCGTCGACTCACTGCTGCGCGGTGAGACCGACGAAGACGTGCGCTCGCGCGCGGCTGCCCTGGGCTGGAGCGCGCACAGCGGCGTCACCGTCGCTGTGGGCCGCACCCCGGCAGGTGAGACCGAACCGGTCATGGCGGCCATTCGCCGCACGGCCCGGCAGGCAGGCTATGACGTGCTCACCGGCGTGCAGGGCGACCGGCTGGTTGCCGTACTCGGTGGCGTCGCCGATCCGCAGCTCGCGGCGGCCTCTGTTGCCGATCACTTCGGACCCGGGCCCGTGGTCGCCGGCCCGCTCATGCCCGACCTGGCGGCCGCAGCGGCCTCCACCCGCTCCGCCATCTCCGGTCTGCGCGCCGCGTCGGCCTGGCCCGACGCTCCCCGACCGGTCGCCGCCGACGCTCTGTTGCCCGAACGGGCGCTGGCCGGTGACGGACACGCCCGCCGGGCACTTGTCGTCGAGGTGTTCGAGCCGATCGCCCAATCCGGTCCGGTCGTCATCGAGACCCTCGCGGCGTACCTGGAGAACGGCAGTTCCGTGGAGGCCGCGGCCAGGGTGCTGTACGTGCACCCGAACACGGTGCGGTACCGGTTACGCCGGGTCGTCGACCTATGCGGCCTCACCCCGACGAACCCGCGCGACGCCTATACGCTGCGGCTCGCCCTCACCCTCGGCCGGCTCTTTCCGTCACCGAATGGGTGAGCCCTCCTCTTGTGGGAACCCGCCAATGTTGGTGAGACGACGTTGTGACCGGCGTGGACGGTCCTACGGGGCAATAGCGGGGATCGTGGAGGAGTGCTCGCCGTCGTCGCTCCGGGTCAAGGCGCCCAGTCCCCGGGCTTCCTCGCGCCGTGGCTCGAGGACGCGACCTTTGCCACCCGGATCGACTGGCTGTCCGCCGTAGCCGGACTCGATCTCGCTCACTACGGCGCCGACGCCGACGCCGAGACGATTCGCGACACCGCCATCGCGCAGCCACTGCTCGTGGCTGCCGGCATGCTCAGCGCGCTGGCTCTGTTCCCGCACCCGGCGGATGGTTTCGGCAAGGTCGGCGCGGCGGCCGGGCACAGCGTGGGTGAGATCACCGCGGCCGCCGGTACGCGGGTCATCACCGCCGAGCAGGCGATGGTCTTCGTCCGCGAGCGAGGCCGAGCGATGGCCGAGGCCGCGAAGGACACCCCGACTGGCATGACGGCGGTAATCGGCGGCGATCCCGACGACGTTCTGGCAACCCTGGACAAGCACGGGTTGACACCAGCGAACATCAACGGCGCGGGTCAGGTCGTCGCCGCAGGAACGCACGAGCAACTCGCTGCGCTCGCGGCCGAGCCGCCAGCTGGTGCCCGGCTGCGCCCCCTGTCGGTCGCAGGGGCCTTCCACACCATCCACATGGCCACGGCGGTGGACGTCCTGCGCCGACACGCACAGTCCATCAGCACCCACGACCCGCGCAGCCCGCTGCTGTCGAATCGCGACGGTCGCGTCGTCCACGACGGACAGGAGGTCCTCGCCCGGCTGGTCGACCAGGTCTCCACCCCGGTCCGCTGGGACCTGTGTCAGCAGACGATGGCCGAGATCGGGATCACCGGTCTGCTCGAGGTGCCTCCGGCCGGCACCCTGACCGGGCTGGCCAAGCGTGCCATGCCCGATGTGGAGACATTTGCCCTGAAGACTCCAGACCAGCTCGACGACGCCAGATCTTTCGTCGACAAACACGGCCAAGCCAGCCCCATCGACGCCAGTCCGACCTGGCGGCTCGTCGTCGCGCCCATCAAGGGTGTGTTCACCACGGCGGGCATCGAGGTCGGCGCGCATCTCGATCCGGGCGACACAGTCGGGCGGGTCAGCTCACTGCGCGACTCACTCGAGGTGCCGGCCACCCACGGCGGCCGGGTCATCGAGTGGCTGGTCGAAGACGGTGATCCCGTCGCCCCGGGCCAGCCGCTGGTTCGGCTCCATCCAGCCGCTCCCCAGGAGGTGTCGAGCGCATGACGGAGGCGACCGCGCGCAAACCGATGCGGGCCAGCCGTCCGGTCGGCGACGCCCGCATCCTCGGTATCGGCGGCTACCGGCCGGCCCGGCTGGTGCCGAATGCCGAAATCGTCGAGAAGATCGACTCCTCCGACGAGTGGATCCGCACCCGGTCCGGTATCGCCAGCCGGCGGTGGGCCAACGATGAGGAAACCGTCGTCGCGATGAGTCTCGCGGCGTCGGGCAAGGCACTCGCGCATGCCGGCCTCACACCAGACCAGATCGGCTGCGTTGTCGTGTCGACCGTGACGCACCTCTACCAAACCCCCTCGGCGGCGGCCGAGATCGCCTACAAGCTTGGAACGGAGCGGGCGGCAGCATTCGACATCTCCGCTGCCTGCGCCGGCTTCTGCTACGGCCTGTCACTCGGTGCCGACATGGTGCGCGGCGGCACGGCCGAGCATGTGCTGGTGATCGGGGTCGAGCGGCTGTCCGACCTGACCGACCAGACCGACCGGTCCACCGCGTTCATCTTCGCCGACGGCGCCGGTGCAGCCGTCATCGGACCGTCCGATGAACCGGCCATCGGGCCGGTCGTCTGGGGCTCGGACGGCCAGCACCTCGACCTGATCCGGCAGCGGGAGGAGTGGCGCGAGGCGATGTTCGCGCCCGAGGGCCCGCGCATCCCACACCTGGTCATGCAGGGCAACTCGGTGTTCCGGTGGGCATCGTTCGAGATGGCCAAGGTGGCACAGGAGGCGATCGACGCTGCGGGCATCACCCGTGCCGACCTGGACGTGTTCGTGCCGCACCAGGCGAACATGCGTATCACCGACGCGATGGCCCGCGCCATGAAGCTGCCCGAGACGGTCGTCACCGCGCGTGACATCGTCGAGCAGGGAAACACCTCTGCTGCGTCCATCCCGCTGGCCATAGAACAGCTACTCGAGACCGGGCAGGCACGCAGCGGCGATCTGGCCCTGCTCATCGGCTTCGGCGCCGGCCTCGTCTACGCCGCCCAGGTGGTCCGTATCCCCTGACAACGTCGTCAGCCCATCCCACCCCGCACCACACCGCACCCGAGGAGAGACCCATGGCAAGCACCGAGGAGATCCGCAGCGACCTCGCCGACATCGTGAACGAGGTCGCGGGCGTCCCCGCGACAGACGTCCAACTAGACAAGTCCTTCACCGACGACCTCGGCATGGATTCGCTGGGCATGGTCGAGGTGGTCGTGGCGGCCGAGGAGAAGTTCGGCGTCAAGATCCCCGACGACCAGGTCAAGAACCTCGCGACGGTCGGGGACGCCGTGGCGTTCATCGAGCGGGCAGGTGCCTGAGGCGATGACCGCTGCCAGGACCCGTGTCGTCGTCACCGGGCTGGGCGCCACCACGCCGGTCGGGGGGGACGTCGCGACCACCTGGGAGTCGTTTCTTGCCGGCCGCTCCGGCGTCAGGGTCCTGACCGAGGACTGGGCCGCCCAGTTGCCAGTGCGCATCGCAGCGCGAGTTGCCGTCGAGCCGAGCGAGATCATCCCTCGGGTGCGCGCCCGCCGCCTGGACCGCTCCGCACAGTTCGCGGTGATCGCCGCGCAAGAAGCGTGGTCGGACGCCGGCTTCGAGGGGCTAGCACCGGCCAACGGGATCGATCCAGACCGGCTAGGCGTGGTCTGTGCATCGGGCATCGGCGGATTGACAACGCTGCTGTCCGGCTACGACGTGCTGCTTGAATCCGGGCCTCGCCGGGTCTCCCCGCTCGCGATCCCGATGCTCATGCCGAACAGCCCGGCAGCGTACGTCGGGATGGATGTGGGCGCCCAGGCTGGTGTGCACACACCGGTCAGTGCGTGCGCATCCGGAGCGGAGGCGCTCGCCTACGGCATGGACATGATCAGGTCCGGACGTGCCGACATCGTGGTGGCCGGCGGCACCGAAGCGGCGATTCATCCACTGCCCATGGCGGCGTTCGCCAACATGATGGCGCTGTCCAAGCGCAACGACGAGCCCGAGCGTGCCAGCCGCCCCTACGACAAGGGCCGCGACGGTTTCGTGCTCGGCGAGGGCGCCGGCATGGTCGTGCTCGAATCCGCCGAACGCGCGCAGGCACGCAGCGCGCGAGTGTATGCGGAACTGGCCGGCGCGGGGATGAGCGCGGACTCGCACCACATCGCCCAGCCCGACCCGTCCGGTGCCGGCGCCGTCAAGGCAATGCGCTTTGCTCTCGCCGACGCCGACCTGGACACCTCCGACGTCACCCATGTCAACGCACATGCCACCTCGACCCCGGCCGGCGACCTCGCCGAGGCGATAGCGATTCGCACCGCCTTCGGGGATGCCACTGGCGAGGTAGCCGTCACGTCGACCAAGTCGATGACCGGGCACCTGCTCGGTGGAGCGGGCGCGGTCGAATCCATCGCGGCGATACTCGCATTGCACCACCGCGTCGCCCCGCCCACGATCAACGTCGACGACCTCGACGACGAGGTGGACCTCGACGTGATCTCGGGCCAACCCCGCGCCCTCGGCGACGGGCCGCTAGCCGCGCTGAACAACTCGTTCGGTTTCGGCGGTCACAACGTCGCCCTGGCCTTTCGGAGCGTGTGATGACGGTAACCAGCCCAGCTCCAGCGGCCCGTGCCGCCAAGCCCGCGCGCGAGGACGATCCGCGAAACCCGAACCACCGACTGTCCGCGTTTTTCGACCAGGGTTCGGTCACGCTGCTGAGCCCGGACGACAGCAGCGGCATGCTGGCAGCGACTGGGCTGGTGGACGGCACCGCGGTGGTCGCCTTTTGCTCCGACGCCACCGTCATGGGCGGCGCGATGGGCGACGACGGCTGCCAGGTCGTCGTCGACGCCTACGAACGGGCCCTTTCCGACGACGTACCTATCGTCGGCCTCTGGCACTCCGGCGGCGCGCGGCTGGCCGAAGGTGTGCTGTCGCTGCACGCCGTGGGCCGCATCTTCGCGATCATGACCCGGGCTTCCGGCCGGATTCCGCAGATCTCGGTCGTGCTCGGGCCGGCTGCCGGCGGGGCCGCCTATGGGCCGGCGCTGACCGATGTCGTCGTGCTCGGTCCGGACGGCCGGGTCTTCGTGACCGGGCCCGACGTCGTGCGATCGGTGACCGGCGAAGACGTCGACATGCTGCGTCTCGGCGGCCCGGAACCGCACGGTCGCCGCTCCGGCGTCGTCCACGTCGTCACGACGACGGAGCGGGAGGCGTTGGATGAAGCCCGCCGGCTGGCTGCACTGCTCGGCAATCAGGGAACGGTGTCGGTCGACTCGGTCGAAGATCGCGACCTCGGGACCTGCCTGCCGGAGTCGGCAAGGCGGGCCTACGACGTCCACCCGCTGATCGCCGAGCTGCTGGATCACGACTCATCGCTCGAGCTGCATCCGCGGTGGGCACCGAACATGACGACCACTCTCGGCCGCCTCGGCGGGCGAACCGTCGGTGTCGTCGCCAACAACCCGCTGCGGCTCGGCGGCTGCCTGGACTCCACCTCCGCCGAGAAAGCGGCGCGGTTCGTGCGCATGTGCGATGCACTCGGGGTTCCCCTCGTCGTCGTCGTCGACGTTCCGGGTTACCTGCCCGGCGTCGGGCAGGAATGGGACGGGGTCGTACGCCGGGGCGCCAAGCTGCTGCACGCGTTCGCCGAGGCGGCGGTGCCGCGGGTGACACTGGTCACGCGCAAGGCCTACGGCGGTGCCTATATCGCCATGAACGCTAGGGCACTGGGCGCGACCAGGGTGTTCGCCTGGCCCTCGGCGGAAGTCGCCGTCATGGGCGCAGTGGCGGCTGTGCGAATCCTGCACCGGCGACGGCTCGCCGAGGTAGCCCCTGACCTCCGGGCGCAGGTTGAAGCGGAGCTCGCCGAGGAGCATGAACACATCGCGGGCGGGCTGAACCGGGCCATGGAAATAGGCGTCGTGGACGAGGTCGTGGAGCCCACGGCGACCCGCTCGGCCCTCGCCCGGGCGATCGCCGATGCCCCAGCCCGTCGCGGCGAGCACGGCAACATCCCGCTCTGAATGCGGTCCTGACAAGCACCAGCGCCCCGGCCTGCAGGGGGCCGGGGCGCTCCGTGGTGCGGCCGCTGGTTTCGCCCGGATCACCGGGCCGGGGAGTCACCGGTGCCGGAGCGGCCACGTCTGTGGTTGTTATCCGGTCGTGACCATACCGTCGTCAAGCCGAACACGGAAGAGGAATGGGTCAATCAATTTTGAGACCCGATTCCACAATGTGGACAAGCCACGATCACACCACCTGGTGCAGCCAGCGGACGGGTGCACCGTCGCCCGCGTATCGAAACGGCTCGAGCTCGTCGTCCCACGGGCCGCCCACCAAGCGCCTGAGCTCATCGACCAGGTCAGTCTCGCCCAGCGCCGCCTTCGCCACCGCGGACTTGATCCGCTCCTCGGGGATCATGATGTCGCCGTGTACGCCGGTGACGGCGTGAAAGACGCCTAGCGCCGGCGTGTAGGAGTAGCGCGCCCCCTCATAACCCGGGCTCGGCTCCTCCGTGACCTCGTAACGCAGGTGCAGCCAGCCGCGCAGTGCCGACGCCAGCGTCGCGGCAGTGCCCGGCTTTCCTTGCCAGGACAGCTCACACCGATACGTCCCCGGCGACGCTGGCTGACGGGTCCACTGCATGTTGACGGGCACGCCAAGCGCGCCGGCCACTGCCCACTCGATGTGTGGGCACAGCGCCGACGTCGCCGCGTGGACGTACAGGACGCCACGTGTCGTCACCGGGTCCTCCTGGCGGGTCGAGGGACGCCTTCCCCAGCGGCCTCGGGCCCGAGTCGGACCGGTTGACGCGGATCATTGTGCCTGACGGGATCGCGGGGCACCAGACGACGCGCACGAAACCAACCGCAGTGCGAACCTGGGTTCGTGGAGATCCACGATCTGAACGAAGCAGCCTGGGACCGTGCGGTGGACGAGTTCGTGTTCGACCCCGACGCCCTCGACGAGGAGGGCGTCTTCGCGTGAGGTATCCGCTGCCGTACATCGAGCACGAGACGTTGAGCCCGGACAAAGGCTTGGCCCAACGCACGGCAAGGACCCGACTAGTGTCCGACGCGTGCAGAGCCTACGGCTGGTCGATCGCTGGCCCGTTGCGAACGCCGCGACGGCCGTGGTGGCCGAGACCGGCGATGTCGTCGGCAGTCACGGTGATCTCGGGCGCGTCTTCCCACTCGCGTCGGTAACCAAGCTCATCACCGCGCATGCAGCACTGGTAGCCCTGACCGAGGGTGTAGCCGAGCTCGACGATCCGGCCGGGCCACCGGGTGCCACGATCCGTCATCTGCTGGCGCATGCCTCGGGCGTCGCTTTTGACAGTGACATTGTCGTGGCGCAGCCCGGCAAGCGCCGGATCTACTCCAACGCGGGGTTCGAGATCCTGGCGAACACGTTGGCGAAGCGGTCGGGCATTGCGTTCGCCGAGTACGTGACCGACGGTGTGCTGAGCCCGCTCGGGATGGGGTCGACGCGGTTGGTGGGATCCCCGGCCGCCGGGATCGAATCCACCATCGCCGACCTCGCTCGGTTTTCCGCCGAGCTCCAGCGGCCGACGCTGGTCGACCCGACCACGATGGCCGAAGCGTGCCGGGTGGTGTTCCCCGGCTTGCGCGGGGTGCTGCCCGGCTTCGGCCGGCAGGAGCCCAATGACTGGGGCCTCGGCTTCGAGATTCGTGGCCACAAGACCCCGCACTGGACCGGGTCGGCGAGCTCGCCGGAGACGTTCGGCCACTTCGGGCAGAGCGGAACGTTCCTGTGGGTTGACCCGCTGGCCCGCGCCGCATGCGTGGTGTTGACCGATCGTGGCTTCGGGCCGTGGGCGATCGAGGCATGGCCGGCGTTTACTGACGCTGTGCTGGCCGATCTCGGCAGCTGACGTCTCCGCACGACTCAGCCCCACGCCGGAATTGTCCGGCTCGCTGGATCGTTATCTCAGATGTCGGGTCCGGAGTGTCCGACCCGCACGGACATGACCTCGGAGGGGGGCTCATGGCACGCACAACGCACGACACGACCACCCGGCGTCGGGCCCGGCATGACGACGAGCCTGACCTGGTGGGTCAGTACCTTGCCCAGATCGGATCCACCCCGTTGCTGACCGCCGACGAGGAGGTTGCGCTGGCCAAGCGCATCGAGGCCGGGCTGTACGCGACGGAGCTGCTTCGTGCCGCCGATGACGGCGAACGGCGCCTAACCAAAGCTCGACGCCGCGAACTGGCTGCGGTAGCCGAGGAAGGGAGGGCGGCCAAGGATCACATGATCCGGGCTAACCTGCGACTGGTGGTCTCGGCCGCGCGCAAGCACGCCCGGCGCGGGCTGCCGTTTCTCGACGTAGTGCAAGAAGGCAATCTCGGGCTGATCCGGGCAGTGGAGAAGTTTGACTACGCCAAGGGCTTCAAGTTCTCCACCTACGCCATGTGGTGGATCCGTCAGGCGATCGAGCGGGGCCTGTCCGAACAGAGCCGCACCGTGCGGCTGCCGGCACATGTCGCCGAGACCGTGTCCAAGATCAACCGCATCGATCGTGACCTCAACCGGATACTCGGCCGCGAGCCGACGGTGGCCGAAGTCGCCGAGCAGGCCGGCTTGTCCGTCGACCGGGTTGTGGAACTGCGCCGGGTTGCCCGCGACTCAGTCAGTCTCGACACCCCCGTCGGCGACGACGGCGAGACGACTCTCGGCGAGCTGATCGAGGACGGTGACGTCCTGCAGGCCGCCGACATTGCCGAGCAGCGGGCACTCACCGCGTCGCTGCGTGAACTCGTCGCCACCTTGACGCCACGCGAGGCGACCATCATCAAGCTCAGGTTCGGGCTCGAGGACGGTCAGCCGCACACGCTGCAGGAGGTGGCCGACCGAGTCGGTCTCACTCGAGAGCGGGTACGCCAGCTCGAGAAGAAGGCGCTCGCCGAGTTGCGCGATCCGCAGCGGCACGAGCCCGTCCTGGCCTGGGCCAGCTGACGAGACCGCCAGCGGCGGGGACCCCACTCAGTGCAGGGTCCCCGCCGGATGGTCTCAGCCGTGCAGCGCCTGGCCAGTCTCGAGCAGGCGGCCCCGTCTCGGGCAGTCGGGACATGGCCGGTTGAGCCCAGCGTTAGGGCCAGCTGTGAAGATCCTCGTGCAACTTCAGCACACTCGCGCCAGCGGGCGACTCATCACGGCGATCTTCACGACCAGCCGCGCCAATTTCAATGGCGGTCGTGAAGATCGTCGTGTAGCCCTCAGCTGCAGCGCCACGCGGGCAGGTTCATCACGGCGATCTTCACGACCAGGCTGGACGGGTTCCCAAGAAGCCCATCTCCAGCATGGGCAAGAAAGGCGACGTGACGCTGGGCCGCGTGCCCGGCATGCTGGCTCCGTGCCCGTCCCTGTCCTGACGCCGCGAGTAGTGGCTACATCGCTCGACGAGCTACTCGCCAACGCAACCGACCGGCGGCCGTTCCGGCACAGCGATTCGAAATCGGGCTCGGCCTTCGAGCAGGTCGTCGTCAATGGCGAGCCACATGTGCTGAAGCACGTTCACGTCGACAACGACTGGACGATGCGATTCAGCGGCGACATCGGCTGTCACCCCGTCCAGGTCTGGGCGGCCGGACTGATGGACGTCCTGCCCGACCGGATCGACCACGGCGTAATGGGTGTCGCGGGCACCCTGGGCCGCAACGGTTGGGGCGGCGCCATCCTCATGCGGGACCTATCGGCGGAACTGGTGCCGGCTGGTGACCAGCCACTGAGCCTGGACCCTCACCTGACCTACCTCGATGACCTAGCCGCGCTGTGCGCACGGATGCTGGGTTGGAGCGATGACGTCGGGCTGATGCCGCTGGTGAATCGCTGGACCTGGTTCAACCCTGCCTGCCTCGAGGTCGAGGCAGAGCGCGGATGGCCCGAGCCGGTGCCACAGATTGCAGAACAGGGGTGGGCTCGGTTCGCAGAACGGGTGCCGCCTGCCGTCGCGGATGTCGTCGAGGACTTGCGCCGCGATCCGACCCCACTCGTCACGGCAGTACTCGACACTCCGACCACGTTCGTGCACGGGGATTGGAAGCTCGGCAACGTCGGTACCGCGACCGACGGGCGCACCGTGCTGATCGACTGGACCTATCCCGGCGAGGCACCGCCGTGCTACGAGCTCGCGTGGTATCTCTCGCTCAACCGAGCCAGGCTGCCGCACAGCAAGGAAGACGCGATCGAGGTATTTCGCAGCGCACTCGAACGGCACGGAGTCCAGACTGCCGAGTGGTTCGAACGGCAACTCGGGATATGCCTGCTCGGCAATATGGTGATCTTCGGGTGGGAGAAGGCACTCGGAGATGACGCCGAGCTCGGCTGGTGGTGTGATCGCGCGAGCGAAGGCGCGGCGATGCTCTGAGGTACGGGAGCGCAGCAATGCCGGCGATGGCAGAGTCATCGATGTGAGACTTTCGGCTGAACAGATAGACGACTTCTTGACGGGCCGGGACTACGCGGTACGGTCCCTCGCCTTGGCGAGCCGAGACGTTGTCCTGGAGATCTTTCCCGACGCGGTCGAGACGGCAGAGGGCAATGAGTTCGGTTACGGATTCGACAGCGGCTACCAGGGACTCGTCTTCACGATCAGCTTGGTTCGAGAAGGCGTCAATCTCGGCGTCTTCGGCGGCGCGTCGCTCGATGATCCGGCTGGGCTGCTGGAGGGCACCGGCAAGGTGCACCGGCACGTGAAGATCCGCACTGAGTCCGACCTGAGCAATGACCTTCGCGAGCTGCTCGGGAGCGCGCTCGCCAAGCGCACGAACAGCTGACCCCACCAGGAGACCACATGGCCGCAGCAGGGATCGTCACCGGCGACTCGTCGGTGTTCGAGGAGATGGTCGCCGGCTCACCGAAGCAGATACGCGAGCTGGCCTTGGCCAGCCGAGCGTTGATCTTCGACGTGTTGCCGCAGACGGTCGAGGTGGTTTGGCCGCAGCAGCGGACTGCCGGGTACGGAACCGGACCGAAGAAGATGACCGAACAGTTCTGTTGGCTGGCCCCGTACCAGGAACATGTGGTGTTCGGGTTCTACTACGCCACCGAGCTACCTGCTCCTGAGGGTCTGCTGGAGGGCACCGGCGGTCTGATGCGCCACGCCAAGATCCGCACTCACGCTGACCTCGAGAACCCGGCTCTGCGCCGACTGGTCGAGGTAGCGACAACGCACCGCGTCCCGCCGATTGCTTGATCGGGGCCGATTCATCAGGCGGTGAACGGCACCCAGGCCTGCTCGTCGAGGTCGCCGAGGTCGCTTGCGAGCGCTCCGCTTCCAGACAGTGTCCAGAGTGTGTCGCCGATCACCAATGACCGGCGGATCGTCGGGTCGGCCAAGTAATAGTCCCATTCAGCACCGCGGCCATCGTGGCTCAGGGTGCCGACCTCGACAAGCGAGTCACCGTCGATCCGGAGGACAACGGCTCCACCTGCATAGGCGAGGGTCTGCTGCGCATCGTTCGGCGCGGCCTCTGGCCATATACCGCCGTCCCACCACACCGGAATGACGACGAGCTGTTCGTCCGGCCAGTACAGGAATGCGTGCGGGTCGTGCTCGGCCTCGGACCACCCTCCCGGCATCGGGAAGGTATCGAGCCGGGCGGGTGCCGCCGGGTCGCCGACGTCGAACAACGACACCTGCGCACCTCGCGTCACGCCCTGCTCGTCGGCATCCTGACCTACTCCGATCAGCCGGTCGTCGCCGGCCGGGTGTAGGTACGACGAGTAACCCGGAATCTTGAGCTCTCCGACGGCTCGCGGCGACGTCGGATCGCTGAGATCCAGCGTGTAGAGCGGGTCCACCTGCCGAAAGGTCACGACGTAACCGACCGGTCCGATGAAGCGCACGGCGTAGATCTGCTCGCCCTTGCCCAGCCCGCCGACGCTGCCGACCTCGATGAGCTGACCACCCTGCCGCTCAAGCACCGCGACTTGGCTTTCCGTCGGCCCCTCTGCCGGCCCAGAGATCGTGGACGATCCGCTCCGAGTAGTCGCCACGCGCAAGTAGCCCTCGTGCTCGGAGAGCGAGTACTGGTTCAGCAGCCATCCGTCGACCGCGCCGGATGCCACGTACTCCGGCTTGCCCGGCCCCGAGGCGTCGAACAGGTGGATCTCGGTCTGCTCCTGGCCAGGGGCGGGAAGGGCCCGCATGTCGATCGGCATCGACATCCCCCGATGGTCGTCGGCGATGTACAGGCTCGTACCCGTGCCATAGACGGTCTGACCGTCGCCGACCACCGCGATGGAGTCGTCAACGCCCAGGGCCGAGCCGAGGTCGAGTGTCAACACGGTCAGCATCGACGTGCCCGAGTACGTCCTCGGGTGGCTGACATCAGCACATTGGACGAGCGATCCGTCACTTGGTTCGCCGTCGGTCGAGAGGGTGTACCGGGGCACCCAGTCTTCGATCGTCGACCGCGCCAACACGTCCTGGTTGGCCGCCAGGGCAGCATCCTCCGCACCCGGCTTGGTCGGATCGGATGGATAGGTCCACGCCAGCCGAGGCCCTGACCGCACGACGATCCGTGCTGACGAATCCACCTGTCGCGCGTCGACGAACCACCCGTCGACATCGAGTTGGCTGACGATTCGAGGCGGGCCGGAGACGTCGACCAGGATCAACCTGCTTCCTTCGGCAACATGCCTTCCGGGTTGAGGCGGCCATATTGCGGGCGCGACGCTCAGCGGACTCATCACGACGAGCACACGGTCGCCTTCCTGCAACAGCTGGGTCGGATACCACACACCCGGGTCCTCGAACCTCAGTGATCCGATCAGCTCGTTGGATTCGACCTCGATCACTCGCAAGGTTCCGTCCAGCACTGTGACGATGCGCCGGCCATCGGTCTTGACCAGATCGGGCTCGTCGACACCGGCCTCGTGGGTATTGGTCGTCGAGTAGTCCGGCGCAACGGCTTCGCCGCTGGCAGCTTCGGCGCTCCCGGTGGCCAAGCGGGCGCCGGCGTCGGCCACAGCTTCCGGCACGCCGTAGACCGCCTCTCCACCGAGCCCGTACGGCGTAACGAACTCCGAAGCCGCCCGCTTGAGCTGCTCTAGGGCGTCCTCGCATGAGTCGTACTGCGCCAACTGGAGGGCTGCGGCAACCCGGCCGAGCTGAGGTTGCCCGGCCCCCGTGCCCGTGCAAGCACTCAACGCGAGTGCCAACCCCGACAGTGCCACGACGAGAGACGCTCTCCACCCGATCTGCATGCGCCTTGGACGGCTCTCAGTCGTGGTTGGTTCCCGGTTGCCGACCTGAGTGAGGTGGCGCCATGGGAAGCGGTGTGCCGAGGGTGATCCGGCGAGAGAGGTTTGCGAGGAGTCCACGAGACTGGCAGGCATTGGCTGCTCGAGTGGAGGTGCCTGCGGTGGACGTTGCCGTCGTCGGCTGCGGGGTCATCGGCCTCACCACAGGCGTACGGCTGCAGGAGGCCGGCCTGACGGTCCGCATTGTGGCGCGTGAGCTGCCACTCGAGACGACGTCGAATGTCGCGGCCGCCATCTGGTATCCGTACCGCGCGTTTCCGCAGAACCGGGTCCTGGAGTGGGGAAGTCAGACATTCGACGTGTTCGAGGAATTGGCGGCGACTCAGTCGACCGGCATCCGGATGCGCGAGGTCAAGGAGCTGTTCCGCATTGGTGTGCCGGACCCGTGGTGGATGCACGCCGTCCGGCAACTACGGCACTGCGACGCCACCGAGCTCCCGGCTGGATTCGTCGACGGCTTCGTCTTCACGACACCGGTCGCCGAGATGCCGATCTACCTCACCTATCTGATGCGGCGCTTCCAGGCGGGCGGCGGCGTGATCGAGCAGCGGGATGTCGGTGTGCTGGCCGACGTAGCGAGCGATGAACGGGTGATCGTCCATTGCGCCGGTGTCGGAGCGAAGGACTTGGCCCCCGACTCGTCGGTCACGCCGATCCGCGGTCAGGTCGTCTGTGTCGACAACCCCGGAATCGACCAAGTGCTCCTCGACGAGGGCAACCCCGACGGCATCACCTACATCGTGCCGCGCTCGGCCGACTGCATCCTGGGCGGAACTGCCGAGGTGGGTGCCGACAACCTCGAGCCCGACCCGGAGATCGCGCGCGGCATCCTGCACCGCTGCATCGAGCTCGAACCGCGCTTACGCGAGGCCCGGGTGCTCTCCCACAAGGTGGGCCTGAGACCCGGGCGCCCCTCGATAAGGCTCGAGACGGTCGAGTTACCCGACGCGAGGCCGTGCATCCACAACTACGGCCACGGCGGAGCGGGCGTCACCTTGTCGTGGGGGTGCGCCGACGAAGTCGTCCGGCTCGTCCGGACGGTCCTCGCCTAGCGGACAGCCCAGGTTGCGCCATCCACCTCTCGACTCAGCTCACGGTGCCCGCGTAGTACCGCTGCGCGAGCGCCCACGCGTCCTTGCCGCATTGCGAACCCATCCGGCGCCCTTCGAAGTCGTCGGGGCTGATGTGGATCCCGCCGAGCAGTCGTGAGAGCCCGGCCTGGTCAGCCGCGTCGTAGTAGCTCGCCCATTGCAGCGTGACGTCCTCGGTGGGTCCGAGCTCGACCGGGAGTTCGCCGGCGGGGATGGTCCACTCGGCGAGCCCGCCGGGGAAGTAGGGACTGCCCGTGAACGCGGCCATCACTTCGGCAGCTGCGCGGCTGAACGTGCTGTGACCTGAGACGTAGCCCGCGAAGGCGGGTGTCACGAACGTCGCGAGCTGCCACGGTACCCAGTCGACCGCGAGGATCCAGCCCACCCCGGCCGTCTGCGTGGCCGGATCCTCCGGGTTCCCCTGCCAGGCATGGATCGCGACCTCGTCGATGTGATCGGCCAGCGCCTCGTGCCGCTCGCCCGGGACGCTCGATGCAGCGGTGACGACCTCGATCAGTCCGGGGACGAGCGGGAGCCCGTCCGGGTCGTACGCGGGAAGGTCGGGGTCGCTGGACTGGCCCAGGCCGCCCAGGTAGCGGATCATCGAGATCGGACGGACCGAGTCGTAGAAGCCCTTCACGCCCCACGCGGCCACGGCCGCGTCGTGGACTGCGCCGTTGATTGCGAAGTAGAGCTTCACGTCCCATTCGAGCCGGTCCAGGACCGGTCCCTGCCCACCGATTCGGTGCTCGAAGCCCGGCGTGTCGGAGACCTCGTTCGCGATGGTGTTCCAGTGCCCCGGCGGGGTTTCCGAGGCGGGCCCGTCGGCCCAGAACTGGGCCAGGACCCGGTCGAAGTCACCGCGGAGCACGACGTTCGGCTCGTAGGCCTCGCCGGTGACCGGGTTGTCCGCGTATCCGTTGCCGTCGTTCGTGGCGAGCGTGTTGTTGCCGAACGCCCCGGGGCCGATGTCGATCGTCACGCCGTCGCTCGGGTCGAGCTGACTGCTGTATCGGATGACCTCGACGGCGGTCTGCTTGAACTCCTCGTCTGTCTCGAGCTGCGGCGGGGGCCCCGGGTCGATCGGCGTGCCCTGTGCGGAATGCGGGAGCGCAAACGTGCGGACCTGGCCCCAGTGCGGCCCGACAAAACGCTGCACGTTGCCAGGGATCGGGAGGCCGTTCTGGGCCACGAACTGCGTGAGGGCGAGCGGCTGCCAGAGATTGGGATCGGTCATCGTGGCGCCTGACTCACTGACGACGAGCGGCGGGTTGGCGGGCTTGTAGTCGGTGTCGATGTAGCGCTGCGGCTCGAGCGAGCCGTCGGACTTCCCATACTCGATCACGGCTGCGGCAATCCGGTTCCCGAGCGCGGCCGGCGAGTCACCCTCGGTGTCGAAATAGTCGTTCCGGTAGCAGAGCGACTCCATCGTGCTCGTCAGCTGGTCGAACGTCTCTTGCAGGCCCGCTGCTTTCGAGTACCGCCATAGCAGCACCCGGTATGCGGCGAAGCTGATCGCGGCCTCGCGCGCTGCCTGGACGTCGTCCGCCTGGTGCTTCTCGGTCACGAAGTAGCCCTGCGCGGTGGGGTCGTACGCCGCCCAGGCATCCCACATCGCGGCCGACGTGTGGAAGAGGTTGCGAGCATGGACGGTTGGCGCCGGGACGTCTCGGCGGATCGCGTCGAGGAGCGCGTCGTCCCACACCCGCGCGACCGAATGCCCGTCTGCGTCGGCCCGCTGGCAGCCGTCGATGCTGTATGGCTCGGCAGAGCTCTGGTTCACGATCACGACCGTGGCCGAGGCCACGAGCGCGCCGACCGCCGTGATCGCCACCACCGACCGGGCTCGCATCACGGCGCTTCCACCGTGATCGCCTGGCCGGCGGCGACATCGCTGACGGTGGTCTCCTGACCATCAGGCCACCGGACCATCACGCGATCCACCACCGTGGCGTCTCCAAGACCGAAGTGGGTCCGCGGGTCCGCGGAGGACAGGTAGCTGCTCCCCGCCTGGATCTCCCGAGTCAGTTCCATTCCGCCCGGCAACCGAACCGATACCCGTGCTCCTGGCGCGAAGCTCTCGAGCGACACTTCGAGCCAGGTCCCGTCGGTGCCGGTGTTCTCCAGCAGCACCAGTGGTCCGCCGATCGAGTTGATCGCGATGTCCAGGTCACCGTCGTTGTCGAAATCGGCCGCTGCGCTGCCTCGGGCGTTCAGCAGACCCACCTCGGCGAGGCCGACGGTGGTGAGGTCGCCGTAGAGACCGGGCTCGCCCTGCGCCGTGAGGTTCTCGAAGGCACTGATCTGCTGCGCATCCGCCTGAAGGTCCGTGATGGGGATGCCGCCATTGACCAGGACGAGATCGAGGTCCGTGTCGAGGTCGAGATCTCCCCACGACACGCCCCATCCGGTAGATCCGCTGAGGTCGACCCCGACGGTGGTGCGCACGTCCCGGAAGGAGGGGTCGACCACGTCGGAGAACTGGCCGCGGAACATCCCGTGCACCTGCGACCGTGCGTTCGTCACCATCAGGTCCTGACGGCCGTCGCCGTCGTCGTCGCTTGCCGCGACACCCATCCCGGCTCCTGGATCGGCGACGCCGGCCTTGCCGGCGAGTTCTTCGAACCGGAACCCGAGGCCGGCCGGATCGGCCCCGATCCCACCCGGCCACGGCACGTTGTCGTAGAGACGGTCAGGCTTGGTGTCGTTGGCGAGGTACAGGTCGAGGTCGCCGTCCAGGTCGGCATCGGTGAGCACCGCCCCCAGCCCGTACTCGAACGAGGCCACCTCGAGCCCGGCCTCGACGCCCACCTCCCGGAAGGTCACGCCGCCATCGTCCGTGGAGCCTTGGCTCAGGTAGAGCAGGTCCCGGACGCCGAGGTAGGTGTTCGGGAAGCCGAGGGTCGCCTGCGGACCGGGATTCGCCAGATCCACGTAGCCGGCCACGAACAGATCAGGCCACCCGTCGGCATTCACGTCTCCGACGGAGGCGCCGCGCCCGCCAACCGAAGGCCTCCACCCCGGAATCTGTCGTGCCATCGGAGAACTGGCCGTCCCCCTCGTTCCACAGCAGGACGCTCGCCTCCGACCCGGTGACGTACAGGTCCGTGCGTCCATCCATATCGAAGTCGGCGGCCACGCAGCCATTGCCTCGGATCGCCACATCGGCTCCGGATCCGGCGCTGACATCCGTGAACATGCCGTCCTCGTTGTGGAAGAGCGCGCTCCGCGGCAGCCCCCCTTCGTCCTGCCAGCGGCCGGCCTCTGCCTGCGAGTAGGAGTTCACCGCAAAGAGATCCATCCAGCCGTCGCCGTCGTAGTCGAGCCAGCACACGCCACCTCCGAGCATCACGCCGACGTCGGGCGTGACGTCCCAGTGGAACGCCGAGTGCTGGAAATCCAAACCCACGTCGGCAGCGACGTCCGTGAAGCCGAGAGGCTGTCCCGGCTGGCGCGCGGGGCCGCTCGGACCACTGTCGGTGCCGTCGGTGGAGCAGGCAGCCGCGAGGAGGCCCAGCACCACGATGGACGGCGCAAGACGCGTGGTCAGCCGGTTGCGCATCCCTCGACGTCAGGCCAGGCCACGGGCTGCCCGGGCGCGCTTGGACAAGGCGTCGACAAGCACCGCGCCGAGCAGGACCAGACCGGTGATCACGAACCGCGTGCCCTGTGGCAGGCCGAGCAGATTCATCCCGCTGTTGATCGAGGCGATGACGGTCGCCCCGAGGAGCGCCGCGACCACCCGGCCCGTGCCGCCGAACAGGCTGGTGCCGCCGATCACTGCCGCCGCGATAATACTGAGGAGCAGGTCGCCTCCGCCCGAGCCAGTGGCGACCGAGCGGAGCCGCGAGGCGAGCATGACCCCACCCACACCAACCATGAAGCCGTTGATCATGAACACTAGCATCCGGATCCGATCGACGCTGATACCGGCACGCCGGGCGGCCTCGGGGTTGCCGCCCACCGCGTACACATGCCGCCCGAAGCGCGTTCGAGCGGCGACGAACGACCAAAACACGAGGAAGACACCGAGGATCACCGTCGCCGTCGGGACGCCGCGGTCGAGGTTGGCGTAGTAGATGGCGGCAAACGTCACGACTGCAAGGCCGACGACCTGCAACGCGATGATCAACGTCGGCTTGGCTTCCAGTCCTCCCGCGCGACGTGATCGAGCGGTCAAGGCCTGGGATAACCGCGAACCCCCCGACCACCAGCGCTCCCAGGATGTACCCGCCGGCGTCGGAGAGGAAGTTGTTGGCCAGGCCTACGATCCATCTCGTCCGAGATCCTGATCGTCCCGGTGCTCGTGACCTGGGTCATGAGGATGAGCACGACCCCCGACCAGATCAGCAACCCCGCGAGGGTGACCACGAACGACGGCACTCCGGCTTTCGTGATGACGATCGACTGCAGGAGGCCGATGACCGTGGTCACCGTGACGGCCGCGAGGATCGCGAGCCACCATGGCCAGCCCGGGTTGTCCGTCCGGATCAGGAGGGTCATGACAACCCCTCCGACGGCGCTCACGTAAGCGACGGATAGGTCGATCTCGCCGATCAACAGGACGAAAACGGTCCCGATCGCGAGCGTTGCCACCGCCGCCATCTGGAGCAGCAGGTTGGTGAAGTTGCGCTCGGTCAGGAAGGCATCGTCGAGGATCCCGAACACGATCGCGATGACGATGAGGGCGACGATGATCGGCAAGGAACCGAGCTCGCCGCCCCGCACTCGCTGCCACCACACCCGTGCGTAACCAGCCACCGTCTGATCGGGTACGGACGCGGCGCCGATCGTCAGGTCTGCACCTGTGGGCGCCGGAGTTCCGTCGCGTTGAGGCTGCTGCGTGTTCTCAGTCATCAGGCCTCGACCGCCCTGGAATCCACCATCCCCGGCACATGCTGGAGGGCCCCCGCCGTGATCGCATGGACAACCTCCTGCTGGTTGGTCTTGGCTCGCTCCAGGAGTGCCACTTGCTGTCCGAGTCGCAGCACCGTGATCCGGTCGGCACACTCGAACACGTCATGCAGGTTGTGGGAGATGATCACGACACCGAGGTTCTGTTCCGCCAGCCGCCGGACCAAGTCCAGCACCTGCCGGGTCTGCGCCACGCCGAGTGCGGCCGTGGGCTCGTCCAGGATCACGAGCTTCGAGTTCCACATCACGGACTTGGCCACGGCCACCGCCTGCCGCTGCCCTCCGGACAGCCCGATCACACGCTGGCGGACCGATCGCAGCGTCGTGACCGAGAGGCTCGCGAGCGTGGTCGGCCGCTGCGCGCTCCATGCTGGGCTCGTCGAGAACGAGCCCGTTGCGCACGCGCTCACGGCCCAAGAACATGTTGCTCACGACGTCCAGGTTGTCCGCCAGCGCCAGGTCCTGGTACACGACCTCGATGCCGAGCCGTGCGGCCTCGCGGGGACTGTGGATTCGCACGCTCTCGCCTTCGAAGCGGATTTCACCCTCGTCGAACGGGTAGATCCCGGCGATCCCCTTGATCAACGTGGACTTGCCGGCGCCGTTGTCGCCGACGAGCCCCATGACCTCACCGCGGCGGACCTCGAAGTCGACGTTGTACAGGGCCTGCACCGCCCCGAAGGCCTTCGAAATCCCGGTGCAGGCGAGCAGCGATTCACCAGCCATCGACGACACGGCCTCCTTCTGTGCGCCCGGCAGCCGGGACGCGTGCCACGACGCGTCCCGGCCGCCTGACGATCGGTCGGACCCGGCTCAGCCCGCGTTCTCCGTGCACCAGGTCGTCGCGGCGACATCTCCGGTGCAGATCTCCTCAACGGTGCGGAATCCATCGGCGATGACCGTGTCCGCCATGTTCTCCTCGGTGACGCCAATGGGCACAAGGCCGAAGTACGGCACTACGCCATCACCTTCCGGCGTTTCGGTCGGCTGCCCCGTCTCCGCCTCGATGCCGATGAGCTCGTAGTCGAAGTCGAAGTCCGTGGTGAGGATGTCCTCACCCGCGCGCAACGCGAGGGCGACTGCGGAAGCGAGACCCGCCTCGTTCTGGATCGGCTTGTAGACGCTCATGGTCTGCCTGCCGAGCAGGACGTTCTGCATCCCCTCCGCGGTTGCGTCCTGACCGCTGATCGGCAGCGGCCCGATGCCGGCAGCTTCGATGGCGTTGGCCGCCGAGGCCGCGAGCCCGTCGTTCGCAGCGAACACGGCGTCCACGCCGTTGTTCTGGTCGACGAGGATCTGCTCCATGATCGTCAGAGCCTCCTGGTTGTCCCACCCGGGGACGTGCTGGTCGGCGACCAGCTCCCAGTCGCCGGCGGATACGCGCTCCTGGACCGTGGCGTCATACCCCGACTTGAACAGGAACGAGTTGTTGTCCTCCTCGCCACCGTTCAGCTCGACGACGCGCACGGGGGCGGGGAGCCCGAGCCCGTCGATCACCGGCTCGACGACCTCGGCCATCGCGCGCCGACCGCCACGTTGTCGAAACTGACGTAGGCGGCCCCGCCGGCACCTCCGGTGTTGAACCGGTCGTACTCGAGGACTTGGACACCCGCCTCGGTGGCCTGGTCGATGATCGTCGCGCCCGAGCCGGTATCGAGGCTCGTGAGCACGATGACGCTCGCGCCGTCGTTGATCGCCTGTTCGGCCTGGGACTGCTGCGTGGCCGCGTCGTTCTCGGCGTTCACGATCGTGAAGTCCTCACCGTCGACGAGGCCGGCTGCCTCGAAGTTCTCGGTGAAGTACCGCCGGTCGTCTTCTTCCCAGCGGTCCGACGACTCGGTGTCGGGGAGGAGCACCCAGATGCTGCCCCCGCCGTCCCCGGCCGGGCTTTCCGTGCCGGTCGGTTCGGCCGCGCTGTCGCCGTCGCCGTCCTCGTCGCCACACGCCGCCATCGCCAGGCCGAGCGTCGAGAGCAACGCGATCCAGATGAAGCCCTTTCGCTTGCTTGCCATGTCCACCCCTCGTCATGTGGTGCCGCTCGGCCTGATGGTGGCTGACTTGCCTCAGGCAGTTCGGCTGCGCCGCGAGCGTATCGAGTCACTATTGGGTCGCCAAGAGCAATCCGGCACAACGCAGATAACCGTTACAGACCCGTTGGACGGCAAGAATCGGGGTCCTCATGGCCGACGATGGAAAGCTGGCTTGACATCGTCCCATGTGTCAAGCATGCTTGACACATGACAAGCATGCTTGACACCACAGGCTCCTGATGCGCAACAACGTGCGTGCTTTGCGGGCGGCCAGCGGCTTGTCCCAGGCCGCGCTGGCCGACGCGATGGGGGTGTCCCGGCAGACGATCAACTCGATCGAGACAGACCGGTACACCCCGTCGTTGCCGCTGGCAATCGCACTCGCTCGGTACTTCCAGCACTCAGTAGAGGAGATTTTCCATGTCGACAGCGAGGCAAGAGATGAGTCCTGACAGAAACCTGCGTCGGTGGGCCGCTCCCCTGGTCGGCCTGACGATCGGAATCGCTTACCTGATAGCGGCGTGGGTCAGCGGCAATCCGGTGCTCGGCCTGGAAATGTTCGCGATCATGCTGCTGTTCACCGGTGGGATGGTGCTCGCCGCGCGGCGGAGCGAGACGGTGAAGGGACTGCTGGACGGTCGAGACGAGCGGATCACCTCGATCGACCTGAAGGCCACCGCGTTTGCCGGCGGAGTCGTTCTGATCACCATCATCGGTGCGTTCGTCGTCGAGATCGCACGCGGCGAAGACGGCATGCCCTACACCTGGCTCGGTGCGCTCGGCGGGGTGTCATACATCGGCGCAATAATCGCGCTCCGGATGCGCGGCTAGACCTGGTTCTCCTGGTCACCTTCCGCATCTGGCAGGTCATCGGTGATCGCCGCGTCGCTCTGTTCCGGCGCGACGTCGCCAGCAGCGTGGTCGCGGAGTCCGGTGCCGTCTGGATCGACGTCTGGCTGTTCACTCATCTGACTGACCTCCGGTGGTGAGCTGTTACTCGTGGTACTACCCGTCGATGGGACGGTTCAGACCGAACCGGCGCGGAGGGGGAGCATTGTCGAGCACCAGATCGGCCACGAGGTGCCCGATCTGTGGGGTGAACTTGAACCCGTGACCGGAAAAGCCGGCAACGATCGTCACCGGCCCGACCCGGTCGACGATGAAGTCGCTGCTGTCGGTGAGGTCATACAGGCATGGGACCACTGCTGATGGACGTTCGGCGTCCACGCCGGGGATCCACTCTGCGACGTAGTCCTGTAGCTCCCCCAGCCGCTGTTGGTCGATGCCTTCGCCGACCTCGTCCGGATGGACGACTGGGCCCACGGCGTGGATGCCGACTTTGACGCCGTCGGCGCTGTTCAGCCCGTAGGTTCCTCGTGGCGTGGCGGTGCCGCGGGTTGTTGCGCTGGCGCGATGGTGGATGAAGCTCGGCCACGGCGTCGACGGGTCGCGCGGCGGGAAGTGCGCCGGCTGCTCCCTGGTCACGGTCAATCTCGGTAGGGGCGTCACGTCGGCCAGCAGTGCCGCCGACCATGCTCCGGTCGCAACGACGACGCTGTTCGCCCGCACGACGTCGTCGGCGGTTCGGATCTCGACGCTGTCGTGGCCGGGCACGATCGCCTCGACCCGAATGTCATGACGGACATCCGCCCCGTACTGGCTAGCGACCCGCTTGAGTGCGGCCACGGTCCGGTCGGCGTGCGCTCGGCCGCCGTGTGGATGGAACAAGACCGGCGACTCGAATCTCAGCCCGGGCCATCGCTCCATGGCTGCCGCGGGATCGAGCAGCTCAGTGGCGTGTCCGAGTTGGCTCAGCAGCTCGGCCATGGTCTGGACGGGTGCGGGCACGCCGTGATCGACGACGCCGGTCCAGGTCAGCAGCTGCTCACCGGTGTCGGCTTCGAGCTCGTCCCACTGTTCGTATGCGGCTGCGGCGAGGTCGACGTAGAACGGGTCGGCATACGAGAGCCGAACGATCCGTGAGCTGCCGTGCGAGCTCCCACGGGTGTGGCCAGGGCCGAACTGCTCGAGCAGCATGACCTCGGCGCCTCGGCGGGCCAGCTGCCACGCGGCTGCCGAACCCATTACGCCGCCCCCGACCACCACGACGTCCGGCATGACGACATTTCTACCGAACCGACGGGCAGACTGGGCAGGTGTCCGAGGCGTTGCACCTGCCCTCGCCCTGCGTCGTCGTATTGGTTGGCCCGGGCGCGTCCGGCAAGTCGACGTGGGCTGCCGCCCACTTCCCTGCCGACGTCATCGTGTCCAGCGATCGGCTTCGGGCCATGGTCGGGACGGGCGAGGACGACATCGCTGCCAGTACTGACGCGTTCGCGCTGCTCGACGAGATCGTCCGCCGGCGGTTGGCCCGGCGGCTGACCACCGTGATCGACACGCTCGGCCTCGACGCCGAGCGCCGTACGGGATGGCTCGCGCTGGCCCGTAAATACGACCTGCCGTGCTTCGCCGTTGCCTTCGACACTTCGCCAGAAGAGTGCCGGCAGCGCAACCGAAGGCGGGCCAAGCGCATCCCCGTCGACGCCCTGTCCAGTCAGCTTCGCTCCTGGGCCACCACGCGTGATCTAGTGGCTGGCGAGGGATTCGACGCGGTGCTCGAGCCCGAGCCGGTACGGGTCGTGCCCAAAGCGTTCGTGTCGGCCTCGCCGGCCGCGCGGCGTCAGTCGGAGCGACCGACCGGGCTGCGCTTCGGCCTCCATCTCGGCGCTTTCACGTTCGACGGTGGCACGGCGGCGACAGCCGAACGGATCACCCAGGTCGCAACGGCCGCCGAGGCCGCTGGCTTCGATGCGATCTATGTGATGGACCACTTCCGCCAGATCCCGCAGGTCGGCCGGGCGTGGGACGACTTCCTGGAGAGCTACACGACGCTCGGCTATCTCGCCGCATGCACCGAGCGCGTGCGGCTTGGCGCGCTGGTCACGGGCATCACCTATCGGAACGTCGGGCACCTGGGCAAGATCATCGCCACGTTGGACGTGCTCAGCGGTGGCCGAGCGGTCTGCGGGCTGGGGCTGGCCTGGTTCAAGGAGGAGCACCTCGCATACGGATGGGAGTTCCCGACGACAGCTCAGCGGTACGCCCTGCTCGAGGACGCCCTACTGGTCCTGCCGCTGCTGTGGGGGCCGGGAAGTCCGTCGTTCGCCGGCGAAGTCATCAGCCTGCCGGACACCACGTGTTATCCGCGGCCGCTGCAAGAGCGGGTGCCGATCCTGGTCGGCGGCGGTGGCGAGCGGCGGACCTTGCGACTAGCAGCGCGCTACGCCGACGCCGCGAACGTGTTCGGCGATGCGGCGGCAGTCCGGCACAAGGCCGAGGTGCTCCGCACTCACTGCCTGGATGTCGGACGCGACCCTTCGGACGTCGCACTGACCCACCTCTCGACGGCGCTGGTCGGCAGCGACGATACAGAGGTGTCCAGGCTCGTCGAACGCCTGCGACCGCGGCGTCAGGACCCCGCGCGGTACGCGGCGACCGTCAATGCCGGCACCGTGGACGATCACATCGGCCGGTTCCGCGAGCTGGCCGAAGCCGGAGCCGAAGAGGTCATAGTGCGCCTACCGGACCTCACCGACGCCGCCCCCCTCGAGCGGATAGCGAAGGTGATCTCTGCGTTCCGATGAACAGGACGGTCGTGCTAGCGCTTCACTGATAGTGGTAGCGGCCCTGTGCAACTCGGATCTCGTCTTCGGCAACCTTGTAGACGAGACGGTGCTCATCGTTGATGCGTCGCGACCAGTAATCCTGGAACCCGTGCTTCAGCGGTTCGGGCTTGCCGATGCCTTCATTCCCGTTGCGGGCGATGTCCTGGATCAGCGCGTTGATACGCCTGAGCAGCTTGCGGTCCTGGGTCTGCCACCAGACGTAGTCCGCCCAGGCGTTCTCGTCCCAGACGAGCTTCACTTCACGACGTCATGCACAACGCCGCCACCGCTCTCGAGACGGTCGATGGCCGAGAGTAGCCGGCGGGCATTCTCCGGACTCCGCAGCAGGTAAGCCGTTTCCTTGAGCGATTGGTAGTCATCGAGCGAAACGATCACCACGGGCTCATGCCCGGCGCGGGTGATCACGACCTCTTCCCGGTCCTCGACCACAGCCGTCAGCGTCTCGGCGTACCGCGCGCGTGACTCTGTGTATGTCATGGTCCGCATCGCGGCCTCCCAGTTAACGTACAGGAAACAGTACGTACAAGAAACCGTACGGCCTGCCATGACCGCTCGCAAGCCACCAGTCGCGCCGCTTGAGTGAAAGGCGCAACGGGACTTCTACTCGCCGCTCGGGTATTCAGGACAGGTGCGCTGATATGGCCGGTCGGGAAGCACGGCGTTCTACTCCTGCTGTGTGAAGTTGCGTCCCGCGACCATGCACGCGTGCTTTAGTGGTCGATCGGGCGCAATGTTCCACGGGACTGCGAGGCCGACGGGAGTAGGTAGTTATGGCTACAGCCGGGCAGGTCACGAGATACGACTATCAGGTGCACGGCGGCGCGAACGGGTACCAGGGGAATCGGGCCGTCATCAGGCTATACGGCGCTAGCGGCACTCTGGCTTATGTGCACGTGGTGCCTGCGGGGAACCCGATTCCCAGCGACACAGACTCGCCGCCCTGGATGCGTATGTACGTGCCCGAGTCTCAGTTCGTCGCCGTCATCGACATGCTGCGCAATGAGGGTCCGGTTTCGGTGTACTACGCCTCGGGCAGCGGCTTCTTGCACACCGGCAGCGAACCCATCGGCGAGGGGGAATGACCCAAGTCGGCTGGACTGGACCATCCGCATTGTGGAACTGGGATCGTAGACCGCCCTAGCGACCTTGCCGGCCGCTCTCGGGCCTGTAGTCCTGACATCTTCGGCCTGAAGTGCATGGAGCAGGTTCGTAGTTTCCCTCCGGAGGAGACGTCCGCGTCTGCCGCATTCGGTGGGCTGCAGGCGGGGATCGACACTCAGGCGACCCAGCGACCGGTGCGCATCAGTGTCCGACCGCTGAGTTCGTTGCTTTCTCGCCAGGCCTGGATGCGTTCAGGTCGAAGCACGATGTACACGTACCCGTCGGCGGTGCGGGGATCCCAGTCGGCCTGGGCCGCGTAGCCGTCGGCGAGCGCCGGCGGTGCCTCCGCGACGCCGATGATGTCTTCCAGCACCGCGTCAATCATCACCACATCGCGGGTGGGACCGAGCCCGAGCCGAGCCGTGCCATGCTCGCGGATGTTGCGCGCAGTGGCGCTGTCTAAGCCGACCGCGACAACCACGCGCTCGCCGAGCCACGCCAGCGACAACGGAACGAGATGGGCGCGCACTGCTCCGTTGACGATGTTGGCCGAGGCCACCCAGACGTCTATGGCCGGTGTGCCGAGCATGGCCAACGTGTCTGCCATACGCTCGGTCGCCGTTCGTGGTGCCGCAACAGGCATGGTCCCAAACCTACTGATCGCGCGGTACCCGTTGGGAGTCATCGAAGCGGCCCACCTCGCAAGCTACGACCCCATGAGCCAGCACTACAGCTCGAGCGAGCTCGGGTCGGCCGGGACGTCCACGGCGTGCTTCCGAAGCGCTTCCATCGGCACGATCTGCAGCACTGCCTCATTGGTGGAGGCAAGCACGACCGGCGCAGCCACGCCGTCGTTGTAGGCACGGGCCCAGTTCGCTGCGGTCACGCACCAGCGGTCGCCCGCCACCAGTCCCGGGAAGCGGTACTGCGGCCTCGGTGTCGACAAGTCGTTGCCGATGTTGCGCTGGTGGTCCAAAAACTCGGCTGTGACGACCGCGCAGATGGTGTGACTTCCGAGGTCCTCCGGGTCGGTGCTGCAGCTGCCGTTACGAAAGAACCCGGTCATCGGGTCGGTGCCGCACGGCTGCAAGTCGGCGCCGAGGACGTTGCGCTCTGCCACGGACCCATCATCGCTCGGCGATGCGCACCCGTGCCTCGCGTGGCGCCATTCGCTCCGCCGCAGCCGCACCCTCGGCCCGCTTCGTCCATCCAGTTGCGGCGCGCGCTCATGCCGTATGACGGTGGAGCTGTAGCACGATCAGTGGTAGTAGCCGTCGACTGGGATGTGTGCTTCGTCGAACAGAAAGGGGCCGTACTGGTGCACCGGTGGGAAGCCGCCGGACGGTTTCAGGTCGGCGAGCTGTTCGTTGGACGGCGCGAAAACGACGCGGCCGAGGCCGGACCCGTCGATGGCCCCGGTGCACATGCTGCAGGGTTGACAGCTGGTGTACATGGTGGTGGCAGCAGCGGTGCTGGCCTCGAGTTCACGGGCGGCCCATCGAGCCAGCTTCAGTTCGGGGTGGGCGGTGATGTCGCCGTCGGAGAGCACCGTGTTGTGATCTTCCCTGAGCACAGTGCGGTTCGGGCCCACCAGTAGTGATCCAAAAGGGGCATCGCCGGCCGCCCGCCCCGCGGCGGCAAGCTCGATAGCTCTGCGGAGAAATCGTTCGTCGTCGTGTGTCACCTTGCTCCGTTCGTGTCGTGTCGCGAACGTTGCAGCATATTCAGCATCGCGCCGACTGGAGTCCGCCCGCGGAGCGAGTCCCGAACGCCCGCATATACCGCGTTGCGTGAACCGCTTCCGCACACGAGCGGCTCCGGATCCGCCCACTGGTCGTGGAACGTTGACTGCCTGGCGAGCCCGTAGAGTTCACCTTTTGTTGATGCATGTCAGCCGTGGCAGACCGCTTCGACGGTGTTGCCATCATGGTCGCGCAGGAAGACGCCGTAGTAGGACCGGTGTACTCGGGCCACACCAAAGGGGTGGAGGATATTTGCATGCGCTGCCACGGCTGCACGGTAGACACGGTCGACCATGGTGCGGTCCGGAGCCGTAAAGGCGATGTGCACTTCATCGTGAGGCCCATCGATGGCTGTGCCTCCCCCGCTGATCACACCAGCGCCTGCCGACTCCGCTGGAGATAGCTCCGCTCAGCCGCGTTCTGGGAAAGGACGATCGCTTCGTCGTATGCCACCCGCGCCTCAGCGGTGCGACCAAGGCGTCGAAGGAGATCCGCACGGATGGCGTGGAACAGGTAGTAGTCGCCGAGGGCAAGGGCATCGACGACACCAAGCGCCGCATCCGGTCCCTCTACCTCGGCCAGCGCAACAGCGCGGTTGAGAGCCACGACCGGGCTCGGCGCAAGCGCCATCAGCTGGTCGTACAGCTGCACGATCTGAACCCAATCCGTGTCGGCCGCGGAGGCAGCATCACTGTGCACAGCATTGATGGCCGCCTGGATCTGGTACGGGCCGGGCAGGTTGCGCCGCAGGCACCATCGAACGATCGCCTGACCCTCGGCGACGAGGCCAGGATCCCAGCGGCCTCGGTCCTGGTCGGCCAGCAGCACGAGGTCGCCGTCCGGCGTCGTACGGGTGGCTCGACGCGACTCGACGAGGAGCATGAGCGCCAGAAGCCCCATGACCTCCGGTTCGTCGGGCATGAGCTCGGCAAGGAGCCGGCCAAGGCGGACGGCTTCGGCGCAGAGGTCCTCGCGAACCAGCTGATCCCCGGAACTCGCCGTGTAGCCCTCGTTGAAGATGAGGTACACAACGGCCAGCACCGCCTGCAGCCGACCCGGCAGGTCAGCCTCGTTCGGCACCCGGTAGGGGATCCGTGCGTCGCGGATCTTGGACTTGGCTCGGACGAGTCGCTGAGCCATGGTCGACTCCGGCACGAAGAAGGCGTGCGCAATCTCCGCCGTGGTGAGCCCACCCAGTAACCGAAGCGTCAGCGCGACCTGGGCAGTGATAGCGAGCGCCGGGTGGCAGCAGGTGAAGATCAGCCGCAGTCGATCGTCACGCACGGCGCCCTCCTCGACCGGTTCGCCGCGGGCATGCAGCAGTGCCGCCTGGGCGTGCCGGTCTGCGCGGGACGCCTCGCGGCGGAGGCGATCGATCGCCCGGTTGCGGGCGGTGGTGATGATCCAACCGGCCGGGCTCGGCGGCAGCCCGGCCGAGGGCCACCGCTGCACCGCCGCAGCGAAGGCCTCTTGGACCGCCTCTTCGGCGGTGTCGATGTCGCCGAAGACGCGGACCATTACTGCCACCGCACGCCCGTATTCCTCGCGGAACACACGCTCGATCTCGTGAGCAGGGAGGGTCGGCACGCGAGGAATTCTCAATCGATGGTCTGGTCCTGAAACGGTCGAACCTCGATCGGCAGAGTGGTCGCCAGGGCGGCTCTGCGGCCCCACTCGAGGGCCGCGTCAAGGTCAGGCGCCTGGATGATGGTGAACCCGCCGATGTGCTCCTTGCCCTCGGCGAACGGGCCGTCGGTCATCAGGATGGCGTCGCCCTCAGCCCGCACCACGGTGGCTGTGCTCGGCGGATGCAACCCTCCGGCAAAGACCCAAGCGCCCGCTGCTTTGAGCTCGTCGTCCAAGGCATCGACGTCTCGCTTGATCTTCTCGAGGACCTCGGGCGGGGAAAGCTCCCCTTCGGGTTGATACACGCTGAGCAGATACTGCGTCATCTCGACGTTCCTCTTTCCGAACTGTGGTAGGTCGCGATGACGACGCCAGTCGTGGTCGCTGTCGCGTCCACAAGACGGAGAGCGGAATACGGACTGCCCTCCTGAAACATCCGCCGGCCCGACCCCAGTACCAGCGGGTGGATCAGCAGCACGTACTGGTCGACCAGGTCGGCCCGCAACAGCGACTGGCACAGCTCTCCGCTGCCGAGCACGACGATGTCCTTGCCCAGCTGTTCCTTCAGCTCGGCTACCGCCTCCGCGGCGTCGCCCTTCAACAGGGTCGAGTTCTGCCACGGGAGCGGTTCCTCGAGTGTCCTCGACGCAACGAACTTCTGGGAGTTGTTCAGCACCTCCGTGAAGGGGTTGTCCTTCTGGTGGGGCCAGAAGGAGAAGAAGTGCTCGTATGTCCGCCGACCCAAGAGCAGCGGACCACCCTGGGCCATCCCCTCTGCTGCCGTCTCCGCCATCACTGGGTCGTTGTACGGCGCCGCCCAGCCGCCATGCTCGAAGCCATCCCGACGGTCCTCATCCGGATGGCCGGGCGCCTGCATCACGCCATCGAGCGTCAGGTTGTTGAAGACAACGATCTTGCTCATCGTGGTGCTCCTTCGCTATGACCGCCAGCCATCTGCTGGCCTCTTTCCTCTACACGAATGGCACCGCCCCGAATCGACGCGAATGCTGCCTCGACTCGTGGAGTTTCTCCTGCCCCTCCAATGGCGGCTTCATGGGGCGGCAGCGACCGCAGCTGCAGCGAGTGAGCGCGCGTCTCGCTGCGCGAGCACCCGCGCGATGGGCAGGTCGATCGCCGCGTGATACGGCGCCAGACCGTCGAGTACTTCGGGCCGGGACATCGCGGTAACTCCGACGCTGCCGACCGGCACATTCATCGCCTCGAAGTGCTGGCGGTGGTTTTCGTTGATGTTGCGATAGCGGTTCTCCTCGTCGCGGAACCGTTCCGAGGAGCCGGGACCAACGGCGAACCGCACGTATGACGCGACGACGGGTGTCTCGCGACCTGCGTCGTCGGCCCCCTCCCGCACCCATTGGCGGGCCTGTGCGGCTTGCCGAGGCAGCATCCAGTTGAGCAGGACTCCGTCGGCGACCTCACCACCAAGCCGGCACAGGCGTGGTCGCATGGCGCCGATGGCGATGCGCGTCCGGTCCGGCAGGAGTTCGCGCAACGCGGCGACGGCCCGCCTGACGGTACCGATTGGCGACGTCATCTGGCCGGCTCCGATCCCGAGCCAGAGCTTGCCTGAGTCAAGTTCGAGGCGGTCGATCTCCGCCGCAATTCGCGACGGTTCATATCGGTCTAGCGGAAGCACCCCAACGCCGAGATCGAGGCCCGGCGCAGCCGCTGCGAATTGCGCAAGAGTCTCCAGCCCGGGAGCGGACGGCTCGTCGTTCGACCACAGCGAGTCGTACCCGAGTCGGGCACAGTGGATCGCGAGGTCGCGAGCAAGCGAGACGTCGAGACCCGCGCTGATGCCCAATCCTCTGCGCGACGAGGCGGATTCAGACGCGGTCTTCACGAGGGATCATTGTGCGCGCAGGGTCAAGGACAGAAGCTCCCGGCCGAGATGGCGACGACTGTGCCGGTGTCTGCCGTCCCCTCAACGACTACGACGAGTGGTTGAGCACCGTCAGCCGCGATCTCGAACTGCATGACCTCCCGCTCCGATGGCACCGGCAGAGGAACCTGACGAAGAGACGCCGGCTCGTACAGTTCGAATAGACGAGTCGCCGGATCACCCGGCGCAAGTCCCTCTGCCGTCGGGATGGCGAGCGGCGGCGGCCCCGGCGGGTAGTAGATGCCTTCGACGAAGGCCACGAACTGGCCGGACTCAATCCGTATGCTCAGGTCCGCCCATCGCACCAATCGAGGTTCCTGGCCCGAATCGCACTCCTCGGGCGCGTCTTCTGTCGGTGGACCCAGCGTCTGGGCCAGCGAATCCAGCACGGCGTTTCCGGCGGTGCCGAACTGGTGTGGTCCGAGACCGGCAGCGGTCAGGTTGAGTCCGTAGTCCGCTCGCGCCGGGGCTTCGGTCGTGGCGGACACCGTCGGCAACGGGACTGCTTGCGTCTGGAATGGCGGCTGTCCTCTGTCCTGCCCGATCGCCCGCACGGCGAACACCACCACGGCAAAAATCGCGACCACCAGCGTGGGAGCCACCCACGCAGGCCGTACGGGAGTGGACGACGTCATGGGGTGGTGGACTCGGCGAGAGCACGTTGGTGCAGAGCGGTGACGACCTGCCGGGCGGATTCGAACGCACCGTGCTGCCAGGCGGTCACGTAGCTGAGATGGTCACCCGCGAAATAGAGCCGGCCTGCTGGTTCCAGCAGTGTTCGGTACACCGGAGAGGTGGCGCGGTCCTCCCACAGCGCCCATCCCCCCTCGCTATGGCGAATCTTCGTCCAGTGCACCGAGAACGAGTTCTCGAACTCGTCTCGGTAGGCATCACCGTGGACCTTCGCGCCTTGATCGAGGGCCCGACGTTCTCGCTGTTCGTGCGGGAGCGCCGCGTACTCGTCGGACTGCTCGAAGTAGTTGTAGTAGCCGATGAGCACGCCCCGCGTGCCGAGGTAACCGTGGGATGGGTACCAGATCGTGCCGATGTCGAGGTTGGTATCGGTGATGCCACCGAAGATCCGCTCGTCCTCTTCCCAGAACCGGCGGCGGAACTGCAGGCCCATCTTGCCGGTGGACATCGGAACCACGCTGCGCAAGGCGGAGACCACCTCGGCCGGCAGGTTGCCCGGTATGCGTGCGAGCACGTTGGGCGGGATCGTGCAGACGCAATAGTCCGCGCTGACCTTCAGCGACCCTCCGCCCGGCCCGGTGAAGATCACGTCGACCTTGTCGTCAGCCACTGTGATCTGCAGAACCTGTGCGCTGTAGCGGATAGTGCCACGAAGCGCAGTGGCAAGAGCATGCGGTATGCGGTCCATTCCGCCGACCGGTTGGAACATCATCATCGCCTGGTCCCAACCGAGCTCGAACGGGAAGTACACGCCGAAATTCGCAGCCAGCAGATCGGACAACGTGTACGGCTCTCCGACAACACCTGACTGGTTGGCGGCACCGGGTGGAATCGAATACCCACGTCGGTCCGAGCCGCCATAGCGGCCCTGTGGGTTCAGTGCGCCGAAGGACGTCAAGAACTCGAGCAGCGCCTCTCGATCCGCCGCGCCGACGCTGGCATCGAGCGCGCGCTGGTCGATCGCCTTGGCGAGCAGTTCGCTGATGTACCCGAAATAGTCCGCGCGAGCCACCCGCCGGCGCAACCGGCGATCCGTGAGCGGGCCGGCAAAGCCTGGCGCCGTCTCGTTGTAGTAGTACGCGTCGGCGTTCGCGTTGGCGAAAGGCTCGATCGCGACGCCCAGCTCCCGGCAGTAGTCCAGGGTGGTGTGGTGCTGAGGAATGCGCGCCGGGCCGGCGTTCATGTAGTGCCCGTCCGCGAACTGCGCGGTTTGAGTGATCCCGTCCGTGTCGGTCTCCTCGGTTCCGCCACGAACTGTCCAGTTGCGGCCGCCCGGACGATCACGCGCTTCGAGCACTTCGCACAGGTAGCCCGCTTTCTCCAGCTCGTACGCCACACAGAGGCCGGCGATGCCGGCGCCGAGCACCAGCACCGTTGTGTCGTTCGCCCTGCCCTGCAGGGCGAAGTCCGACGCGCGCGGCGGTTGGAACGGGGTCGTGTGCTCACGCGCGCTGGGCACGAGGTCAAACGCCTCCATCGTGGCGAGCACGGCTCCTGCCCCACCAACCGTGCCCAACACCTGTAGAAACCGGCGCCGGGTCAGCCCTCCCGGTCTGGCATTGGTCATGTCACTGCTCCAGGAACACCGTGCCTGCTTCAACGATGATCGGCAGCTCAGTCAGCGGTCGTGGTGGTGGCCCGCTGACGACGCTGCCCTCCGCGTCGTACGCACCGCGATGGCAAGGGCACTCGAAGCGGCGGCTGCCGGCTTGCCAGGCGACCACACAGCTCGCGTGCGTGCAGGTCGCCGACATTGCCCGGACCGAGTCGCCGGTACGAGTGAGGTACGCGGGTTCACCAGCAGCCGCAGACACGTCGAGCGCTCCGCCGTCAGGGATCGTCTCGACGGCGGCCAGTTCCCGCAGCGACGACTCCGCAGGTGTCGGAACCGACGAGGGCGTTTCTTCCTCTGCCGTCGGGCCGTCCGGCTGGTCGTCGGAGTCGAGGGCGCCCGCCCAGATCGCCGATGCCAGGGCACCACCGGCACCGAATCCGACCGTGACCAGTAGAGCCTCACGACGGGTGATGTCGGGCACGGGTTACCTCGAGTCTGGTGAGTCCGGCGCTGGTGGATCGTGCCTACTACGCGCCGCGGGCGTGAGAGGTTCCGTCTTCGGCATCACGGTGTGGCCACGGTTCTCCCGTGGCCATGCTGACGCCGCCGGCACTGTCCCTACCATCGATGGAACCGATCAGCACGTGCCGACGTAGGTGAGTGAGGCGCCGGTGGCCGAAGCAGCGGCGACCGATGCCGCGCTCATCGAGGCAGCGCAGAACGGTGACGTGGCAAGTTATGGGAAGTTGGTCGAGCGTTACCAGGCAGTCGCCCACCGCACCGCCTTCGCGTTGGGTGCCGGCGACGACACCGCAGATGTGGTGCAAGAGGCGTTCGTGAAGGCGTACCTCGCGCTGGGTCGATTCCGGGTGGCGGAGCCATTTCGGCCGTGGCTCCTCAGAATCGTGGTCAACGAGGCGCGCAACCGGTGGCGCTGGCACGCTCGGCACCGCACAGTGGCCCTGCCGTTGGTCGGGGAAGAGCTGTCTTCACCAGATCAGACACCGGAGCAGGTTGCGGAGGAGCACGAGACGATCCGCTCGTTACGACATGCCGTGGTCGATCTGCCGCGACATCAGCGCGACGTGATCACCTGCCGTTACCTGCTGGATCTGACCGAGACCGAGACCGCGCAGGTGCTCCGGATTCCGAGAGGCACGGTCAAGTCACGGCTATCCAGGGGCTTGGCCGCTCTCCAGGCGGTACTCGGGCCGGCGACCGCGCCTCAGATCATGAAAGCGGAGCGACGCCGTGTCTGACGAACACAGGGACGTCGTCCGCGAGCCTCGAGATCTCGAGGCGGAGTTCCGTCGGCTTGCCCACCAGCTCGATGTGCCGCCGCCGCCGGACTACGCCACCCGCGTTCAGGAACGCCTCGAGTCGGACTCGAGCACGACCCGGCCCACCGGGTGGAGTCGACCCTTCGGCAGCACAAGGCCGGCGGTGCGTCGGCTCGCGACAGCCGCAATGGTCCTCATTCTGACCACGGTCGCGGTGCTCAGCGTCCCCGCGACGCGTGATGCCGTTGCCGACCTGTTCGGATTCGCCGGCGTGAACGTACGGACCGTTCCCAGTGCCGCTCCCAGCCCTCGGCCGACGGTGGACGCCGCCCTCGAGCTCGGCGAACCCGTGACACTCGACGAAGCCAACCAGCAGGTGTCCTTTCCGGTGGCGCTGCCGCGGGTGCCGGGCCTCGGAGAACCGGACGCGATCTACGTCAGGGATGAACGTGGCTTGGAGTCGGTCAGCGTCGTCTACCGGCCCACCGTCGGATTCCCGGCAGCCGTCGACACCGAGGTCGGGCTGCTCGTCAGCCAATTCGCAGGTACTGCCACGCCGTACTTCGACAAGCTCATCGAGGCCGGCGAGCCGGTGACGCAGGTCACCGTAGACGGTCGTTGGCCCGGCCTGTATTTCGCCTCCCCCCACCAGATTCTGGTGCGCGGCCCCGACGGCGTTGTCCATGAGGACCAGCCACGGTTGGCGGCGCCAACCCTGGTATGGGTGCGCGACGGCGTGACCTACCGGCTGGAGGCGGCCGTGGACCTGAACAGCGCACTCGCGGTGGCAGCGTCGATGCAGTGAAGGACGTGGCAGGGCCACGGTCGTCGCGGGAACGCCTCCCCGCCCGCACAGGTAGGGCGACTGTGTCCAGGAGGAATCCCGGTGCGAATCCTTTCGACCGAATTGTCGGCCCATGTCGGCGAGCACGTCACGCTGGCCGGGTGGGTACAGGCGAAGCGCGACCTTGGTGCTTTGTCGTTCGTCGTCCTGCGTGACCGTGCCGGTCTCGCGCAGGTGGTCGTCTCGGAGCCGCACGAGCTCGGGCCAGAGACGGTTGTCGTGGTGGAGGGCGAGGCCGTTGCAGCGGCGCAGGCGCCCGCCGGCGTCGAGCTTCGCGATCCGACTTTCCGTGTCCTCTCCCAGCCCGAAGAGCAGCCGCCCGTCGAGTTGCGCCGCCCAACGCTGACGGCCACGCTTCCCACGATTCTCGATTTCGCGCCGGTGACACTCCGCCATCCGAAACAGCGGGCCCAGTTCGAACTCGCGGCAGCTTCGCTGCACGGGTTCCGCGCCTCGCTCGATCAGCTCGGGTTCACCGAGATCTCGACGCCGAAGATCGTCGCCGCGGCCACCGAGAGTGGTGCCAACGTCTTCAGCCTCGACTACTTCGGCAAGCGTGCCTACCTCGCACAAAGCCCGCAGCTCTACAAGCAGATCCTGGTCGGCGTCTTCGAGCGCGTTTACGAAACCGGGCCGGTCTTTCGGGCCGAGCCACACGACACCGCACGGCACCTGGCCGAGTACACCTCCCTCGACGCCGAGCTCGGGTTCATCAACGACCACTTCGACGTGATGACGGTCGTGCGCGCGGTCATCGCGGGAATGATTGAAGCAATCCGGGAGCGGGCGACGCGGGCCGTCGAACTTCTCGACGTCGAGTTGCCCGACGTCCCGGCCGACATTCCGTGGGTGCATTTCGCCGATACCGGAGTCGACGACGTCGATCTCGCACCGGCGGACGAACGGCGGCTCGCCGAGGAGCGCGGCGAACTCGTCTTCGTCACCGGCTATCCGATGGCGAAGCGACCGTTCTACACCTATCCCGAGCCAGCTCGACCGGAGTACTCGAATTCATTCGACCTACTCTTCCGAGGGCTGGAAATCGTCACGGGTGGGCAGCGACTACACCGGTATGAGGACTACGTAACGGCTCTCGCCGGTAATACCGCGCCATTCGAGGGGTATCTCCAGGCCTTCAAGTACGGCATGCCACCGCACGGTGGTTTCGCGCTCGGATTGGAGCGCTGGATCGCCCGACTGGTCGGTGCTCATAATGTTCGTGAGACGACACTGTTCCCGCGCGACCTGAACCGCCTCACGCCATAGAGCGCGTCCCACTCTGACAATCGGACAACTCATTCGGACGCCGGGCGGCGGACCAGGAAGACGTACTCCTGGCTGTCGTCGGCGAACGGCTCGCGGGCGAAGCCCCCGTAAAGCGCTTCTACCTCGAGACCGGCGACGTCGATGAGTCCGAGCCATTCGTTCTTCGTTGCCCACCACAGGGTGCTGGCCGCGCCGTCGTCGCGGACGATGTCGATCCGGTTGTCGCCCACCGAGTACCGGTTCGTGTGCGGGACAGGTTCGTCCTGATGTTCGCCGTCGAGTCGCGCTGCGATCTGGTGGTCGAAGGCGAAGGCGTTCCAGGCGAATCGGCCGTTCTGTCGTAGCGAGCCAGCGACACGTTCGAAGACTCGTCGGCGGTCCGCCCAGGTCGGCAGGTGCAGGAGCGCGCGGAACGGGCAGTAGATCAGCCCCGCTGGCTCGTCGAGGGCGAGGTCGCGCATGTCGCCCTCGCGCAGATCCAGCTGCACACCTGCTTCCGCGGCACGGGCGCGAGCTTGGTCCAGCATCGCTGGTGAGGAGTCGATACCGATCACCCGCCTGCCGGTCGCCTGCGCCACCGGGATCGCAACCCGCCCATTCCCGATAGCCAGCTCGACCAGCGGCCCGTCCGCTTGGCGGGCCAGATCGACGTAGAAGGCGATGTCGGCCGTCATGTGCGCGGACCATTGGTCGTAGCGATCCGCGAACGCCTCATCCCAACTCATCAGCGCAGGCAATCATGTGCGTGACCATGGAGCCACGCGGGTTTGGGCAATGGACGCCGAGAAGACGGTCGTCAGGGCGGCTCGAGCAGATGGAGGCATGATGAGCGATGAGGGTTCCAGCACGGGCGAGGACATCCGCGGTGTCCGGTCGCGCTTGTCCGGAATGCGGGCCAGGCGGCGGTTGAAGGACGTCCCGGAGGTCAAACGGCACGAGCTGGTCGAGCGAAGCCTGGACTTGGGCCTGGCGGCGGCGGCGTCGATCAACGACCGGAACATCTCCCTGTTCTCTCGCGGGCTGGACCCGATGTTCGCCGGGATCAACACCTTTCTGAAGTCGCCATACGTAGAGAACATCCGCGACATCGGTTCCTACGACGTTGCCGTGGTCGGAGCCCCGTTCGACATGGGGACCACGTATCGCAGCGGCGCCCGCTTCGGCCCGCAGGCGGTCCGTCGGATCTCCGCGCTCTACGACTCCTACAGCCCCGACATCGGTATGGACCTGCTCGAGGAGATCACGATCGGCGACGCCGGTGACATCTTCGTGATCCCGTCAAACATCGAGAAGACGTTCGACCAGATCGACCTGGGCGTCTCTCACATCCTCGACGCTGGCGCGTTCCCGGTGATCATCGGCGGGGATCACAGCATTGGCTACCCCGACGCAAAGGCGCTGGCCAAGCATGTCGACGGCAAGCTCGGCATCGTCCACTTCGACCGGCACATCGACACCGCGGTGACCACGATGGACGAGCGGATGCACACCACCCACTGGTCGCACGCCACCAAGCTGCCCAACGTCCCTCCGACCAACCTCGTGCAGATCGGCATCGGCGGATGGATCGGCAACCATTCGGGAGTCCAGGTCGCCGAAGAGATCGACACCACGGTCATCACCATGTTCGACGTGGAGGAGCTCGGAATCCAACGGGCCATGGACATCGCGCTGGAGATCGCTTGGAAGGATGCCGACGCCGTTTACCTGTCCTTCGACATCGACGTCATCGATCCCGGCTACGCGCCCGGCACCGGCACCCCTGAACCCGGTGGCATGACCCCACGGGAAGCGCTCAAGGCGGTGCGGATGGTGGCCCGAGAAGGCCTCGTTGGAATGGACCTCGTCGAGATCGCTCCCCCGTACGACGTCGCCGACGGAACCTCCCAACTCGGCGCCCGAGTCATCATGGACACCCTGGCCACTCTCGTCGACAACGGACACCTCGGCACCCGACTCACCAGAGAGGAGCGCCAGCGGGCCGAGGCCGAGCGGGACCTCGCAGCCGAGAGCGAAATCTCTGGCTAATCCTGGCGCAGCACCGGGCGCAGTGCGTCGAGGACCGAGGCGTCGTCAATAGTGGACGGGACCGGCTCGTCAGCACCGTCGGCGATCCCCCGCATGGTCTTGCGCAGGATCTTCCCCGAGCGGGTCTTGGGCAGTGCGGCAACGACGGCGATGTCCTTGAGCGAGGCGATGGCACCGATCTGGTCGCGCACCATCTGCATCAGTTCGGCGGCGAGCTCTGCCTGGTCGCGCTCGGCGCCAGCCTTGAGCACGACGAACCCGCGCGGGACCTGCCCCTTCAGCGGGTCGGCCACTCCGATCACGGCACACTCGGCGACATCGGGGTGGGCGGCGAGAACCTCCTCCATGCTTCCGGTCGAGAGCCGGTGCCCGGCCACGTTGATCACGTCGTCGGTGCGACCCATGACGAACACGTAACCGTCGGGATCGATCCGGCCGCCGTCGCCGGTGAGGTAATAGCCGTCGAACGCCGAGGTGTAGGACTGCACGAACCGCTCGTCGTCCTTCCAGAGGGTGAGCAGGGACCCGGGCGGCATCGGCAGCCTGACGACGATCGGGCCGTCGGTGCCGGCATCGACCGGTGCGCCGTCGATATCGAGCACCTGCACGTCCCACCCGGGTAGAGGGCGGGTCGGCGAGCCCGGCTTGATCGGGAGCAGCTCGATGCCGGCTGGGTTCGCGACGATCGGCCAGCCCGTCTCGGTCTGCCACCAGTGGTCGATCACGGGGATGCCCAGCAGGTCCGAGGCCCAGCGGTAGGTCTCGGGGTCGAGCCGCTCACCAGCGAGGAACAGATACTTCAGCGTCGAGAGGTCGTATCTGGCGACGAACTCGCCCTTCGGGTCCTCCTTCTTGATCGCCCGGAACGCCGTCGGCGCGGTGAACATGCTCTTCACCCCATGCTCGGCAACGACCCGCCAGAACTGGCCAGCGTCCGGCGTCCCGATCGGCTTGCCCTCGTAAAGCACGGTTGTCGCGCCGGCGAGCAGCGGCGCATAGACGATGTAGGAGTGTCCGACGACCCAGCCGACGTCGGACGCCGTGAAGATCGTCTCGCCGGCATCGACGTCGTAGACGTTGGGCATCGACCAGCGCAGTGCCACCGCGTATCCACCGGAATCGCGCACTACGCCCTTGGGCTTACCGGTGGTTCCGGACGTGTAGAGGATGTACAGCGGGTCCGTTGCCCGTACCGGCACACAGTCGGCCGGGGTCGCGGCATCCGTTGAGGCCATCCAGTCGACGTCAATACTGCCCATTGAGGCGCGAGCCTGTGGGCGCTGCAGGATCACACACCGCGTCGGCTTGTGCGCCGCCATCTCGATCGCCTTGTCCAGAAGCGGCTTGTACTCGATGACCCGCTTACCCTCGATGCCACAGGATGCTGAAACGATCACCCTGGGTGCGGCGTCGTCGATCCGGACGGCCAGCTCCTTCGGGGCGAAGCCGCCGAATACCACCGAGTGGACCGCGCCGATCCGGGCGCAGGCGAGCATCGCGATTGCCGCCTCGGGGACCATCGGCATGTAGATCACCACGCGGTCGCCATGGCTGACGCCGAGCCCGGCGAGGACGCCCGCGAATTGGGCGGCCTCATCGCGTAGCTGCTCGTAGGTGTAGGTGCGCTTGGTATCCGTGACCGGGGAGTCGTAGATCAGCGCGGCCTGTGCGCCGCGCCCGGCGGCGACATGCCGGTCGAGCGCGTTGTGGCAGACGTTGAGCTCCCCATCGGCAAACCAGCGATAGAACGGCGGACGCGACGCGTCGAGCGCGCTGGTCGGGGCGACCAGCCAGTCGATCGCCGCGGCGGCACCGAGCCAGAACGCCTCAGGATCAGTAGTACTGAGCCGGAAGACATCTTCGTACGCACCCACTCGATCACCCGAGCTTCTCGGTTGCACGTCTGAGCACTGTCGTCAGTAACGCCACGATAAGCGGCTAGTCCGCGCGATAGTGCCCGTCCAGCGATCGTCGGCGCATCAGTCCTTGACCGGGGCGTAGCTGAGGTTCAGCACGCCGGTCTTGAAGGTTCGTGCGCTCACGAGCTCGAGGGGGATCGTCGGCTCGTCCTGCGGAAAGAGCCGAGCGAGGCCGTCGCCGACAACGATCGGGTGCACGAGCAGGTTGAGCTCGTCAAGGTGACCCTCACGCAGTAACCAGCGGACGGTTGTTGGGCTGCCGGACATGGCGATGTCGCCACCGTCCTGGGCCTTGATGCCGGTCAGCTTCTGCCCCACGTCGCCACTGATGATCTCCGAGTTCTGCCACTCCGCCGCCTGCAGGCTGTTGGAGACGACGTACTTCTTGATCGAGTTCATGACGTCGCCGAACGGCTCGTCGGCATGCTCGGGCCAGTACGCTGCCCACTCGCCGTAGAGGACGCGGCCCATCAGGAAGGCGTCGGCGGTGGCAAACCCGGCACCGACGGCGGCCCCCATCTCGTCATCGAAATACGAGAAGTGCCACTTGTCGGGAGACTCGACGACGCCATCGAGGGAGATGAAGAAGTACGACTTGATCTTGCGCACTGGAGGGCCTCCTGGTCTGGGTTGTCTGGTCGCTAACGAGGGGCTGGTGTGGCGGGGGTCGTTCGATTCTCGGGTGCTCCGGTCTTCATGTCGTCGCGAGGAGGGCGTCCATCTGCCCGACCGACTGCGGGAACACCTCGAACGCACCCCAGCGCTCCAGCTGCTTCATATGTTCGCTGGAGTCGAAGATGAAGCGCAGCTCCATTCGGGTGCCGTCGTCATGTTCGGTGAGTCGCATCTGCACGGCGGTGGTCGGCATTTCGGCCTGCGGCGTTCCGTCGTGGTTGGCGAATCCGTCGGTGAATTCGAGCGACCTGGGCGGACTGACCGACGTGACCCGCCACCAGCCGCGCGACTTCTCGCCGCCTGGACCGGTCATGACGTAGGCGACCTCACCGCCGACAGCCAGGTCGTGCTTCTTCACGGTCGCCGGGTGCGTCGGCGGCCCCCACCAGCGCTCCAGCTGCCTCGGGTCGGCCCACAACTGCCACACCCGCTCGATCGGAGCGTCGAAATCGGCGAACAACGTGAGGCTCAGGTTGTCGAAGTCCTTCTCGACGCTGATGACGCTCATCCACGATCTCCCGTAGATGGCTTGTTCCTTTCAGGCTGTGGTTCCTGCGCAAGCAGATCGGCCATCCGGTCCACCCGTCCGCGCCAGACCATCTCGAGCTCGTCGAGGACCCGCCGCGCCCGGCCTACGGCGTCGGGGTCGGTGCGCACGAGCTGCTCCCGTCCGCGACGTTCCTTGGTGACCAGGCCGGCTCTCTGCAACACCGCGACGTGCTTCTGCACCGCGGCGAAGCTCATCGGGTAGGCGTGGGCGAGTCGTGACACCGACGTCTGGGCGCGGACACAGCGGTGGAGAATGTCGCGGCGCGTGGAGTCGGCGAGTGCATGGAACAGGCGGTCCACCCCATCGTCGATCAATCCATCTACAACCATTTGGTTGTAGGTTATGACGGTTGCCGCCTCATGTAAAGACGGGGCGCTCCGAGCCGCACTTGTCGATACCAGACATCGGTTGCGCCGGTCCTTTCCAGAACCACATCTCGCCGCTGAACTCCAGGTTCATTCGGCCAGGGTAGGAGCCAACCTGCCGCGACATTGACCTTGCGAACCGCGACATGTACGCAGGTCGTCGTCCGCGCGTCAGACGGTGATGACAACCTTCCCTCGGGCATGTCCCTCTTCCATGTACCGGATTGCTTCGGGGGCCTCGCTCAGCGGGTAAGTCCGGTCGATGACCGGTGTGATCTTGCCAGCCTCGATGAGTTCGGTCAGGACCTGCAGGTCCGCGTAGTGCTCCCGGGCGACGAACATCCGCAGTTTCTGGCTCACGAATGGTGAGATCGCCAGCGCCCGGACCTGTCGATCCATGCCACCGATCCACCGGCCTCCACCTTCCCCGCCGAGGAGCACGAGAGTCCCGTCGGGGGTGAGGGCACGTCGCAGGTGAGACAACGAACGGTTCCCCCCGATGTCAAGGATCAGGTCGTAGCGCTGTCCCGCGCCGGCGATGTCCTCGCGGGTGTAGTCGATGACGTGGTCTGCGCCGATGGTGCGGACCAGGTCCACCTTTGCCGTGCTGCACACGCCGGTGACTTCCGCTCCGAATGCTTTGGCGAGCTGCACGGCAAAGGTGCCCACGCCTCCGGACGCACCGATGATCAGCACGTGCTGCCCTGGCTGTATCTGACCTTTGTCGCGAAGACCTTGGAGGGCGGTGGACGCGGAGATCGGAACGGCCGCCGCTTGCTCGAAGGTGAGATTCGCCGGTTTAGGCGCCAACTTGTCCTCTCGTGCACAGGCGTACTCGGCGAAGGAGCCTTCGCCGGTCCCCATCACCTCATCGCCCGGCCGGAACCTCGTGACATCCTTGCCAATCGCCTCGACCCGCCCGGCGACCTCGCGACCTCGAACCGGGTTCTTGGGTCGGCGGAACCCGTAACCGGCCAGTCGGATCAAGTAGGCCTGGCCGGTCATGAGGTGCCAGACGCCCCGATCCAGGCCAGCCGCATGTACGCGGACCAGTACCTCGTTGTCTCCGACCTCGGGCTTGGCGATGTCCCTGAGCTCCAGCACATCGGCCGAGCCATAGGCGTCTTGGACGATCGCCTGCACTCAGTTCTCCTTCTTCACCGTAGAAACCACTAGCCTCGTCTCAAGTCCGATGGTACTGATCGGGAGTTGGTAATGATCACGGCTCACGGGCTGCGTAAGCGTTATGGGGACAAGGTCGCGGTCGATGACCTGTCCTTTGATGTCCGGCCCGGCGTCGTGACTGGTTTCCTGGGGCCGAACGGCGCCGGTAAGTCCACGACGATGCGGTTGATGCTCGATCTGGATCACGGCGCGGGCGAGACTCGCTTCGACGGTAAGCGCTTCCGGGATATCCGCGACCCGATGCGGGAGATCGGTGCGGTGCTGGAGGCGAAGGCCTTCCATCCCACCCGGACGGCTCGCAACCACTTGCGGATGCTCGCTGCGGCCAACCGAATACCGACGTCGCGGGTCGACGAGGTGTTCGACATCGTCGGGTTGGCCGAGGTGAAGAACAAGAAGCCGAAGGGCTTCTCGCTGGGGATGGCGCAGCGCCTCGGCCTGGCGCAGGCGCTGCTCGGCGACCCGAGGATGCTCATCATGGACGAGCCCGCCAACGGTCTGGACCCGCATGGCATTCACTGGCTGCGTGACGTGCTGAAGTCGCTGGCCGGTCAGGGCCGCACGGTCTTTGTCTCCAGCCACCTGCTGGCCGAGATGTCACTGATGGCCGACGAGCTGGTCGTCATCGGCCTCGGCAAGATGATCGACAACGGCCCGGTCGACGATTTCGTCAAGAAGTTCACCCAAACCACGGTCCTGGTCCGCACACCCGCCGCCGACACCTTCGCCGAGGCCCTGCGCCGCGAAGGCGCCGAGGTCGAGCCGCTTCCGGACGGAGCCCTCGTCGTCTCCGGTGCAGACGCGCCGGCCGTCGGCGAACTGGCTCACCGGGAGGGCATCGTCCTGCACGAGCTGGCGACGCAGAGCGCCTCGCTGGAGCAGGCGTTCATGTCCGCGACCGGAGAGTCCGAGGAGTTCGTCGCCCATGACTTCGTGGCATCGGTAACCGCACCGGCCGACGAGGTCGCTCCGGAGGCCGACCAGGGCCCTGATGGCCAGCGTGGAGGTGCGGGTGATCGACGCGCTGCGCTTCGAATGGACCCGGATCCGTACGCTGCGGTCGACGTACTGGCTGATCGGCCTGGCGGTCCTGCTCTCCGGCGTAGTTGCGTTGATCATCGCGGTGGCGACTCGCAACGACCCCGACCGGCTCAATGTCGTGACGGTCGGCAACATCCTCACCGGCGGCGGGTCGTTCGCGATCCCGTTTATCCCGATCTTCGTGGCCATCATCGGGGTATTCGCCACCGGTCACGAGTACCGGCACGGCACCATCCAGCCGACGCTGATGGCGATCCCGCAACGCTCCAGGCTGCTCATCGCCAAGATCGTCCTGGTCGTCCTCGCGGCGATCTTCGCGGTCGCACTCTCGGTGGCCATCAACTACCTGATCGGGCTGTTGTTCTGGGGCGAGGCGCCAAACATCGGTGCGGATCCGCTCAACCAGGCCCTGCCTGGGTACGTCGTGTACGCGATCCTCTACACCGTGCTGGGGTTGGCGCTCGGGCTGTTGTTCCGGGGCGTGCCGACGGCATTGGTCATCCTGCTGGTCTTCCCGCTGGTCGTCGAAATCCTCATTGTGAGCCTGTCCACCGTGCCGGCGCTGGACTGGCTGGTTCCGGTGGTGAGGTTCCTGCCGTTCACCGCCGGCGGGCTGATGTTGGCGATGGAGACGCCGGACTTCGGCCCCGGCGCGCCGGACTACGACTTCTTCAGCCGATGGGCATCCGGCGGGATCTTCGCCATCTTCGTCGCGCTCATCCTCGGACTGGCCTGGCTGCTATTTCAGAAGAAGGACGCCTGACCGAGACAGAAACCGAACATTGCGCAGCCGCCAGCGATCCGTCTAGCGTCTCGGCCCGGCCTGCAAGTAGCGCCGACTATGGACGGGCCTGTTGCTCTTGCTTCACATCTGCTGCTGCACGACCTGCCCGGGTCTCGTCGAACCGCACGAACCGCTCGGTCACCAGCGTAGCGAACCTAGCGAGGCATGCTCGCGCTCGTACCATGCGCCCCGGGACGCGCCCAGATAGCCGAGTAGAGGAGCGAAGACAAACTTCGCAAGTAGCGCCGAAGGCCTGGTCCCACCGCGGCCCGGCCTCGGCCAGACGCATCGGCGATCTGGTCGAGGGGTCGGCGGCGATTGCCAGCAGCGCCGTCGGCGTGAGCTATAGGGTCAGCCAATGGACACGAGGAAGATCGCCGCCGTTACCGGCTGGTTGATGGTGGTCACCTTCGTCACCTCGATCCCCGCGTACTTCATCCTCTACGCACCGGTGCGGGATAACCCCGACTACATCACCGGAGCCGGCGCCGACCCCACCGCGAGCGTGGCTTTGGGCGCTGTCCTCGAGCTCATCCTGATCATCGCCAACGTCGGCACCGCCGTAGTGCCGTACGCGGTCTACAGGCGGTACAGCGAAGGCCTGGCTCTGGGCTACGTCGCAGCGCGCCTCGTGGAGGGCACATTCATCGCCATCGGGATCGTCAGCCTTCTCGCGTTCTTGTTCATGCGGCAGGAGGGCACGGCTGGCACAGACGCCGGTCTCGGCGAGGTTTTTGTCGCGATCTATGATCGGGCGTTCCTGATCGGGCCCGGCTTCTTCGCCGGCGTCGCGAACGGAATGATCCTGGGCTACCTGATGTATCGGTCCGGCTTGGTGCCACGAGGCATGGCGATGCTGGGGCTCATCGGAGGTCCACTGATCGTCGCCTCGGGAATTGCCGTCATGTTCGACGTCATCGAGCGCGGATCCACGGCGCAGGCCGTCGCGACGATTCCGGAGTTCATCTGGGAGTTGTCGTTCGGGATCTACCTCATCGTCAAGGGATTCAAGCCGTCTCCGATTCTGGCTCAAGTAGATAGTGGACCTGACGCACCGGACGCGGGTTGGTAGTCGGCCGCAGCAAGCGAGGCCATGCCGCGGCCGCCGGGTGATTCCCCGACTCGACCCGCTCAGCGCGGTGCGCGGCTTCGGCGGGGCTCCGGCGCGCTTTGCTAGGTCTTGTCTGAAGGTGCCCGCGGCTGGAGAGTCAACAAGGTCGAGATTGTTGTCGGAAGTGGCATGTTGACGGTGGTTCAGCCAGCCGCGGTCAGGCCGACCAGATCGGAGCTCACTTGCCAGAGCCGTGCCGCTGTGGCCTCGTCATAGCTGGGCTTGGAGGATCTCTTGGGTTTGCTGTTGACGAAGTAGCAACCGGTTACACGCTCGAGATCGGGAGCGGAAGCCAGGTGGATTGACGTGGCGGCGCCCTGGGCCGGAGTCTTCATGAAAGGGCGCATGAATGGGACGAACCATCGTTGCACGCCGCTAGGGTCCTCGGCTCCGAACGATGTGCTCACCACGCCGGGATGCAGCGCATTGGCGGTGACGGAGGTGGCCTGCAGTTTCCTGGCCAGCTCGTAGGTGAACAGGACGTTGGCGAGCTTGGATTGGTTGTAGGCCCGTGCGCCGGAATAGGACCGTTCGCCCTGGATATCGTCGAAGTCGATTCGCCCCTCGGCGTGCGCGTGGGAAGAGACCGTGACCACGCGAGCCGGGGCGCTTTGCTTCAGTCGGTCCAGGAGCAGGTTGGTGAGCAGGAACGGCGCGAGATGGTTGAGGGCGAAGGTGCGCTCGAGTCCGTCAACGGTGACATGTCGGGTGTTCCAGTACCCCCCGGCGTTGTTGACCAGCACATCGATGCGGGCATGGCTCTGAAGTACCTCGTCAGCCAGCCGCCGCACCTCCGACTGGGAAGACAGGTCCGCGACCAACGCGTCCACCTGCCCGCCGCCGGCGGCACGGATCTCGGCGGCCGCGGCATCCGTGCGTCCGCGGTCCCGGCCGGTGATCGCGACGTGCGCACCCATCGTGGCCAGGCCCAGCGCGGTCGCCTTGCCGATGCCTGCGGTGGCGCCGGTGACCAGCACTGTCCTGCCGGCCATCGGCCCGCTGTGGATTGGTTCCATGTTCGTGCTCCTTATCACGACTCGGCTATGCTCCGCGCTCAAATGACTCGCGAGCTGAACGGCAGAGACCTTCTTTGGTGGACCGCGACCTTGCTCGCGTTCCCGCTGGCCGGACTCGCTGCGCGTGGGATAGCGGGGCCTGTCGACGCCGTGTGGACGGCGGTCTTGGCCGGCGCGGTGGCCGGTCTGGTCATCGGCGTTGCGCAATGGCTAGCTCTCCGCCGGGTCGGCGCAGATGTTCGCTGGATTGCTGCCACTGCTGTCGGCCTTGCCGTTGGCCTCGGCCTCGCGTACGCGATCTTCGGTTATGGCGACACGGTCGGTGATCTTGCGCTGGTCGGAGCGGTGACCGGACTCGGCATTGGAGTCGCGCAATGGTGGCTGCTTCGAGAGCTCATCGATGGCAGCCTGATCTGGATACCGGCGACCGCGGTCGCCTGGGCGTTGGGATGGACGGTGTCGACGGCGATCGGGGTGGACCCTGATGACCGTTGGCCCAATCCCGGTCTGTCCGGTGCGGCGACGCTGACCGTGCTTTTGGGTGCCGTGTTGTGGGTACTGGCCCGTCGCGGCTTGCGCGACCCCACCTCCGGGTGAACGTGGAAGTAGCTGCCGGGGTCCTGCTCATCCTCGCCCCGATCTGGTTCAACACCACCTTCGCGCTGCTGGCCAAGCGGTTCGACTACCCCGACATCCTGCGCCGACCCACGCCGGAGATCCTCGACCGATTCCATGCTGGTGGGACTGGGCTGATCCTCCTGTGGTGGATGTTCATGCTGTCCGGAGTGCTGCTGATCATCGCGGCCGTACTGCTCGGTCAGGTGCTCTGGCTGAGCGGCGTCGTCCTCGTCGCGACGACCTTCGGTGTGCTCGCCGGCCTGGTTCAGATGCTCGGGCTTCTGCGGTGGGTGTACGTCGTCCCCGCCCTCGCGCGCAGCTATGCAGATCCGGCTCTCGGGCCCGAGCAGCGCGAGGTTACCGCCGTCATCTTCCGAGCTTTGCACCAATACCTCGGAGTCGGCGTCGGCGAACACCTCGGCTACCTGTTCACCGGCATCTGGTCGGTGCTGATCGGCGTCGGTGTCGTCCAGGGAACGGCACTGCCATCGTGGCTCGGCTGGCCCGGGATCGCCATCGGCGTCGGGTTGGTGTCGGGCTCGGCGGAGTTCCTCGGCCCCAATGAGGAGCGAGGATGGAGACTCGCTGGAGCAGCGATCCCCGTCCTCTACGTCGCATGGTCCCTATGGCTTCTCGCGATGGGAATCGCACTGATCGCCTGATTCCCCGCGACCGACAACGCATCCGGGACCTCGACTTCCGGAGGCACCCGGTGAGTCATCGAGGTCCGCGGACGGCGCCTTGCGCTCCGGCCATTCCTCCGGGGCCCGCGGGTTGGCTTGGATCATTGAAGTCGATCTTGGTGTTGTCGCTACGGTTGTGCTGTGAAGGCAGCAGTTCACACCAGATACGGTCCGCCGGAAGTGGTGCGGATCTCGGAAGTAGAGAAGCCGACGGCGAGGGACAACGAGGTGCTCGTCAAGATTCACGCGACGACGGTGAATCGGACCGACTGCGCCTACCGGGCGGCCAAGCCCTTCATCATCATGAGACTCCTCACCGGCCTGATCAGGCCACGGGTAACGATCCTCGGAAGCGAGTTTGCCGGAGTCGTCGAAGCGGTCGGCAGCGGTGTCACGTCCTTCGATGTCGGCGAGCGAGTGTTCGGCTACAACGAGGGCCCATTCGGTGCGCACGCCGAGTACATGTCAATTCCCGAACACGGTTCAATCGCGACCATGCCGGCGAACTTGACCTTCGAGGAGGCCGCGCCCAGTACCGAGGGGTCGCACTATGCCCTCTCGTTCATCAGGAAGGCACGGATCCGAGCCGGGCAGGACGTCCTCGTCTATGGCGCAACCGGAGCCATTGGCTCAGCGGCGGTCCAACTGGTGAAGCACCTCGGTGCCACCGTGACCGCGGTCTGCGACACAGACAACGTGGAACTGGCCAGGGGGTTGGGCGCCGACAAAGTCATCGACTACACGGCCGAGGACTTCACCAAGGATGAGCAGGCATACGACGTGGTCCTCGATTCGGTCGGCAAGAGCTCATTCGGCCGATGCAAGCGATTGTTGAAACCGGGCGGAGTCTATCTCTCGTCGGAGTTGGGTCCTTTTTCCCAGAATCCGATCTTGGCGCTCGCAACTCCGCTGCTGGGCGGCAAGAAGGTCATGTTTCCCATTCCAAAGCATGACCAGGCGATGGTCAGCCACCTCAAGGAACTGATCGAGTCCGGACAGTACAAGCCGGTCATCGACAGACGGTATCCGCTGGACCAGATCGTCGAGGCCTACAAGTACGTCGAGACAGGTCGCAAGATCGGCAACGTCGTCATCAGCGTCGAGCCCCCCACCTAACGGCATCGGCTGGAACCTGTCCGCAGATCAGATGGGTGGGCCCCGTGGGGCTCGAACCCACAGCCCGCGGATTAAAAGGACACAGCATCGCGGCAACATGGGTTCTGGAGGCTCAAATAGCAGCCCGAATCGCGCCGTCCGACTACGTGCAGCGGCGGGCATGGTGCAGCGATGCTGTGATTGTCGAGTCGGACAGGGTGCGGCCCGATGCCGGGCAGGACCTATACCAGCTCGCAACAATCGTCTGCGCCAGCGACACGTGTCCCGCCCTGGGTGCCGTATTGGGACTGCCTGCATGCGACCGCCAGGGCGTTGCGAAGTGAGCAGTGCGGCATCGTGACGAGGACTGCTTTTCGGCGTTCTCACCGAACGTGAGCACGATGGTGTGCCGCGGCGCGGGGAGGTCTGCGTTGCTGGCCGATCCTGGTCACACTGAGCAGTCCCGCAATCGGCAGACCTGGAAGGGCCGAGGAGACACCCGGCCCTTCCACCTTCTCCGCCCCAACCCTCAGTTGCCCCGCGCCTATGAGGTGCGGGGCCCGTAGAGATCGCCGTCGAGCTGGTTGGGCCTATTCCCTGTGGGACGTTCGCCTTTTGGCGACTGGCGCCGCGATTCGCGGACGCCGAGCATTGGGAGTGAGGGCTCGGGTCGAGGCGCATAGGATGGCGACCGGCCCACTGCTTGGGGGGAAGATGCCGAAAGTATCGAAGACAACCGCTTCATCTCACCAACCGATACCAGGGGTGCTTGACGCTTATTCGCACGAGCTCGATGGCTGGACCGTCAGCATGGAAACCCACCCGATCGACTTAGACGCCGCGTTTCTCTTCAAGGGCGCACCGAACGATCAGTGCCAGGCGCCCCACATGGGCTACGTCCTGAAAGGCAAGTACGGCATGCGGACAGCCGACGGGGTGGAGGAGGTGTACGAGGCCGGCGACGCGTTCTTCGTCGGACCCGGGCACACACCGATCACCTTCGCGGGATGCGAGATTGTGTATTTCACGCGGACCGAGGAGGCGAACCGCGAACTCCCCGTCGCCATCGCGAACCTAATGAAGTACATGCAAGAGCAAGGGATGGAAGTGCCGGCCGCACCCCAGCCATCACCACAGTTGGGCGAGGATTAGGCGCAACACGGGTTCAGCTGGAGGACCCGGCCGACCTCGGCTCGCCGCTCGCACGCGGTCGAGGTGCTGGCCGCCGAGGACGACCAGCACCTGGAGTCGGCCGCGGATGGCCGGTTGCTGGCGGCGTTGGGGCCACGTCTTCTTGGGCTCGACACCTGCTACCGTTTCTCGAACGTCAGTTCGAGAAACGAGGGTGCGGACTGGGGCCCACTGTTCCGTCTGCGGCACCGTCACCGGGCCCTTCAGCGAGATCGAGGGCCTGTTCACGGTGCTGATCTGCATCCCCTGCCTGGAGGTCCGCCAGGCCGGCCAGACACGCTCGGCCTCCACGACCCGGGTCAGCCCTGGGAGCAGTGGGGCTGTCCGATCGACGGCTGCGACCGCTGGTGGAGCTGACCCGCTTCTGTGGACACAGGGTTTGTGTGGATCATGCTGCCAGGCCGCCGAGTTTGGTCGGCGTGGCGGGCTTCGTAGGTGACCAGCGGGATGCTGCCGATCGAGGTGTGGGGGCGGTGCCGGTTGTGGAACACCTCGAGGTAGTCGAAGATCGCCAACTTGGCGTCGCGGTAGGTGGTGAACCGGCGGCGGTGCGGCTGGGTCCAGAACAGCTCGGTTTCCAGGGTGGCGAAGAACGCCTCGGCCATGGAGTTGTCGAAGCAGTCAGCGACCGATCCCATCGAGGGCAGCGCGCCGCAGCCGCGCAGGGCGATCTGCAGCTGTCGGGAGATGTCCTGGCCATCCGCCGAGGCGTTGCCCCAAGCCGGCGACGTCGCGTCCGTGGGAAGCGTTGGCGACTCCTATGACAACGCCCTCGCCGAGGCGACGATTGGCCAGCTCAAGACCGAACTGATCAAGCCGCGCGGCCCGTGGCGAACGATCGAGCAGATCGAGTTCGCCGTCTTCGAATACATCGACTGGTGGAACCACCGCAGGCTGCATGGCCAAATCGGGATGATCCCACCCGCCGAAGCAGAAGCGACCTACTACCGTCACGCTCGAGCCGTCGAGACCGCTGGCTCCCAATGAACCAAGTCCCTACCGAACCCAGGCGGTTCAGTCAGTACGGTCGAGCCGTGTTCGAGTACGTGCCGCGCCGGGTCGCCGGTGAGACTGGCCGTTTCGTCGAGTGGGTCTGGTTCGCGCGTGGTCGGATCGCTGGGATCCGAGAGCGGATCGCTCCCACCGGGTCGACCGTCGCGGCCGTCGTCCTCGGCGACCCCATCAAGCAGACTCCGGTCGGCGAGGGCACCGCTCTCGTCGCCGACACTGGCTTCCTCATCGGTCCACACGACCGGCCGATCGTCAACGAGCCGCTGGGCGAGACGCATTGCGTCGGGATCATCACCACCCCGGTCGGCTGCCGGCCCGCTCTGGGACTCGCGCCCGCCCCGCTGCGGGGTCGGGTTGTGAACCTGCTCGAGGCATGGCCGCGGGCCGCCGCCTTGCGGCGCGACCTGACGACCTGCCGGACACCGGCGGAGGCCCTCGACGCCGTCGAGGCGAGCCTGGGAACGGCGGAACCGTTCGACCACACCGCGTTCTCGCGGTGCGAGGCTGCGGTCCGGCAACTCTCGGCGGACCCTACCCGGCCGGTTACCGACATCGCGAGGGGACTCGGCGTGAGCCACGGTCACCTGGACCGACAGTTCACCCAGCAGGTCGGTCTCAGCCCACGCACGCTCGCCCGGATTCTGCGGATGCGCCGGCTGCTAGAGGCCATCGACGTCCACGGGTCGGTGGGGTGGGCGGACCGGGCGGCGGAGCTGGGGTGGTCCGACCAGGCGCACCTGATCCGGGACTTCAAGCGCCACACCGGCGTGACGCCGTCGCAGTATCTCGCCGCCCAACGCTCGACGTACGACCGTACCGAGGCCGCCACCTCGGCCGGCTTCGTGCCCGAAGCAACGTGAAGTTCGTCCAATCCATCGGGCCTCAGGGAGCGGACCGTGGAGATAGCGGACCGAACGGGAGGGCGAGATGACAGATGTATTCACCGCCGAGACCACCATCGACCGACCAGTCGACGCGGTGTGGGCGCGGCTGATCGACTGGGACTCGGCGGCGCGGTGGATGTCGGGCGTAGACGCGATGCATGCCGACGGCCCCACCGCCACTGGTACCAACCTGATCTTCACCACTCGGGGCAAAGAGCGCACGGGGCAGATAGCCGCTCTGGATCCTGGACGCAGCATCACACTGAGGTCCATCCAGGGCGGGGTGACCGCTGACTACGTCTATGCGTGTGCCCAGCACGGCGAAAGCACGCGCGTCAGCTTGGTGGCCGACTGCCGGATCGCCGGTCCTGTGCGGCTGCTCGGCCCGGTGATCAGGTCTGCCATTCGCAGGGCGGACAGCGGCCAGCTCGACGCGTTCGCCGCCACCTTTGCACCCGAATAGCCGCGGCCGTGTCCTCAACCGGCCCCGCCCTGATCGGCTCCGGGGCAACGGCCGAGTCCACCGGTCGGTGGACGACAAGTCCCACCGACCGATGCTGTCGCCACGCACAAGAGTTGGCCAGGCTTGAGGCATGGCTACGAACCACGCTGCAAGTTGAGCGCCGGAAGACCACATCCCGAGGAGGACACCATGCATCCAGACATCGCCTACCGACTGGCTGACCAACGTCACGCCGAACTCATCGCCGCGGTCGCCCACCAGAGGCTGGTCGACGAGGCCAAGCCATCCCGCGAACGTCTCGCCGGCCGACGCCTCGTCGCTCGCCGTTGGTGGTGGGTACTTGGCCCGAACCGAGCGATGTCCTAGGGGATTGAGACTGTGTGGACGGTGTCGCGGTCCGCGTCTTCATCTTCTCCATCTTGCCGGTCATCATCGCTGCCGGCCATCTCGGTCTAGACAGGAGTAGTCGGCCCCGCGAGCGCAGGTTGGAAATCTTCCTGCTATATCTCTTCGGGATCGGTGTCGCCGGAAGCGGAATCGGTGGATTCTTCGGTCACTTCTTTATTTCGGACTCGGTCGCCGAGTCCATCGGCTGGCCAGCCGGTAATCCCTTCCAGCTCGAGGTTGGCTTTGCCAACCTGGCAGTCGGCATCCTTGGCATTGTCGCCATGGACCGCCGCGATGGCTTCCGTGAAGCCACCGTCATCGCGGCGACGGTCTTTGCCGTAGGAGCGACTGTCGTCCATGTCATGGATGTCATCGAGTCCGGCAATCTGGCTCCGGGGAACACCATCCAGAACGTCAGCAATCTTCTCAGGCCAACATTGCTGATCGCTTTCCTGGCTGCCAGCAGACGAGCCGAGCGTTCGCCTCATTCGGAAGCTCAAACATCAGGATTCGATCGATGGCGCGGACCACGGATAAGTGCAGCCGGTGTGATTACCGCGAGCGTTGCCGCCGGGTTCGGCGTCGGCTTTGCCATCGATCTACCCGTCATCGGTACGCTCGTTGGGACCCTGGTCGGCGCCGGGCTATCCGCCTTCGTCGTAGCTCGTTCAACCACTGGGATCAGCGCCCGCAGCACTGCTCCAGCGCCCCACGGCTCAGGCGCTCGCTAAGTCTCCGACGTGCCACCAGTCTGCGTCGCCGCCTGGGTGGGTGGAACGTGGTCTCCAGCAGTGGGCCTGCCTCATGCGCTTCTAACCAGGAGCCGGGACGAGCGAGTCAGGCGGCTGCCGGGGTGGCGTGGCTGGTCGAGCGTGCTCGCCAGATGGCCACGGCTAGTGCGCCGAGACCAACGACCATGGCCGCCCAGCCGACCAAGCCACCCAGGATGGGCACCAACGCGAGAACGCGCAGGATCGCCCAGCCAGCCAGAAACGCGAGGATCCAGGCCGTCGGCTCACGCACGATCCTCCGGCCGACGATCCAGGCCGCGGCGGCGTACCCGATGGCATAGATGAGCCCCAACGCGGCAAGAACGCCGAGGCCGAGGGGAATCCCGACGATCGTGACCAAGGCAATGACGCCCAGAATGGGCAGGCCGAAGAACGCCAACAAGCCCCAGCCGATCGACGGGCCGATCCCGGTCCAGGCGGCCTCCGGGATCCTGGGCGCCCCGCGGCCGAGCAGCCACAGCAGTACCACCCCGACCACCAGCGTCGACACCGAGACGGCCAGCCACCACGCCAGCCGGCCGGCCCACCCGAACCCCTCCCAATCGAAGTTCGTCTGGATTCGCCGGGTTTCCCCGCCGATCGTCGCGCCCTCCTCCACCACCGGGGCGCTTCGGGACACCACATCGCCGGTTACTTCGGCACCCTCGCGTAGTTCAACCCGGCCATTGAAGACAACCACGTCCCCATCCACCTGACCCGAGATCGTCACCGGAGCATCGAAGGCCGTCAGCGACCCGTTGACGGTGCCGTCAACGGTCGAGGAGCCGTGGAAGACAACCAGGTCACCCACCTGCTCCCCCTCGGGAACATCGGCACGCCCGGACAACACCACGAATTCGTCCCCATCCCGACCGTCCTGATCCTGACCGTCCTGCGCCCACGCCGGCATCGCAGAACCAAGCATCGCGAGGGTGAGAAAGGTGACCGCGATCGACCTTCGCATTCCCATCATCTCCAACCGTCGACTTCAACCTCTACCTGGAGTCAACTCGATCCAAGATCGCTGCACAAGGCTCACGAGTCAAGGATGACTCCCACTGCGGACGGCACCAGATACCAGGCGGGCCTGCCTCCAGACGTCGGTTGCTGGTGTTTGCGGCGTTGCTGGCACGCCCTCCTCGGGTGGCCTACCTTGCGAGTGAACGGGATGACCGTGCCTGGGCCGGGAGACGGAGGAGAATGTTGGGCAGCGTGCTGTGGCGAAGGTTGGTCCTGCTTGGGACGCCGCTGGCTCTTGCTGTGCTGGAGGTCTTCCATCCGCAGCCGGACAGTGTCTCCGAGGGCGTCGAGCAGGGCGGGTGGTTCCTGTGGTTCCACATGATCCAGCTCCTCCTCACCGGGCTCATCGCCTTGGCCGTCTACTTGCTGACTGATGGGCTGGCGGGGCGGGCGGTGAGCGTGAGCCGCTGGGCGATCGGGGTGTTTGCCGTCTTCTTCAGCGCCTACGACGCGGCAGCCGGCATCGCTACCGGGTTCATGTTGAGCGGCGCACAGGGCCTCCCGGTCGACGAGCAGACCGCTATCTACGAGACCGCGATCGACATGCCCGGGTTGAGTCTGATCTTCGTCCTCTCCATTGTTGGGACCGGTGCCTGGGTGGTGGCGGTTATCGCGGCCGCGATGGCACTAAGGCGCGCCGGTGCGGCACGTGGCCCGTTCGTCCTGCTGATCCTGGCCGGAGTGTTTCTGCTGGGCGGGCATCCCTTCCCGTGGGGCACACTCGCGTTTGGGTGCTTTTTCCTTGCGGCCGCGTGGCTCGAACTTGCCTCAGGAACGACACCTACATCCGCCACGCCAGGACCGGCTCAGCCCACGGTCAATACCCCGGGCTAGGGCGTGATGACCTGTTTCGCGTGTGTGCGGGAGAGATTCGCCGGTCCGGTTGTGGCCACCACGACTGCAGCCGCAAGGATCAGCAGCCCAACATTGATCCAGAAGGGCTGAAGTACCTGGCCCTGGAGGGGCTCAAGGAGAACCGTCAGAGGCAAGTTGGATGCCGCGTGAAACAGAACCACGATCAATAGACTTCCTCGGGTGCCGTTGTACATCCACGTGTAAAAGACCGACGAGACGACGACCGCGAGGGCGAACGGGGCGAACAGGCAACCGCATCGCGTGGCGCTCGGCGCCGGAAATCAGGAGGGAGCCATCGTGTCGGAGGGCCATAAGCAAGCCCCACGCCTGCCGCCTCGCTGGTTCGTCCGCCTCGCCTGGTCGGCGCACCGCACGGTATATCGGATGAGCGGTGGCCGGGTAGGGCTGTGGCGTCCGAAGCCCGGCCGATGGGGCACTGCGCGTCTGACGACAACCGGGCGCCGCACCGGCCAGCCGCGCAGCGTGATCGTCGGCTACTTCGAGGACGGGCCAAATCTGGTCACCCTGGCCATGAACGGCTGGGCCGATGGGGAGCCAGCCTGGTGGCTCAACCTGCAGGCGCATCCCTCCGCGACGGTCGATCTGGTCAAGGGATCCCGACCAGTGAAGGCGCGCGCTGCCGAGGGAGCGGAACGATCGCGCCTGTGGGCCAAGTGGCGCGACATTGACAAGCAGCTAGACGCCTTTGCGGCACTGCGATCATCCGAGACTGCGGTCGTGATCCTGGAGCCGCGATCTGGGCCTTCCTGACGGATGGCCGATCAGGCGATGCCTCGAGTTCGCAACCGCGGGGAGTGACACGCGACCCGGCGATCAGAGAGAGCGACTCAGTTGAAGTTGGTGACGGCGGGCGGTGCGATCATGGTGCGAGTGGCACACACCGTCGCGCGGCTAATGGCGCGGGCGCCCGTCGGCGGTCCGGCGACCTCGTTCGGGCAGGGTCGACGAGACGTGCTGCACCTCTACATATTGCCGAACAGGCTTTAGGCGATGACCCAGCATGTGCCGGAAGGCGACCCGTGGGCGATGACCTGTGCACGGCGAGCTGTGTGCGCCAGGTTGCACGTGGATGGTGCGCTCGACGAGCTGCCGTGCCCGGCCTGCGGGTATCCGACCCTGACCGAGCGGGTCGGCCACCACATCTGCGTGGTCTGTCACTGGAAGGACGACGACTCGACACGCGACCAGCCCGACAGTCCGAGCGCAGCAAACCACGGTCTTACACTGCGGCAGGCAGCCGCTAATATCCTCGAGACCGGAGTCTTCGCCTCGCCGGGCTGGGTATGGACCGCACCTGAGTACTTCACTCCCGAGGTCCGGGCGGCTCGCGCCGAGCTCGTACAGGCGTACGAGCGGCTAATGATGCGCCCCCGAGACGCCTTGGCTCGCAAGGACGTGCGCGACGGGCGCTCCAACCTGATGTACGCCATTGTGAACGCGAGGAGATGACAGAGGTGAAACACGCTTCCGGTTGAGCCGCTGGCGTATCAGCCGGCTCGTGGGGCGAACGTGTCCAGGGCCGTCGGTGCGGGGTACCGCCTGTGCCGAAACTTCACCCAGTGTGAGTGAGGCACCGGCCTCACCAGGCAGGCAATGTGTATCGCGACCCGAGGTGCGGGTCGACACAATGGGGAGGATCCATGAGTACGCCAGAACAAACCAGGGTCACCGGATGGGTCGGCTGGATCTGGTTCGCCGGGCTTATGCTGATCATGCTCGGCGCGTTCAACGCCATCCAGGGATTCGCCGCAATCTTCACCGACGACGTCATCGTTCCGACCGCGGGTGGCGCACTCATCCTCGACGTCACCGGGTGGGGCTGGGTACACCTGATCGTCGGCCTGCTGGCGCTGCTCGCCGGATTCGGCCTGTTCTCCGGTGCCACCTGGGCCCGGGTCTTCGCCGTGATCGTGGTCATGATCAACGCAATCGCCCAGCTCGCGTCGCTGAACTTCCACCCGGTGTGGAGCATCATCGTGATCACGCTGGACGTGCTGGTCATCTGGGCGCTGATCGTCCACGGCGGGGAGACCCGCGAGACCGAGTACTGATCGAGTAGAGACAGTCCTGGTTGCCGTCGCGACGATCGTGGCAGCAGCAAGCGTCTCGCCATCGAGTTCGGCGAGTTCGGCGACGGGCGGTGGCGTGAAGCCGACGAGTAATTCGCCGCACGGAGCGTGAGACCGCCGGCTGACACGACCGAGTCGCTTCCACCGAGGAAGGAGCAATCATGGCCACCGCAAGAAAGGCTCGGATGCTTTCCGAGCAGGAGCTGGCCGAGCTGATTTCGTTGGCCAAGGGCGCGGACAGCGTCGAGTTGAAGTTGACCGTGCCGGTGTCAGACCGCAGCCGCGGGGCGGCGGCGCTGGGGGTGGATCCCCTCGACGCCCAGATCCGGCAGGTGTACTTCTTCGACACCCCGGAGCTGACGCTGAACAAGGCGGGGGTCGTCGTTCGCGCTCGCCGGGTCCAGCAGAAGGGCGACGACACGGTTGTCAAGCTGCGCCCGGTGGTCCCGGACCAGCTCCCCGAAGAGTTGCGCCGGTCGCCCAACTTCGGCGTGGAGGTCGATGCGATGCCAGGCGGGTTCGTCTGCTCCGGATCGATGAAACGGGCGCTGAAGACCCCCGACGTTCGGGATGCGGTGTTCGGGAACCGCCCGATCCGCAAGCTCTACTCCAAGGAGCAGCGGGCGTTGTACACCGCGCACGCACCCGACGGGCTCGCACTGAACGACCTGTCGATCCTGGGCCCGATCACCGTGCTCAAGCTGAAGTTCGCCCCCGAGGGATACGCCCGCAAACTGGTCGCGGAGCTGTGGTTCTACCCGGACAACTCCATGATCCTCGAGCTGTCCACCAAATGCGCGCCGTCGGAAGCGTTCCAGGTCGCGGCCGAAACGAGAGCTTTCCTCACCCAGCGCGGTGTCGACCTCACCGGCGAGCAGGAAACCAAGACTAAGAAGGCACTCACCTACTTCTCGAAACAGCTGCGGGCAGACATTGGCTGAGCCGCCCGAGTCTTCGTCCGGCGCTGCTGTTCCTCGTGCCGGTCTGTCGCTGCGGAGGGGGCGAGAACGATCTCGCCGAAACCCCGGACTCCGCTTCCAAAGACGCCTTAGTGGTCCCTCTGCGATCCGGCGACCAGCTCGTCGCCTCGCATACCGGTCGTTCGCGCGCTCGGCTTCGCCGAGCTAGCGGCCGAGCAGCAGCTCGCAGAAGACGTGTAGATCCCCGCTTCCGCTCGGAGCAGCAACCGATTGATCGACCGGTGGGGCGGTCACGACTTCGCCGTGGCTTGCTGGTCGAAAATTGCCGATGGGGCGAGCACCCACAAGAGGACTCGGCCGGTTAATGGGGTCGTTGCGACGAGCATGAGGTAGAGCTGCGCGATCGAGTCGTTACCGTGGCTGAAATCGAACGGATTGAAGCGCTGCACAAGGGCGACCAGGAGATCGACGATCAGCCACGACGCGAGGTTAGCGCCGATCCACCAAGCCCACCGCCGGGTGTACTTGCGCAGCACGAGCGCTTGCGACAGGCCCAGCAGTGGACCGAGCGCCAGTGTCTGACTGACGGCGAGCATGTACGCCAATCCCACGTCCGCGTCCGTGTTCTGCGCCTGGATCACCGCAGGCATGATCACCAGCAGCCAGCCCACCAGCGCTGGTCCGACGTTGGCCACGATCCATTGCCGTCTCGGAATTTGCAGCCGCTCGCGGACCACCAGCCATTGCAGCGACCCGAGCACTGTGCCGAACAACAGGGCGCCCAAGGTCGCTACCAGCAGCGCACTGATCATGCTCCGGTTCGCTACGGCCAGGTCGAGTACGTCCACAGCGAGCCACGCCATCACCGCCACCGCGGTCAGCAGGGCTATGAAGGCGAGAGAGTTGTACAAGATCCAACGCCAGTACAGGCGCGTATCCCACCCGCTCGTTGACACAGCCCCTCGGTCCTCACCAGAAACTGCCATGGTGCCGGGCCCTCCCATCACCGTCGAGGGCGATCGTCGTGAGCCCAGGCTCACGACCCGGTGCAATTGACCTCAGTTGAGAGTTCGTCGACCTTGGCGGCAGCGTCGGCGGCGCCTGCGCGAGCATCCTCACCTGCACCAGTCGTGAGTGCTTCGACATCCGAGGCCAGTGAACTCGCCTTCGCAGCTGCATCGTTCGCATTCACGGCCTCGAGCCCGGTGGCCGCCGTTTCGAGTGCCGTCGTGAACGAGCTGAGGTCGGAAACGATCTCGTCGCCTTGAGCCACGCCCTGCTCCGAGACCGTCTCCAGGGAGCCTTTGAGGTCGTCGAGCGTGGCGCAGAGGGTGGCGATCGCCTGATCGACGGAGGCGCTTGCCTGCCCGGGGGAGCGCGTCGTGGAATCCGGGGCCGTGTCGGACGAGTCGTCTGAGCTGGACGAGCATCCCGCCAGGACACCGACTGCGAGCAGGATCACGAAACCGTGCCGGCGGCTCGATCGGGGCGAACGACGTATCCGGATCCTGGTGTCATTGGTCACGAGCTTGGCGTACACACGGTCCGGGATCGGCAACACGGACCGAAGGGAGTCGAGGGTCATCGTGGTCTACCTTCCGCATCAGGCGCGAGGCGAGTTGAGGCGTGGACTTCACACCGCGCGCACGGTAATGATCCGACGCGGACTCAGCGGCAGTCGTCATTCAGAACGCATGAAATCGCTTCTATGCGGTCGCGCTGGCTTTGTGCAGACACCGACGCTGCTCATCGCGTTGGGCACTGAGCGCGTTCGTTGCCTTCGTGCAATCTGTGTGATGCCAGCGGCGGCCGGGTCGCCCACGATGGGAGCGTGCCGTTGTGCAGCGGTGTATGTCGAGCGGAAGGAACACGTTCATGAGCATTGGACCGATTCAGGCGTTCGTGATCGGCTTTCCAGACAGCGATCTGTTCGAGGGTCGGATCGCCGAAGAGCTGGGACGTTTGAGTGATGTCGGACAGATCAGGGTCATCGACGCGGTGTTCGTGATGCGCGACGGCGACGATGTCTCGGCGATCAGCGTGTCCGATCTCGATGATGACCAGCGGGCGGAGCTCCGATCCGCGGTCGGCGCGCTGGTCGGGCTGGGCGTCGCCGGCGCCGAGGGCGCTGAGGCCGGTGCGGCGCTCGGGGGATCCGTCTTTGCGGACACACCCACGGCCGCGGAGGTCGTAGCGGCGGGGCTTGTCGAGGAACTGCCCGATGGCGCCTCGGCGCTCGTGCTGGCGATCGAGCATCTCTGGGCGGTGCCGCTGCGCGATGCCGTCCGCGACGCCGGAGGCATCGTGATTGGGCACCGCTCGCTCACTCCGGAGGATCTGATCGCGCTCGGGATGGCTCTCGGCGATGAGGCCGAGCTCGAAGCCGAAGAGGCGGAGGCCGATCGCAAGGCGTAAGTCCCGATCCCGTCCAGGTGCTTCGTCAGGGGCATCGCCGAGTTCGGACCGCATTCGATCATCACGACACCGATGGAGAGTGAAATGGCACTAGACACGCTGGTGGTCTTCGGGGCTACCTATGACACCGAGGACGACGCGATCGCCGACTACGAGGCCGTCAAGGACTTCTATGTTGAGAACGACCTCATCGACACCTACGACGCGGCGGTGATCTCAAGGCATACAGACGGCAAGGTGAAGATCGTCAAGAAGCACGAGCAGCCGACTCGGCAGGGTGCCTGGGGCGGTTTGGGAATCGGTCTGGTCGGAGGCGCGTTGGTGGCACTGTTCCCGGCGATTGGCCTTGGCGGCGCTCTACTCGCCGGCGGCGCCGGCGGCAGTGCGTTGGGCGCACTCGCTGGACACGTCGCTGGCGGAATGAGTCGAAGCGATTTGAAGGACCTCGGCGAGTTGCTCGACGAAGGGCAAACCGGCCTGCTCGTCATCGCGGCAACCGATCTGGAGGCGCACGTCGAGCGTGCGATCACGCGGGCAGCCAAGATCGAGAAGAAGCAGCTCGAGGCCGATCAAGAGGCACTCGAGGCTGAGATCGACGAAGCAGCCAGGACCTGAGGAAGATCGAGCGATGCTGCGTCGAGTAAGCCGTCGCCTCGAATACCAAGCCCTCGATGACTGGGAGCTCGACGCGGTCGACGGTTCACATCACCTGCATGATGCGCGCAGCGTCCGCTTTGTCGCTCAATTGGGTTTGAGCATGGTTCCCGGGGCACAAGGCCATCGGACGCTTCGCCTGCTGGGTCACCTCCCAGGTGAAGGTGTCAGGAACCAGTGACGGCGGAGGTTAAGTCGGCTATGGACTACACCGAACGGCTTCGTCGTCTTGCCATCAACGACGCAGACTTTGCGGAGGACTGCGTAGGCGGAGCCGGAGTCGCGTTGCAAGAGCTGGATCCGAAGACGCTGGCGCTCGTCCGCCTCGCCGCGTTGGTCGCCGTTGGAGGGGCTGTTGCCTCCTACGGAGCCCAGGCCGATGCCGCCGTCGATGCGGGCGCCACCGCAGCCGAGATCGTCGACGTGTTGGTCGGCGTCATGCCCGTTGTCGGGCTCCCGCGCGGGGTCGCGGCCGCCCCGAAGCTGGCGATGGCGCTGGGGTATGACACCAACGACGCATTGGAACCCCAGTCCGGCGGATGATGGCGACTGCCTCAACAGAGTGCGGGTCGATTGCCTCGGTGCCACGAATCGGCAGCGGAATCATGCGATGTATGTGATGAGCCTGGACTCTCCCGGACGTACGTTTCCTTGGGTCGTGGAGTCGCTCAGCAAGCGCAAGACACCAACGGAGGAACGTCATGAGCACTGACCGGCATGCCCGCACGATGTTGCCCATCCCGGACCGGCCGGCGCCGGGTCTGACGACCTATGACGCCAAGGATCCCGAAACGGCGTATCCGCCGATCGAGCCGTTGCTGCCACCGGAGGGCGCACCGAACGTGCTCATCGTGCTCATCGACGACGTCGGCTTCGGCGCGTCGAGCACGTTCGGCGGTCCGTGCAATACGCCAACCGCCGACCGGCTGGCCGCGGGTGGGCTGCGGTACAACCGGTTCCACACGACGGCGCTGTGCGCGCCCGACGCGGCAGGCATTGCTCACCGGACGCAACCACCACTCGGTGGGGATGGGCAACATCACCGAGACGGCGACCTCGGCTCCCGGCCAGAGCTCCTTGCGTCCGAACACCAAGGCACCGCTGGCGATGACGCTGAAGTTGAACGGCTACTCGACGGCGCAGTTCGGCAAGTGTCACGAGGTGCCGGTCTGGCAGTCGTCACCGATGGGGCCGTTCGACGCGTGGCCGGCGGGCGGTGGCGGGTTCGAGAAGTTCTACGGATTCATCGGCGGCGAGAACAACCAGTGGGATCCGGCACTGTACGACGGCACGACACCGGTCGAGCCACCGGCGACCGCGGAGGAGGGCTACCACCTCACCGAGGATCTCGCGGACCACTGTGTGAGCTGGATCCGCCAGCAGAAGGCGCTGATGCCGGACAAACCGTTCTTCATCTACTTCGCGCCGGGTGCGACGCACGCTCCGCACCATGTTCCGAAGGAGTGGGCGGACAGGTACAAGGGCCAGTTCGACGACGGCTGGGATGCGCAGCGCGCCCGCACGTTCGCGCGCCAGAAGGAGCTCGGGGTGATCCCCGCCGACGCCGACATTCCCGCCCGGCACGACGTGATCCCGGCCTGGGACGACATGCCCGACGAGCTCAAGCCGGTACTCGCCCGCGAGATGGAGGTATACGCCGGGTTCCTCGAGCACACCGACTACCACGTCGGCCGTCTGATCGACGCCATGGACGATCTCGGGATCCTCGAGGACACGATCGTCTACTACATCATCGGCGACAACGGCGCCTCCGCCGAAGGCACCCTGCAGGGCGCATTCAACGAGATGGCCAACTTCAACGGGATGGCCGAGCTCGAGACGCCCGAGTTCCTGCTGAGCAAGATGGACGAGCTCGGCTCACCGAGCTCGTACAACCACTACGCGGTCGGCTGGGCGTGGGCGATGAACACGCCGTTCCAGTGGACCAAGCAGGTGGCCTCGCACTGGGGCGGCACCCGCAACGGGACGATCGTGCACTGGCCCAACGGGATCGAGGAGAAAGGCGGTCTGCGCTCGCAGTTCTCCCACGTCATCGACGTGGCTCCGACGATCCTGGAGGCCGCAGGTCTGCCCGAGCCGGCGATGGTGAACGGAGTGATGCAGTCGCCGATGGAAGGCACCAGCATGCTCTACAGCTTCAACGACGCCGACGCGTCGGAGCGTCACGAACTGCAGTACTTCGAGATGTTCGCCAACCGCGGCGTCTACCACAAGGGCTGGAGCGCGGTGACCAAGCACAAGACGCCCTGGGTGATGGTCGGCGGCGGGCTGCCGGCGTTCGACGACGACGTGTGGGAGCTCTACGACGGCGCCAGCGACTACAGCCAGGCCCACAACCTCGCCGCCGACAACCCCGAGATGCTGGCAAAGCTGCAACGGCTGTGGCTGATCGAGGCCGTCAAGTACAACGTGCTGCCGCTGGACGACCGCACCTCGGAACGGTTCGAGCCGTCCATGGCCGGGCGGCCGACGCTCATCCGTGGCAACTCGCAGTTGTTCTTCGCCGGCATGGGACGGCTCTCGGAGAACAGCGTCGTCAGTATCAAGAACAAGTCGTTCTCCGTCACGGCCGAGATCGACGTCCCCGACGGCGGCGTGAACGGCGTGATCATCGCGCAGGGCGGCCGGTTCGGTGGCTGGACGGTCTACTCCCAGGACGGCAAGGCCAAGTTCGTCTACAACGTGCTCGGCATCCACGAGTACGCCACCGCCGCCGAGACCGCAATCCCTGCCGGCACCCATCAGGTGCGTATGGAGTTCGCCTACGACGGTGGTGGGCTGGCCAAGGGAGGCGACGTCACTCTCTACTACGACGGGAACGCGGTCGGCACGGGACGAGTGGAGAACACCCAGCCGATGATCTTCTCCGGCGACGAGACGACCGACATCGGCCAGGAGACAGGCACAACCGTCACCCCCGACTACACCGCCAAGGACAGCCGATTCACCGGGAAGATCAACTGGGTGCAGATCGACCTCGGTGCCGACGATCACGACCACTTCATCGATCCGGAGGAACGCCTCCGCCTCGCCATGGCCAGGCAGTAGACGAACGGACGAGCCCGAACGCCACGCCTCGGCTCCGTGGTGGGCCACCAACGTCGCGGCAGAGGGTTATGAGGGCGCGACGCCCGATCTACGCGCCGAGCAGACCGATCGCCGTCGCTTGTTGCACCGCGTCGTTGCGTGACGAGACGCCCAGTTTTCTGTAGATGGAACCGACCTCTGAGCTGACGGTATTGCGGGAAACGAACAGCCGCTCCCCGATCTCGCGAATCGTGAGGTGTGTCTGCAGGTACGGGAGCAGCCGAAGCTCCGCAGGGGTGAGAGGTGACCCACCGGTCGCTCCCAGCTGCGGGCTCGATGTGATCTTGCGAAGCTCCGAGACCTCTTCGACGAGGGCACCGAGGTCTGGCCGGTGGAGCACGACGTCGTCGATCTCACGCTGTAGGTGACGAGCGGTTGTGTGGTCACCCATGCCCCAGTAAACCTTCGCGAGTTGCAGTCGTGCGCGTACAGCCAGCCATGGCAGCACGAATGTGCAGGTCGGACGGGCCCGCATCGCCTGCGTGAGCTGCCGGTCTGCCTCCTTCAGGTCGCCACGGTGCACAGCGAGCCGGGCCGCGGCAGCAAAGGCGAGCACACTGGTGACGTAGTCCTGCATCCGATACTCATCAATAGCGGCGAGTGCCAGTTCCACGTGCTCGGCCGCCTCCGCCCATCGGCCACGGTCCATCGACACCACTGCGAGCTCGGCCTCGCTGTCAACGAGCGAATCGGTGTTGCCCATTGCCCCGGCCAGGGTGGACGACTCTTCAAACAGGGCCTTCGCCCGGTCAACGTCTCCGGTTAGCAGATACGCCTCAGCCAGAAAGCAGAGCGCCGTGTCGCGCCATACGCTCCACGGTGGCTCCTGCGCGACGGCGAAGCTTGCGTCGGTCATCATCTGCTCCGGGCCTGCGGCACAGATGACCGCTTTCAACATCGCCCGCGCCGAGTCAAACGATGCCGTGCCGTCAGCCGGAACCAGGTCAAACGAAGCGGCGTCGACAATCGCCGCCCAGCGTTGCGCTTCGGCGGTCTGCCCCGTGAACACAGCAATGTAGCCCGCCAGCACGGCGAGCGGGGGGTATTCCTCGATTGCGGAATCGCCCAGCGCCGACAGCCAGCGCTGCACGGTAGATAACTGGCCGGCCTGGTACGTCGGCAGTATCAACGCCGTCACCAACTGAACGCATCGGTCCTGCTCGGTCGTGTTCAACAGGTGCTCGACCGCCATTGCTGGAGATCCATTGGCCTCGTACCAGTCGGCAGCCCGCAAATGCAGCTTCATGATGGCCTCGGGCTCGACCCGACGAAGCTCACCAAGCAAGAACTCACGGTACAAGGCGTGGTAGCGGTACCACTCTCGCCGACGATCGAGCGGGATCAGGAACACGTTCGAGGCCTCGAGGCTGCGTAGCCGGTCCTGCGCGCCTGAATCTCCGAGGAGGGCATCGCACAGCGGAGCGCACTGTTGATCGAGCATCGCCGTGCGCCGCAGGAACTGCTGAATACTCTCGGGCAGTCGAACGAACGACTCGCGGTACAGGTAGTCGGCCACGTACCGGTCGTTGCCGGAGACCGTCAACGCATCGCCGTTGCCGTCGTGCGCGATCACCGCAGCGAGGTAGAGCCCGACCGGCCAGCCTTCGGTCCGTTCAGTCACAGCGGCTGCCACGTCGGGAGTGATGCTGACGCGTGCCTCGGCGAAGATGTGTTCGGCGCCGGCCGCGTCGAGGGCCAAGTCGCTGGCGAGATACTCCAGCGTGTCACCGGAAGCTCGCAGTCGCGGTAGGTGAGGCTGCTCCGAACGACTCGCCGCGACCAGCTGAGAGCCTCGCGGAATCCCGGAGATCACCACGCCCAGCACATCGTGACAGGCCGGCGACTGCAGTTCATGCAAGTCGTCGAGCATGAGCACGAACGGAACCGGGCTCGTCCTCAGGGCCGAGGCAAGACGCGGCGCGGCGCGTCCCAACACCGACACGCCGAGACCGCCCATGTCCGCGATCAGGTCGGAGTTTCCCGGCGAGACCCGAGCGTAGGCGGATGCCAGCAAGGTCAGCAGGGCCGCAGGATCATCGTCCAGGCGATCGAGAGATACCCATGCGACGCGGCGATCCTCGGTGAGGGCCCACTGCACCAGCAAGGTCGACTTGCCGTAACCCGCGGGCGCGGTCACGCCGACGACACGGCAATCACTTGCGCGAGCCGTCTCAATAAGGGGTGCACGGCTCACCGACCCTCGGCGAGGCTGCGGAATTGACAGCTTGGCGTCGAACAGTGACGCATCAAGCTCGGCAGCCCTCGGCGCCTCCTCGTGTGGGTCCCCGGTCACGGTCGGATCCTAGGCACAGCTCTCAGGCCACTCAACGGAGAACACGGATCTGGCGACGGAACGCCCGGCGAGCCTAGAACGGTCCGGGGCTGGCGCCGTTTCACGCAATCTGCGGGATGCGGCCCCGTCGTGCTCCGGGTGAGATGACGAAAGGCGGCGTCGTCGGGTTCCGCCCGGCCGTCGCCACGCAGTCCTTCTAGAAAGGATTCGCCCGTGGTAGACCGCTTGAACACCGACCCGGAGGTCGACGTCGCATCCCGTGGACAAGCGACCGCGGCCGGCCAGGCCGACGGAAGTGCTGACCCGGATTCGGCGGCCGGGCTTGACACGAGGCCGGGTGGTGCTCCGGCGTTCATGCGCTGGATTCCCAGACTGGGCGTCTGGGCGTGGAGTTTCGTGGGGTTCGTGGTGGCGGCGATCATCGTAGTCACCGCGCTTGGCGCGGTCAGCGAGATCGTGCTCCCGCTGACGTTCGCGGCAGTGCTGGCCGTGATCTTCAAACCTCTGGTCGGATCCCTTCGACGCCGCGGGTTCAAGCCCACCCTGGCCGCCGGGCTGATCGTCCTCGGCCTGCTCGCCTTGATGACCGCCGTGGTGGTCGCAACGGTCCAAGGCGTGATCGACCAGAGGGACGAGATCAGTGCCTCGGTCGATGCGGCGAAGGACAGCGCGGTCGACTCTCTTGGTGTCGATCCGGCCGCGTTGGAGGAGGCCCAGGCGGCAACTGAGGAGACGGCCCCGATGATCGTCGAGGGCTTCCTCACCCACCTGATCTCGGGTGTTCACTCACTGGTTGGCCTGGCCAGCGGGATAATCCTCGGCGCCCTGATCATGTACTACCTGCTTAAAGACGGCACCCGACTCCGCCGCTCGGTCGTCGCACAGATCGACCCGACGATCCGTGACGGCGTCGACGCCTTCATCGGCGATGCCTGCCGCATCCTGCGCGACTACGGACGGGGCCGCACCGCCATGTCCGCCATCGTGTCGGTGGTCATCGGCCTGGCCAGCCTGCTTCTCGGCCTGCCGCTCGTATTCACCATCATCGTGGTGAACTTCGTCGGCGGCTACATCCCCTATATCGGCGCCTTCCTGGGTGGGGGGCTGGCTGTGATCATCGCCCTTGGCGAGGGCGGAATCGGAACAGCTGCCGTCATGCTCGTGATAGTGCTCGCCGCCAACCTAGCGCTGGAGAACTTCGTGGAGCCCAGGGTGATGGGCCGCACCCTCGACATCCATCCGCTGGTCGTACTCGTCGTCACCGCATTGGGTGGTCTCCTCGGCGGCATCGTCGGCCTGATCTTGGCCGTGCCCTTCTACGTGATCGCCACCAGCGGCATCGCCCGCCTACGAACCATGGGCGTCGTCGAGCAGGTCACCGACCGCGCCCAACCGACCCTGCAACACATGCTCGACTGACATGTGCCACTCGATCACGGCTACGGGACTGAACGGATGACGACATGACCACGGCACCAGTCCTCGCGCTATCTCGGGCGCAGCGTCGGCGTCGCTTGGTGGCTGGTCTGCTGCGGGCCTCAGCCGTCACGGTGGTTCTCGTCGCTGTGTACTACGTCGCCCCGCTTGACCGTCTATCTGGCGTCCCGTTGGGCCTCACCTTGGCGGTTGGGCTACTTGTGTTGGCCGCCGTTGCGTCCTACCAGGTGAAAGCAATCATTCGATCGCGGCATCCGGCTGTGAAAGCGGTCGAAGCACTCGCTGGCATCGCACCGCTGTTCCTCCTGCTCTTCGCGGCCGTGTACTTCCTGATGGCCGAGGCCGATGCCAGCAACTTCAACACGGAAACGCTCACCCGGACCGATTCGCTGTACTTCACGGTCACCATCTTCGCCACGGTCGGCTTTGGGGACATCACGGCAACGAGCGAAACGGCCCGCGTGCTGGTCACGGTCCAGATGATCCTGGACCTGATCGTGTTGGGCCTCGGGGTCCGCGTATTCGTCGGCGCAGTCGAGGCGGGGCAGAAGACCACCAACGGGCCGCTTGCCGACGCCAACAACGGCCGCACTGCTACGGATTGAACAAAGCCATGACCAGCTTTCGGGAATCCGACCGGTTGCATGAGCTTGCCCGCTCGATGAGGGAGCACTGGCCGGGTCGCATCGCGCTCGGGTCCTTGGCCGGATTCGGCAGGCTCGACCTGTTCGACCGGGCGATGGCACTCGCCGCTCAGCTGTTTTCGTCGGTGCTCCCGCTCCTGATCATGCTGTTCGTCTGGGTCGGTCAGTCGACGACCGAACGGTTCGCGGATGCCGTCTCGATGCCGCCGGTCGCCCAGGATGTCCTCGAGCAGGCCCTGGACGAGTCCGGCGGCAGCGCGTTCGGCATCGTGGGGGCGGTATTCGTGCTGCTGTCGGCGACCAGCCTGTCCCGCGCCCTCACCCGCGCGATGGCCAGCATCTGGCAGCTGTCGCGGCCGAAGACGCAACTCACCAATGCGTGGCGATGGCTGGCGGTCGTGGTGGCGTTGGTGCTGGCGGCGGTGGTGGCCCGGTCCCTCGGTCGGTTCACCGACCCGATTCCCCCACGCAACGCATGGACTTTCGTGCTCACATTCGGACTCGACATACTGGTCGCAGCCTTCGTGCCGTGGCTGCTGCTGGCCAACCGGGTGCCGGTGC
>CAWHPW010000005.1:0-120893 GCA_963831385.1 uncultured Actinomycetota bacterium
GAGCCGGAGGACCTCCAGCGGCTCGGCATGGCCGCCGGGCTGATCGGCAGGGACGACGTCAGCGACGCGTTGGCCGCCCGGGCGCACGACGAGTACGTGGGTCGCGGAGAGCTGACCCGGGCGGCGCTGCGCGCGTTCTGGCTCGGCATGCGGCTGTTCAACCGTGGCGAGATTGCCCAGGGTGGCGGCTGGCTCGCCCGGGCCCAACGGCTGGTCGACGAGAGCGGGGAGGACTGCGTCGAGCGCGGTTACCTGCTGGTGCCCGCTGCGCTCCAGAACCTCAGCCAGGGAGACCCCGCGGCAGCGTTTGGTCTGTTCGAGAAGGCAGCCGAGATCGCCGGACACCATCGTGATCGGGACCTCACGGCCCTTGGTCGGCTGGGGCAGGGCCAAGCGCTCATTGCAATGGGCCAAATCGCCGAAGGTTTGTCCCTTTTCGACGAGGCCATGGTCACCGTCACGGCCGGTGGAGTGTCACCGATTCCCATTGGGATCATCTACTGCTCCGTGATCAGCGAATGCATGAAGATCTTCGACCTGCATCGGGCGCAGGAATGGACCTCGGCGCTAAGCCATTGGTGCGACGCACAGCCCGACCTCGTGCCCTTCCGCGGCGAGTGCCTGGTCCGTCGCGCCGAGATCATGCATCTGCACGGCGCCTGGCAGGACTCCCTGGCCGAGGCGGAGCGGGCGCGCGAGTTGCTCACCCTGCCCGGTGACCAGTGGCTGGTCGGCTTGGCCTGGTACCGGCAGGCGGAGCTGCATCGGCAACGCGGAGAGCTCTCCGAGGCCGAAGCTGCCTACCGCCAGGCGAGCCAGTCGGGTCATGAGCCCCTGCCCGGACTCGCGCTGCTCCGGCTGGCCCAAGGCAAGACCGATGCTGCGATTGCGACGATCCGCCGGGTTCTGGACGAGGCGTCCAGCCAGGCCCAGCGGCCCTGGTTTCTCTCCGCATCCGCCGAGATCGGGCTCGCCGCCCAAGACGTCAAAGCTGCTCGGGCCGCAGCCGACGAGTTGGCCGAGTTCGCCGCCGGCCGGGACGCCCCGTGGCTGGAAGCGATGTCGGCTCACGCGACCGGGGCAGTCCTGCTCGCCGAGGGAGACGCCCGGGCTGCACTGGCCACCCTGCGCCGGGCATGGACGATTTGGCAGGCGGTCGACGCGCCGTACGAGGGAGCCCGGGTCCGGGCGCTGATGGGTCAAGCGTGTCGGGTGCTCGGCGACGAGGACGGCGCGCTGCTGGAGTTCGACGCGTCCCGCTGGGTGTTCCAGCAGTTGGGTGCTGCACCAGATCTCGCCCGGATCGAAGCACTGCTCCGGCCGGCGAGCGCCGCCGCGCCCGGAGGGCTCACGACGCGTGAACTGCAAGTGCTCCGCCTCGTCGCGACAGGCAGGACCAACCGCGCGATTGCGGCCGACTTGTTCCTCAGCGAGAAGACAGTTGCCCGTCATATCAGCAACATCTTCACCAAGCTGGGCATTTCGAGCCGAGCCGCCGCCACGGCATACGCGTACGAGCACGACCTCGTTTAGAAGCGCACTACACCGAATCACCCATCCCTTCCAAGGCTGGAAATGGGGAACTGTCCCGATGTTCCGACCGACGTACGGCTCCTAGCGTCGTCATCGAGATCGAGTCCGACGACGCAAGGAGGCCGCCATGGACGTCGGCCTCCCAGTGCTCGCCGGGACCGTCTCGACGCTGATCTTCGCCTCCAGCGTGCTGCCCATGCTGGTGAAGGCCGTCCGGACCAGGGACTTGAGCTCGTACAGCCTGGGCAACATCGTCTTGAGCAACGTCGGCAACGTCATCCACTCGGTCTACGTCTTCAGTCTGCCGCCCGGACCGATCTGGGCGATGCACTCGTTCTACCTGGTTGCCACGGGATTGATGCTGTTCTGGTACCTGCGGTTCGAGGTCCGGGCCAGCGGCTCGTACACAGAATTACCCACGCCGCCGGAGCCCGCTGAGTTGGTTCGTTCTCCCGAAGCGGCGGTTCTGGTTGCTTCCTAGCGTCGAGTCACACCGACGAACAGGGAGTTGACGATGAAGACGAGCACGTCGAAACAGTGATCATCGGCGGCGGTCAGGCTGGGCTCGCCGCGGGATACCACTTGCAAAGGCGAGGACGTCCGTTCGTGATCCTGGACGCGAACGAGCGGATCGGCGACGCCTGGCGGCAACGCTGGGACTCGCTTCGCCTGCTCACCCCGGCTCGCTACAGCGGACTGCCGGGCTGGCGATTCCCCGCTGCCGGGGTGTCCTTCCCCACCAAAGACGAGGTGGCCGATTACCTCGAGGCCTACGCGAAGCGGTTCGAGCTGCCGGTGCGTACCAGCGTCGGCGTTAACGGCGTGCACCGCGACGGAAACCGGTATGTCGTCACATCAGCCGCCGGCGGGTTTGAGGCCGACCACGTGGTGGTCGCCTCGGGTTCCCACCGGAGCCCACGGGTTCCCGGCTTCGCTGCCGAACTCGACGCGAGCATCGTGCAGCTGCATTCGAGCGAGTACCGCAACCCGACACAGCTTCGGGAGGGCGCAGCCCTGGTGGTCGGTGCCGGCAACTCCGGAGCGGAAATCGCGCTCGAGGTGTCGCGCACCCACCCGACGTTGCTGTCGGGTCGGGACGTCGGACAGCTCCCGGTCAAGCACGGGCCCAATGCGGCCCGCTTCGTCCTGCCCCTCGTGCGGTTCGCCGGGACCCACGTGCTGACCGTCAGGACTCCAATGGGCCGCAAGGTCCGGCCCTACTTCTTGGCCAACGGCGCGCCGCTCATCCGGACGAAACGGAAGGACCTGGCCACGGCCGGGGTCGAGCTGCTTCCGCGGACGACGCAGGTGCAGCACGGCTTCCCAGCCCTCGAAAACGGTCGCGTTCTGAGCGTGGCCAACGTGATCTGGTGCACAGGCTTCCTGCCCGGCTTCGACTGGATCGATCTCGACGTCTTCGGCGACGACGGACGTCCGGTCCATCGACGTGGCGTCGTGCCGGACGAGCCTGGCCTGTTCTTCGTGGGCCTTCAGTTCCAGTACGCGGCGACATCGGACGTGTTCCCCGGGGTTGGACGGGACGCCGCATACATTGCCGACCAGATCGCAGCCCGCGTCCGGTCGCGCGAGGCAAGCCCAGCACCGGTGCTGGACGCCGCCTGAAGTCCGCGCCTTACAAGTGGCGCTGCCACTCGATTCCGGTCGCGACGACCTGGTAGCCGAGCACCTCGTTGACCTCGATCATGTGCGCGTTGGACGCCGCGTTCCCGGTGTCGATGCTCCGCAGTTGTGGTTCGTCGTCGGCCAGCCAGCGCAGCATGTCGATCTTCAGCAGCCGGCCCAAACGGTGACCGCGATGCGCGCGGAGGACGCTGGTGTCGTACTGCCACCCGTATCCGGGATGTTCTGCGTTGACCCCGACCAGGGTGTGACCAGCAAGTACACCGGTGCCGCGTTCTCGGGCGATCACCCTGTAGGTGCGGTCCTTGTTCGCCAGCCGTGCGGCCTCGAACGCGCGGATACGCTCGGGCGAGAAGACCTCGTCCTCGATGTCCAGGTCGTCGGTCGGGGCGTCGTTGATGGCGGCGGTCATCGTGACGACGTCAGCCAGCATGTCCACCGGCACTGGGCCGGCCACGCGGATCAGTTCGTAGCTGGTGGCCTGGGCTTCCGCCGCTGAGTACTCTGCGTCCAGCTGCGGCCAATCGAGCGCACGCAGGTCCTGCCGGCGCGAAACGAACACCGAAGCTTGTTCCAGGCCCATCGCTCTCGCGAACTCGACTCCCGCGGAGTCGGCCCAGCAATCGGAGAGGACCAGCGAGCGACCGCCGGCTCGAGCCCGCTCGACGCCCTCTTCGAACAGCCGCCGGCCGATGCCCTGACGGCGGGCCAGTGGGTCGACGGTCACGTGGACCAAGCCGACGAAAGTGTTGTCCCAATGCGGAAGCCAGACATTCAGGACGGCCATGACGCGGCTTTTGCCATCGCGGGCGACCGCGGCGAGCGGCGGGTCGCCGTCCCACCCGTGGCGCAGGCCGGTCGTGAAGGAGAAGACAGTCGGGCCGACCAGCTCGTGCGGGCTGTCCGCTAAACGGGCAGCGTCGAGCAATGCCACGGCGCCGGCGACATCACGGTCGTCGAGGTGGCTGGGATCGAGCCAGGCAATATGCACGGTTCAAGCAAACCGGCGATGCAGCGCCGCACGCGACCCGTTTTCTGCACTCGAAGCCCGCGGCTGCCTGCTTCCCCGTTCACCCGTCGCGGGTGATGGCGTGGCACGGATTCCGCGTCACCATCGGAATCCGGCGTGGTGCCGTGCGGGATGTGCGGTGCCCCAGAACAGAGAGGGAACCGACGTGGCCATCGGACCGGTACAGCTCATCGTGCTGGGTTTCAACCATCCCCAGTTCCACGGCGAAATCATCGAGGAGCTGGAGAGGCTCCGGGAAAGCGACACCGTGCGCGTGATCGACTCATTGGCCGTCTACAAAGACGCCGACGGTGAGATCGAGGTGGAACACCTGAGCAATCTGACGACCGAAGAGGCAATCGAGCTGGGCAGCAAGGTCGGCGCCCTCATCGGGCTGGGCATCGAAGGCGAGGCCGGCATAGAGGCCGGCGCCGAGGTGGGCGCCGAAGCAGCAGCCGACGGCATTCAGGTGTTTTCCGACGAGGAGGCCTGGGACGTCCTTGACGAGATCCCAAACGACTCCGCTGCAGCGTTGATCTTGCTCGAACACCATTGGGCGGTTCCGCTACGTGACGCGATTGCCCGGGCCGGTGGCTTCCGGATCAGCGACGGCTTCATCAGTCCGCTCGACCTCGTCGCGATCGGGTTGGTGTCGGCCGAGGAGGCCGAACAGTTGCACGCGCTCGAGACGGCTGCCGCGCCGACGTCCTAGCGATCCGACCTGTGGAAGGAGGTTTCACAATGATGGGTTCCCGCAGAGTGGCTCGTCGCACCGGCCGACGAACGGCACGACGGGTCAGCCGTCGCTGACGGTGTGCGGCTTGCCGCCGGACTGACTCGCCAACGGCACGGTGATAGATCAACCGGACGATGAGGGCATTGCAGAAGGCCCTGTGCTTTCTGCCGCCACACGCCGAGCACTGACCGCGCCGCGATCAGCAGCCGTGGCTGGGATCATCTTTGCCGTACTGCTTGGCACGAGCCTGGTGCTGATCAGGTTGACTGTTCCGGCCGACCTCGACGACATCGAGAGTTGGCAACTCACCAGCGCCGATCGACAACGGTTGCTCGTCGCGCTGCACCTTGTCCCGTTCGCCGGCATTGCGTTCCTCTGGTTCCTCGGAGTCGTGCGAGACCGGATCGGGGCAGCCGAGGACCGGTTCATAGCAACGGTGTTCCTCGGAAGCGGTCTGCTGTTGATCGCGATGCTGTTTGTCTCGACGGCGGTAGCCGGCTCGTTCGTCGTCAGCGCGTCCCCCTCGCCGGACACTGACATCCGGGCCATGGGCGCGCACCTGAGCTCAAGCGTTCTCACCGTCTATGCGATGCGGATGGCCGGAGTGTTCATGATCTCCACGGCGACAATCTCACTGCGCACAGCCGTGATGCCGCGCTGGCTGGCTGGTCTGGGATACCTGCTCGCGGCATCTCTGCTGTTTGGCGTTGGCTCGCTGAAGTGGGCGGAGTTGCTGTTCCCGGCATGGGTGCTGGTCGTGAGTATCTATCTGCTGATCGCCGTCCACCGCGCGGACGAAGCAGCAGTGCCATAGGGCAAAGGTCTGCCTTCAGTGACGGCGGCGCGCCGAGGCTCAGGATCGACCACGTCATCGCGCCGGAGGAGCGCCCGCACAGCCATTGGCCGAACGATTCGACAACCAAGCCGAGCGGCCGCCATCGAGCTCGGAGTCGGGCGTCGACCGGTTCAAGGTCAGATTGAGATGCTGATCGGAAAGGTCGCTATCCAGGCGACGGTCCCGGCGAAAATGACCACACCAAAGCCGAGCATCATCAAGCGCGCGCGCCGCGACGGCAGCCTCATGCTCATGCCCGCGAAGAACAGCACGGCCGCGAACAACACAACGCCGAGTACGTAGTTCGTAGCCCGCTGGATGTTGGTCCTGGCTGTCGCGGACCAGTCCTCGGCCTCGGCTTCGAGCCGGTCTGACTCCGCGCGCGCCTGGAGCTGGTACTCGGGCATCGCGAATGGCGTGAGCGGCGCGTCAGGGTTGCGTAGTGGCCTGGTCGCAATCCAGGCGTCCATCGCGGGCTTGAACTCGGGGCGAAAGCGTTTGTAGTAGAAGTCGGCAAGATCCGTCTGTTCCTGCGCGTACGCGTCCACCCATTGGGTGAACGTCGCAACGTCGACCTGGGTCTGTGCATCGGCCATAGCAGCCGCCTTGGTCGACTCGATGCGCATGGCGCTGGCGCGGCTGAACGCGATGGCCTGCTCGCCATTCCAGCGGCTGGCCTGATAGCCGCTCCATGCGGTCGCCACGGTCGCAAGCGCGAGGAGCACCGCGGCGACGATCTCGAGCCTGGCGTCAGTCCGGCTGGTTTCGGTGGTCAAGCCGGCACCTGCGCACCATCGGGACCGCACGGAATCGGCACCTGGGCACCCACTGCGTCGAGCGCTTCGTCGACCAGCAGAAGCGACCGCTCCATGGCAACCGGGTCGAGCCCGCCGACTCCCGGGTGGAACGGATTGTCCAGCGCGTACAGCAGGAGCAGCAGCGTCACCATCACGGTAGCCACCGAGCCCATCAAGAGCGCCTGGACAACACGACGCTCCCCGCTGTCGGCAAAGAACAGCGTGAACACGAAGATGATCGTCGCGATGAAGAACAGGGCGATCCACAGCACCGTCGGGATCACCCCAACTGCCCCATGGACCCGGTCCAGGCGCGCCTCCTCCCGCGCCGATGTCTGGTCAAGCCACTTGTCGTATGCGGACTGCTCGCTCGCCGTCTCCGGCTGCACTGTCTGCAGGGTGCGAAACAGCTCGATCCCCCACGGGTTGACGTGGTCGCCGATCGTGCCCGACCGCATCCGGTCCCACTCGTCGTTGACCACCGACCTGCCGTAGCAGACCGCCTCCCCCGTCAGCTCGCCAGCTGTCGGCTCGGCGAAGAACTGGGCCGTCTCGATCTGCTGGACGACCATCAGCGCTTCGGTCTCGGCACCGGTGCGAGACTGGTCGTAGCTGGTGAACGCAAGGAACACAATGAAACCCAGCAGAACCGAGAAGCCGGTCGCGAGGACGCCGAACACACCGGCCGCGCGGTCCCCATCGGCGAAATAGCCGCCATCCGGCGCGTTGCGGCGCACCGCCAGCATCGCAGTGACCGCCACGGCGGTCGCGGCTGCGATGACGAGCACGCCCCAAACGAGGTTCACGCCAAGCCTTCGTTCACCTGCTGCGGATCACCGCCGGATACCGGCTCGATTGCAGTCCGGTGCGCTGCCGATAGGCGCCCCGCGGCCCGGCTGATGATCGCCGTCAGTGGCGCTGCCAGCACGATCAGCGGAACGCCGCCGACCAGGCCGGCACCGGTGGTGACCAGAAGCACAACCAGCGGATCCAGGTTGAGCGATGAGCCGTAGGCGACCGGTGCGAAGAAGTTCTGCAAGACGTTGTTCACCAGCAGCAGAACGGCCAACATGATCAGCGCGGTGGCGAGGCCTTGAGTGCCGAGTGCGATGAGACAGGCGAACACACCCGCGATGATCGCGCCATAGAACGGCACATATGCAGTGATGAACGTGACCAGGCTGATTGCCCCGACGAGCGGCAGTCCCAGTAGCCACGCGGTCAGACCCACCGGAACGGCATTCGTGACCGCGAGAATCGTCGTTCCTTTGAAGTACCCGCGGATCGCCGAGGCTGAATCGTGGACTACTGGTTCGATCGTGCTGACGGAGAACCCGCTGTGGTTCACGACCCAGGCCTGGTATCGCGCTCCGTGTAGCAGCATGAACAGGAAGATCACCGAGCCGATGAACAGCATGAACAAGATCGACGACAGGGCACCTAATCCGGAGAAGATGCCACTGACCAGGGTTCGGGTTGCTGTACTGCCGGCGTTGACCGCCGACGAGGTGACGTCGGACGCAGTCGACGGGTCGACGCCCGCGCTGTCGAGCCACCCTGTCACTTCGTCTGCCGCACCACTGATGGCTTCGCCGATCTGCGGCGCCACCTGTGCGATGCCCTGGACGACAGCGAGCGTCGAAACCACCGCGACAACCACGAGGCCAAGCAACACCAGCACCGCCGCCAGGAAGCGAGGAATTCGGCGCTCGCCGAGCCATTCGACGACAGGCGTGAACAGGATTGCCAGCACCGCCGCGAACAGGAACGGAATCATCAGCTCGCTGACGTATGACAACGCCCAGACGATCGCAGCCGCGGCTCCCGCCGCACCGAGCGCGAGCCAACCGGCAACGCCGGCGAGTCGGAGCCAACTCGGTATGCCGGCGATCACCGCGCCCGGTGCGGGGGTGTCGCCGGGCCTGCTCGCCGAGGTCCCGACCTCCGGTGGGTCCGCGGCCGTCACGTCGAGTCGACTCGGCGTACGCCTCGGTGCGAGCCCACACCGACCTCCTGCTCGCCTTCGCCCCGTTGACCTGCACCCTAGGTCCATTGCCGGCCGCAACGGTGCCTGACACTCAGCTTGCGAGAACTTCAGCAGGGCTAGAGAAGGTTCAACTCCCTGGCCCGGTGCACAGCCTCCCGCCTGCTCGACACCTCGAGTTTGCGGTACAGGCTCTTCAAATGAGCCTTGACGGTGTTGACCGACACGAACATCTGCGCAGCGATCTCGGCGTTGCTGAGCATCGTCGGTAGATGCTCGAGCACCGTGTGTTCACGGTCGGTCAGCGGCTCGACCAACTGTCCGTCCCCGTGGAATCCCTGTTGGCCGAGTTCGCTCAGCAGTTCTATGGCGAACGATGAAGGCCTCGGAGTCAACCGCACTGCTCGGTCGACCAGCCGCTTCAGCCGATCCGGTTGCAGGCTGGCGAATGGCCGACGCCACCCCTCCGGCTCGGCCAACTCCAACGCCTTCGCAATCGCGGTATTCGTCCGGTGATCCTCGCGATTGCGATTCGCCGCGAGCGCGGTAATGAGCCAGGCAGAGACGGCAGTGCCGGTGTCGAGATCACGCACGGGCGCGACCATGTCCAGAGCGCGTTCCGGTTGCCCCAGTTCGAGCAGCGCCCGGGCCAGGCACACCCGTTCCTCGTCCCCCGGTGACGTGTCGATGATCGGAACCGCGATTCGGTCGGCGACCCGAGCGGGTTGGCCAGTGGCGAGGTCGATCTCCGCCTCCGCGATGCCGATCCAGCGCTGCAGGAACCGCGGCGGAGCCCATCCGGCGATGTCTGCGTGGAGTTGCGCCGCCTCGTCTCGGGCTCGAGCCAGGTGACCGCGCGCCGTGTGCAGTCGCACCTGTCCGATCCGCAGCGCAGTCAGTGGCAGCCGGTCGGCCCAGGTCGGCTGGGCCGCGACGCCGAGCTTGAGCTGCTGTTCGGCTTTCTCGAGGTTGTTCCATTGCAGATTGACGAACGCGAGGCTCAGGTAGGCAGCGGAGACCTGCTCGAATCCGTTCCAGCCCCGGACATCCGCCAGGTCGATGGCAGCCGATGCCATGACGTGTGCTTCCCGCAGTCGGCCTGCCAACGCCGCCGCGAACGCGAGGTGGCCCAACGCGTTCACCCGGGCCACCTCGACGCCGGTCTCCTCGACGGCCGCCAGTGCCTCCCTGAGAGACCGTTCCGCCTCAGTGAGGGCACCGGACCACAACAGGCCCACTCCCTGGTTGCCGAGCACGATCGCTGTGTACTCGTCCACGGCCGGCACCGACGCCGCCGTACCTCGGAGCAGACCCAATGCCTGCGAGGTATGGGCAACGATGGCATCGGAATCACCCCGCATTCGCGCCGGCGCCAACTCGAGCATGTGCAGCGCTACTGTCGCGGGCGGGCGGAGCTCCGGTTCTATCCCGTCCAACGTTTGCCACGCGAGCAAGAGGTGTGGCGCCATGGCAGCGAACTGGCGAATGGAGAACAGTCGTGCGGCCGCACTGAGGTGAAACTCTGCGCCGTCATAACCGTCCGCATCCGGAAGCCGCGCAAGCACACTGGCCAGCGCCTCTCGGTCCGCCGAGACCAACCGAGGCGCCGCTCGCGTCACCAGCACCCTGCCCAGCAGCGCCCAGTCCGATGCCGCTGCGGCGTGCCGCATCGCCTCGACTGGGCTGCCGTGGCGGGCGAACCATGACGCCGCCCGCCGATGCAGTGTGGCGACGAGATCGGGTTCGCTCAGCGAGAGTTGGTGCTGGAGCATCTCGCGCAGCATCGGGTGGTACCGATACCAGTGGCCCTCCGTCCCAAGCGCGACAACGAACGCGTTCGCATGCGTGAGCCGTTCGAGCTCGCGAGCACCGTCGCCACCGCCGGTGAGCGCATCAGCGAGATCGCCCGTGAGCCGCTCGACCACGCAGGTGCGTAGCAGAAACGTACGCAGCTCAGGTGGTTGCCCGGCCAGGATCTCGTCTGCCAGGTAGTCGGCCGTCGCTCGGTCTTCGAAGGCAAACTCAGTCAACGCGCTTCCCGAGGCGTCGCGCCGCAGCGCAAGGGCTGCCAGCCGAAGCCCGGCCGCCCAACCTTCCGTCCGCTCGAGCAGGCGGTCGATCGGCACCGCGCTGACGTCGAGACCGTCGTTGGCAAACATTGCGAACGCTTCGTCCGCGGTGAAGGCGAGGTCGGCTGCCCGGACTTCGGTGAGATCAGCACTCAGACGGAGCCGGTGGAGCGGCAGGGTGGGGTCGACACGAGTGATCAGTACCAACCGCAGCCGGTCGATGCGATGGCGGATCAAGACCTCGACGCCGTCGAGCGCAGGCGTGGTCCCGATCTCGTGTAGATCGTCGAGGACGAGAACGACAGGAGCTGGCAAGCGGCTCAGTCCGTCGACGATTCGACGAGTCATCTCGGCGTCCACGACCGGGCCGGGCATCAGCTCCGCCAGCGGATTGTCCGCCGGCACTGCCCCAGTTGCCCGCAATGCCGTGAGGACATAGGACCAGAACAGGCGAGGTTCGCCGTCTCCGTCGTCGAGCGAGATCCAGGCAAGTGGCTGCCGCAGGCTGCCGGCCCAGGCAGCGGCCGCCAAGGTCTTGCCCCAACCGGGACCCGCACTCACGACGGTGAGCGACGTCGCCAAGCCCCCCTCCAACAGCGTCGAGATCCGGGGGCGAACGACGTATCCAGGCGGCAGCTGCGGACGGGCGAGTTTGGCGGCGAGCAACACCGGGGCAGGCGAATGAGTCGAGGTCTTGTGCTGGGCGGCCCGGCGACGCTGCACGGACACCGCCGGCGTGCGCGGCTTCGCCACGTCCACCATCATCTCCCCTGGGCCGCTGCTCCGGGCCCTACTGTGTCCGCCACGATAGGTCGGGCGCAACGGTGAAACTACCCGCTGCGGGTGTGGCTCTGGGCCGCCGACATGGCGACCGTGACATGGACGTACCCCGCCTGACGGGAGGCCGAGACGTGGTGGACAGGTGGTATGAGATCCACGTCCGAGGTGAGATCCCACCTGAGGCCTTGGCGGAATTCGAAGGCATGACGACACTTCTCGAACCTGCTGAGACGGTCATCAGCGGCGCCGTGGCAGATCAGGCAGCCTTGCAGGGCGTCCTCGCTCGAGTCCAGGCATTGGGACTGGAGTTGGTGGAGGTGCGTCGGCTACCTGGTACCGGCGCACCACCCGGCGGACCACCGACTCAGCCGCCCCGATGACAACCAGTCGATACCGGATCACCGTCAGTGGTCTGATCGGGCCGATGTTGGCCAGCGCATTTCCCGGCTTCACGGCCGACGTCGTGCATCGCCATCACATCTTGCTGATCCCCGGCGACGACGCGGCGGGCCATCTGCTTTCCGTCATCGGCCGTCTCGACGAACGCGGCATCGACGTAGATCAGGTGACTGCCCGATACCGTTGAGCCCGACGTCACGACCTCGCCAGCCAGGGCGCGCCATGAACGGAGCGCCTCCCCGACCCAACCACCCGGGACGCGTGCGCGCCTTCTACCGCTACCACGCCCCGCGCCCTAGTCTCCCAGCAGCTTCGCTTTCGCCGCAGCGAACTCGTCGTCGGTGAGGATGCCTTGCGCCTTGAGGTCCGCCAGCCGCTGTAGCTCATCGGCGAGGTTGTCTGCAGGAGGTTCCGGCGCAGCCGGAGGTGGTGGCGGCGCGTAGGCGGGAGGTTGTTGCGCGTTTTCAACGGGCTGTTGCTGTTGCTCCTTGGCCGCCCAGCGGTTCGCCTGGCGTCGGCTCACGTTGTTCGACACGTGGGTGGCCGTGCCCGCGACCACCGCGGTACGAGCGGCCATCCTGAGAAGTCCCGGCATGGCTTTACCTCCTCAGCCTTCGCTCGCCAGGGCTTTGGCGACTGCGTCCGCCGGTATGCGGGCGTACTCCAAGACCTGGCCGTTCGCGTTGCGAACTGCGGTGGCGATTCGCGCGGCCCAGGTGTTCTCGAAGACCAGCATCAACGCTGACGTGTTCACAGCCAGGTCCGTGCCGACGGTCTCTACGTCCTCAGCATCCAGAAGGCCGAACCCGAGTTGGCCGTCGACGTCGACGAATGCCGGCTGCATGTCCGGGCCCAAGTCTGCGATCTCCAGGGACCCGACCGTCCCGTCGGCGTCCTTGTAGACGAACACACCGTCGAGCAGGCGGACGATTCCCTCCTGGACGAGGTCGAGCAACGCCGGTGCGATCTCGCCGTGGTATTCGTTGCCGTCGAACCCGACCATCACGATGTCGACCGGACCGACCTCAGGTGTCTGCTCTGTCATCGATCGTTCCGCCCCGGAGGTTGCACGTCAGGCGAGCCCCTTCGGCGCGCCACGCCAGGAGTTACCGCGAATTGCCGCCCTCCGCGCCTCCCCCGCTGCGGGTGATTCTCGCCAGCCACCACGCCACCGCCACACCCATGCCGTTGAGGGCCCAGTGCAACCCGATCGGTGGCAGCACGCTGTCAGTCCAGACCCGCAGCAGCGCGAACACCACGCCGCCGAGGGCAGTGCCCGCGACCCCTGAGAGAACGGCGACCCATTGGCCACGTCGGCCCGTTCCGAAGGCGTCCTGTACTGCCTCGTGCGACTGGTGCATGGGTAGGGCCGGCAGGATGTGCCAGAGGCCGAACAGCACAGACGTGACGCCCACTGCCCACCACGTGCCGTGTCGCACACTCACCATGGCAAAAAGCACGCTGCGGAATGCGGTCTCCTCCAGCAGCACGGTGCCGAACGGGATGCTCACCAGCATTCGACGCGCGATCTCGCCGCCGGCGGCCGACATGACCCTGCGATCGGCGAACAGACCCCTGGTCCGGGGCAGTGCCGCTCCGCTGGCGTAGAGCAGGACCACGAGCAGCGCGAGCGCTAATGACCACAAGAGGCCCGGCAGTACGGTCCCGGCGCCGAGGCCGAGATCCGCCGCATCCAACCCATCGATCCGAGCCAGAACGAGCAGACAGCTAGCGCCAACGACACAAATGGGTACGTACCAGCGTCCTGGTAGCAGGTTCACGGCGATGTTCGCCGCGAGCATGACGACCAGGACGGCAACAACCACTGGTCTTGATGAAACCATAGACGAACCGCGCGCCGATTCACCCGTCTCGGGTGGTCCGACTGAGATCCGCCGGTGCGTTGGATGCCGTAAGCATCCTAGTTCGGGAGGTGTCCGCATTGGTCGTGAGTCTTGATGTGCTGGTCGCAGGACGCAGTGAACAGACCGCCATGCTGGCGGCATCGGCCGCGGTACCTGGCACGTTCGCGCCGTCGCTCACTCCGCGGAGCTGGGGCGACCAAGGCGTGATCACCGGCTTCGCTGCGGGCGTCACCTATCTGCTTACCGTCATCACGCACGACGGCATCGAGCTGGTCGCTGCGCGGTTGCCGGTGACAGGCCCGAACCCAGCCGAACGGCAACGGCGTGCGGTGCTGTTGACGAACCTCGCGGCGATCCCGGCCGGGATGGCGATCCAGCGGGCTTTGCCCCGGCGGCCGGCTGAACCGACCGTGCGCGGGCTGGCCCGACAGGCGGGCTGGCGGACCGGGTTCACCGGAATTGCCGGCGCGGCTCTGGCCGGTGCGCAGGGGGTCACGACCACGCTCGACCGGCGGCTGGATGCGGGTGGACGGCTAGCCCAGTTCCCGGTTGCCGTGCCGACTGGGCTCGCCCTTGCCCTCGCGGTCGAATGGCGGCGGCATCGCAACGAAGCAGCCGAGCCCACGCTGGACGACGAAGCCTCCGTCTCGTTGTTGCGCTCCCTCGGCCTCGCTGGCGGCGTGGTCGCCGCGGGCACCGTCTCCGCGTACGGTGAGCGGCTGGCTGCCGGTACAGCCGGGACGGCGCTGGCCGATCGGTTGCCCGGGTCGGATCGGATCTGGCGGCTAGCCGCGCACGGGGCAACCCTTGGCGCTGTCGTCGCCGGTGGCGCTGCGCTGTACCACCGGATCATCGGCAAGCTGGAGGCGGGCTCGACCGCTGACGATCCGGTGCTCGATGAGATCGCCACCCGGTTCGGGATCGCATCGACGGTGAGCGGGTCGACGCAAAGCCTAGTGCCCTGGGAGACCCTTGGCCGGCAGGGCCGCCGGCACGCCATCGCCGGGGTTCGCCCGGAACCGGTCGCGAACCGTCCCGAGCGGCGTGCCAGACCTGTCGATTCCGTCCGTGATGAACGAGCCGGCCCGCGCAACACCTGTCCAGGTCTACGTGGGCCTGGACAGCGCGCCGACGGCCACGGCTCGTGTGCAGCTCGCTCTGGACGAGATGGATCGGGCCGGTGCCTGGGACCGTTCGATGATCATGCTGGTGTCCCCCACCGGCACCGGCTATGTGAACTACTGCGCGACCGCCTCCGTCCAGTATCTGACCCGCGGTGACTGCGCGATCGTCACCCTGCAGTACTCCAAGCGGCCGTCACCGTTGTCGCTGGGCAAGATCAAGGATGCTCGCGAGCAGAACCGGCTGCTGTGGCTGCACATCGTGCGAGCGGCTGCGCGATCGTCCGCCCGAGCGCCGACCGCGAGTCGTACTGTTCGGGGAGAGCCTGGGCGCCCACACCAGCCAGGACGTCTTCCTCCACTGGGGAACCCTGGGCCCGGAAGCGTTGGGCATCGACCGGGCACTGTGGATCGGCACGCCGTATGCCAGCAGATGGATGCAGGAGGTTACCGGCCCACATCGGCTCGGACGTCGACGCCGGGCTGGTCGCCGTCGTCAACGACTTCCGGCAGATCGAGTCGATGCCGGCCGATCGGCGCAGCGGGCTGCGGTACGTCCTGCTCAGCCACGACAACGACGGCGTCACCAAGTTCGGGGCCGACCTGATCGCGTCCAGCCCAGGCTGGCTGAACGGCGGCCGGCCGGCCGTCGAGGTGATCCCCGGTGCGAGCCCGCGAGGTATCCCGGCCGTCCCTGCGCTGGCGGCCGGTGACGACGTTCGTCCAGCTACTGGTGGACATGAAGAACGCCCAGATCCCTGGTGTTTACCGGCCGTGGGGCCACGACTATCGGCCCGACCTGCCGCGCTTCATTCGCGAGGTCTACGACCTGCCCTGTAGCGACGAACAGCTGGCCAACATCGAGACGGCGGTCGAAACACGGGAAGCCGTGCGCGCGGAGGTATTCGCCCGACCTGCCGCCGAGTCGACTCCGGTCGCTCGGACGGCCTGACTACGCCAACGAATCCACCCCATCACCGTTGGCGAGGAACAACAGCGCGCGACCGTAGGCCTCCTCCGGCTGGGCTGCCCGGATCGTCGTACGGGAACCAGCGACGTCGAGGACGACCTCGTAGCCCTCGACCGGTCGGGCCATACTCACAAATGCCCGGCCGAGCAGCTCCCGCAGCTGGGTCTCACTCGGCAGCCACAGCGCGGCGTCTTGGTCGACACTGTCCAAAGCCCACTCGACCGTGCCGTTGAAGCCGAGCACCTTGCCGGTCTCGAATTCGTGCACGTCGATCGTCATGTCAGACACCACGAACACCTGGTCATCCATGTCGCGATCGGCGATGACGAACCGGTCGCCGGGCGCCGGGGTCCAGCGGACTCCCGCCGCGCGCAACCGCTTCGCCAATGCCACCGATATCACGCTTCCATTGTCGCTCCGGCTCCTGGATGCCGTGAGAGCACCCAGGAGCGCGATGACCCGCAATTGTTACGGAATCGAATATCCGGGTAACAGGTCTTCGATTCGCGACCTACGTGGCCTAAGGTCCCATGTGGCGCATCGGCGGTGATCCTGCCAGATGCACCATATCCGCTGGTCAATGAGGAGGCAGCGTGAGGAAGAGCATCGTTGGGCTGCTGAGCTTGGCAGTCGCGTCGACGGTGGGGGTGAGCCTGACCGCACCCGCGACGGGTGCGCCCGCCGGTGGCGGCGCGCCGGACGACGGGACCAGAACCAGCGCGGCGCCGGCTGTGGATGACCTGCCCAACCCGATGGAAGAAAAACGGCGTGATCTGCGCGCGGAGGCAATTGCCCAAGTCGTGAACGGCGAAGCTACACCGGTTGACCGCGGCGTCAGCACTGTCTTGAAAGTGGGTGAGACACCCGCCGTTGCCGAGACCAGGGCTCCCGGGCGGCAGGCGCGTCCCCAACGCGACCAGTACGTCGAGCTGGCCCGGGAGAAGACCGACCAGATCTTCGTGATCCTCGCCGAGTTCGGCAACGAGCGGCACCCCGACTATCCCGGACCAGGACACCGACCCCGACACGCCCGGTCCGGCGCGCGTTCGACGGGCCGCTGCACAACCAGATCCCCGAGCCGGACCGCACGGTCGACAACTCGACCGTCTGGCAGGCGGACTACAACCAGCGAGTACTTCCAGCAGCTCTACTTCGGCACCGGGCGCGGCGACGAGTCGCTCAAGACGTACTACGAGACGGCAGTCCTCCGGCCGCTACAGCGTCGACGGCACGGTCACCGACTGGGTCAAGGTCCGCTACAACGAGGCCCGCTACGGCCGCAGCAACGGCTTCCCGTGCGACGACATCGTCTGCGACAACACGTGGGACCTGATCCGGGACGCGGCCAACCAGTGGGTCGCCGACCAGAAGGCCGCCGGGACGACCGACGCGCAGATCAACGCCGAGCTGGCGACGTTCGACCAGTGGGACCGCTACGACTTCGACGGCGACGGCAACTTCAACGAGCCCGACGGCTACATCGACCACTTCCAGATCGTGCACGCCGGCGGGGACGAGGCCGACGGCGACCCGCACCAGGGCGAGGACGCGATCTGGAGCCACCGCTGGTACGCGTTCGGCACCGACGATCGGCTCAGCCGGCCCGCCGGACAACCAGCTCGGCGGCACCCAGATCGGCGACACCGGCATCTGGGTCGGCGACTACACCATCCAGCCGGAGAACGGCGGCCTCGGCGTCTTCGCCCACGAGTACGGCCACGACCTCGGCCTGCCCGACCACTACGACACCGCCGGCGGCGGCGAGAACACCGATCGAGCTGCTGGACGCTGATGGCGCAGAGCCGGCTCGGCGCCGGAACGACGACGGCATCGGCGACCCGCGCCGGCGACATCGGCGCCTGGGACAAGCTGCAGCTCGGCTGGCTCGACTACGAGATCGCCGAGGCCGGCCAGAAGCGCACGCTCAAGCTCGGGCCGCAGGAGTACAACACCAAGCCAAGCCGCAGGCGCTGGTCGTCGTGCTGCCGAAGAAGGCGGTCACCACCGAGCTCGGTCGCGCCGTTCGCAGGGCGCAACGCAGTGGTGGAGCGGCAACGGTGACGACCTCACAACACGCTGACCCGTCAGGTCGACCTGACCGGCAGGTCACCGGCGACGCTGACGTTCAAGGCCGCGTACGACATCGAGGACCGACTACGACTACCTCTACGTCGAGGTGTCGACCGACGGCGGCGCCGACTGGACGGCCATCGACGGCACGGTCGACCGAGCCGCCGATCCCGGGCGACGGCATCGACGGCAACCCGGCGCTGGCTGGCACGCCGGCGACGTTCGACCTGTCGGCGTACGCCGGACGCCTATGCGGGCTGCGGTTCCGCTACCTACCGCGGTTCCGCTACGGCACCGACGGCGGCGTGGCCCCGAACGGCTTCTTCGCCGACGCCATCACAGGTCACCGCCGACGGCGCCGACGGTCTTCGCCGACGGCGCCGAGAGCGCGGCGCGAACGGCTGGACGCCGACGGCTTCTCGCGCCGTCGGCGCCACCGTTCACCAACGACTACGACAACTACTACATCGCCGTCGAACCGCAGCTACGTGTCCTACGACCGGTACCTGAAGACCGGCCCGTACAACTTCGGCTTCCCGAACACCAGGCCGGACTGGGTCGAGCACTTCCCGTACCAGAACGGCCTGCTGATCTGGTACTGGGACACCTCCCAGGCGGACAACAACACCAGCGAGCACCCGGGCAGGGCCTGATCCTGCCGGTCGACGCGCACCCGCGGCCGATCTACCGGCTCGACGGCATGCCGTGGCGCGGCCGCATCCAGGTGCTACGACGCGCCGTTCTCGCTGCGCAGGGCGGACTCGTTCACGCTGCACGTCAACGGCCAGCCCAGCTACATCCGCGGCCAGGACGCGCAGCCGGTGTTCGACGACCGGCGCAGCGTACTGGTACGCGGAGATCGCCACTCGGCGTCAAGGTGCCCGAACGCCGGCGTCCGCATCCGGGTGCTGGACGTGGACGGAACATCGATCAGGATCAGGCAGACCTCGACGCGGAGTAGCTCAGTCGGGTTTCCGCTGCGGACCGGGAGGGTATCCTCCCGGTCCGCAGTGCATTCTCGGCGCTCCAACCGAAAGCACGGGGGAACAATGAACCAAGAACCGACAGACCAGTCGCCCGGCATGTCGCAGGTCCCACCACCTCAGCAGGCGCGTCCGCTGCGCCCACCGAGATCACCGTCTGACCTGCTCAAGCCGGTCATGCGGCGAGGCAGACTGGTCTCAGCGGCCAGCGCGGCGGACTGGACCTGTTGACCGAGAACGGCCGGTTCGAGTTGCTCGGGTCATTCGACTTCGACGCCCGAGAGGGGGACGAGGTCGAGATCCTCGGCGTGCCGGCGCCTCAGTCGCGGGGCACCGGCCGCGCCGGCCCTGCTGGTCCGGGAGCTGCGCCGGCTCGAATAACGCCTCCGGCCCGCTGGCCGGTGGTGCTGCTGGAGATGACCGGCCGGTCACCAGTGGCTGGGCAAGCTGCGCTGGTCGGTCTCGCCTGGGCCGGTATCCTCGCCGCCGTCAGCCGACCTGCCGGCCCTCCGCGTACCCGGCCGCCGGCGGCGGCTCAGATCCACTTCGGCGACAGCCGCGGCCAGGTCACGGGCGACCGCAGGGTACGCAGCGACCGGCTGCTCGCCGGACCAGACCACCCAGTGCTTCGCGCCGTCGATGTACACGTCGAGGTAGCTGCCGTCGCGCACCCGGTTCGCGTGCGCGCGGGCGGTCCGCCAGGCTGCTGCGTTCTGCTGACCGCGCTCCATGGCGGGCTTGATCACCGGCCACAGCTGACGGCCGATCTCGACCAGGGCGGCCGCACCGCCGATCTTGGCCAGGCCGCTCTTGGCCCGGTTGACCGCTCCCATGGGTCAGACGCTCACGAACACGTGCGCGGCGGTATCCTGCCTGAGCTCGACCGTCTCCCCGCCGGCGCCGACGATCAACGCCGCCCGGTCCTGGCGCGCCTGAACGGTTCGGCCAGGAACGATTCCTGCCCGCCGAAGTTCGCCCAGCAGCTTCTCGTCGGTCTGAAGGGGCTCGCTGATCCGCCGGACCGTCACATCGACGCCGGCGTCGGCACCGACCAGGCTGGGCAGCGGACGTACTCCTTCGTGGAAGTCCTCGACGGTGATCGGTCGGCCGAGTTCGGCCAATCCCGGGATCGGGTTGCCATATGGCGACTCGGTGGGGTCGTGCAGTAAATCGACCAGGCGGCGCTCGACGGCCTCGGAGACCACGTGCTCCCATCGACACGCCTCGACGTGGACGAGCTCCCAGTCCAGACCGATCACGTCGACCAGCAGGCGCTCGACGAGGCGATGCTTGCGCATCACTCGCATCGCCAGCAGCTGGCCCTGCTCGGTGAGTTCGAGATGACGGTCGGTGTCGAGGTGGAGCAGACCGTCGCGCTCCATCCGGGCCACCGTCTGACTGACGGTCGGGCCGGACTGGTGCAGCCGTTCGCCGATCCGAGCCCGGAGGGGGACGATTCCCTCCTCCTCCAGCTCGTAGATCGTCTTGAGGTACATCTCGGTCGTGTCGATGAGCTCGCTCAACGGACCACATCCCGTCGTGTCGTCATCCATTCAGAGCCTATCCCGGCGCAGCGACCACCGGCCGGGCCTGCCGAGCCCGTGGCAGACTCTTCGGCGTGCTGGCCGTCAGCGTCCTCAGCCTCAAGGGGGGCGTGGGCAAGACGTCGGTCGTGCTCGGACTGGCCGGCGCCGCACGAGCTCGGGGATTGCCGACACTCGTCGTCGACCTCGACCCGCAGGCGAACGCGACGACGGTGCTCGACCCGGACAACGTTCGTTTCACCACAAGCGACGTCCTCGCCGACGGACGGGCAGGTGTCATCGTCGATGCGATTTCGGCGACCGCATGGGGTCCCACTGTGTCGGTCGTGGCGAGCGAACCCGCGCTCGAGCATCGCAACCATCCCGCCGATGGCAGCGCACAGGAGCACCGGCTGCGAGCCGCCATGAAGGGGATGCGCCACGTTCGACCTGGTGCTCGTCGACTGCCCACCGAGTCTCGGGCGAGCTGTCCAAGAACGCACTGGCGGCCAGCGACCTCGCGCTCGTCGTCACCGAGCCGACGATGTTCGCCTTGACCGGCACCCAGCAGGCGCTGACCGCGGTCGACGTCATCCGCCGCGGCTTCAACCTGAGGCTACGAGCGGCCGGCATCGTGGTGAACCGGTTCCGACCACGGTCGGCAGAGCATCGGTTCCGGTTGGATGAATTGCTCGCCGCCTACCGCGATCTGGTCCTCGATCCGGTGCTGCCGGAACGGTCAGCCGTCGGCGCAGCCGCGGGCAGCTGCGTCCCCATTCAAACCTGGCCATCGCCGGGAGCCCGGGAGGTCGGCCGGATCTTCTCGTCCTACCTCGACCATCTCCTCGCCGCGACCGACTCCGAGGGGCCGCTCACCAAGGGGGTCAGCCGACGATGACCGCAACCCCGCAACCCCGTCCCGCTCTCCGGCGCGCCGAGGACGGCACTGTTCACCCGGCCGCCCCGCATCTGTCGTCGCTCGCCGTCGACATCTCGACGGCCAGCAGCCGCCGAAAGGGCAAGAGGAAGGACAAGGACAAGGCCGACGAAACCGTCGTCCTGACTGTCACGTTGCCGAAGCGGACCCGCAAGCTGCTCCGCCGGAAGGCCGAGACCTACGGCTGGACGGCAGAGGAGGCGGCTGCCCACGTGCTGCGGGTCTGGGCCGACCGCTGACGCCGCCCAGTTCCTCAAGGCTTCGCTTCATCCAGCCAGGCGCCCTTGATCATCACGGCCCGGACTCGGAAGGTCTCGTCGAGAACGAGCAGGTCCGCATCGAGACCGACGGCGACCGAGCCGACTCGATCGCCCATCCCCAGCAACCGTGCGGGTGTGGTCGATGCCATCTGTACGACGTCATCGATGCCAATCCCGGCCTCGATCGCGAACCGGAATGCCCGGTCCGTGGTCAGTGTGCTGCCTGCGATCGTCACGCCGTCTGCGAGACGTGCGACGCTGCCCGTGACCCGCACCACCAGACCACCCAGGTGATAATCGCCGTCGCCAGCGCCAGCTGCCGCCATCGCGTCGGTGACCAGCGCTACCCGCCGCGCACCAGCGGTGCGCACTGCCAGCCGGACGGCGGCAGGGTGCAGGTGCACGCCGTCGCAGATGAGCTCGACAGTAACCCGATCGTCCTCCAGCAGAGCCGGTACCGGACCCGGTTCCCGATGGTGCGGTGAGCGCATGGCATTGAACAGGTGGGTGCCGACGGTCGCACCGGCGTCGATCGCCGCCCGGGTCTGATCGTAGGTCGCGTCGGTGTGGCCGACGGCGACGACGATGCCGGCGTGGATGAACCTGCGGCAGGCGTCGATGGCGTTCGGCAGCTCCGGTGCCAATGTGACCATTCGGAGGCCTTCGCCACCCGCAGCTACGAGACGGTCGACCACGTCTGGCTCCGGCGCCCTGAGCAGGCTGCCGTCGTGTGCGCCGCGCCGGGCCCGGGCGAGGAACGGGCCCTCGAGGTGGATCCCGGCGAGCAACCCGTCGTCGACCAGTTCGGCCAGTGAGCCGAGGGCCGCGACCAATGTGTCTACGTCCGCAGTGACCAGGCTGGCGAGCGTCGTCGTGGTCCCGTGTCGGCGATGCAGATCGATGATCTGCCGCGCGGCGGTCTGCCCCCCGGTGGTGAAGTCAGCGCCCGCACCGCCGTGCACGTGGATGTCGACGAATCCTGGCACGACCCAGCGCCCAGCCAGGTTGTGGTCGGCCGGTTTCGTCGGCTGGCCCGGGCCGATGGCGGTGATCGTTTGGTCGGCGGTCTCTAGCCAGCCATCGACGATGCCCTCGGGTGTGACCAGCCGCCCGTTCGCCAGCACCGCCATCCGCGCACCCTCCTCGCCGGCGGTCGTCCGGCCGACCGCCCTGACGGTACCCGGGGTTAGTGTCGCGGCCATGACAGTGCACGTGGGCCGGCGGTTCCGCGGTCCGTCCAATTCCGGCAATGGCGGATACGTCTGTGGCCTGGTGGCAGCCGAGGCCGGGGCTTCGGTCGGCGGATCCGCCGCCGAAGTCACGTTGCGCTCGCCCCCACCGCTGGACACGGCGATGTCCGTCGAGGTCCGTGACGATGACGGCGTGCGGATCCGGCATGGCGACGTGACCGTTGCCGAGGGTCAGCGGGCGATACTCTCCCCCTACCCGGTGCCGCCGGTGGATGCGATGACGGCGCGGAACGCGTCCACGTTGTATCCGGGTCTGGTCGTGCACCCGTTCCCCGAATGCTTCGTGTGTGGACCGGCTCGGCCGCCGGGCGACGGCCTGCGGCTTTTCCCGGGCCGCCTCGGCGACGGCCGGACCGCTTGCCTCTGGACCGTTGCGGCGGACGTGGCGGGCCAGCCCGAGTTCGTCTGGGCCGTGCTGGATTGCCCGGGCGGCTGGTCGGCCGACATCGAGGGCCGCCCCATGGTCTTGGGTCGGATGACGGCCCAGGTGAGTGCGGTGCCGGCTGCGAGCGAGCAGTGCATCGTCATGGGCCAGCTGCTCGGCTCCGAGGGTCGCAAGACGTGGACAGCGACAAGTGCCTACGGTGCCGACGGCCGCGAACTCGGCCGCGCCCACTCGACATGGCTCACCATTCAGCCTGGCGTGCGGGCGTCGTAGCGGGCGAAGCCCGGGAACCTGACCGCGAGCGCGGCCGTGGCGGCCATGCAGGCGCATCCGCCGGCGATGACGGCGATCGTCGGACCGAACAGTGAGCCGAGAGTCCCGGCGGTCATATCACCGAGCCGCGGCCCGCCAGCGACTACGACGATGAACACGCCCTGCAGGCGTCCGCGCATCTCGTCGGGAGCCGCGACCTGCAGGATCGTCGTCCGAAACGCGGCGCTGACCATGTCGAACGCACCGGACAAGGCAAGGAAGAACACGCCCACCCACAACGACCCAGCGAGACCGAATGCCGCAACGCTGGCGCCGTAGCCGACAACGCAGACCAGTATCGCGAGCCCTTGCCGACGGATGCGGCCGAGCCAGCCGCTGGACACCCCGGCCATGATCGCGCCGATCGCGGGCGCTGCCTGGAGCAGCCCGAGGGTGCGCGCCCCGCCGCCGTACACGGTGTCCGCGAGCTCCGGGAACAACGCCCTCGGCTGCGCCAGGACCATGGCGCACATGTCCACCAGGAACGTCATCAGCACGTTGGTTCGCGCCCGCAAGAACCGGAAGCCTTCCAGCATCGATCGCAGGCCGGACTGCCGAACGACGCGCTCGGGCGGCACCGGTGGCAGCCGCCACAACGCATAGAGCGCGGCAAGGAACGTCACAGCGTCGATCGCGTATGGAAGTGCAAAGCCATTGCTGACCGCGATCAAGGCACCGCCGGCCAGCGGGCCGACCGTGAACCCGAGGTTGAAGCTGAGTGTGGTCAGCGCATTGGCGGCGGGGAGCAGACGGGGCGGCAACAGCCTCGGCACGATCGTCTGGCGGGCGGGGTTGTTGACGGCGAAACACGCTGATTGGGCGCCTACCACGACATAGAGCAGCCAAACCTGGTCCAGCCCGAGCACCGCTTGGACGACCAGCACCAGCGACAGCAACCAGAGCCCAGTCGACGACACGATCGCGACGAGCCGGCGGTCGAACCGGTCAACCAGCGTGCCGCCGTAGAGCCCGAAGACAATCAGTGGTACGACAGCGAAAGCGCCGATGAGGCCGACGGCGAACGAAGAACGGGTGAGGCTCCACACCTGGTACGCGACGGCGACCGCGGTCATCTGCTGACCGAGCTGCGACACAGTCAATCCGGCCCAAAGCCGACGGTAATGCGCCGAGAAGCGCAGCGGTTGGATGTCGGCCACAACGGCCTTCACCAGCCGCCAACTTCGCCTCACGACGGTCGAGGTTACGGTCGGATCACCCGTTCGGCCCGCCGCGGCGATGTCGTTTGCCATGCGACCGGCTTCGACCTACGGTCGGATTACACGGGAAGGGAGGTGGTCCGCAGAATGCATAGCTCTGGGACTCGTGAGGTGGTCGCCCGCTAAGGGCAATCCCAACCAAGCCACCCGACCCGTGGGCTCCCGGGCAGTAGTCCCCCCGGGCCGTGTCATGGCAACAGACGCGGAGCGGCCTACGGGTCGCTCGCGCTCATGGGGAATCAGGGGGCCAGCCGCTCCAGCCGCCACTGTGCACCGGATCGCGTATACCGCAGCCGGTCGTGCAGGCGGGCCGGCCCGCCTTGCCAGAACTCCACGGTGTCCGGGACGACTCGGTAGCCGCCCCAGAACGGCGGAGCCGGCACTGTCTCGGGAAACCTCTCGGCCGCGGCCTGCGGCGGCGGCTTCCAACTCGGCACGTGAGCCGATGACCGAAGACTGGTCGCTGGCCCACGCACCGAGCTGGGACTCCCGGGGGCGGGTGGCCCAGTACGCCTCGGTCTCCGTCCGGGTCACAGGCTCGGCCGTCCCGCACACGATGACCTGGCGAGCCATCGCGAACCACGGAAAGCAGAGCGAGACGGCGGGATTCGCACACATCTCGGACGGCCTTGCGGGACCCGAGGTTGGTGAAGAAGACGAAGCCGGAATCGTCGAGGTCCTTGAGCAGCACATGCCGTGCCCTCGGCCGACCGTCGGGCGTCGCCGTCGCCAGCACCATGGCGTTCGGCTCGGGCAGGCTGCAGTCAACCGCGGCAGCGAGCCAGCTTCGGAATACCGCGAAGGGTTCGTCGGCCAGCGCCGATTCGAGCAGCCGCTCAGCTGGATAGCCTCGGCGCATCCGGGAGAGCGTCTCTTGTGCGAAATCCCACACCGGCGATGGCTCCACTTGTTGGAACCCTCCGTTCACACGGCAGAATGGTCTCTCCGCTCGCGACCATCCTTGCCGCGAACGGATCAGGCCACGAGCCCCGATCGTGGGAGTGTGCATGACCGAAGTGCAGCCCGAAGTCCAGCCTGGTCTCGAAGGTGTCATCGCGTTCGAAACCGAGATCGCCGAACCCGATCGCGCCGGCGGGGCGTTGCGCTACCGGGGGGTCGACATCGAGGACCTGGTCGGGCGGGTTCCGTTCGAGAACGTCTGGGGACTGCTTGTCGACGCGGCGTTCGAGCCAGGACTGCCGCCGGCCGAGCCGTTCCCGATCCCGGTGCACTCCGGCGACGTCCGGGTCGACGTGCAAAGCGCACTCGCCATGCTCGCACCGGCGTGGGGTTTCCGGCCATTATTGGATGTCTCCGACGAGCAGTGTCGCGAGGACCTTGCCCGTGCGGCCGTCATGGCTCTGTCGTTCGTCGCCCAGTCCGCTCGCGGTATCGGCCTGCCGATGATCCCGCAGCGCGAGATCGACAAGGCGCGCACCATCGTTGAACGGTTCATGATCCGCTGGCGGGGTGAGCCCGACCCTCAGCATGTGCGTGCGGTCGACGCCTACTTCACCTCGGCGGCCGAACATGGAATGAACGCGTCGACGTTCACCGCCCGGGTCGTTGCTTCGACAGGAGCCGACGTGGCAGCGGCACTGTCCGCTGCGGTGGGCGCAATGAGCGGGCCGCTACACGGCGGGGCTCCGTCCCGGGTGTTGGCGATGATCGAGGAGATCGAGCGGACCGGGGACGCCGACGGCTATGTGCGCGGCGTGTTGGACCGCCATGAGCGGCTGATGGGCTTCGGGCACCGGGTCTACCGCGCCGAGGACCCACGGGCGCGGACCCTGCGTCGGATCGCCCGCGAGCTCGACGCGCCGCGGTATCAGGTGGCCGAGGCCTTCGAGAAGGCTGCATTGGCTCAGCTCGCCGAACGCCGCCCGGACCGGGTTCTGGCGACCAATGTCGAGTTCTGGGCGGCGATCGTGCTCGACTACGCCGAGGTACCGCCGCACATGTTCACGTCGATGTTCACCTGCGCCCGCACGGCGGGGTGGAGCGCACACATCCTCGAGCAGAAGAAGTACGGCCGGCTGGTCCGCCCGTCCGCGAAATACACCGGGCCACCTTCTCGTCGTCCCGACGAGGTACCCGGCTGGAACCCGGCCTGGACGTGACGAACATCCCGCAGATCACACTCCCCGCCGACCTCCGGCCGCAAGACGGGCGGTTCGGCTCGGGGCCAGGCAAGGTCCGTCCCGAAGCTGTCGCTGCGCTGGCCGCGTCGGGCGCCACGTATCTCGGCACGTCGCACCGCCAGGCACCGGTCCGGAGCCTGGTGCGGAGAGTGCGTGCCGGGGTCCGTGACCTGTTCGGGCTGCCCGACGGCTACGAGGTCATCCTCGGCAACGGCGGTTCGACGGCGTTCTGGGACGCGGCCGCGTTCGGGCTGATCCGCCGTCGTGCTCAGCACCTGGAGTTCGGCGAGTTCTCCGCCAGGTTCGCCGCAGCCGTCAGGGCGGCGCCGTGGCTTGTCGACCCGACGACTGTCAGCGCCGAGCCCGGGACGCTGGCGTATCCCCATGCCGAGCCCGACGTTGACGCCTATGCGTGGCCGCACAACGAAACGTCGACCGGTGTGATGGCGCCGGTGCGCCGGATCGACGGGGCCGATCCGGATGCCTTGATCATCGTCGACGCGACGAGCGGCGCCGGCGGGCTGCCGTTGGACGTGGCCGAGGTGGATGCCTACTACTTCGCTCCGCAGAAGTGCTTTGCTTCCGATGGCGGGCTGTGGATCGCAGTCATGTCGCCGCGAGCGCTCGCCCGGATCGACGAGATCTCCGGCAGCGGGCGCTACGTGCCCGCATTTCTCGACCTGTCGATCGCGATGGCGAACTCACGCCAGGACCAGACCTACAACACGCCCGCGGTGGCCACATTGTTCCTCATGGCCGAGCAACTCGACTGGTTGCTCGGCAACGGCGGGCTCGCGTTCGCCGTCGACCGGACCACCGACTCGTCCAGCCGCTTGTACCGGTGGGCGGAGAAGTCCGGCTACACCACGCCGTTCGTCGCCGACCCTGCCGCGCGGTCCCTGGTGGTCGGGACCGTCGACTTCGATCACTCGGTCGACGCCCCAGCGATCGCGGCCGTGCTGCGCAGCAACGGCATCGTCGACGTCGAGCCGTATCGCAAGTTGGGCCGCAATCAACTACGGATCGCGATGTTCCCGTCGGTCGATCCCGACGATGTGGAAGCGCTTACGGCATGCATCGACTACATCGTTGAGCGGCTGGTGACCTGATCTAGCGCCCTCTCTACTTCACCGCTCAGCCGCGAGTGCAAGGCGGGCCGCAGGTTCCATTGCGAGATCAGCTCGACGTACTCGGCGGCTCGCACGGGGTCCGGCGGGGCGCCGGTTCGAACCGCCCGCAGCAACGTGTTGCGCGGCGTGTGCACAGAGTCGACGAAATCGATGACCTCCACCCGGTATCCGAGCAGCCGCAACAGCTCGGCGCGGACCGCGTCGGTCAACACATCTGCAAACCGTTCGCGCAGGATGCCGTGCCGGTTCATGGGCCCGTACGGCTGTGGGGTCGCAATGTGGACGAGCTGCCGCTGAATGTCGTGGTGGCAACACGGTGCGGCCAGAACGACGGGCGCCTGCCAGCAAACCGTCCGGGCCAGCGCATCGTCGGTGGCAGTGTCGCAAGCATGTAGGGCGAAGACGAGATGCGGCGGCGGGCCGGTGTCAGCGTCCTCGATCGTCCCTTCCATGAACCGAACGGAATCAGACCAGCCGAGCCTCGCGGCCAACTCGGTGTTGCGACGGCGGGCCTGGGCCTTGACGTCAACGCCGACCAAACGGACGTCCAGCCCGTGCCGATCAGTGAGCCATCGAAATGCGGCGAAGCTCAGGTACGCATTACCGCAGCCGAGGTCGACGATGCGCAAGACTCCGTCGCCTGCGGCGCTGCGAGCATCGGGAAGAACCGGCTCGAGTGCGCGCAGGAACTCTTCCACCTGGCGGTATTTCGACATCCGGCTCGGCTTGACGAGACCGCGGTCATCGCTGATTCCGACGGCCTGCAGGAAGGGGTCAGTCGGGTCGAGTAGCCGGGTCTTGGTTCGGTCGTGCGAGTGCACCGCGCCCACATCAGCCGGCCGAGCAGACCGGTGGACCTGCGCCTCGCCGCTTTTCGTGACCCGTAACTGGGTCGTCCCGTCGGTCGTCTCGACGTGCCAATTCCCGTAGGGCTGTTCCAAGAGTTCCTGTACAGCCGCCGCTGCCCGATCGGGCTGGACGTTGGTGGTGAACGCTTGCCGGTCGTCGTATCTGACTACCTGCAGTCGCCGGCCGGCGCGGATGTCCACCCAACGCAGCTCCGCGCGCCGAAACGCCGGACGGTCACCGCGGCGTCGACCGGAGGCGACGGCGCGGATCAACCGGTCATCGTCAAGCACATCGGCGCGCACGCGTTCGAGCGCTGGCAACAACGGCTCCACCACACACCCATTGTCTCCGCCTGTCATCACAGTGTTGGCTGACAGGCTATGGAGTACACGCATCTCGGCCGGTCCGGCCTGCAGGTCAGCCGGTTGGTGCTCGGCACGATGAACTTCGGCCCGGTGACGCCGGAGGACGAGTCCGTGACGATCGCTGACCTCGCGCTCGAACTCGGCATCAACTTCTTCGACACGGCGAATGTCTACGGCTGGGGCGAGAACAGGGGCCGGACCGAGGAGATCCTCGGCCGATGGTTCGCACTGGGCGGCGGCCGACGCGAGAAGGTCGTGCTCGCCACCAAGGTCTACAGCTCGACGTCCGAGTGGCCCAACGACAAGTTCTTGTCCGCGCGGAACATCCGACACGCCTGCGACGCGTCAGCCTGCGACGGATGCAGACCGACTACATCGATCTCTACCAGATGCACCACGTCGACCGTTCGACGCCCTGGGACGAGATCTGGCAGGCGATGGAAACCCTGGTCGCTCAGGGAAAGGTCATCTATGTCGGGTCCAGCAACTTCGCCGGCTGGGACATCGCACAGGCGCAGGAGAAGGCGCTCCAACGCAACTTCCAAGGGCTGGTGTCGGAGCAGTCGCTGTACAACCTGGCCGAGCGCGCCGTCGAGCTCGAGGTATTGCCGGCGGCCCGCGCGTACGGAGTCGGCGTCATTCCATGGAGCCCGCTGCACGGCGGAGCGCTCGGTGGAGTGATCGCGAAGGAGCACCGAGGCCGCTCCGCCGAGGGCAGGGCAGCGGAGTATCTCGCCAATCACCGATACAACGTCGAGGGATACGAGAAGCTGTGCGGTGATCTCGGCGCGGAGCCGGCGTCCGTGGCACTCGCCTGGCTGCTGCACCAGGAGGGTGTCACCGCACCGATCATCGGGCCACGCACGGCGAACCAGCTCCGCTCCGCCCTCCCGGCAGTGTCCTTGACACTGGACGAGGCCACGCTGACTCGATTGGACGAACTGTTCCCCGGGCCGGGACCGGCGCCGGAGGCATATGCCTGGTGATCTACGGTCAGCGCAGCCAGGCCACGATCAGGACGAGGATGAGCAGCGCGAGCACGACGGACACGATCAGCCGCCGGCTGCGTGGATCCACGCCACTGATCATCCCTGGGTCAGCCCTCCGGGTCCCACCCGCCCCCGCACTGCGTCACGCAGCCCTCGCGTCCCGTGGACCATGCCGCTGGCATCAGGGTGTTGCGGCGAGGGGATGAGTCGACTGGAGCTCGTACTTCGGCCGGTGCCCAACCCCGGCGCCGAGGCGGGAGCGGATCAATGAGATATCGAACGCGGTCCACGCCGGGCCGCGATATCCAGTCAAAGCCGCGACATATGGCCGCAGGTCAACCGGCCTTGGCGCCCGCGCCAGCGTGACGTGGGCACGGAATCGCCGGCTCTCCTCAGCTGCAGCACCTGCCCGTCGACCGGCCGCCGCAGCGGATCGCGCAAGCGCCCGAAGGGTCACCAGGTCACCTGTGACTCCCACCCAGAGCGCCCGGTCACTGAACCGGCCGACTCCGTTCAACGCGAGGTTCATCACTGAATACCGGTGCGCCGCTCGGGTGAGTCTCGTCTTGAGCCCGGGCACCTCCGCATCGGGCACCTCGCCGTAGAACGCCAGTGTGAGGTGCCAGGAGTCCGCCGTCGTCCACCGCAACATGTCGTCCCGATTCGGCACGACCGCTGCGTCAAGGTGTGCGACGACATCCGGCGGAAGCTGGACAGCCGCGAACAACCTCACTGAGTGGGCACGACCATCCGCTCGCGGAGCTGGTCGACCACGGCGACGTCGCCATCGACTTCCAACGAGTCACGCGGACCGCGGCCCCACAGCCACAGGTACATCGGCAGTGGGTCACCAGAGATGGAGGCGTCCGCGGGTAGTTCCCCCCACCTGGGAAGGAAGACACCGGCAACGATCGCCTTCGGTTCCATCACGACCCGCCAAGTCGTCCCGCCCGAGCGGATCTGGACCACGGTTCCCGGCTGGTCGGGTATCTCTTCGTCGCTCCAGTCACCGGCCAGAAACCGGCGCAGCACCTCGTCGACGCCGTCGAGCGAGAGGTCGTCGTCGATCGGTGTCACGTCGTCATGCGCGAGCTCGACGTCGACCCGATGGATCGCTGCCTCGTGCGCCATCCGCCGGCCCCAGAAGCCCACCGTTCGCTCGTCCCACCACCAGGTGTCGGCATATTCGAGCTCGTCACGACTGGTCAGCTCGCCCAGTAGCCGGTCGAGTGCCTCCCGGTAGTACGGGATCGTCGGTTCGTCGCCGCGTTCGGGCGGCCATGGGTCAGGAAACACCTTGTCTCGCATGCAGGCGACCTTGTGCAGGAACACTTCGGCGGTGTGCTCGACGGCATCGCGGACCGTCCAGCCAGGACACGAGGGCACTGGCGGGTCCAGGCCCCTATCGGCGACCACGGCTATCCGCTCACCGTCGGCCCGGACATGTTCGACGTACTGCTGGTGCGTGAGTCTCATCCCGACGCAGCCTTCCAGGCCGAGCCGACAACGGACCAGTCAATTCTCATTTCAAGATGTCGACGCGACGGAAACCCGGGCGGCGCGGTCGTAACCGAGGGCGCACTCCCGCGGTCCCTGCCGCTAGGGCCGACGCGCACGGCGAGGGCGATAGGAGGAATCGCTTTCGCTGACCTGGTCATCGTCCGGTGCGTCGCCACGCCGAACTCGCCGACCTTCCGGCGTGCGGCCGTCCGTCGCAGCCCGTCCATCGTTCGCCATGGGCAACAGCGGTTCATCGTCGGTCTGCTCGCCCTGGTCGACGGTCCGCGCTTCCCGACGCGCCCTCCGGCTCGCCGGCGTAGGAGCAGGAAGCAGTGGTTCGACGTCGAGCAGGCCGGCCGGCGGCGCCTCCGCCGGTTGCGAATGCGACTCAGCCGGCGCGGGCTCCGGTTGGGACGGGGCGGGCAGTCGCTCGGTCTGGACAGGCTCCGGTTGGGACGGAGCGGGTAGTCGCTTGGTCTGGACAGGCTCCGGTTGGGACGGGGCGGATGGTCGCTCGATCTGGGCTGGCTCCGGCTCGGCCGGGGCAGCGAGTTGCTCGGTCTGGGCCGGCTCCGGCCAGGCCGGGGCAGCGAGTTGCTCGGTCCGCGCGGGTTCCGGGTCGGCCGGGGCAGCTGGTTGCTCGGCGTGCACGGGTTCCGGTTCAGCACGACTTTCGGTAGCACCGAGATCCGTGGTCTGAGGGACAGGATCGACGTCGTCGGGACGATCTGCCTCCTCCCGAAGCCGGGCCCGGGCGATCGCGTCGCGTCGTTTACGTGTGTACTCGAGACCCAACAGTCCGAGGCCGACACCGGCAAGACAGGTCCACAACCACCAGCCCATACCCTGCTCGTCGAGGTCGTCGCGGAACATCGCGAGCACGCCGAAAGCGACGGCCCATAGCACGGTGCCGATGGCCACCGTCCGCACACCATCGACGTCGAAGGGGCGCACCGGAGGGTGTTCGCTGCCGCGCCGACGACGCCTCACCATGGTCACGAGGCTATCCGGCTGGCCCGGAGGCCGTGATGGGAATCGTCCGCCCGTTCAGTTGGCGCGGGTTTTGATCATCGCCGTGCACGACTACTCTCCTGGCGCAAGTAGCCCTGCTAGGACAGCGGCACGTCGGCAAGCCGGGAGCATCGATGAGCGAGAAGGCCAGTGCGACCACCGATGCGCCGCGCAGTGGTGTCGACAGATATTTCAAGATCACCGAGCGCGGTCGACGGTCGGCCGTGAGATCCGCGGCGGCCTGGTGACGTTCTTCACGATGGCCTACATCATCGTGCTGAACCCGCTGATCATCGGCACCGACCCGACGCCGACCGGCGAGTTCCTCGGCGGCGGCGACGACACCGAACCTGCCGCTGGTCGCCGCCGCGACGGCCCTGGTCGCCGGGGTGATGACGATCCTGATGGGCGCGTTCGCCAACTACCCGCTCGCGCTGGCCACCGGGCTCGGGCCTGAACGCCTTCGTCACGTTCGCCATCGCCAGCCGGATGACCTGGGCGGACGCGATGGGCCTGGTCGTCATCGAGGGCCTGATCATCCTGGTCCTGGTGCTGACCGGGCTTCCGCGAATCGCGTGTTCAACGCGGTACCCACGGCCGCTCAAGATCGCGATCAGCGTCGGCATCGGCCTGTTCATCGCGCTCATCGGTCTGGTCGACGCGGGCTTCGTCCGCCGCACCGGCGGCGCCCACCGGTGCCGGTCGAGCTGGGCATCGGCGGCCGGCTCGGCGGCTGGCCGATGCTGGTCTTCGTGCGTCGGTCCTGTTCGCGCTGATCGTCATGTGGGTGCTGCAAGGTCAAGGGCGCGATCCTGATCGGCGATCCTCGGCGGAACCGTCCTGGCGATCCTGGTCGAGGCCGCGTCGACATCGGACCAGCGGTCGAGTGCCGAGGGCACGTCAACCCGAAGGGCTGGGGCCTGAACGTGCCGACGACTGCCCGGACAGCCTGGTCGACACCCCGGACTTCGGGCTGCTGGGCGAGTTCAGCCTGCTCGGCGGCTGGCGCGAGGTCGGCATCCTCACCGCCGCGCTGCTTCGTCTTCACCCTGCTGCTGGCCGACTTCTTCGACACCATGGGCACGATGGTCGCCGTCGGCGCCGAGGCCGACCTGCTCGACGAGGACGGCAAGCCGCCGAACACCCAGCGCATCCTGGTCGTCGACTCGGTCGCGGCGGCCGCCGGCGGCGCGGCGTCGGTGTCCAGCAACACGTCGTACATCGAGTCCGCCGCCGGGAGTCGGCGAGGGCGCGCGGACCGGGCTGGCGAGCGTCGTCACCGGCGTGCTGTTCCTGCTCGCCACGTTCCTCGCGCCGCTGGTCGCGATCGTGCCGTACGAGGCGGCCACGCCCGCGCTGGTCGCTGGTCGGCTTCCTGATGATGACCCAGGTCAAGCGACATCGACTGGGACGACTTCGAGATCGCCATCCCGGCGTTCCTGACGATCGTGCTGATGCCGTTCACCTACTCGATCACCGTCGGGCATCGGCGCCGGCTTCGTCGACCTACGTGCTGATCAAGCTGGTCCGCGGCAAGGCGGCGCGAGGTGCACCCGCTGATGTGGGCGGTCGCGGCCCTGTTCGTCATCTACTTCGCGATCGACCCGATCGAGCAGCTACTGACCTAGCCGGAGGAGCACATCATGCGCAAACTCGTCGTCCTTACCTTCCTCACCCTGGACGGCGTCATGCAGGCCCCAGGGGGTCCAGAGGAGGACCCCGTTGGCGGGTTCACCCTCGGCGGCTGGTCGGTCAACCATTGGGACGGCTCGATGGAAGAGGTCATGAGTCGCCGCATGGCCCCGCCGTTCGATCTGCTGCTCGGCCGCAAGACCTACGAGATCTTCGCTGGATACTGGCCGTTCGCCACCGAGCCCGGTGCGGACGACCTCAACACCGCCCGCAAATACGTCGCAACGAGAACGCTCACGTCGGCCGACTGGGAAAACTCCACGATCCTCGACGGCGACGTCGGCCAGCAGGTCGCGGAGCTCAAACAACAGGACGGGCCGGAGATCCAAGTCCACGGCAGCTCGGACCTGATCCAGACCCTGCTCGCCAACGACCTGGTCGACGAGTTCCGGCTGATGATCTTCCCCGTCGTCGTCGGGAAGGGCAAGCGGCTGTTCGGCGACGGAACGGTCCCGAGAAGCTTCTCCGTCCGGGACTCAAGCACTTCCGGCACCGGAGTGGTGATGGCCACCTATGAACGCGCTGGAGAGGTCGAGACCGGGTCGTTCGCAGACGAGGACCCGACGAACCTCGAGCGCGAACGGCGCGAGCAACTCGAGGCCGAGGGATAGTTCAACGGGGCCGATGCCGGGGGAACGTGCTCGCTACCGGACGTCGCTGGAGACAGCGCGCGTTGGAAAGGTCTGGAGTTTCGTTCCGACGACATCGTGATCAGCGCGCCATCGAAGTCGGGCACGACATGGATGCAGATGCTGTGCGCCCTCCTCGTCTTCCAGACGCCCGATCTGCCGGCCCCGTTGACGACGTTTTCCCCATGGTTGGACATGCGAATCCGTCCGGTCGAAGAGGTGTTCGCCCAGTTGGACCGACAGCGGCACCGGCGTTTCATCAAGACCCACACGCCGCTGGATGGACTGCCGTCCCATCCGGGTGTCACCTATCTCGCGGTAGGACGGGATCCGCGCGACGTCGCGATATCGCTTCATCACCAGAGCCAGAATCTCGACCGCGCGACGATTCGGCGGCTGCTGGGTGAGCCGCCTCCTGAACCGACGGCTTCGCCGGCCGTACGACCAACCGAGCGGGATACGTTTCTGGCCTGGATGGCCAACGACGACTCGCAGTTCGAGAACCTGGACTCCCTGCGCGGCATTGCCTGGCAGCAGTCCGTCGCATGGGCGCGGCGACACGATCCCGCCGTCGTGCTCGTTCACTACGGCGACCTGTCCCGTGACCTAGATGGTCAGATGCGCCTGCTGGCCCGCCGCCTCGACATCACGGTTCCAGACGCGATCTGGCCGACGCTCGTCGAGGCGGCAACCTTCGACCACATGCGGCGACGAGCCGACGACATGGTCCCCAACGAACGTCAACCGATCTTGAAGTCGAATGCCCGGTTCTTTCGCAGCGGCACGTCCGGCCAATGGCGGGCCTGGCTCACCCCCGACGACGTCGCTGAGTACCAGCACCGGATCGGCGCCCTGACCAGTCCAGACCTGGCCCACTGGCTGCATCACGGCGCTCTCGGCTGAGCAGGCTGTTGCTAGTCGAACGCCTGCTCGGCGAGCAGCGCCGCTGCCGAGGACGGATCGCGCAGCGCTTCGGCCACGACAAAACGCAGGTTCCATCGGTCGGCGGCCCAAGCCAGCCCGCGGGCCAGGCCGTCGGCCGTGGCTGCGTGCACGATGCCGTCGTCCACCCACCACTCCACCGACCGGCCGACCACCACGAGGTCTTCGTGCTCCATATAGACCCGCGCCGGATCGGGAAGTATCAACCCGGCGACGTCGGGAACCGGCGTTTCGACCCCGCCCTGAAGGGTTCCGGGGTGGTAGCGGTCGGAAGCCAACTCGACCCCGAGGACGTCGGCCAACGAACGTGGCCCCGGTACCAAGGTCGCAATCCCCAGCTGGAACCACTGCGGGCCGTCGGCCACGAGGGCGTCGGCCGGGTCCACAAGCCTGGTTTGCGAGCCGTCGGCAACCCGGACGCGGGCCGGCGGCTCGACCGTTTCCGGGTCGACGACGGCAACGGCCGCATACACCACTGCGAGCGTTTGGGCATCCATGCGCACCGACGGATCCGCCAGCCGGTCGAGCACGAATGCGGGGTCCGCGTCCGCCAGGGATCTCGGCACCCCGAGAGCGCGCAGCACCGCCGAATCGAGTTCGGCTTCCAACGGCACCAACACCGTGCGCAGCACCGGGTCTGCATCGGGCGCACAGAACTCACGCAGCCGCCGGCCCTTGATGAATGCATGCCGGCGAAGCCACCACACCGTGTATGCCGGCACGGTGCGGCGTGAGCCGTCGGCCAGCTGAACGTGTGCCGGATCGACCAACGCGGGACGGGTGGCCGGATCCACTGAAAGCACAGCCAGAGCTGCCCGCCACGCATCGTCTCGAACCAGGTCGAGATCCCGGACAGCGGTGAGTTCTACCAGGATCGGCGGGATGCTGTGATCGGGCAGTTCCATCGACACCGCCCGGACCCAGCCGTTTTCGTCGTCGAGGTCATGCTGGCAGTGCTCGTCGAGCGGCACGTCGGCGTCGCGGACGACCGGGAACCCCTCCCGAACGCCGACAGCGAGCAGCACAGGCAATCCCCATCGCTTCGCCAGCTCGGCGCCGACGGTGTGCTCGGCCGGATCGATGTCGAGCAGGTCCAGCACTGGCGAGTCGGGCAAGAGCAGCTCGCCGGCGGGTACTCGCTCGCCGGTGGCGTCAAGCAGCGGGAGTGCAGCCAGCCACGGCTCGTCCTCGGTCGTCAGCCCTGCATTGGCGACGATGCTCAACACGACATCGGCTTGTTCCGCAGCGGTGCCGGAGTCGGCCTCCTCGTGGGCGAGCGCCTCGACCGCCGCCCGTACGGCAGGGCTGCGCAGCACCGCAGCCGGAGTCGCATCAACAGCTCCGAGGCGGCGTAGCAGCGGATGGACCGCAGTCGAGTCTGCCACCCGCAACCCCAGCTGCATCAACGGTTCCGGTCCAACCTCGTCCGTGGGGAGGAACACGTCCCGTGGGCCGCGAACGGTCCGACCATCGGCAAGCGGCACCGGTAGCGCTGCGAGAGCGCTCTGGTCTGCACCGTCCAGTGCGGCGTAGAGATCACGCCATTCTTCGGCGGGAAGGGTCAGGCCAGCCAGTTCGTCGACGATCTCGGCGAGGGCGAGCTCTCGAGCGCCCAGCCGACGCAACGGCTCTGGCCGCCACCACGACGGCGCCGGGATTGCAGGCAGGACGCGAGCGAGGGCCGACGGGTCGGTCGCCGTCCTCAGTCCGGTGACGAGAACGACTTCGTCGGGTCGGAGCAGGCGAGTTCCGTCCGCCGCCGGAACCAACGGCGTGGCCGCCAGTTCGGCGGTGATCGCACCGACCAGTGCGGCGTCCAGCTCGCCGGCCCCCAGCGGTCCGGGAACCAGGTCGAGGGCGCCGGGATCGCCGATCCCAGCGCTCAAGGATGCGTAGGCCCTCGCCACCTGGGCCACCAGCTCGTCGGTCAGCACACCTGGGGCCACCCGCCGGCGGGTCGTGTCGAGCGGGAACGTGCCGATGACCAGCGCGGCCAGCCCGGTGCGCTCGTCGGTCGGAGTCGGCGCATGGACGACGCGCGGCACCGACTCGGGCAGCGGCGCCGGCGCTTCGTGTTGGTCCATTGGAACGGCAACGGTGACCGACCAGTCCGGCCGCCCCCGCTCCTCGACCGGCCGGTCGGCGAGCAGCGCCGCGTCAGCCCGTCCGGTCCGAACAGCGAGGCGCCACCGTGTGCTCCGATTCCCGTCGATCACGACGGCGTCACCAGCGGATCGGTGCGCAGCCAGCATCCGCTGAACACCATCGACCTCGACGACCACGTCGACCAAGCCGGGCAGCGCGAGTAGCAGCGCATCGTCGACAGCGGCGAGCAAACCGGCCACCACGGTCCGCGCGTTGCCGTCACGCACCGGCAGGACTACCGCGGTGTCGTAAGACTCCGGGATGTCGCCGCCTGCGGCCGGGTACGGCAGGCGGAGCACCGGCACGGCGTCGCCGCGGCGGGCGAGCTCGTCGGCGAGCTCTGGGATTGCGGCGACCGTCTCGACTGCCTGCCGTCGCGACCACCGCACGCCGCCGGAGCGGGAGATCATCAACGGTTCGTCGGTAACGGCGAGCACGGCAGCGAACCCGACTCCAAACCTGCCAACGGTCTGCGCCGGGTCGTCGCCACGCTTCGCCGACGCCCGCAACGTCGCCAGCGCCTCGACACCAGCAGCATCCAATGCGGCGCCCACATTGGCGGCAACCAGCGCGGTGTCGTCGAGCCGGAGCAGCAGGCGACCCGGCATGCCCGCGCGCACTGCGGCGTCGGCGGCGTTCTGGGCGAGCTCCACGACCAGCCGGTCCCGATAGGCGCCGCGGACGAGCTCTTCCTCGGCGTTCGCGTCCTCACGGAACCGGGCCGGTGACGCCGCCCATGCAGCCAGAACCCGCGAGCGCAAGGCGGCAGTGTCGAACCCGTCCACGTGAATGCCGCTCCTCAGGAGTGGCCGAGCTCCTCGTCGGCGACGATCTCACCGTTCACGTGCGGCACTACCTCGTGCGAAAAAGTGTCGAGCACGGGCTCGGTCGACCCCACTGCGATCGTCCCCAGCCGGACCTCCGAGTGCGCACCGCAACCGTGGTCGAATGACACCACCACGCCGTCGAACGGGGACCGCTCGTTGGCGCATGCGCCGAACACCCGGCCGAGCGAGCCGGCCAGCGGGACCAGGAAGCCACAGGTTGCGCACGGAAACGGGGCAGCGCGGGCGATCTCGGTGTCCGGCCCGCCCTCCCCCGCCCGCCAGCGGTCCGCCGCCTCGTCGCGACCCTCAGGCGAGAGCACCTTGACCCGGCCGAGTCCGAGCTCGTCGGTGACCCGGCGGGTGTCTTCAGGATCAGCGTCCTCGTCGGCCCCTGTGTATCCGGGGACCAGTCGCGGGTCGTCCGCTGCGGTAGGCAGCAGAACGCCAGGACCGAGATCGGCCGGCTTGACCCGGTCGTCCCACGGCACCCACGGCGGCGCCAGGATGGCATCCGGCCCTGGGAGCAGGACGCACTCGTCAACTGTCGCGTGCTTGGATCGCGATGCTCTGGCGACAGTCACCGACCAACGCCAACCCTGGTAGCCACGGGCAGTGCAGTCGAAGTGATGTGTGCCCACCCGGTCGTCGTCAACATCGAAACCCAGGTGATCACCCACCTGGTCACCGCCCGCGGTCTCCACGGCCGCGGCTCGAGCGATGTCGACGGCGTCGACGCACGCCGGGTCGGCCTGACGAGTGCGGGGACGGGTTGCGGCGCTCACGAGCGCAAAGTCTCCCAAATCAAGCCCCGAAGGAACACCTCACCCAATGCGGTTGTATGTCGGGGTGAGTTCGGACCCGCGTGCCTCGCAGCGAACGCACCGCACGGGCGCCGACGGGGCTCCTGGGCGGGGCCGGGTTCGTCGAGTCGCCGGGGTCTCGGCTCGGGCGGCTCGAAACGCGGTGTCGTCGGGGTCGAAGGCGGCGCGTGACGGCACCGCACGGCTACGGCGAGTTGCCGGCGCCCAAGGCGCGGGGGAGTCGGGCCTGTCCCGCCTGATCGAGCTCAACGCCGTCAATGCGGCCGCAGATGTGTTGGTAGCAATCGCCCTCGCGGACACCCTGTTCTTCTCGGTTGCGACGTCGGAGGCGCGTTCCCGGATCGCGCTCTATCTGGTACTGACGATGGCTCCGTTTGCGGTCGTCGCGCCCGTCATCGGGCCGTTCCTGGACCGGTTTCGGCACGGTCGGCGCTGGGCGATCGGGACGACGACGGCGGTACGCGGCTTCCTCTGCTGGGTGATGGCCGGCGCCGTGCTCGCCGAGAACGTCTGGCTGTATCCGGCAGCATTCGGCTGCCTGGTTGCGTCGAAGGCGTTCGTGGTCACCCGCGCCGCTGCGGTTCCCCGGTTGCTGCCGGAAGGGGTCGCGCTGGTCACCGCCAATTCCCGGGTGTCGATGGCGGCCGTGATTGGCGCGGCTGTCGCCGCGCCGATCGGCGTGGCGTTTGCTGTCATTGGCTCGGACTGGCCGCTGCGGCTGGCCTTCCTCGCCTACGCCGCTGCGACCGTGCAGGCGATCCTGCTCCCATCGCGGGTCGATTCGGCGGCCGGTGAGGGTTCGGCATCGCTCCGCGAGGGGCGGACCAGACCAGGTGCCGCATACCGCGTGGGCGGAGCGGTAGTGCGCGCGTTGCGGGCCAACGCGGCGCTGCGGGCGTTCTCCGGGTTCCTGACGTTCTTTCTGGCCTTCATGCTGCGCGAGGATCCGGTCGCCGGTCTGGACGACGCTCTTGCCATCGCGCTGGTCGCCGCCGCTGCGTGGGCCGGCAGCACGGCAGGGACATCGGTCGGAGCGACGGCCCGCGCGCGCGACCCCGACCGGCTGGTTCTGGCGTTGGTCGCGCTGGCCGCGGCGGCCGCCGTCCTGACGGCCATCCTGTGGGGGCTGGTCACGGTGGTGTTGGTCGCGCTGGTCGCAGGCTTCGGCCAGCAACTGGGTCGCCTATCGCTGGATGCCGTCGTACAGCGGGACGTACCAGAGCGGGTGCGGGCGAGCGCTTTCGCTCGCTCAGACACTGCGCTTCAGCTGGCGTGGGTCCTCGGCGGCGGGCTCGGGATCGTGCTGCCGCTGATCCCGCAACTCGGGATGGGGATCGCCGCAGCCGGCCTGCTCGCTGGCCTGGTCGCGGCCCAGCGCGCGCCCGCCCGGACCGGGCGACGTGCTGACCCGAGAGGCGTGCCCAGTGGTGAAAGTGACGACAGGGTCCACCCGTGATCATTTGCAGACGCGCAGTGACCCCGTTGGGTGCAGTCAGACGTCGAGGTCGTCGGCCACGGCACGCAGGACAGCAGCCACCTTGTGGGCGGAGCGGTTGTCGGGGTGGCGGCCACGTCGGTAGGTGTTCGAGACGCCGTCGAGGAGCTTGATGAGGTCCTCGATGATCGCGACCATGTCGTCGGGCTTCTTCCGCGATGCAGCGACCACCGACGGGATCGGGTCGAGCACGTGGATCGACAGGGCCTGCTCGCCCCGTTTGCCTTCTGCGACACCGAACTCGACCCGTTGTCCGGGCTTGAGCCCGGGCAGGCCGGCAGGCAGGGCAGAGGAGTGGACGAAGACGTCGCCGCCTTCGTCCTTGGAGACGAAGCCGAAGCCCTTTTCGGCGTCGTACCACTTGACCTTGCCGGTCGGCACTGGAGACCTCGATCACGGTGTCGGTGTCAGGACTTGCACAGCGTAATGCCGTACGGTCCGGTTCATGGTCGAGGTGGCCGTCGAGGTTCTGCGACGGGTGCAGGCGACCCGCTACGTCGAGCCGCTGCGCGAGGGCGGCTCGTTGCCCGGTTTGGTCGAGGCGGACGATCTCGGCACGTACGTCGTCAAGTTCACCGGGGCCGGCCAGGGGCCCAAGGCCCTGGTCTCGGAGATCGTGGTGGGCGAGCTGGGCCGACGGCTCGGTATCCGCGTCCCCGAATTGGTGCTGGTAGAGATGGACCTCGCCATCGGGCGCCGTGAGCCCGATGCGGAGGTCCAAGCGCTGCTGCTCGCCAGCCCCGGCATGAACCTCGGCATCGACTTCCTGCCCGGGTCGATCGGCTACGACGGCATCAGCTGGCGGCCTCCTCCCGAGGTTGCGGCGCGGGTGATCTGGCTCGACGCGCTCACCGTCAACGTCGACCGCAGCTGGCGAAACCCGAACCTGCTGGTCTGGCACCGCGAGATGTGGGCGATCGACCACGGCGCTGCGCTGCTGTTCCAGCACACCTGGCCGGCGATCGAGTCCTTCGCATCACGTCCGTACCCGCTCGGTGACCACACGCTCGCACCGTTCGCCCGTGCGGTACCCGCGGCTGCGCGAGAGCTCGCCCCAGTGGTGACCGAAGAGCTGCTGGCCGATGTCCTGGCGCTCGTGCCTGACGACTGGCTCCGGCCAGACGATCGATGGTCGTATGTCCGGTACCTGTCGGCACGGCTCGCCGCCATGAGCACTTGGCTGCCGGGGGCCACCCGATGAACGCCTTCGAATACGCGGTGCTGCGAGCCGTTCCGCGCATCGATCGCGGCGAGCGAATGAATGTCGGCGTGATCGTCTATTGCCAGGCACTGGACTACCTCGGGGCGGCCACCCACGTCGACCCTGCCCGGTTACGAGCCCTCAACCCCGACATCGACGTCGACGCAGTATGCGCGGCTGTCGACGCGGTTCGGGCAGTGTGCGCTGGTGAAGGACCAAGTGCGGCCAGCCCGAAGGGTGACCGGTTCCGGTGGTTGACGTCGCCACGCAGCACCGTCGTCCAACCCGGCCCGGTCCACGCCGGGATGACGGACTCCCCCGAAGCCGAGCAGGCGCGGCTATTGGACCGCCTGGTTCGCTGACCATGACGGGCTAGTGCTAACGAAACCGAGCGGGCTCGGGTAGCAGCTCGTTCATCGCGCCGGTCCGGAATCCGGTTGGGTCGACATGACGTCGTCGAACCCGGCAGCGCGGACGGCGGCCAGAGCGTCCGGCGCCGCAGTGACAGCGTCGACGAGGTCGCGATCGACCTCGACTCGGGCCAGGTCACCGAGGTCGCGAACCCGGAGATTACGCACGCTGATTCCTGCGGCGGCCAACGCGGTCCGCAACGACGCCTCGGCCCGGTCGACCCGGGCCAGCCGGGCGGGCGTGATCTCCAACCCGTAGGCGACCCGGCTGGACAGGCAGGCGGCCGCGGGCTTGTCCCAGGTCGGCAATTCCCAGCGGCGGGACGCTTCTCGGACCTGAGCCTTGGTCAGCCCAGCGTCGAGCAGTGGCGTGATGGCCCCCCGCTCGGCGGCGGCCCGGATGCCGGGGCGGAAGCCGGCGGCGGCGTCGTCCGCGTTGGTTCCGGTCGCAACCACGGCGAAACCAGCTCGCGTTCGGCCAGCGGGCCGCAGAACGTCGAGCAGCTCGGCCTTGCAGAAATAGCACCGATCGCCGTCGTTGGCGCGGTAGCCGGGCCGCGACATCTCGTCGGTTCGCGGAGCGATGTGCCGCACGCCGAGGTCTTCGGCGAATCGGCGGGCCGCCAACAGTTCGCGGCGCGGCAGCGACGGCGACACGGCGGTCGCTGCCAGCACCCGGTCTGCCCCCAGCGCACGCACAGCAGCCGCGAGAAGAAAGGCGGAGTCGGCCCCACCCGAAAACGCCACCACAACCGAGCCGACCGCCTTCAGGTGTTCCTCGAGCATCGCCAACCGGGCCTCGAGTACATGCTCGGCAAGCCAGCTCGGGAACTCGCGCAGTCCGGACAGCACGACGTCGGCGCCGGACGCACGCAGCGCCGCCGAGTCATGGAAACCGGTCGTCACCCCCACCGCGACAGCACTCGCGGCGTGCGCACCGACCACATCGGCCGGGTGGTCGCCGACGAGAGCCGTCGCCCCGTGGGCACGCAGCGCCGCCCCTTTCGCGGCCGCGTACAAGCCGCCGATCGCAACGTCGACGTCGAGACCGACATGTTCGAGGACGGCCTCCACAGCCGGCTGGATCTTCGCGCTGACCACGAGCGCGCGGCCGCCATGCGCCCGCACGGCCGAGATGGCGTCCGCAGCGCCGGGCAGCAGCGCTGTTCCCGGGACACCGAATGACGGGTAGAGCTCGCGGTATAGATGCACGGCTGGCTCGACCAGACCCAGTGGCATTAGGGCCTCGCACGCGGTCTCCAGCGGCACGCCGATCAGCGGCCGCATGGCCTCGGGATCGACGGGAGCCCCGATGCGACGGACTGCCTCGCCGAAGGTCGCGACGATCCCGGGCGCCGAGTCCACCAGCGTCAAGTCAAGATCGAACCCGACGACCGGACGCATCCAGCTAGCGTACGTGCCGCCGACGTCAGGCCGCTCCGAGGGCAAGGAACGCCCATGCGGTTGCCCGAGCCACCGGACCCTCGGCCTGTTGGCGAGCGGACAGCAGTGCGGCTCCGAGCGGGTCGCCGGCCCGAAGGCGCTCGTGCACGGTCAAGCTGAACGGGACAGTCGCCTCGTCGTTGACCGGGACGACGCTCGCCAGCAGCCCCGCCGTGCCGAGTGCGGTCAGCGAGCTGGCCAGGCCGAGCAGCTCGTCGGCTCCGGTCGGTGACCCGACACCTGACTCGCAGGCCGTCAGCAGCAGACGGTACGGCGGGCGGCGCAGCCGCTCGAGGTCGTAGACGGTCAGCGGCCCGTCGGCCATCTCCAACGCGGAGAACATGGGGTTGTCGCCCCGGAACCGACCATGGGCTGCGACGTGTGCGAGCCAGGCACCGTCGAGCGCTCGCAGCGTCGACGGACACGTGGCTTCCGATTCGGTGATGACCGTCGGATCTCGGTACATCGACGCGAGTGCGGCCACCTCGGCACCGGACGTATCGAGGCCCGGGCCGGCAATGAGCACGACGCGCCGTCTTCTCGGTGGCTTCGTATCTCGGGCCCGCAGCCAGGCTGTGGCGGAGGGCGCGACCGTCACCGGACGATCACGGAGCGACGGTAGCGCCGCCCACGGTGCCGACTGGAGCGTGGCTGGCGGCATCAGGACCGTCGGACCATCGCCCATCGCACGCAACGCATCCGGCCCGATCAACGTCTGCTCGAGCCGTGCCAACGCCGGTTCGAGTCCAGCCAGCAGGGCGTGTGCAGCGCCATCAGACGAGACACCCGCTGCACGTAAGGCGAAGCGCGCGTACTCCACGTCGGTCCGGGCGGCGGACAAGGAACCGGCTGCGAAGCGTCGCAACCGTCCTCGCCTCGCCACGACGACATGCAACGAGGAACGGGCCGCGAGAACACAGGCCAGCGTCGTTTCGTCGCCCAGCGCCGTGAGCAGGTCGGCGACGTCGAACGATTGGCGGGTGCCGTCGCCATCGCCGGCTCGCTCATGGCTGAGTCGGCGGATGCGTTCCTCGACCCGCCGCCGAGTGGCATCCCGGTCGGAATCCACGGGTCCGACGATGTCGCTCTCGGCTTCACGCAGCTTGGCCAACTCGGCGGTAAGGGCGCGATCACGTCGGACCTGTCGGCTTGGCGCCGCGTGCAGGATGCTGCGCCATCGCTCCGTCCAACGCAGCAGATCATGGGCGGATCCGTCGTCGAGCACCCGACCGATCGCCGTCCGGACCAGCTCGATGCCATGGGTGGTCGCTCGCGCGCGTAGCTCCGTCGCCCCAAGCGAAAGCGCATGCGTGTCGAGGACGGCGAGCCCGCGTTCGCAGGCCCGCAACACCCCAGCCCGGTCGCCGCGCATGTCCCTCAACTGCGCGGCAGCCAGCCACGCCGCGGCACGCCGCAGCGCAGACCCACGATGCCGCTGGGTGGCGGCCGCGGTGAATTCCTCCTCCGCCAGATCGGCCAGCCCGGTCCGCCGGGCGAGCCGGCCGGCAAGCAGCTGCGCCTCCAGCCTCTCGGCCGCGTACCGCTCCTGAATCCCCGCGGCTAGCGCCGCAGCGCGATGGGCATGCCACTTGGTGATCCGGCCGTTCTGCGCCTGCGCTCGCAGGAGGACGAGTTGAGCGTGCCATTCGCCTTGCTTGTTGCCTTGTCGATGGCTGGCTCGTGCTGACCGTCGGGCCAGTTCGATTGCACGGCTGGTATTCCCTTGGTCGAGATGGGCGGTCGCGGCAGCGGCCAGCCCTTCAGCTCGTTGTCCTGCTGACATCCGATCGCTTTCTAGGACCTCAACAAGCTCGTCTGCAGCGGCCGTCGCTTCGTCGGTCAGCCCTGCCGCGAGCGAGACGACAGCAAGATCGCGGACGATCTCTGGAGGCACGACACCCAACTGGCGGTACCCGTCTCGCGCCTGATGCAGCATCCGCAGGGCTTTGGGCAGGTCACCTTGCCGGTGAGCGCAGTCCGCGCGGCTGTGCCGAATGATTGTGGCCGCGTAATGTTCGCCTTCATCCCGGACAAGCCCCTCGGCCAGCGCGTATTGCCGCTCGGCTTCGCTGAAACGGCCGAGTTGGAGCAGGGCAAGTGCCGCGTTGTTCCTGGCCCGGGCTTCCCAGACGCGGTCTCCGGCTCGATGCAGAATCGCTGCCGCGCGTCGAGCGTCCGCGTAGGCGTCGTCGAGATCTCCGAACATGACCTTCGCGGCACAACGGCGAACGAGGACCCGCGCAACCGCACGACGTTCCCGTATGACGAGCGCGCGCTCGAAAGCCACCTCTGACTCACGGCGTCGTCCGGCGACGGCCAGGGCAGTTCCCAGGCTCGCCGCCAGGTCAGCCGTGCGCTCGGCGAGGTTTGCCTTCTCGCTGATGCGCAGGCCTTTGCGGAAGTAGCCGAGCGCACGCCTGGCCTCTCCGGCCTCTCGCGCGACGATTCCAAGCGCTTGGAGGGCGTATGTGCGGTCGAGGGCCGATGCGCCGCTCGTGAGCACCGCCTCGGCCTGGGCCTGAGCGGCGGATGGACGGGCCAGGGCGAGCGCCGGCAACTGTTGCGGTGTCGCCGGGGGCGTCAGGCTCCCCACCCGTCATCTGATCATGCTAGACATCACGTCTTGTATCACGCTCTGGACCGATCACTCCTAGCGATAGACAGCGGTTCGGAACCGCCACGATGCTTGCCTTGTGGCCAACCGCACCTGAACGTGGCGATCCAGGCGTAGTGCAGCGGGCTGTTCCGGATTCGACGCAGAAGGAGTGATCGAGATGGCGCCGTTGATTCCGCGCGACCCGAGCCGGCTCCCCACCGAGGTGGAGCGGTTACAGCAGAACTTGGCTGAGCGCTCGAACGGGCGCGATTTCCTGGTCGCACCGCGGTGGAATGCGGCCCAGACCGAGGTCGAATATCTCTACCGAAAGCACCAGCTCATCTGCGACGAAGCGGACCTCGATGCCGTGCTCCGGGCTTTCGATCGGATCCCAGCAGACCGTCCGGCCGACAGCGATGGACCGGTGGGCTTGAAGATTCTCGACGTGGGCGACCGCGACGCAGCCGACCTCGCCGACAAACTCGCCGAGCTGCTGGGCGACGGCGTCGTCACGCCGAATCACGTTCTCGATGCGCAGGGGCACAGCATCATGTGCCCGGCTACTGAACCGCTGCCATGGGTGGCGCCCATGTCCGACCTGCCGGAGCCGGTCGGGTCCGGCAGGGCCAGGATTTCGGTCATCGACACCGGCTACCTGCCCGCGATCCACAAGCAGTCGGGCTACGCGAGACTCTCTGCGATCGACAAGAAGTCCCAGCCTGACGACGAGGTCTTCGCCCGAAGGAGAGTCATCAGGCCCTATGGAGGACATGGCTCGGCGACCAGCGCCGTTCTGCTGTCGGTGTCTGGGGCGAAAGCCACAACCGTTCATGTTCGCGACTGTCTAGTCGGCGGTGGGGTCGACGAGATCACGATCGTCGAGGACTTGGAGACGGTCATCAAGGCCGGGGCCGACGTCATCAGCATTCAAGCGGGCACGTATACCCGTGCACGGCAGACACCCATCGCGTTCAACGCATTTGCTCGCAAGATCCTCTGGCAACTATCTCGACACCGTTCTCGTCGCCGCTGCCGGAAACGACAACACCGACCGGCCGTTCTGGCCCGCGGCCTACAACTGGTGCACCGCCGTCGGCGCCCTGACGCGTGGCGGTGACGCCCGGACTGGCTGGACGAACTACGGGCACTGGGTCGACGTATACGCCAGCGGCGAGAACGTGGTCGTGCCATTTCCGAACGGCAAGTACAACTATCTCGACGGGACATCCGCAGACTTCAAGGCCGGCTATGCGCTGTGGTCAGGCACCTCGTTCGCTGCCCCGGCGGTGGCTGGGTTCATCGCCCGTCGAATGATCGAGCGGGGCATCAAGGCACCGCAGGCGCGCGACATCGTCCTTGCCGACGCGGCGATCTCCGCGCTGCCGTCGACCGGTCCGCGTTTGCTTGTGTAGGTCAGCATCGGGCCTGTCAGCGGCGACACCCGGAGATTCATGACCACGTAACGTAGTGCGGATGGGCGGGAACGGAACCAGCGCGCCACGGAGCCTGGCCGACGATCTGCGGTCGCGCTCGGACGCCGAGCTCGGCGCGCTGTTGCGGGCCAGGCCCGATTTGGTCAACCCGGTCCCGGTCGACGTCGCTCAGCTCGCTGCGCGGGCGACCACACGGGCGTCGATCGTGCGCGCGATCGATCGGATGAACCGGTTCGAGTTACACGTGATCGACGCGATCACAATCCTGTCCGAACCAGTGACGCTGCAAGCCGTCAGCGCCCTGCTCGGGGTGCCAGAGGCGCCCGTCGGCGCCGCCGTCGACGAGCTACGAACCGCTGCGATCGTCTGGGGCGGTGCCGACGACCTGCGGATGGTCCGCGCAGTTCACGAAGTCGTTGGCCCATACCCTGCCGGACTCGGCCCACGGTTACGGCTGGTGCTTGCGACGCAGTCGCCAAGCCGCCTCGCGAGCATTGCGGCCGAAGTCGGCCTCGGTGGTGCGCCCGAGTCCGGCACCGACCGCATCGCTGATCTCATCGAGGACCGGCTCGACGACGTGCTAGCGGAGCTGACGGACGCGGCGACCGATGTGCTGCGCATGCTGGCCGAGGGACCGCCGACGGGTCGGGTCGACGACGCCCAGCGCGACGTCAGCGTCGACACCGCCCGGACACCGATCGAGGAGTTACTCGCCCGCGGCTTGCTCGTTCCGATCGACGCCGGCACCGTCGTACTGCCGCTGGAGATCGGATTGTATCTTCGCGGTGGCGTCCTCCGGCCAGAGATCACCACTGAGCCACCAATACCGACGGGTACGCAGAGCGACCAGTCGACCGTCGATCGCACCGCGGGCGCGGGAGCGTTGGAGACGATCCGCCGCATCGAAACCCTGCTCGACGCGTGGTCCGCCGAACCTCCAGCCATGCTGCGCGCCGGCGGTCTCGGGCGTGCGCGACATGCGGCGTACCGCTCAGGCAATCGACGCCGATGAGGCTGCGGCCGGGGTGCTTGCCGACCTCGCGTATGCCGCCGGACTCGTCGCGCCGAGCACCGACTTCGACCAGGCGTGGTTGCCGACACCCAGGTCGGACGCCTGGCGCCGACGTGACCCAGCCGACCGCTGGGTCGTCGTCGCCGGAACCTGGCTCGCCACCACCCGGACAGCAGGGCTGATCGGTACCAGGGACGAGCGGGACCGCCCAGTCACGGCGTTGAGTCGCGAGCTCGGCCGACCACTCGCGCCGGAGATCAGGAGGCTCGTGCTGAACGTCCTCGCCGACCTACCGCCGGGCACGACGCCGGAGCGGGACGACGTCCTCACGGCCGTCCGATGGATCCGCCCGCGCCGGGGCGGTCGCCTGCGCGACGATCTCGTTCGCTGGACGCTGCGGGAGGCAGAGGTGCTCGGCGTTACCGGGCACGGCGCGCTCGCCGGCTACGTCCGGCCGCTCCTGGCCGGCCACGACGACCAGGCCGCGTCCGCACTCGCCGCCGTACTGCCCGAGCCGCTGGAGCAGATGCTGATCCAGGCCGACCTCACCGCGGTCGCTCCCGGCCCGCTGCGCTCCGACATCGCGCGGGAGCTGGCGTTGCTGGCTGACGTCGAGAGCCGCGGCGGGGCGACCGTCCATCGCTTCACCGCCGATTCGGTTCGCCGGGCCCTCGACGCGGGTCAGACCGCCGCGGATGTCCATGCCTTCCTGGCTCGGGTGTCCCGGACGCCGATTCCCCAGCCGTTGACCTATCTGGTCGACGACGTTGCCCGACAACACGGCCGGCTGCGGGTCGGTGGGGCGTCGTCGTTCGTTCGTTGCGACGACGAGGCAATGCTCGCGCGGATCTTGGCCGACCCGCTGGCCGGAGCGCTCGGCCTGCGCAAGCTGGCGCCGACGGTTCTCGCGTCGCGATCTCGACCCGGCGACGTTGCTCGAGCGACTACGCGGGATGGAACTGCATCCCACAGCCGAGGCGGCAGACGGATCGATTGCGGTCCGCCGCGGCGAGACCCGCCGGGCGCCGGACCGGCCACCGACCGAGCCTCGCGACCGGCCTGCTCCGACCGACGCACTGCTCGCTGCCGCGGTCAGGGCGATCCGGGCCGGTGACCGTACCACCGCGAGCCGACCGACGGATGCCGCGCCGGCCCGGCTCGGGCGCAGCGCGTCGGCCCAGACCATCGCCGACCTGCGTCGTGCTCTCGACGACGGCTCGACGGTGTGGATCGGCTACGTCGACCACGACGGAGCGACCAGCGAACGGGTCGTCGACCCGGTCCGCCTCGAAGGCGGCTGGCTGGCCGCCTTCGACCACCGAGCCGGCGCGGTCCGGTCGTTCGCCGTCCACCGGATCAGCGGCGTCGCGCCAGTCGATGCAGCATGAGCCATGAGAGGAGCACACGTGACCGACGGACCGCTGATCGTCCAGAGCGACAAGACGCTGCTGCTGGAGGTCGACCACGATCAGGCCGAGGCCTGCCGGCGGGCGATCGCGCCGTTCGCCGAGCTGGAGCGCTCGCCCGAGCACGTCCACACCTACCGGCTCACGCCGCTGGGCCTGTGGAACGCCCGGGCCGCCGGCCACGACGCCGAGCAGGTCGTCGACGCGCTGCTGACGTACTCGCGCTACCCGGTGCCGCACGCACTGCTCGTCGACGTCGCCGAGACCATGGCGCGCTACGGCCGGCTGCGGCTGGAGAGCGACCCGGTGCACGGCCTGGTGCTGCACACGCACCGACCGGGCGGTGCTCGAGGAGGTGCTGCGGTCGCAAGCGGGTCCGGCCGCTGGTCGGCGACCGGATCGACGACGACACCGTCGCCGTGCACCCAGTCCGAGCGCGGCACACCTCAAGCAGGTGCTGCTCAAGCTCGGCTGGCCGGCCGAGGACCTCGCCGGCTACGTCGACGGCGAGGCGCACCCGATCGAGCTGGTCGAGGACGGCTGGTCGCTGCGGCCCTACCAGCGCGAGGCGGCCGAGGGCTTCTGGCACGGCGGCTCCGGCGTCGTCGTGCTGCCGTGCGGCGCCGGCAAGACCCTGGTCGGCGCCGCCGCGATGGCCCAGGCCAAGGCCACGACGCTGATCCTGGTCACCAACACCGTCGCCGCCCGGCAGTGGCGCGACGAGCTGCTGCGCCGGACCAGCGCTCACCGAGGACGAGATCGGCGAGTACTCCGGCGCCAAGAAGGAGATCCGGCCGGTCACCATCGCGACCTACCAGGTCATGACCACCCGCCGGAAGGGCGTCTACACCCACCTGGAGCTGCTCGACGCGCGGGACTGGGGCCTGATCATCTACGACGAGGTGCACCTGCTGCCGGCGCCGATCTTCCGGATGACCGCCGACCTGCAGGCCCGTCGCCGGCTCGGCCTGACCGCCACGCTGGTCCGCGAGGACGGCCGCGAGGACGACGTGTTCACGCTGATCGGCCCCAAGCGCTACGACGCGCCGTGGAAGGAGATCGAGAGCCAGGGCTGGATCGCGCCGGCCGACTGCGTCGAGGTCCGGGTGACGCTCGACCGACGCCGAGCGGCTGGCGTACGCCGCCGCCGAGCCCGAGGAGCGCTACCGGCTGTGCTCCACGCAGCGACACCAAGACCCGCGTCGTCGAGCGGCTCGTCGACAGGCACGCGCGGCGAGCCCGACGCTGGTGATCGGCCAGTACATCGACCAGCTCGACGAGCTCGCCGAGCGCCTCGACGCCCCGGTCATCAAGGGCGAGACGACGGTGCGGGAGCGGCAGCGGCTGTTCGAGGCGTTCCGGGCCGGCGAGCTGCCCGTCCTGGTGGTCAGCAAGGTCGCGAACTTCTCCATCGACCTGCCCGAGGCGAGCGTGGCGATCCAGGTGTCGGGCACGTTCGGCTCCCGCCAGGAGGAGGCGCAGCGGCTCGGCCGCATCCTGCGGCCGAAGGCCGACGGCCGCACCGCGCGCTTCTACACCGTCGTCGCCCGCGACACCGTCGACCAGGACTTCGCCGCAGCACCGGCAGCGGTTCCTCGCCGAGCAGGGCTACGCGTACCGGATCGTCGACGCCGAGGACGTGCTCCACGGCACCGACACCGTGTAGTCAGATCGGCTCGACGGTCGGACCGGGTCTTTCGGGCCTGATGTCGACAGCAGAAGGAGCGACCGTGTCCGCCATCGACCCCGTCCTGGCGACGGAGCGTGGATATCTCGCCCAGGCCAGAGAAGACCTGAAGCGGATGCGCGAGCACACGCTCTCACTCAGGGCGCTGGGCGGCGACCCAGTCTCCGAGGCGTACCAGCAGGCCGCGCTGTACCGGCGGGCGCAGTCCCTCATCGACGACCCCACGGTGCCGCTGTTCTTCGGCCGTATCGACGTGCAGACCGACGAGGTGTTTCACGTCGGTCGCCGACATGTCATGGACGCGGCCGGAGACCCGGTGGTCGTCGACTGGCGCGCCGACATCTCGGGGGCTTTCTATCGCGCGACGCGTAACGACCCGCAAGGCGTGATCCTCCGGCGCCGGTTCGGGTTTGCCGGGGGCGAGATCACGTCGTACGAGGACGAGCACCTGACCAACCGGACCGAGCAGGACGTGACCAGCCGGATACTCACCGAGGAGATCGAGCGACCTCGGGTGGGGCCGATGCGGGACATCGTCGCCACAATCCAGCCGGAGCAGTACGACGTGGTCAGCGCGGACCTGGACCAGACGATCTGCGTCCAGGGAGCGCCGGGCACCGGGAAGACCGCAGTTGGGCTGCATCGGGCCGCCTACCTCCTGCATGCGCATCGGACGCGGCTTGCCCGCGGAGGCGTGCTGGTTGTGGGGCCCAACCCCGCGTTCATGCACTACATCGGCCAGGTGTTGCCGACGCTGGGTGAGGTCGATGTCCGGCAGGTCACCGTTGCCGAACTGGTCGAGAGTGTGCCGGTGCGCGTAGTCGACCCGCCGGAGGTTGCCGCCCTCAAGGGCGATCCACGGCTGGCCGAGGTGATCCGCCGCGCCGTCTGGGGCCATGTTCGCGAACCGGTTGACGCGCTGGTCTTGCCGCGCGGGTCGCGGCGGTGGCGGATCCCGGCGGGCGAGATTGCGCGATGCGATAGCGGCGCTGCGAGATCGACGCGACCCGTACTCCGTCGGTCGCGATCTGCTGCCCCAGCGGCTGGCACATCTCGTCTTGCTGCGCATGGAGGCAGCTGCCGAGGTCACCGACGACCGCGTGCAGGGAGCCGTCGCACGTTCCCGGCCGGTCCGCGAGCTGGTCGACCAGGTTTGGCCGGCACTTGAACCGGTCCGGCTGGTGATGCGGCTGCTCGGCGAGCCAGACTTCCTGGCGGCGGCGGCCGGCGACGTGCTCGATATCGATGAGCGCCAGCTGATCCAGTGGACCCGGCCGGCACGTGGCCCGCGCAGCGCGCCCTGGTCCCACGCCGATGCCGTACTCGTCGACGAGGCGCGGGGGGCAATTGAGCGGATCCCCTCGGTCGGACACGTCGTGCTCGACGAAGCGCAGGACCTGTCGCCGATGGAGCTGCGCGCTGTGGGACGGCGTGCGGGTTCGGCGTCGGCCACGGTGCTCGGCGACATCGCGCAGGGCACGACGCCATGGGCGACGGAGTCGTGGAAGACAGCGTTAGACCACCTCGGGACGACCGAGGCGCACGTGCAGGTGTTGCGCCAAGGCTTCCGGGTGCCAGCCGCCGTTGTCGAGCTGTCCGCTCGCCTGCTGCCGACGATCGCCCCCGCCATCGAGCCGCCCGAGCCGGTGCGGACCAACCCCGGACGGCTCGACGTCGTCGTTGTCGAAGACGTCATGGCAGGTGCGAATGCTGCTCTCACCGACGTTGCGGGCCGGGAAGGCTCGGTCGGCCTCATCGCCGCTGACGTCGCCGTGCCGCGGCTCCGGGCTGCGCTGGACGCCGTTGCCCCGCGGGTCGGCAGCCTGGACGACGAGGACGATCCTCGGCTGGTGCTGGTGCCCGCGTCGCTCGCCAAAGGACTCGAGTTCGACCACGTGATCGTCGTGGAACCGGCCGCGATCGTCGCAGCCGAGCCGCGCGGCTTGCGCCGGCTCTATGTGGTGCTGACCAGGGCAGTCTCGTCACTGACCATCGTGCACGCCCAGCCATTGCCCGCGCCGCTGCGCTGAGCGCGCGCCAACGGGTCTACGTGCCGAGTCCAGGGGCATTCCGCGACCGGCGGAACCGCCTGACTGCGTACAGGACCGCCTGGTGCACACCGACACCCACTCCGGTGTTGAGGAACGCGAGGACAGTGGCCACTGCGATCACGTCCAGCCTCGCCTCGATGAGGTCACTTGCCAGCAGGAGGACGACCCACGAGACAGTCCCGACGACGAGCGCTGTCTTCCACCAACGCCCGAAGATCAGACCGAACACGATGAGGGTCTCGATCAAGCCCGTCATCTCCTCGCGTTCGGTTGACGTGTCAGCCCCCATGATGCCGTGTCCGTCCGCCAAGCTTTCCTGCGATCTCGCGCCGGGTGCGGCGGGGGATCGTTCTGGATGTCTCAAGACGGCTCAGGCAGACTCGAGATGTGCCGCTGAGCGCGATCGAACGCGGGGTCGTCGAGGCCGTCGATCCGGAAGCGATCGTCGCCGACCTGACGGCACTGGTTGGCCTACCAAGCGTGGGCGGCTCAGCCGCCGAGGTCGCGGTGCAGCGATGGTGCGCCAAGCGGTTGGGCGCCGTCGGCGGCGATGTCGACTTGTGGAAGCTCGACCTGCCGAAGCTGCGCGCCGCGGCCGGCTACCCAGGGGAGGAGGTGGTACGAAACGAGGCGCTCGGGTGCGTCGCGACGTTCGGGGCTCGTCCACCCAGACTGATTTTCGCCGGCCACACCGACGTGGTGCCGTCCGGCGATGTGCGCGCGTGGTCGTCTGACCCCTGGCGATTACTGCGACACGGTGAGCGACTTCTGGGGCGGGGAGCTTGCGACATGAAAGGCGGGCTCGCTGCCGTGTTCGGCGGGCTTGCCGCACTCCGGGCCAACGGGAGGACCATGCCGTCCGTTGCTGTCCACTGCGTCATCGGTGAGGAGGACGGCGGGCTCGGGACGTTCGCGACGCTCGAGCGCGGCCACGGTGGCGGCGCCTGCGTGCTCGCCGAGCCGACGGATCGTCGGGCAGTCACGGCGAATGCCGGATCCTTGACCTTCCACCTCGAGGTGCCGGGCCGCGCGGCGCATGGGTCCGTGCGGACACAGGGCGTGTCTGCGCTCGAGGCAGCAACGCCCGTGCTCGCAGCGCTGCGAGAGCTCGAGGCCCGACGCAACCGTGCCGTGGACGCTGTGGTGAGTCACCTGGACGTCGCCTATCCGTTGTCAATCGGCGTCGTCCGGGCCGGAGACTGGGCCAGCACGGTGCCCGACCTCCTCGTGGCCGAAGGTCGATACGGAGTACGTCTCGGCGAGTCGGTTGAGCATGCTCGGGCCGAGCTCGAGGCTGCTGTCAGGGCAGCGTGCGCGACCGACCACTGGCTGTCCGAGCATCCCGCCAGGGTGAGCTGGCCAGGTGGCGTATTCGCACCCGGCCGACTGCCCGAGGGTCATCCGCTGCTCGACGAGGTGCAGGCCGCTTGCGCCGACGCCGCGGACTGGAAAGTAGAGGCGACGGGAGCGCCGTACGGGTCCGATCTGCGGCTCTATGCCAGCGCCGGCATCCCGACGCTGCAGCTCGGGCCGGGCGAGGTCGCCGCCGCGCACACCGCAGACGAGTACGTCCTTCTCGCCGATATGGTCGACTGCGCCCGTGCTTACGCCGTCCTGGCTTTGCGGCTCGGCGGCTGAATGCAGTGATGGACGACCTCCTGGCACGCTGGCGCGACCTCATCGACGACGAGGCCACGGGGCACGAGTTGTTGGCCCGCTGGTCCGAACCCCATCGGCGATACCACGACGTCGAACATCTGCGCTCTGTACTGGACGCTGTCGACGAGCTCGGCGACGAGGCAGCGGACGTTACGGCGGTGCGTCTGGCGGCCTGGTTCCACGATGCCGTCTATGCAGGGCGTCCGGGTGAAGACGAGCGAGCCAGCGCGGCAGCTTGCCGCGTCGATGTTGCCGGATCTTGGTGTCGACGACGAGCAGATCGCCGAGGTCATCCGGCTGGTCGAGCTGACGGCCGCGCACGATCCGGCGGCTGACGACGCGAACGGGGCTGTGTTATGCGACGGGGACCTCGCCGTCCTGGGCGGAGAGCCAACCGAGTATGCGACCTACGCCGCGGCTGTTCGAGCGGAGTACGCGGACGTCGCCGAGAGCGATTTTCGCAGTGGCCGGATAGCGGTGCTCGAGCGGCTGCTCACCCACCGACCGCTGTATCGCACGGCTACCGGACGTCAGCACTGGGAGGAGGCTGCCCGACGCAATATCGAGACCGAGCTCAGCCTGCTTCGAGCCGGCGCTTCCGCCTCCTGAGTCCCGCCGCTTCCAGCCGGCGGATCGATCTCCCGGCTGCTCACCGACCACCGCTCCTGCGGCGAGGAGCGCTCGTACATCTCAGCGGGCACGTCGTAGTGATCGCGTTCAAATCCCCGCGCCGGAATGCCCATCGAACGCGCGAATTCATGCAGCTCGTCATACGACGAGTCGGAGATCAGATGCGACCACAGCCTCCCGTGCCCCGGCCAGGTCGGCGGGTCGACGAGGATCACAGCGCTGCAGCCACCGCGTCGTCGATCGAGCGTCCGCCAAGACCGGACCATCGACGCGTCGACGTAGGCCTTCCACGACCCACCGGGACGTACCTGCGGGCCGACATGGAACTTGCGCACGCCTGCCCGGGCCAGCCACGGCACGTGGTCGGGCTGCAGCCCGCCGCCGGCCATCATCAACTCCGCGATGTACGAGTCGTCCGCCGCGCGCCGGCAGAGCTCATCGAGCCCGGCCGCGACGCCGCGCGCCGAGCCGGCCGTCAGGACGCTGTCGAGCCGGGGCATCATCCGCAGCCGCTGCCACGCCTTGTCATAGTCGAGCGCATGATCGACGGCGCGATGGAACGTCCAGGGCATCGAGCCGAACTCGTCGGCCAGCGCGAGGGTGGCGTCGACGTCGATCTGCACCGTCGGACCGAGAAAGCCGAGGACGAAGCCCTCGACCCCGGCCTCGGCGAACTGGCGCGCGGCCCCTTGCAGCCGGGTGAGCTCCGAGCCGCTGGTCGAGTAGCCGTCGTTTCCGCGCAGCATGATGCGCAACGGCAGATCAGACGCGGTCTTGATCTCGCGCACCGTGCTGACGGCAGGCGTCAGACCGTCGGACTCGACTTCCGCAATCACCGCGAGCCGGTCGGCACCGCCGTCCCGAGCACCTGCGACGTCGCCGGCGCCCAGCACGATGACCTCGAGCAGGGGTCGCACCGGCTCAGTGTGCCAGTGGTGTGCGTGCGGCTGGCACCATCGGAGCATGAGCACCGATCCGCTGCTCGATGCTCGCGCCCGCGTGCTGCACGACCTCGCCGCGCGCGGGCTGGATTCGGCCGACGTCGTCGACGTACTCGAAGACGTGGTGACGGAGCGGCGCTGGTGGGTCGGCGAATGGCCCGACGGAGGTTCCTTCGTCGCCGGGCAGGTTGCTCAAGACGTCCAGGACCGGTTGCTGGACGCGCGCATCGGTCGCTGGCCGCGCTGCGTCGCATGCGATGAGACCGAGGCCCACGAATTGCACATCGATCCAGAGCTCGGGCCCGAGCCGCGCTGGCGATGCGACAAGAGCGGGATCGTGGTCGCGCGCGCTCGGCGAGCTGTGAGCCCAGGGGCGAGCGTACCCTGCCCCAGCGCCCTCACCGTCCGGCGGCTGCCTTTGCATTGCAGCGGATCGGAAGAACGGGAGGACCAATGCCGACCTTCGCACCCGCTAACCCAGCTCGCGCAGCTGGCATCCGCGATTGATCCTCCCGTTCTTCCGGTCGCGTCCGCTCTTTCGATCAGGACAGCGCCTCGATTGGTGCGATTGCCACCAGATCCTGCACAGAACGGGCGAGTTGCGCATCGAGTGTGACAACGCGTCGGCCTGCAGTCGGGTCAAAGCAACGTACTCGGCGGCATAGGTGTCGGACCACCCGAGCTGGTCAGCAACTTTCCACGCGACTCCCTGAAGAACGCGGTCGCCGAGTAGTCGAATTCGCAGCCCGCGCACGTAGTCGAGCAGTTGCTCGGCATCCTTCTTGGTCATGTCACCGCGCTTGACTGCTTGGTATAGGAGAGACAGCAACTGCGAGCGAAGGAGCGTGGGAGCCAGGATTTGGTGCTCGTCGCCAATAGCGATCTGGTCGTGAGCCAGGCGCATCGCCACGTCCGGACCGATCACGTATTTGGTCATGGGAGTCCGCTCCTCTCTCTTGACCAGGATGAGCCGGCATACGGCGAAGGGGCGGCGCCCCAGCTCGGGATGAGCCGGAATGCCGCCCCTTCGTGGAGCGAGATGCAGCTGGACTCAGAAGTCCATGCCGCCCATGTCGCCGCCGCCAGCGCCGGCCGGAATCTTCTCCTTCTCCGGCTTGTCGGCGATGACGGCCTCGGTGGTGAGGAACAGGCCGGCGATCGACGCGGCGTTCTGCAACGCCGACCGGGTGACCTTGGCCGGGTCGATGATGCCGGCCTTGATCATGTCGACGTACTCGCCGGTGTTGGCGTCCAGGCCGTTGCCGACCTCCAGGCCGCGAACCCGCTCTGCCACGACGCCGCCCTCGAAGCCGGCATTGATGGCGATCTGCTTGAGCGGAGCCTCCACGGCGACCTTGACGATGTTGGCGCCGGTGGCCTCGTCGCCGTCCAGGTCGAGCTTCTCGAACGCGGCCTGCGCCGCCTGGATGAGCGCGACGCCGCCGCCGGCGACGATGCCCTCCTCGACGGCTGCCTTGGCGTTGCGGACAGCGTCCTCGATGCGGTGCTTGCGCTCCTTGAGCTCGACCTCGGTGGCCGCGCCCGCCTTGATGACGGCCACGCCGCCGGCGAGCTTGGCCAGCCGCTCCTGGAGCTTCTCCTTGTCGTAGTCGCTGTCGGAGTTCTCGATCTCGGTGCGGATCTGGCTCACGCGACCGGCGATCTGGTCGGCGTCACCCGCGCCCTCGACGATGGTCGTCTCGTCTTTGGTGACGACGACCTTGCGGGCCTGGCCGAGCAGGTCGACCGTTGCGTTCTCCAGCTTCAGGCCGACGGTCTCGCTGATGACCTGGCCACCGGTCAGGATCGCGATGTCCTGCAGCATGGCCTTGCGACGGTCGCCGAAGCCCGGCGCCTTCACCGCGACGGACTTGAACGTTCCGCGGATCTTGTTGACGACAAGAGTGGCGAGCGCCTCGCCCTCGACGTCCTCGGCGACGATCAGCAACGGCTTGCCTGCCTGCATGATCTTCTCGAGCAGCGGCAGCAGGTCCTTGACGCTGGAGATCTTGGACTCGACCAGCAGCACGTAGGCGTCCTCGAGGACGGCCTCCTGCCGCTCGGGGTCGGTGACGAAGTAGCCGGAGATGTAGCCCTTGTCGAAGCGCATGCCCTCGGTGAGCTCGAGCTCGAGGCCGAAGGTGTTGCTCTCCTCGACGGTGATGACACCTTCCTTGCCGACCTTGTCCATTGCCTCGGCGATGAGCTCGCCGATCTGGGTATCGGCAGCGGAGATCGACGCGGTCGCGGCGATCTGCTCCTTGGTCTCGACGTCCTTGGCCGACGCAAGCAACTGCTCGGCGACGGCCTCGACGGCCTTCTCGATGCCGCGCTTGAGCGCCATCGGGCTCGCGCCCGCGGCGACGTTGCGCAGCCCCTCACGCACGAGCGCCTGGGCCAGCACGGTTGCCGTCGTCGTGCCGTCACCGGCGACGTCGTCGGTCTTCTTCGCGACCTCCTTGACCAGCTCGGCCCCGATCTTCTCCCACGGGTCCTCGAGCTCGATCTCCTTCGCGATGGAGACGCCGTCGTTGGTGATCGTCGGCGCCCCCCACTTCTTCTCGAGGACGACGTTGCGGCCCTTCGGGCCGAGCGTGACCCGGACGGCGTCGGCAAGCTGGTTCATGCCGCGCTCGAGGCCACGCCGCGCATCCTCGCTGAAAGCGATGATCTTTGGCATGGGTTCCCTGGTCCTCCCGGATAGCGGGTGGATTGACCGGCTCGACGCCCGCGACGGACGGCCTCGGCGTCCCGGCTCCTGTCACCGGGACAACCGGGACCTCGCCGACCCGGTACCTGTCGTTGTCACTCTCGACGAGAGAGTGCTAATGCGTGTTTAGCACTCTGCACCCGAGAGTGCAAGCGGAGTCGGTGCAGCGGCGACAGCCGACTACCCTTGGCCGTCGTGAACGGCGGCGAGGCGGCGCCCGGGGCCACCCGGCGGCTCTCGCGTGCATCGACAGCCTGGCGGGTTGCGACCGCCTTCGCGGGAATCGCCGCCCTGATCCACGGCACACTCGCCGACAGTGACGACTACTTCCCGTTCGGCTCGATGGCGCAGTACGCCACCGCCCACGACCTCGACGGCAAGGTCCGCTCCACCTACATGCTGGCCGACACCGAGAGCGGACGACAGCGGGTGCGGGTTCCGCTGAATGCCACCGGAACCGGAATCGGCCGAGCGGAGGTCGAAGGCCAGCTCGACCGCATCCTCGCCGATCCGGCGTTGCTGCAGACCGTCGCCGACGCGTACGAGGCGATCCACCCCGACCGCGATCATTACACGACGCTCTACCTCATGCGCGACGTCTACCAACTGCGCGATGGTTACCAGGCTGGCCCACCCGTCACCATCGAGCTGGCCCGGTGGAACGTCCAATGAGACGGATCGTCGCGTGGTGGACCACTCCCGTGCCGCTGGCCCGGGTCGCGCTGTTCCGGACCGTCGTGTACGTGTTCCTGCTCTACGACATCTTCGTGCTGGTCAACGATGTCGTGCCACACGGCTACGCGGCCGACCTCTACCGTCCGTTGTTCATCGGGCGAGTGCTCCCGCTGCCGGAGCCGTCGCCTGGTCTCGTCCATACCTTGCAGGTCGTCATCGTGGTCGGCGCCGTGATCGCGGCGACGGGCCGGCTGCCCCGGCTGGCGGGCTGGGTGGTCGCGGCCTGCTACTTCGAGTGGCTGATCATCGGGATGTCGTTCGGCAAAGTGGACCACGACCACCTGGCGCTGCTGGTCGCACTGTGGGTGCTGCCGACCGTCGGACGGGCCAGGTTCCGCGACCTGACCCCGAGCGAGGCCGGCGGGTGGGCATTCCGCTGCATCCAGGTCGCAACGATCGCGACGTATGTCGGGTCGGCCTTTGCCAAGTGGTCACGCAACGGCGCACCGTTCGCCTGGGGCGGTAGCGCGGTCTTCACCTGGGCGATCATCCGCCGTGGCACCGATTTCATCGACTGGATCCTCGAGTACCCCTGGCTGCTGCGGATCAGCCAGTGGATGCTGCTGATCGCCGAGTTCCTCTCCCCGATCGTGCTGTTCCTGCGCGGGAAGGCACTGCTACTTGCCGCCGGATTCTTCCTGAGCTTTCATCTCGTGACCTATCTCAGCCTGGGTATCCACTTCCTGCCGACGGTGATCTGCTGGCTGGCCTTCTTCCCATTGGAGCGCCTGCTGCCACCGGTGCGCCGGCGGGTGTCCGCGCCGCAGCCCGCCCCGGCGCCCGAACCCGAGCCCGACCCAGCCCGGTAAGGCGTCAGTTGCCGGGGCGCTGCGCCGCCGGCAGCGCGCACGCTGGCGTGCCGCCCGGCAGCCGGTGCCGGTTCGCCGCCACCAGGCGGTACACCGCGCGGGCGATCCAATGCAGCAGAGGAGCCTGAGCAGCTCGGCCGAGCACGCGCCACCAGCCGCCGGAATCGACGAGCAACGCCGCGACGGCTTCGGCGCCGCCAACGACCTGGCCCGGCGCGTGGACCCACAGCAGCTCGCGCTCCGCCCGCTCGGCAGTCGTACCCAGCGCGGCGAGATCGGCGAACTGCCAGGCGACGATCTCGGCTGTCGTCGGGATTCGTCGTTCAATGAATCGGACACTCGACGTGCAGAAGGCGCAGTCCCCGTCATAGATGAGGACGGGCCGGCTCGCCAACACGCCGCCATCGTATGGCGAGCCCGCCAAGCCTCAGCCGGTAGTGGCGACAGCCGAATACACGCCGACTTCACGGCTCAAGTCAACGGTCGTGAAGATCGTCGTGCAGGACCAGCCCGCTCGGCGGGCACGCACGGCACTACACAACAATCTTCACGGCTCAAGTCGGCCGTCGTGAAGATCGTCGTGTAAGAACGGCAACCAGGCAGCGGCCCGGCCCCACAATCCGGGACCGGGCCGCCAATCGATCGAATGGGGGCGGGCGTTACACGATGCGGACGGACTCCGCCTGCGGGCCCTTGGGCCCCTGGCCGACCTCGAACTCGACCCGCTGGCCATCCTCGAGGCTGCGGTAGCCCTCCATGTCGATCGCGGTGTAGTGAACGAAGAGGTCCTGTCCGCCGTCTACGGCGATGAAGCCGTATCCCTTCTCGGAGTTGAACCACTTCACGGTGCCCTGAGCCATTACCTCTCCTCGCGCCGGGGCGGATGTCGGGCCCGTTTTCAGGCCCGGGTCGTACTCGCTCCACCGCCCCCCCGGGGGGTCTTGCGCCGACCAGTGCAGACCTTACACAACCTGCCAATAGCCTCAAGAGGTGTCGGTTCCAGAGCATCTCGCGGCGGTCGCCGACCCGCATCCGCCGCGGCGAGGCAGCACCGCAGCCGGACTCAACCGCCGGCCACGGCGGGGATCACCGACACCCGCGTGCCGTCCGGTGTCGGCGTCTGCAGCCCGGAGGCGAACCGGACGTCGTCGTCGTCGACGTAGACGTTGACGAAGCGGCGGATCTGGCCGGAGTCGTCCAGCACTCGCCCGCCGATTCCCGGGTACGAGGCATCGAGGGCGGCGACGACATCGGACAGCGTCGCCTCGTCCCCCACCGAGACCGAGACGTCGGACACACCGCCGGTGTACGTGCGCAGGATGGTGGGAACCCGCACCGCGATCGTGCTCATCGTCATGCCACCCCCAGGGCATCAAACTCGTCGATGGACGGCCGGATCGTGCCGACCGGGCCGACGGCCGAAGACACCGCATCGAGAGTCTTCAGCCCGTCGCCGGTGTTGAACACAACCGTCTCGGCGTCAGGGTCGAGCAACCCCGCACGGACCAGCTTTGCGAGGACGGCGACGGTGACACCGCCTGCCGTCTCTGCGAACACTCCCTCGGTCTCGGCCAGCAGCCGGATCCCGTCGACGACCTCCCCGTCGGTGACATCCTCCACCGCTCCACCGGTGCGGCGCGTGACGTCGAGGACGTATGGCCCGTCGGCGGGGTTGCCGATCGCGAGCGACTTGGCGATCGTCGACGGCCGGACGGGCCGTACGACGTCGCTGCCGGCTTTGAACGCGGCCGCAACTGGCGCACAGCCGGCGGCCTGGGCGCCGAAGATGCGTGGCGCCGCACCGTCCGCCAGACCCAAGGCCACCAGTTCACGGAACGCCTTGTCCACCTTGACCAGTTGGGCACCGCTGGCGACCGGGATCACGACCTGTCTCGGCAACCGCCAGCCAAGCTGTTCGGCAACCTCGTAGCCCAGCGTCTTGGACCCCTCGGCGTAGTACGGGCGCACGTTGACGTTGACGAAGGCCCAGTCGGCATGTTCGCCCGCCAGCTCCGACGCCAGCCGGTTCACGTCGTCGTAGGTTCCCTCCACCGCGACGAGCGTCGTGCCGTAGACCGCGGTCGTGACGATCTTCTGCTGCTCCAGGTCGCGCGGGATGAAGACGAACGACCGGATGCCGGCCCGAGCCGACGCCGCGGCGACTGCGTTCGCCAGGTTGCCGGTCGACGGGCAGGCCAAAACCGTGAAGCCGAGCTGACGCGCAGCGGCCAGCGCGACCGCGACCACGCGGTCCTTGAACGAGTGGGTGGGATTGCCCGAGTCGTCCTTGACCCACAGCGTCTTGATGCCGAGCTCATGACCGAGCCGGTCCGCGCGCAGCAGCCGCGTCCAGCCTGGCTCGGTGTTCGGGATGTCCTCGACCGTCGCCGGAACCGGCAGCAGGTCGCGATAACGCCAGATGGACTTCGGGCCGGCCGCGATCCGCTCGCGAGATACCGGACCAAAGTCGTAGCCGACCTCGAGCGGCCCGAAGCAGTCGGCGCAGGCGTAGAACGCGCCAAGCGGCGAGGTTGCGCGGCATTCACGACATGACAGGTGTGTGGCCGCCCCCAAGTCGGGGTGCGCGGTCGTCCTCGCCAGACTGGGTGCGGCTGCCGTGCCGGGCATCAGTCCTCCTCATCTTCCCCGCACCGGGCGGGCCGGAGTTGGCACCTGACCCGGTGAACCGGGCGGGTTGCCGGGGCTTCGTCGGGCCGGTCCCTCTGCCCCTCTGGATGAGTTCCTTCCGCCAGACCCTACGCAGGCGCTACTCCCTCGTAACCCCGTCGTCCGCTATACGAGACGGGTGTTCTGCATCCTGGACAGCTCCCGAAGGCCCTCGGCGAGCCGTGAAGATCGTCGTGTCAAGTCCGCCGCGCGCCAGCAGGTCAGGGGACTGCACGACGATCTTCACAACGACATCTAGCCCCTGGGCCGGGGACCGAGGCGTCCCAAGCGATGACCGTCATGCAGCGCGCACGGAAGGATGGCCGCCGTGACGTCGGCGCAGCGAGTCCGGCAGGTGGTCAATCTGATCAACCTGTCGACGCCGATCGGGCTGCTCATCGCTCGCGTGGCTCGCGCTCGGCTCGCCCCGGGCCCAGGCGGACTCCTGCTCGCATACGGCTACGGCCTGGCGCTGCCGAGCAATTCCGCCTTCACGGTCGGCAACGTCGTGCTGCTGCGTGGTGACGAGTCGGTTCTCGAGCGACGACCGACGCTGCTGGCGCACGAGGCAAGGCACGCGAGCCAGTACGCCATGTGCATCGGGCCAGTCATGTGGCCGCTCTACGCGGTGGCCGCCGGCTGGTCGTGGGTGTGCACCGGCGACCCGGCGTCCCGGAACGTCTTCGAACGGCGGGCGGGACTCGCCGACGGCGGCTACCACGAACGGCCGTTGCGGCGAGTGTTCCGGCGAGGCGGGTCGGGCCGGTTTTAGCGAGTCCCTGGCGCCTGTGCCACTACCGGCTGTGCCGGTCGACGAACCCGAGAACGCGTCGCCAGGCGTCGGCGCACTCTTGCTGGTAGTCGTCGGCTGTCCGGTCGAAGAAGCTGTGCGGAGCGTCGGGATACACGTGCACTTCCGCGTCCACGCCGCTGGCACGGACCTGCTCGGCGAACTGCTCGACCTCCTCGACAGGAGTCGCATCTTGCCCGGCAGCCAGGAGAAGCAGCGGAGCTCGCAGCGATCCGATCTGGTCGGCCACCTGGGCCGGCCGGCCGTAGAACCCGATACAGCCGGAAAGACCATGGTCGGTCGCGGATTGTCGCCACGACATTCCGCCTCCGGCACAGAACCCGACAGTGAACACGGCCGACACGTCGTGGTCGCGGTCCCCGCGCAGCCACGCCACAGCAGCGCGGACGTCTTGGGTCACCTGAGCCGGCTCCAGCAGGTCGGCGTGTTGGCGAAACGGAAAATTGTCGCCCCGAGCCGAACCGATCTCCGTCGTCCTGCCGTAGTAGTCGATCGCTATGGCGAGCAAGCCGGCCGCCGCGAACCGCTCGGCCAGTTCCTGGTAGAAGCGATGCAGCCCTCGAACGTCGGGCATGACCACGACCGCGGACCGGGCGCGGGCTTGCGGGTAGGCGTAGTACGCGGCGAACTCGGTGCCATCCCCGGAAAGCAGGAACAGCTCGCCGTGGTCACCCACCACTCCGGTCACGGGCGGGTAGGGAGGAACGGCGTCGTCTCCGTAGCACATGCGGGCCAGCGTCCCAGGTACGGAACCGATCGTGAAGTATCAGGAAACGATCATCTGGGCCAGCGACTCCAGAAACGACACCACTCCGGGCGGTCCGGGCACCACCAGATCCGCTTGTTCTCGAAGTTCCGGTGGCGACTCGGCCGAATCGCTGCACACCACCAAGCCGGAAACGTCCATCTCTCGCACTGCTCGCACGGCCGCCAGATCGCCGACATCGTCCCCGATGAACACCACGGACGTCGTCTGCCGCTCGGCGACCAGCCGGCCGAGTGCAGCGCCCTTGTCGGTGTCCGGCGGCCGTAGTTCGAGGACGTAGCGGCCCGGCGTCACGACCAGCCCGGTCTCAGCGGCCAGCCGTTCCACGCGGGAGCGGAGCACGGCGAGGGCACCAGCCGGATCGGCGGCACGGCGGGAATGCAGCGCCACCGCATGACCCTTGTCCTCCAGAGCGAGCCCGGCCGGGCCGTCGGCCACCATGGCCGCCACCGCCCGGCGAGCGGTTGCAACGCCGGGGTGCGGCTGCGGCGCGACGACGTGGCCGTCGCTCCACCGGTCGAGGCCGTAGTGCCCGAGCACCACGAGCCCCGGAACATCGGCGAGCCCACCGAGCCGCACCGCGTCTCCTGCGGGCCGCCCGGTGACGATCGCCACCTGAGCACCGGCACGGGCTACCGCCCGCAGCGCTGCGGCGGCCCGTGGATGAGCTACGGCGTCCTCCGGGCGATCCACGATGGGCGCAACCGTCCCGTCGTAGTCGAGCGCGACCAGAGCTCGTCCGGGATCGGCGATGACGGCGGCGAGCGCCGCACGGCCGGCTGGTGTCCGGGGATTCGGCAGAACACTCACCCGCCGGTTTCGACCGCCTCCGCGTAGTCATCAGCCAGGATCAGCACCAGCCGGCTCGAGGTCAGCCCAGGAATCGTCGGCTCGACTGCCTGGATCTCCGGGAACTGTGCAGCGAGCGCCTGCGCAGACTCCTCTGCACCTGGTGGGTAGTAGACGGTCGTCACCGCGATGTCATCGGTATAGGTGTCAGTCGCCGGCACCGGCCAGCCGCCTGCCTCGAGAACCTCCTGAGCCTGGGCCGCGAGACCCGACACGTCGGTGCCATTGAGGATGCCGACCTCCGCACGCAGCTCCGGCGGTGCAGTGACCGGCGCGGACGGTGTTTCTGGCGGTGGGGCGGTGCCTTCCGCTGATGTCGTGGGCGCGGTTGTGCCAGTGTCGGCCGCCGCAGCGTCATCGACGGAAGACTCGCCGTCGTTGCCGAACACGGCAAGCAGCCCGACGACGACCGCGACCGTACCGAGCAAGGCCACCAATGACGGCCACACCCGGTCGAGTCGGTCGCGGAATGTCACGGAACTGGAAGGTTACGCCCACCTGGCGATCCGACGTCGAAGGCACTCCGTGGCAGGTGCCCACTGAGCTCTCGTGCGAGGATCAGGAAAGCCCCAGCCGGTGTGCCGAGCGCGCCCGCTGCCGGCTCGAGCGCAACCGGCGCAGCCGCCTGACCAGCATCGGGTCGTGTGCCATCGCTTCCGGCCGGTCGATCAGCGCGTTGAGCACCTGGTAGTACCGCGTTGCGGACATTTCGAACAGATCGCGGACGGCCTGTTCCTTGGCCCCGGCATACCTCCACCATTGCCGTTCGAACTCGAGAATCGCCCGGTCGCGGTCCGCCAGCTCACCAGAAAGGACCGGTTGACTCAACGGGCCGAGAGAGGGTGCACTCCCGGAGGCGGCGTCCATGGCCGCATCGTACGAAACGCAGCGCCTGGACCAGCCTTCGACAGGCCGACGATTGACCTCGCTGCCAAAGGGACGTGTCGGCTGCCCGCCATGTTGGCTAACGTGAAGGGCACGAGGAGGTCCCGTGGCTCGCAAGGGCACGAACAACTTCGTCGTTGTCGCCAACCGGTTGCCGGTCGACCGGGTGACCGACTCGGACGGCGAGACGACCTGGCGGCGCAGCCCGGGTGGCCTGGTCACGGCACTGGCCCCGGTGATGCGCTCCTACGACGGCGCGTGGGTCGGCTGGACCGGAATGCCCGACGACGATCTCGAGCCGTTCGCATCCGACGGTATGGACTTGGTGCCGGTGGCTCTGTCCGCAGAGGAGATCGGCGAATTCTACGAAGGGTTCTCCAACGCGACGCTCTGGCCGCTCTATCACGACGTGATCGTTCCCCCTGTCTACGAGCGGCAGTGGTGGGACGCCTATCGCCGAGTCAACAACCGCTTCGCCAGGGCCACGGCTGCCATCGCGGACGAGGGTGCAGTGGTCTTCGTCCAGGATTACCAGCTCCAGCTGGTCCCGCGGATCCTGCGTCAGCTCCGACCTGACCTGAAGATCGGGTTCTTCCTGCACATCCCGTTTCCACCAGCCGAGCTGTTCGCGCAGCTGCCCTGGCGACGGCAGATCCTGTCCGGATTGCTGGGCGCGGACCTGGTGGGATTCCAGCGCAGTGGCGCAGTGGGCAACTTCGTCGGCCTGTGCACCCGGTACACCGAGGCCGTGGCGAGCGACGATCTGCTGGTCGTCGACGACGGGCGCAAGGTCAGCGTGCGCGCGTTCCCGATATCCATCGACGTCAGCGAAGTGACCAGACTCGCCTCCGACCCAGACGTGCTGGCGCGAAGCGCAACCATTCGGGAGGAGATCGGCGCGCCCCAGCATGTCCTGTTGGGTGTCGACCGGCTCGACTACACCAAGGGCATCGGCCATCGCCTCAAGGCCTGGAGCGAACTACTGGCCGATGGCGAAGTGAGCCCGGACGAGGCAGTCTTCGTCCAGGTGGCGACGCCCAGCCGGGAGCGAGTGGAGGCATATCAGACCCTGCGCGACGAAATCGAGCTACAGGTCGGCCGGCTCAACGGTCAATACGGTCGGATCGGCACACCGGCCGTGCACTATCTGCATTCCTCCTACGACCGGCCCGAGCTGGTCGCATTGCTTCGGGCGGCGGACGTGATGGTGGTGACTCCCTTGCGCGACGGCATGAACCTCGTCGCGAAGGAGTACGTCGCTGCCCGCACCGACATGCGGGGAGCCCTGGTTCTATCCGAGTTCGCCGGTGCGGCGGACGAGATGGACGGCGCCTTCCTGGTCAACCCGCACGACATCGACGGGCTCAAGCAGACGCTCTGCCAAGCCATGCGGCTCCCCGACTCCGAAGCGGAGCGGCGGATGCGCCACCTACGGGAGCACGTCATGGCGCACGACGTCGCGCGCTGGGCCCGCGAGTTTCTGGAGAGTCTGCGCGCAACCTGACTGCGGGCCTATTCGTCGCCGTCTGCCTCGGGCTCCTGCACGGTGTAGGCGATCCACGCCTGGGTGTCCGCTGTGCCCAACCCCTGGTCCAGTTGCGCCGTAGGCCCAGCGACCTCTCCCAGGTCGGCTACGGCAAGCTCGCTGCTCCGGATCTCCTCCGACGCGAGCGCCACGAGATCGCGTAGGCCATCGGCGCCGAAACGGTCTCGGATCGTCCTGACGGCGTCGGCGACCATCGCGTCGACATCGGCAGCTGGCTCCATCACTTCTCCTCCGGTGAAGACGGCGGCCTGCAGGCTAGCGCGAAGGCCCGCCGCTCGGAACACGAACAGAGCTAGGCTTCAAGTTCGGTCGAAGTTTGGGGACCTGTCCGTGGCAAGCCGGTTGACTATAGGCGAGCTGGCGGCCCGCAGCGGTGCAGCGACGTCGGCCTTGCGGTTCTACGAGGCCAAAGGGCTGCTGTCGTCGGAACGCACGGCTGGTGGCCATCGCGTGTACGAGCGCTCCACGCTTCGGCGGGTGGCGTTCGTCCGCGCTGCACAGCGGGTCGGGCTGACCTTGGACGAGATCCGCACCGCCCTGGACACACTGCCCAGCTCCCGAACCCCGACGGCGAGCGACTGGAGCCATCTGTCGAAGTCCTGGCAGGACCGCCTCGACCAGCGGATAGATGAACTGCGCCGTCTGCGAGATGAGCTCGGTGAGTGCATCGGCTGTGGCTGCCTGTCACTCAACACGTGTCATCTCTACAACCCTGGCGACCAGGCGGCCGCGCTGGGCAGCGGACCGCGCTACCTGTGGGGCGATCAACGGCCGCTGGCGCCGACCGTCGGTACGGCGACTGGCTGACCGGCCGTGCGCCTATCGTCGAGGCATGCGACGCAATACGGCTCGGCGAATGGTCGCAGTATCCGCAGCGGTAGCGCTCGCGGTGAGTTGCGGCACCACCGCGGAGCCTGAGGAGTCGGCGGCTGAACTCAGTGGCAGAGTCCGGCAGTCCAACCTCGACCAGTCGCTGGCCAGCATCCGGGTGCAACTCAGGAACGACAGTGCTGAACCGATGGACGTCGATGACGTCGTCCTGCACGCGCCGCCGTTCCCGGACGTGGCGAGTGACGACGACGCCACGATCGCGCCCGGCCGGCGGATCGATTTCCGTTTCGTCTACGGCGAACCGACCTGTTCCAGCGCCACTCCCACCCCGGAGGCGGCAACTGCGCAGGTTGTCGCCGACGGCCGGCCGGTCAAGGTCGACGTCGAGGACTCGCAGAACGTGCTGCGTCGGCTGCTCACGCTGTACTGCGACCGCCTACGCCTGGCCGAGGTCGTCACGGTCGAGCTCGGCGAGACGTGGACACCCGACCCGGCCGGAGACGCGCTGCTGGGCACGATCGAGTTGCATCGTGTCGGCGGCGATGCCGAGGTCACGATGGACCAGCGTCTCCGGCAGTGTGGTCTTCCGTCTCCAGCCGGCCGGCACGGCAGAACCCATCGCGGTGCTCGGCGCAGGACAGGACACGATCTCGGCTCCGATCAGGGCAACGGCGCTGCGGTGCGACCCGCACGCTCTGGCCGAAGGCAAGAAGAACTATGTGTTCCCGGTGTGGGTAGGGCTCGCGGGAGGCCCAGACGAGGTCAAGGTCGAGGTCACCGCCGAGCTCGGAGTCCGCCCGATGTTCAATTCGTTGTGCCCACCCCCGGTCGTGGCAGGCGTGGGGTCGTGACACTGGGGCGCCAGTCCACAAAGATGACCTAGTGATCCGGCCGGGTGGTCCTCGGTGAGCACGATGGTGCCGCGCCGGTTCGCGCTGGTCCGCCGCGTCGACGACACCGGTGTCTCCGGCGTCTGTGTCGTCGCCTTCGGCATTGCCTTCTCCGACGGCCACGTCGTGTTGCGCTGGTGTTCCGCACATCCGGCCACGAGTACGTGGGGCTCGCTCGACGACATGCTCGCAGTGCACGGCAATGCGGACACCGGCATCCAGTGGATCGACGCCTCGTCGGCCGAACTGGGCGATCTTGCTATTGCTTCGAGGCAGGGGCGGCGAGCACGCCGTCGGGCTGTCAGATCCGACGACGAGGCCGAGCAGGCGGCCGTCCTGATCGTTCCGGACCTACCGGCCAATGGCTTCCAGCGAGCGTTGGACGCAACCGAGTCTCCCGCCGATACAGACGTCCCGGCACCGCGCCAGCCTGGCCGGCACCGCCGTGCCAGCCAGGTCGAACAGTCGACCTGACCGACGGCTGCCGCCGACTCACCCGTTGACCAGGTCGACCCACGACCGAAACAGCGGGGCAACATCGACCAGGCACGGTGGTAGGCCTCACACCGACACTTGCTCAGGGGGAGCCATGCTGCTGCGACTTCGGATCGAGCTGCCGGACCAACCGGGCTCACTGGGTCGGGTGACCTGGACGCTCGGTGTGCTCGGCGCCGACGTTGCCCAGATCTACGTCCTGGAGCGAGACTCCGGTCGGGCGCTCGACGACATCACCCTGGAGTGGCGTGGGCAGCCGCGCGATCGCCTGCTGTCGTCGCTGCGCTCGATTCCCGGTGTGCGGCCGGTCGGGTTGTGGGCGGCCCGCAGCACCCCTGAGGCGATGCCCGAGGCGGGAGTGATCGCCTCGATGGTCACCGCTCCGACCCGAGCGCTCACCACGCTGATGGATGCCGCGCCGTTGGTGCTCGCCGCCACGTGGGCGTGCGTGGCGGACAGCAACGGAGAGGTCCTCCTGGCGAGCCCGGACGCGCCGGGGCACCCGCGGCTGCCCGAGGCCATCCCGGCCCGACCAGTTGCCGTGACCGAAGGTGCTCGGCTGGCCCGGGCGCCGCTGCCGGGCAACCAGGTACTCACCGTGGCCCGCGAGGACGGGCCGGCCTTTCACCGCACCGAACTCGGTCGTCTTCAGCACATGCTCGACGTTCTCGCCTGCCTTCCGAAGGTCGACGTATCCGAGCCGGTCGGCGCCCGCCGCGGCGGTTAACCGATGGCGGACCTGATGGCCGAGTCGACGGCCGTCGCGGCCTCGGGTGCCGTCAGCTGACCGTGCATGAGCTGCTGCGTCGCCGTCTCGAACACTCCTGCCGCCACGACCTCCTGCCACCAGGCGGCTGCCGGGTAGGTGCGCGAGTGCTCGATGAGCTGCTCACCGAATCCGGCCAGCACCTCGTCATCGCCGACCACCGCTTCGATTCCGTCGCGCGTGCCCGGCAGGACACCGAGAGCCTCCGTCACCGGCACGACCTGCTCCGGCGCGCTCAGATGTCGAACGAACGCGGCGGCGGCTGCTTGCTGAGCCGAGCTCTCCAGAACAACCAGGTGGCTTCCGGCCACGACGGCATCGCGGCTGCCGCCGGGACCTTCCGGCAGCAGCGCAGTACCCACGTTGCCGTCGATCCCTGGATTGGCGGAAAGGACCGCCTGCAGATCCGCGAGCGTGCCGATCATCATCGCGGACCGGCCTTCGGCGAACGCCGTCCGGACATCGGCCGAAGTCCAGGTCACCGCATCGCGCGGGGACCATCCCTTCTTCCACACCGCCTCGAAGTGGCCGAACGCGCCCCTACCGGCGGGAGTGTCGACGCCGGACTGCCAGGTGCCGGCCACCAGGGTGGCGATGTCTCCGCCGGCCGCCCAGACCAGCGGCGCCTGCAGGTCGAGGTGCGCTCCGCCGACCTGCATCGGAGCAATCTCGGGCAGCTCGGTGGCGATCGTGTCGCCGACAGCGAAGACCTCCTCCCAGGTTGCCGGTGGAGAAACGTCGGCCTGGGAGAGCACATCGGTGCGGTAGATGAGTGCTTGGGTCGCTCCGTACCATGGATAGCCGAAGTTCGTGCCGTCCACAGCACCGGGCTGCAGCAGACTGTCGACGTACTCGACACCGTCGGCCGGACTGCCGGGCGCCAGCGCATCGTGCGCGGCGAGCTCCGCAGTCCATTCGGTGTTGGTCTGTGCGACGTCGGGCGCATCGCCCGCAGCGACTGCCGCCGTCAGTCGTTGCTTGCCCTCTGCCCATGGGACGTACTCGATGCCGACGGTGACGGCTGGGTGCTCGGCCTCAAAGGCCGCGGCCGCGGCCTCGATGGCGGCTCGCGCCGGCGCCGAGCCCGGGTCGAGGAACCAGGTGGTCAGCGCGCCGGCGAGTTCGGCCTGCTCCGTGGACCCACCGTCGGCGTCGCCCGCATCGTTGGGACCGGTGCACGAGCACAGCAGAAGACCAGACCCGAGCGCGAGAGCCCAGCAGGCGGGCCGGTTCACGCGACGTGCGCGGCGCGGCGCTGGCGGAGTTTGCGGAGGACGAACCAACCGACGACCACGATCATCGCCGCGAAGATCACATAGTCGAGGTACTTCAGGTAGTGCTCCACCCGCTCGTACTGGGTTCCCAACAGGTAGCCGGCACCGATGAGGGCGGAGTTCCACAGCGCGGTACCCGCCGCAGTGAGGAGGAGAAAGGGCGCGAGTGGCATCCGCTGGGCGCCAGCTGGCAGTGACACCAGGCTCCGCACGATCGGCACGAACCGGCCGAAGAAGACCACCCCGTGCCCGTGCCGGTGGAACCAGCCGGCGGCGTTGTCGAAGTCGGCCTCGTCCACGAGCGGCAGCCAGGTCAGCCAGCGACGAGCCCGTTCCTCGCCGAACACCGCACCCAGCCCGTAGAGCACAAGGGCGCCCAGCAGTGACCCGACCGTCGCAGCAGCCACGACCAGGACGACGTTCAGCTGGCCCCGCTCTGCCTCGTATCCGGCCAGCGGCAGGATGATCTCGCTGGGAATGGGCGGGAAGACGGTCTCCACGAAGGTCAGGAGCCCCACCCCCAATTCGCCGATCGCGGCGATCACGTCCGCCGCGACGCCGGACAGCCCGACGAGACCGTCGTCGGCTTGTTCGGCCGCAAGCAGCGAGCCGGTGAACACGAGAACAGCGTCCTGTCTGGGGACTGGAGAACGGGCACCGCGATTGTAGGTGGGGCGACTCGACCGGCCGGCCATAGGCTGGCCGCCTCTTCGATCGTGAGGGATTCGATGCATCCTGTCGCCGAGACGGACAACTTCGTCGGGCTGCTCGGGCTCGAGCTCGACGAGGTGTCGGCTGATCGTGTCACCGCCCACCTCGAGGTCCGGCCGGAGCTGCACCAGCCGTTCGGCATCCTGCACGGCGGAGTGCATTGCTCGATCGTCGAGACGCTCGCCAGCGTCGCCGCTGCCGTCTGGCTCGGCGAGGACGGACACGTCGTCGGGGTGGCGAACCAAACCGACTTCCTGCGCGCAGTGCGTACGGGTGTCCTGCAAGCCGAGGCTCTGCCAGTCCAGCGCGGCCGAACCCAGCAGCTGTGGACGGTACAGATCTGGGACCAGGACCACCGGTTGGTCGCGAAGGGTCAGGTCAGGCTGCAGAACGTCCGCTCGACCGAAGCCCTCGGCCGACCTGCCTGACCGCGAAGTCCCACCAGCCCGGGCACAGAGCACCGCGCCATCGGTGGTTATCGTCCGAGAATGGAACCCTTGAGCCGGCGCGGCTTTCTCCTCCGTAGCGGTCTGGTCGCCGGTGCCGGTGCTCTCGGCCTGGCCGGTTGCACCTCTGACGACGCGGACCAGAACGCGGCGGCTGGCGATGCCCCTGGATCCACCACGAGTGCCGATCTCTCCGACTGGGCCGCGGTTCGTGACCAGTTCTCGCTCGATCCCGAGCTGGCCCATTTCGCCGCATTCGTCCTCGCATCGCATCCGACCCAGGTCCGCGACGCCATCGACCGGTTCCGCGCCGACCTGGACCGCGACACCGTCGCCGCTACCAGCCAGGAGATCGAACTCGAAAACGCGGCTCGTGAAGCAGCGGCGCGGTATCTCGGCGTAGCCCCCGACGAGATCGCACTGACCGACAGCACGACGATGGGCCTCGGACTCACTTACCACGGGCTCACCCTGCAGGCCGGCGACCATGTCGTGACCTCGACCCACGACTTCTACGCCACCCACGAAGCACTGCGGCTGGCCGCCGCCAAGGTCGGCGCGGAGGTCGAGCGGATCCCGCTGTACGACGATCCGCCGACCGCGTCGGCCGGCGAGATCGTGGATCGGATCCTGGCGGCGATTCGGCCCGCGACCAGGCTGGTGGCTCTCACCTGGGTGCACTCCAGCACGGGAGTGAAGCTTCCGGCCGGCGAGATCGCAGCAGCACTGACGCAGGTCAACGCCGGTCGTGACGTCGGTGACCGGGTCCTGTTCGGTCTGGACGCCGTGCATGGGCTCGGCGCCGAAGCGGTCGGCCCCGGTGAACTCGGTTGCGACATGTTCATCTCCGGCACCCACAAGTGGCTGTTCGGACCGCGCGGCACCGGCATCGTCTGGATCCGCCGCGATGCCTGGAACCGAATGACGGCGATCATCCCGACCTTCTCCGGGCCGAGCTTCGGCAACTGGTTCGACAACGGGAACGCGCCGTTCGTCTTCGGCCTGGACGGCACTCCCGGCGGCTTTCACTCATTCGAGCATCGTTGGGCGTTGACCGACGCGTTCGAGTTCCACCAAACGATCGGCAAGGACCGCGTCGCGGCGAGGACCGCTGAGCTCGCGAGCCGGCTGAAGGAAGGAATCGCGGAACTGCCCAACGTGCGGTTGGTCACCCCTCGTGAGCCGGAGCTGTCCTCGGGCATCGTGTGTTGCGAGGTCAGTGGTCGCCCGCCGGCCGACGTCGTGCAGGAACTGCATTCCGTCCACAAGATCGTCGCGACTGTGACGCCCTACCAGGTGCCGTACATCCGGTTCGGCTCGTCGATCGTCACGAGCCCGGAGCAAGTCGACGGCGCGGTCCAAGCCCTCACGGCGATGACCTAGCTCGGCGCCGGGCCCCGAGGGTCCGCTAGTCCCCTCGCGGAGCGATGATCACCGGCATCTTCGCGCGGCCGATCAGCCGGGCCGAGACACCGCCGAGCAACACCCGCCGGATCGGGCCATAGCCGCGAGACCCGCACACCAGGACGTCCACCTCGTCGTCGAGTTCGGCGAGCACGTCGACTGGGTTCCCGAAGCGAACCTCACCGGTGGCGGGCACCGTGCTGGCCAGCGAGTCGATGGCATCGTCGAGCGCGCGTTGGTAGATCTCCTGCGCCGTCGACGTGAACGCGTGTTCAGCATCGCGACCGAGCAGGATCGGCATCACGTCCGCGGGTTCGGCAACCACGGTGTACAGCTGCAACGAGGCGCCGGTCTTCTCGGCCAACCGGACGCCTTCGGCAAGTGCGGCTCGGGCTTCCTCGGTGTCGATATACGCGACCCCGATCCGCCGGACGTCGCGGATCTCCCGGTTGCGCTGCCCTGCCGGGGCGACTCCCACCGGACACGGGACGCCGGAGAGCAGGCGATCCGCCGTCCCGCCGGCGAACAAGCGGTGCCGCGATGGGTCGGCGTGCAGCCCGACGACGACCAGCCGGGTGTCGTCTTCCTCGGCCAGGTCATGCAGCCCGCGCGCCGCTGACATCGAACCGACGGCTCGATATGACGTCTCCGGCGGGGCATCTCCCCAGTCGCCAAGGACACCACGGGCCTGGTCCAGGACGTGTTCCGCCGCATGCCGCCGGTCGGCCACCCACTCCGCGTCGACCCGGCCGATTCCGATCGCCGACGGCGAGGGATACACCGCAGCAATGACGAGCCCGGTGTCGAGGACTCGCGAGCAAGCCACGCCGAGCGCGAGCGCGTCGGCACCGCGGTCGGTGCCGTCATATCCGACGACGACCTGTTCAGTCATGGGGTTCGTGCCGGTGGGTGGGGTCAGGCGGCTCGGCCGGAAGGATGCCGTACTCGCCGTGCGGCGTCCGCAGCCGCGAGTTGCGGTATCCGTAGACCACGTAGATCAGCACGCCGATGGCCAGCCAGCCGACGAAGCGGACCCAGGTGCCGAGTGGCAGGTCGATCATGAGGTAGATCGCGAAGGCGATGCCGAGTAGTGGGAACCAGGGACTGAACGGCACCTTGTACGGACGTGGCATGTCTGGCCGGGTGCGGCGCAGGATGATCACGCCGATGTTGACGAGGACGAAGGCAAACAGCGTGCCGATGTTCACCAGCCGGACGATCTGGCTCAGCGGCACGAACGCCGCGATGATGGAAATGAGCACGCCGAGGATGATCGTCAGCCGCGCCGGAGTCCCATACCGCGGGTTGACCGTCGCCAGGCCTTCGGGCATCAGCCCGTCGCGGCACATGGCGAAGAAGATCCGGGTCTGGCCGTACAGGATCACCAGGATCACGCTGGTGATTGCCACGACCGCACCGAAGGACAGCACCGCGGCCGCCCACGAGATTCCAGCGCCCTCCTCCAAGGCGGCTGCCAACGGTGCCTCGCTAGCGCCGAGCTGCGCTGGTGTCGCGATGCCGATCGCGCCGACGGCAGTGAGGATGTAGAAGATCGTGCAGATCACCAGCGATCCGATGATCGCGATGGGCAGGTCCCGACCGGGGTTGCGGGCCTCTTCGCTGCCGGTCGACACCGCGTCGAAGCCGATGTAGGCGAAGAAGATGATCGCGGCACCGGAGACGACGGCATCGGCGCCGTCTGGCGCGAATGGGGTGAAGTTCTGCGTGCTGAACGCGGACAGCGCGACGACGATGAAGAAAACCAGCGCCGCCAGCTTGACCACGACCATGACCAGGTTGACCTGAGCGCTTTCCTTGGTACCGCGCACGAGCAGCGCCGTGATTGCGAGCACGACGAGAACAGCCGGCAGGTTGAAAACGCCTCCGTTCTCGGGCGACGTCGCGAGTGCCAGGGGAATCTCGATGCCGAATGCCGAGTCCAGGAACGCGTTCAGATTCGCTCCCCAGCCGACGGCCACGGCGGCCACGGACACGCCGTATTCCAAGATGAGGTCCCACCCGATGATCCACGCGACGATCTCGCCGAGAGTCGCGTACGTGTAGGTGTATGCGCTTCCCGAAACCGGGATCGACGACGCCAGTTCCGCGTAGGACAAGGCGGAGAAGACACAGGCGACGGCGGCCAGGACGAAGGACAGGATCACCGCCGGGCCGGCTATCAACGCCCCTTCTCCGACCACGACGAAGATGCCGGTGCCGATGATCGCCCCGACCCCCATGGCGGTGAGTTGGGTCGAGCTGACCGCACGTTTCAGTTCGTGACCCGACTCGTGGGTCTCCGCAACCAGATTGCCGATGGGGCGAATGGCGAACACGGATTTCGACGGATCACGGGACACCTGCGCCATGCGGATCACCCCTCGCGTCGCGTGCTCACCAGGCTAACGGCGCCAAGATCGAATGGAAAGGGCTCCATTTGGTGAGCTATGGCAGGTTCGACGAGTGCCCGGGGAACAAGCTCGCGTCCGGGTTGATCAGCACGGCCGCGTTGTTGACGGCGATCGCGGCCTCACCGAAGCCCACCGAGAGCAGCCGGACCTTGCCGGGATAGTCGGTGATGTCACCGGCGCCGAACACCCCCTGCGCGCTGGTCGCCATCGTCGTGTCGACGGTGATGTAGCGGTGCCCGACGACCTCGACGCCCCACGTTCGCAGCGGTCCGAGATTGGCGACGAATCCGAGCGCAGCGATGACGGCCTGGGCCGGCCGAGTGATCGTCGAGCCGTCGGTCAGCGTGATCTCGACCGCCTCGACCGAGTCTCCGCCGAGCATCTTGCTCACCTGCGCATCGGTGATGACCTCGGCGCTGGACCGGCGCACCAGCTCGACCGTGTGCTCGTGAGCGCGGAACTTGGCACGACGATGGACGAGCGTGATCGACTTGGCGATCGGCTCGAGCGAGAGCACCCAGTCGCACGCGCTGTCCCCGCCACCGACGATCACCACATCCTGGTCCGCGTGAGCCGCGAGCCGCGGCACGAAGAAGTGCAGGCCCCGGCCGACCCAGTCCGCACCGGCCGGGAGCGGTCGTGGTGTGAAGGTGCCGATGCCCCCACTGACGATGACGGCCCGGGATCGGATGACGGACCCCGCATCGGTACGGACGTCGATCACACCGTCGTCGGGGCGGGTGAGCTCCTGCGCCTCCTGGCCCAGCAGGTAGGTCGGATCGAACTGGGCAGCCTGCTCGACCAGCCCCTCGACCAGCTCACGGCCCTTGACCGACGGGAAGCCGGCGACGTCGAAAATCGCCTTCTCCGGGTACATGGCGGTGACCTGTCCGCCCGGCTCGGGCAGCGAGTCGACCAGCGCCGTCGTCAGGCCGCGGAACCCGGCGTAGTACGCGGCGTAGATGCCGACCGGCCCGGCGCCGACGATCAGCAGATCACGCTCGACGAATACTTCGCGAGCACCGGAGTCGGCTTCGGCCACCAGGTCAGGGTATGCAGAACAGGGAGCATGATGGTGTCTCTGAAGGGGTGATGGCCCGTGCCCGAGGAGATCGTCGACAACGAGCGCGCGCTCGAGGTCGGTAGTCCGAAGAAGTGGGCGGCCGGCATTCCTGGCGTCGTGCACTCGCTGCGGTACGCGTTTGAGCAGATGGGTGGCGGGCGCTCGGTGCGCACGCTCGCCCGGCTGAATCAGAAGGATGGCTTCGACTGCCCCAGTTGCGCGTGGCCGGACCCCGAGCGCCGCAAGACCGTGGAGTTCTGCGAGAACGGAACGAAAGCGGTCGCCGAGGAGGCCACCACTCGGCGGGTCACCCGGGACTTCTTCGCGCATCATTCGGTCGACGACTTGGACGCGCGGACCGACCACTGGCTGGGCCAGCAGGGCCGGCTGACCGAGCCGATGCACAAGCCGGTCGGTTCGGCCCACTATCGCCCGATCAGCTGGGACGCGGCCTACGACCTGATCGCCCAGGAGCTGACCGCACTCGACACACCCGATCAGGCGGTGTTCTACACCTCAGGCCGGACCAGCAACGAGGCCGCGTTTCTCTACCAGTTGTTCGTCCGGGCGTACGGGACGAACAACCTGCCGGACTGCTCGAACTTGTGCCACGAGTCGTCCGGCCGCGCGTTGTCGGAGGTGATCGGCGTGGGGAAGGGCAGCGTCTCCCTCGCCGATCTGTCGAAGGCAGACCTGATCCTGGTCGTCGGGCAGAACCCCGGCTCCAACCATCCCCGCATGCTCAGCGCGCTGGAGGACGCCAAACGTGCCGGCGTCAGCATCGTCAGCGTGAACCCGCTGCCCGAGGCGGGCCTGCGTCGGTTCAAGAACCCACAGCGACCCAGCGGCCTGGTCGGGCGGGGTACCACCCTCAGCGACCAGTTCCTGCAGATCCGGGTCAATGGCGATCTCGCGCTGTTCCAAGCCCTAGGCCGCAAACTACTCGATGCCGAGGACACCGCCCCCGGCACGGCCCTCGACCGCGACTTCATCGCCACGCACACCCATGGTTTCGACGACTACGCCACTCACCTGCGGGCGCTCGACTGGGCCGACGTGCTCGAGTCGACCGGCTTGCGGGTCCGGGCGATCGACGAACTAGTGGAGCGGGTCCTGCGCTCGCAACAGATCATCGTCTGCTGGGCGATGGGCCTGACCCAGCACAAGAACGCAGTCGCGACGATCCGCGAGATCGTTAACTTCCTGCTGCTGCGCGGAAACATGGGCCGACCCGGCGCCGGGGTCTGCCCGGTGCGCGGTCACAGCAACGTCCAGGGCGACCGCACCATGGGGATCTGGGAGCGCCCTTCGGCCGCCTGGCTGGACGCGATCAGCGACGAGTTCGGGTTCGAGCCACCGCGGCACCATGGGTACGACGTCGTCCGATCGATCGCCGCAATGCGCGACGGGCATGCCGACGTGTTCATGGCCCTCGGCGGCAACTTCGTCTCTGCCGCGCCGGATACCGACGTCACGAAGGCCGCGCTGCGGCGATGCCGTCTCACCGTCCAGGTATCCACCAAGCTCAACCGGTCGCACGCGGTGACCGGCCGCGAAGCACTGATCCTGCCGACCCTCGGCCGAACTGAAATCGACAGACAACCCGGCGGCACTCAATTCGTCACGGTCGAAGACTCGATGAGCGTGGTGCACGCCTCGCGCGGCCGGCTCGAGCCCGCCTCGCCGCAGCTGCGCAGCGAGGTGCGCATCGTTTGTGAGCTCGCGACTCGAACCCTGGGTGAGCGCGCCGCCGTTCCGTGGGATCAGTTCGCCGCCGACTACGGGCTGATCAGAGAACGAATCGAGCACGTGGTGCCAGATTGCGAGCGGTATCGCGAGCGGGTCGGCGTCCCGGGCGGGTTCGTACTCGCCCATAACGTGCGCGACCGGCGCAGATTCGACACCACCACCGGCAAGGCCAACTTCACCGTCAACGAACTGACCGTCCTCCGGCCGCCGCCGGGCCGGCTCATCCTGCAGACCGTGCGCTCGCACGACCAGTTCAACACCACGATCTACGGCCTCGACGACCGGTATCGAGGGATCGAGGGTGGCCGGCACGTCGTCTTCGTGTCGCCGCCAGATCTCGCCGAGCTCGGTCTCGTCGACGGCCAGTACGTCGACGTGGTCAGCGAGTGGGCCGACGGGATCGGCCGACGGGCCACCGGCTTCCGGATCGTCTCCTATCCGACCGCCCGCGGTTGCGCCGCCGCCTACTATCCGGAGACGAACGTCCTCGTTCCCCTGGAGAGCACCGCTGACATGAGCAACACGCCCACGTCGAAGTCGATCGTCGTCCGGCTAGAGCCCAGAACGGCACGATGATCAGGCCGTGACCTCTGCCCGGGCGATGCCGTCCGTCGACGCCGACGCCTGCGTGATCGGTGCCGGGCCCAACGGGCTGGTCGCAGCGATCACGCTGGCCGATGCCGGGTGGGATGTCGTCCTGGTGGAGGGCAGTCACCTCGGCGGTGCGGTCCGGTCCGTACGTCGCCGGCCCGAAACCGTGACCGACCTGTTCAGCGCGTTTTACCCGCTTGCCGCGGCCTCGCCGGTCATCCGGGCACTCGAGCTCGACCGGCACGGGTTGCAGTGGTCACACGCGGACGTCGTGCTGTCCCATCCGGCCGATGAGAAGGCCACCGAGGCCGCTGCGCTGTACCGCGACGTCCGGCAGACGGCCAAGCAGCTGGAGCACGACCATCCAGGCGACGGTGAGCGGTGGCAGGAACTGTTCACCGAATGGCAGCGGCTGCGCGGCCCGCTGTTGGACGCCTTGTTCTCACCGTTTCCGCCGGTGCGGCCGGCAGCGCGCTTGGCCCGCCTGCTCGGCCTCGCCGACGGCCTCCGGCTGGCCCGGTTTCTCTTGCTTCCGGTGCACCGGATGGGAGAGGAGTTGTTCGGCGGCGAGCACGGCCGGTTGCTGCTCACCGGCAATGCCCTGCACGCCGACGTCCCGCTGACGGCGCCGGTGAGCGGAACGTTCGGCTGGCTGCTGGCCATGCTGGGCCAGGACGTCGGGTTCCCGGCCCCCCGGGGTGGCGCTGGGGCGCTCTCCGACGCGCTGGCACGCCGGGCTCGCGCTGCTGGCGTCGAGATACTCGTCGGCACGCCGGTCGAGAAAGTCCTGGTCGCGGGCGGACGCGCAGTCGGTGCCCGGTTGGCTGATGGCCAGTTGATCCGGGCCAGGCGGGCCGTACTGGCCGCCATCGACGCTCAGACCCTGCTGCGCGAACTGGTGCCGAGGCACGCACTGCCACGTCGATTGTTCGACGACCTCGAGCACTTCGACCGTGATCTTCCGACGGTGAAGGTCAACTGGACTCTCCCCCGCACGCCACGGTGGCGAGCTGACCCGGCCGGCCGTTCTGGCGTCCTCCACATCGGGGCGGACACCGATGGCGCCGTGCGCTGGAGCGAGCAGATCGAGCGTGGCGAGCTGCCGGACCGGCCATTCCTGCTGGTCGGGCAGATGACGACGACAGACCCGTCTCGCTCGAGCGACGGGTCGGAAAGCATGTGGGCATACACCCACCTTCCGCGGGGCTACACGGTGAAGAACCGCGGCGCCGGTGCCATGTCTGCGGCGGTGGCCGAGACGGTGGCCCGGATGGAAGAAGTGCTGGACGGGCACGCCCCCGGCTTCGCCGACGAGGCGCTCGACCGGTTCGTCCAAGGTCCGTCGGACTTGGCCGCTCTCAACCCCAACCTGGTCGACGGTGGCGTCGGCGGTGGAACGGCGCAGCTGCACCAGCAGCTGGTGTTCCGCCCGGTTCCCGGCCTCGGCCGGCCAGAACTGCCGGTCGAGCAGCTGTACCTGGCCGGGGCGTCGGCGCACCCGGGCGGAGGAGTTCACGGTGCCAGCGGCTGGAACGCCGCGAGCGTGTGCCTGGCGAACCACGGTTTCTTCGGCGGGCTGCGCCGCCGATCGGTCAGTGCGCTCCTCGACCGGCTTTACCGGGACAGCCCTTCCCTCAGATAGGCCAGCCGGCGCGGACCACCCTCAAACCGAGGTTGCCTACTGTTGCGCCTGCTCCTTGAGCTTCTGGTCGAGCTGCTGCTTGGACATCGAGCTCGCACCAGTGAGCTCGACGTTCTCGGCCATCTGGAGCAACTCGTCCTTGGTTGCCTCGCCGGGCAAGTCGCCCAGGTGTTCTGCACGGCTCTGGACGAAGGTGTCGGCGAGTTCCTGCCTACGGCTGTCGGCCAATCCGGTGCGAATTGCCGGCAACACCGAGCTCTCTTCTTCCTCGACGTGGTGACTGACCGCCTCGACCAGCTCGGCGAGAACTCGGTCGAAGTCGGTGCTCGTTGGATCCGCCGCCTGCAGGCGCTCGAGAATCTGCTCGGCCTCGAGGTGCTCCTCCTGGCTGTGGGCCACTTCCTCGCTGGCACCGGCCTCGTCCCGGGCAACCGGGTAGACCTCTGCCTCTTCGGCCCGACTGTGCGCCACCAGCAGTGTGGTGAGGACTGGCAGGTTGCGGGCTCGCTGGCTGGGCTCGTTCTCGAGCAGGTCGAACAGCCGCTCGAACTCACGGTGATCCGCCATGATCATGTCGACTACGTCATCTGGCACGGCACTCCTCCTTCGCAGATGTCAGATCCGGCTTCTTACCCGTTCTTTTCGACGTGAATCTCTCTGCCCAGTTGATCTTGAATACAGGTGACCAAGACCACAGATCACCTGGGCATGGCCGATCGTGGCGAGGGTATTCGTAGTGAGCCTCAATGGCCTACCACGGCGGGAGATATGCGATGACAACACCGAGCGGTCCCGGCACCCCCGAGGCGTCCGGGTATGAGAGCGCGCGGGGCGACACCGAGAGCACCGGCAAAGTGCAACAGGCGGCGAACACCGCATCGGACGAGGCGAGTCGCGTCGCCGATGTCACCAAGGAGCAGGCCAAAGACGTCGCGTCCGAGGTCAGCACCCAGGCACGCGACCTGGTGGGTGCGCTGAAGACCCAGGTTCGGGACCAGTCGGTCTCCCAGCGCGATCGTCTTTCCGGAACCCTCCGCCAGTTCGGAGACGACCTGGAGGAAATGAATCGGTCGACCCCGAGTTCTGGACTTGCGTCCGATTTGGCCAGCCAGGCAGCCAGCAGAGCCCGAGAGCTCTCGACTTTCTTGGACGAACACGAGCCCGGCGACTTGATCGATGAGATCCGTGCATTCGCCCGACGGCGTCCTGGCGCGTTTCTGCTTGCCGCGGCGATAGCGGGAGTCGTCGCTGGTCGGATGACCCGAGGCGCAGTGGCTTCGACCGGTACGGACACCCCGCCTCGGCCGGCCGGCTCGTATCGCCCGAGCCAGCCAACACTGGCGACGACCGCTGACGAGCCGCTGACCAATCGAGCGACGGAGACGTCGTGGAATGTCGGGAACGGCCCGACAGAACCGTCGGCGCCTGGTCAAGTGGATCCTGCCGTGGCCGCCGTCGGGGGCTCCGCGATCCGGCCGGACGAGCGGCCCGTCCCGGAACAGGGCCGGCCGTGAGCACCCCGTCGCTGCCGAACTCGGCCGGGCCGAACTCGACCGGTCGGGATGCCCCACCTGACATCGAGGGCCGCTCCGTCGGTGACCTGGTCGGTGAGATCGCCGACGATCTCAGCCGGCTGGTCCGCAAGGAGATCGACCTGGCCAAGACGGAGGCCAAGCAAGAGGTCACGAAGTTGGGCAAAGGTGCCGGCATGCTGGCTGGGGCGGGCATCGCCGCTCACTTGCTGCTGCTGTTCCTGTCGGTCGCGCTCATGCTGGTTCTGGGCCGGGCCATGGACCTGGATCTGGCGGCGTTGATCGTGGCGATCATCTGGGCGATTGCCGCTGCCTTGCTGGCCTCGATGGGTCGCCGGCAGCTCAAGTCGTTCGACCCGAAACTCGAGCAGACCACGCAGACATTGAAGGAGGATGTGCAATGGGCGAAGACACTGAAGGACTGAAGCGAGATATCGAAGACACCCGCGGCGAGCTCTCTCGAGACGTCGACGCACTGGCCGAGAAGGTCAGCCCGAGCCGGATCGTCGACAGAGGCTTGGAGCGCACCAAGGGTCGGCTGACGAACATCAAGGATCGGGTCATGGGCAGCGCCGAGGGCACCGCCGGCACCGTTCGTGGCGGAGTTTCTTCTGCCGGCGACACGCTGACCGACTCCGCATCGGGAGCTGCCGACACGGTCAGGGAGAAAACCCAAGGCAACCCACTGGCTGCGGGAATCATCGCATTCGGCGCTGGCTGGCTCATCTCGTCGCTGATACCCGCAAGTGAGAAGGAAGCACAGGTAGCAGGCAAGGCAGTGGACGCCGCGAAGGAGTACGGCCAGCCACTCGCCAAAGAGGCAGCAGACGTTGGCTCCCAGATCGGCCAGGACTTGAAGGGTCGTGCCCAGGCTGCGGCCGAGTCGGTGAAGTCCACTGCTGCGGACGCTGCTTCCACAGTCAAGGAGGAGGGTCGCTCGTCGGCTGAGACAGTCAAGGAAGAGGTCAAGCCCAGCACCAGCTGATCGACATGCTTGCGGCGCCCTTCCCGGCTCGGGTAGGGCGCCGCAGTCTGAGCCGGTTCCGTCAGGATTTCTTCGATCGCCGCAAGAAGCCCAGCCCTCCTCTTCAGGGTTTCTCCTGCTCTTCCCCCTCGGCCGGCCGCTCCTGCTCGTCTGCGGTCTTCATCGGGTCCGTGGCGTCCGGTATCGAGTCGGCCTTCACTGCGTCGCGCTGACCCAACGGCTCGGGCTCGCCTGTGGTGCTGTCCTTGATGGTCTGCTGCTCCATCTCGGCATTGACCTCAGCGCCGAGCAGGGCGGCATACGAGCTGAGCCACAGCCACAACAGCAGGACGACGACGCCGGCAAGGGTGCCGTAGGTCTTGCCGTAGGAGCCGAAGTTGTCGACGTAGAGAGAGAAGCCGACCGAACCGATGACCCACAAAACGGTCGCGACGATCGCGCCGACCGACAGCCAGCGGATCTTCGGCGCGTCTCGGTCCGGTCCCAACCGATACAGGATGGCAAGGGCGACTATCACCGCGATGACCAGGCCGAGCCAGCGGCCAGCCTGGACCAGGGCCTTCAGCCAGCCTGGCAGGTCGAGTGCGTCGAGAAGCACCGGCAGGGCCGCAACCAGGGCGACTGCCAGGACCATGAAGACAATTGCGCCAAGAGTCAGGCCCAGTGCCAGCAACCGACTCTTGATGAATCCGCGCTCGTCCTCTTCGTCGTAGGCCACGTTCAGCGCGGTGATCAGGTTGCTGATGCCTCCGGATGCACTCCACAGAGCGAGCAGCAACGCGATGATCAGTCCGATGCCCAGTGCGCGGTCCGACGTCTCGACGAGTGAATTCATCTGTGTTTCGAGAAGCTCTTCGACTTCGCTGGGCAGCGCGGACCCGAACGACTCCACCTGCTCCTGGACCTGCGCGGGCGAGCTGACCAGGCCGTAGAGCAGGACGAGGGCAATCAGCGTCGGCACCAAGGCGAGGAATGCATAGAAGGCAACGCCGGCAGCTAGCAGCGGCACGGCGTCCTTCTTTGCCTCCTTCCACGCGCGCTTGACGATCTGCATCCACCCGCGCTTGGGGATCTCGCTCGGCTTGTCCGCCTGCAGCCCGGGGACTGTCTGTTGAGAGCTGGTCACGCCGCTCATTTACCCATGCTCCGCGCCCCCCATGCTTGCGGCCGCGGTGCCCTACGGTGGGACGTCATGGTCGAGACGTCGACGAAAGATCTGGGGTCGAGGCCGGAGCGCCGACTCATCGTCGCCGGGCTGCTGAGGGCCTCACTGACCACCGCAGTCCTGGTGGCGCTCTACTACCTCCTGCCGATGAACGAGGCCCTCCACCTGTCCGCCGTGGTCCGTCTTGTCGTCGGCCTGATCATCTTTGCTGCTGTTACCACCTGGCAGATTCGCCGGATTCTCCGGTCGAGATACCCGGGCGTCCGAGCTGTCGAAGCCCTGGCGGTCGCAGCGCCGTTGTTCCTGCTGGTCTTCGCGTCGACCTATTTCCTGATGTCGGGCGGCGAATCGTCGAACTTCAGCCAGCGCATGAACCGGACCGATTCGCTCTACTTCACCGTCACCACGTTTGCCACCGTGGGGTTCGGCGACATCACAGCGACCAGCCAACTCGCTCGATTGATGGTCACCGTGCAGATGATCCTGGACCTGCTGATCCTCGGCTTCGGCCTGCGTGCCTTTCTTGGTGCGGTGCACATGGGCCGCCAGCGTCAGGCCAGCACCGCCGACCAGGCCGAACCCGAAGCCGGTTGAATCCATCAAATCGAGATGCTGATGGGGAAGGTCGCAATCCATGCGACTGCCGTGATGAAGATGACAAGACCAAAGCCGAGGAGGAGCCGGCGCATTCGCGATGACGACAGCCTCATGCTCATTCCGGCGAAGAACAGCACCGCGGCGAAGAGCACCACGCCGAGCACATAGTTGGTCGCGCGCTGGATGTTCGTCCGCGCTGTGGCGGACCAGGCCTCGGCCTCGGTCTCGAGCCGATCGGACTCCGTACGCGCCTCTAGCTGGTATTCAGGCATCGCGAACGGGGTCAGTGGAGCGTCCGGATTGCGCAAAGGCGTCGTCGCGACCCAGGCATCCATGGCCGGCTTGAACTCCTCCCTGAAGCGTTGGTAATAAAAGTTCGCGAGCTCCGTTTGCTCCTGGGCGTAGGCGTCGACCCACTGGATGTAAGTAGCGACGTCGATCTGGGTTTGCGCATCGGCCAGCGCAGCGGCCTTCGTCGATTCGATGCGCATGGCGCTCGCGCGGCTGAATGCGACTGCCTGCTCGCCGTTCCACCGACTCGCTTGATATCCGCTCCACGCCGTAGCAACCGTCGCCATCGCTAGAAGCACCGCGGCGATAAGGTCCAGCCGCTCGCCTGCCCGAGTCGAGTCCGTGGTCACCCCGGCACCTGACCGTCGAGATCGCACGGGATCGGCACTTGCCCGCCGATGGCGTCGAGCGCCTCATCGACGAGGCGCAGCGACCGTTCCATCGCCACCGGGTCGAGCCCGCCGACCCCCGGATGGAACGGGTTGTCGAGGGCAAACACCAACAGCAGCATGGTGACCATCACCGAGACGACCGCTCCCATCAGCAGAGCCTGGACGACTGCCCGTTCGCCACTGTCCGCGAAGAACAGTGTGTATACGAAGATGATCGTCGCGATGAAGAAAAGGACGATCCAGAGCACCGTCGGGATGACTCCAACCGCGCCGTGGACGCGGTCCTGCCGCGCCTGCTCACGTTCTGATGTCTGGTCGAGCAACTTGTCGTACGCGGACTGTTCAACCGCGGTTCCTGGCTCGATGGTTTCGACCGTGTGGAACAGTTCCACACCCCAGGGGTTGACATGATCGCCGAGCGTGTCCGAACGCATGAGATTCCACTCGTGGTTGACGACCGATCGGCCGTAACAGACCAGCTCGCCGGTCAGCTCGGCCGATGTTGCCGGCGGGAAGAACTGCGCCGTCTCGACCTGCTGCACGACCATGAGTGCCTCGGTCTCGGCACCAGTGCGCGACTGGTCGTAGCTCGTGAATGCGAGGAAGACGATGAACCCGAGCAGTATGGAGAACCCGGTCGCCAAGACGCCGAACACGCCGGATGCGCGGTCACCGTCGCTGAAATAGCTACCATCTGGCGCGTTACGCCGGACGAGAAGCATTGCCGTGATGGCGACAGCGGCGACCGCTGCAGTGAGAAGGACACCCCACACCAGGTTCACGACAGGCTCACGCCACGAGTCATGTCGGCAACATTGTTCGGTTGTGGCGTCGGCTGCGTCACCCGCTCGGGGTGATCGGCTCCGCCGTCAGCCCGCTTTCCCGTCAAGACGTTGCAGGAGGTCGTGGGCGGCAAGCTCGACCTCCTTGTGCCGCCACTCCATCGCTCGATAGACGCAGGCGATGAGACCCATCCGGTGGATGCGCCGAAAGTCGCCGTAGACGAACGCATAGCGAGCCTTGGTCTCATCGCTCGCCCCCTCGGTGAGTCCGAGGTGCCATTGGGCGTACTCGTCCCAGGAATGCGACTTCAAGTACGTGTTCTCGTCTTCAGCGCGCGGTTGTCGTTCCCCCCAGTCACTGTTGAGGATGTACTGGCGGGTATCGATGAGCCGCCTGGCCCGGGCGACTGCCGCGTCGTTGACCGAATACTTCGCCATGCCGCATTGTCTAGCGCACGGCCTCGACTACAGGCCAGCACTTGCCAACGGCGCGGCGAGCAAACCAAAGCACGTGGCGGTGACTGCAGCAACCGTCGCGATCGCGATGCGCGCCGCGAGCTGGGCCGCCACCCGGCTGAGTTGTCTGGACCACTGCATGGGGGTAGGAGTCGATTGACCCGGTGCGTGATACCTGCTCGCCGGTGTGACGTGTCACACGTAGTGCCGCACGTCCACGCACGTTCTCAGGTCATGCAGTACCGGCTTGCGACCCGCTCTCGTACTTGAACGAAATGCGAAGCTTCGTGCGATAGGTGATGCCGCCGTCCTCGGTCAGATGGATGTCTTGGGCGACGACTTCGGCCACCCGGAGATCGCGGATCGTCTGACGTGCGGTTTCGACGGCCTCTGATGCGGCGGCCTCCCAGGACTCCGCACTGGTGCCGATGACATCCGTCACCCGGTAAACGCTCATCCGATCCTCCTCGCAGACCCGGCACACCCGTCTGGACAGTCCTACTGGAGTGATCGCCCGATCACAAGGGGCCAAGCCGGCGCCGCAAACCTACTAGTGTGCAGGGACCCAATTGTCGGCCTCGACCAAGGAGGGTCCCGGTGGCCTCTCGTCTCAACCCGTACATCAGCTTCCCCGGCAATGCGCGGGAAGCCATGGAGTTCTACCAAGGGGTCTTCGGCGGCGCCCTGACAATGAACACCTTCGGCGAATACGGCGCGCAGGACGCCCCGGAAGCCGACAAGATCATGCACGGCTTGCTTGAGACCGACAGCGGTCTCGCGCTCATGGGCGCCGACAACCCGCCCGGCACTGAGCTCAACCCGGGTGACAACGTCGCGGTGAGCCTGAGCGGAGACGACGCCGACGAGCTGCGGGGGTACTGGGAGAAGCTTTCCGACGGCGGTTCGGTGTCGGTCCCCCTGGAGAAGCAGATGTGGGGTGACGAGTTCGGTATGTGCGTCGACCGTTTCGGCACGTCCTGGATGGTCAACATCGCCGGGCCGCAGACCTGATCCTCCGACGACCTGCTGCCCTTAGACGCGGCAGGTATTCAGACAGCCACCGCCAGCAGTGCATCGGCGACGGCCTTGGCCACCAGCCGCGGGCCGTCTTGGAACTGACGCAACCTGCTCGATTGCTCGATTTGTATTCCTCCGGGGTCGGCGAGTCGATTGACCATATTGCGTGGCGACAGGCCGGCAAAGGGATCGCTGCATGACGTCGTCACGTAAACGGCGAATGTCTCCTGGTGATTCAGTGCGTGTCGGATCCGATCCGCAAGCTCATATCTGCGGTCGACGTTGAACTGGCCCCCTACGATGACGTCCAAGGCGGTCGTGGTGCCGGGTTTTGTCGCCTGGTTGAAGCCGTGGAACGAGACGGCAATACGGTGTTCTCGCCCAAGCAGGGCGCGAATGCCGGGGAATGACTGCTCGCTGAGGTCGTCGCTGGTGATGTGCAGACGACGGAACTGATCGACGCCTCGCCCGGCGCACGCCCAGAGGTCGACATCCAGCCGAGGATCGTCAGCGACCATGCTCGCCTGCGCATCCGTGTGACGTTCGATCGCGCCGCCGTGCGGGGCGATCACCGCCACGTCACCGGATGTGGTCACCGTTTCCACCAGTTGCTCCGCGGCGAGGACGTCGGTTGTTGCCGACACTGTCGCCGAAGGTTCTGCCCCTTCAAGAAGCCGATCGGGATCCCCCATCGCGACCATCGCGTCGTCGGGAACAACGTCAGGTAGGACGCCAGCCACCGTGACGATGGCATGTGAGTCCCGGTCACTGAGCAGGACCTGGGGCCGGGCTCCGGGCCGGTTGAAGTCGTCAGGAACCGTGAGCCCCAGCACCGCGAACGCCTCAGCCGAGAAGCACACCTGTTCCTGGGACAACTCGATGCCGCCAGGAACATCCACCAGGTGTAACTGTGCTTCTCCCATTGCCGGGAATCAGCCTTTACGCTTCAGCCCGGGCGGTCCAGACCAGCTGGAGTCACCGCACGGATCGGCCGGGTATGCCATGGTGAATCCACCCTAGCGGGTGGCTCATTCGGGAATGATCTGCTCGAACTCGGTGGCATGTTCGGAGGATGCCCATGCGTATTCCGGATCCGTCGCACGGTTGGGTGCGGTTGCTGGTCCAGTTGCCCGCGGGCATGACCCGCAAGGCCGAGTCCGAGCAGTATCTGCGTCAGGCCGTTCGGCGGCAGCTGGGGCCTTCGGACGTCGCAGGCGATCCCTGGGCACTCGATCGGCTGTTCGGCAACGTGCGGCCGGTCGAGCTCAGGCGCTGGTGGGTGGTCAGTGGAGCGGTTCCGTCGGTACCGGCATACGACCAGAGCCGCGTCGCCTACGACTTGGCTCACCAGCTCTCCGGCGAGGCGGATCTGGTGGTCGAGCCCGACCTCCCGTCGACCGCGTTCGGTGCGGAGTCCGGCACCGTCCCCTCGAGCCATCCGGCGCCGGAGGCCGCGGGAGATGACCCTGATCACCGTGCGTGCTCGCGGCCAAAGACCTGGGCACTGGACGACGTGCTTGCCCCCGAGGCGTGGCTGCTGCCGCCCGGGCCAGGCGGACTCAGTCGCGGCGAAGGCATCCGCATCGGGCACATCGACACCGGCTACAGTGATCATCCCGAGTTGGAACGTGCCGCGCTGGACCTCCGCTCCGACTTCGACATCATCGACGACGACGACGACGCCCGCGATCCGCTGCGACGCGCTTTCTTCGCGGTCCTGGACTCGCCGGGCCACGGCACCTCGACGGGCAGTGTCATTGCCGGACGCGAGCGTGGCGAGATCAGCGGCGTCGCGCCATTGGCGACCCTCGTTCCCTTCCGGGCGATCAAGAGCGTGGTGCAGGTGCTGGACGGCGATGTCGCGCGAGCGGTGAACCTGGCCCGTGAGCGCGGCTGCCACATCATCTCGATGTCGCTGGGTGGGCGAGGGTTCATCGGGCTGCAAGAGGCCATCCGCGCGGCAGTTGCCGACGGCATGATCGTGATGGCCGCGGCGGGCAACAAGGTCTCGTTCGTCGTCGCGCCGGCGTCCTACCCCGAATGCCTCGCGGTGGCCGCCACCAACTGCGACGGCGAGCCATGGCCGGACTCGTCGCGTGGCGAGGCCGTCGACATCTCGGCACCTGGCGAGAGCGTCTGGGCGGCGCGAGTCGTCCTGGATACCACCCCGCCCGGATTCGTCGAATCGCGCAGCAACGGCACCTCCTACTCGGTAGCGGTGCTGGCCGGCATCGCAGCGCTGTGGCTGGCGCACCACGGCCCCGAGCGCATCCGCCAGCGGTACGGCCGGGCCAACGTCCAGGATGCGTTCCTGGCATTGCTGCGCAGCCACGGACACCGGGTACCGGCCGACTGGGTCAGCAACGGCTGGCAGCGCCTGTACGGCGTCGGCATCGCCGACGCCGTAGCTCTGCTCCGAGCAGGGCTCCCGGAGCTGCCCAGGACTGCCGCACCCGAAGGCCCGTCGGCGGCCGCACAGCAGCCGGTGTCCCGGCTACGGGCAGCCCTCGGTGAGCTGACCGACGACCAAGTCCGCGCGGCTGTCGGCGCCCTGCTCGACATCGACGCCGGCGAGGTCGACGAGCTGTCGGCGCTCGTGGTGAGCGAGCTGGTATACCGGCTCGGCGAGGATGATCAGTTCCGCTCGGCCGTCTTGGCGCAGGCCACAGTCGAAGGGGCGGCACCAGCGACAGTCCTGGACGCCAGATCGCTGCTCGAACGCACCTCATCGGTCTCGATGCGCAGCGCGCTGCACCGCTGAACCGGATTGACAGCGTCGGCACCGGCGTCGGACCGGACGGTTGTCAAGCCGGCCTGATGCTTTGCGGGTGTCGGAAGAAATCGGCCGGGTCGTACTCTTGCTTGACGTGCTGTAGGCGTGGGTAGTTGGCGCCGTAGTAGGCCGCCGGCCAGTCGACGAGGTCTTCGTCGGCGTAGTTCTGGTAGACCTCGCCCGACAGGTACGGCTGCAGCGAGGCAGCCAGATCGTCGGTCCACGCCACATTGACGTCGGTCTCGTCGTCGTGTTCCCAGACCGACACGATCGAGATGTAGAACAGCGACGACCGATGGACGAAGGCTGTCGCGTCCGCCGGCACCCGGCCGATGGCGCCCCCGCCGAGCAGGTCGAATCGTCCCATCGTGTAGCCCGATGGGACGCGCCGGAACCGATCGACCATGCACGCGAAGGCGTCGTCGTCGAACCCGCCGTCCCTGAAGTACCCGCCGCGCCACTTCGACTGCATGCCGTACGGGATGTCCTCGGCCAGCATCAGCTGGAGGTCGAAGTACGACATCTCGGCAAACCCGTCGACCAGCGGCTTCGCGGCGGATCGGATCGGCGCGAGCTGATCGTCGGCATCGGCCGGATCGCCGACGTAGAGCCCGTAGGCCATGACCACCTTCTCGCCGTCGGGGTACGGGTCGGTCGTCAGCACCAGATACAGCGACAGGCGGTCGTCGTCGCGGCCGACGTAGGCGTCGCGGTAGGCGCGAAACACTGCTTCCGCGTGCTCGAGCGGCCACATCATCACTCCGCCCAGCACGGTCTTCGGCACGGTGCCGAGGCGATAGTCCAGTCGGGTGACCACACCGAAGCCACCACCCCCTGCCCCGCGCAGCGCCCAGAACAGGTCGGGATGCTCCTCCTCGGATGCCCGTAGCACGCGACCGTCGGCATCCACGAGTTCGGCTTCGAGGATGCGGTCGCAGGCAAGCCCGAAACGGCGGCCAAGCAGGCCGTAGCCGCCGCCGAGGCTATAGCCCGCGTTGCGGACGGTTGGGCAGTCCCCGCCCGGCGCGGCAAAGCCGGATGGCAGGCCACCCTCACCAGGCACCGTGATGTCGACGTAGCTCACCCGGTCGACGTCACGCCAACCGCACCCAGGTTCGACCGCCGCCGTGGCAGTGACCGGGTCGAACGCAACACCCTTCATCGCCGAGAGGTCGATCACCATGCCGTCGTCGACAAGCGAGAAACCGCAAGCGTGATGCCCCCCGCCCCGGACCGCCACCGGCAGCTCGGTCTCGCGGGCGAAACGCACCGCTTCGACGACATCGTCGGTGGACGAGCACCGGCACAGGAAGGCCGGTCGAGTACGGATGCGGGCGTTGAAGAGGGCGCGAGCGCTCTCGTATCCGGGGTCCGCAGAGGTGACGATGTCGCCCTGGAACCTGGCGCGCAGAGCGGAGAGGTCGGGGAGCATCGCGCCATCGTAGAGGTCGAGTGCGCAGGGTCAGCCCGAGGCGCCTGAGCGCGCGGCCCCGAGCGCACCGACTTCCGAGGTCGCTCTCACACGAGTTCGGCGATGAGGCTCGCGGCTCGGCCGGCACCGTCTGTCGCCACCGGCCGATAGTCAACCGCGCGCCCGATATCTGCGGCGATGGCGGCGGCAATCGCGTCGGGGTCGGTGCTGGCGTAGTCCATCCGCCGGCCCGCGCGGTAGCGGTCGAGGCGGTGGGCGACGTGGAAGTTCTGCTCGAAGTGGTGGGCCAAGGGGAAGTAGATGAACGGCGTACGGTTAGCCGTCAGCTCCATGCACGTCGTCAGCCCGCCTTGCACAACCGCAAGGTCACAGGCCGCAAGGTGCCGGTACAGCTGATGGACGTAGGCGCGGAAGTCGAGCCCCTCGTGCTGCGGGAGCGCCCCAAGATCGATCCGTGGGCCGGTGACGACCACCATCCGCAATGCCGGCACTCGCCGCTTCGCCTCAGGAAACGACTCGATTACCCGCCGCAGCAGGTGTTCGCCGACGCCGGAGCCGCCAACGGTGACGATGCAGACCTGCTCGTCCTCTCGGTAGCCGAGCTCATGCCGAAGGGCCGCGCGGTCGCCGAAGTCCGACGGATCAAACCCGGTGATGTAGTCGGCGAACGAGTAGTGCTCGCGCGTCCAGTCGCGGATCTGAGGCAGCTCCGGGCCGAACGCGTCGGGAACGATGTCGTCCTCGGTGCCGACGAAGATCGCATGGTCGCGGACTCGCGGGAAGCGCGCGATGTGCTCGATCATCTCCGCGTTGTAGTCGGCGGTCACGAACGCTTCGCGCTCGCCTCCGTCCGGCATGGGCAGCCAGCCCACGAAGTCGGTCAGCCAGACGTATGCCGCCTGCTTCTGCTCGGGGTTCTCGTGCAAGTAGTAGTCGAGCTCCCAAGCCTCGTCGCCGATCCAGACGTCGTACTGCTCGTCGCGCACGACGTCGTGGAACACCATGAAGTTGGAGAGCAGGATCTCGTCCATGCGCCGGATCGCCTGGAAGCAGTGCAGATCGTGCTCTGCCGACTCGCTCTCGATGTGATGCGATTCGTTCGCCAATAGTGCGCTGGCCGGGTGGATTCGTTCACCGCGCGCCTGCAGAACCGTTGTCACTGGGTGCTGGGCGAGCCAGTCGATTTCGAGGTCGGGGTGAAGCTTGCGCAGCTCGGCGGCGATCGCGACGTCCCGCTGGGCGTGGCCGAGCCCGATCGGCGAGGAGATGTAGAGGGCTCGCTTGCGGTCGGGACTTCCCGCGCACCCAGCGCCGCGGCGGCGGGCGCCGGCTTGACGAAGTCGCGCAGCAGCAGGTTGACCTTGACCGGATCGCGGGCGTGCAGAAGGTGGCCCGACCCCTCGAGCACGACGAGCTCGCCGCCCGCCAGCTCCGCGAGCCGTGCGCCGGACGCGCAGGGCCGCACGGCGTCGTCGCTTCCGTGGATCACGAGCACGGGACAATTGATACGCGACAGCAGCTCGCGCACTCCCTCCTCGTCCTGAAGCCGCGGCGCGAGCTGGGTCGCGACCAGCGTCTCGGCGTCTGTCTCGAGCCCCCAGCCGACGCAATCCTCGTGCGGCTTCGTCGAGTGCGGCTCGGTGAAACAATGCGAGAAGAAGAACTCGAGGAATTCCTCGTAGTGCTGGACCCAGTAGTGGCGGTTCCACTTGCCCCAGCCGACGTACTCGTTGTGCGGCTCACCGAACTCCTGCATCGCCTTCAGGCGCGGGGTTGCTGGCGGCAGTGGCAGAGCCGGCGCGATGAACGCCAGCCTGTCGACCCGCTCCGGTTGACTCGCCGCTAGATGCAGCGAGCGTTCCGCGCCCCGCGAGAGCGAAACCAGTACCGCCCGCTCGGTGCCGGTGGCATCCATCACCGCGAGTGCGTCCGCGGCGAACTCCTCCTCGCGGTAGGCATCGGGTTCGGCTGGGCGGTCCGAGCGGCCGTTGCCGCGCCCGTCGAACGTCAGCACGCGGCAGTGCCGAGCGAGGTAGGGGATCTGCATCTTCCAGTGCCGCGAGTGAATGATCGACCAGGTCGGCATGAGCAGAACCGTCGGCTCGCCTGCGCCGTAGACCTCGTAATGGACCTTGACGCCGTCGCGCTCGACGTATCCGTCACTGACCGGCTGGCACGCGCGCATTGTCCGTCCTCCCTGGACTCGCTGACCCATCTTCGAGTTGCCTGATCAGCACACCGATCCGTCGCAGCGCCGAGCGGATCGGCAGCAGCTGGCGGTCGAAGCCGAGCAGCAACAGAGCTTCCGAGCCGATGAAGGCGGAGACGATCAGCGTGGCCGCCTCGTCGGCAGTGAACGGACCGAGTGGGCCGTGGCGACCTTCGGCCTCCCGAGTTACATCGGTTATCAGCTGGCACCAGCCGCCCAGTAGCTGTCGGACCGCATCCCCGATGTCGGAGTTCGACCAGCCGGCGGCGATCATCTCCTGCAGCACGCGCACGTAGCCGGAGTCGAGGTCGTCCTCCAGGTAGTCGCACGCTCTCTCGTACCGCCGCCACAACGGCTCGTCCTCCGCATACATCTGGGTCTGGCGCTCGAGGCGGCGCCGGTTCTCCTCTTCGAGCAGCGCCAGGATCAAGCCCTGCTTGGAGCCGAAGTGGTAGTGCAGCTGACTCAGCGGCATCCGCGCCTCGTCAGCGACCTTGCGGGTGGACAGGCCCGCATAGCCATCGGCCAGCAACCGACGACGGGCCGCATCCAGGATCAGTGTGTGAGTGTCGGCGACGACAGTCGGCACGGGATATCCTTCACAAAGTCGGTCGATCGATCGACCTTGACAATACCGCTCGCTGCAGTAAAACTCAACTTCTAGCTCGGTCGATCGACCGAACTAGAAAGGATAGCCGTGTCACACGTACCGGCAACGCTGCACGCCGTACCGCTGTCAGCCCGCCGTCACTGTGTTGCAGATCTTCCGCTGGTATCACACGCCACGCCACACGCTCTCTATGTCTACAGCACCGGCTTCCACAGAGTGACCGGCCTGACAACGAAGGCCGGAAGGTTCCGGGAAGGTCGCCTTCCTAGATTGCCCGCAGTTCGTACCCAGAAAGGGGTCTGCACATGACCACCACCACCGAGCGCGCACCGCTCAACGGGGTCGACACCCCGACACTGTTCGCCACCATCGACGCGGTCAAGGCACAGCCAGACCTGGCCGCGTTCCAGTTCCGGGCCAGTAACAGGTGGGTGAAAGGCACCCACAACCGGTCGTCGATACACGGCTTCTACGGCGCCGGCCAGGAACTCGAGCACAAGCACGAGACCGTCATCGATGCCGACCACCCCACCGTGCTGGTCGGCCAAGACAACGGGCCCGCCCCGGTCGAGTACGTGCTCGCCGCTCTGGCGGCCTGCCTGACCTCTGGGCTCGCGAACATCGCCGCTGCCAGGGGTATCGAGCTCACCGAGGTCGAATCGACCGTGGAGGGCGACGCCAACCTGCTCGGACTCCTCGGCCTGTCCGGCGACGTCCGCAACGGCTACAACCAGATCCGGGTCAGCTTCAAGATCGCGGGCGACGCGCCACCCGAGAAGCTGCGACAGATCGTCGAGCAGTCCCGGGCACGGTCCGCGGTGTTCGACGTGCTGACCAACCCAGTTCCGATCGACCTCGACGTCACGGTCGTCTGAGCTCGGCATTCGCGCTTCGCAGAGCGCCCGCCTCGGACTCCACCAACCAGGCGGGCGCGATGCGCCTGGTAACCAAGAGCCAAGGACGAGACACATGCGACACGTCGACACCGTTGTGATCGGCGCCGGGCACGCCGGCCTAGCGACCAGCCGTCTCCTGACCGAGGCCGGACGTGACCACGTCGTCCTCGATCGTGGCCGGCTGGCGGAAAGCTGGCGCAGTGCAAGGTGGGACTCGCTTCGATTGCTGACACCCAACTGGATGAGCCGCCTGCCGATGTGGCGCTATCAGGGTCCGGATGCAGAGGAATTCATGACGGCGCCAGAACTCGTGGACTACCTCGAGTCGTACGCGCGGTCGTTCGACCCGCCGATCGAACGGTGGACCTCCGTCCAGGATGTGCGGCGCGTCGACAACGGTTACCGGGTCACTACGACCGGCAACGCCTGGTCGGCGCGCAACGTCGTCGTAGCTGCCGGCCCACGGCCACGGGTTCCCGCCCTGGCCATGCGGTTGCACCCGGACCTCTGGCAGATCCACACCAACCGTTACCGCAACCCCGCGGCGCTACCGGAGGGGGGCGTGCTCGTGGTTGGCGCATCCGCATCAGGCGTGCAGATCGCGGCCGAACTCCGACAAGCGGGCCGAGATGTCGTGCTCACGGCCGGCGCACATACGCGCCTGCCGAGGCGATACCGCGGCATGGACATCATGTGGTGGCTCCAGCAGATCGGCGCCCTGGGACGGACCATCGACGACGTCGGCGACGTACGGCGAACACGTCGAGAGCCGTCCCTCCAGTTAGTTGGCGATCGAGGCCTTCCTGATCTCAACCTGGGTCGGCTGCAAGAACTCGGTGTCCTCGTCACCGGGCGGCTCGCCAACGCGGACGGACACCGGACGAGGTTGTGTGGCGACCTGCCTTTGTCCACCGCTGCCGCTGAGGCACGACTGCGCCGCACGCTCCGCAACATCGACCGGTACGTCGTGACAACGGGGCTCGAGCACGAGGTGCTCCCCGCAGCCCCCGTACCCCCGATCATCCTGAGAGGCGGTCCGCATGCCCTGGATCTACGGTCCGCCGGTATCTCCACGGTGGTGTGGGCCACCGGCTTCCACTATCGCTATCCCTGGCTGCGCGTCCCCGTCGTCGACGCCTTGGGAGAAATCGAGCAATACCGAGGAGTGACATCCGCTCCCGGCCTCTACGTCATCGGACTGCGGTTCATGCACCGCCGTGACTCCCAGTTCATCGACGGGGCCCGACACGACGCGCAGACGATCACCGAGCACCTGGTCGGTGCAGACCGATCAGGGCCAACATTGGATCGGGCGCTCCTCGCCCGGGACGGGCAATCGGCATGACGACCTATGACGCCATCGTGGTCGGAGCCCGCTGCGCAGGATCGGCCACCGCCATGCTACTGGCGCGGCAGGGCCTGAAGGTCCTGGTGCTCGACCGGGCGCGCTACGGCAGCGACACCGTCTCCACGCACGCCCTGATGCGGGGTGGTGTCCTCCAGCTGCAGCGTTGGGGTCTGCTCGACCGAGTCGCCGCTGCCGGGACACCTCCGGTCAAGCGCGTCTTGTTCCACTATCCGGAGGAGACGGTGCCTATCGCACTCAAGCCGGCGGCGGGAGTGCCTTGCCTATACGCCCCGCGACGCACCGTGCTGGACCGGATCCTGGCCGATGCGGCAATGGAGGCAGGTGCCGACGTGCGTTTCCAGACCGCGGTGACCGAGATCCTCCAACATCCCTCCGGCCGGGTGACCGGGGTTGCAGCTCGCGACTCGCAAGGTCGAACCATCGTCGCGTCAGCGCCGCTCACCATCGGAGCAGACGGTGTGCGCTCGTCGGTGGCGCGTTCCGTCGGCGCAGCATCCGTCCGGACGGCAGCAAGAGGGGGGGCCGTCATCTACGGCTACTGGAACGATCTTCCCGCCGAGGGATACGAGTGGTTCTACGCGCCGGGTGCCTCAGCCGGCATGATTCCGACGAACGACGGGCAGACGTGCGTCTTCGTCGGCACGACCGCCCAGCGCATGCGTGCCGCCCGCGCGACGGGGACAGGCAATGCGTTCAACTCCATTCTTCAGACGGTGTCACACGACGCATGGCGGCGGGTGTCCAGTACCTGGCCGCCTGCACATCTTCGGGGATACGCCGGGCAATCGGGATATCTGCGCCAGGCTGGAGGCCCGGGCTGGGCGCTCGTCGGTGACGCAGGAGCATTCGAAGATCCGTTGAGTACCCACGGGATCACCGACGCTTTCCGGGACGCCGAGCTCCTCGCGTCCGCAGTGCGAGATATCCGGGACGGCTCGGCGGACGAGTCCGCCGCCTCGCCGGCTACCAGGCCACGCGGGACCGGATCGCGGATCGGCTGTTCGGCGTGGTCGAGTCGATTGCGTCGTATCGCTGGACGACCGCGACGCTGCGCCGCTTGCTGTTGGACGCCAGTTCGGCGATGACGGAGCAGGTCGAGGCCATGCAGGGTCTCGACAATGAACGATCGCGGCGAACGCCTACAGATCGCCTGAGGGATTGGCCGGGGTGTACAGGAGGTTGGCCGCCGCCCATCATGAAGTTGAGTCACGAGCCGATGGTGATCTGAGGGGACGTGTCACGCACCGTTGAGATCACGCTGTTGGGCACATTCGACGTGGTGCTCGACGGCAGTCGCGTCGCGGCTGATGCCTGGCCGCGTCGGCAGGCCGCTTCGCTCGTCAAGGTGCTAGCGCTGGCACCCGGCCGCCAGCGCCATCGGGAGCAGGTGATCGATGTCCTGTGGCCAGACCTCAGCGTCGTCGAGGCCGCACCGCGGCTACACAAGCTCGCCCACTACGCCCGGGTCGCGCTGGGCGGAGATCGCCGTGCGGTCGTGCTCCGGGGTGAGACGGTCGCGCTGATGCCGGATGCCGAAGTCGTCGTCGACGTCGACGTGTTCGAGGCGCGGGCCGACGCAGCGCTCCTCGCCAACAGCCCGGCGGCGGCCGCGGAAGCGGTCGATGCATACGGCGGGCCGCTGTTGCCCGGGGACCTCTACGAACCGTGGGCCGAACGGCGCAGAGAGCAGCTGAAGCTGCGTTACATCGAACTGCTTCGTCGAGCGGGTCAATGGGATCGGCTGTTGTCCGAAGACCCCACGGACGAAGAGGCCAATCTTGCGCTGATGAACGCGCACATCGCGGCCGGCGACCACCGCGCTGCGCTTCGCCAGTTCGAGCGCCTGAATGCTGCGCTCCGTCGCGAACTCGGGGTGACCCCTAGCCCGCGGCTGGTTGCCATGCGGGACCAGGTTCTGGCCGCGCTGTCCGCCCAACAACCCGCCGCCGGCCAGCAGACCCTCGTCGGTCGTCGCGCGGAGCAGGGTGCCGTTGCCGATCTGCTGTCCGACGCCGGTCACAAGAGCGGCCGCACCATCCTGGTGTCCGGTCCTCCCGGCGTCGGAAAGTCGGCACTACTCGATTGGGCACGCGAACTGGCCGAGCGCAGGGGATGGCGGACTGGTCATGGTGTCGCAGCGGCTATCGAGGGTGCCTGGCCGTACGCCCCCGTGCTCGACGCCTTCTCCGATCTGTGTCGGAAACATCCGACTCTGCTCGACGGACTCAACGAAGCGTTCCGCGAGGAGATCGATCGAGGACTTGCCGGACATGAGCTGACGTGGGATGGCGAGGGGACGCACCAGCGGTTGTTCGTCGCCGCGGCAGAATTGCTGCGTCTCGCGGCCGCTGGAACCGGTCTGCTGCTCACGATCGACGACATGCACGAATCCGACGAAGCGAGCCTTCGCTTGCTGCACTACCTCGCCCGCTCGGTCACGAGCGAGAATGCGCTCATCGTCGTTGGCTATCGCACCGGCGGACAGCAGATCGAACAGGTCAAGGCCAGTCTGCTCCGCCGGAACATGGCCGTACACGTGCCACTGCAGACGCTCAACCGCGTGAGCGCAGACACTCTCGTCAAAGCCGAGGTGCCCGACGCGACTGCGAAGACTCTCGAGCACGTCTGGGAAGTCTCTGGCGGTCTGCCGTTTGCCATCATCGAGATGGCCAGAGCAGTCAGCTCGGGGACGACGGCTCGCGGGGCCGGCGCGCTCGGCCTGGACCGGCTGTCCGTCAAGACTCGCGACGCACTTCAACGGGTCGCCGTTGTCGGCATCAGCTTCGATACCGACGAGTTCGTCGTCCTCACCGGCCTGCCGGAGTCGGAGGCCTATGCCGCGTTGGATGCAGCGGTGGCCGCCTCAGTTGTCCTGCATACCGGCTCTGGTTTCCGGTTCAGGCATGCCCTGATCCGAGATGCGTTGCTTGACGACATCGCGCCCGCACAGCAGCGAGGATTCCATCACCAGGCCGCCAGCAGGTTGCGGGCCATCGGCGCCGGTCCGACTCGGATCGCGCACCACTTGATTGCCGCGGGCCGTCTGTCCGACGCTGTGCCATACGTCCTGCAGGCCGTCGAGACCGAGGCTGCGGTCGGTGCCTATCGCGATGCGCTGGCACTTGTCGAAGCGGTGCGCGACCACGCGAGCCCGGCAAGTCGGGCCCGGCTGCTGGCACTACGCGCCGACCTGTTGTCGGCCGTCGGCGACCGGACCACCATCGTCGCCTACCGAGAGGCACTGGCTGTCGCAGCCGAACCGGACCGGCCGCTGCTGCGGGCTCGAATGGGCAATGCGGCGGCAAAGGAAGGTGACCTGGACACCGCCACTGCCGTCCTGGACGGCCTGCAGCCCGACGGCGGGCCCGCCGACGTCGCGATCCTGCTGGCGCAGGGAAACCTGGCCTACTTCAGTGGCGACACCGAACAGGCCGGAAAAGTGGCCGACCAGGTCGGCCACATGATGAGCCCGGACGGCAACACCTGGCAGCGGCTTGACCTGCTCACCCTGCAGGCGCTGGTCGCACACCACCGGGGCGAGTTGTTCTCCCGCCTACGGCTGGAGCTGCGGCGGGCGCAGGACACTCCGGCGCTCGCGAGCACCCTGTTCGACACATATCTCTGCGTCGTCGAGTTCCTGTTGTACGGGACGACGCCGTACTCCGAGGTCAGATCGCTGGCCCTGTCGCTGCGCGAAACGGCACGGCGGACCGGGGTGCTTCGGGCCGAGGCCTTTGCCACGGTTCTGCTCGGAGAAGCGGCGCTCCTTGCCGGCGACATCACCGAGGCCGAGCGCGAACTGCAGGACGCCGCCGATTTGCACCGTGAGATCGGTGCTGCGGGCGGTGAAGCGAGCGCGCTGCAGCGGCTGGCCGAACTCAGATTGGTCCAAGGGCATCGCGACGAGGCGACCCGGTTGCTCCAGCAGGCACTGCCGCTCGCACGATGGTCACTGCTGGCCATGCACCTTGTGCAACGCATCTTCGGGACGATGATCCTGGCCGCTCCCGACCCGCAGACCGCTCGGGCGGTCGTCGACCAGGCCGACGAGATCATCGGGTTCGAAGACACCTGTTCCTTCTGCGACATCATGCTCGCCGTACCCGCGGTGATCGCCTGCGCCGACGTGGGCGACGTCGATGACGCTCACCGGCATCTCGCGATAGCGGAACGGTCCTCCCGAGGATGGGAAGGGACCTCGTGGCAGGGCGCGATCCTGGAAGCTCGGGCCCACCTCGCTCAGGCCGAAGGCAACCAGAAACACGCCGTCGCCCTCCTCGACGAGGCGGCACGGCTGTTCGCACTGGCAGGGCAACCGCTCGACGCCGCCCGGTGCGAGGTGGGACTCCGGACGCCGGCAGCCTGAGCCGCCACGTCATTCCAATCTGGCGCCGGTCATCGGAACATCCCAATTTCTGGCCGCTCGATGATTCGCCGTGTCGTGTCAATCGCCTGCGAGGCAACGGCAATTGCCTCATGCGCCTCGTCCATGGTGATCGGGTCGTACCCGGTGGGGTCGGGGTACTCGGCCTGGTTGCGGCGTCTGCGCAGCCGATCTAAGGATTTCAGGCCCGCAACGGTGGCACTCACCCTCCTCACCGGCCTGGCGTTGACGAGGTGTCGACTCGCCGGGATCCGGCGAGCAGGTACTCGTCAGCGGCATACGGGCGCTGCTCGCGGGTCTGAAGGTGACACTGCACCGGGTCGACCTGCGTTACGCGTCGCCCTGATCCGGTCGGAACAGCGGCAAACGCGGGCCGTCCCCCGCGGTCCCTACCGCCGCGGCTAATTGGCGGCTGCCTTGGCGGTCACCACGACGTTGTCGGCGTAGCCGTCGTCCCGGTCGTATCTCCCTCCGCACGTGATCAGGTGCAGCTCGGCATCCGGCGTCGGGCCGTACACGGCGTCGGTGGGGAAGGACTGCTTCGGATGCCGGGTCACGGCCGAGACAGTGAACGCGAGGGACGATCCGTCACCGTTTTCCACCGTGACGAGATCACCGACTCGGAGTTCCGAAAGGCGGGCAAACACCGCCGGTCCATCGACGGAGTCCACATGGCCCACCATGACCGCCGGTCCCATCTCGCCCGGCCGGCTGCCGCCGGCGAACCAGCCCACAGTGGCGACATCGGTTGGTATACCAAGGGTTCCGTCGGTGGCCAGCCCGACGGCCTCGACGTCGGCGGAAACGCCGATCGCCTCGATGAGGATCCGGCCCGGTTCGACGGATTCGGTCGGCCCGGCTCCCGGCACTTCGGTGGGTGCCCGGGGTTCCATGAGCCGGGTCGCACCGCCGGGCTCTCGGCGATCCGACTGCCCGGTCGTATCAGCGCTCAGCGCGCCAGCAGCGGGCACAGCAATCAGGACGGACCCCATGAGGAGAGCAGACCACCAGGTTCTGCGCCTGACGCGGTTCCGTCGGTGCCGTGCCCGGGCGCTCACTCAGCGGCTCCCTGCCCGGGGCCGGCGGGTCACGGCGAGACCGGCGATCGCGGCGACGGCCAGAGCCAGCGCCACGAGGGCCCACGAGTCAGCAAGTCCACTGCCCGCCGAGCCACCGAGGCCGGCCTCGACCCCTCCGCTCGGGATCTCGTTCGCAGCAGCGAAGTCCTGGATCGGCAGCACACTGATGCCTGACTCAACGTCCTGCACGACGATGGTGTACGTGCCGCCGGCAACCAGGTCTGCCGACTGCTCAGCGGTTTCGGAACCGGCGCTGGCCTGAACAGTGGTAGTGCCTGCTGTCACAGGGCTGTAGTCGGTGTACTCGGTGAAGGCGAGATCGCTTGCCACCTCGGAGCCAGCAACCTCGACCGAGTCGACAGCCGGCACGGACATGGCGGCCTGGATGACCCGAACCTTGGTCTTGCCGGTGCCGGGCAACTCCATGCCGTCGGTGATCGTGACCAACGCCAACTCGGTGTTCTTACCCATCCCGACCACGGTGGCCGCGGTGTGGGCCTCGAGCTGGATAGTCGTGGAAAGCACCGGTGGCTCACTCGCGGGAGCCCCTTCCAGGCGCATGGCGATCGTGTAGGACCCGGCGGGAACCGCCTGGTACGGCGAGAACGCACCGTACCCAACGCTGCGGAGGACAGTCGGGTCGTCGTCGTTGCCGAACGACGAGACGTATACGTCCACTTTCGGAGTGTCGGGCGAAAGGTGAGCGAGTCGCAGATAGCCGATGTCGTCGGACGCGGCGTACGCGTTGCCGCCGAGGCCGAGCGTACCGAGGATCACGGACAGGACGAGGACGGCGATGCGTGTGGTGGAGCGGATCACTGGTTCCCCCAGGGGTAGAGATGTGACAGATCGTTACGACGGAAATAGTCCGGGCGGTTCAGGGCTGTCGTAGAAGAGCAGAAGAGAGGCGAGGGCCCCGTCCCGCCGCACCTCCATCCGATCGGGATGGAGCCTGGTCTGATTGTCGAGCCAGTCGAGAACGCGCTCGACGTCGACGACGCCCATTTCCAGATTCGCGGCGTCTGCCGGCCCCACCGATCCACTCGGTGGCACGTCCACGGCGGTGAGCAGGTCGGCCGTCGCCAACGAGGCGAGCACTACCAGGACCCGACCGTCGATCTTCCCCTCCCGCAGCGCGGTCGCTGCGCGCGCGGACACGTCGATATCGGCCCTCGCCGCGATCTCGGCGCCGGCGGCGGCCCGGGCCAGTGATGCCGTCCGGTCAGAGTTCGCTCGGCTGGGCTCGCCTGATGAGCGGCTGGCCGACCCGGTCGGATCGTCCCGTTGCTCGGAGCTAGGCGTCAGACCAGGAGTGGGCGCGGCGTCGAGTACGGGATCAGCCGACCTGAACCCGGACCGGACGAGCAGCCCGCCAGCAAGCACAACGAGACCGCACAGGACTGGGATCCAGAGCCGCGAACGCCGCTGGTCGTCGTGGTGCTGCCGGCGAAACTCGCGACGTCGTTCCCGCCACAGCGTGATCGTGTCCAGGATGATCCGGATCCAGGACGGGGATGTCCCGCCCAGAAGGGGAGACTGCTGGTCCACGGGACTTTTACGGCGCACGGCCTTCTTCGGCTTCGTTGTGGGGATTGACCTAGGTCGCAGTTCTCTGTCGATTGCTGCGGCCGCGGCCGATCCTCGTCGACATCACGGGCACCGGATTGTGCCACTTGATGGCGCCGTACGGTGCACATTCAGTAACTCGCCCACTGTTGGTGCGCTCGCCTCAGCCCGCTACCGGCGCAGATCCTGGGTCGGTCGAGGCGGCGACGGTGGGGTCGCGCCACACGACGGCGGTGCCGTCGAGCACCACTACACCGTCCTGGTTGACGATGCTCGTGGCCAGGGTCACGATCGGCTTGTCGTCGCGAATATTGGTCACTTCCGCGTGTGCGGTGATGACGTCGCCCGGCCGCACCGGTGCCCGGAAGCTCCACTCGACGCGGAGGAACACGCTGCCCGGCCCCGGCAGGTCTTCGGCAACCAGAGCGTTGAGTAGGCCACTGGTGACCCCTCCCTGCACGACGATTCCGCCGAAGCGGCTGCGGGCTGCGAGTTCGGCGTCGTAGTGCAGAGGGTTCCGGTCACCGGTGATCTCGGTGAAGAGCTCGATGTCGTTCGTCCGCACCAGGCGGGTGCGGGTCGCACTGTCACCTATACGCATGTCGGCAACCCTACGAACGCCGCAGCGATGGAACTGGCGTTCTCCGCTGAGTTGCGGCCCCGATCGCCCACGCCCCTGTCAGTGCGCCGGCCGTGGTTTGTAGCCGAGGACGGCATAGTCCTGAGCTCCGAAGAGCGCATCCACCACCAGCCGCTCGACGTGCTGGCAGGGGCCGGAGTCTGCCGGCTCGAAGGCAGACCGGTTGGGGTTGAGCGGACGCACTTCGACCTCGTCGAAGCCGGAAGCCGACACCAGGTATTCGGTGAGATCGGGCGGCAGCGGCGAGCGGTGTGTCGGGTCGTTGTAGAAGTCGCACGCCGCCATTCGGAGATTGCTCGGATTCGGCGTCTCCAGCAAGACGCAGCCTCCGGGACGCACAGCATGCCGGGCCGCGGCTAGCAGCGCGAGCAGCGTTTCCACGTCGAGGTGCTCGATGAGGTGGAACGCGGTGACCATGTCGACCGAGCCCGCTGGCAGCCCAAGCAGGTGTGTGGCAGCGTCACCGTGGACAACGTCGAGACCACGCGCCCGAGCGGCGTCGACGAATTCGCGGTTGGCGTCGACCCCCGAGGCGGGCACACCGGATTCCCGTAGCAGCGCCAGCCACTCACCGCGCCCAGAGCCGACGTCCACGACCCCGGCGCCCGTCGCGGCAAATCCGGCTGCCGGTCCGACGACCCGGCGTACGTCAGGCAGATACCCGATGAGCTTCGCGGTGACATCGACCGTCGACCCACGGAAGCGGTCGATGAAGTCGGGGTAGAGGGCAGCGAAGCGTGGTCCGCTGCCGTCGACCTTGGCGCGCAGCTCGCGAATGTCCGACGCGAGCCCGGCCGCCTGTTGTGAGACCTCCGCGAGCTCACGAGCGAGATCCCGGACGTGCGCCTCGAGCGCCTCGACGCGCTCGGCATTCGACGGTCCTCGCGAGCCGGACACCGACGAGGTCATCCGGCCGTCACCGCTCCGGCCGCACCGGCGTCCGGGTCCACCTTCCCCTTGGCGTCACCGGGCCTGGGGATTGTCCGTAGCACGCGAGCAGGATTGCCGGCGACCACTGTGTAAGGTTCGACGTCGCGCAGCACGAGTGAACCGACACCGACCACCGCGTGTGCCCCGATGCGGCAGGGCGCGACGACGATCGCATTGCTGGACACCCAGACACCCTCCTCGATGACCACATCGCGCCCCGACTTCGGCACGGCGACCTGGCGCTCGGCGCCGAACGTGGTCCAATCGTGCGTGCCGGTGAGGACCGAGACATTGTGGCCGAAGAAGGCGTAGTCGCCGACGGTGATCTCACCCGAGGAGAGATTGAACAGCGCATTGTTGACCACGGCAGTCGGGGCAATGTGCAGCCGGGCCGGATCTCCGTACACGAGCGGCCGGAACAGCGACGGATCCTCGGTATCCCGGGCTCCGGTCGGCCGCTCCGACCTGCCGCCGCGGAGGGCGACCGCCAACCTCTCGGCGCCCTGCGCCATTCGCTCACGCACTGACATCAGCGTCCCCTTCACCCGCTGTTGAAGGGACCACCCTGCTCGGTTCGGTCCGTGCTGTCCATGACCCGTCGGCACGGTGGAACGCAAGTGTCCGGGCGTAGACCTGAGCGTGCATAGCGGCGATGGCTTCCCAGCTGTGGGTCGCCGCCCGGGCCCGACCCGTCACCGTCAGCCGGTGAGCAAGAGCTCGATCGCTGAGCACGCGGGCGAGGGCGTCGGTCAGGGCCGTCGTATCGCGCGATGGCACCCAGAGCACACCGTCGATCTCGCTCGGCCCATTGACCGTGACCTGGGGAGCCGTGGCAACGGCTGGTAGACCGGCCGCCAGCGCGGCGAGCAGCGAGCTGGACTTGCGGGTGACACCGGCGTTGAGGGGGAAAGCCGCCACGTCGGCGGCCTGCAGCAGGCGCGAGATGTCGGCGTCCGGCAGGTAGCCGGTGAAGTGGACTCGATCCTGCACACCGTGCGCTGCGGCGACCTGCCGCAGCTGCTGGCGCAGTTCGAGCGCCGCGGCGCTGGGCACGGAGTGGCTTTCCGTGCCACCGATCAGCACCAATTGGATTCCGGGGTCCTGTGCCCGTAGGGCGGCCACGGCGGCGATGAGTCCGTCGAGTGCCTTCTCTGGATGGAGAAAGCCAAAGAACACGACAAGTGATGAATCGGGCGCAGCGCCGAGTTGGCGGCGCACATCGACTCGGGCTCGAGTCCGATGGCCGGTCGTGATTTCCACGTTGAGGCCGATCGGCACCTCGACCACGGCGGGCGCCCGGTGCCGGATGCGAGCCCGCAGCGCGGCCAGCTGCTCAGGCGACGAGACCAGTAGGCAATCGGCTCGGTGAGCCAAGAGCAACGTCTCGCGGTCGGCGTACCCGCGGCGTTCTGCCGCCGACCACAGCGCGGAGCGAACCCCGCCGCCGTGGCCATGCCCGGACCACACGCCGTACTCGTGCAAGGTGACGATGAGCGGGATGCGCTTCGGCAGAAGGATCGGTAGCAGCCCGACCGCACGGGAGAAACCGAAGACCGACGGCGCGAATTGCACGTGCACCAGGTCGAGGTCGAGGCGCCGGATGGCCCGGGCGGCCGCAACGACACCGCGGACGTCCCACCTCGCAGTGACGCCGACAGCACCGACCCCCGCGGCCCGGGCCAACTCGAACGTTGTGACGATCAACGGATTCACGCCGGTACGGCTCAGGTGGGCAGCCAGCCGGCGCGTGTAGTCGGCTACCCCGTCCCGCGCCGGGTCGAGGTAACCGCAGACCAGTCCGACCCGTGTCCCGCTCATGCCGGTGCGCTAGGTCTGGCCGGGCGAGGGGGAACGGGGGTGGAGACGATGAACGAGCTCGTGGTCTGGCCGTGAATGAGGAAGCGGTCGAGGATGTCCTCGAGGGCTTCGATGGCCGGTACGTGCAACTTCAGCAGGAAGCAGTCTTCACCGGAGATGCGGTGGCATTCGCTGACCTCGGGAGTGCGCGCGGCCAGGGCGGCGATCTTGGGTAGCTGCCCGGGCCCCGGCCGGATGCGGACCCAGGCGGCGACCGGTAGGCCGATCGCAGCGGGGTCGACGTCGAGGCGGTAGCCGCGGATGACCCCGACCTCCTCGAGACGGTTGACTCGCTCGCGGACGGCTGGCGCGGACATGCCGACCCGCCGGGCTAGCTCAGCTGCGCTGAGCCTGGGGTCCTCGGTCAGCGCGGTGAGGATGCAGTGATTCACCTCGTCCAGCAGCGACCTTTCGCTGTGGAGGTCCTGGGACACTCTTGCCGCTCGACGTGCAACCACAATGGCGCCTCAGCCTTCGTTTCCTACTGGCTCTTGACCTCATAGGCTTCGATCATAGAACCATGGCAACAGCGGCTCCGGTGTCAACGCCCGCGGTACCGCCGAACGGCTCGGCTGAGCGGTTGCCGCCGCATGCCTACTTTCTGCTGAGCGCGGTATTCCACTACCTCGGCCCGGCGTTCGCCGTGCTTCTGTTCGTTCGTGTCGATGTCCTTGGCGTGGCGTGGCTGCGCATTGCGTCAGCCGCGGTGATCTTCGCCGTGTGGCGCCAGCCATGGCGAACCTGGAGTCAGTTGGACCGCCGCACGAAACAGCTCCTGCTCGCATGGGGAACGGTCCTGGCCGTGATGAACTGCTGCTTTTACCTGGCCATAGCGCGTCTCCCACTGGGCACGGTCGCCGCGATCGAGTTTCTGCCGGTCATCGTGCTTGCTGCTGTCGCGGCACGCACCGGGCGCAATGTCATTGCGCTCGTACTCGCCGTCACCGGTGTGTACCTGCTGCTCGACGTCCGCCTGGTCGTCGATCCGGTGGGCGTCGTCTTCGCGGCCGCCAACGCCGTGCTGTTCGCGCTGTACATCGTCTTGGGACACCGGGTCGCGAATAGCGATCAGGTCAAGGGCATCGACGGACTTGCGCTGGCCATGCTGATCGCTGCTGCCGTGGCCCTGCCGATTGGTGCCAGCGATGCCGCGCCAGCGTTCGTCGACGCCGTCGCGCTGGCCGCCGGGATCGGCGTCGGATTGTCCTCCTCGGTCATCCCCTATGTCTGCGACCAGCTCGCGATGGCTCGACTGGCCCGCGCCACCTACTCATTGTTGGTATCGCTCCTGCCAGCTACCGCCACTGTCATCGGCGTCATCGTGCTGACCCAGATCCCGGAAGCGGTCGAAATCCTCGGGGTGGCCCTCGTTGTCACCGGTGTCGCCGTCCACCAACAGCGCCGATCCATCCGTGACCCTTCGACCCCGGCGCCCGCCGCACGTTCCGTAGGCCGGAGTCGTAGCACCAGTTCGACCTGAAAGGACGAACGTATGACAAGCCGTGTCGTCTCCGTCCCGATCGACTGCACAGATGCTGAACTGCTCGCCGGGTTCTGGGCTGCAGTGCTTGGCTGGCGGATCACCAAACGCGGCTGGCAGAACACCGAACATGGCAGAGATGGAGTCACCATCGCGGCCGAAGGCGGTGGACCGTTCGAGATCGACTTCCGCTGGGTACCGGACGGGCCGAAACGGTCGAAGAACCGGCTCCACCTGGACATCAACCCCACCGACCGGGACCAGGAGAGCGAGCTGAAACGGCTACTTGCACTGGGCGCGAGTCCCGTCGATATCGGCCAAGGTCATGTCAGTTGGCACGTCCTCGCCGATCCAGAAGGCAACGAATTCTGCCTGTGCCACGACCAGGTCGAGTCTCCGACAGACAGGGCGTAGTTCTCGCCGTCAACTTCGGACTCCACGCTTCCGTACAGGACGTGGACCAACTCGTCGCCCGGATGACCAAGCACAGCCGAGCCGGACTGGCCACGAAATCGTCGGAGAGGTGCGCAGGTAGGGTTTGCGCCGACTTGCCCCTTGGGAGGCCACCACGCATGGGAACACGCTCGATTGCCGCGGTGATCGTTGCACTGACTCTCGCCGCGTGTGGCGGTGGCGCTGCCGCGACCACCGAGGCAGATGATCGCGGAGAGTGACCGGTACGCCAAAATCGTCGCCAGCCATGACGGCGCATGGCGCGAGAGCGTTGCGGATGCCGACTTCACCTGTGCCGACTCCGACGAGGTAGACACCTGTGCGGCGGCCTACCAGATAGGCAGCGAGGCGGCCACGGCGCTCAGCTCCGCCCTGTCAGCAGCGCAGGAGGGAGGCGAGGTCCCGGCCGAAATCGCCACACTCGTCGCCGACACAGAGGCAGCGGCTGCGGACTACAGCGCCGCGTACGAGGCGTGGGAAGCGACCGCGTGCGCCAACCCACTCAACTCGCACTGCGGCGCTGACGAGGCATTCGCGATGTTCGAGGCACAGGGCAACCTCACCCGACAACTCGACGCGTGGAAACCGTCCACCGGCTGACCCCAGCGCACGACTCCACCGGTGCCGAGATGGATGTCGTGACGCCACGCCCGAGGAAATGCGAGACTGCCCCCGCGGTTCGACGGGGGTGACCGCGCAGCCCCGCACCGGTTCGTGCCCCTGGTTCCGGTCATGTCTTGGACTCGAGGACGGTGTTGGCGATGACCACGACCACTGAGCCGGGAAGCGCACGAGAAGCACGTCTTGACGCTGGTGCTTCTGACGCCGACAGTGGAGGATTCCGCTCGTGCCGTCGACTCCCGGCGGGTACGGTACGTCAGCGAGTACGCCGAGCTGTTCGCGTCACATCCAGTCTTCAGGTCTGCTCGAGCGACGGTACGTCTACTACTGGATCAAGATCATCGGATTGGTTCTGGCGTTCGTCGCGATCTGGGTTGTTTTCGCTTTCCTGGGCAACTCGTGGTTCCAGCTCGTGCTCGCTGCTGTGTTGGCGATCGTGCTGGCCCAATTCGGTTTCCTCGGGCACGACGCCGCACATCAGCAGATCTTCGCCTCTCACCGCTGGAACGAGTGGACTGCGCGTGTTGTCTCTGGGCTCTTCAGCGGGCTGAGCTATCGCTGGTGGGTGATCGAAGCACAACCGTCACCACCTCAACCCGAACAAGGAGGGCGCCGACCCCGACCTCGCTCCCGGCGCATTTGCCTTCACACCATCGGCTGTACAGCGCAGAGGCGGACTCGGCCGTCGGTTGGCCCGGTGGCAGGGCTATTTCTTCTTCCCGCTTCTGCTGTTGGAAGGCCTCGCGCTGCACGTGACGAGCATCCAGACGATCATGCGCCGTGAGCCGCTGAAGCACCGATGGTCCGAGACGGCGTTCATCGTTGTTCGCCTCGGTGGATACATCACGGTTCTGCTGGTGGTCTTGCCGCCGAGTAAGGCGGCCGCGTTCTTTGGCGTCCAGATGGGATTATTCGGCTTGCTCTTGGGAGGTGCGTTCGCCCCGAACCACACCGGCATGCCCATCGTCCCGCACAACGAGAAGATCGACTTTCTCCGGCGTCAGGTGCTGATGTCCCGTAACATCCGCGGCGGCTGGGCGACGAACTTCGCACTCGGGGGCCTCAACTACCAGATCGAGCATCACCTGTTTCCCAGCATGCCGCGACCCAACCTGCGCCGCGCGCAGCCCATCGTCCGCGACTTCTGCGAAAGCCACCGGGTCAGCTATACGGAGACCAGCCTGCTGAGCGCATACGGAATTGTCGTGCGCTACCTCAATCAAGTGGGGCTTGGCGCGAGTGACCCGTTCCGCTGCCCGCTGGTCGTGGAGTACCGGGCCTAGAGCGCACACGGCGCCGGGTCGAGGGCGACCTGAGCCCCGCACCGGGAAATCCGCCGGGGGTCTTGGCGGCGGCAACGTGGCAGGTGACCGTCACCTGCGGGGTTTGGCGATGTGTTTGGTGAGGCATGGCTGGGGAGCGCGCGGAGGCCTACCCTGTCCAGTGGGAGGACGGGTCACCTGAGCTGGTGCCTGGTCCCGTGCAGACACCATGCGAGGAGGATGCACCGATGTCGGTGATGAGGTTCGAGCCCTTCCGTGACCCCTTCCGGGAGCTCGACCGGCTGGTGTCCATGGCTGCGAGCGGAACACGTGCCCCGCTTGGCATGCCCATGGACGTCTACCGCGGTGAGGACGGCAGCTACCACGTGGAGGCCGACCTGCCCGGCGTCGACCCAGACAGCGTCGAAGTGACCGTTGAACACGGCGCCTTGACAATCCGGGCCGACAGGACGCCTCACTACGGCGAGAGCGAGCAGGTCATTGCCGCCGAGCGGCCCCAAGGGTCGTTCACCAGACAGCTCGCCCTCGGCGAGGGTGTCGATTCGGAGAACCTCACCGCCGAGTACGCCGATGGCGTCCTGCACGTGACAATCCCCGCGTCACCGAAGGTACAGCCTCGCCGGGTCGAGATCACCCGTACGGCTGGCGGCCGCCACACCATCTCGGGCAGCGCTGTCAACGAGGACAACGACGCCCCCACCGGCGGCGCCGGCTGAAGGGTTGCCTTGCCCGTGAGTGCGTCGCATCGCGGCAACCGTGAGACACCTACAACGGGTAGCGCCGCCGGCCCTGGATCAGCGCGTGGTCCAGCATGGTTTCGTCGTCGTCCTCCCTGACGACTACGACGATCTTGTTCCAGACGCCTCGATAGACGACCCGCTCGCTGTACATCTGAGTTTGGAAGCGTTCCTTGTAGACGCGGGGAAGTGCATCACCGGCACCGTACATGCGCCGCGCTCCGTCGCTGCCACGGACGACGGCGAGCAGCTCCCGAGTCTCCTCGAAGTCGTCAGCGGCGGCGAACTCGGCGAGCGGCTGCTGCGGGGATCCACTGCCGAGGAAGGCGACGACGTACTTTCGGTCGCGGCCCCACTTCCTGCGCAGCGTTTCGCCAAGGCCGATGTGGACCGCACCTTCGGCGCGGGTCGTCCCTATGAACACGCGGTAGCGCGAGTAGCGCTCGCGCCCTTCCGGCCACTGATACGACTCATCCTCCCGCTCCCGCACGAGCCGCCAATCCTCGGCGAGATCCGCCCTCGGCTCGCCAGCAGGAGCTACCGCTTCGCCCGAAGTGTCATCGGCATCAACTGCCCTGATGATCGGATTTTGGAAGCCCGCCTGCGCAAGCTGAATCAAAAGCGGGCCTAGCTCCCGATCCGGAACATGCTGCAGAGTGACTGAGAAGGGACACATCCGGCACTCCTACGTCGGTACGGTAGATAACGTAGTACACGTAAACCTACGTCGTCAAGAAGTCTGATACACTCGAGACGCGCCAGAAGACCCCAGACGGAAGCCCGTGAGGCTCCGAACCCGCTCTTCGACTTTCATACCGGGCCTGAGTGCACCGGGAGAATTCAATCGGGTTCTCCACCCTTGAACGAAGAGAGAGTCAGGAGCACCATATGCACGCCACCATCAGACGCTACGAGGGAATCGACCAGAGTCGCACCGAGGAGCTCGTCAAGAACGTCGGCGAGAACCTTCTGCCCCGTCTCAGCAAGCTGCCGGGCTTCAGCGGCTACTACCTGATCGGGGCCAGCAACGGCGTCATGAGCTCCATAGGCTTCTTCGAGACCTCGGCACAGGCCGACGAGTCGACCCGCGCCGCAGCCACCTGGGTGCGCGACGAGAAGCTCGAGACCGCACTCCCGAACGCGCCCAAGGTCACCGGCGGAGAGGTGCTCGTGCACAAGACGAACGGCCTCGTCAGCGCGTAACAGCTCCACAGCTACACCGGGAAAGGCCCGCACTGCGGGCCTTTCCCTCTGTCCAGGACACTCCCCACCCGCCGCTGGAGGTGGGCTGTCTTGCGCCGCACGATGACCAGCGCTGCGCTGACCAAGCTTGCTTTGGAGACCGCGCGTCACTGAAGCCATACGAGTGCACGACGATGCCGCCGGCGAACCGCGTGATGTCCACCAGCGCGAAGCGCGTCGTGTCAACCCGTCGAGCAGACGTTCGCCGCTGCCAGCAGATCTCGCTGACGATTAACACACCTACAGGTACGTCACGCCGTCGGTTGGTCCCCGCCGACGGCATCGAGAGATCACTCTGGACGTGAGCCGTGGCGAGACTCGTAAGATCATTTGATCTTACGACAATGTATTTCCCCAGGTCAGACCTAGAGCTGGCGCCGGGACTAGAACCCGAACCGCCCGCTTGCAAGGCGGATGCCATCCGCTGCATCTGGCCCCTTACCAGTGACTCTGGTTAGCCGCCGCCCCACCGGGTGCCTGAAACCGCACGGGGTTTACTCCATTTCGCGTCACGAATGACGTCACGCCGCAGGGCTGGCGACGAAGATCACCCACGAGACGCCGGGTGATCGTCACCCGATCCCAGGCCTAGGCGCCCTGCTACACAACGGCGCACTACCCGCGATCAGATTCGGTGTTGCGGTTGTGGGTGTTACGGCCGCTGGGTGGAGTTTTCGACGAGCGCGACGGTGGCGCCGGGGTCGGCGACTTGGATGACGAGGCGGGCATAGTGTTCGTCGGCCAGTTCGATGACGACGGCCTTGGCCGGATCGTGGACGTCCCAGAAGACCCGCTCGCCGTGGATGTGGAAGGTGCCTGCGGTGATGACGCCGGGCACGTGCGCGCCGGGGGCGCGGATGCCCTTTGGTTCGTTGATCACACCAGGGTCGGCGGTGGCGCCAAGGACGTTGGCCAGCGGGATGATCAGGCGGCTCTTCAGCGCCCACAGCTTGTCCGACCCTTCGATCTCGACGATCAGGCTGTCACCGTCGATGTCGACCCTTGCCATTGCTGTCCTCCTCCAACAGGGTGTCGGTCCAGCCGCCGCGCCAGAGCGGCGCCGCCCTGGTTCGGTTCGCTGGTCAGCGCGCCGGCCCTGGCCCGCAACCACAGGCCTGAATCGTCGCGGTGAGTGCGGTGGCCAGTGGCGGCGGCTGACCACCATTGTCGGCTGCACCACCGCCAAGGGCATGAGCGCGGCCGAAGGTCGACTGCGACATCACCCACGCCTTGCCATGGACCGAGCAGATCAAGGCGCTCGCTCACCGGCTCCATAAGGTCCTGGAAAACCATCCCGGGGTAGCCGGCATGCTAAAGACTCGCGACCCACTCGGGCCGCACTCCCTTGCCCTGGCCGAGGCCTTCCTGGCGCCGCTGCACGAAGCCGGGTTCTCCAACCGCGACACCGGCCTTTGCCCCCTCCCCCCTCCCCCGACGGCGAGCGCAGCGCACCCGTCAGAAGCACACCCCACGGGCGCGTTCCTCTGCGCGGACAGCCACCGCGTGCGCTACCGACTCGCGCCCGACCTCTAGGGTCGGTGACCAATGGCAGGAGTTGTGTTACGCGTCCGGCTCACCGGCGGTGATCACATCGACGTCACATACGACGAACCCGACACGATCGAAACAGACCAGGTCATTGAGCACGTCATCTCAACCTTGGCGGAGGACTCCGGACTGCTTCGCAGCAGACATGGTGACCGGCTCGTGGCGCTGTTCGCCCGGGGCGTAGCCGCCATCGAAATCGCGCCACGAGGCGCAATCCTGTGACCGAGACTGGAGATCTCCCGTCCAGACCGGCACGGAGTGCCCCAAGCATCCAGCACCGCTTCCGGGGCGTGTCACGCTGATCTTATTTGTCGATCAGCCTCACGGGCCGGCCCGGCTGTTGGAGATCATCTCGCCGGTTGGCTTCGCACGGTTCTTCGTCGAGCTTGCCGACCTGGTTGATTCAGCCCCGGACGACGCGGCAGCGGTGACCGCACTCAACACCGATGATGTTCGGGCGGTTCGTCGGCGGCGGCGAGCAAGCCGTGCTGGATGGGCTGCTCGCCCAGTAGCGATCCAACCAGGGCCACCGACCCGCACCGATGACGCTCATGCGTTCTGGCCGCCGAACCAGCCGTCAGATGTACTGGCCCGTCTCAACGCTGGCGTTGTCTGTCGTGTACACCCGACACGAACACGACGTTGGCCAGGTTGATGACCACGCCGTGCTCGCGGGCCTCGCGGTTGGACCTCGCTCGGGTCAAGGTCAGACTTCGCCGCTCGTTCAGATCATGACCGATCGCATCCAGCGCCTCCGCGGCGCCACCAAAGTCGCGGGTTATCACGGAAACATCCTCACCGCTCACCGAGTGCAATCGCACGGTCAGTTCTATGTTGTCAGGCACAGTTGGCCCCTCCCGGCGAGAATCCAGCTTCGCGCACCTCTCGCCGTCAGTGTCCTCCTGCATCGAAGGATCCGGTCAACATGAACTCGTGCCAGCTGGTCATCGCATGCGCCGCGCGTGCGGGTTCTTCCAGCCTGTGGCGGCCCTCCCGTGCCACCATCGACGTCCATGGACGTTGCGTCGATCACTGCGCTGGCCGAGGCCCAACTCGTGGCGGCCACGACAGCCGAGAGCGGTCGCAGCTCGGTCACCGTCTATGGCAGGTCCGGAGCGCGTCTGCGACAGACCATCGTGGCGCTTGCGGTGGGGCGCGTGATGGGCGAGCACAAGAGTCCCGGGGATGCATCGGTGTTCTGCCTACGGGGGCGGGTCCTGCTTCGCGCCGGCCAGTCGCACGCCGAGCTGGGACCGGGTGACCTGGTCGCGGTGCCGCCGCAGAGGCACGACCTCGAGGCCCTGGAGCCGTCTGTGCTGTTGCTGACGGTCGCGCTGCATTGACTTGCATGAGCGCGCGACGTGTCGAACTCACCCACCAGCGTGATGCCACGCATAATGGCCGGGCGTTGCCGCCATTGAGATAGCGCCACGCGGCGCGATCTTATGACTAAGGCTGAAGGTCTAGCCGTAGGTCATGCTCGTAGCCGATGAGCGCAGGTTCGGCCGTATCCCGGTGCCGATCGAGGCTGGGGAGATCAGCCGCTCGTCATCGGTGTCCGCCGCCGCCGTCAGCGACTACGCCTGGGTCGCGATGCAGGGCGCCGCCGAATCCCCAACCGGGTCAGGACGTGCGGTTGCGGGTCTTGCGGCGCTTGCGAGGTTCGCGCCGCGACTTCTCGTCCTCGATCTGGCGAATCAGCTCGCTACGCACCTCCGCGAGCGCATGATCGAGGTCGCGCTCATGGGAGGTGGCCACCAGGTGCGACCGTCCCGCCAGCCAGGCTTGAAGGGTGACCTTCTGGTCCGGGCCCTCGGTGTCTTTCAACGACACCTCGAGGTCGACCTGGTCGGGCGCCCATCCCGACAGATGCGGCGCAAGCGCGGACAGGGCACCGAGAATGCGCAGCCGGTCGGCCGCCGCGAAGCCGGCGCCGATGCGCAGACGATCTTCCAGGATTCCCGCGGGGTCTTTCTCGGTTCCGCTCATCGGTCCGCCTCCCTCGTCGGTTCACCGTACGGCGTCGCCCTGACCTGACCCGGCCGCGGCGCGTATTTGCGTGACTGCGCTCACTTGGGCGACCTTCGTCGCGCCAAGAACGCCTCGCTCCTATGCCGATCCCGGGCCATAGCATGTGGAGCTCGTCGTCTTGCTCGCCAGCGGCGTCGGCCTCGCCCTCGTTGCGCACATCTCGACCACTGTCACCCACGCGGTCGCGGCCGTCGCTGCAGCCGTCCCGGTTCGGCTCTTCGGCCCGCGGATCCTGACTGCATAACGGCCTGTGCCCCGGCGCTGCGGGCGTCGTACGCGCGTGCGGCTCTCGGGGACGTTGCCTCGGACTGCCATACAGGGGAGTAGACCCGCGACGGACCGCCACACCAAGGTGACGGTCAGAACATGGTGTGGTCGTTGGCTGACCGCTGGCGGGATCGTCTGGAGCACGTCCCAGCGCTCGACGACGTCGCCGTCCTAGTGTCGAAGCGGAAGATGTCGCGGCGGCCGACCGATGCAGATAGGCCGCCACCAACCGCCTGGCGCATGCCCCCGCCACAGCACGGGCAATCGCGCCGATGTAGCCGGTGACCTCCGGCGGTGGATGTCTAGGTCCACGAGCTCGGCTCACTCCCCTTCGAGCCGATGCGGGCGGATGAGCGCTGTTGGCTCGTCGCCGACGTTGATCAGCTGAAGGTCGGACACGACGTCTGCTGCCCCTTCTCCGATTTCTACGAGCACTGGCATGGCAGGATCACCGAAACGTTCCAAGGCAGCGATCAGGTCGCCGACGGTATGGATGTTCACCGGGCTCCTCCTCCGTGCTCGACTGCTCGGCAGGGC
>CAWHPW010000006.1:0-204991 GCA_963831385.1 uncultured Actinomycetota bacterium
AGCACCTACAGCGGCAAGGTCGATCCAGCCGGCTCGCCCGCGGTCCGAGAGCTCGCCCATCTGATCGTCACCAAGGCGTCCGTCGGGCCGATGGACAACAACACCTACGTCCTGCGCTGTCGCGACACCGGAGACGAATTGGTCATCGACGCCGCTGCCGAGCCAGGGCGCATTCTCGCACTGTGCGGCGAGGGGCCACTCACCCATGTCGTGACCACGCATCGGCATCCCGACCATTGGCAGGCGCTCGCCGAGCTGATCGCAGCAACTGGGGCTACGACCGTGGCACACGCCGCCGACGCGCCGGGGATCCCGGTGCGTACGGACGTACTCGTCGCCGACGGTGATCGCCTGCAGGTGGGGAGCTGCGTACTCGAGGTGATCCACCTGGTCGGGCACACACCGGGCAGCATCGCGCTCCTCTATGACGACCCGACCGGCCCGCCGCACCTGTGGACTGGCGACAGCCTCTTTCCCGGCGGGGTCGGGAACACCCACGGCAATCGGAACGACTTCGAGCAGCTCTTTGCCGACGTCAACAGCAAGCTGTTCGACCGGCTGCCCGACGAAACCTGGGTGTACCCGGGCCACGGCAATGACACCACGCTCGGCGCCGAACGACCCCAGCTGCCGGAGTGGCGTGCTCGGGGCTGGTAGGTGCTCGCCGACGCAAATCACGTCGTGGGCTGATCCTTGCGCAGAGCGGCGTTGTCGCGGCCAGTCTTCACCAAGCTGGCGACGGCGGTGACGGCGATGGTGCCGAAGATGACCGCCAGCGAAACCCAGATGGGGATTTCGGGCGCCCACGAGACGGGCTCACCATCGTTGATGAACGGCACCTCGTTGGTATGCAGCGCCTCCAGGATCAGCTTTGCTCCGATGAAGCCGAGGACGAAGGCGAGACCGTAGGACAGGTAGACCAGCCGCTTCAGCAGCCCGCCGATCAGGAAGTACAGCTGGCGCAGCCCCATCAGGGCGAACGCGTTGGCGGTGAAAACAAGGTACGGCTCCTGGGTGAGGCCATAGATCGCCGGGATCGAGTCGAGCGCGAACAACACGTCTGTCGTCCCGATCGCGATCATGACGATGAGCATCGGCGTGACCAGGCGCTTGCCATCGACCCGGACGACGAGTTTCACACCGTGGTACTCCCTGGTCGTGGGCAGCACCCGCCGTGCGGCTCGGATGAGCACGTTCTCCTTGTAATCGCCTTCGTCATCCTCCCCGTGTCGCGCGAGCGCCACGGCGGTCCAGATCAGAAAGGCGCCGAACAGGTAGAAGACCCAGCTGAACCGCGCGATCGCCGCGGCGCCAGCGGCGATGAACAGACCGCGGAACACCAGCGCCAGGATGATCCCGACGAGCAGCACCGTCTGCTGGTACTGCCGAGGTACTGCGAACCGGCTCATGATGATCACGAATACGAACAGGTTGTCGATCGACAGGCTGTACTCGGTGAGCCAGCCGGCGAAGAACTCGCCGGCATACTGCGCCCCGGAGACGAACCCGACGCCGATCCCGAACACGATTGCCAGGCTGACGTAGAGCAGCACCCAGGCGGTGGCTTCGCGCATTGACGGCTCGCGTGGGTTGCGGCCGACGATGAACAGGTCCGCGACGATGACGGCGAGCAGCACAGCCATGGTGACGAGCCAGGTCGTTGTGCTGATGTTCACCGATGCAGCCTCCGTGGTCAGGACAAGCCGGTGACCCGGAGGTCTCTTCCGCCCCGACGTCGGGGCCGGCGACACCGGGCAGCACCCGCGATCAAGCAGCAGGCAGATTGCCGTGGTGACGATGCCGCCGCGAAGGAATACTCCCCTCCACGCTCCCGCCGATCCTCTCACGGATCCGGAGGTGGCCTGTTTCTACTGTGGCCGCAGCCGCTTGGGCAGTTTCGCCACAACCAGGTCGTAGGAGTCGTCGACCGCTTGCCCGATCTCGTCGTCAGGAATGGCACCGCCGATACGGAGCGTGTTCCAGCCGGACCGGCCGATGTAGGCCATCACCGACGCGTCGTCGGGATAGCGGGCCAGCCACTCGTTCGCCTCGTCCCGGTTGCGGCCGCCCTTGACGCCGACTCCGCCGTCGCCCAGGAACGCGAAGATCTTGTCGCCGACTTTGGCGACGACGTCACCTTCCCACGGCTCGTCCTGCCACGCGCCGGGCTTGGCCAGGCAGTAGGCGAGGAGCTCCTCACCGGTCACCGGGCGACGCCAGCCTCATGCATTCCGCGGAGTTCCTTCTTCAGCTCGGCCACTTCGTCGCGTAGCCGGGCCGCCAGCTCGAACTGCAGCTCACCTGCGGCGGTGTGCATCTGGTCGGTGAGCTGCTGGATCAAATCGGCGAGATCTGCCGCCGGCATCCCGGCCAGCTCGGCCGCATGCCGGCCGACGTCGGACGTGCTGCGCATGCCGGGCACCGGCGCCTTGCCCCTGCTCTGAGCCCGGCCGGAACCACCGATAAGCGCATCGGTGTCTGCATCCTCCCGGGCCAACAGCTCGGTGATGTCGCTGATCCGCTTGCGCAACGGAGTCGGGTCGATGCCGTGTTCGGAGTTGTAGGCGACCTGCTTCTGCCGGCGTCGGTTGGTCTCGTCGATCGCATTGCGCATCGACGGAGTGACGACGTCGGCGTACATGTGCACCTGACCGGAGACGTTGCGGGCCGCCCGGCCGATGGTCTGGATGAGCGAGGTGCCGGAGCGGAGGAACCCTTCCTTGTCTGCATCGAGGATGCTGACCAGGGACACTTCGGGCAAGTCCAAACCCTCGCGCAGCAGGTTGATGCCGACCAGGACGTCGAACTCGCCGGTTCGCAGCTCGCGCAGCAGCTCGACCCGGCGCAGGGTGTCGACCTCGCTGTGCAGATAGCGCACCCGGATCCCGTGTTCGAGCAGGTAGTCGGTGAGGTCCTCGGCCATCTTCTTGGTCAGGGTCGTCACCAGGATGCGCTCGTTGCGATTGGTACGCAGCTTGATCTCATCCATCAGGTCGTCGATCTGACCCCGGGTGGGCTTGACGACGACCTCCGGGTCGACCAGCCCGGTGGGGCGGATGATCTGCTCGACCACACCCGTTGCCTTGCCCAGCTCGTACGGCCCCGGTGTCGCGGACAAGTAGACGGTCTGGTTGATCCGCTGCAGGAACTCTTCCCACCGCAGCGGGCGGTTGTCGATCGCGCTGGGCAGCCGGAACCCGTGCTCGACCAGCGTGCGCTTGCGGCTCATGTCGCCTTCGTACATCCCGCCGATCTGCGGGACGGTCACGTGCGACTCGTCGATGACGAGCAGGAAGTCCTCCGGGAAGTAGTCGAGCAAGCAGTTAGGTGCGCTGCCCGCGGGCCGGCCGTCGATGTGCCGCGAATAGTTCTCGATCCCCGAGCAGAAGCCGACCTGGCGCATCATCTCCACGTCGTACGTCGTGCGCATGCGCAACCGCTGGGCCTCGAGCAGCTTGTTCTGGCGTTCCAAGGTCTGCAGGCGCTCGACCAGCTCCTCCTCGATGCCCTGGATCGCCCGCTCCATCCGCTGCGGGCCGGCGACGTAGTGCGAGGCCGGGAAGACGTGCACGACGTCCTCCTCCCGGATCACCTCGCCGGTCAACGGGTGCAGCGTGGTTATCCGCTCGATTTCGTCACCGAAGAACTCGACCCGAAGGGCGAGTTCCTCGTACATCGGGATGATCTCCAGCGTGTCACCGCGCACCCGGAATGTGCCGCGGGTGAAGTTCTGGTCGTTGCGCGCGTACTGCATGCCGACCAACCGGCGTAGCAGGCCCTCCCGGTCGCGCTCCTCCCCCACCCGCAACCAGACCATCCGGTCGAGGTACTCCTGTGCCGAGCCGAGGCCGTAGATGCAGGAAACGGTCGCGACCACCACCACGTCACGCCTGGTCAGCAGGCTGGCCGTGGCCGCGTGCCGAAGCCGCTCGACCTCCTCGTTGATGGAGGAGTCCTTCTCGATGTAGGTGTCGGTCTGCGGGATGTACGCCTCGGGCTGGTAGTAGTCGTAATAGGAGACGAAGTACTCCACCGCATTGTTCGGCAGCAGCTCTCGGAACTCGGTGGCGAGCTGCGCGGCGAGGGTCTTGTTCGGAGCCATCACCAGAGTCGGCCGCTGGACTCGCTCCACCAGCCACGCCGTCGTTGCGCTCTTGCCGGTGCCGGTCGCGCCCAGCAGGACGATGTCCCGCTCTCCGCCGTGCACCCGACGCTCGAGCTCGTCGATCGCCTGTGGCTGGTCGCCCGAGGGTTGCCACTCGCTCATGACGCTAAACGGCGTCATGCTGCGCCGGATCTCGGCTAGGGGTCGCACGGGTCAACCGTACGTCGGGCCCCCGACAGGCTCGGGACTCAGACTCTGCATCGCCTTTCCGGCGATCTCGTGACATCTGCGCCAGTTAGACCGCCGCATCTGTCTCAAGATCTACGGTCAGGAACTTGGAGACCACAATGATTGCTCAGCCCATGCCTCGGCGCGAGGCAGCGCCGCGTCGAACCACGGCTCTTTGGCCCAGGCGTAGTCGTCGACTGTGGCGTGGCGGGCGACAAGCCGCAGCTTTTCCGCCTCGTAAGCAGCAGCTTCGTCCGGGTTCGCGCGCAGCCAGTCGCGGAACAGCAGCGCATATCGCCAGCCAGGCGACCCCTTCTCACGAATGTGCAGGTGGACTACGCGGCCAGGGTCAGCGGAACCGTGGAACCGCTTCTGCCAGTGAACGGGATCGGGGTCGGCCGCCTTGGGGCGGTCGCTCCAATCGCCGGAAGCTCGCGGGAAGCCGGCGTCCTCCAGGGCAGGCTGGATCGCGTCGCCGTCGCGCAATGTGCGCACGGCGAGTTGTAGGTCGATGACGTCTTTCGCTCGGATGCCGGGGACAGCGGTTGAACCGGTGTGCTCGACTGCCAGGCCACGCGGTCCAGCGGCGTGCGCGACGCGGGCACTCAATCGCCGACCCTGCGCCGGCCACGTTTCGTCATACGGCTCGATTACTGGTGTGCCTGACCGCCAGACGATGGTTCGGTTCCGAACATTGCGCTCGTAGGGCACCAGGCGGTCATTCCAGAGCGCGTCGACCGCGGTCAGCAGGTCCTTCGTGGAGCCGGAGTTGTCCAGCCATACGTCCGCCGCCCCGCGGCGGGCGGCGTCGTCGGCCTGGGAGCGAATTCGCGCCCTGACGTCGTCAGCGTTCATCCCGCGCTCGGCGACCAGGCGGCGCGCGCGTTCCTCAGGTGTGGCGTGGACGACGACGACGAGATGAAAGCCCGCTCCCAGATCGTTCTCGACGAGCAGCGGGATGTCCTCGACGATGACGGCGTCAGCCGCCACGGCACCGACGAGCTCACTTCGCCGGGCGGCGACCAGCGGGTGCATGATCGCGTTCAATGCCTGCCGGCGGGCCTCGTCACCGAAGACGACCTGAGCCAGGGCGGCCCGATCGAGGGAACCATCTGGTGTCCGCACGTGCGCGCCGAACTCGGTCAGCACCGCCTGCAAGCCGGTCGTACCCGGCCCGACGACCTCGCGAGCGATGACATCAGCATCGATCAGAACGGCACCCCGCTCGACCAGCCGCCGCGCAACCGTTGATTTGCCCGACCCGATGCCTCCGGTCAGCCCGACGCGCAGCACGGGTGCAGCCTAGGAGGAGCGATAGTGACGGTTCACCGTGCCAGGCACAGTCGTTCAGCGTGCCAGGCCGGTCTGGTCAGGCAGCCTGCTCGCTATCGACCGGTGCGCCGACCTGCGGCTCGGTGCCGTCGGCGGCTGGTCCGGTGCTACCGGCCGCTGTGGAAGCCGGTCCGGCGACGGCAATCCGCCGAGGCGTCGACCCCGCGTAGGCACCGGCAACCCGAACGGACAGCACGCCCGTGTCGTAGCGTGCGGTCACGTCGTCGTCCGTCACGTGCGCGGGCAACGAGAACGACCGGTGGAAGCTGCCGTAGCGGACTTCGCGAAGCACCCGGCCGTCGCTGTCCTCGGACCGCTCGTCGCGACGCTCACCGCTGACGACCAGGCGATTCCGGTCGACTTCGACGGTGATGTCCCGTTCGACATCCAGCCCAGGGAGCTCGACGCGGACAACGGCGTCCTCGCCGTCGCGGCTCACCTCGGCCGCCGGGCTGAAGCCCATGGACCGAGTGACTGGCGCGAATGCGGTCCGGAACAGTGCGTCGAAGTCGGCGAACGGGTCTCGCCGCCGGCGGAATACAACTGTGTTCATGGAAGAAACCTCCGTTGGTTCAGTGCAGCCATCAGACGGCCGCTACCCGATTCAACTTGAGTCGACTCGACTCAATTCCGAATCCCCGTTCGTCCTCGGCGAACGAACACGACCCAGCCGGCTCGTCAGGTCGTCGTCGGCGATGCAGGCTGCGATGCAGTCGCGACCGGTACGCCCAAGACTGCCTCGGCCAATCCCAGCAGAACGACCCGTTCAGCCGGGGCGGGAACCACGCCACGAGCAAGTGTCACGACCAATGTCCGGTCGCCGATGGCGGCGACGTAGGTGATGGCCGCCGAGTCGGAGAGTAGGAATGCCTGGTGGTTCGTCGCGGTCTGCGCTTCGACCTGCTGACCAGAAGACCGAGCAGACCCGACCGTGTCCTCCAGCCGAGCGTTGGCCGCCGCTTCGTCGACATAACTGCTCAGGCTGATCTCCAGCTGAGGTGGCGGGGCCTGCCCGCCGGCCGGCGCCGGCTGGACGCCATAGAGGCAGGTCAGCCGAGCAGTGCGGCCAGACTCCGCAGAGAAGTCAGTCGCATATGTGCGGCTGGTTCCGCCCGCGATCGGCACGGCCATGATCCGAACGACGTCAGTGAACGGAACGACCTCGTCGCAGAACTCGGGGATCGGGCCGCTCGCGGGCGTAGCAGTTGGGCCGGTCGTGGGCCCAGTCGATCCAGTGGTGGGGTTGGTAGAAAGCTCCGGCAGTTCCGGTTCGTCCGCCTCCGGGGAACACCCCGACGCCATCAGCACCACCACGACGGCGGCAATCAGCGCACGACGAGGCACCGCCCTACCGTCCGGCGGTCAGTTGCCGGTGAGCTTCTCGCGCAGCGCCTGGAGGGCCTCGTCCGAGGCCAGCGTGCCGCTGTCGTCCTCGACCCGTTCGGTCGAGGCATAGGACGTCGGCGTGTCGGCGCTCGCCTGAGCCTCCTCGACCTGGGCGGTCTCGATCTGGCTCTTGTGCGCCTCCCAGCGAGTGTGGGCCTCGGCGTACTGCCGCTCCCACTCCTCGCGCTGAGAGTCGTAACCCGGCAGCCACTCCTGGGTGTCGGGGTCGAAGCCGTCCGGGTACTTGTAGTTGCCGGCGTCGTCGTAGTCGGCGGCCATGCCGTAGAGGGTCGGGTCGAAGTGCTCGGACACCGTGGCCGCGACGTCTCCCTCGTTGGCCTGCTTGAGCGACAGCGAGATGCGCCGCCGGTCGAGGTCGATGTCGATGACCTTGACCATGACGTCCTTGCCGACCTGCACGACCTGCTCGGGGATCTCGACGTGCCGCTCGGCGAGCTCGGAGATGTGCACGAGCCCCTCGATGCCGTCGTCGACCCGGACGAACGCACCGAAGGGCACCAGCTTGGTGACCTTGCCGGGCACGATCTGGCCGATCTGATGAGTCCGCGCGAACTGCTGCCAGGGGTCTTCCTGGGTGGCCTTCAGCGAGAGCGAGACCCGCTCGCGGTCCATGTCGACGTCGAGTACTTCGACGGTGACCTCTTGGCCGACTTCGACCACCTCGGAGGGGTGGTCGATGTGCTTCCAGGACAGCTCGGAGACGTGCACCAGGCCGTCGACGCCGCCGAGATCGACAAAAGCGCCGAAGTTGACGATCGAGGAAACGACGCCGCCCCGGATCTGGCCCTTCTGCAGGGTCTGCAGGAAGGTGGAACGGACCTCGGACTGGGTCTGCTCGAGCCAGGCTCGGCGGGACAGGACCACATTGTTGCGGTTCTTGTCCAGCTCGATGATCTTCGCCTCGATCTCCTTGCCCACGTAGGGCTGCAGGTCGCGGACCCGGCGCATCTCGACCAGCGACGCCGGTAGGAATCCGCGCAGGCCGATGTCGAGGATCAGCCCACCTTTGACCACCTCGATGACGGTGCCACTGACGACGCCGTCGGCCTCCTTGATCTCCTCGATCTTGCCCCACGCGCGCTCGTACTGAGCCCGCTTCTTGGACAGGATGAGCCGGCCTTCCTTGTCCTCCTTCTGGAGAACCAGGGCCTCGACCTGGTCGCCGACCGAGACGACCTCGGCCGGGTCGACGTCGTGCTTGATGGACAGCTCACGCGAGGGAATGACGCCTTCGGTCTTGTAACCGATGTCGAGCAGGACCTCGTCCCGGTCGACCTTGACGATGACACCGGAAACGATGTCACCGTCGTTGAAATACTTGATCGTTTCGTCGATTGCCGCGAGGAAAGCCTCTTCGGACCCGATGTCGTTGACGGCGACCTGGGGGGGTTCGGGAGTCGTAGGCGCCTCGATGCTGCTCGTCATGTGGTGGGGGGCTCCGGTCGGACAGATGCGATTCAGGCGGTGCGCGGAGGGCCCTGTGATCGCCGTGCCGTGGGACCCGGACACCGTGGGGGCATCTAGAACCAGTGAACCGACATGAACGAGCGCGAGCCTGCTCGGTCCGAGGTCGCGCAGGCCCACAGCGCACCGCAGAGGCTACCCGTCGCAGGCGATCACGGTCAATCGACGTGCTGACTACCGGTGTCACACCATGGTCACCGGTGCAGGCACGGTACCAGCCCCCGCCGTATCGTCCGGCGCAGGCGTCTACCGTCGTCGCATGTCTCGGGTCGGCACGGCCATTCGCGAGACCGGCGCCGTCGCTGTCGGGACCAGCGTGGCCAATGCGCTCGGGTACGTGCTGACTGTCGTCGGTGCGCGGGTGCTGGGGCCGGCTGAGTTCGGTGCGTTCGGTGCCCTGCTGGCGCTGGTGATCGCCGATTCTGTGGCGGCGCTGGCGGTGCAGGCCACGACGGCCCGCTCCACGGCGAAGGGGCAGGCCGTCGTCCCGGTGATTCGAGCCGGGCTCGCCATCGCGGTGGCAGTCGGATTGGCGTTGGGGTTGCTCTCTCCACTCCTGCGTGAGTTCCTGCAGCTCTCGTCCGTCGTTCCGGCCCTCGCCGTGGCGGTGGGGATCGCGGCGCTGACCGCCACCGCTCCGGCCCTCGGGATAGTGCAGGGCGCCGAGCGCTTTCAGGTGCTCGCGATCCTGGTCGCCGGGCAGGCGCTGCTGCGAGTTTCCGGTGGGCTGATCGGGATGGCGATCGAGCCGACGGCCGCCGGAGCGCTGGTCGGTATCGCGGCCGGTCTGGTCGTGGCAGGAGCAGGTTGCTGGCTGGTGGCACGGCCACCGCTGCGCCCGGCTCAACTGCACACGCTGGGCATGAGTATCCGCTCGACTCTCGCCTCCGGTGGAATGCTGCTCGGTTTCGTCCTGCTGACCAACGCGGATGTCTTTCTCGCCCGGCATGTGCTGCCGGCGCAGCAGAGTGGCCTGTACGCAGCCGGTGCGGTCTTCACCAAGATCGCGTTCTGGCTGCCACAGTTCGTCCCGTTGGTGGCGTTTCCGGCTTTGACCGACCCGCGGCGACGGCGCGGAGCGGTCCGGCTCGGCCTGTCTGCCGTGATCGGCTGCGGTGCGGCACTCGTCGCTGGCGTCGCTGTGTTGCCCGCCGTGGCGGTGCAGATCGTCGCCGGCGACCAATACGTCGCGCTGACACCATGGGCTGCCTGGTTCACCGCGCTCGGCGCGCTGCTGGCGGTCGCCCAATTGCTGGTCTATGCACATCTGGCCAGCGGAGACCGCCTCACCACCGCCGTGATCTGGGGGATCCTCGTTGCCTATGTCGCGGTGGTCGAACTCACCGCCGACACGCTGCCCAGTGTGCTGATTCCGACGATGTGCGCCGCCGCACTCGTCGTGCTGTGGGGTCTGCTCCGCGAACGCTCGACCCGACGCGCCGCGAGCTGATCGATCAGGGGGCAGGGAGGCATCCGGTTGGCGTCGGAGTGGGGGTCGGCGTCGGCGTCGACGTCGGAGACGGTGTGGGGGTCGGAGTCGGCGTCGGCGAAGGAGACGGTGTCGGAGTCGGCGTCGGAGTCGGAGTCGGGCATGGCGATTGGGTCGGGGCGGGCGTAGTGGTCGGCGTCGGGACGGGTGTGGGGGTCGGGCCGGTGGTGGTCGGCGTCGGGGTCGGCGTAGCGGTACCTGTCGGCGTACCGGTCGGTGCGCCGGTCGGCGGGCCTGTCACAGTCGGCTGTGACGCCGCTGATGTGTTGCCTCCAGGGCTGGTGCCCGGACCGGCGTCGTCGGCCGGCACGGCGGTTCCGCTGTCATAAGCCCGGATCCAGCTCATCACCGTCGCGACGTATGCCGCGGAGTTGTTGTACCGACGAAGCGCTGCGGACAAGCCCGCGGAGGTACGCACCTCCGACCCGCCGACGCAGAGGTAGCGCCCGGCGGAAAGGGTGGCGTCGAACACGTTGTTGGGGTCGGCAGTGCCGTCGCCGGAGCCGTCGACGCCGAACCCGGCCCACGTGCCCGGAATGAACTGCATGGGCCCGACGGCGCGGTCCCACGTCGCATCGAGATCCCACCGTCCGTCGTCGTGGTCGGAGATGGCCGCGACTGAGCCGTAGCCGTTGAGAACTGGGCCGAGTATCCGTGGGACCGCGTCACCTGCTGCGTTGAGGCGTCCTCCTCGCGCATGACCAGACTCGATCTTGCCGATTCCCGCCAGCACTTGCCAGCGCAGGCCACACGATGGGTCGTCCACTGCGATTCGATCAGCCGCCTTGCGATAGGCCGCAAGAACGGTCGCCGGGATGGATTGGCCGCCCAGCGGGACCCGATGCACGACCGGAAGGCTGGTTCGGTCGTCTGCCTGGCCAGGAACGGACGGCAGCACGCCGAGGGGCGGGCTGGCCATCTGTGGCATACCCATCAACGGCTCGGCCTGCGCCCAGTCCTGGGCGGTGTCAAAGCTCTGCGCGACGGCATCCGTGGGCTGGGTGGAGACGACCCACGTGTCACCCTTGCCGCCGGTACCCGGGAGCAAGGTCGCCGAGACGAGAATCAACAGGCTGGCGCCCGCCACCGCCCCCGCGGCATAGCGCAGCCCTGCTCTCACGGCCCGCCACCTTGGTGTCGTCCGGTCGTTCCCCGAATCACGACGGTGCCATGCCCGAGCCGAAAGTGCCACCCCTTCTGACCGACCGTGGAGCCCGGTGGGTGTTTTCGATCAGTGCCCGGCCTCCTGCCAGTTTCGACCGACGCCCACGGACACGTCCAGCGGCACTCGCAACGGATAAGCCGCACCCATCTCGTGCCGGACCAGCTTCTCGACGACCTCGCGCTCATCGGAAGCGACGTCGATGACCAGCTCGTCGTGCACCTGCAACAGCATTCGGGACGCGAGCCGCTCAGCTCGTAACGCCCGGTCGACCCCGAGCATCGCGACCTTGATGATGTCGGCGGCAGAGCCCTGCATCGGCGCGTTGAGCGCCATCCGCTCGGCCATCTCCCGGCGCTGCCGGTTGTCGCTGGTGAGGTCGGGCAGATAACGGCGTCGCCCGAGGATCGTCTCGGTGTATCCCTCGTACCGGGCCCGGTCGACCACCTCCGCGAGGTAGTCGCGAACGCCGCCGAAACGCTCGAAGTACTCGTTCATCAGCGTCTGGGCCTCGGAGACGTCGACCGCGAGCTGGCGCGACAGCCCGAACGCGGACAGACCGTACGCCAGGCCGTAGTTCATCGCCTTGATCTTCGCTCGCATGCCGCCAGTCACTTCCGCGGCTGGTACACCGAAGACGCGGGCCGCGGTGGCCGAGTGGAAGTCCATGCCCGAGGTGAATGCTTCGATCAGCCCTTCGTCCTCGGAGAGGTGGGCCATGATCCGCATCTCGATCTGGCTGTAGTCGGCGGTGAGCAGACACTCGCAGCCGTCGCCCACGACGAAGGCCTCGCGGATCTGCCGGCCTTCCTCGGTGCGGATGGGGATGTTCTGCAGGTTGGGGTCGGTGGACGACAGCCGTCCGGTCGCGGCAATCGTCTGGTTGAACGTTGTCCGGATGCGGCCGTCGTCATCGACGGTCTTCAGCAGCCCCTCGACGGTCACCCGAAGCCGGGACGCGTCGCGGTGACGGAGCAGCGCCTCCAGGAACGGATGCTCGGTCTTCGCATAGAGCTCCGCCAGCGCGTCGGCGTCGGTGGTGTAGCCGGTCTTGGTGCGCTTGGTCTTCGGCATGCCCAAGTCGTCGAACAGCACGACCTGCAGTTGCTTGGGGGAGCCGAGATTGACCTCGTGACCGATCGCCGCATACGCGTCGTCGGCCGCCTGCTTCACCGCATCACCGAAGGAGGACTCCAACGCCGAGAGTCGGTCGACGTCGACGGCGATCCCGGTCCGCTCCATCGAGGCGAGCACGTCGACCAGCGGCAGCTCGACCTCGTCGAGCAACCGGCGCCCGCCCTTGCGCTCGAGGTCGCCGTCGAGAGCCTCCGCCAGGTCGAGAACTGCTCGAGCTCGGACCGCCTCGCTCTCGCCTCGGCGCAGCTCGTCGCCGCCGTCCAGAGAGAGTTGTTCGCCGGCCTCGGCTCCCTCGGCCCGCAGCTCGCGGTTGAGGAAGCGCAGCACGAGATCGGCCAAATCGTAGGAGCGCTGCCCAGGCAGGGCGAGGAAGGCCGACAGCTCGGTGTCACTCGCCAGACCGGCCACCGGCCAGCCGCGGGCATTGAGCGCGTGCATCGGGCCCTTGGCGTCATGCATGACCTTCGGATGTTCGCGGTCGGCCAGCCAGGCGGCCAGCGCCGCATCGTCGGCAGGCTCCAGCGCTGCCGGATCGAACCACGCCCCGGCGCCGTCGGCCGCCGCCAACGCGATCTCGGTTGCCTCGCCCGTGCCATGCCCCCAGTACCCGCGCACCGACACGCCGATCCGGCCAGCGGTGGCATGCTCGGCCAGCCACTTCGCGAGCTCGCCCGGACCCAGCTGTGCAGCATCGACCTCGAAGCCCTCGTCGGCTTCCGGGGTCGGCGGCTCGAGAGTCTGGTAGAGCCGGTCGCGGAGCACCCGGAACTGGAGGGTGTCGAAAACCTGGTGCACTCGTTCGCGGTCCCACGGCCGCAGCACCAGATCGTCGGTGCGCAGGTCGAGCGGCACGTCGCGGACGAGCTCGGTGAGCCGACGATTGGTCAAGACCTGGGCCAGCCGGGCGCGTAGCAGATCGCCCGCCTTTCCCTTGACCTCGTCGACATGCTCGACCAGCTCGTCGAGCGAACCGAACTCCGCTATCCACCGGGCCGCCGTCTTCTCCCCCACTCCGGGGATGTTGGGCAGGTTGTCCGACGGGTCGCCCCTGATAGCGGCGTAGTCCGGGTACTGCGCCGGTTCCAGGCCGTATTTGTCGCGCACCACCTCAGGCGTCGTACGGACCAGGTCGGATACTCCCTTGCGTGGATAGAGCACGGTGACGTGGTCGTCGATGAGCTGGTAGGCGTCGCGGTCGCCGGTGCAGATGAGCACGTCGAACCCCTCGGCCTCGGCCAGCGTTGCGAGCGTGGCGATGAGATCGTCGGCCTCGAATCCATCCTTCTCGACGCTGACGATGCCGAGAGCGTCAAGCACCTCCTTGACCAGGCTGACCTGGCCGCTGAACTCACTGGGTGAGCTGGTCCGGTTGGCCTTGTACTCGGCGAACGCTTCGTTTCGGAACGTGTGCCGGGAGACGTCGAACGCCACCGCGACGTGGGTGGGCTTCTCGTCGCGCATGACGTTGATCAGCATGGAGGTGAACCCGTAGACGGCGTTCGTCGGCTGTCCCGTGGTCGTGGAGAAGTTCTCGACCGGCAGGGCGTAGAACGCCCGGTATGCCAGCGAATGCCCGTCGAGCAGCAGCAGTCTCGAGGGCGATTCCGTATCGGCCACGGCCGCCACCCTAGTAGCCGGTACCGACACCTCCGTTCGGTGGACGTGGCCTCGATAGGCTCGCTGCGAACTGGACGAGGAGGCCGATGTTCCGCGGGTTCGGCACGGTCCTCAACGTCGCCACTGTCATCATCGGGTCTGGCCTCGGCCTCCTGCTCGGCCAGCGCCTCCCCCAGCGAACTCGCGACGTGGTCACCGACGGACTGGGCCTCACGACGCTGCTCATCGCCGCCGTGTCAGCCAGTGCCGTCCTCGACCCGACGTTCGCCCGCCTGGTCGGCGGGCCGAGCACGGTGCTGGTGGTTCTCGGTGCCTTGGTCCTGGGCGGAATAGCCGGTTCGCTGCTGCGGGTCGAGGCTCGGTTGGAGTCACTGGGCGGCGCGTTGCAGGACCGGCTCTCCGGAACCGGGGACAGTGCGGCGCGGCGACGATTCGTCGAGGGATTCGTCACCGCCTCACTGGTGTTCTGCGTCGGTCCGCTGACGATTCTCGGGTCGCTGTCCGACGGTCTCGGATTGGGCTACGAGCAGCTCGCCCTCAAGGCGGCCCTCGACGGATTCGCGGCGATCGCCTTCGCCGCGTCGTTCGGTTGGGGGGTCATGGCCAGTGCGCTCGTCGTCTTCGTGGTCCAGGGCGCGCTGACGCTGATCGGCCTGCTCGTCGGGGACGTCCTGGGCACCGGCTACGTCGCCGCCATCACCGCAGTGGGCGGTCTGCTCTTGGTCGGCGTTTCACTGCGGCTACTGCGGATCAAGCCACTGCCCGTCGGCGACTTGTTGCCTGCACTTGCCGTCGCGCCGGCTCTGGTGGCGGTAGTGTCGGCGCTGCGCGGATGATGGGTGTGGCGAAGTATCGGAACGGACACGGCCCGCTGCGGCAACGCACCGACGGCGGGTCTTGGGGGTTATGCTCCCGCCACTATCGGACGGGCACGGCTCGGGCTTCGACCGGGTCGCGCTCCCGAGCCTGACCGGAGGTGCACGCAGGTGCGCAGGCTGGTAAGCACCCTGTGTGGGCTCGCCGCCCTGTTGGGCGTGATCCTCGTCGGGGCAGGGACGGCGTTTGGACAGCCGGCGGAGAGCGCCGAGTCCATCCGCGGCTTCCTGCGCAACGAAGGCGAGCCCGTGCCCGGCGTGACGATCACGGTGTCACGGTGCCGACGGCGAGGTCGGCTCGGTCGAAACCGGTACCGACGGGGCATGGGAGATCGCGGTGCCCGGCCCCGGCGAGTACGAGGTCGTCCTGGACACCGAGACGTTGCCCGACGATGTGCCGGGCGTGGTCGCCGACACGATCACGACGACCGTGAACCCCCTGCAGGACAAAGCGGTGCTCTTCCGCGTCGGTGAGCCGGGTGGCGACGGGGACGGTGAAGGCGGTACGACGCCGGGAACACCGGCCGAAGGGAGCGCCGATACCGCGCAGGCGAGCCAGATCTGGCAGCTCGTCGCCAGCGGGTTACGGTTCGGGCTGATCCTCGGGCTCGCGGCCCTCGGACTGTCGCTCGTCTTCGGCACGACCGGCCTGACCAACTTCGCGCACGGTGAACTGGTCACCTTCGGGGCGACTCGTCGCCTGGTGGCTCAACAACGCCGGGCTGCCACTCATCGCTGCCGCGCGTGCTGGCCGTCGTGCTGGGCGGGGTGTTCGGCTGGGCGCAGGACGTCGGGTTCTGGCGGCCGTTGCGCAAGCGCGGATCCGGCCTGGTCGCGCTGATGATCATCTCGATCGGCGTCAGCCTGCTGCTGCGCTACCTCTACCTCTACATCTTCTCCGGCGAGCGGCGGTCCTATAACCAGTACGTCATCCAGAGCGCCATCGACATCGGGCCGTTCGCCTACGCCCCGCGCGACCTGTGGATCATGGGCATCTGCGTCGTCGTGCTCGCGCTGGTCGCCCTGGCGCTGGTCAGGACTCGCATCGGCAAGGCGACCCGGGCCGTCTCCGACAACCCGGCGCTCGCGTCGGCGTCCGGCATCGACGTCGACCGGGTGGTCACCACGGTGTGGATCGTCGGCACCGCGCTGGCCGCGATGGCCGGCGTGATGTTCGGACTCATCCAGCAGGTCGACTACCTGCTCGGCTTCCGGGTGCTGCTGCTGGTCTTCGCTGCGGTCGTCCTGGGCGGCCTCGGCACGGCCTGGGGCGCCATGGTCGGCGCGCTCATCGTGGGAGTGTTCATCGAGGTCTCGACCCTGATCATCCCGTCGGAGCTGAAGATACGCCGGGGTCCTGGCCGTCCTCATCGTCATCCTGCTCGTCCGGCCACAGGGCATCCTGGGCCGTCGCGAGCGGGTCGGCTGAGCGGAGGGAGAAGCGGTGGACTGGGGAGCAATCACCGGCGACGCGCTCCGAGCGCTGGTCGGGTCCGAGGCCGTCGTGTTCGCACTGGCCGCGATCGGCCTGAACGTGCACTTCGGGTACACCGGTCTGCTGAACTTCGGCCAGGCGGCCTTCCTCGCCGTCGCCGCGTATGGCCTGGCCACCACCGTCGTCACGTTCGGCCTGCCGTTCTGGCTGGGCATTCTGGTCGGCTTCGCCGGCGTGGTCGTGCTCGCAGTGCTGCTGGGTGTCCCGACGCTGCGCCTGCGTGCCGACTATCTGGCCATCGTCACGATCGCGGCGTCGGAGATCATCCGGTTGATCTTCCGGTCGGTCTCGCTGCGCGGACACGTTCGGCGGCTCTGGCGGCATCAGCGGTTTCAGCAACGACTTCTACGCACCTGAACCCGTACGACGGCCGCGATCGGGCATCGGCCCCTTCGTCTTCGGCGCCTCGTGATGCCTGGGTGCTCACGGTCGGCTGGATCCTGGTCGTCATCGCGTGCCTGATCGTCTGGGCACTGATGCGCAGCCCGTGGGGTCGGGTGATCAAGGCGATCCGCGAGGACGAGGACGCGGTTCGCAGCCTCGGCAAGAACGTGTACTCCTACAAGATGCAGTCGCTGATCATCGGCGGTCTGCTCGGCGCCCTCGGCGGGTTCATCTTCGCGCTGGCCCAGGCCGCCGTGCAGCCCGACCTCTACTCGCCCGACCTCACGTTCTTCGCCTACACCATCCTGATCCTGGGCGGGGCGGCGCGGGTGCTCGGACCGGTCGTCGGCGCGATGATCTTCTGGTGCCTGCTCCAGCTCACCGCCGGCGCTCTCGAGGGGGCCGTGCGCACGCGGCGTCATCCCGACCTGGCTGATGGACACCAACCAGGTCGGAGCGGTCCGGTTCATGCTGGTCGGAGTCGCGCTGCTCCTGCTGCTGGTGTTCCGGCCGCAGGGAATCTTCGGCGACCGGAAGGAGATCGCCCTCGATGCCCGCATGACGAGCTGCCCGACGACACGCCGCTGACCCGGCAAGAGGCCGGCGAGGTCCGGTCCTCACCGAGCTCGAGACGGCGACGCCCGCAAGGAGGCGGCGCTGCGCGCGTTCGCCGACGTGCCGCACGAGCCGGGGTCGCCAAGCCCGACCCGATCCTGGTCGCCGACAACGTGGTCCGCCGGTTCGGCGGCCTGACCGCGGTCGACGTCGGCCACGTCGAGATCCAGCGCGGTTCGATCACCGCGCTGATCGGCCCCAACGGCGCCGGCAAGACGACGTTCTTCAACCTGCTCACCGGCTTCGACCGGCCCGACGACGGCAGCTGGACCTTCAACGGACAGTCGCTCGCCGGCATGCCGGCCTACAAGGTGGCCCGCGGCGGCATGGTGCGCACCTTCCAGCTCACCAAGGCGCTGTCCAAGCTGACCGTGATCGAGAACATGCGCCTCGGCGCGATCGGCCAGCGCGGCGAGAGCGTGTGGCGGGCCATGTTCCCCGGCTCTGGCGCAGCCAGGAGAACGAGATCACCGACGCGGGCCGAGGAGCTGCTCGGCCGGTTCAAGCTCGACACCAAGCGCGACGACTTCGCCGGCTCGCTGTCCGGCGGGCAGCGCAAGCTGCTGGAGATGGCCCGCGCGCTCATGGTCGAGCCGGAGATGGTGATGCTCGACGAGCCGATGGCCGGCGTCAACCCGGCGCTGACCCAGTCGCTGCTCGGGCACGTCAAGGACCTGCGCGAGCAGGGCATGACCGTGCTGTTCGTCGAGCACGACATGGACATGGTGCGCGACATCTCCGACTGGGTGCTGGTGATGGCGCAGGGCAAGCTCATCGCCGAGGGGCCGCCGGACGCGCGTCATGGCGCGACACCCGGGTGATCGACGCCTACCTCGGCGCCCACCATGACCAGACCCTGCTCGAAGGCGACGTCGAGGCAGTGATCCAGCAGGAGGTCGCCGCGGAACTGGCCGCGGAGCACGGCGAGGCTGTCCCGCGCACAGGAGGAGGAGCGGTGACCGACGCCGGCCACGAGCAGGATGTCCACGACCGCAGCGCGCATGTGGCGGGGGCCGAGGGCGCGATCCTGCGCGCCGACGAGATCGTCGCCGGGTACATCCCGGAGGTCAACATCCTCAACAGCTGCGACCTGTACTGCCGCGAGGGCGAGATCGTCGGCATCATCGGGCCCAACGGCGCGGGCAAGTCGACACTGCTCAAGGCGCTGTTCGGCCTGGTCGGGGTCGCACCGGGACGGTCACGCTCAACGGCGAGGACATCACCAACCGCAAGGCGAACGAGCTGGTCACCAAGGGCGTCGGCTTCGTCCCGCAGACCAACAACGTCTTCCCCAGCCTGACCATCGAGGAGAACCTCGAGATGGGCCTCTACCAGGCGCCGTCAGCGGTTCGGCGAGCGGTTCGACTTCGTCACCGCGCTGTTCCCGGCGCTCGGCGACCGGCGCAAGCAGCGAGCCGGATCGCTGTCCGGCGGCGAGCGGCAGATGGTCGCGATGGGCCGCGCGCTGATGGCCGACCCGTCGGTGATGCTGCTCGACGAGCCGTCGGCCGGGCTGTCCCCGGTCCTGCAGGACGAGGTCTTCGTCCGCACCCGGGAGATCAACAAGGCCGGCGTCTCGGTCGTCATGGTCGAGCAGAACGCCCGCCGGTGCCTGCAGATCTGCGACCGCGGCTACGTCTTGGACCAGGGCCGCAACGCCTACACCGGCGCCGGGCGGGACCTCATCCACGACCCCAAGGTGATCGAGCTCTACCTGGGCACGCTGGCCCGCGCGTGAGCGCCTGACCGTCGCAGACACGGACTGACAGGCCCGGGCCTCCAGCGGAAACCCGGGCCTCCGTGTCGCCAGTACGGACTACTCCTCGAGCTGTCCCTCGAAGTACTCAGGTTGGTGTACGTGTTGTCCGGGCCGTACTGGTAGATGCCGACCGTGGCCTGCGGTCGGGTCGCCGGCGTCGCTGAACTCGACCGGGCCGGAGACACCGTCGTAGTCGATGTCCTCGCCGTCCTCCAGCAGGCCCGCGCACTCCTCGAAGGTGGTGCACTTCGTGCCCTCCTTGGAGACGGCGACCAGGTTGGCCGAGATCGACTCGCCCGAGTCGTCACCGGCCGCGATGGCCGCCAGCGCGATGAGGATCGCGGCGTCGTAGGACTCCGGAGCGTAGGAGAAGTCGTCGAGGTCCGGGTTGACCTCGAGCAACCGCTCCTGGAAGTCGGCCGGTGCCTCCGCGCCGGGCAGGGTGCCCTTGTTGCCCTCGAGCAGTGCCGGCCGGGAAGTCGTCGCCGTAGTTCGACAGGTTGCCGTCGACGAAGTACAGCGGGACGTCCTGCGGCCCGATGCCCTGGTTCACCAGCTCCGGGATGATCGTCGAGGTCTCGGCGAACCCGATCAGCACGATGCATTCCGGCGCGAGCGACGTCATCTGCGTGACCTCGGTGGCGAAGTTCGCCGCATTGGGGTCATAGATGATCGCCTCGCCGCCGGCGATCTCGCCGCCGCCCTCTTCGACCGAGATCTGAACGTTCTCCGCCAGGCCCTCACCGTAGGGGTCCTGCAGCGCCATGATGCCGACGTTGGCGCACCCGTCGGAGATCACCAGGTCGCCCATGACGCGGCCCTGGAGGACGTCAGACGGCGCCGTGCGGAAGTAATAGCCGTCGTCGGGGTAGGTCGTGAGATCCGGCGAGGTGTTCGCCGGCGAGAACATGACCGTGCTTGTTCTGCGCGATCGCGTCGAGCACCGTCAGCGTCACCGAGGACGAGGCGGCTCCGATGATCGCGTCCACCCCTTCGGTGATGAGGCGGTCGACGGACTGCGAGGCGATGTCGGTGGTCGTGTCGCCGGAGTCGGTGTGCGAGACGGTGACTTCCTCGCCGAGGACGCCACCGGCCTCGTTGATCTCCTTGACCGCGAGGTCGACGCCGGCGAACTCGGGTGGCCCGAGGAACGCCAGGCTGCCGGTCTGCGGCAGCAGGGAGCCGAGCTTCAGGGTGCCGTCGCCGGTCGCGGCAGCTTCTTCGGTCGGCGCCTCGGTAGCGCCGGTTCCTTCGCCTCCGTCGTCGTCATCGCCACCACAGGCAGCAAGTGCGAGCGAGGCCACGCCGACGACGGCGACCGAGCGCCAGAGCGGGGTGGTGCGGATCATGTGTTCTCCTTCTGTGAGCCGGGACACCCCGGAGCGGGGCGAACCTACCCCTGGTCGAACTGGAAACCTAATCCGGCCACGCGTACTGCGCACCACCGGGGTCCCGGTAGGCACAGGTTGTGACGACACTGTGACCTGCTCGATGTCTCCGTGTCGCAACCGTGATCAGGCCGAGCCCAACTCGATCCATGCGCCGTCGCGGATCTGGAAGACCTGCGGGCGAATCCCTGCCCGGTCACCGAAGGCATCGAAGGCGACCTCGCCGCTGACACCCACGAACGACACCTGCATCATCTGCGCGACACACTCCGCGCGAGCGTCGACAACGCTGTCTTTATCCGACAGGCACCCGCCGAGCGTTTCAGCGATCGCCGTCCCTGCGTCATACGCCGCCGCACTGTAGGGGCCGGGGTCATCGACGCCCCACTCGGCCAGGCGAGCTGCGAGGTCTCCCGCGGCTATCGCCGGACCACCCTCGCGAAGTGGATCGACCACCGCGACTGCGCCGTCGGCTGCCGTTCCGGCCGCGGTAATGAAGTCCTCCGAGCGCAGTGCAGCCCCGCCGACAAGGGTCGCCTCGACGCCGGTTCCGGCGAGGGTCTTCGCCACCTGCGCCGCGAGTGCCGCGTCACCCGCAGCGTAGATGACCTCGGCCTTGGCCGCGGTGGCGGTTTCGACTGCCTGAGCGATCCGCTCCCGGTCGGCACCCAAGGGTGGCGGGGCCACGACGTCGGATCCCAGCCGCCGAATTTCGGCGGCAAACCGAACGGCTTCATCGCTCCCGCCACCGTCGATGATCGCTACCTTCTGGGCGTCGAGGCCCGACACCACGTAGTCGGCGGCCGTGGCGATCGCGTCCACACCGGCTACGGCGGTTCGGAAATAGGACGGGTACGGACGCAGCGGCGCGGCTGGATCCGCCCCGCGGGTGTGCTCCGGTGCCACGTCGGCCGGCGATACGAACAGGATCGACGCGTCAGCCAGCAGCGGCTGGCTGGCCCGGACGGCCGGGCCCGTGAGCCCGCCGACGACGGCAACGACCTCCGGATCGTGGGTCAGCGCCACGGCAGCCGTGTGAGCGTCGGTGTCATCGACCGCTGCGACGTCCACCGTCCAGCCCGGGATAGTGAGCTCGCTGTCCTGTACGGCGAGCTGCACGGCCGCCAGCACTCCCGCCGCCGAGGCGACCTCCGGTGGCGCCATCACCACGATCTTCGCGGTGCGCGGGCCGGCTTCCTCGTCACGGGCGAGCGCATCGCCGAGCGGAGAACAGCCGGCAAGCGCACACCCGGCAGCGATGATCACCGCGAACCGCAGGGCGACCGCGGTGCGCATGATCACTGTTCCCGCTGCGGCGGTTCCTGCTTCGACTCCTGGGGAGCCGCCGACGTCTCCGCAATGACGACCTGGGCGACGTCTCGCATCGATGTCCGCTCGTCCATGGCGGACTTCTGGATCCACCGGAAGGCGTCTGGCTCGGTCAAGCCGAATCGGGTCTGCAGCAGACCCTTCGCGCGATCGACCAGCTTGCGGGTCTCCAGCCGATCGGTGAGGTCGGCGACCTCTTGCTCGAGCTGGGTGATCTCCTCGTGTCGCGACAGGGCCATCTCGATCGCCGGCATCAGGTCGGCCTTGACGAACGGCTTGACCAGATAGGCCATCGCGCCGGCTACCCGGGCTCGCTCGACCAGCTCGCGCTGGGAGAAGGCCGTCATGATGAGCACCGGTGCGATGCGCTGCGCGACGATCTGCTCCGCGGCCGAGATCCCGTCCAGGATCGGCATCTTGACGTCCATCACGACCAGGTCCGGTCGCAACTCCTCGGCCAGCCGAACCGCCGCCGCGCCGTCGGCTGCCTCGCCGACGACTTCGTAGCCCTCCTCGGCCAGCATCTCGGCCAAATCGAGCCGAATCAGCGCCTCGTCCTCGGCGACGAGGACGCGGCGAACTGCAGGCGCGGCCGGCACAGCAGCAGCGTACTGAGCGGTCGACGCCGCGCCCGCGGTTCGCGGTGTTCGACACGCGGACCGGGCTCGCGCCCGGGTTCGGCCGGTACGCTGATCGAGTCCCGTGGTCGGGGCGTGCCCTGGTAGGCAAACTGGCAAAGCCGCCGCACTCAAAATGCGGTGTCTGTGGGTTCGACTCCCACCCAGGGCACGCAGTGATCAGCTGAAGGCTGGCAGGTTTCCCACCGCCTCGCCGATGCGGTGAATCCGAACGGTGTTCGTCGAGCCCGGTGTGCCGGGCGGCGAGCCGGCGACCACCACGACGAGGTCCCCGGGATGGCAGCGGGCCATCTCCAACAGCATCCGGTCGACCTGCAGCACCATCTCGTCGGTGTGGCTGACGTGCGGAACGAGGAACGGCTCCACGCCCCAGGACAGGGCGAGCTGGTTGCGAGTGGCCTCCAGCGGGGTGAAGCCCAACAACGGGATCGACGACCGAAGCCGCGACATGCGTCGCGCCGAGTCACCGCTTTGAGTGAAGGCAACCAGGAACCGCGCGCCCAGCATGTCGGCGATCTCAGCGGCCGCCCAGGTGGTCGCGCCGCCTTGGGTTCGGGGCCGGACCCCGAGCGGGGGGATCCGGTCCAGGCCGTTCAGCTCGACGGTCTCGACGATGCGAGCCATCGTCGCGACAGCTTCGACCGGATAGGCGCCGACGCTCGTCTCGCCTGAGAGCATCACGGCGTCCGCGCCGTCGAGAATGGCGTTGGCGACGTCGGACGCTTCGGCTCTCGTCGGCCGCGGATTCTCGATCATGCTCTCCAGCATCTGGGTGGCCACGATGACCGGCTTGGCTCGCCGCCGGGCGAGTTCAATCGCCCGCTTCTGCACGAGGGGCACGTCCCATAGCGGCAGCTCGACTCCGAGGTCGCCGCGGGCCACCATGACGCCGTCGAACGCGTCGAGCACGGCCTCGAGGTTGTCGACTGCTTGAGGCTTCTCCAGCTTGGCGATGACCGGCAGCCGGACACCGACCTCGTCCATGATCGCGTGAACGCCGCGGATGTCGTCGGGAGAACGGACGAAGGACAAGGCGATGATGTCTACCCCGATGCGCAGCGCCCAACGGAGGTCGTCGGTGTCCTTGTCGGACAGGGCCGGAACGCTCACCACCGTTCCGGGCAAGTTGATGCCTTTGTTGTCCGAGACCTGCCCACCCTGGACGACACGGGTGACGACATCCGTGCCGCGGACGTCTTCCACCTCCAACGCGAGCCGGCCGTCGTCGATCAGCACCCGATCGCCCTTGTGCACGTCGCCGGGCAGCCCGGAGTAGGTCGTCGAGCAACGCTCTGCGTCGCCGGGCACGGCATCGGTCGTGATCGTGAACTGTGCTCCAGGTTCGAGCTCGACCGGTCCATCGGCGAACCTGCCCAGGCGGATCTTCGGGCCCTGCAGGTCGGCCAGCACGCCCAGGCTACGGCCGAAGACCTTCGCGGCCTGGCGGACGTCGTGATACCGCTGCTCGTGTTCGACGTGACTGCCGTGACTCATGTTCAGCCGGGCGATGTCCATGCCGGCTTCGACCAGCTTCTCGAGCCGCTCGGGGGTCGACGCAGCCGGCCCCAGCGTGCAAACGACCTTGGCTCTGCGCACGGGGCCAGGCTAGTCACGTACACGATCCTGCGTATCCGGCCACCGCTCTATGAGATGCCCGCCAATCCGGGACGACGTCGGCGTCGAAGCTGAGCAGGCTGCCCGGATCAGACGGCCAGCGGGCGCGCTGTCGGGGGAATCGGCGAGGGCAACCGCTGGGTGCCCGTCAACCAGGTGTCGACGGCGGCGGCGCACGCCCGTCCCTCCGCGATCGCCCACACGATCAGGGACTGGCCTCGCCCCGCATCTCCGGCGACGAAGACACCGGGCACGGAAGTTGCGTAGGTCGCGTCGCGGGCGATGTTGCCGCGGGCATCGAGCTCGACGCCGAGTTGCTCGATCAAGGTCGACCGCTCCGGGCCGACGAAACCCATCGCCAGCAGGACCAGCTGGGCGGGCAACTGACGTTCGGTGCCCTCGACCGGTTCGAAGCCAGCAGAGCCCAAGCGCACCTCGACCAACTGCAGTCCACTGAGCCGGCCGTCCTCGTCGCCGAGGAATCGCTGCGTCGACACCGAGTAGACCCGCTCGCCGCCTTCTTCGTGAGCGGCGGAGGACCGCAGCATCAGCGGCCAGGTGGGCCAGGGCGTCGATCCGTCTCGCGTATCTGGTGGCTGCGGCATGATCTCCAGCTGCGTCACAGAGGCCGCGCCCTGTCGGTGCACGGTGCCGAGGCAGTCGGCGCCGGTGTCGCCGCCCCCGATGATCACGACGTCCTTGCCGGTTGCCGTGAGCTGTCCGGGCACCGACTCGCCCGATGCCACCCTGTTTGCCTGCGGCAGGAACTCCATCGCCTGGTGAATGCCGTCGAGCTCCCGCCCCGGGATCGGCAGGTCCCGCCAGGCCGTGGCACCGACCGCCAGCACGACGGCGTCGTAGCGCTGCCGGAGCTGCTCGCCAGTGACGGCGACGCCCACGTCGACACCCGTGCGGAAGATGGTGCCCTCCGCCCGCATCTGGTCGAGACGTCGGTCCAAGTGCCGCTTCTCCATCTTGAACTCGGGAATGCCGTACCGCAGCAAGCCGCCGGCCCGATCGGCGCGTTCGAGCACCGCGACCGTGTGACCCGCGCGGGTGAGTTGCTGTGCGGCAGCAAGGCCCGCGGGCCCTGAGCCCACAACCGCGACCGTGCGGTCGGAGAGCCGGTCCGGGGGCTGTGGCGTCACCCAGCCCTCGTCGACGGCCCGGTCGATGATGGCCACCTCGACGTTCTTGATCGTGACCGGGTCGGAATTGATGCCCAGGACGCAGGCAGCCTCGCACGGCGCCGGGCACAGCCGCCCGGTGAACTCCGGGAAGTTGTTGGTGGCGTGCAGCCGTTCGATGGCGGCATACCAATCGTCGCGCCAGACCAGGTCGTTCCATTCCGGGATCAGGTTGCCCAGCGGGCAGCCTTCATGGCAGAACGGGATGCCGCAGTCCATGCAGCGCCCGGCTTGCTGGCCGATGACGGGCAGCAGCGCCCGACCGATGCCACCGCCGGCGTAGACCTCCTGCCAGTCCTGCAGCCGCTCCTCGACCGGTCGGGTCGGCGCGCCCTGGCGTGGAGTCGTGAGGAAACCGCGTGGGTCAGCCATGCGCCGCCGCCATGATCGCGTCGAGGACGTCCCGGCCGTCGCGTTCCGCCGCCGCGCGGGCCTCGAGAACCCGCCGGTAGTCGCGTGGCATGATCTTGGCGAACCGGGTGGCCGACGCGGTCCAGTCGGCGAGTAGCCCGGCAGCGACCATCGAGCCGGTTTCCTCTTCGTGCCGACGCACCAGGTCGCGGATCACGTCCAGGTCGGCGGCCGCGGGCTCCTCGACGTCGACCATCCCCGGGTTCACCCGGTCGGGATCGAGGTCGAGCACGTAGGCGATCCCCCCGGACATGCCCGCGGCGACGTTCCTGCCGGTCCGGCCGATGATGACCACGGTGCCGCCGGTCATGTACTCACAGCCATGGTCACCAACTCCCTCGACCACGGCAGTGACTCCGGAGTTGCGCACGCAGAACCGCTCCCCCACGATGCCGCGCACGAACAACTCGCCCCTGGTGGCGCCGTACGCGGCCACATTGCCGGCGATCACGTTCTCTTCGGCGGCGAAGGATGCTGCCCGGTCCGGGCGCACCACGATCCTGCCCCCGGACAACCCCTTGGCCAGGTAGTCGTTGGCGTCGCCCTCCAGCCGCAACGTGATACCAGCGGGAAGAAAGGCCCCGAACGACTGGCCGGCGGAGCCGATCAGGGTGAGGTCGATCGTCCCGTCGGGCAGCCCCACGCCGCTCGTGCGCTTGGTGACTTCGTGACCCAGCATGGTCCCGACCGTCCGGTTGACGTTGCGCACGTCGAGTTGAGCACGCAGTGGCACACCGGCGGTGATGGCGTCGTCTGCCATGGTGAGCAACAGGTTGTCCAGCGCCTTCTCCAGCCCGTGATCCTGGCCGACGATCTGACGCCGAGCAGCGTCATCGGCCAGGTCTGGCACGTGCAGGAGCGGGGAGAGGTCCAGTCCGGCCGCCTTCCAGTGCTCGATCGCCGCTGACGTGTCCAGCAACTCGGCGTGCCCAATCGCTTCGTCCAGGCTGCGGAAGCCGAGCGCCGCCAGGTGCTCCCGAACCTCCTCGGCCAGATATTCGAAGAACGTGACGACGAACTCCGGCTTGCCGCTGAAGCGCTGCCGTAACACCGGGTTCTGGGTCGCTACGCCGACCGGGCAGGTGTCCAGGTGGCAGACCCGCATCATGATGCATCCGGCGACGACCAGTGGCGCGGTCGCGAAGCCGAACTCCTCGGCGCCCAGCAGGGCCGCGATCATGACGTCCCGGCCGGTCTTGAGCTGCCCATCCACCTGCACGACAATCCGGTCTCGCAGGCGGTTGAGCAGCAACGTCTGCTGGGTCTCCGCCAACCCGAGCTCCCAGGGCGCCCCGGCGTGCTTGAGACTGGTCAGCGGTGCCGCACCGGTTCCGCCGTCGTGCCCTGAAATCAGGACCACGTCAGCGTGCGCTTTCGATACCCCGGCGGCGACGGTCCCGACGCCGACCTCCGCGACCAGTTTGACGTGCACGCGTGCCGACGGGTTCGCGTTCTTGAGGTCGTGGATGAGCTGCTTGAGGTCCTCGATCGAGTAGATGTCGTGATGCGGCGGTGGTGAGATCAGCCCGACACCCGGCGTCGAATATCGCGTTTGCGCGATCCAGGGATACACCTTCGCGCCAGGCAACTGGCCGCCTTCGCCGGGCTTCGCGCCCTGCGCCATCTTGATCTGCAGGTCGCTGGCGTAGGTGAGGTACTCCGACGTCACGCCGAACCGGCCGCTGGCCACCTGCTTGACGGCACTGCGCCGCTCGGGGTCGTGCAGCCGATCCGAATCTTCGCCGCCCTCCCCGGTGTTGGAGCGCCCGCCGATTCTGTTCATCGCGATAGCGAGAGTCTCGTGAGCCTCTCGGCTGATGGACCCGTACGACATCGCGCCGGTCGAGAATCGGCGCACGATCGCCGACACCGGCTCGACCTCCTCGATCGGAACCGGGGCGCGTGTCCCGGTTCCGAACCGGAACATCCCCCGCAGTGTCATCAGCCGTTCAGCTTGCTCGTCGACCCGCTGCGTGTACTTCTTGAAGATGTCGTACTTGCCGGCACGGGTGGAGTGCTGGAGGCGGAAGACCGTCTCCGGGTCGAACAGGTGTGGCTCGCCTTCGCGCCGCCACTGGTACTCGCCGCCGATCTCGAGCTGTCGGTGTGCGGGTGCGACGCCACCGGGCGGGTACGCCTTGACGTGCCGCAGCCGCACCTCTTCGGCCAACACATCGAGACCGACGCCACCGAGCCGCGAGGTCGTACCGGCGAAGTAGCGGTTGACGACCTCGTTGGACAAGCCGATGGCCTCGAAGATCTGTGCGCCGGTGTACGAGGCGACCGTTGAGACGCCCATCTTGCTCATGACCTTCAGCACACCCTTGCCGAGTGCCTTGATCAGGGCCTTGACCGCCGCCTCCGGCGGCACATCGACGAGCATGACGCCTTGCCGGGCCAGGTCTTCCACACTCTCCATGGCCAGGTATGGGTTGACGGCAGCAGCGCCGTAGCCGAGCAGCAGCGCCACATGGTGGGTCTCACGGACATCACCGGCCTCGACCACGAGTCCGACCTGGGTCCGAGTCTTCTCCCGGATCAGGTGATGGTGGACAGCGGCGGTCAGCAGCAGCGAGGGAATCGGCGCCCAGGTCGCATCGGAGTTGCGGTCGGAGAGCACGACGATGCGGGCTCCGTCGTCGATGGCGGCCGACACCTCCAAACAGATGTCGTCCAGCTGCCTCGCCAGTTCTGCGCCGCCACCGGCGACCTGGAAGAGCCCACGAACGACATGAGTTCCGTACCCGGGCAGGTCGCCGTCTCGGTTGATGTGGATGATCTTCGCCAGGCCGTCGTTGTCGATGACCGGGAACGGCAGGGCGACCTGCCGGCACGAACTCGCGGTTGCCTCGAGCAGGTTGTTCTCGGGCCCAATAGTGCCGCGCAGCGACGTGACCAGCTCTTCGCGGATCGCGTCCAGCGGCGGGTTGGTCACCTGGGCGAAGAGTTGCGTGAAGTAGTCGAACAGCAAGCGCGGCCGGTCGGACAGCGTCGCAATGGGCGTGTCGGTGCCCATCGAGCCGATCGGCTCGACACCGGCTCGAGCCATCGGGGCGAGCAATACCCGCAGCTCCTCCTCGGTGTAACCGAAGGTCTGCTGGCGGCGGGTCACACTGGCATGCGTATGGACGACGTGCTCGCGGTCGGGCAGGTCTTCCAGGTGGATCAGGCCGGCGTGCAGCCACTCGTCGTAGGGCGCTCCGGCAGCCAGGTCGGCCTTGATCTCGTCGTCCTCGATGACGCGGTGCTCGTCCAGATCCACGAGGAACATCCGCCCCGGCTGAAGCCGCCCCTTGCGTACCACCGCGGCGGGGTCGACGTCGAGGACACCGGTCTCGGACGCCAGCACGACCAGCCCGTCCTCCGTGACCCAGAACCGGCCCGGGCGCAACCCGTTGCGATCGAGCATGGCGCCAACGCGGGTGCCGTCGGTGAACACCACGGCCGCGGGACCGTCCCACGGTTCCATGATCGTGCTGTGGAACCCGTAGAACGCCCGCCGCTCCGGGCTCATCTCGGCATGGTTCTCCCACGCCTCGGGGATCATCATCAGCATGGCGTGCGCGAGGTTGCGTCCACCGAGATGCAAGAGCTCCAGCACCTCGTCGAAGCTCGCCGAGTCACTTGCCCCTGGCGTGCAGATAGGGAACAGCCGGGTCAAGTCACCCGGGATCACGTCACTGCGCAGTTGTGACTCGCGCGCACGCATCCAGTTCCGGTTGCCCATGACGGTGTTGATCTCACCGTTGTGAGCGATGTACCGGTACGGGTGCGCCAGCGGCCAGCTCGGGAAGGTATTGGTGGAGAATCGTGAGTGCACGACCGCCAGCGCGGTCGCAAAGCGACGATCCGAGATGTCCGGGAAGAACGGCTCCAGCTGTTCAGTCGTGAGCATGCCCTTGTAGACCAGCGTCCGCGCGGACAGGCTGGGGAAATAGGCGGGCGTTTCCTGTTCGACTCGCTTGCGCAGGCAGTAGGCACGTCGATCGAGGGCGAGGTCGGTGAGATCCTCCAGGTCCGCGCCACCGGCGAGGAACAGCTGACGAAACCTCGGCATGACCCGCTGCGCGGTCGCCCCGAGCAGAGCCGGAGTCGTCGGCACCTCCCGCCAGCCCAGGACCCGCAGGTCCTCCTCGGCGGCCAGCTCGGCGATGCGTTGAACGGCGGCGATCTCGGCGACGTCGTCGTCGGGGAGAAAAGCCAGGCCAACCGCGTATGCGCCGGCTGGTGGCAGATCGAAGTCCACGACCGCACGCAGGAACTCGTCTGGCACCTGCACCAGTAGACCGGCACCGTCGCCGGACTCCGGTTCGGCTCCCGATGCCCCGCGGTGTGCGAGGTTGCGCAGCGCGGCGAGACCGAGGTCGACGATACGGTGGCTCGCGATCCCCGTCAGCGTTGCGACGAAGGCCACGCCGCACGCGTCGTGCTCGTTTCGGGGGTCGTAGAGGCCCTGTGGGTGCGGCTGGTGGTGCATCGGCGCTCCCGTCGTCGCGGTTGGCGGCGGGTGCGAGGGACTGCACTGGCCCTGCGCGGTTTCGCGTTGAGGACCAGGCCCGTCAGCCGAGCCCGGTCCCCACTGCGTTGCCGAAAGCATACGTCAGCGTGGCGGCCGCGGCGCCGAGAACAAGCTGGCGCAATCCGCCGTACCACCACGGCCGTGACGTCACGCGGGTGACGACCGCGCCGCAGACGAACAGTCCCAGCAGAGAGAGGACCGCAGCAGGCCAGAGGACGGTAGCCCCGAACAGATAGGGCAGCACCGGGACGAACGCGCCCGCCGCAAAGGAAAGGAACGACGACAATGCGGCCAGACGCGGGGAAGGCAAATCGTCGAGTGTCACTCCGAGCTCCTCACGGGCGTGCACGTCGAGCGCCGTCTCAGGATCCCGGTGAAGTTGACGAGCCACCTCATCGGCGAGTTCCCGGTCCAGACCCTTCTGGACATACATCGCGGCCAGTTCCGCCTGCTCGCCGCGCGGGTTGCGGATCAGTTCATCCCGCTCGACGGCGATTTCGGCTTCGGCATGCTCGGCCTGAGCGGCAACCGACGTGTACTCACCCGCAGCCATGCTGAAGGCGCCGGCGGCGAGGCCGGCCAGGCCCGCCAGGATCACCACCGAAGGTTCTCCGCTCCCGGCAGCGACGCCGGCGATCAAGGCGAAGTTCGAGACCAAGCCATCCATGGCACCGAACACCGCCGGGCGCAACCAGCCGCCGGTTACGTCGGCATGCTCGTGACTGATCTTGACGTCCTCGCCGGTCATGAAGTCGAGGCTAGGTGGCGGGTTTCCCCCGAACAACGATGCTGAGCCTTACCTGACCCGTGTATGGCGACTGGCGGTCGGAAGTACGGGAGGATCAATGCGACCATGAAGTAGGTCGACCTGCGACGATGCTCAGGCCGCGCAACATTGGTCCTCCCGCAGTTCCGGTGGGCGATCACATGTCAACACGTCACGCACGATCTGCAGCACCCAATCGGGTTCGCCGACAATATGTTCCCAGGTGAAGCGCAGTACGAGATAGCCAGCCGCCACCAATTCGTTGTATCGACGGGCGTCTCGCTCGAGCGCCGCACGTTGCCCGTGCCAGAAGAAGCTGTCCGCCTCGAGCAGGAGCCGGGCCTTCGCATCCCCAAGATCGACGGTGGCGATCCAGCGGCCGTCCCGCCGGGCACGGAACTGTGGTTCGAAGCCGGTGATTCCGCCGTCGATGAGGATCGCGCGCAACGCCGACTCCGCGGGCGACATCGCCCGTGGGTCGGCGAACCTGGCCACCCGGCGCGCCTGGACCGCGCCATGACCGCGAATTGCTGCGGCTGCATGTTGTAACTCTGACCGCTTCACATGGCCGACCCGAATCGCGGTGTCGGCGATAGCCATGCTTGTGCGAATGTGCAGGTACGGGCGCAGTCGATGACAGTACGCAGGACTGAGGTGACTTCGCCCTGGATCTGGTCCGGAGCGAGATCCGCGTAATGCACCTCGAGGTTGTCCGGCTTGTCGACATTGTGCCTGCTCCTGCGGACGGTGATATGGAGTGTCCGCGGTGGCTCGAGCACACCCAGTTCCCACACCTCGGCGGCGCTGATGTGTGAGATGACACCGCCGACGGCGCGCACCTTGCCCTGTTTCAATCGTTCCGGCAGGCAGTACAGCCCGCGACGCTTGGTTCGCAGGATGGAGCCACTCTGCAGAGATTGCTCCAGCGCGTGCTGACTGTGCGTGCGGCGCAACTCACTCCATCGCGCAATGCCGCCCAAAGACCACATGGTCTCGACGATTGTCATGCGCTGAGATCATCGTGAATCACTCCCGCACTGAGAAAGGGCGAACCCGCAGGCTGTGGACAACGTTGGAACGGAAGTACGGGAGGACCAACACCGGAGCAAGGAAATGCGACCTGCGGAAACGTGAGCCAACGGCGCATTGATCCTCCCGCACCTCCGACGCGGGCAGAGTCCTCAGCGCGGTTCTTGTTGCTCTACGTCGGCAGCGGGCGCGCTGTCCCGCTCTGGTTCAGCCTCAGCGGCCATCGCGCCCAGCTCCTCGCGGCCAGGCCGCAAGCGCGCGGACACCGCGATGTAGATCACGGCGCCGGCGAACAGCAAGACCGAGGTCCATACGTTGAGTCGCAGGCCGAGAATCTCGCGGGCCGGGTCGACCCGCAGCGTCTCGATATACGAGCGGCCAAGGGTGTACAGCGCGACATACAGGGCGAACACCCGGCCGTGTCCCATCCGGAACCGACGGTCCGCCCAGACCAGGATCAGGGCGACGGCGACACACCACAGCGCCTCGTAGAGGAAGGTGGGGTGAAAAGTCTCGACGTCGGCATAGCGATCCGGCCGGAACTGGGGATCGATCTCCAAACCCCACGGCAGGTCGGTGGGCCGGCCGAACAGCTCCTGGTTGAACCAATTACCGAACCGGCCGATCGCCTGGGCCAGCACAATGCCCGGTGCCAACGCGTCGGCGAGCGGCGGCAGCGGAACGCCACGTCGCTTGGCCCCGATCCACCCGCCCAGAACGCCCAGCGCGATGGCACCCCAGACGCCGAGCCCGCCTTCCCAGATCTTCAGCGCGTCGACGGGGTTGGCGCCGGCGGCGAAGTACGACTCCCAATCGGTGGCGACGTGGTAGAGCCGTGCGCCCACGATGCCGAAGGGGACGGCCCACACCGCGATGTCGCCGACCACTCCGGGTGCACCGCCGCGCGCGATCCAGCGCCGGTTGCCGACCCAGATCGCCACCAGGATGCCGGCAAGAATGCACAGCGCATACGCCCGAATCGGTACCGGACCCAGGTTCCAGACCGCATTCGACGGGCTCGGGATGGACGCCGGCACGGCCGACAGGACATGCGCGTGACCGGCGGTGAGCACGGCCTGACGCTACCCGGGGCGCCGTCAGCTCCCGGCGGCGGCCGCCACGGCGCTCTGCAGGCCGTCCGGGGTCAGTTGGTCCGCTGATAGCACCTGCCCGTCCACCAGGACTGTTGGTGTCGCAGCGATCTCGGCCTCGCTCTGGCTTGCCGCCACATTGGCCACCCAGGCCGCATACCTGCCGCCCTCGACGCAACTCTCGAACTCCGACCCGGTGACGCCTGCCTCGGCGCCGAGAGCCACCAGATCGTCGGTCGTGAATCCGCCCGTTCCCTCCTGCGGCTGGTTCTCGAACAGGACCGTCAGAAACTCTCCGGCCCGGCTCTGGTCCGCCGCGCAGCCGAACGCGTTCGCGGCGCGCTCGGACTCCTCGCCGAGGAACGACAGCGGGTGGTACACGAGTGCCGCGTCGCCGTCGGCCGCAAGCTGCTGCAGCGTCGAGCCGGAGTCCTGCTCGAAATCTCGGCAGAACGGGCATTGGAAGTCGATCCACAAGTCGATGGTCACCGGGGCAGCCGCGTCACCGACAACGATGCCGCCCGCTGGCTCGGTGACGCCAGCCGGAAGCGGCGCACTGCTGTCTTCTCCTGTCCGGTTCGCGAAGACCACGATGCCGACGACAAGCACGACCACCGCGACCACGGCCAGCACGCCGAAGCGGACCAGCTGCTCGCGCCGGCGTTGGCGGCGCGCCTCGGCCTCACGCAGCTCGCGAGCCTTGGCCCGCGCCTCCGGCCGGTTGCGGCTCACGGCGCCGGCTGACCGTGGTGCCGTTGTCGAACGCCGGCGGCCAGCTCTGCGGCCAGCGCGGCGGCGGCTCGAACGCCGGACTGTCCGTCGACAGCGTCGAGCAGGCACCGGACGAAGGCAGAGCCGACGATCACGCCGTCGGCGAAGCCTGCGACCTCGGCGGCCTGCCCGGCTGTCGAGACACCCAGTCCGACGGCGACCGGCAGGTCGGTGGCGATCCGGGTGCGCTGAACCAGCGCCGCCGCTGTCGTGCTGACGCTGGCGCGGACGCCGGTGACTCCCATGGTCGAGGCCGCGTACACGAAGCCCCGGCATGCCTGCACAGTCAGCGCGATCCGCTCGTCGCTCGACGACGGCGCGACCAGGAACACCGTGTCGATCTCATGCATCCTGGCCGCGGACAACCACTCGTCCGCCTCGTCCGGAATGAGATCTGCAGTGATGACGCCGACACCACCAGCTGATGCCAGATCGCGCGCGAACCGGTCCACTCCGTAACGGTCGATCGGGTTCCAGTAGGACATGACGACCGTGGCAGCGCCGGTGGCGGCGACCGATTCCACGGTCCGTAACACGTCGGCGCTGTTCGTGCCCGCACGGAGCGCCGTGTCGACGGCGCGCTGAATGGTCGGGCCGTCCATCAGCGGATCGCTGTACGGCAGGCCCACCTCGACGACATCGACGCCGGCCGCCACCATCGCCCGCAACGCGCTGGCCGCCCCGTCCACGCTCGGATAGCCCGCAGGCAAGTAACCCACCAAGGCGGCACGACCGGCTGCCTTCGCTCGGCTGAACGGTGCCGTCAGCGCCGAGGCCGTTCGCACTGTCATTCCCCTGTCACCAACCCGAACCAGCGGGCGGCAGTGTCGACGTCCTTGTCGCCACGCCCGGACAGATTCACCAGGACGACGGCACCCGTCGGTAGGCGCCGACCCAGCCGCTGCGTGCCGGCAAGAGCGTGCGCGCTCTCGATGGCAGGGATGATCCCCTCGCTCCGGCACAGCAGCGCGAAGGCCTCCATCGCTTCGGCGTCGGGCACAGCCTCGTAGCTCGCCCGGCCGAGGTCGTGCAGCCAGGCGTGCTCAGGTCCGACGCCCGGGTAGTCCAGCCCGGCCGAGATCGAGTGCGACTCCACGGTCTGGCCCATGCCGTCCTGCAGCAAGTAGGAGCGCGCGCCGTGTAGCACACCGGGCGAGCCGCCGGTGATGGTCGCGGCGTGCCGACCAGAGTCCAGTCCTTCTCCGCCAGCCTCGAACCCGTACAGGCCGACGTCGGCGTCGTCGAGGAAAGCATGGAAGATGCCGATGGCATTCGAGCCACCGCCAACGCATGCAGCGACGGCGTCGGGCAGGCCACCGGTCAGTTCTTGGACCTGGTGGCGAGCCTCCATACCGATCACCCGCTGGAAGTCACGGACCAGGACGGGAAACGGGTGGGGTCCTGCGACCGTGCCGAGCAGGTAGTGGGTGTGCTCGACGTTGGATACCCAGTCGCGCATCGCCTCGTTGATCGCGTCCTTCAGGGTCCGGGAGCCGGTGCCAACCGGTACCACCTCGGCGCCGAGAAGCCGCATCCGAGCCACGTTCAACGCTTGCCGGCGGGTGTCTTCCTCCCCCATGTAGACAACGCATTCCAGGCCCAGCAGCGCAGCGGCTGTGGCTGTGGCCACGCCGTGCTGGCCGGCGCCGGTCTCGGCGATGACCCGGGTCTTGCCCATTCGGCGGGTGAGCAGCGCTTGGCCAAGAACGTTGTTGATCTTGTGCGAGCCGGTGTGGTTGAGGTCCTCGCGTTTGAGCAACACCCGAAGCCCACCAGCTCCCTCAGCGCCGAACCGGCGGGCCTCGGTGAGCGGGGTCGGGCGGCCGCTGTACGTGCGCAACAGGCCATCCAGCTCGGCCAGGAAAGCCGGGTCGGCGAGGGCTGTGCGGTATTCGCGGTCGAGTTCGTCCAGCGCTGCGACGAGTGCTTCCGGGACGAACCGCCCACCGTACGGACCGAACCGGCCGCGAGCATCAGGGACGGTCTCCGTCGTCACGACCGCCCCTGGCGCAACGCCGGGTGGGCGCCTGCGGCCACGAGATCTGCGACCGCGGTCCGCGGCTCCTTGCCACTGACCAGACTCTCGCCGACCAGGACCGCATGAGCACCGGCGCGGGCGAGCTCGATGACGTCGCGCGGTCCACGCACGCCGGATTCGGCCACCGTGACGATCCCGTCCGGAATGAGCGGCGCCAGCCGCTCGAACGTGTTCATGTCGACCCGAAGGGTCGTGAGGTCCCGCGCGTTGACACCGATCAGCCGGGCCCCGGCGTCGACCGCGCGCTCGACCTCGTCCGCGGTATGGCACTCGACGAGCGGAGTGAGCCCGATCGACTCCGCCCGCTCTACCAGGCCGACCAAGGCATTCTGCTCCAGCGCCACCACGAGAATGAGGGCGAGATCCGCCCCGCATGCACGTGCTTCCCACAGCTGGTAACTCGTCAGAATGAAGTCCTTGCGCAGCACCGGCGTATCGACTGCCGCGCGCACGGCTCGCAGGTCGTCGAGAGTCCCTCCGAACCGGCGTCGTTCGGTCAAGACGCTGATCGCCGTGGCACCGCCTGCCTCGAAGTCACGGGCAAGTGACGCGGGGTCACTGATCTCCGCCAACTCGCCCTTCGACGGACTCGAGCGCTTGACCTCGGCGATCACCGAAACACCCGGAGCGCGCAAAGTTGGCATCGGGTCACGAGCTGGCGGCTGGCGCTCGGCCTTCGCCTTGAGCTCGTCGAGTGAGACCTGCTGCTGGCGTTCGGCGAGGTCTGCCCGCACGCCGTCGAGGATCTCGTCGAGAACGCTCACACTGCTCGCCATCGGTCGGGGGCGTGTCCGGGCCGTGCCGTCGCCCAGAGTAGCGACGGCTCCTGGGCCGGGTTCTCCACCCCCCTGGGCGGGTCCGGCCGCGATCAGCCAGAGGGGCTGGGCAGCTCGACGCCGTATCCGACACCCCGAACCGTCCGAATCCGCAACGCCTCACCGAGCTTCGCCCGCAATTCGGCCACGTGGACGTCGACCGTACGGGTCCGAGTCATGACCGGGTATCCCCACACCTCGCTCATCAGTTCAGCCCGGCTGCACACATGCCCAGGGTGACCCATCATGTGCGCAAGCAACGCGGATTGGGTTGCGGTGAGCCGGATTTCGCGGCCGGCAACGACCGCCCGCCGGCCTGCGACGTCCAGCGTCACCCCACCGACTGTGACCGGCGGGAGGTCACGACCGGACCGCCCGGCGTCCATGGCCTAGGCGACGTCGTCCACCGTGGTCGGAACATCGGACGCCTCTTGCTCGGTCGGCAGCGGCTGTCCCATGCCCATCATCTGCATGACCTTGCCGACGATCGCGCCGAGCATCACCACCCCGACGCCGCCGATCCAGAACAGGGGCCAGTTGAGCACGATGACTGCGATGGCGCCGATCACGAACCCGATGAGCATGATGATCACGGCGGTCCAGGCGGCTGGGGTGTTGCCGTGGTCGTTGCCGTAACTGTTCTGGCCCATCCGCGCTCCTCTGCCGGGATCCTGCCCCCTATTGTGCCCGCTCGGAACGCGTTCGGGGATGCCTGATCGCTCTCGCTCAGGTCGTCGGGTCGTCTCCGCGGTCCAAGGCGTCCCAGGTCTCACGTGCCGTGGGCTGCTTCGCCGTGAGCGGCGGTGGCGTGCGCTCGTATGTCCCGCCCATGCTCGGCCACCTCGGGCCCCGAACTGCGATCCATCCCCCGGCCATGAAGATCAGCACACACCCGACCAGGAACCAGTTCATCTCCGCCGAGCCTCCGGTCGCCCCGAGGACGTCGTGCCCGGCCTCGACCGCCCAATCGCGGACATCGTCAGCGAGTGAGATGCCGAGCAACATCGACGAGAGACCTGCGTAAACGGCCGCGACGGCGAGTATCAGCCCGATGAACACCCGGCCGACGCGTCGGGTCGCCACAACGCCGATAACCGATGCCAGCGCGAGAAGCGGGAGCACCTGGTAATTCGGTGCCACCGCGCGGCCAGAGACGGGCAGCCTGCCGCCGCCGTCGAGGTACGCCCGGCCCCACGGCAGGGCCGTCGCAACCAAAGCCAGGATTGCACCAGCGACCAGCACGATCAGGACCACCACCATCTCCCGGCGGCTCCTCTGCCCGCTCACGATCTAGGGTCCCCCGAAATGACCGGCCGAATGGACTCGGCAACGGCGATTGCACGGAGTACAGCGGCGGCCTTGTTGCGGCTCTCGGTGTCCTCTGCTCGCGGATCGGAGTCGGCCACGACGCCTCCGCCTGCCTGGACATACGCGACGCCGTCGCGGACCACAGCAGTACGGATCGCAATGGCGACGTCGAGGTCGCCGGCGAAGTCGAGGTAGCCGACGACTCCCCCGTACACGCCGCGGCGGGTGGGTTCGAGCTCCTCGATGAGCTCCATGGCGCGCGGTTTGGGCGCGCCAGAAAGCGTTCCCGCCGGGAAGCACGCGGCCAGCACGTCGATTGCGCTGCGCTCGGCGGCGACTTCTCCGACCACCGTCGACTCGATGTGCATCACGTGGCTGTACCGGCGAACCGTCATGAAGTCGACGACCTCCACCGTGCCCGGCTGGCAGACCCGACCGAGATCGTTACGGGCCAGATCGACCAGCATCAGGTGCTCGGCACGCTCCTTGGGATCGGCGAGCAATTCAGCTGCGAGGGCAGCGTCGCCTTCAGGGGTCTCTCCCCGCCACCTGGTGCCGGCGATCGGGTGAGTCATCGCCCGATCGCCGTGGACCTTGACCAGCGCCTCCGGGCTCGAGCCGACGACGTCGAAGCCCCCGTTCGGGCCGCCGTCCCGCCCAGGCAACCGGAGCAGGTACATGTACGGGCTCGGGTTGCTCTGCCGCAGCACCCGGTAGATATCGAGGGCGTCAGCCGAGGTCGTCGCTTCGAACCGCTGGGATACCACGACCTGGAATGCCTCGCCGGCCCGGATCTCCTCCTTCGCTCGAGCGATCGCCGCCAGGTAGTCCGGCTGCGCCGTACGGCTGACGTGCCGCGACTCGGCCGAGGGAACGTACGAGGCTACTGACGAGGCCGTGGGCGCCGCGATCTCCTCGGTCATCCGGTCCAGCCGGCCGATCGCGTTCGCCCAGGCATCGTCGACGCGTTCGTCGGTGTCGTCCCAGTTGACGGCGTTGGCGACGAGCAGGACCGTGCCGTCCTCGTGGTCGAGAACGGCCAGGTCGGTGGTGAGCAGGAACGCGATCTCCGGCAGCCCGAGGTCGTCGTCGGCCAGTTCGGGAAGTCGCTCGAGCCGGCGAACCGCGTCGTACGACACGTACCCGACCAGCCCTCCGGTCAGAGGTGGCAGGTCAGGGAGCCGCGGCGTGTGCAGTGCGGTGAGCGTGCCCCGGATCGCCTGCCACGGGTCTCCGCCATCCGGCATTCCGACCGGTGGGGTTCCATGCCAGACCGCCTGCCCGTCCCTCTCGGAGAGGACGGCCGACGACCGGGCGCCCACGAACGAGTAGCGGGACCACACCCCGCCGTGCTCTGCGGACTCCAGCAGGAACGTTCCCGGCCGGCTCCCGGCCAACTTCTGGTAGACGCCCACCGGACGTCTCTCCGTCTGCGAGCAGACGGCGAGTCACCGGGATCACGCGCCGGTCCTTCGCCAGCACCCGGAACGCGTCGAGAGTCGGCGTCGCCTGGAGACCCGTCACGACGTCGTCCTGGTAAGAGCTGGCAGCAGGCCATCGTCGAAGCAGGTCCGCGCTCCTGTATGGCAGGCAGAACCCTCTTGCGCGACCTTGATCAGCACCGCGTCGCCATCGCAGTCCAGACGTACCTCGCGCACCCATTGCCGGTGCCCCGAGACTTCGCCCTTGACCCAGATCTCCTGCCGGCTCCGGCTCCAGTAGGTCGCCCTCCCTGTGGTCAATGTGCGGTGCAGCGCTTCGTCGTCCATCCAGGCCAGCATCAGGATCTCGCCGGTGTCATGGTGTTGGACGACGGCAGCGACGAGGCCGTCGGCGTCGCGCTTGAGGCGTGCGGACAAATCGGGGTCCAGGCCGGGCATCCGGCCATTGTTCCCGAGCCGGGTGGGTCACGAGGGGCCGGCTCGTTTTGCAGGCGGTTGACCATCATGGTCGAATGCGCTTCCACACCGGCCCACTTCTGGGATCGAGGACCCACCGGCATGTCGCTTCGACGTCACCGCCCCGTTCGTCGATTCTGTGGTTCGGCGCTCGTCGTCATCGCCATGGCAATAGCCGGATGCGGATCCGGCGGCGGCGAGGAGACCGGCGAGTCGGACCGGTCTGGTGACGTCGACGTATTCGATCTGGAGGTCGGAGTCTGCCTCGCCGACTTCCAGGATGCGACCGAGCTGGAGACCATCGAGGCTTCGTCGTGCTCCGAACCGCACAGCGATGAGATCTTCGCCTCCGGCTCGATCCCCGACGGCAACTTTCCCGGGATGGACGTCGTCGAGGCGAAGGCGCAGGACATGTGCATCGCGGAGTTCGACGACTTCGTCGGGATTTCGTACGAAGACTCAGTCTTGGACGTGGGGTATCTGACCCCGACCGAAGAGAGCTGGAACGACGGAGACCGCGACGTGCTCTGTACGGTCTACGACCCGGCAGAAGAGATCTCCGGCAGCCTGCGTGGCGCCAAGCGCTGAGGCTAGTGCCGCTCGCACGGCCGTTCGCTTGCCGTCTGACCAGCTTCGGAGCGAGCGGTCAAGTCGGCGTCTGCGCCTGGCTAGCCCAGGCGGCATGCAGCCGGGAGTAGGCGCCGCCGGCGTCGACCAGGTCCACATGTCGTCCGCGCTCGACGAGCCAGCCGTCGTCGAAGACGAAGATTTCATCCGACGCTTCAGCGGTCGAGAGCCGATGCGCGATCGTCACGGCGGTTCGGCCGCGAGTGATCCCTTCCAATGCCCGCGCGAGCCGCACCTCCGTCGCGGGGTCGACGGCGCTCGTCGCCTCGTCCAGGACCAGCAGGTCAGGGTCGGCCAGATAGGCGCGAGCCAACGCGACGAGCTGGCGCTCGCCTGCCGAGAGCGACTCGCCCCGCTGCCCGACCGGAGTGGCCAGTCCCAGCGGCAGGCCGTCGAGCCAGTCGACGAGACCGAGCTCGGTCAACGCCAGCCGAACCCCATCGTCAGAAGCTGCCGGCCGGCCGTAGCGGATGTTCGCGGCCAGGGTGTCGTCGAACAGGAAGCCTTCCTGCGGCACCATGACGACCCGATCCCGAAGTGAGTCGAAACGGATGTGGCGTAGGTCGACTCCGTCGATGAGCACCCTGCCCTCGACCGGGTCCATCAGCCGGGTCAGCAGCTTCGCGAAAGTCGTCTTCCCCGAGCCGGTCTCTCCCACGACGGCGATCCTCGATCGCGGCGGGATCTGCACATTGACCCGATGCAGCACGGTCGGCCCATCCGGATAGGCGTATGAAACCTGGTCGAAGCGGACCTCGATCGGGCCCCGCGGCAGCGCGACGCCGGCCGGCCCCGGATCGGCGACATCCGCGGGCGTGTCGAGTACCCCGAGGACGCGCCGCCAGCCGGCGACGGCGTTCTGCGCCTCGTTGAGGACCTCCGTCCCCACCTGCACCGGCCCGACGAACAGCGTCACCAGGAACAGGAACGCCAGCAGCGCACCGAGGGTGAGTTCGCCCGCCAGCCCGAGCAGCACCCCGACGACCACCACCACGGCGTTGGCGATCCCGGCGACGACCTCGCCGGTGGAGAACGACATGGCAACGAGCTTCTGCGCCCGGGTCGCGGCGCTCCGATGCCGGTCCACTGCGGTGTCGATGCGGTCCTGTGTTCGCTCTTCGATCGAGTACGCCCGGACCACTTCGGCGCCCACCACCGACTCCGAAATCGCGCCGAGCATCGACCCGACCCGCTCACGGACCACGCTGTACGCCGCCGACACGTTGCGCTGGAAGAACCGAAGAAGCAGGAACAGCGGCAGGAAGCAGATCCAGACCAGGACGGTGAGTTGCCACGAGTAGATCGCCATGATCACCGTCGCCACGACCAACTGCCCGAGACTGACCAGGAACAGCAGCCCGGCCCATTGGACGAACTGCGACAGCGCATCGACATCGCTGGTGACCCGTGAGACGAGCGAGCCGCGTCGTTCCGTGTTCTGGGTGAGCACCGAGAGGTCGTGCACATGCCGGAACGCGACGGTCCGCAGGGTGGCCAGACCGGCTTCGCTCGCCCGGAACAAGCGGACGTTCATCAGGTACGCGCAGCCGGCCGTGACCAGGACGGCGATCCCCGCCGCGAGGCACATCCATCGGACGAACCCGAGGTCTGGGCCGGCTGGATTCAAAAGGCCTCTGTCGACTGTTTGCTGCACGGCGATCGGCACGACCACTCGGCCGGCAGTCGCCACGAGTGCCAAGCCAAGAGTGAGGCCGAGGCCGGCCCGGATCTCCGGCGAGTACGACAATCCCCGACGGATGGTTTGTACGGCGCCGTGATCGGTGCTGTCACCCACGCTCGACGTCGACAGCGCGCTCACCTGGCCATCTCCTCGCCAGCGAGCAGGTCGTCGTCCTCGTCGGCTCGCAAAGCGGCCCGCTCGGCGGCGTCGCGTTCATAGGCGGTGAGCAGATTGCGATAACCCGCCGACGACACCATGAGTTTCTGGTGTGTCCCGCGCGCCGTGATTCGGCCGTGTTCGACGTAGACGACCTCGTCCGCAAGGGCAATCGTGGCCCGCCGATACGCCACCACGACCACCGTGGCCGGCAGCTCCGTTGACCGTAGTCCGGCCAGAATGCGTCGCTCGACCTCTGGGTCGACCGCGCTCGTCGCGTCGTCGAGCACCAACAGCCGGGGTCGGCGCACGACCGCACGCGCCAGGGCGAGACGTTGTCGTTGGCCGCCGGAGAGGGTTGCGCCGCGCTCGCCGATTATCGAGTCCAACCCGTCGGGCAACGCCGCGACGAACCGACTCGCTTGTGCCACATGCAAGGCGGCCCAGACCTCGTCATCGGTGGACGGCAGACCCAAGGTCACGTTCTCCCGCACGCTGTCCTCGAACACGAACGCCTGCTGGAACACCAGAGCTGCGGAACCGGCAACCTGACCGCGAGCCAGGCGTCGGACATCGACCTGGTCGAGGAGAACCGCGCCGGTGTGCGGATCGACCAGCCGGACGAGCAGGCCGGCGAGGCTCGACTTGCCCGAGCCGGTTGGTCCCACCACCGCCACGGTGCGGCCCGGCGCGACGTCCAGGGTCAGCCCGTGCAATACGTCGCGGTTGTCGACGTAGCCGAAGGACACATCGCGGACCCCGAGACCGGCCGGATCCGTCGTGTCCGGGAGCACGGCGTCGCCGAACGGCAGTGCACCGCTGACCCGCAGGACCTGCTCGACCCGTCGCCACCCGACGACCGCCCGAGGCAGCTCGCCCAGAACCCAGCCGATCGCCCGGACCGGAAAGGCCACCACCATCAACAGATACGCGACAGAGACGACGGCCCCCGGGTCGAGGGTCCCGGCGGCGATCCGAACGGACCCCATCACCAGCACGGCGAGAACCCCGAAACTGGGCAGCGCTTCGAGCACCGGATCGAAGGCCCCCCTGATGCGACCTACAGCGACGTTCGCGTCTCGAAGGTCCTGGGCCACGGCGGCGAACCGGGCGGTCTCGTCGGCTTCGCGGCCCAGCGCCTTGACCACCAGCGCGCCGTCGAAGGACTCATGCGCGATGCCGGACAGCTCTCCTTTCAGCGCCTGCGCCCGGGTCGCGAGCGGCGACAGCCGCCGCTGGTACAACAGGTTGATCAGCAGGATCGCCGGGAAGACGAGCAACCCGATGGCGGCGAGGACCGGGTCCGTGAGCACCATCGAGACGACCGCGAATGCCAGCATGAAGAACACCCCGATCGCCATCGGGAACGGCGCAATCGGGTACCAGCTCGCCTCGACGTCGGCGTTGGCGTTCGACAACAGCACGCCCGTCGGGTGCTGGTGGTGCCAGGACAGCGGCAATCCGAGATACCGGCGCGTGACCTGTCGGCGATATGAGGCCTGCAGGCGGTACTGCATCACACCGGCGTAGTAGCGGCGGACGACGATCCCGGTGGCCTTGAGCGTAGAGACTGCGATGATCGCGAGCGCTGCCAACCCGAGTGCGGTCGCCGTCGTCTGACCCTGCTGAAACGCCGGCACGATCAGGTCGTCGGTCACCCGGCCGATCACCACGGCCGCCAGCCCAGTCATCACGCCGTACAGGGCGCTTCCCGCGACCGCCACACCAAAGATCGCTGGCTCGTCACGGATGCCACGCCCGAGCACGCGAAATCCCTCGCGCAGGGTCACCTGATCTGATTGGTCGGTCACTGTCGTCATTCTCACCCGTGCGCTCCCGACATACGCTCCCGGTCATGACCGCTTTCGCCCGCCGCGAACGCTGCGCCTTGTGCGAGACCTTGCTCCGCGTCGGGCCGGATGCGCCGACCCTGTGCGAAGGCTGGCAGGCTCGCGACCTGGCCGCGCACCTGGTCCTGCGCGAAACTCGCCCGGTCGCGGCGGCGGGAATCGTGCTGCCACCGATCGCGGCATGGACCGACCGGGTCCAGCGCTCGCTGGCAGATCAGCCCTGGCCGGAGCTGGTCCGGCGCGTTCAGGAGCCGCCGTTTTGGACACCGTTCTCGTGGTCACCCGTCGAGGAAGCCGTCAATCTCACCGAGAACTTCGTCCATCACGAAGACGTGCTGCGCGCCCAACCGGACTGGGCCGAGCCACGGTCACTGGACCCCGACTACGAGGAGTCGTTGTGGAAGGCGCTGGTGGCTCGGATCCGGTTCTTCTTCCGCCACGCACCGGTCGCGGTCACGCTCCGGCGACCGGACGGGACGACGTTCTCGCCGCGTCAAGCCAGCGACGACGGGAGTGGAGTCGTCTTGGCCGGGCCACCGGGCGAGCTGTTGATGTACGCCTTCGGCCGCCGACAACACGCACGGCTGGAGGTGCTCGGCGCCGAAGCGGACGTTGCGGAGTTCAAGCGGGTCTACCGGTAGCGCACGCGCTTGTCAGCGGACTGAGTGACCAGATGCGGTAAGCGCCTGCTTGACCGCGCCGATGCGCAGAGTGCCGAAGTGGAACACGCTGGCGGCGAGCACCGCGTCCGCACCAGCGTCGACCGCCGGGCCAAAGTGCTCGAGCGCACCCGCACCACCGCTGGCGATCACCGGTACCGTCACCGCCTCGGTCACCGCAGCGATCATCGGCAGGTCGAAGCCCGTGCGAGTGCCGTCAGCGTCGACCGAGTTGAGCAAGATCTCCCCAGCGCCGAGTGACACCGCACGCGCAGCCCATTCGACCGCGTCGACACCTGTTCCGCGCCGGCCGCCGTGCGTGGTCACCTCGAAGCCCGACGGCGTGTCTTCGCCACGCCGTGCGTCCACGGACAAGACGAGCACCTGGGCGCCGAACCGATCGGCGATCTCACCGATCAACTCGGCGCGTCCGACTGCCGCCGTGTTCACGCCGACCTTGTCCGCTCCAGCGCGAAGTAACCGGTCGACATCGTCGACGGATCGCACCCCACCCCCGACGGTCAGCGGGATGAACACCTGCTCGGCAGTTCTCGATACCACGTCGTGCGTCGTGGTTCGGTTGTCACTTGACGCGGTGATGTCGAGGAACAGCAGCTCGTCGGCTCCTTCGGCGTCGTACGCCCGAGCCATCTCGACCGGGTCGCCAGCGTCGACGAGGTCGGTGAACCGGATACCCTTCACGACCCGGCCGGCATCGACGTCCAAGCAGGGAATGACGCGGACCGCGACGCTCATCCACCCACTCCCGGCTTGTAGGCGACGGCCTCGATCTCTACCAGCATCCGTGGATCGATAAGAGCGGACACCTCGACCATCGACGTCGCCGGCATCGTCTCGCCGAAAATCTCGCCGTGCGCGCGCGCGTACTCCTCCCACCGGGAGATGTCGGTGACGAAGATCCGGGTGCGGACGACGTCGGCCAGCGACGCGCCAGCCTTCTCCAAGGCCCAGCCGATGTTGCGTATCGCTTGCATCGTCTGTGCGTATTCGTCGCCCTCGTGGACCACCTCACCGTCGATGATCGACGTGCATCCGGTCACCCATACGTGGTCGCCGGCGGCGACTGCCCTGCTGTATCCGACGACGGACTCCCACGGTGCCGTCGACGAGATCCTTCGGATCATCCGGCCACTGCCAGCGCTTGCGGGAGCGTGAAAGCCCCGGCGTACAACGCCTTGCCCACGATTGCGCCCTCGACACCCAATGGGACCAGCGACCTCAGCGCGACGATGTCACCGAGGCCCGCCACCCCGCCGCTCGCGATGACCGGCTTGTCGGTTCGTTCGCATACCAGGCCCAGGAGGTGCAGATTGGGCCCGGTCAGGGTGCCATCACGGGTGACGTCGGTGACGACGTACCGGGCGCAGCCATCGCGGTCGAGGCGGTCCAGCACCCCCCACAGATCTCCGCCCTCGCGCGTCCACCCACGCGCGGCCAATGTCGTCCCACGAACATCCAAGCCCACCGCGATCTTGTCTCCGTACCGGGCAATCGCACTGGCCGTCCAATCGGGATCCTCGAGCGCTGCGGTGCCGACGTTGACGCGCGCGCATCCCGTTGCCAGGGCTTCCTCCAGGGATGTGTCGTCGCGAATGCCGCCTGACACCTCCACCGCGACATCCAGCCGGCCGACGACCGCGGCAACCAACTCTCGGTTCGAGCCCCGGCCGAATGCGGCGTCCAGGTCCACGAGGTGGATCCACTCCGCCCCGGCCGCCTGCCACGCGAGCGCGGCGTCCAATGGCGTCCCATAGACCGTCTCCGTGCCGGCTTTCCCCTGAAGCAACCGCACAGCCTGCCCCGCAGCCACGTCGACAGCAGGAAGCAACACCAGCCTGGTCATGGCCCGAACCATGATCGAAGTCGGATTCCTGGCGTTGTAGGGCCACCAAATCTCCTTCGATCATCGATCTGGCGGGCCGCGCACCCGATGGCAGAAAGAATGCACTGAGGAAGAACCACCGGGAGGGGCTGGTGGCTTGGGAGGGGCTGGTGGCTTGGGAGGGGCTGGGTGGTTCCGTTCGGGGGGCTAATCCCGAACCTCGGGTACATGCGTTCGTGCCACTCCAGCACCGAGAGCACACCTGGCCTCCCGAACGGAACCACCCAGTCCCGACAACCCACGTGGCCCCGACACTCCAGAAGAGCCACTACGCGACCTTCACGGCGCGGAAGCGGAGCCGCCGGTAGTCCGCCCACCACGCATCCTCACGCCAGAGCTCGGGCCGAGCGATATCGGCGGCCCGGACTAGGACGTCGGACGGCACCTCGGCGAGAACACCGCCCGCGAACATCTGCAACCACCCGGCGAGCCCGTCGACGCCAGCCAGCCGGGTGGGCCGATCACGGAAGTCGAGTTCGCGAATCTCGAAGCCGGCGTCTTCGAGCATGGCCGCGTACTGGGCTGGCGACGGAAAGACCCACGGCCATCGTCGTTCGGGCAGACCAGCCTCGCGGCAGGCTTGGTCGACGGCGCCGGTAACGGCAGCGACGTTGCCCGTGGCGCCCATCTCGGCGACGAACCGGCCGCCATCGCGAAGGGCGTCGGACACGCAGCCGAGGACCTCGACCGACGAGGGCATCCAGTGCAGGGCCGCATTGGAGAACACAGCGTCGACCGGCCGCTCGACGGTGAAGTCGTGCGCGTCGGCCACCCGCAGGTCGGCGTCGGGAAGCCGTTGCCTGGCCGCGTCGATCATGGCCGGGTCGGAATCGATGCCGATGACGGTCGCACCGGTGCCGGCCATCTTTGCCGCGAGCTCGCCCGTGCCGCAGCCCAGGTCGAGGATGGTTTCGCCAGCCTGCGCGTCCAGCCAGTCCAACAGCTCTGCTCCGTAGGCGGAGACAAACGCGAAGTCCCGGTCGTAGGCCCGGGTGTCCCAGCCCTCGGTCATGTCTTCAACCCTTTCACCCAGGTTTCGAGCAGCGCGGCGCCGGCGTCACCGGACTTCTCCGGGTGGAACTGGGTCGCTGACAACACGCCGTTCTCCACCGCGGCGATGAAGCGGTCGCTGTCGTGCTCGGTCCAGCTGACCAGTGGCGGGTGCAGCCGCTGCGGTGGCGACATCACCCAGTGCCGGACGCCATAGGAGTGGACGAAGTAGAACCGCGCATCCTCGACGCCGGCGAACAACACCGACCCGGATGCGACGTCGACGGTGTTCCAGCCCATGTGCGGCAGCGGACGGGCATCGAGCCGCTCGACCACTCCGGGCCACTCCCCCAAGCCATCGGTCTCCACCCCATGTTCGATGCCGCGGTCGAAGAACACCTGCATACCGACACAGATGCCGAGAACCGGCCGCCCACCGGCCAGCCGGCGGTCTACGACCTGGTCACCGTGCACCGATCGCAGTCCAGCGGCACACGCGGCAAACGCCCCGACACCCGGGACCACCAGGCCATCCGCATCGGCTGCTGTGGCACGGTCCGCTGTCAGGGTCACCTCGGCTCCTACGCGCTCCAACGCTCGCACAGCAGATCGAACGTTGCCCGAGCCGTAGTCGAGCACCACCACGCTGGGACCGCTCATGTCGGTGTGACGACCCGGCTCACAGGCTGCCCTTTGTCGAGGGCACGCCGCCCTCCCGCGGGTCCAATGCGACAGCGTCGCGAAGCGCCCGAGCAACCGCCTTGAACTGCGCCTCGGCGATGTGATGCGGATCCCGGCCAGCAATGACTCGCACATGCAGCGCCAGCTGCCCGTGAAATGCCACCGTCTCCAGGACGTGCCGGGTAAGTGACCCAGGAAAGTGGCCGCCGATCAGCGCATACTCCTGGCCGGGCGGCTCACCGGTGTGCACACAGTACGGCCGGCCGGCAACGTCGATAGCCACTTGGACCAGCGCTTCGTCGAGAGGGACGAGCGCGTCGCCGAAGCGCCGGATACCGACCTTGTCGCCGAGCGCATCGCGCACGGCCTGGCCGAGCACGATCGCCACATCCTCGACGGTGTGGTGCGCGTCCACTGCTACGTCGCCCTCCGCGGTCACCGCGACGTCGATCAGCGAATGCCGGGAGAAGGCCGCAAGCATGTGGTCATAGAACGGAACGCCGGTGTCGATGTCGTTCTCCCCGGAGCCGTCGAGGTCGAGCTCGACGACGACCCGGCTTTCCTTGGTGGCGCGCTCGACGCGTGCCGTCCGCCTGGTCACCGCATCACCTCCACCACAGCAGCGCGGAACGCGGCCATTTCCGCCGGCGTGCCGACCGTTACCCGCAGGAAGCCCTCCGGTCCGGTCTCCCGGACGAGGACTCCGCGGTCGAGGAGGCTCCGCCAGACAGCGTGCCGGTCAGAGAACCTCCCGACGAGCACGAAGTTGGCATCGGAATCGGGAACCGTGAGGCCCTGGCCACGTAGCCACTGGGTGAGCTCGTCCCGGTCGGTTCGAATCACCTCGACCTTCGCGAGCAGCTCGTGCGCGTGCGCGAGCGCGACCCGGGCGACTGCCTGGGTGAGTGCAGACAAGTGGTACGGCAGCCGAACCACCTGGATCGCCGAGACGATGTCGGGCGCAGCGGCCAGGTAGCCCAGACGCGCACCGGCGAATGCGAAGGCCTTGCTCATCGTGCGCACGACAACCAGCCGCGGGTGACGCGCCAGCAGGCTCAGGGCGCTCGGGGTGCCCCTCCGCCGGAATTCGGCGTAGGCCTCGTCCACGACGACGACCCCGTCAACGGCGTCATGGATAGCTGTCACGAGCTCCAGCGGCAGCGCGGTCCCGGTCGGGTTGTTGGGCGAGGCGAGCAGCACGACGCTGGGCTGATGCCTGTCCACCTGCTCGAGAGCATGGGTCAGGTCAATGCCGAAGTCCTCATCGCGCCGCCCCGTCACCCAGGTCGTCGCCGTGTCGCGGGCGTATTCCGGATACATCGAGTAGGTCGGCGCAAAAGACAGTGCCGTCCGGCCAGGCCCGCCGAAGGCCTGCAGTAGCTGCAGCATGACCTCGTTCGATCCGTTGGCGGCCCACACTCGCGACCCGTCCAGCCCATGGCCCAGGTAGGCAGCCAGGTCGCGCCGCAGCGCGACGGCGTCTCTGTCTGGATACCGGTTCAAGCCGCGTACGGCGTCGGCAACGGCTTCGGCCGCAGCGGCGACCAGGGCCTCCGACGGCGGATACGGGTTCTCGTTGACGTTGAGCCGGACCGGCACGTCGAGCATTGGTGCGCCGTACGGAATCAAGCCGCGCAACTCTTCACGCAGCGGAAGCGTGCTTCCCATCACCGAAACCTGGCGCGCACCGCTGCGGCGTGAGCGGGGAGATCTTCGGCCGCTGCCAGTGCTTCGACATGAACCGCCGCGTCCTGCAGAGCCGGCCGGTCGTACTCGACGACATGAATGCCACGCAGGAACGACTGCACCGACAAGCCGCTCGAGTGCCGGGCGCACCCACCGGTCGGCAGGACATGGTTCGAGCCGGCGCAGTAGTCGCCAAGGCTCACCGGCGACCATGGCCCGACGAAGACCGCTCCCGCATTCCGAACCCGGGCTGCGACACCAGCCGCATCCCGAGTCTGAACCTCCAGGTGTTCAGCGGCATAAGCGTCGACGACCCGCAAGCCCTGTTCCAGATCGGCGACCAACACGACGCCGGACTGCTGGCCGCTCAGCGCGGCGCGCACTCGCTCGACGTGTTTGGTGGCGCCGACCAGGGTGTCCAGCTGGTCATCGACCGCATCGGCGAACACTTCACTGTCGGTCACCAGGACGCTCGCGGCGAGCGGGTCGTGCTCGGCCTGGCTGAGCAGGTCGGCTGCCACGTGCACCGGATCGGCGCTGTCGTCGGCGAGAACCACGATTTCGGTCGGACCCGCCTCGGCGTCGATGCCGACGGTGCCGCGCAGGTACCGCTTGGCTGCGGCTACGTACACGTTGCCGGGTCCGGTCACCATGTCGGTTGGCGGACACACCACCGCGCCGGCGTCGTCGCTCACCCCGTAAGCGAACATGGCGATTGCCTGGGCACCGCCCACGGCGTAGACCTCGTCGACACCGAGCAGAGCACACGCAGCGAGGATCGTCGGATGCGGACGGCCACCGTGATCACGCTGAGGCGGGCTGGCCACCGCCACGCTCTCGACACCGGCCAGCTGCGCGGGCACGACGTTCATGACGACGCTGCTGGGATATACGGCCAGGCCGCCGGGCGCATAGAGGCCCACCCGTTGTACCGGAACCCAGCGTTCGGTGACGGTGCCGCCGTGGACGACGTTGGTCGTGACATCTGCGCGCCGTTGGTCGGCGTGTACCAGCCGGGCCCGCGCGACGGACTCCTCCAGCGCCGACCGCACCGCTGGATCGAGGCCGGCCAGGGCAGCGTCCAGCACCGCGCCCGGCACCCGGGGATCCGTGATGTCCACCCCATCGAAACGCGCGGTGAGTTCCTGCAGCGAGGCGAGGCCGCGGTCGCGCACGTCGCGGCAGATCTGCCCAACTGCGACCAGAACGGACTCGACATCGACCGGCGCCCGCGGAACCAGGTGTCGGTAACCGGGGGTGTCAGTACTGCGTCCGCGCAGGTCGATACGGCGAATCACGCGCCGAGTCTAGGTCGGCCACCCGCACCCCGGACTCGCCGCCCGGATGGCAAGACATCGAGTCCACGCAGTGATACGCACACACCGCACCGCCGCGCGATTGTGGTCTCGCTGTGACCGGTCGGACGCATCCGTGCGGCAGGATGGAGCGGATGGGCACGTCGAGGGGGCTAGAGACGAATGCCGCAACTCCGGCTACGACGGCGTTGAGCCGTGCTGGGGTCGCGTTCATCGTGCACCGGTACCAGCATGACCCCGGTGCGATGTCGTACGGCCTGGAGGCTGCGCATGCTTTGGGCGTGCCGGCCGAGCGCGTCTTCAAGACCCTGCTGGCCGACGTGGACGGAAATCTCGTCGTCGCGGTCGTTCCAGTCGTCGGCTCGCTCGACCTGAAGGCGCTGGCCAGTGCCCGCGGTGGCAAGCGGGCGGGCATGGCGGCGTCTGCGGCCGCGGAACGGGCCACCGGTTACGTCATCGGTGGAATCAGCCCCGTCGGCCAGCGCCGCAGGCTGCCGACAGTGGTTGACCAGAGCGCGACTGGTTTCGACACCGTCTACGTGTCGGCCGGCCGGCGCGGGCTCGACCTCGAGTTGGCGCCTGCCGATCTGATCCGCCTCACGGGAGCGACCACGGCGCGGATCGGTCGGCACGGCTGAGATCAGGCTCAGCAGCCGAGGACCGCCACCGGCTCCGGTCATGATCGAGCAGGCACATCACGACAACCGTGGTGACCCCGGCAATGGGCCACCCGAAGAGTAGACCGGTGGCTCCGAGATCGAGCGGGAAGTCGAGCCGGGTGCCATCGGCAAATTCGTCGAGTGTGCCGGCGATCGAATCTGGGCCGAGCAGCATGCCCAGCCGCCAGCCGACGATGCTGCCCGCAAGCCCAGCCGCGGCGAGAGCGCACACCGTCACAACCGGACGATGCCGGTGCCGGGTGAACATCACGACGGCGATCAAGACCCCGACCGCGCCGGAAATGACCGTGAACCAGGCGTCTGCCCCGAACCGGCTCTCGCCGACCGGTCCGACCGGCTGCAGCTCGCCCGCGACCACCTCGACGACGAACTTCGGGGCCACTAGCAGCCAGAGCAGCCCGACGAGGACTCCGGCTCCCAGCGAGATCAGTACCGTCTCGGCGACAACCCGAAGTGTCGACGGGGCTCGGTGGCGAACTCGCCGGCCGACGGGCACGGCGTTGGTCGCCTCGCTCACCCGAGACAGGCCGGGCCGAGCAAGGCCTTCAAGTCGCCCATCAACGCGCTGGACGGGGTCACGCGCAGCGCGTCGTCCAGCCGCATCAACGTTGTGCGACCGCCGCCGTGTAGGCGAAGGTGGACCTCGGTACTGCCGGGATGACTGGCCAGAACGTCTTTGAGGCGCTCGACCACCGGGGCTGTACACCGGGCCACCGGCATGCTGACGACCACCGGCCCACTCGGTGCTTCTGACAGGTCGGGCACACTGAAATCGCTCGCGATGACCTGTGGAGAGTCATCGCGGCGATCTACTCGGCCCTTGACGACGACGATCGTGTCCTCGGCGAGCTGCAGGGCGTGCTGTTGGTAGGTGGCGGGGAACAGCATCACCTCGACCGAACCCTCGAGATCCTCGACCGTGGCGATCGCCCATGTGTCGCCACGGCGGGTGACCTTGCGTTGCAACCCGGTGACCAGGCCCCCGATCGTGACGACCGTGCCGGGCCGGCACTCTTCTTCATCCGCCAGCGATGAGATGTTGCGGTCGGTCAACCGGGACAACACGTGGTCGACACCCAGCAGCGGATGGTCGGAGACGTAAAGACCGAGCATCTCCCGCTCGTAGCCGAGCTTGACCTGCTTGTCCCATTCCGACAGGTCCGGCACGGTCACCTCGAGTCCCTGCCGGTTCCCGACCGCCCCGCCGAACAGATCGAACTGGCCGATCGCCTCGTTGCGCTTGAGATCGAGCACAGCGTCGACCGCGATGTCGAAGACTGCAGCGAGGGAACGCCGCGAATAGCCCAACGAGTCGAAGGCCCCTGCCTTGACCAACGACTCGACCACGCGCTTGTTGCACACCACGACCGGAACCTTGTCCATGAAGTCCGGGAAGGACTCGAACCGACCTTCGGCGGTGCGAGCGGCGACGATTCCCTCGACCACGTTGCCGCCGACGTTACGAATCGCCGCCAAGCCGAACCGGACGTCGGTACCGACAGGGGTGAAGTCGCCTTCGGACTCGTTGACGTCCGGCGGCAGCACCTTGATCCCCATCCGTCGGCATTCGCCGAGGTAGATCGCAGTGCGGTCCTTGTCGTCTCGCATACTGGTGAGCAGCGCCGCCATGTACTCGGCCGGGTAATTGGCCTTGAGGTAGGCGGTCCAGTACGAGATCAGCCCGTAGGCAGCGCTGTGCGCTTTGTTGAACGCATAATCGGAGAACGGGACCAGGGTGTCCCACAGTGTCTTCACCGCGGCTGGTGAGAACCCGCCAGCTCGCATGCTGTCGGAAAACGCGACGAACTCCGCGTCGAGCACCTCGCGCTTCTTCTTGCCCATCGCCTTGCGCAGCAGGTCGGCTTTGCCGAGGGAGTAGCCGGCGACTTTCTGGGCGATCGAGAGAACCTGTTCTTGATAGACGATCAGGCCGTAGGTCTCGTCCAGGATCTCCGCCAGCGGCTCGGCGAGCTCGGGATGGATCGGGGTGATGGGCTGCTTGCCGTGCTTGCGGAGGGCGTAGTTGGTGTGCGACTGGGCGCCCATCGGACCCGGACGGTAGAGCGCGCCGACGGCGGAGATGTCCTTGAAGCTGTCGGGTTTCATCAGCCGCAGCAGCGAGCGCATCGGCCCACCGTCGAGCTGGAACACGCCGAGGGTGTCGCCTCGGGACAGCAGCTCGTAAGTGGGCCGGTCGTCGAGCGCCAACCCATCGAGGTCGACCGGCTCCTTGCCGTTTCGCACGATGTTGCGGCACGCGTCGTCGAGCACCGTGAGGTTTCGCAGCCCCAGGAAGTCCATCTTCACCAGGCCGAGCGCCTCGCAGGTGGGATAGTCGAACTGGGTGATGATGGCGCCGTCCTGCTCCCGCTTCATGATCGGGATGTGATCCATCAGCGGCTCGGATGACATGATCACGCCCGCAGCGTGCACGCCCCACTGGCGCTTGAGGTTCTCCAGTCCCTTCGCGGTGTCGACGATCTTCTGCACGTCGGCGTCGGCGGCATAGAGCTCGCGGAACTCGTTCGCCTCGGCGTACCGCCTGTCTTGCGGGTCGAAGATGCCGGCCAACGCAATGTCCTTGCCCATGACCGACGGCGGCATCGCCTTGGTGATCCGCTCCCCCATGGCGAACGGGAAGCCCAGTACCCGGCAGGCGTCTTTGATCGCTTGCTTGGCCTTGATCGTCCCGTAGGTGACGATCTGCGCGACCCGGTCGGCCCCGTACTTGTCGGTGACGTACCGGATGACATCGCCGCGCCGACGCTCGTCGAAGTCGATGTCGATGTCGGGCATCGAGGCCCGCTCGGGGTTGAGGAAGCGCTCGAACACCAGGCCGTGCTGAAGCGGGTCGAGATCGGTGATTCCCAGCGCGTAGGCCACGATGGCGCCCGCTGCCGAACCCCGGCCCGGGCCCACTCGGATCCCGCGGTTCTTGGCCCAGGTGATGAAGTCGGCCACGACCAGGAAGTACGCCGGGTATCCCTTGTCACAGATGACCCCGGTCTCGTATTCGGCCTGGCGGCGAACCTCGTCGGGCACCCCATGCGGATAACGGCGGTGCAGGCCATGTTCGACCTCCCGGACGAACCACGAGGTCTCGTCCTCGCCGGTCGGCACCGGGAATCGGGGCATGAAGTTGGCACCCTCGGTGAACCTGACCTCGCATCGTTCGGCGATGCGCAAGGTGTTGTCGCACGCCTCAGGCAGCTCGGCCCAGATCTCGCGCATCTGCGCAGCGGACTTGAGGTAGAAGTCGTCGGCCTCGAACTTGAACCGGTTGGGGTCGGCCAGCGTCGAGCCGGACTGCACACACAGCAGCACCGCGTGCGCCTCGTTATCACCGGGATAGGTGTAGTGCAGATCATTGGTCGCGACGAGCGGCAGGCGGAGGTCACGCGCGAGACGCAGCAGATCCTCGCGCACTCGTCGCTCGATACCGAGCCCGTGGTCCATCAGCTCGACGAAGTAGTTCTCCGCCCCGAAGATGTCTCGGAACTCCGCCGCGGCCGCGATCGCATCGGTATAGCGGCCGAGGCGCAACATGGTCTGCACCTCGCCCCCGGGGCACCCGGTGGTGGCGATGAGGCCGCCGGAGTAGGTCTGTAGCAGCTCGCGGTCCATCCGCGGCTTGAAGTAGAAGCCCTCCAAGGACGACAGCGAGGAAAGCCGAAACAAGTTGTGCATCCCGCCGGTGCTCTCGGCCAGCAGGGTGAGGTGTGTATACGCACCGCCGCCGGAGACGTCGTCCTCACCGCCGGCGCCCCACCGCACCCGCGACTTGTCGAACCTGCTGGTCCCCGGGGTGAGGTATGCCTCGACGCCGATGATCGGTTTGATGCCGTGCCGGCCGGCCTTCTGGTAGAAGTCGTAGGCGCCGAACACGTTGCCGTGGTCGGTCATCGCCAGCGCCGACATGCCCTGGTTCGCGGCCTCGGCGAACAGATCGTCCAGCCGTGCCGCGCCGTCGAGCATCGAGTACTCGGTGTGCACGTGCAGGTGCGCGAAGTTGGCCCCGCTGCTCACGGTGGACGGGTCGGGCACGGCGCAGGCGCCTCCTCGGCGGGCGGATTCGGCCCGAGTCTAAGTGCCCTCGCCGACAGTGTCCGCCCACGGCTCGCCGAATGCGCTCACCGGTCTCGCCGTGGGATTTCTTGTTGATTGATCAACGTGAAATCGGTGTCGTTGGAGCGTCACCAAGGTCATGGTGATCACGTCCAGCCGTGACTATAGGCGCCAGATGGCAGGTGCGTTTGCGGGCTCGGCCGCGTCCAAGCCGGCTGTGATCACGGCATCCATGATCCGAGCCAGCCCGGCTCGGTCGAGTGACGGCGCGCGGTGCGCCATCGCCCGTACGATCTCGGCTTCCCGGGCGCGGTCCCGGCCGGCGTGCCCGCTGACCGGCTTGTGCTGCTGGACCTGGCCGACAAGCGCGACCCGGTACTCGAGCAGCGCGGCGAGCGCCGCATCGACGCGGTCGATCGCCTCGCGACAGCCCGGAAGCGATTGCGGTTTCACCTGCCGCACGACCGGCGTCAAGGTGGCAACCGTACCCATGGCGGCCTCGACGTCGGCCGGCTCGGCCTCCTCGTGCAGCCAGATGCCGTCGGCCCCCGCCGCGACGGCGCCGCCGGCCAGCCAGGGAGTGTCGCCCACGTCGACCAGGACCGGCCGCCCGGACCGATTTCGAACCTCGTTGACCAGGGCCAGGTCGAGCGTGGTTCGGCGGCCCCAGTAGGTGCGGCTGCCACCCTCGCAGAGCACGATGGCGTCGTTGCCCTCCGCACGCAGGTATTCGAGCGATGACAACCACTCCTCGACGCTGCAATGCGCACCTCGGTGCAGGACGACGGGCAGTCCCGTGCGCCCGACCGCCGCGAGCAGGCGGAAGTCCTGCATCCACTCGCCACCGACTACGACCCCGTCGGCGTAGCGGATCACTGCCGGCAGATCGTCGGCAGAGAACGGTTCGACGAGAAGCGGACCAGCGGTCAGGTCGCGCATTCGGGCCAGTTCGTCGGCGACGCCCGGCACCCCGTGATGGCGGCGCAGGCTGACGTGGGCCATGTCGGCTCCCCGGCGCGGCCCGGCGAGCACGGGGAGGCGGGTACCGCCGATGACCTCGGTGCCGATCGGCACACTGTGGTGGCGGACAGACGCCGGCTGGTCGGTCAGTGGGGTCACGGGTGCTCCTCGGATCGGGCCGCACCCGGTGTCGCTGCCCGAGCCGGCGCTTTCATGACGAAAGGCAGAGGCGATGCCTCTGCCTTCGAGCCGACTCGGGTGGCTGCTGCGTCAGGTCACGTCGACGCTGCCGGCCACCCGGGCCGGCATCGTAAACGCGAAATACGCCTGTCGCACGGACGCGACCCTACGAGAGGGGCCAGGTCCGCGTCCACCGTTTCGAGACGCCAGTCCCGCATGCCGAGACCGTCCATTCGCCGACCAGGCCGCCGCCGCGTGCTCTCCCCCGTTGTGAAGATCGTCGTGAAGTCTGCGGCACGAGTGCACGCAGGAGGGTTCATCACGACGATCTTCACGACGCGGCCAACCGGTCCAAAGCGCGCTGCAAGTCCGCCGGGTACGGCGCGCTGAAGGACACCCGCTCGCTGGTTGTGGGGTGCTCGAAGCCGAGTCGAGCGGCGTGTAACCACTGGCGCTCGAGGCCCAGCTGCTCGGCGAGAACTGGATCGGCGCCGTAAGTCAGGTCCCCGACACAGGGGTGCCGCAGTGCACTCATATGGACCCGGATCTGGTGTGTCCGACCGGTATCGAGCCGAATCTCGAGCAGGGTTGCGGCCGGGAACGCCTCTAGCGTGTCGTAGTGCGTGACGCTCGGCCGCCCACCGGCAACGACGGCCCAGCGGTGGTCCCGGGTCGGATGCCGGTCGATCGGCGCCTCGATCGTGCCGCGGGTCGGGTCGGGGTGGCCCTGGACCACGGCGTGGTAGATCTTGTCCACGGTTCGGTCGCGGAACTGCCGCTTGAGCGCGCTGTACGCCCGCTCGGACTTCGCGATCACCATCAGGCCGCTGGTGCCGACGTCGAGCCGGTGCACCACTCCCTGTCGTTCGGCCGCGCCACTCGTCGAGACCCTGAATCCAGCGGCTGCCAGGCCGCCAACCACGGTCGGGCCGGACCAACCCGGGCTCGGGTGTGCCGCCACCCCGACCGGTTTGTCGACGACGACCACATCGGGGTCATCGTGAACAATCGTCATGCCCTCGACGATTTCCGGAGTCACTTCGAGCCGACCAGGCAGAGGCGGAAGGTCGACCTCGAGCCAGGACCCCGGCCGAACCCGGTCGGACTTGACCGCCGCTGCTCCGTCGACGAGCACGTGCCCATGCTCGACCAGGTCGGCGGCGCGGCTGCGGGAGAACCCGAAGAGCCGGGCGAGTGCAGAATCCAGCCGCTCGCCTACCAAGCCCTCCGGAATCGGCACTGTGCGCCGGTCGTTCACTCAGCCGTCCGATCGGGCCCTGAGCCGTCGTACGTCACTCCGCGCAGGCTCAGCCACGCCATCAGGACGGCCGATCCGACGATCACGGAATCGGCGAGATTGAACACCGGCCAATGTGGCAACTCCAGGAAGTCGACCACGTGCCCCCGCAGCGGGGCCGGCTCGCGAACCACCCGATCAATCAGATTGCCGATCGCTCCGCCCAGCAACCCGCCCAAGGCGACCGCCCACGGCAGACTCGTGACTTTTCGGCTCAACCGCAGAATCACCACGATGACGACGATGGCAATCGCCGTGAACACGAGGGTCATGCCGGTGGCGAAGCTAAAAGCGGCACCGGGATTTCGGACGAGGCGGAGCTGGAGGACACCGTCGATGACCTCGACAACCGTGCCATCCTGCAGCGCGGCAACGGCCATGATCTTGCTCATCTGGTCGAGCAGGATGACGGCGGTGGCCACAGCGAAAAGGACGCCGACCCGCCGGCGTCCTTCCGTTGGCTGTGTGCGTGCGTCGCCGGTCAGCGACGCTCCTCCCGCTGCTTGCATGTCATGCACAGTGTCGCACGTGGGAAGGCCTGCAGGCGGGCCTTGCCGATGGGGTTGCCGCAGCTCTCGCACACGCCGTAGGAACCGTCGTCGATCCGAGACAGCGCGCGCTCGGTCTGGCCGAGGATCTCACGATGGCTGGCAGCCAGAGACATCTCGTGCTCGCGCTCGAACGTCTTCGACCCGGTATCGGCCTGGTCCTCGCCGCCACTGTCACTGCTGTCCCGCAGCAGGTCGGCGATGTCGGACTCGGCCTCGGAGATCTCGCTACGGAGCCGGTCCGCTTCCGCCTCCAGCAGGGCGCGCACCTCAGCCAGTTCGGCGGCGGTCCAGGGGCGCTCGTCGGCTCGGACGACCAGTGCCTCCGGGGCGGCTTTCCGGGCAGACGCCTTCTTGGCCGGCGCCTTCTTGGCCGGCGCCTTCTTGGCCGGGGCCTTCTTGGCCGGGGCCTTCTTGGCCGGGGCCTTCTTGGCCGGGGCCTTCTTGGCCGGGGCCTTCTTGGCCGGGGCCTTCTTGGCCGGGGCCTTCTTCGCCGGGGCCTTCTTGGCCGGGGCCTTCTTCGCCGGGGCCTTCTTGGCCGGGGCCTTCTTCGCCGGGGCCTTCTTCGCCGGGGCCTTCTTCGCCGGGGCCTTCTTCGCCGGGGCCTTCTTCGCCGGGGCCTTCTTCGCCGGAGCCTTCTTCGCCGGAGCCTTCTTCGCCGGAGCCTTCTTCGCCGGAGCCTTCTTCGCCGGAGCGCCGGACGAGGCCGGTGAACCGGCAGTCGATCCACGGCTACGGCCGCCGGTCGCAGCTCGAGCAGCCGAGGTCGCTTCGGAGACGGCCCGGCGCGCTCGTCCAGTGCTGCCCTTGCCGCTGTCAGCCATGACGCGGCCCCCTGCCTCGTTGATCAGTTATCGCCCAAGGTCCCGTGAGGATAGGTCCCTGAGGCCCAGGCGGCAATTGTCCGCGCCGACCGCCGCCGATATCCGCACGACCTTGTCGGCTGCATCCCCGTAGACTGGTCCCGCGAACAGGCGTCGAAGGGGACGAGTAGTCCGGCAGACGGCCACCAGCGACCTGGGGACGGTGTGAGCCCAGGGGCATGAGCTGTGACGAACATCACCCCCGAGCTGCCGGAGGAAAGGGCCGCACGCCCGAGTAGAACCGGCCGCATCAACTGAGTGGGTCGTCGCGCAGGTGAGGCGGCCAAGGAGGGTGGTACCGCGGGGCCGTCCGGTCATTCGACCGGCTCGTCCTCGTCCCTCCGTCGGACGAATCGACGGAGGACTTCGAGGCGATGGACACGCCGCTGTACCGACCAGTGCCCACTCAGGTCGACTTACCCGCCATGGAGCGCGAGATCCTCGCGTTCTGGCGTGAGCACGACACCTTCGCTCGGACCCTCAAGCTCAGTGCGGGCGGGCCCCGGTGGATCTTCTACGAAGGTCCCCCGACGGCCAACGGCCTGCCCGGCGCTCACCACGTGGAGGCGCGGGTCTTCAAGGACGTCTTCCCCCGCTACCGAACGATGAAGGGCTACCACGTCCCTCGGAAGGCCGGCTGGGACTGCCATGGACTCCCGGTGGAGATTGCCGTGGAGAGGGAACTGGGTTTCTCCGGCAAACCCGACATCGAGGCATTCGGGGTCGCGGCGTTCAATGCCAAGTGTCGGGAATCTGTCGAGCGCCACGTCGACGCGTTCGAAGAGATGACCGAGCGGATGGGCTACTGGGTCGACACCAGCCAGGCCTACCGGACGATGGACCCGTCCTATGTCCAGAGCGTCTGGTGGTCGCTCAAGCAGGTGTTCGACCGCGGTCTGCTGGTGCAAGACCACCGGGTCGCGCCGTACTGCCCCCGATGCGGCACCGGATTGTCCGATCACGAACTCGCACTCGGTTATGAGACCGTCGTGGATCCGTCGGTCTACGTCCGGCTCCCGCTGACGTCCGGGCCGTTGGCCGGCGCGGCCGCGCTGCTGGTATGGACGACGACGCCGTGGACGCTGGTATCGAACACTGCGGCGGCGGTCCATCCTGCGGTCACCTACGTGGCAGCCACTGACGGAATCGAGACGCTGGTGGTCGCCGAGCCGCTACTGGCATCGGCCTTGGGTGCGGACTGGACTGTGAAGAACCGCTTCACCGGCGCCGAGATGGAAGGCTGGCACTACGCGGCACCGTTCGAGTTGGTGGACATCTCCGACGCCCATTACGTCGTCGTCGACGAGTATGTGACCACCGAGGACGGCACTGGGCTAGTCCACCAGGCGCCGGCGTTCGGAGCCGACGACCTGCGGGTGGGTCGCCGTTACGGCCTGCCGGTCGTCAACCCAATCCGTCCCGACGGAACATTCGCCGAGGACGTCCGGCTCGTCGGCGGGCAGTTCTTCAAGCATGCCGACGCGGTGCTGGTGAAGGACCTGGAGGCGCGCGGGCTCCTGCTTCGTCATACCGGCCACGAGCATGCCTATCCGCACTGCTGGCGCTGCCACACACCGCTGCTCTACTACGCCCAGCCGTCGTGGTACATCAAGACGACCGCGATCAAGGACGCGCTGCTTCGTGAGAACGAGCGCACCTCCTGGTACCCCGAGACGATCAAGTGGGGCCGCTACGGCGAGTGGCTGCGGAACAACGTCGACTGGGCGCTCTCCCGGACTCGGTATTGGGGAACACCGCTGCCGGTGTGGCGATGCGAAACCGAGCCCAGCCATCTGGTCTGCGTCGGCTCTTTGGCCGAGCTATCCGACATCGCCGGTCGAGATCTGTCCGCGCTGGAACCGCACCGGCCGTACGTCGACGAAGTGACTCTTCCGTGCCCGCACGGAGACGGGACAATGCGCCGGGAACCGTACGTCATCGATGCGTGGTACGACTCCGGGTCGATGCCGTTTGCGCAATGGGGATACCCGCACGCAGCAGACAGCGCCGAGACCTTCAGCACGTCATACCCGGCGCAATACATCTGCGAGGGACTCGACCAGACGCGGGGCTGGTTCTACACCCTGATGGCGGTCGGCACGCTGGTGTTCGACCGTTCGTCGTACGAGAACGTGCTCTGCCTCGGGCTGATCCTGGCCGACGACGGCCGGCGGATGAGCAAGCACCTGGGCAACATCCTCGAGCCGCTGCCGCTGATGGACCAGCACGGCGCCGACGGCGTCCGATGGTTCATGCTGGCGAGCGGATCGCCGTGGCTGCCGCGCCGGGTGGGCCACGCGTCGATCCAAGAAGGTGTGCGCAAGGTCCTGTTGACTTACTGGAACACGGTGGCGTTCCTGTCCCTCTACGGCAGGGCCAACAGGTGGTCACCAGCGGACGGGGCACCCGCACCCGCCGGGCGCTCGGTGCTCGACCGGTGGATCCTTTCAGAGCTCAACCGGCTGGTCAGAGATGTCGACGTGGCGTTGGACGGGTTCGACACACAGCGGGCGGGCGCCCGACTGACGGCATTCGTCGAGGACCTGTCCAACTGGTACGTGCGGCGGTCACGGCGCCGGTTCTGGGACGGTGACCCCGCCGCCCTTGCCACGTTGCACGACTGTGTCGAGGTACTCACCCGCCTACTCGCCCCGATGGTGCCGTTCGTTACGGAGCGGGTCTGGCAGGACGTCGTCCGGCCGGTAGTGCCCGATGCCGCCGAGTCGGTACACATGGCGACCTGGCCCGAACCCGACGAGGCCGCCATCGACGAGACCCTGAGCGCGGATGTCGCACTCGTCCGCAGGCTGGTCGAACTCGGCCGGGCCGCCCGCGCAGAGTCCGGCGTGCGCACCCGTCAGCCGCTCGCCCGCGCCCTCGTCGCCGCCCGCGGCTGGGGATCACTGCCCGCGGACCTTCGGGCCGAAATCGCCGATGAGCTCAACGTCGCCGAGGTGGCTTCTCTGGGTGAGTCCGAAGGTGAGCTCGTCGACCTGAGCGCCAAAGCGAACTTCCGCTCTCTCGGCCAGCGTTTCGGCAAGGACACCCCGCGAGTGGCCGCAGTGATCGCGGCCACAGATGCCAGTGAGCTCGCTGCCGCCATTCGCGGCGGTGGCCGGGCCACACTGCCCGTGGCCGATCTCGGTGACGTCGAGGTCGGCGCCGACGACGTCGTGCTCACTGAAACGCCCCGCGAAGGCTGGGCGGTCGTTCGAGAAGGTGAGACGGTGGCGCTCGATCTCACCTTGACCGATGCCCTGCGCCGAGCCGGGTTGGCCCGAGAGGTCGTCCGGCTGGTTCAGGAGGCCCGGAAGGCCCGCGGCTACGACGTCACCGACCGAGTGGAAATTGCCTGGCAAGCAGACGGCGAGCTGGCTGCGGCGTTAGCCGAGTACGCCGACGCCGTGGCCACCGAGGTGTTGGCGACGACCGTTCACGACAGCCTCGCGGCCCTCGCCGACGAACCCGAACACAGCGACGCACAGCTCGGCCTGACCTTCCGCCTCCGCCGTGCTGACGGCGGCGGGTGAGGCAATCAGCGCTGGTCGTCGTCGAGCAGGCTGGCGACGGATCGCAACGACCCACCGGTCGCCGCCGCCCCACTGGTCGCCATCGCCTCGGCGGGCGGCGGGGCCTCGTCGACGAGCGGTGCCGGTGCGCTGCCAGCGCCATCGGGAGTGCCCGAGGAGGTCTCGAGCTTGCGCAGCTCGCTTTCCAGATACGCCTTTAGCCGGCTGCGGTACTCCCGCTCGAAGGCCTTGAGGTTCTCGACCTGGCCCTCGAGGTGCTCCCGCTCGGCCTCGAGACGGCCCACGACCTGTTCGTGTCGCTGTTGAGCTTCCCGGTCCAACGTCTCGGCCCGGGAGCGCGCATCCTGCTCGATCTTGGTGACCTTCTCCGAGCTCTCGGCGTCAACTTCCGTAGCGCGCTGGCGAGCCTCTGCCAGCAGCTTGTCCGCCTCGACCTTGGCATCGGCGACCAACTCGTCGGCGGTCTTCTGGGCCAGGGCAAGGACCTTCGCCGCCGCCTCGACGGGTGCCGGACCTGACGGCGCTGCGGCCGGCGCCGATGCGGGTGCAGCCGCCGGTGTGGGTGCAGCCGCCGGAGCGCGTGCAGCCGCCGGCGCAGGTGGCGGGGGCGTAGGCGCCTCCACCGGACGCTGCGGCGGCGCCGGCGTCACCGCGGTGGAGACCAAGCCTCCACCACGCGTCACCGCGGCCAGCTTCTGGCGAAGCTCGTCGTTCTCGCGGTGCATCCTGGTCAGTTCGGCCTCGACCTCGTCCAGGAACTCATCGACCTCCTGCATGTCGTAACCCTCACGCAGGCGGACAGTCGTGAACTCCTTGTTCTGGACGTCCTCGGGACTCAGCGGCATAGCTTCACCTCAGGGTTGAGCGCGGACAAGTGGTCACCGTACCCCGTCACCGGAACGACCCCACAACCGAGAGCGCAATCTGGACAAGGATAATGAGGATGATGAAGGCGAGGTCGAGCGCGATCGACCCCAGTCGGAGTGGTGGTACGAACCGCCGGATCGTGTTCAGCGGCGGGTCAGTCACCGTGTAGACGGCCTCGAGGACGACCAGAAGAGCACCTTTCGGCTGCCAGTCCCGGGCGAACACCTGGATCCAGTCGGCGACCAGACGCGCGAGCATGGCGATGAAGAACAGCCACAATGCCACGTAGAGCACCTGGGCGACGACCGAAACCACGGGAGACGAACCTACCCGACCGTTACCACGGCCCCAGTGGGCACCCGATCCGCCGCCCTAGACTGACATCGACCTGCCAGCAGGTCGATTCAGCGAGGGGTCGATGGTTCAGCAGCCGGTCAGGGAGCAACGCAAGACGCGCCAGCGTGCCGCCGTCGATCAGGTCCTGGACGAGGTCGACGACTTCATCAGCGCCCAAGAGCTCTTCCAGGTGCTTCGCGGCCGCGGATCGCAGGTCGGTCTCGCGACCGTCTACCGCACCCTGCAGGCGCTAGCCGACGACGGTCGGGTCGACGTGCTGCGCTCGGACGCGGGCGAAGCCGTCTATCGCCGGTGCGCCGAGCCCGACCACCACCACCATCTGGTATGCCGCTCCTGCGGAGCTGCGGTGGAGATTTCCCGGCCAGCCGTCGAGGCGTGGGCAGAGGAGGTAGCGCGGGCGCATGGCTACACCGACGTGACCCACACGGTGGAGTTGTTCGGGCTCTGCCCGCGCTGCGCCGCTGACTAGCTCTGGTTGAAGAAGCCGCCGCTGGCGATCCGCGCCTTGTCCTCGGCGGTGACGGTCACATCCGGCGGCGAGAGTAGGAACACCTTCGCGGTGACCCGCTCGATGTCCCCGCGTAGACCGAAGATCAGGCCCGCGGAGAAGTCGACCAGACGCTTGGCGTCGACGTCGTCCATGTCCGACAGGTTCATGATCACCGGGGTGCCGTCGCGGAAATGCTCGCCCAAGGTGCGGGCTTCGTTGTAGGTGCGCGGATGCAGCGTGACGATGCGAGCCGAATCCATGCGCGCGGATGCGGCCACCGTCACCGGCCGCCTATCCGCAAGGGTCGCAACGGTCGCCGAGTGCTCCCGCCCTCGACCGTCGAGGTCTGGCTCGGCTCGGCGAACGGCCTCCGCGGCATGGTCCATATGGTCGTCGCCAAGATCGTCGTATTGATCGTCCACGTACTCGTCGTCGTAGCGGTCCTGGTCCTCCACAAGGCCGAGGTAGACCGCCATCTTGCGCATCGCGCCGGCCATGCTCCGTCCTCCGCACTGGTGGTGGAACGATTCGGTCGGAGCCGACGGTTGTCGATCTCCTCGAGCATCGACCCTAGCCCGCGGTTGCCCGCCGACCGAGGATTGCGCTGCCGACACGCAGGTGTGTCGCACCTGCGGCGATGGCGGCCTCCAGGTCCTCGCTCATACCGGCCGAGATCCAGTCCGCGCCCGGATGTCGCGCTCGGATCGCAGAAGCAACCCGGGCCAGGCGGTCGAACCTTGGGCCAGGCTCCGCACCCATCGGTGCTATGGCCATCACACCCAGCAACCGCAGACCGGACCTGCCGGCGATCTGATCTGCGAGGTCGGTGACGTCATCGACAGATGCACCGCCTCGTCCGGGTCGAGGCTGCCGCTCGTCATCGAGCGAGACCTGGACGAGGCAGCCCACCTCTCGACCACTCGTCGTTGCGGACGCCGACAAGGCGTCGACCAATCGGGGCCGGTCGACGGAGTGGACGACCGAGGCGTATCGCGCGACCGAGCGGGCCTTGTTCGACTGCAGTTGCCCCACGAAATGCCATGTCAGGCCCAGGTCGGCGCACTCGGCGGCCTTCGGCGCGGCTTCCTGATCCCGGTTCTCGCCGATGTCCCGCACGCCCAACTCGGCCAGTAGGCGAATGTCGCCAACCGGAAACGTCTTGGTGACCACGACCACCGTGACGCCGGTGCGGCTACGTCCGGCCGCCGCGCAGGCACGCTCGACCCGCTCATCGACGGCCGCCAGGCCGGCGGCGATCTCGGCTCTGCGGCTCACCGCCCCGGCCCAGCCGTGGGTAGCCACACCACACCCGCGAAACGCCCAGTGGTGTGGTCACGCCGATAGGAGTACAGCGACCGGTCCTCGACCGTGCATCCACCGAGTCGGTCCACATCCACTCCGAGTCGACGCAGTTGCTCGGTGACGCCGGCCGCGACGTCAAGAGCAGGCGACCCCGTCGCCGATGTCGACCACGCCGCGGGTTCGGCTGACGAGACCTTTGCCCGCATCTGCTCAGGGACCTCATAGCAGCGTCCGCACACCGACGGACCGACTCGAGCGAGAATCGTCCGCGCCCCGAGATCGCGCATGGCGTCGACCACGGCCGGTGCGATACCGGCATGCAGGCCGCGGCGTCCCGCGTGTGCGACCCCCACGACACCGGCACGCGGGTCGGCGAGCAATACCGGCACGCAATCCGCGACCAGCACGGCGAGCGCGACGTCGGCAGTGCGGGTCACCAGTCCGTCAGCCTCGGGCGGCCGCGCCGGATCCGGGTGCTCGATCACGGCCACCTCGCTGCCGTGCACCTGGTTCATGAAGACGACCCGATCGGCGGGCAGCCCGATCCGCCGGGCGAGGTGTCTGCGGTTCTCCTCGACGGCATCGGTGTCGTCGCCGACGTGGCGGGCCAGATTGAACTCCGCATATGGCTCGGCGCTCACTCCGCCGAGCCGATCGGTCAGCGCGAACCGCGCACCGGCGAGATCCTCCTCGTACCGCAGCACAGGTCGAGGATGCCGCAGCCCTACTTCAGAAAGTCGGGGACGTCCAGGTCGTCGTCGGAGGCGGGAACGATCCGGCGCGGCTCGCGAACGGCGGCCGTGGCGTAAACGGGCTCCTCGCTGCCGTCCCCGCCGTTGTTCTCCGCGCTGTCCGTCGATGGCTGGCCGGCGTCGTCTCCGTCGGCTGAGGCGGTGGCCTCATAGGAACCAAGCGCGATCGAGCGCCGAAGCGACCCGAGGTCGCGGCGCTTCGGAGTGCCGCCATCGAAGCCGGCCGCGATGACCGTCACGCGGACCTCGTCGCCGAGGGCGTCGTCGATCACCGCACCGAAGATGATGTTGGCCTCCTCGTGCGCCGCGCTGGCCACCAGGTTGGCTGCCTCGTTGATCTCGAACAGGCCGAGGTCGGATCCGCCGGCGATGGACAGCAGCACCCCGTGGGCGCCGTCGATGCTGGCCTCGAGCAGCGGACTGGAGATGGCCATTTCGGCGGCCGCGACGGCGCGGTCCTCGCCCCGGGCCGAGCCGATGCCCATCAACGCGGAGCCGGCGTTGCTCATGACGGACTTCACGTCGGCGAAGTCGAGGTTGATCAGGCCGGGCGTGGTGATGAGGTCGGTGATGCCCTGCACACCGGAGAGCAGAACCTGGTCGGCGCTCTTGAACGCGTCGAGCACACTGACTTGACGATCGCTGATCGACAGCAGTCGGTCGTTGGGGATCACGATCAGCGTGTCGACCTCTTCGCGCAGCCCCTCGATGCCGGCATCGGCCTGCGCAGCCCGCCGCTTGCCCTCGAACATGAACGGCCGGGTGACCACACCGATGGTCAGCGCGCCGAGTGAACGGGCTATCCGCGCGACGACCGGAGCGCCGCCGGTGCCGGTGCCGCCGCCCTCGCCCGCCGTGACGAAGACCATGTCGGCCCCTTTGAGGACCTCCTCGATCTCCTCGGCGTGGTCCTCGGCAGCCTTGCGTCCCACGTCCGGGTTAGCTCCCGCACCCAGGCCGCGGGTCAGATCGCGGCCGACGTCGAGCTTGACATCGGCATCGCTCATCAGCAGGGCCTGCGCGTCGGTGTTGATCGCGATGAACTCGACGCCCTTGAGGCCCACCTCGATCATCCGGTTGACGGCGTTGACGCCGCCGCCGCCGATACCGACGACCTTGATCACCGCGAGGTAGTTCTGCGGAGCAGTCACGTCGCGTCGCCTCTCGCTCGTCCGCCGATGGTCGGGCCAGTTTCAGAACCCTCACCCTCAAGTTGAGCTTGATAGTTATGTCAACCTGAGCGCTTGTCACGACGGTAGGCGCGGGTCCGAACGCCACGCCGCAGACACGCCGTAGCGTTCAGTGATCGACATCCGTTGTTGACGGCGGCCCCTTGCCAGTCGTGAAGATCGCCGTGCGTTCAGCCCCCGCTCAGCTACCGCTTGTGGACTGCACGACGATCTTCACGATCCCGGCGCCATCGCTATCCACAGCATGCAGTGCGGCACGAGTCTGTCCACAGCCGGCCGCGGAGTGGCTGTCAATCACGCCATCTCGGCCCACTCTTGCCGGCATGAGGACGAGTATTCCCTCCGACGGCGAACCGGAGGCGGCGCCCAACGCTGCTCTGGCCGTGATCGCAGCCGGTCAGCTGGGTGTGTTCACCCGCGCACAGGCGCAAGCCGCTGGCCTGAGCCGGCGGCAGATCACCGCACACCTCGGTTCTGGTCTGTGGACTCCCATGTATCCGGGTGTCCTCATCGCGGCAACGACTCCCCGATCGACCGGGGCGCGAGCGGTTGCTGGCCTGCTCTATGCAGGCGATCGCGCCTGGTTCAGTCACACGACTGCTGCGCGGCTGCGAGGCATCGAGCCGCGCACCACCGATGTGCGGACCTGGATAACCGTTCCGTTCGAGGTGATGAGAGCCCAACGGCCAGGGATCAAGATCACCAGATCGCGGCGAATCGCCGGATTCACCTCGGTAGCCCATGGGTTTCGCACGCTCAACGACGCACGCACAATTGTCGATCTTGCTCGCGTGGTCGACGAGGCTGCGATGCGGCGAATTCTCCACGACGTGGTGAGCCGGGAGATCGTGACGGTGGACGCGGTACTCGCCGCCGCCGAGGACTTCGGCGGCCGGGCCGGGATTGCCATGCTCCGCCAGGTCGCCGACGACTTCGATCCCGAGTTCGAGTCCGGCCTCGAGGAAGAGGCGGCGGCTGCGTTCCGGCAGGCTGGCATCAACCTGGAGCCGCAGGTGGAGGTATGGGACGGTCCAGTGTTGATTGCCCGACTCGATTTGGCGATCGAGAAGATCAAACTCGGTGTCGAGATCGATGGCGCGGCTTTCCATGCAACACCAGAAGCGCGCCGCTACGACCGGTTGCGCGACCGCGCCTTGCGTCGGCGAGGCTGGCAGATCGAGCGTTTCACCACCGAAGACGTCCGCCGGACACCGGCCGCCATGGTCGGGCATATTCGGGCCGTACTGGAATCGGCAAGGATCACCGCCGCATAAGCTCGGCCAGGGCAAGCCAGTGGCGTACCCGTCAAAAGCAGTCGTGAAGATCGTCGTGAAGACTCGCACGCCTGTCGGTGAAGCGGTGGCCATCACGACGATCTTCACAACGTGCTGGAGGGTCGTGAAGATCGTCGTGATTGGCTGATCTCTAGGGGCCGCGTCACGGCGTGAGCGCCGGGCGCTCCGGCGCGGACACGTCGTAGGTGGTCGCCTCCTCACCCAGCAGGGCCAGCAAGACCTCGGCTTTGCGGTCACCCTTGGCCGAGTCGCCCCAGAGGACCGTGGCACCGCTGACGAGACCGAGTTGCACGTCGGCTTCGCTACGGGCGGATACCGTCGCGACGAGCTGACGGAGGTCCACCGGCAAATCCGTCAGCACGGCCACTCCGACGGCTCTGGTCGCCTCGGCCGCGTCGGTGACGGGAGCGTCGAGCACCGGCAGGTCGCTGGGCTGGGCGTTCGTCCGCCCGAACAGAGCCCCCGTCTCGTCGACAAGCCACCAAGTATCGCCGTCGCCGATCGTTGCCGCGGCGACCCGAGGAGTGACTGCCACGACAAGTGTCCGTGGCCACGAGCGCTCGACGGACACAGCGGAGATCTCCGGCAACTCTGCGACCCGCTTGCCGAGTGCGGTCGTATCGACCCGGATCAGCTGGGAGCCGACCTGGGCAGCCGCAACGGACAGCACCTGGTCGGCGAGTGGGCTGTCGGTGCCCTCGACGCGGACCGTCTCGAGTTTGGTGACATCTGACCAGCCGACGAGCCACACCGCACCACCGACAGCCGCGACGGCAAGTACGGCCGCAAGGCCGTAGATGATGCCCCGCAGTCGGCGCCGGCGCGTCCGCTGTTCGGCGAACCGCACAGCCGGCGGTGCTGGACGACGCGCAGAGGTCCGCGAGCCGGTCATCCGAGCTGACCGGCTGGTTCTTGTTCCAGTAGCTCCAGGATCTCCGGTCCGACGAGCGTGACGTCGCCGGCGCCGAAGGTGAATACGACATCTCCTGGCTGGAGCCGCTTGGCCACCACCGATGGGACCGCCGACCACGACGGCTCGAACGTCACTACCTCGGCCGGCAACGGGACTGCCTCTGCGACAAGCGCCCCCGTCACGCCGGGCTCCGGGTCCTCGCGCGCTGCATACACGTCCATCACGATCACCTCGTCGGCCGCGCCCAGCGCCTTGCCGAACTCGGTCGCGAAGATCCTGGTTCGGCTGAACAGGTGCGGCTGGAAGACGGCAACGACGCGGCCATCGCCGGCCAGAGGGCGGGCTGCGGCCAGAACCGCGGCCACCTCCGTCGGGTGGTGTGCGTAGTCGTCGTACACCCACACCCCGCCGGCGTACCCCTTGAGCTCGAAGCGCCGTCGGGTGCCGGTGAAGCCAGCGAGCCCTTCGCACAGCTCCCGCGCGCCGAAGCCCAGTCCGAGGCCCGCGGTCAGGGCAGCAGCGGCGTTGAGCGCGTTGTGCCGCCCCGGCTGCCGCAAGGTGACCCGGCCCAATTGCCGGCTCTGACTGATCAGCTCGAAGGAAACTCGCGTGCCGGCGAGGGCGATCTCGGCCACGCGGACATCGGCGCTAGCGGACTCTCCGTAGGTGCGCACCTCGATGCCGCGTGCCCTGGATCGGTCGGCGAGCGCCAGCGCCCCATGGTCGTCGGCACAGGCGACCAACAACCCCGTCACCTGAGCGGCGAACGCGTCGAAGGCCCGCACGTACGCCTCTGACGTGCGGAAGTTGTCCAGGTGGTCCGCCTCCACGTTGGTGACGATCGCCACCTCTGGGTCGTAGGCGATGAAGGATCCGTCGCTTTCGTCTGCCTCGGCGACGAAAATGTCGCCCGAGCCGTTGTGAGCATTCGCACCCGACTCGTTGAGATTGCCGCCGATGGCGAACGAAGGGTCAGCGCCGCAGTGCTGCAGGGCGACGGTGAGCATCGAGGTCGTCGTCGTCTTTCCGTGCGTCCCTGCGACGGCGACCGCCCGCCGATCGGCCATGACCGATGCCAGTGCGGCGGCGCGCGGAAGCACCCGGATACGGCGGTGATGTGCCTCGACGACCTCCGGGTTGTCCTCTCGGATGGCGGTCGAGACGACGACCGTGTCGGCCATGCCGAGTTGAGCCGCCGCATGGCCGACGAACACCGTGGCCCCCAGCGCTCTGAGGCTGGTCAGGACACTTGAATCCTTGGCATCGCTGCCAGAGACCGCGATGCCGCGGGCGAGCATGATTCGGGCGATGCCACTCATTCCCGCGCCGCCGATCCCGACGAAGTGCACACTGCCGAGCGCTTCGGCGGGGAGCACCCGATCCGGGGGTGCGACGATCACCACGAACCTCCACTGACCCGCGCCCCGGCGACGGCGCGCCGAATCATCTGCGCGAGCCGCTCGTCCGCGTCGCGCCGGCCGAGCGTAGCGGCTGCGGCGCTCATGGCAGCAAGGCGCTCGCCGTCGGCCAGCAGTGGGGGCACATGTCGGCTGATCCAGGTTCCGGTCAGGCTCGCATCGTCGACGAGCAGCGCTGCCTCGGCCTCGACCAACGGTTGCGCATTCAGCCGCTGCTCGCCGTTGCCGTGGGGAAGCGGGACGAATACTGCCGGAAGACCGACCGCGGCAAGTTCGGCGCAAGTGATCGCGCCGGCCCGGCACAGCGCTAGATCCGCAGCAGCGTAGGCAAGATCCATCCGGTCGACGTATGGCACGGCGACGTACGGAACTGTGTCATCTGTCAACGGGACAGGGTCGTTGCCGTGACCCACAGCATGCAGTACTTGCACATCCGCGCCGGTCAGGGCGTTGGCTGCCTCGGCCATCGCCTGGTTGATCCGGCGGGCCCCCTGGCTGCCGCCGAAGGCGAACAGGGTCGGCAAGTCGGGATGCAGCCCGAACGTCGAGCGTGCCACGGGCCGCTGCGCTGCCCGGTCGAGAGTCGCGACAGCACGCCGCAAAGGAATCCCCACGTGTTCGGCGTGGGGTAGTTGGATGTGTGCCGAGGCAACGGCGACATGGCGGGTCAGCCTGGCACCGATCCGGTTCGCCAGCCCTGGCCGGGCATTGGCCTCATGCACGACGATCGGGATCCGCAGCCGGCGGGCGGCCAGGTACGCCGGCAGCGCCACATAGCCGCCGAAGCCGACAACGACGTCTGCTCCGCGCTGTCGCAAAATTGTCGTCGTGGCGTCGACTGCCCCCCGGAGCCGACCGGGCAGCCGGAGCAGTTCGATGCTTGGCCGCCGCGGCAGCGGAACCGCCGGGATGAGCGCCAGCTCGTAACCCCGCTCCGGAACCAGCCGCCGCTCGAGTCCGCGCTCAGTACCGAGCGCGGTCACCTCGACCGCCGGATCGTTCCGGCGCAGAGCGTCGGCGGTCGCGAGAGCGGGCTCGACGTGGCCCGCCGTGCCGCCCCCGGCGAGCACGACCCGCACTAGACGTTCACGCCTCCTCGCTCGCGCCGGTCTGCGCTTTGGTCGCCCCGGCGGTGTCGCCGTGCCGCCAGCGCCGCCCGGGCCCCAGGTTCCCGTCGGGCGAACGACACCAGCACACCCACCGCAACCAGCATGGGCACCAACGCCGAACCGCCGTAGGAGACCAACGGCAGAGGAACGCCGACGATCGGCAGTACGGCCAGCACGCTACCCATGTTGACCAGAGCCTGAATCAGCAACCAGCCGGTGATCCCGGCCGCCGCGAGGCGGACGAATGGGTCCTGGGCGTTCCACGCTATTCGGATGCCCGCGTAGCCGAGGACCAGGAACAGCGCGATCACCATCAGGGTTCCCGGCAGGCCGAGCTCTTCACCGATGATGGCAAAGATGAAGTCGGTATGGGCACCGGGCAGCCCACCCCACTTCTCCACGCTGGCACCGAGCCCTCGGCCCCACCAGCCGCCGTTGGAGAACGCGTAGATCGAGTGCGCCGCCTGGAACGTGCGGTCGTCGACGTCGGCGAACGGGTCCAGGAACAACCGGACCCGATCCAGGCGGTATTCGGCCGCCAGCACGAAGTACACGCCGACGACGGCGGCCGTGCCGACCGCGAGGCCGAACAACCAGCTGGGAACGCCGACCACCCACAGCAGGGTCAGAACCACGGCCATCAGCACAATGGCGGTACCCAGGTCGCCCTGCCCGACGGTGAGCGCCACGACGAACACTGCGACCGGGACAAAGGGGACGACCAGGTGCTTCCACGGCCGGACGAGACGACCGTTGCCAGCCAGCACCGCAGCTCCCCACACGACGAGACCGAGCTTGGCGAATTCCGACGGCTGGATGTTGAACGGACCGCCGAAGTCGATCCAGTTCTGGTTTCCGCTGACCTCGACCCCGATTCCGGGCACGTACGTCAGCGAGAGCAGGGCCACCGAGATGATCAGCAGGATCAGCCCCAATCGGCGGATCATCAGTGGTGACAGCCGCGACGCCACGAACGCGAGCGGCAGCGCGGCGAGGACCCACGCGAGCTGCCGGGCCACGATGAAGTAGGAAGATCCGTGGAAGCGCAGCGAGGCCACACTCGACGCCGAGAACACCATGACCAGCCCCAGCGTCAGCAGCAGCCCGGCCGAGCCGAGGACCAGGTAATACGAGGCCAGTGGGCGGCGCAGTAGGTGCGATGCCGCTGCGACGCCGGCCGACAACACCGACCGCGGCGCGCTGTCAGCGTCGGTCGCCATGACGCCGCACTGCGGCGGCGAAGGCTTCCCCACGGGCCGCGTAGTTGCCGAACATGTCCATCGACGCGCAGGCCGGCGCCAGCAGCACAGTACTGCCCGGGCGGGCGAGCGCCGCAGCCTCGGCGACCACACGGTCCATGACGTCATTGTCGGTTTCGGGCACGTTGATGACCGGGACGTCGGGGGCGTGTCGCGCCAGTGCCTGGGCGAGCAGGTCCCGGTCGGCCCCGATCAGTACCACCCCCCTGAGCCGGTCGCGTACCGCGGTGACGAGTGAGTCGAACTGCGCTCCCTTGGCCAGCCCCCCGGCAATCCAGACCACGTCGTCGAAGGCTCTCAGGGACGCCTGCGCCGCGTGCGGGTTCGTCGCCTTCGAGTCGTCGACGTAGGAGATCCCGTCCACCGTGTCGACAACAGCAATCCGGTGCGGCTCCGGCCGGAAGGCACGAATCCCGTCCCGAACGGCGACCGGTGGAACCCCGATCGAACGGGCCAGTGCGGCCGCGACCAGCGCGTTCGTGACGTTGTGCGGCGCCGCAGCCACGAGGTCGGCGACGGTCCCAAGCTCAGCTGCAGCGGTCTGCCGCTCGGCGACGAACGCCCGGTCGGCCAGCACGCCGTCGACGACGCCCAGCATGCCGACCTCGGGAATCCCCGACGTCACACCGATGGCGCGAGCGCCTTCGGTCACCGCGGCCGCCCGGACCAGCCGCTCGGTCTCCGGGTCTTCGACGTTGTAGACGCAGGCGGCTTGGACACCGTGGTACACGCGGCCCTTGTCGGCTGAATAGGCCGCGAGCGACCCGTGCCAGTCGAGATGGTCGGGAGCAATGTTGAGTACGGCGGCTGAGCGCGCCGTCATCGAGGTGACCCAGTGCAACTGGTAGCTCGACAGCTCCAGCGCGATCACGTCGTACGGCTGCGGGTGCAGCACGGCCTCGACGACCGGATCGCCGACGTTGCCGGCCGCGGTCGTTCTCAGTCCCGAGGCCCGAAGGATCTCGGCGAGCATCCGCACAGTCGTGGTCTTGCCGTTGGTACCGGTGACCGCAAGCCAGGGGGCGGGGCGGTCGACGTCGCGCAGGCGCCAGGCCAACTCGACCTCCCCCCAGATCGGGATACCGGCCCGCCCGGCCGCCAGCAGCAGCGGCGCCGTCGGTCGCCATCCCGGCGAGGTGACGACCAGCCGCGCGTCGGTCGGCAGCCGGTCCGCGGCTCCGGGTCCGAGGCGGACCTTCCCGCCGAGGATTTCCAGCACGCGGGCACGGTCGTTCTCAGCTGCGCCGTCACGTTCGTCGACGATCGTCACCATCGCGCCCAGCCCGAGCAGGGCGTCGGCGGCCGCGAATCCGGACACGCCGATTCCGGCTACCAAGACGGACAGAGCTGACCAGTCGCTGGTCCGGTCCGCCACGGCAAGCCAGTCCGGCGACGTCACGCGCCGACCACCCACTCGGCGTAGAAAACACCGAGGCCGAACGCGACGAACATGCCGGCGATGATCCAGAACCGGATGACGATCGTCACCTCGGCCCAGCCCTTGAGCTCGAAATGGTGCTGCAGCGGCGCCATCCTGAACAGTCGCTTTCCCCCAGTGGCCTTGAACCAGCCGACTTGCAGCGCCACCGAGACCGTGATCAGCGCGAAGAGCCCGCCCAGCACCAGCAGCAGCAGCTCGGTGCGGCTGACGATCGCCAGCCCGGCGAGGGCGCCGCCGAGCGCCAACGAGCCCGTGTCACCCATGAAGATCTTGGCCGGTGACGCGTTCCACCACAGGAACCCGAAGCAGGCCCCAACGAGCGTCGCTGCCACGACTGCCAGATCGAGAGGATCGCGGATCTCGTAGCAGCTCGGGCCCGGTGCGATCTGACAGCTCTGGTTGTACTGCCAGACCCCGATGAGGGTGTACGCGCCGAAGACCATCACGCAGGCGCCGGTGGCCAGTCCGTCGAGCCCGTCGGTCAGGTTCACCCCGTTGGACGCGCCGGTGACCATGATCAACGCCCAAGCCACGAACAACACCGGGCCGAGGACCAGGGGGGTGTCGCGCAAGACCGACAACGCGTCTGAGGCCGGCGTATACCCCTGCTCGTCGGGAAAGCGCAGCGCCGCCACGGCGAACACGACGGCGACGGCGGCCTGCGCGCCCATCTTCGCGCCGGTACGCAGGCCGAGGCTGCGCTGTTTGTTGATCTTGATGAAGTCGTCGACGAAACCAACCGCCCCCAGGCCGACGACGAGGAACAGGACCAAAAGCCCGGACACCGAGGGCGACGACAACCGCACGAGGTGGGCCATCGTGTAGCCGGCGAGGACGGCGATGATGATGACGGCGCCACCCATCGTCGGCGTCCCGCGTTTGACGTGATGGCTGGTCGGGCCGTCGTCTCGGATGAGCTGCCCGTAGTTCTGCCGGATCAAGAGCCGGATCGCTGCCGGCGTCGCGAGGATCGATACCACGAGCGAAACCACCGCTGCGGTCAGGACCGCGATCACGGGGTCACCTCCGGAAGCAGCGCATCGACGAGCCGTTCCAGGCCGGCCGCCCGTGACGCTTTGACCAGCACGACGTCGCCAGGGCGAAGCTGCGCGTTCAGCAGGTCGAGCGCCGCCTCGATGTCAGGAACCCAGGCTGCCTCGTCTGCCCAGGAACCCTCGTGCGCCGCGCCGAGATGGACCGTTCGGGCGGCCGATCCGACGGCGACGAGCCGGTTGACGTCCAGCCGGACGGCGAGCCGGCCCAGCGCGTCGTGTTCGGCAGCCGACGCCTCGCCCAGCTCGCGCATCTCACCCAGCACAGCCCAGGTTCGCCGGCCGCCGGCCATCGCTACCAGCGCCTTGAGCGCCGCGCGCATCGACTCTGGGTTGGCGTTGTAGGCGTCGTTGACGACAGTGACGCCGTCCGGCCGCTCGTGGACCTCCATCCGCCAGCGGGAGAGCGCTCGGGCCTTGCTCAACTCGGCGGCCACGACATCCACGCCCATGCCCACGGCATGGGCCACACCGGCGACCGCCAACGCATTGGCGACGTGGTGCTCACCCACCAGGTCCAAGGTGACCGGGGCGGAACCGTCCGGCGCGACCACGGTGAAGCGGGGGAAGCCGCGGGAGTCGAGCCGCACGTCCTGCGCCCTCAGGTCCGCGTGTACTGACGCACCGACCATCAGCACGCGCGCCTCGGTCAGATCGGCCATCCGGCGGACCAACGGGTCGTCGCCATTGAGCACAGCAGTCCCGTGCCCTGGCAGCGCCTGGACCAGCTCGGCCTTGGCGCGGGCGATTGCCTCCCGGTCGCCGAACTCGCCGAGGTGGGCGGATCCGACGTTGAGGACGACGCCGATCGTCGGTGGTGCGACACGACACAATCGGGCGATGTGTCCCGCGCCGCGGGCACCCATTTCGAGCACGAGCGTGCGGGTGCTGAAATCCGCGGCGAGGACGGTCAGCGGCAAGCCGATGTCGGTGTTGTACGACCCCGGTGCCGCGACCAGCGGGCCCTCGGCCGACAGGACTTGGCTCAGCAGGTCTTTGGTGCCGGTCTTGCCCGACGAGCCGGTCACGGCGACCACTGTCGCATCGTGGAGCTGGTCGACCACCGATCGAGCCAACAGGCCAAGCGCCGCGACGGAGTCGTCCACGACGACAGCCGGGACACCGACCGGGCGTTCGGCCAGAACGGCGACGGCTCCGGCCTCGACGGCCCCGGCCGCGAAGTCATGCCCGTCGACCCGTTCCCCCTTGACGGCGACGAACAAGCCACGTGGTCCGACCCGTCGAGAATCCGCGACGACGAGCCCGGAGACCACCACACTCGGATCGGGAACGCCGTCGAGGCGCCCGGACGTCGTGGCGGCAACCTGCTCGAGGCTCAACGGGATCACGGGGAAGCCTTGGTCCGCCGGCCATGCCTGTGCTCCAGCAGATCCCGCAGCACGACTCGGTCATCGAACGGGTGCACGACGCCGGCAGCCTCCTGCCCCTTCTCGTGACCCTTTCCCACGACGACCACGGTGTCGGCCGGCTCGCGAGCCACGTCGACCGCCAGGCGAATGGCCGCGCGCCGATCGGCGACCTCTCTCACGTCGACTCGGCTGCCTGCCGTGGCTGCGCGGGCACCGGAGACTACCGCGGCCCGGATTGCCGCCGGATCCTCTGACCGCGGGTTGTCGTCGGTGACGATGACCAGATCGGCGTTCCGGCCGGCCACGGCGCCCATCTTCGGTCTCTTGTGCCTGTCCCGGTCCCCTCCCGCCCCGACGACGACAACCAGCCGGCCAGGAGTCGACCGACGCAGCGCCCGCAGAACGTTCTCGATCGCATCCGGGGTGTGCGCATAGTCGACCACCGCGAGTGGGCCGTCGTCTGGACTGACGATCCGCTCCATCCGGCCGGGAACACCGGGACATGCTTCAACGCCTATTACCGCAGCGGATCGGTCGACCCCCGACTCGTCGAGCATGATGGCCGCGAGCACTGCATTCGCCACGTTGAAGTCGCCTGGTATGGGCGATCGGACCCGCAACCGATCGCCGGATCGATGCTCGAGGTACGCCGTCGCCGACCGCGACTCCCCTGGTTCCAGAGCGACGACGCTCCAGTCCGCGCGACGGTGCGTCGAGACGGTCACGATCGGTATCTCGGCCTGGGCCGCCAGCCGCTGTCCGTACTCGTCGTCGACCGTGACGACGCCCCGACGGGACCGCTGCACGGTGAACAACCCGGCCTTGGCCGCGAAGTAGTCGTCGAGATCGGCGTGGAAGTCCAGGTGGTCCTCGGACAGGTTGGTGAAACCGCTGACGTCGAACACGATTCCGTCGACACGCCCCAGGACCAACGCGTGGCTGGAAACCTCCATCACGCAGGCAGTGGCTCCGCGCTCTCGCATGACCGCGAGCAGTGCGTGTAGCTCCGTCGCCTCCGGCGTGGTCCGCACGCTCGGGAAGCGCTCGTCGCCGACCCGGGTTTCCACAGTCCCGACCAGTCCGGTGACGTGCCCGGCAGCTCGCAACCCGGACTCCATGAGATACGCCGTCGTCGTCTTGCCGTTGGTGCCCGTGATCCCGAGCATGAGCAGGTCGCGGGCCGGTTCGCCGTAGACGTAGGCGGCGACCCGGCCGAGCTGAGCCCGTGGGTTGTCGACGACGACTGTCGGCAGGCCTCCGGTCGAGTCGGCGCCGGCAGGGTCCGTAAACACGGCCACCGCACCAGCTGACGCCGCATCGGTAACGAACGCGGCGCCGTGCGTATTCGCCCCTGGCAAGGCCGCATACAGATCGCCGGGGCGAACCTGCCGCGAGTCGTGGATCACGCCGGTGATCTCGACATCCGCGGTATCACGCGTCGGCAGCCGCAGCAACTCCGTGACGGCGTGCAGAGGTCGCGGTATCACGTGCCGCGGACGCAGCGAGGAACGGACGGGCATCGGTCGCAGAGGGTATAGGAGCAGTGAGGCGACGATAGAGCAGAGCCGATCACCGAGCGAAGCGAGGCCGACACTCGCGAGGAGGAGCCGAACGCGACCATAGCGGCAGTGAGGCGACGATAGAGCAGAGCCGATACGAGCGAAGGAGCCGACACTCGGCGAAGGAGCGAGGCTGAGCAGTGAGGCGACGAGTGCGTCACTCGGCGAACAGCGGGAGCTCTGGCGCTTCGGTACCGGTAGGGGCGACACCCATATGGGCGAGGGTGAACCGCATCACGTCGGCGAAGACCGGCCCGGCAAGCGCGCCGCCGGAGTTGCCGTTGCGCGGGTTCAACACCGACACCGCCACGACGTAGCGGGGATCGTCGGCGGGGGCGAAACCCATGAAGGAGGAGTTGTATCCCTGGTAGCAGCCGCACGACGCGTCGACCCGTTGCGCTGTGCCGGTCTTGCCGGCCACGCGATATCCGTCCACCGCGGCTCGGCCCCCGGTGCCGTCCTCACCCATGACGGCTTCCATCATCAGCGTCACTGCCGCTGCAGTCTGCTCGCTGACCACCCGTACTGGCGAGCCCCGGTCAGCGACCTTCTCCCTGCCGTCCTGGTCGATGGTTGCATCCACCAGCCGGGCCGGCAGCCGGACTCCGCCGTTGGCGATGGTCGCGTACGCCGAGGCCATCTGGACCGTGCTCACGGACACGCCCTGACCGAAGGCGATGGTGTCGCGGGTCAGATCCGCCCAGTCGTCCGGAAGCCGGCCGGCGCTCTCACCCGGCAGGCCGAGGCCGGGCCGGGCACCGAGCCCGAACGCGACCAGATGGTCCCGGAACACCTTCTTGTCGATCCGTTCGGCGGCGAGCAGCGTCCCGACGTTGCTGGACTTCGCCAGGATGCCCGCGAGTGTCATCTGCTCCTCGCCGTGCTCGTAGTAATCGTTGATCACTTCGCCACTGCGCCCGACGTGGTCGGGGACCGACAGCACGGTGCCGGGATCGGCCTCACCTTCTTCGATGATCGCCGCCATGGTGAGTGGCTTGAAGACCGACCCCGGCTCGTAGGCCTCTTCCACCACCCGGTTTCCCCGGTCGTCGTCCTCGGTGTCTCCTGGCTCGTTCGGGTCCACCGCAGGCGTCGTCGCCATCGCGACGATCTCGAAGGTTCGGGTGTCCATCACTACGACATTGCCGGCGGTCGCTCCCGCAGCGGCGACCTGCTCGGCAAGCGCCTGTTCGGCGTACCACTGGACGTCGCGGTCGAGGGTGAGCCGGACACCGTCGCCCGCAACGGCGGCCCGCCTGGTGCCTTTGCCGAGCGGGATGCAATGCCCGCCCGCACTGAACTGGCAGGCCATTTCACCGTCCACGCCGGACAGCAGCGAGTCCATGGACAGCTCCACACCAGCCAACCCCTTGCCGTCGGCCCCGACGAAACCGATGACGTTGCCGGCCACGGCACCGGCGGGATACTCCCGGTGCGAGGCCGGCTCGGCATAGATCCCCTGCAGGTCCAGTTCGTCGATCGCGCGCCAGGTCTGCGGCGTCAGCTCCTTGGCAACGTACTGAAACCGCTTCGTCCCGGTCAGGGTCCGCTGGATGGAGCGGGTATCGGCAGCGAGCAGTCCATCGAGCTGAAGCGCATATGCCGCCGGGTTCGTGACGAGTTCCTGATCCGTCGTCAGGTGATACGCGTCCGATGAGCGCGCCAGAGGTTCCCCGTCGCGGTCGAGGATCGCCCCACGCTGCGCAGGCAGCGCGGTCGGCCGCAGCCGATCATGACCTGCAACCGCGACGTAGGTGGACGCATCCAGGCCCTGCAGTTGCACCAGCCGTCCGACGAACAGGGAAAGCAGGACGCAGATCAGCACCAGGCAGACATCCAGCCGACGGCGCGGGCTGGCCAGCCGGACCAATCGCGGCGGCCGTTTGGGCCGCGATGGTGGCGCTGCACGCCGGGGAACAGGACGCCGGACTGGCTGTGGAGCACGAACTCGCGATGTCGTCCGCGAGCTCGTTGTCGTTGCCGCGGCGGGCACACCGTGGTGTTGCCGAGGCGCATCGGACCGCGGACGAACCCGGGTAGTAGTGCGCTGGCCGCTCGTCGACTCCCGCGTGGAGGAGCTGCGTTTGGTGGCGCCCGCAGGTCGCCCCGGACTGTCCCGGGCGCGCCGTTGATCGGTAGTCACCCGGCACCGACACCATCGAGAGGGAGGAACACCACGTTCTCGGCCGGGATCATGTCCAGTTCTCGCGCTTGACGGGCCAGCGTTCCCGGTGCCGACCGGTCTGCGACCTGTCCGACCAGCTCGGCTCGACGGTCACGCAGCAGCTCGGTCCGCTGTTCGAGATCGGCGAGGTCGAAGGATCCTTGCTGCAGAGCCGTGTTGAGCACGAGCAAGCCGACCAAACCGACGCCGAGCAGCAGGAGTACGAGAACGACGAACGGAGCGCGTCGCTGGCGCGCCGGCCGGCCCGCGACTACCCGCAGGGCTGGCCGCGCCGGGCGCTGTCGGCCCGGCAGGATCAGCCGCGCGGCGGAGCCAAGGGCCGCTGCCGGGCTCATGCCGCGCTCCGAATGCGCTCGGCCGCACGCAACCGTGCGGAGGCGGCGCGGGGGTTGGCGTCGATCTCCGCCGGCGAGGGTACTTCGGCTCCCCGCGTCAACAGCCGCAACTGTGGCCGGTGCTCGGGCAGCTCGACGGGAAGGTCGGGTGGCGAGGCGCTGGTGGCCAGCGCGCTCAGGGATCTCTTGACGATCCGGTCCTCGAGGGACTGGTAGGACAAGACAACGATCCGCCCGCCGATGTCGAGGGCGTCCAGCGCCGCGGGCAGCGCCCGCTGCAGAGCTGTCAGCTCGCCGTTGACCTCGATCCGCAGTGCCTGGAACGTGCGTTTTGCCGGATGCCCTCCCGTCCGCTGCGACGGTGCTGGAATGGTCCGGCGAAGCAACTCGACCAGGCGGGCGCTAGTCGTAAAGGGAGTGTCTTGCCGCTCTCGGACCACGGCGGCCGCGACGCGGCGGGCAAACCGCTCTTCTCCGTACTCGCGGAGCAATCGCGCCAGGTCTGCTGCCGCATAGGTGTTGAGGACGTCCGCGGCGGTCTGCCCGGCGGTCGGGTCCATTCGCATGTCCAGCGGCGCGTCCTGGGCGTAGGCGAATCCGCGACCGGCTTGGTCGAGTTGCAGGGAGGACACGCCGAGGTCGAAGAGCACACCCTGGACCTGTGCCAGTGCGAGTTCGGCGAGAACCACGGGCAATTCGTGGTTAACGGCATGGACAACGTCGCCGCGATCGCCGAACGGCGCCAACCGTTCGCGAGCACGCTCCAGCGCCTCAGGGTCTCGATCGAGACCGATCAACCGGGCATGCGGGCATCGTCGTAACAGGGCTTCGGCGTGGCCGCCCAGACCGATGGTCGCATCGACGACGACCGAACCTGGGCTTTGCAGCGCCGGAGCGAGTAGCTCGACCACGCGTTCGAGCAGGACGGGCACGTGCGAAGGACCACTCACGTCTCGGCCCGCCGTCGCGGGTGCCGCGCACTCGCGCCTACCGGCCCCTGCACTGTCTCGACCCCCGATTTCCGGTGCTGCTGTGCCGTCCTGGCCATCCCGAACGGCCAGGTCCCCGCCCGCTCACCGATGGTGCGTCGTCCCTGGCGCCGGGGAAGGAGCGTCAGGAACACCACGCACATCGGAGGGCGGGCCGGAGGCCTCGACGTCCGGGCGGGTTTCAGAAGATGCCGGGAAGCACCTCCTCGGAGACGTCGGCGAACAGCGGCTCCTTCTCCGACTGGTAGGCCGCCCAGGCGGCGGCATCCCAGATCTCCACCCGGGTCATGGCGCCGACGACGGTGCAGTCCCGATCGAGCCCGGCGTAAGTCCGCAGGCCGGTTGGGATGGTGACCCTGCCCTGGCGGTCGGGCTTCTCGTCGCTGGCACCCGCCGCGAGCATGCGGGCGAAGTCGCGAACCCCACGGTGGGTGATCGGCGCGGCCCGGAGCTGCTCGGTGAAGCGCAAGAACTCTTCGCGGGGCCACACGTACAGGCAACGCTCCTGACCTCTCGTCATGACCACACCCTCAGCGAGCTCGTCGCGGAACTTCGCCGGAAGGAACAGCCGGCCTTTCTCGTCGAGGCGAGGAGTATGGGTGCCCAAGAACACGGCGACCCACCTCCCACCCCAGGACCGGACATCTCCTCCACCACGCGCCACTGTACTCCACAATGCTCCACAAACAAGCCGGAAACCACCACGTTTGCGTGACCGGCGCCGGGTAGCTCACCAGGGCCGGAGCCGCGCCCAGAGCTGACCAACTCCTGCGGTAGACGGCCGATCACGGAACCGCCTGCGCATCGCGATACGTCTGGACGTACGGTTGACGCGTCGGGGGGACCGACCATCCGTCTCGTGCGGGTGCGACGCCCTGGTATCGGGCTTGGCCGGTGCGGGCCGCGGAGCGCAGGAGGAGCGAGTGACCCAGAGTCCGATGATGCGGGACCAAGATCCGCGGTATGCCGCGCCTGGGCTCGCCGAACTGACGGATACGGCGAATCGCATCCAGGCGGCGATAGAGACCGTCATCGAGGGAAAGCCGGATGTCATCCGGCTCGCCATCACCGTTTTGCTAGCCGAGGGTCATTTGCTCATCGAGGATGTCCCCGGCGTCGGCAAGACGATGCTCGCCAAGTCCCTCGCTCGGTCGATCAACTGCTCGGTACAGCGGATCCAGTTCACGCCCGACCTGATGCCGAGCGATGTCATCGGCGTGTCGGTGTTCAACCAGGAGACTCGTGACTTCGAGTTCAAGCCCGGTGGCGTATTCGCCAACATCGTGGTCGGGGACGAGATCAACCGTGCCTCGCCCAAGACCCAGTCGGCCATGCTCGAGTGCATGGAGGAGCGCCAGGTCACCGTCGACGGAACGACCTATGAGCTCGACCCACCGTTCATGGTCATTGCCACCCAGAATCCGGTCGAGATGGAGGGCACCTACCCGCTCCCCGAAGCACAGCGCGACCGGTTCATGGCCCGGCTGGCAATGGGCTACCCCGGCGAGGCCGACGAGATCGACATGATCGACACGCACAGCGGTGCCGCGGCAATCGACCAGCTCGACGCCGTCACCGACGCGGCCCACGTCGCCAAACTCGTCGACATCGTCCGCGGCATCTATGTGTCGCCCGCCGTGAAGAAGTATTGCGTGAGCTTGGCCAATGCGACCCGGCGATCTCCCGAGCTCCGCCTCGGAGCCTCGCCACGGGCCACCCTCCATCTGGTCCGAGCCGCCAAGGCGTGGGCGGCACTCCAGGACCGTGAATACGTGCTGCCCGACGACGTCAAGCAGCTCGTCGTGACGGTGTTCTCCCACCGGCTGCTGCCGACGGCAGAGGCTCAGATCGGTCGACGCGATGCCACGGAGATCGTGGCCGATATCGTCACCCGGGTTCCGCAGCCTGACGCCGACGGCAGGGGGGCGCGGTAGCCGGTGCGGAAGGCCTTGTCCGGACTGACCAGACGTGGCCGGCTCTTCCTGGCCGCCGGGCTGGTCGCCTCCGTGGTCGCGGTGGGCGTGGGGCAGCGTGACCTTCTGCGGGTCGGAATCCTGCTGCTCGCGCTGCCGGTGGTGAGCCTGCTCGTAGCCCTGCGCAGTCGGGTCCGGCTCGCCGCCGCCAGGGTGGTGAACCCGCCGCGCACTCCGGTCGGAACTCCCGCCCGCGTTCACCTGAGACTGCAGAACCTGGCCCGCATACCGACCGGTGTGCTGCTCGTGGAGGACACGCTGCCGATTGCGCTCGGCACCCGGCCGCGGTTCGTCCTCGACCACGTGTGGTCGAGGTTCCGTCGCGAGGTCAGCTATGACATCCGCGCCGACTTGCGGGGGCGCTATCCCATCGGTCCGCTGACGGTTCGGCTGACCGATCCGTTCGGGCTGGTCGAGCTACGCCGCGCATTCAGTGAGACAGCGACCGTCATCATCACCCCGAAGGTGCACTCACTTCCCTCGGTCCGATTACTGGGCGAATGGAGCGGAAGCGGTGAGAGCAGACCCCGATCGGTCGCCAGTGCCGGCGAGGAGGACGCCACCGTTCGGGCTTACCGCGATGGCGACGACATGCGGCGCGTTCATTGGCGGGCGACGGCGCATCACGGCGAGCTGATGGTCCGTCGCGAGGAGCAGCCCTGGCAGAGCCGGGCGAGCTTGCTGCTCGACACCCGCAGCCGAGCCCACGCCGGGCAGGATCCCGACTCCTCCCTCGAGTACGCCGTATCGGCCGCAGCCTCGATCGGCGTGCATCTCGCCGACCGCGGTTATGCCGTCCGGCTGGTCACCGATGAGGGTGGCGCTGTCAGTGGGTCCTGGCACGACTCTGGTGGTGGCCCAGCCGGCGCCGAGGTTCCGCTGTTGGACGCGTTGGCCGTCGTGCGGTCCTCACGCGACGCGTCGGTGGGCCGCTGGTCAGACCTGCTCAAAGGGGCGGGAGCGGCGAGCGGCCTGCTGGTCGCCGTCCTGGGGCGCCTGCATCCGCAAGAGGCGTCGCTGGTGGCCAAGCTGCGACATGGCGCGACCGGGGCGATGGCGATCCTGCTCGACTCGGCATCGTGGACGTCGGTGGCGCCCCATGTCCAGGCCGCCGAGGAGCAACGCCTGGCCGAGACCGCGCAGGTCCTGCGGCGAGCCGGTTGGAGTGTCGTCACCGCGACGAGAAACGACCGGCTGCCAGCCATCTGGGAACGGCTCGGAATCTCTCGGTCCGCTTACCGCCAACCCGTCGGGGCGGTCAACGAGCCAGGTCAGCTTGGCGGTGTGGCGTGACCGGCCGGACCCGGTTGGCTGTCGTCGGTGCGCTTGCGTCGGCCCTGGCGGTGCTCTCGCTCGCACCGGTGACCCAGGAGCACGACTGGGTCGTGCCGGCGGCCATCGCGATCGCCATAGTCGCCGGAATCGGGCTCGGCCTGCGCCGGCTCGGTGTTCCGCTGCCGCTGGTGATCTTGGCCCAGATGGTCGCCCTCGTCCTGTGGCTTGGCGTACTGGTGGCTGCCGATGTCGCCTGGTTCGGCGTGGTCCCGACCATTGCGTGGGCCCGGCGGATGGCCATCGTCTTCACCGACGGGGTCGACGCAGTTCTGCAGTACGCCGCGCCAATCACGGTCACCCGCGGAATCCTGCTGTTTCTGATCGGCGGCGCCGGCCTGGTGGCCCTGCTCGTCGATCTGTTCGCAGTGGGCCTGCGGCGCGCACCGCTGACCGGTATTCCGCTAGGCGCTGTCTACGCCGTCTCGGCGTCGGTCGCTCCGGGCGGCCTGGCCTGGTACTGGTTTGTGTTCCCGGCCGCCGGCTTTCTTGCAGTGCTGGTGGCTGAAGGGCGAACCCGGGTGGTGCGATGGGGCCGCTCGGCCGGGCCTTCTGCCACTCACACCGGCATACCGGAGACTGACTCGCTCGCGCGCAACGGCCGGCGGGTCGGCGCGGTCGCCGTCGCCGCAGCCGTGGCCGTTCCGGCGTTGTTGCCGGGGCTGACCGAGGGGGTGTTCGGCCGCGGGGACGGCTCCGGCGAGGGCGGCGGGCGCACGATCCACACCGACAACCCGATCGTCGACCTACAGGGCGACCTCAGCCTGCCGGAGAACGCTCCCGTACTGCGCTACGAGACCACCGCTCAGGTTCCCGAATACATCCGACGAGTGACGTTGGATGTATTCGACGGCGAGGAGTGGCAGACCTCCGATCGGTCGGTCCCGGATTCCCAGCGGGTGAGCGAGGGCATGCCACCGCCGCCCGGCTTGGATCCGCCCGACGACGGAAACCTCCAGGAGTATCGCTTCGATGTGGGCGAGAACTACGAGTCCTCCTGGCTGCCGTTGCCATACCCGGCACAACAGATCGACATCGACGGGGACTGGCGCTACGACTTCGCCAGCCTCGACGTCGTGTCCCCGGAACGCGATGCCCAGGATGCCGACTACGTCGTGCAGAGTCTGGAGATCGATTACCGAGCGGCCGAACTCATTGCCGCTGCACCGGCGTCGGAGGACTTCGCTGAGTTGCGTTCGCTACCGGACGACCTGCCGCCCGAAGTGGCCACTCTGGCCAGGGATCTGACGGCCAATGCGACCAGCGCCTTCGAGCGCGCCGCGATCCTGCAGGCGTTCTTCCGCACCGAGGGCGGCTTCGTCTACGACCTCGAGACCGAGCCGGGCAACTCCTCTTCGGCACTGGTCAACTTCCTGCAGAACCGCCGCGGCTACTGTGAGCAGTTCGCCGCCAGCATGGCGGTGATGGCGAGGGCCGTCGGCATCCCGGCTCGGGTCGCCGTAGGGTTCACGCCCGGCACGCCACAGGACGACGGCAGCTGGCTGGTCGGCACCCACGACGCGCACGCCTGGCCCGAGCTGTACTTCCAGGGCACCGGCTGGGTGCGCTTCGAGCCGACGCCCGCAAGCCGCACCGGCAGCGTGCCGTCCTGGACCGTGCGTCCCGCCGTCGGCGAGGACCCCGCCCTCCCCGGCGTTCCCGAGGGATCGGGCAACCAGGTAGAAGGTCCCATTCCCGGCCTGGAAGACGAGACCGTCGGTGCCGGCGACGCCGGCACCGGCTCCGCTGCGTCGACGTGGATAGCCATCGGGCTTGCCGTGGCCGGTGGCTGCCTGGTGCTCGCTGTGCCGACGTTCATCGCCCGGATCCGGCGGGCCTGGCGCTGGCGGAAAGCTCGTGGCGACATGGTCGGCGAGGCCGAGGCCGCTTGGTCCGACCTCCGCGATACCTCACGCGATGCCGGGTTCGAATGGGACCCTGCGGCAACACCCCGGCAGACCGGTCACGACCTGGCCGAACGTACCAAGCTCGACCCGGATTCGGGCGACCTGCTCGCTCATCTGGTCACCACCACCGAGCGGGCCCGCTACTCGACCACGCCGAACGACACCGAAGGCCTGCGGGCGGATTCGGCCATGCTCCGGCGGACCGTCTTGCGATCCCGCCCAGTGCTGCAGCGCTTCGGCGCCGCGATCTGGCCGGCGGCCACTCGCGATGTGATGATCACGGGAGCCAACCGGGTCGCGGACGGTCTGGACTGGACCGATGCTGCAGGCGATCGGATGCGGGAACGAGCCGGGCGGCTGGTGGGACGCCGAGGCTGAGCTGGCTCAGCGGCCGGGGCCGCGTTCGCGGCGGCGGCGCCACCGTTCTTCCATACGCTCCATGAATCCGCGCCGGCGGGCCGCTGCTGTCCGGCTCGGCTTGCTGCGGCTGGCCTGCGGCTTCTCCCCGGTTCCGGCGTCGAAGGTCCCGATCTCGCCGTCGGCCGGAACCCGCCGCCACGAGGTGACCGCGTACCAGGCGGACCCGAGCATGACGACGAAACCCGCGACTCCGAGTGGGGTCGTCTTGCTGACGGCACCGGTCATGAGCAGCACAATCCCGATGACGAACACGAACGCAGCGACCACGGCGCGCCGGCGGTAACGACGTCGCAGGTCGGCGCCGCGCATGGTCGTGGCGAACTTCGGGTCTTCGGCGTACAGCGCGCGTTCCATCTGCTCGAGCAGGCGCTGCTCATGGTCGGAGAGAGGCACCGGTCCCTCCTGTGAATGCCGTCGCGGAACTGCCCTCAGCATAGGCGGGTGGGTTGACCGACGAAAGCCAGCCCTGTCCTTCCAACGCAGTGTCCAACCAGCCGGTTCCAGCCGGTTCACCCGTGTGGGGTGAATCAGTCCGAGAGCCGTCAACGCCGAACCGGCGTGGCGAGGACGTGCAGCTGTCCGGCCACCGCTCGGAATGCTGGATGTCCCGCAACCATCGCCTCGAGCTCGAGCAGGTCGCGCACAGTCGTCGGATCATCGGACAGCGCACCTGGCACGAGATCGGCAAAGACCCGCACCCCATGCACCTGAAGTACCCGCAGATCCGCTGTTTCGAACAGGACGCGGATGCCCGGCTCGTCGAATCGCCGCGGCAGCGGGTCACCGGTCCCCCATCGGCCGTTCGGGTCGCGCAGAGCGTGTTGCGCATCGGTCAGATGTCCTGCCACAGCCCGGGCCAACACCGCAGCGAATCTCTGCGCCACCAGCACACTGGCGAGTCCTGCCGGCCGGAGCACCCCGGCAATGCCCAGGACCGCATCGACGGGATCGTCCACGACCTCGAGGACACCGTGGCAGAGCACCACATCGGCGCTGCCGACCCCGAGCAGTTCAGCCAGGTCGGCGGCGTCGCCTTGCACCGCGCTGACCCGGTCGCCGAGGCCGGCCTCAGCCGCTCGACGCTCGAGGGCAGCCAGGGCGTCAGGGCTGGGATCGACAACGGTGACGTGGTGACCCTGACTTGCCAGCGGGACCGCAAAGCCCCCGGTCCCTCCGCCGGCATCGACGACATCGAGGCGGTCCCGCCCGGCATCTTTCTGGTGCCGGCTCAGCGCGGTGGTCAGCACATCCCAGGCCACCGCGGTCCGGATCTCCAGCCGGAGTCGCTCAGCCACCCAGGCTCTTCCCCGCCGCTCGCAGCGCGGGCAGCGCCCGGTCGATCATGTCGTTGCTCGCCGTCAGCGAGATGCGGAACTGGCCGGGAACCTCGCAGACGCTGCCCGGCAGCACCAAGACCTTGCTGTCTGCTAGGCGGCGGCAGAACGCGACGTCGTCGGGATCAGGCGAACGCACCCAGAGATAGAACGTGCCCTCGGGTAGGCGCAGGTCGTAGCCGGCGGCCTCGAGCTCACCGGCAAGCCGATCCCTCTTCGCCTCGAGGTCAGTCAGGTCGATCGACAGGCCCTCCAGGTCCTCGATCGCGTATTGCAACACGGCGTTCGGAAACAGCCAGCCAGCTCCGATCTGGGAAACCTCGATCGCGTCGCGCAGGGGTTGACGATGAGGGATGGAGGGCGACATCGCCAGCCAGCCGATCCGCTCGCCGGGCGTCAGCAGCACCTTGCCGTAGCTGTAGGCGATGAGGGTGTGGGGATAGAACTCACTCGGGCTGTGGAACTCCGCGTCGCTGAACACCAGCCGGGCGTACGGCTCGTCGGAGATCAGCCAGACCGTTCTCCCCCACCGGTCGGACGCCTCGGTGAGCAGCTCTGACAGAGCCGCCAAGGTTTCGGGTGGATAAACGCGCCCGGTGGGGTTGTGCGGGGTGTTGACGATGACGGCCCTGGTCCTGGGCCCGATGGCCGCCCGGATCGCGTCGAGGTCGAGATCGTTGTCCTCGGGACGGACCCGCACCTTGACCGGCACAGCGTCAGCAGAAAGCAGCATGGCTTCGTAGAGGAACCACGGCGGCAGCGAGAACACCACCTCGTCGCCTGGGTCGAGGAACGCCCGGAACGCCGTCTCGAGCGCTCCGAACGCACCGGGAGTCAGCGCGATGTCCTCCGGTTCGAAGGGCAGCCCGCGCCACTCACGAAGCACCTTGGCGACCACCTCCCGGGCGGCCGGCTCAGACCACTTGTAGGCGAACCAGTCCTTGTCCTGCGGCTCGGCGTGCCGCCGGATGGCGTCGACGAAACCCGGCAGCGGCATTTCCTGCGGGTTGCCGAGAACGAAGTCGCACACGCCCGGCTGTCGGCGCAAAGCGTCCCGGATCTCGAGGTAGCTCCGCAGCGGCGCCAGGGCCTGCCGGATGGCGGCTACTCGCGCAGCCGGTTGGGGGCCGTCGGGCACGTCACTCCTCGTCGTGGGCGGCTCGGCGTGGCTTAGCGTACGCCGCCGAATCTTGGTTGCCCGCTCCGTTACGCCACCGAAGCCTAGGCGGAGATCTCTAGACTTCCGCGCGGTGCGTGACTCGACGGCTCGGCGGCTCTCCCGCCTGCACGTCCTGCTCTACCGGCTCACCGGTGGGGTGCTAGGACGACGGCTGGTCCGCAACGACATGCTGTTGCTCACGACCCGAGGCTCGGCCACCGGAAAGCGGCGCACCGTTCCGCTGCTCTTTCTCCGCGACGGTCACGCGCTCGTGGTGATCGCCTCATGGGGAGGCCGACCCGATCACCCACACTGGTACCGCAACCTGTCCCGTGATCCGCGGGCCACCGTCCAGGTCCGGTCGAAACGCTGGGCCGTTCGGGCCCGCACCGCGAATGACAGCGAGAGAGCCCAGTGGTGGCCTCGAATCGTCGAGGCATACCCGGGTTACCGCAGCTACCAGACACGCACTGACCGCGTCATCCCGGTGGTCTTCCTCGAGCCGAGCTCAACGTCGGGATGACGGGCGGCTCCCGAACATCCGACAGCTAGCTGCAGCCGCTGGTAGAGCCGCATCCCTCGCAGACGTAGCAGCTGCCGGCCGGGCGCATCTTCGTGCCGCAGGTGACACACAACGGTGCGTCTGTCGTGGTTCCTTGCATTAGCTCGAGCAACTCGGTCGACGTGTGGGCTTGTGCGGGCACCGGCCTGGCCGTCGCCTCGATCACGTCATCGTCTTCTGTTTCCGCGGCCGGAACTTCCGTTTGCGGGGTCTCCACCGGCGCCGACTGCTGCAACGCCTCGACGTCCATGTCCTCCTCGATCGGCGCGTAATCACCGGTGTCGAGCTGCCGGGCCCGCTCAGCAGCTGTGTAGACGCCATACGCAGACCGCGAATCGAACGGCAGGTAGTCCAGTGCCAGCCGGCGGAAGATGTAGTCGACCACACTTTGGGCCATCCGCACGTCCGGATCGTCGGTCATGCCCGACGGCTCGAACCGCATGTTGGTGAACTTCTGCACGTAGGTCTCCAGCGGTACCCCGTACTGCAGCGCGATGGAGATCGCGATCGAGAAGGCGTCCATCACCCCGGCCAGCGTCGAGCCCTGTTTGCCGAGCTTGAGGAACACCTCGCCGAGCCCGTCGTCTGGGTAGGAACCGGCGGTCATGTAACCCTCGGCCCCGCCGACGGTGAACGACGTCGTACGGCTCGGACGGGACTTGGGCAGCCGCCGGCGGGTCGGCCGGTACTCGACGACCACTTCGCGTTCAGCCTCTTTCTCGGTGGTCGCAGTCGAACGCTTCGACACCGACAGCGGCTGGCCGACCTTGCAGTTGTCGCGGTAGATCGCCAGTGCCTTGAGGCCGAGCTTCCAGCCCTCGAAGTAGATGTGCTCGATCTCCTCGACTGTGGCCGATTCAGGCATATTGACTGTTTTGCTAATTGCGCCGGAAAGGTACGGCTGAACCGCCGCCATCATGTTGACGTGGCCCATCGGGCTGATGGATCGGGCACCCATCGCGCAGTCGAAGACCTCGTAATGCTCTTGCCGCAGACTGGGCGCGTCGACGACGTTGCCATGCTCGGCGATGTACTCGACGATCGCCTCGATCTGCTCCTCCTGGTATCCCAGCTGGCGCAGGGCACGGGGCACGGTCTGGTTGACGATCTGCATCGAACCGCCGCCGACGAGCTTCTTGAACTTGACCAGCGCCAGGTCCGGTTCGATGCCGGTCGTGTCGCAGTCCATCATCAGGCCGATGGTTCCGGTCGGCGCGAGAAGGCTCGCCTGCGCGTTGCGCCAGCCGTTGGCCTCTCCGATCGTCAAGCATTCCTGCCACGCCGTGGTTGCCAGCGCGTGGATGGGCTGGTCGAGGTCGTGCAAGGCCGTCAAGCTGTCATTGGCTACCGCATGCTTGCGCATGACCCGCCGATGAGCATCGGCGTTGCGGGCATAGCCGTCATAGGGGCCGACGACCCCGGCCAGCTCGGCCGATCGCTTGTACGCAGCACCGGTCATCAACGATGTGATCGCCGCGGCCAGCGACCGGCCCCCTTCGGAGTCGTAGCCGTGCCCGGTAGCCATGAGGAGTGCGCCGAGGTTGGCGTAGCCGATACCCAGCTGCCGGTAGGCGCGGGTCGTCTCGGTGATGGCTTCGGTCGGAAAGTCGGCGAAGCAAATCGAGATGTCCATCGCCGTGATGATCAGTTCGACCGCCCGCCGGAACAGATCCGCGTCGAACGTGTCGTCATCGCGCAGGAACTTCATCAAGTTCAGGCTGGCCAAATTGCACGAAGAGTTATCTAACGAGAGGTATTCGCTACATGGGTTACTTGCGGTGATACGCCCGGTTTCGGGATTTGTGTGCCACTCGTTGATCGTGCTGTCGTACTGAATTCCAGGATCGGCGCACTCCCACGCCGCTTGCGCCATCTTGCGGAACAAGCTTTTCGCGTCGACGGTCTCGACCACGTCGCCGGTTAGCCGGGCTCGCAGCGCAAACGGATCGTCGTCCTCGACCGCCTGCATGAACTCGTCGGAGACTCGGATCGAGTTGTTGGCGTTCTGGTACTGCACGGACACGATGTCCTTGCCGCCGAGGTCCATGTCGAACCCGGCGTCGCGCAGCGCGCGGATCTTGTCCTCTTCGCGCGCCTTGGTCTCGATGAACTCCTCGACGTCGGGGTGGTCGACGTCGAGCACGACCATCTTGGCGGCACGGCGAGTCGCCCCACCGGACTTGATCGTCCCCGCACTCGCGTCGGCACCGCGCATGAAGCTCACTGGACCCGACGCGGTACCGCCGGAGGAGAGCAGCTCTTTGCTGGACCGGATCCGGGACAGGTTGATGCCGGACCCGGACCCGCCCTTGAAGATCAACCCCTCTTCTCGGTACCAGTTCAGGATCGAGTCCATCGAATCGTCCACCGCGAGGATGAAGCAGTTGTGTACGCGGAGGCCGCCAGAGAGGTACTCACCACTCTCGGTCTGGATGTCGTAGACCTGCATCGGACCGAGGTTCTCGATCCGCGCAAGCTCCGGGCGCTCGATCGCCGAGGCATAGTCAGCGTCCACATGTTCGAGTTGATCGCCTGAGCGCAGCATGCCGGCCTCGACGAACCGGCCGGTGCCGACGCCGGAGCTCTTCCACACCAGGTGGTCGGCCGTGACGTCGAGCTGGTAGCCGGCCTTGGTGTGCAGACGCAGCACGTCCTTCACACCATTGGCCTTGGTGGCGACGATCCGCGTGACCCCATGGGCGTCGTACACCTTGGTGCCGATCGCGTTGTCCTCGACGAGCTTGCCGATCGGAATCAAGCCAGCGGGCGTGTTGACCAGTGAGTCATACGGCTGGCACGCGCTGACCTGCTGAGGCGACGGCGTGCCGACGTTGAACCAGACCGGGGAGTTGAACGAGAAGACCTGGTGCACGAGCATCCACGCGAGCTCGTGCTCGAACACCTCGGCGTCCTCGGGAGATGCGAAGTAGCCGTACTCCTCTCCGGCGCGGCGGTAGGTCTTGACGACCCGGTCGACCAGCTGACGAAGGCTCCACTCCCGGACGTCGGTGCCGACTGCCCCGCGGAAGTACTTGGTCGTGACGATCGTGGCGGCGTTGACCGACCAGAAGTCGGGGAACTCGACCCCGCGCTGCTCGAAGACCGTCTCGCCGGTCTTCCAGTTCTGCTGGACAACGTCACGCCGCTCCCAGCTCAGCTCGTCGTACGGGTGCACACCCGGGGTGGTAAAGATCCGCTCGATCGTCAAGCCACCGGCGGCCTTCGGCCCACTCCGACGGTTCTCGCCGGCGCTCTGGCTCTGGCCGCTCACCGTTTCGGTCATTCCCCGCTCCTTGTCGGTGTTCCCCGCTCGGGCCCTGCCCCGAGCCGGTCGTCGTGGTTCATTGCGTCGTTCGTTAGGGCGGACCGTCACCCACGGATCCGCGGCTGCGGCTCCGGGACGGTCTCCCCCCGCTCCACCCTCAACATCGAGATCTCCGCTTCGAAATCGGCCAACGAGTCGAAGCTGCGGTACACGCTGGCGAACCGCAGATACGCGACCTCGTCCAGCTCCCGCAACGGACCGAGTATCGCCAGGCCGACCTCGTTGCTCGGAACCTCGGCCGCGCCTGCGGCCCGGATGCGGTCTTCCACCTGCTGGGCCAGCCGGGCCAATGCGTCCTCGCCGACACCACGGCCCTGACATGCCTTGCGTACACCGGCGATCACCTTGTCCCGGCTGAACGGCTCGGTCACACCGGACCGCTTCACCACGGCGAGAGTCACCTGTTCGACGGTCGTGAACCGGCGGTCGCACTCCGGGCATTGCCGACGGCGGCGGATCGCGGTTCCGTCGTCGGCGGTGCGGCTGTCGACCACCCGGCTGTCGGGGTTGCGGCAGAACGGACAGTGCACGACTACCCCTTACTTCCGAGGGTCGAATCGGCGTGATCGTCATCCACCCTTGCGGCCCTCCCCGGTGGAGAACCTGTGGATCTCTTGGGGAGAACTTGTGTGCCGCTGACCACAAGTTGTGGAGGACTTACACGGTTGTAACTACTACATCTAGGGGTAACCGTATGTCTCCCGCGTCCATCTGCGCAACCGGTATCGAGCTCGTCTTCGGACCGGATCCATCGCCGCAGGTCATGCCCTCGCGACACCCTTCGGCTCGGCGTGTCGCAACCTGCTTCGCCTACCGGCGCGGCACTACCAAGACGTCGCCCGGACGGATGTCTGCCCCCGATGCCAAGCCGTTCAGATCGGCGATGGCATCGACGAGCACCCGAGGGTCGGCACTGCCATCGATGGACTGTGCCAACTCCCACAATGTGCCCCCCGGCTCGACGACCACCGTCGTGGTCGCCGTCGGCCGGTCCGAGGCCGTACTACCCGACTGAATGATCGGTACCGCAGCGGCGACGGCCAACGCCAACCAGGTCAGTGCCACCACCACTCTTCCGCGTGCCGTCAGTCGAGAACCGCGCACGTCCGGTGCGAACGAGTGATCACACCTCGCGGCTCTCGGCGCGGCACCGACCCGGCGACGCGATCCGTCGAGGCCGCGGATCACCCGCACGGTGGCTTCGGCCCGTGTCACCGGTCGAGTTGTCGCCAGGATCGTCACAGTTGTCATCGCGGCCTCCGGTAGCCGTACTCGTACAATCGTTCGATCGAACGCACGTACGAGTTGTACAACGTGGGTCTGACAAAGTCGAGACACGTTCGAACAGGTGTTTGATCGTGTCGGCCGACACGACTACCGTCGGAGCCGAAGGAACTCGCCGAACCCGGCGATCACGACTCGAAAGGGCCAGAGGAGGCCGGTGTGGGCAGGCAGCGCGGAGAGGACCCGGAAGCGGGCGGCACGGTCCACCCTTTCCCTGACACGTCGCAGGATCCCGAAGGACTCACCCCTCGCCAGCGCCGCGTGCTCGACGTCATTCGCGACGCGCTCGAGCGTCGTGGGTATCCGCCGTCGATGCGCGAGATCGGCAAGGCAGCCGGGCTGGCCAGCCCGTCGAGCGTCTCCCATCAGCTGCATGCGCTCGAGGCGAAGGGCTACATCCGCCGAGACGCCAACCTGCCGCGAGCACTCGAAGTGCTCGGCCCGGGTGATCTTCCGTCCGTCTCGGCGACCGACGAGACCGATCGCGATCAGCGTCCGGCCCCGTCGTACGTGCCCGTCGTGGGCCGCATCGCGGCCGGTGGGCCGGTGCTCGCCGAGCAGGCCGTCGAGGATGTCTTCCCGCTCCCTCGCCAACTCGTCGGCGAAGGCACGCTGTTCATGTTGCGCGTCACCGGCGATTCGATGATCGACGTCGCCATCTGCGACGGTGACTGGGTTGTCGTGAGACAGCAACCAGTCGCCGAGAATGGCGAGATCGTCGCGGCGATGATCGAGGGCGAGGCGACGGTCAAGACCTACCGACGCCGCGACGATCAGGTCTGGCTGATGCCCCACAACCCCGCCTACGATCCGATCGACGGTGCCGAGGCGACGATTCTCGGCCGCGTCGTCGCGGTGTTGAGAAGGGTTTGAGGACCAGCCGCAACGCATCTATCGCGCGGTCCCTGGGTATGGCGCGGGCCGGTCGTCGATGAACAAGAGCGAGCTGGTCAAGGCCCTGCGGAACCACTGAGCGCCGGTAGCTCGGCGAGTCGCTGCAACGCTGCCAAGACCAGCTGCCGATCGGTGGTGAACCACATCGGTGGCAGCGAGGCCCGCAGGAACGCACCGTAGCGGGCGAGGACCAGCCTCGGGTCGAGAACCGCGACGACTCCCCGATCGCTGGCACCGCGGATCAACCGGCCCGCTCCTTGAGCGAGTAACAGCGCGGCGTGGGTTGCCGCCACGGACATGAAGCCGTTCCCGCCCGCGCGCTCTACTGCCAACTGCCGCGCTGAGTGGAGTGGATCGTCCGGGCGGGGGAACGGGACCCGATCGATCACGACCAGTTGGCAGGCGCCGCCGGGCACGTCGACGCCTTGCCACAGTGACAACGTGCCGAACAACGACGTCTGCTCTTCCTCGGCGAACCGTCGTACCAGCGTGGCTACCACGTCTTCGCCCTGGCACAGCACCGGGAGATCGGGAGCACGCGCTCGCAAGTCCGCCGCGGCCTCCTCAGCCGCGCGCCGGGAAGAGAACAGGCCAAGAGTGCGCCCCCCGGCGGCGGTCATGAGTTCGGCCAGCGCATCCAGGGCCGCCGGCCGCAGACCGTCGCGCCCTGGTGGGGGGAGTTCTCGGGCGACGTACAGAATCGCCTGCCTTCCGTAATCGAAGGGCGAGCCCACGTCGAGCCCGCGATACGCCGGCGCTTCGTCACCGGTCAGCCCGAAGGACTTCGCGATCGCGTCGAACGAGCCGCCGAGTTGCATCGTCGCGGAGGTCGCCACGACGGTCGACGACCCGAACAGTCGGTCGCGCAGCAACGTCGCGACCGAAAGCGGTGCGATCCGCAGCCTGCGCGCACCTCGGTCTCGGTCCCGGTCCTCGACCCAGACGACGTCGCCTTCGGCGTGAACCGCCATCCGTTCAGCGATCCCGAAGATCTCGTCGACCATCGCTTTCGCCGCCCGTCGACCAGCTTCGACATCGGGTTCACGATCGGTGCCGGCTCCGGTCGCGAATCCCGACTGAACTGTGCGCGCAGCGTCACGGACGGCCCTGACCGATGCCGACAAGCCATCAGACAACACATCGAGTCGACCTGGCTCCACCTCGGCGAGCGCACGGCGCAGAATCTCTGCACCCTCCGCCAGCTTGTCGACCACGTCGGATCCGACGAAAGTGCGGGACCGCTTGGCCGCCCGTTCGACCAAGCCGGGCCACAGGTCCGCCGTGGCGATGCTCGTGACCCGGGCCGCGAGTTCGTGGCCCTCGTCAACGACAACGACGTCGTGATCAGGCAGGACCGGTATGCCTTCCAAGGCGTCGATCGCGAGGAGCGCGTGGTTGGTGACGACGATGTCCACGTCGCCGGCGCGTTCCCTGGCCTGTTCGGCGAAGCATTCCGCACCATATGGACACTTGCCGGCGCCCAAGCACTCCCGCGCGCTCACCGAGACCTGGGTCCAGGCGCGGTCGCTGATGCCCGGTTCAAGCCGATCCCGATCCCCCGTCCCACCGCCCGATGCCTGTTCCTCGGCCCAGTCGCGGGCTCGGACCACCTCTGCACCCACTGCCGTCGATGACACCTCGGCGATCGGTACCAGCTCACCCTGGTCGTCCGGCACACCCTCCCGGACCCGGTGCAGGCAGGCGTAGTTCGACCGACCTTTCAACGTGGCCCATGCGAACGGACGACCCAGTTCTGGCTCCACTGCGCCGGCCAGCAACGGCAGGTCACGATCGACGAGCTGCGCCTGCAAGGCCAGTGTGGCAGTGGCGACAACGGCCGGTTTGCCGGACGCGTCGGCGTAGAGCAGCGCTGGCACGAGGTAAGCGAGTGACTTGCCCGTTCCGGTTCCTGCCTGCACCAGCAGGTGTTCAGCTCCCGTCCAGGCTGTGGCCACGGCCTCGGCCATCTCCACCTGACCGCGACGCTCGTCGCCGCCCAGCGCGTCGACCGCCGCGCTGAGCAGCTTGCGGACCCGATCTGGGGCCAGGGCTTCGGACTCGTCGTCCACCTGGTCACGCTATCGGGCCTACCGTGACGATCCCGTGGGCCAAGGTTCACGGCCTCGTGATGGGATCGACGTCGTGAAAACTGCCTATGCCGCCGTGCCGCTGATCCCTCGAGACGTCCTGTTCGGCAATCCCGAGCGGGTCTCCCCCGCGCTGTCCCCCGACGGCACACATCTGGGGTTCATCGCCCCAGAGGACGGCGTTCTCAATGTCTGGGTTGGCCCTGCAGAGGCCCCGTCCGCGGCCAAACCGGTGACCCACGACAGAGGTCGCGGAATCCGAACATTCACGTTCTGCCACGACGACCGGACGCTGGTGTACCTGCAGGACACCGACGGCAACGAGGACTGGCGGTTGTACCGGCTCGACCTGGGCACCGGCGAATCGCATCTCGTCACACCGGGCGACGGAGCTCAGGCGATGGTGCTCGCGCACAATCGCTGGCATCCGACCACCATGCTGGTCGGGCTCAACGCCGACAATCCGATGCTGCACGATGTCTACCGCCTCGACCTCGAGAGCGGAGCATTCGACAAGATCGAGCCCAATCCCGGATACGCCTCCTGGCTCATCGATTCCGATCTCGCTGTACGTGGCGGCGTCGTGATAACGCCCGACGGCGGCGCGGTGGTCCATCTTCGGGATATGGCGACCGGCCGCGACGAACCCTGGCTCGACATTCCCAGCGAGGATCTTGTGACGACGGGCGTCTACGGCTTCAGCCGGGACGGCTCGACGGCCTACCTGCTATCCAGCGTGGGCGTCAACGCGTCTCGCCTGTCGCGGGTGGACCTGTCAACCGGCGCCGAGACCGTCCTCGCGGAGCAGTCCGAGCACGACGTCGCCTATGTGCTCTCGGACCCGGACACGCTGGAGCCGCAGTCAGCGGTCTTCCTCGCCGAGCGCGAGCAGTGGGTCCACCTCGAACCGACGCTCGGCGCCGAGATCGATGCGCTGCGCGCGAGATTGCCGGGCGAGATCGGCATCTCCCGATCCGAACGGACCGACCGGCGCTGGCTGGTGTCCGACACGCCATCGGACGGGCCGGTGCGTTACTACGTGTACAACCGAGACGACACGTCGCTGACCTTCTTGTTCGCCCACAAGCCCGCCCTGGACGAGTACGACCTTGCGACGATGCAGCCGTTTTCGTTCCTGGCACGCGACGGCCTCACCATCCACGGCTACGTGACCTACCCACCCGGTGTCGAGCCGGCCGGATTGCCCGCCGTCGTGGACGTGCACGGAGGACCGTGGTACCGCGACGTATGGGGCTACGACCCCGAGGCGCAATGGCTGGCCAACCGCGGCTACGCCTGCGTCCAGGTCAACTACCGCGGATCCACTGGGTACGGCAAGGCTTTCGGCAACGCCGGTGACCGGGAGTGGGGGCGCGCGATGCACACCGACCTGCTCGACGCGGTCGCGCACCTCGTCGCCGAGGGCCGCATCGACGGCGCCCGAGTCGGCATCTACGGCGGGTCGTACGGCGGATACGCCGCGCTGGTCGGAGCCGCATTCACTCCCGAGGTCTTTCGCTGCGCAGTGGAAATGGTGGGACCGTCGAGCCTCATCACGCTGATCGAGTCGGTGCCGGAGTATTGGAAGCCGATGATCGCGTTGTTCCACGCCAAGGTCGGCAACCCCGAGACCGAGCGAGACTTTCTCTGGGAACGCTCGCCGCTGTCCCGGGTCGACAACATCACGATCCCGCTGCTCATCGCCCAAGGGAAGAACGACCCACGGGTCACGGTCGTCGAAGCCGAGCAGATCGTGGCGGCGCTGACCGAGAAGGGCATCGACCACGAATACCTGCTGTTCGAGGACGAGGGTCATGGTCTGGCCCGGCCAGAGAACCGCGAGCGCTTTTATGCCGCCGTCGAGCGATTCCTCGCCCAGCACCTGGGCGGCCGCCAGCAACCGGACTGACTGGCAACACCTCGGGGTTCCTTCCCGCTGTCAATGATCACAGGTCAGGCTTCAGGGGTCAGCTCCAGATACGCGATCCCTGGCATTGGCAGGTCGAAGTCGACGACGAGCTCGTCCGCAGGGTCGAACGACCGCGCTGGATGCAACTCGTCGAGCTGGTCGGCCTGGGCCAGCAGGGCCCACTGGGCATCGTCCGGCCAGTCGGCACCACCGCCGATCCGCTCCCAGGCACTGCTGATGTTCGAATGCTCCGCATCGACCCGGAAGTGGCGCAGCAGGTATGGCACGCCATCCAGGCCGGTGACGCGAGCGGTGATTCGGCGGGCAAGTGCGTCGTCACCGTCTGCCTTGCTCTGGTCGAGGGTGCCATTCCACATGAGTACCCCTACCGTGCCATCGTCCCGGCGGGCCGCCAGTGCCTCGACGAGCGATCCTCCCCCGTCCCCGGTCACGGTGACGTCGAGCCGGCGCGGACCGAGCCGCTCCAGCAACTCCAGTGCCCACCATCGCGGCTTGCGCAGGTCTCCAACGCTCCGCAGCCCGAAGCCCCCATGCAGCAATGCCGGCGGCCGGCCGAGCTCCTCGAAGTGGTCCGAGACCACCCAGTACGAGAGAGCCTCGATCCGGCCCATTGCTGATGCCATCCCGCGGAGCAAGAAGGCTGCCCCGAAGACCGAGTCGCTCGCCGAGTCGAAATGTGCTGGGCTCACCCCCCATTCGGTCCACCACAGCGGTGTTCCGGTCCGGCCGCGGCGGCCCAGAAGAGGCCGCAGGTCCAGCGGCGGGCTGCCGTAGGTGTGAGTGGACACGAAGTCCAGCGGCACGCCATTGGTGTCAGCATGGGCCAGGGTCTGCTCGACCCAGCCGGCCGCCGCCGACGCAGGACCGCCGACCCGCAGCGCCGGGTCGACTGACCGGATGGCCGCTGCCGCAAGGTCATACAGCCGGAAATACTCCTCCGGCGTTCCGGCCCAGAACACCTCCAGGTTGGGCTCGTTCCAGACCTCGAACGACCAATGGCGACGCACCTCCTCGCGTCCGTACCTGTCGACCAGGTGTGCGGTGAGGCCGCGGACGAGCTCGCGCCATCGGTCCCAATCCCGCGGGGGGGACACGATGGCCTGGTAGTCGAAAACCGTCTTGGTCGGGTCGGCGGCGAGGTCACGAGGCATGAACGACAACTCGACGACAGGCGTCAGGCCAAGCTCACGCACCGTGTCGTAGACCCGGTCGACGCCGGTGTAGTCGTATACCGGCTGCCCGTCCACCTCGCGGTACACACCGAGGTCGTCACACAGGATCCCGTGCGCCCGCACAGCCTGGACGCCCAGCACGTCATGAGCCGCCCGCAACGCCGCCTGCAGCTCTGCACCGATCGGTCGGCCACCGGAACGGTCGCTGCAGAGCACATGGGACAGATGCTCAGACCCGATCATCGCCCGCCACGGTCGCTGGAGATCGCCGACCACCCTGGCCGCGTCAACGATCACGTCCACGGCACCGGTTTCAGTCACGTTCTCGGTCGCGGCGACGGGATCTGACCACGAGCCGATGGAGTCGACGTCGACCACGGCCGCCACCGTGTACCAGCGCTGCTCGTCGCCATCCCTGGTCGTGTCGCAGTAAGGCCCGTGCGGGACCGCGAGCACGTCCCGGCCGCCGTGATCCAGCGATTCGAACGGGCCGTCCGGACCGGGCGCCACGTGGACGAGGTAGCCGGCTGCGCCCTCCACCGGCTCCCATCGAAGCGTCACCTGACCACGACCGGATGACACGCGAATTCGCTGCGGAGGTGCCAGTGCCACCTCCTCGCCCTGACCAGTATCGCCACTGCGGCGCCCGATCCGGGTTTCCCAGTCCGAGCGCGCGCCGCTCACGGTCGAGCACCACCCCCCGAGCCGGACAGGAACGACTCCATGGCCATCAACGGCCGCAGCACGGCCCGGAACTGGCGGTCGACGAAGTACTTCTTGACCACGTCGCTGCGCAGCTCGTTCCCGATTGCCGCCATGATCATGGCCTGGTCCAGGGCCAGGTATCGCTTGGCCACCGTTCCACTACCCACAGCGACCGCGTCGAAGAACCCCCCGGCGCCGTAGACATCGAAGTCGCGGCGCAGGTTTGTGAGGTTGGTCAGCACCTCGTCCTTGGCGTACGGCAGCGCCAGGAATACCGCGTGCGGTGTGACAACGCCGTCGCCGTAGCCGTCCGGCGGCGGCTGCGGCGGCCGGCACTGGGTTCCGTCGACTGTGAAGAACCCGAGATCAACGGTGGTCCGCTCCTGGTCGCTGGCATACCCGCCGCCGAACTCGCTGCCCGGATCCATCCCGATGAGGTCGACGCCGTATTCCCGGTAGCCGCCGGCAGGGTTGCTAGACGGCGAGAAGCCCCAGTAGCCGTAGCCGGCTTCTTCCATCCCGTGCTCGATCTGCCCCTGCACGAACAGCGGGTGGTTGACACCCCACGAGTCCGCTCCCCACTGCGCCTCGGGCACGAACAGGTCGGGCATCAGCGCCTCGAACATCGAGCCGCCCCAGGTCGGCACGACGTTCATATCGCGGTACTCGTAAGCGCCCTCCCAGACCTGCACGCCGAGGTACTCGCGCCATTCACCGATGCCGCCCTGCTCCGTCCAGGACCAGTCGCAGTTGTCCGCCGGGAAGGTCCGCCAAGGGCCGAAGTAGTGCTCGGGCGGGATCTGGCCAGTCGCGATCCCGATGTACGACGCGATCCGCGGCTCGGAGTTGAACGCCCCGTAGTGGTGGCAGGTGTAGTAGACATCCGGTCCGCGGTCGCGGTAGTTGCCGAGGATCGAGCAGCCTGGCGGCGGCTCGTCCCAGAACCCGCCGCGAATGAGGCCCACGTCAGGCCCGCCGTGGTAGTCGGGCTTCGCCAACGGGTCGTAATAGAACCCGAAATCCATGCTGTCGAACAGCGCGTCTGCTTCCTCGCGCAACCGGGGCTCGGCGCTGGCCACGATCTTCAGCGCTGCCGCTAGCCAGCCGTTGTCGACGCTGGACAGGAACGGGTAGACGGTATTGCCGTCCTCGGGCCAGATACGAAGCACGTCGAGCGTCGTCGGGTCGTACCAGTTGTAGAACATGCCGCTGTCGTCGTGCCGGTCGAGTTGCGCCACGGTGCCGAGGGTCTGGCTCATCCGCTGGTATGCCTCGCGCCGGTCGATGATGCGCAGTTCGCGGGCGACGACCGTGCTCCACAGGTAGCCACCGATGTTGGTCGGAGAGGTATAGGCGCTGCGGGTCGCTGGATCGAGGTTCCCGTTGATGTTGTCGGCCGGCATCCCGGTCGTGGGTTCGACCATGGCTTCGAACGACGTCCAGGTGTCGCCGGCATAGTCAGCAAGCACTCGGCGGTCCGACTTCGGGCCGACCGATTCCGATGCGGCAGATGTGCTGGGCACCATGCTCGCTGCTATCGCTGTCGCAACTACTGCTCCGAGGACCAGCTTCAGTGAACGCATTGCGAATCTCCTCCTACTTGATGCCGGTCATGGCGATGCCTTGGACGAAATACCGCTGCAGAGCCAGGAAGATCGCGATCACCGGCACGACGACCACGACGGCACCCGCCAGCAGGACGCCGTATTGGGTGGCGTTCTGCCCGACCGAGTACAGAGCGAGGGCGACCGGCAGGGTGTAGCGGTCCTCGGTCTGAGCCACCACCAACGGCCAGATGAAGTTGTTCCACGAGCCGAGGAAGGTCAGGATCGCCAGGGTCGCGAGCGCCGGCCCGCACAACGGCAGCATGACGTTCCAGAAGATGCGAAACTCGCCTGCGCCATCGACCCGGGCTGCCTGGATCAGCTCGTCGGGCAGGCCGAGGAAGTACTGCCGCATCAAGAAGACACCGAGCGGTGCGGCCAGATACGGCAGGATCAGGCCGGGGTACGTATTGGTCAGCCCCAGGTTGCTGACCAGAACGAACAGCGGTACCAGGATCGCGATCGCCGGCACCATCAACATGCCGAGCACGAGGACGAAGATGACCTGCTTCCCGCGGAACTCCAGCTTGGCCAGTGCGTACCCGAGCATGGAGCAGAAGACGACGTTGCCGAGGGTCACGACGACTGCGACGAGGGCGGAGTTGAAGAAGTACGTGGGGAAGCTCAACCGGTCGAAGAGGGTTTGATAATTCTCCAGGGTGAACGTCTCGGGTAGCCAGGTCGGTGGGACCCGTCGAACCTCCGCCTCGGGCTTGACCGAAGACACCAGCATCCAGATGAACGGCAGGCTCATCGCCAGCAGCCCGACGCCGAGCACGGCGTAGAGCCACCATGGCGAGCGCTTCTCCGCCTGCGATCCCCGGTCTTGATCCTTTAAGGCAGGCGCCTCCAGGTCGGCCGCTACTCCGCCGGCCGGCGGGGTGACTGTCGTCATGGGCGGTCCCCTCAGTCCTTGGGTCGCAAGAATCGGAATTGCACGGCGGTCAGAGCGACGATGGCGACGAAGAGCACGTAGCTGGCCGCGGCCGCGAATCCGTAGTTGCCGAAGCTGAACTGGTCGTAGACGTAGTAAGCGATCGACCGGGTGGAATCGAGCGGTCCGCCCTGGGTCATGACGAACGGCTCCTCGAAGAACTGCAGGTAGCCGATTCCGGTGATGACAGCACCGAAGAGCAGGACCGGACGAAGCATTGGCAGCGTGACGTACCGGAACCGCTGCCACCGGCCCGCGCCGTCGACCTCAGCCGCCTCGAGAAGCTCCCGGGGCACGGTTTGCAGCCCGGCCAGGAAGATCACCATCAGATAGCCGAGGTTGCGCCATGCCGCCATGACGATCAGCGTCGGCAAGGCCAGCGTCGTACTGCCCAGCCAGTTCGGTCCGTCGATTCCGACGAGACCGAGCAGCTGGTTGACCGGGCCGGTGTCCGGTTGGAGCAGGAATCGCCAGACCACAGCGACGGCAACGATGCTGGTCACCACCGGCAGGTAGTAGCCGAGGCGGAAGAAGCCGCGCAGCCTGGTGATGCCGTTGAGACCGACGGCCGCGGCGAGCGCCAGCACCATCGTCAGCGGCACCCCGACCAGTACGAAGATCGCCGTGTTGACCGCCACCTTGCGGAACAGCGGGTCACTGAGGACGCTCGTGTAATTCCCGATGTCGGTGAAGTTGACGGCGAGCGGGTTTCGCAGATCGGTACTGCGCATGTCGGTCACGCTCATGAACAGCGACGCCAGTACCGGGCCGAGCATGAACACCGCGAACAGCAGCAGGAACGGCGTGGCGAGCAGCCAGGCCGTCCTGGCCTGGCTGCGCTGCATCACCGTGGTCCGGGGCGGGCTCTTGACCGGCGCCGGCGTCGTGGTGACCGTTGCCATCGGACCTACAACCCGGTCCCGATAGAGCTCGCCTGCTGCTGCATGTTGGCGACGGCCTCGGCCGGATCGACCTCACCGCGGACCGCCTTTTCAATGTCGCTGTCGATCGCTGTCGCGACCTGCTCCCAGGTCGGGACGGCTGGTGGCGCCTCGGCGTTGTCGAGCTGCTCACCGAACGTCGCCAGCATCGGGTCGTCGGCCAGCGGGCTGGCGTCCCAGGCCGACTGCACGGAGGGCAGGTCGTTGATCGTTTCGTACCAGAGCTGTTGGGTCTCTGCCTGGGTGAGGAACTGGACGAACTTCCAGGCGGCGTCGCGGTTGTCCGACTCGGCAAAGACGGCGAGGTTGCCGCCACCGACGAACGAGGTGCCGATCCCCTCATCCTTGCCGGGAAGGGTCACGACGTCGAAGGTGCCTTCACCGCCCGCATCGTTGATCAGGCCAACGTGCCAGGGCCCGGAGACGAACGAGCCGATGGTGCCGTCGACGAACCCCTGCTCCAGGGCACCGGGCTCGAGCGGAGTGTTCTGTGACAGGCCCTCTTCGAAGAAGGACGTGTAGAACTCCAGCGCCTCCACCATCTCGGGGGAATCGATCGTGTATTGGTCGCCGTCGGTCAACTGGGCGCCGTTCTGCCAGGCGAAGGGCATGAACGTCTGCCAAGCTCCGCCCTGGCCCGGCTGCAGGTAGATGCCGTTCTTCGCGCCCTGCTCCTGCAAGCCTTGGGCGAAGGACTTCAGCTCATCCCAGCTGGTCGGTGGCGCCAGGCCGGCTTGTTCGGCCAGATCGGTCCGGTAGAACAACGTTCGAGTCTCGACGTACCAGGGAACGCCGTATGACGTGTCCTCCACGACCGTTGACTGCCACGGACCCTCGAAGAACTCGTCGGGTTCGAACAGGTCCTCCGGAGTGGGGTCGAGACCACCACTCTTGCCGAACTCGCCCATCCAGGTCGTGCCGATCAAGCTGACATCAGGCGTCTCACCGGCAGCGATCGCCGTAGCGATTTTGTCGTGCGCGCCCTCCCACGGCACCGGGGTGACCTCGACGGTCGCGTCGGGATTCTCCTCAGTGAACGCCTCCCCGAGCACGTCGAGGTTCTCGCCCTCCGCGCCCATTGCCCAGACCTCGATGGTGCCTTCGGCCGGGCCTTCCGCGACCGATTCGGCCTCTGTGGGGCCGGCGGACTCCGGCTCCTCCTCGCGTCCGCAGGCCGCGGCGACAAGCACTGCGGCCGCGAGCAGCGTGACCGTACGTGTGGTTCCGTTCACAGGGACTCCTCCGGTTGCTAGGTAGTCCTGGCGCCGTCGGCGCCGGGATGATGTCCGCAGCTGTCGCGGACGACAAGGTGTGTTGACAGGACTTCATGACGAGCAGGTCCGTCGTCGCCGCGGATCCGCGCGTCGAGTGCGTGTGCTGCTCGTGCCCCTAGCTCTCGCATCGGCTGTCTGACCGTCGTCAGCCCGCAATAGTGCGCGGCCATGACGTCATCCCACCCCGTGACGGCGATGTCGGCGGGAACGTCGATCCCGAACGCATGCAGCCCGGTGATCAGGCCCATGGCCAGTTCGTCGTTTGCACAGATCACCGCGTCCGGGAGGCCGTTCGCCACCAGGTCCGGCGCCGCACGGCGCCCGGCGTCCTCGCTGAAACCCGCCGGAACGGGTGCTTCGACAGCGAGTCCGGCTTGGGAAAGGGCATTGCCCATTCCGGTCCAGCGCTCGAACGCGTCAGGCGAGTGGTCGGCGTCACCGAGGAACACCAGCCGACGAGAACCGTGCTCAAGCAGGTGCCGGGTCAGCACCGAAGCACTGTCCGTGTTCTCCGCCTGTACCGAGTCGACGCCATCGGTGCCTGGCCGCGCGAGTAGGACGAGCGGAACTCCGCGAGCCGCGACATTCGCGACGACCTCGTCACTTACCGTGCGACCGAGGATGACCAGCCCGTCGACCCGGCCGGCGAGATCCAGCACCATGTCGGCGGCGTCGGCGCGCCCGTGCGTGGACAAGATCAAGACTGACTGACCGAGCTCTCCGGCAACCTCCTCGTACCCCAAGATCACTTCGGCGTAGTACGGCCCGGACAGGTCCGGAAACACGATGCCGTTGGCGGCATGTCGGCCCTCTGCGAGCAACCGGCCGAGAGAGCTGGGCGTGAACCGCAGGTCGTTGACGGTGGCGAGGACCCGCCGACGAGTCTCCGGCGCCACTGGGGCAGTCCCGCGCATGACTCGGGAAACCGTGGCGATCGAGACACCGGCGTGGGCCGCGACGTCACGAATGGTGACTCCGTTGGGTCTGCTCGCCATACAACTCCGATCACGTAACCGGTTACGTAACCGGTTACATAGTCCTGCCCTCGACTTCCCGATGTCAATCCTTGCTCGAGGGTTTGATCGGGCGTGAACCGATCACCGTGGGACAGTGCGCCGCCGCAGCCTGCGCTGCACGACGAGCGTGGACGTTCCGGCAATGACCATCCCGCACAGGTTGATCGCAAGCTGGAGCGCCGAGCCCAGCGCCATCTGCGGCTCACCGAGGGCAAGGGCCACCGCGGTACTGCCGGCGGCAGGCACCGTGGTCACGGAGATCAACACGCCGATGAGCGCGCCTGACTTGGCAGCGGTGAGCGACAGAATCCCGGCGATCCCGGCGAGAAACGCCACCACGAAGGAGAACGCGTCCGGCCGGGAGATGAAGCTGGTCAGCGGATGTTCGCTGTCCAGCATGGCTGGCTCCACCAACCCGGCCGCGCGAGCCAGCAGCGTCGCGACCACCGTGATGGCGATGGCCGCCGGAAAGCCGATGACCAGAGCACGGAGCGAGCGCATCGCGAGCGCTCGCTCACGTAGCACGAGAGCGACACACAGCCCAGCGATCGGTCCGAACTCAGGACCCACCACCATCGCGCCAACGATGAGTATCGGCTGGTCGAGCAACACGCCGACGCCGGCGATGAGGGTGGCGATCGAGAGGAAAACCAGGAAGGTGACCGAGAGCGCCGACTCCTCACTCGTCCGCTCTTCCACCTGCTGCCAGACGACGGCGTCGACGCCCTCTCCGGGTGCGTCGACTTGAGCCTGCTGGGCCGCGCGGGACAGCGCGGCGTCGATCTCCTCGATGGCGATCGATCCGTCCCGCTCGATTCCGAGGGCGGCGAGCTCGTCGACCAGATGGTCCGCGGCCTCTCGCGCGACGTCGCACAGGATGACGTCGCCGGCCGGCTCGCGTGCGGCGCCGGCCAGGACGATCACGTTCGTGACACCGACCGTATCGGTGAGCAGCGAGCAGACCGCGTCAGCGCGGTCAGTCGGTGAGATCAGGCGCAGATGCAGCACGCGGCTGAGTCTGGCAGCCGTGAAATCAGGACGTCGCGAACGGCTCCAGGGCGGCGGCCAACCGTTCGGACACCCGGGCCCTGACCCGGGTGCCGCCCGGCTCGTGTTCGACCGAGATAACCTCGCCGGTCCGGTGCATGCGAGAGATCAGTTCGCCTCGGTCGTAGGGCACCAGCGCTTCCATCTCCACCGGCAGGCGCGGGAGCCGCGACTCGATAACCTCGCGAAGCGGTGCGATGCCGGTGCCAGTACGCGCCGACACCGCAACGGAACCGCGCTCGAGGCGCAGCAACCGCGCGACGACCAGCGGGTCGGCAATATCGGTCTTGTTGACCACGACGAGCTCGGGCACGTCATCGGCGCCGATCTCGGCCAGGACGTCACGGACGGCTCGCAGCTGGCCCTCTGGATCGGGATCCGACCCGTCGACGACATGCAGGATCAGGTCGGCATCGACGACCTCCTCCAGGGTCGAGCGGAACGCCTCGACCAGCTGGTGCGGCAGGTGCCGGACGAAGCCGACTGTGTCGGCAAGGGTATAGACGCGACCGTCGGTGGCCTCGGCGCGCCGGACCGTGGGATCGAGCGTGGCGAACAGCGCATCCTCAACCAGCACGCCGGCGCCGGTCAGCCGATTGAGCAGCGACGACTTGCCGGCGTTGGTATAGCCGGCGATCGCGGCGGCGGGAACCGCGCGGCGCCGACGCTGCGACCGTTTCGTGTCGCGCGCAACCTCCATGTCTGTCAGTTCACGGCGCAGTTTGGCCATCCGGGTGCGGATCCGCCGCCGGTCGGTCTCGAGCTTCGTCTCACCTGGGCCGCGAGTCCCGACTCCACCGGTCGCGCCACCGGCCCGACCCCCGGCCTGCCGGGAAAGGTTCTCGCCCCAGCCGCGCAACCGCTGCACGAGGTAGTTCAGCTGAGCCAGCTCGACTTGAGTCTTGCCTTCCCGGCTCTTCGCGTGCTGCGCGAAGATGTCCAGGATCAGCGCGGTGCGGTCGACGACCTTGACCTTGACTTTGTCCTCGAGATTGCGCAGCTGAGCGGCGGAGAGCTCGCCGTCGCAGATGACGGTGTCGGCGCCGGTTTCCAGCACCACGTCTCGAAGCTCAGTAACCTTGCCGGAACCGACGAACGTGGACGCGTCCGGTCGCGACCGGCGTTGCACCAACCCCTCGAGCACTCGGGAACCCGCCGTCTCCGCCAACGCCGCGAGCTCGGCCAGGGAGTTTTCGGCATCCTCGGCGGTGCCTTCGGTCCAGACTCCGACGAGCACGACCCGTTCGAGGCGGAGCTGGCGGTACTCGACCTCGCTGACGTCGGAAAGCTCGGTCGACAGACCGACGACCCGACGCAGTGAGATGCGGTCCTCGAGGTCGAGTTCACCTGCGGTGCCGTCGGAGGCTGCTCGGTCGTCAGGCTCAACGGACTGATCGTCTGCACTGCGGGAAGAAATCGTCATGTTGCTGCTTTCAACGAAGAGTTGTCGAGGCACATTCCGCAGCCCAGGGTCCCACGTGCCGCCCATCGGCGGCATCTGTCTTTCCAGGGACCATCGCCAGGTCGCGATGACGGACCTACGTCACAACAGGTCGAGGTCGACCTCGCCGGACACGCCGAGAACTGCTGGGCCAGTCAGCAGCAGCATCCCGTCCACGCGCATGCTCACGTGAAGGCGACCGCCAGGGACGTCAACGACATACGAAGAGCCCACTTTCGCGGCACCGTCCCGTTCCATCGCTGCGAATGCCGCGGCACAGGCTCCGGTGCCACAGGACCGGGTTTCGCCGACGCCTCGCTCCCAGACGCGCAGGGCGAGGTGACGCGGGCCACGAGCAACGACGAACTCGACGTTGACGCCGTCGGGGAACAGGCTCTGCGCCTCGACCGTCGGTTGCTTCGACATCGGTCCGATGTCGTCGAGGTCGTCGACGAAGGCCACGGCATGGGGGTTGGGAAGGAAGACAGCGTCGATCGGCCAGCTCCGGTCGGCCATCGTCACCTTCATCGGCTGCTCGATCCAGGCCTGAGTAGGCCTGCCCATCTCGGTCGTTATCAAGCCGTCAGCGGCGCCGTGGAGGGCGCGCACAGCGGATCGGGGGTCTTCGGTGTTGAGCCGGCCGCGGGTTCCGATCGGCAACTCCGGGCCCTCGGCAAGCCCCGCGGACCACAGATATCGCGCCATGACCCGTACCCCGTTGCCACACATTTCGGCCACCGAGCCATCGGCGTTGCGGTAGTCCATGAACCACTCTGCCTCGGCCGCCAGCTCGAGCCCTGCATCGAGGGTTGCGCTGCGAACCACCCGGATCACGCCGTCCGCGCCCAGTCCCGAGTGCCGGTTGGTCAGCAGGCGGACCGTCTCCGCATCCAGATCGGGGTGGAGAACACCGTCGGGATCTGGAAGGAGCACGAAGTCGTTTTCTGTGCCGTGTCCCTTGACGAACGGAAACCGCCGCTGCACAGACGACGATCCTAGGCGGACGCTAAGCGCAGCGACTCAACGCTTGTCCAGCGAGGTCGTCGGCATCGTAGGGAAGCCACTCAATCCGAAGATCCTTGCGGAACCAGGCATCCTGCCGCCGGGCGAACCGACGGGTGGACCGGATTGTGCGCGCCCGAGCCTCGGCTTCGTCGAATTCACCGGCCAGGAACGCCAGCACCTGCCGGTAACCCAACGCCCGGCTCGCGGTGCGGCCAGCGCGTAGGCCGACCTTCTCGAGTTCACGGACCTCCTCGACGAGTCCCGCCTGCCACATCCGGTCCACGCGATCGGCGATCCGCCCGTCGAGGACGTCTCGTGGCACATCCAGGCCTAGTTGAACGACCCGCGCATACGCATACGCCGGCGTGGGCAACGACGCCGCGAACGGACGTCCGGTCAGCTCCACCACCTCGAGCGCCCGGACGATACGCCGACCGTTGCTCGGAAGAATCACCGCCGCAGCGCCAGGGTCGATGTCGGTGAGTCGCTCGTACATCTTGCGTACACCGAGCTCCGCCAGTTCACGCTCGAGCCGGGCCCGAAGCACCGGGTCGGTCCCCGGGAATTCGAACTGGTCCAGCACCGCGCGCACGTACAGCGCACTCCCACCGACGAGAATTGGGACGACGCCTCGCGCAAGGCAGTCGTCGATGGCAGCGCGCGCCAGACCCTGGAACTCGGCCACGGTGGCCGGCTGAGTGACCTCGAGGATGTCGAGAACGTGGTGCGGGACGCCTCTGCGCGCCGCCGGCGTCGGCTTGGCCGTGCCGATGTCCATGCCGCGGTATACCTGCATCGAGTCGCCGTTGACGACTTCGGCACCCATCCGGACGGCCAATTCGACAGCCACATCGCTTTTGCCGGCCGCCGTCGGGCCGACCAGGGCCACAACGGGCAGCCGCGTCGACATGCTGTCAGTGTCCAGCACCCCGGGCCTTCAGTTCGGTGCGGACCTCAGCCGTGCCGCTCCCAGACCGCGACCAGGTAGCCGACGCCGTACGGGGCGTCGTCGTAGAGCAACTCGGCATCGAAGACGGCATCCCCCGCGGCGCCGGCGAGCACTTGCCACGGCGCCCGGCCGGCGGCGCGAAGCTCCGTCCCGAGCGTCGGGTCGAGTGCCATCAGCGCGGCTGGGTCCGCGGTTCGCAGTGCGTCCGCGACCGCGGTGTCGAAGCCGTCGGCTCGGGGATCGACGAATGCCGGAGCGGCGGATGGCCTGCCGACAGCGCCGTCCCCCATCACCAGTAGGGCGAGCCGGTCCGTTTCTTGCGCGAGCTGAATGCCGAGCCGGCGACATTCCTCAGCCGGGCTGGATTCCCCGACCACCAGTCCGGGAACGTCACCGGTCCAGCCGACCCGCCCCAGCAGCCAGGAGGCGACGGCGAGAGACAGGGGCAAGCGGTCGTCGTTCTCCGCCGCCGGGCCGGGCAGGGATGCTGCCAGGTCGACGCCGTACTGCGCGAACGACCCAGCGCTACCGGGCGCGTATCGGCGGGTGGCCTCCCCCGCACCGACCGCGACCAGCAGTTCGGGCTCGGTCGCGCGGATCGCCTCGATCGCCGCGTCGCAGGCCGACCGGAGGTCGTCGAGCTCCCCCACAGCGCTGCCGGCCAGGTCCGGGACCAGCAGCGGCGGGTGCGGGCAGACCGCGGCCGAGACGAGCACGTTCGGAGGTTATCGCCCGAATCCCGCCCACGGCGTGATCGAATGGCAAGCGTGATCGAAAGCGCTGACGCGCTCCGCGTGTCGGCGGCGGCAGCCGTCGCGCTGACCGGTGTCGGTCTGTGTCTGGCCTGGCTGCCCGCTCTCCGGCGGGAGGGTCTGGTCTGCCTGACAGCACGCCTGCTCACGACGGTGGGGCTGATCGCCGCGATTCTCGATTTCGGCGGCCTCGGTGGTGTGCTCGGACCCGCTCTTGCAGCGATGGGCCTTGCCGCGATGTGGCAGAGCCAGCCCGAACCGGAGGTGCCACGCCCACGGCGTAAGGGCATCGTGTTTGCGTCGGCGCTGACCGGATTGGCGATCTTCGCGGCCTTACAGGGCTGGTCCGTTTTCGACCTGGTGCCGACTCAAGCTCGGGTGGTATCAGCAATGGTCGTCGGCGCGCTGGGCGCGCTGGCAACCATTGCCGTGGCCGACCAGGCCAGGGTGCGAATGCGCGAGGCCGTTCGCGACCGCCTCAACATCTGAGCCTGATCGAAGGTGGCGGCGCATGGTTCGGCCGCGGCCACAACAGCTAGCGCATGGTTCCCAGCGATTGGTCAAGACTTGATCGACACAGTGGTGGCGTTCAGCGATCTTCGCATCCGCCGGCCGGCTGCACAGCGAGCGCCGCTGGGGCACCAACCGAGGGCAGGCCGAGAAGCACACCGCCACGCCGCTCGGCCGACCCGGCTTCCCTACGCTCGTGGGCGTCGCCCGCGCGCGTGCGCCGCTCGGCGTAGTGACCGCCGGACAACGCAGAGTCAGCCACGAGATGATGCGGAGCGGCGTGGGTCACCACAGCGGTGACCATGTCGCCCGGTCGTGGCGCCGGGCGGTCTGCCGGCACGGAGAAGTGGACCAACCGGTTGTCCTGTGCGCGTCCGGACAAGCGGTGCGTCTGCTGGTCCTTGCGGCCCTCGCCTTCGGCCACCAGGATCTCGACCGCGCGGCCCACGAACCGCTGGTTCTCAGCAGAGGCGACATCCTCGACCACGTCGACCAGCCGCTCGTATCGCTCCTGGACGACGCTCTTGGGGATCTGGTCGGCCATCTCAGCAGCCGGCGTCCCTGGCCGTTTGGAGTACTGGAACGTAAACGCCGAGGAGAACCTCGCCGCCCGCACGACCTCGACGGTCTGCTGGAAGTCGGCCTCGGTCTCGCCTGGAAAACCGACGATGATGTCAGTGGTGATGGCGGCCTCGGGGATCGCGGCCCGGACGCTGTCGATGATCCGCAGGTACCGGTCGCGCCGGTAGGAACGGCGCATCGCCCGGAGCACGTCGTCGGAGCCGGACTGCAGCGGCATGTGCAACGACGGCATGACCGCCGATGTTTCTGCCATGGCCGCGATGACGTCGTCAGTGAAATCTCGTGGATGCGGACTGGTGAACCGCACCCGCTCGAGCCCATCTACTGCGCCCACTGCGCGCAACAGCCTGCCGAACGCATAGCGGTCTCCGAACTCGACGCCATAGGCGTTGACGTTCTGTCCGAGCAGGGTCACCTCAACAACGCCGTCGGCGACCAGCGCCTGGACCTCGGCCAAGATGTCTCCCGGACGCCGATCCCGCTCGCGGCCACGAAGCGCGGGGACGATACAGAACGTGCAGGTGTTGTTGCACCCGACGCTGATCGCCACCCAGGCCGAGTACGCGCTCTCCCGCCGCGCCGGCAGTGTCGACGGAAAGACCTCCAGCGCCTCCGCGATCTCGACCTGCGCCTCGTGTTCGACCCGGGCGCGTTCCAACAGGACCGGTAGGGAGGCGACGTTGTGAGTGCCGAACACCACGTCCACCCAGGGAGCTCGCCGGACGATTTCGGCGCGATCCTTCTGCGCCAGGCACCCGCCTACGGCGATCTGCATGCCCGGAGTGCGTGCCTTGACCGGAGCCAGATGACCGAGGTTGCCGTAAAGCTTGTTGTCGGCGTTCTCGCGAACTGCACAGGTGTTGAAGACGACGACGTCGGCAGCCCCGTCCTTCGCGACGCGGACGTAGCCTGCTTGCTCGAGCAGCCCGGCGAGGCGCTCGGAGTCGTGGACGTTCATCTGGCACCCGTAGGTGCGGACGTCGTACGTACGCGTGCTCATCTCGGCCTCAAGGGTACGCAGTCGTGTCCGGACCGTGACCCGATGACAGTGCCCAAGCGTCGTTACCGTCGATAGGTTGCCTGGCATGACCGAGAGCAAGGTCGATATGACTGACGCCGACGGCCCGGCGCTGGTCGTCCTCGACAAGGTCAACAAGCACTTCGGCGACCTGCACGTGCTGCGTGACATCGACCTGACAGTTGACCGCGGCGAGGTCGTCGTGGTCATCGGTCCATCCGGCTCGGGCAAATCGACGCTGTGCCGGACGATCAACCGGCTCGAGCCGATCGACTCCGGGACGATCTGGCTCGATGGCGAGCCGTTGCCCGCGGAAGGCAAGGCGCTGGCCCGCCTACGGGCAGACGTCGGCATGGTCTTCCAATCGTTCAACCTGTTCGCGCACAAGACCGTGCTCGAAAACGTCACGCTGGGCCCCACCAAGGTCAAGGGTGTCTCTCGGGCGGCAGCCGACAAGGAGGCGATGGCCCTCCTCGATCGCGTCGGTGTCGCCAACCAGGCATCGAAGCTGCCCGCCCAGCTGTCCGGCGGCCAACAGCAGCGAGTCGCGATCGCCCGGGCGCTCGCGATGAAGCCCAAGGTCATGCTCTTCGACGAACCGACATCTGCCCTCGACCCGGAGATGATCAGTGAGGTGCTCGACGTGATGACGTCACTGGCCCAGGAGGGCATGACGATGATCGTCATCACTCACGAGATGGGTTTCGCCCGCCGGGCGGCCAACCGAGTCGTCTTCATGGACGAGGGCGAGATCGTTGAAGAGGCATCTCCGGACCGATTCTTCAGCCACGCCGAGAGCGCCCGGGCGCAGGACTTTCTGGGCAAGATCCTGATGCCGCAGCTGTCCCTGCGCGTTCTCCCGCATCCCCGCGAGACCCACTGACAACCCCTAGTAAGAGGAGAGGATCCGCACCATGCGAACACCACGATTCGCTTTCGTAGCGGTGGCCGCGGCTACCGCGCTCGTCCTCGCCGCGTGCGGTGAAGATGAGGACGGCGGCGACGAGGCGGGAGGCGACACCACCGCCGCACCCACCGAAGAGGCGCCCGAGTTCGAGGCCGGCACGACGATGGCCGAGCTCAACGAGGCCGGCTCGATCACCATCGGCACGAAGTTCGACCAGCCTCTATTCGGCCTGGTCGGACCCGACGGCGTGCCAGTCGGCTTCGACGTCGAGATCGGCAAGATCATCGCTTCCGAGCTCGGCATCGACGAGGAGAACATCGAGTGGGTGGAGACCATCTCCGCCAACCGTGAACCGTTCATCGAGGAGGGTCAGGTCGATATCGTCGTCGCGACCTACACGATCAACGACGAGCGCAAGATGGTCGTCGACTTCGCCGGCCCGTACTACGTGGCCGGCCAGACGATCATGGTTCTGGAGAGCAACACCGACATCAACGGGCCGGATGACCTGGCCGGCAAGAAGGTCTGCTCCGCTGAGGGCTCGACCCCGGCCGAGCGGATCCGGACCGAATACCCCGAGGCCGAACTAGTGCCTGCCGGCGCGTACTCCGAATGCCTCGAGCCGCTGCGCAACGGGCAGGTCGACGCCGTGACGACCGACAATGTCATCCTGTCCGGCTTCGTCGACCAGAACCCGGGCGAGTTCAAGCTCGTCGAGAGCGAACCGTTCAGCGAGGAGCCGTACGGCATCGGTCTGGAGAAGTGCGACGACGACTTCCGCACGTTCGTCAATGACGTGCTGGAAGAGTCCTTCGAGGACGGCCGCTGGGCGGAGGCCTGGGAAGGGACGGCCGGTGCGGTTCTCGAGACTCCTGAGCCGCCAGCCGTCGACCGGTACGAAGCAACCGGTTGCTGATTCCCGAGACGCGGGGTGGGCGGCCCGCCGAGGACACGCCCACCCGCGTCCCCGGATACCGACGTACCGGGAGGTCGGCGCGTGGACGCGGTGATCGAGAACCTGCCGCTGTATTTGGAGGGCTTTCGCACTACGCTGGAGCTGACCCTCATCTCCGCGGCCATCGCTCTGGTGTGGGGAACGGTCCTTGGGACATTTCGGGTTTCGCCGGTAGCGCCGCTGCGATGGTTCGGAACCGCCTACGTCGAGTTGGTCCGTAATACTCCACTCACGCTCGTGTTCGTCTTCTTCGTATTCGTAGCGCCACAACTAGGTGTCACTGTGGATTTCTTTGTTTCCGCAGTCTGTGCACTGTCGGTGTACACCGCCGCGTTCGTCTGCGAGGCGGTGCGCTCTGGTGTCAATAGTGTCGGCGTCGGCCAGGCCGAGGCAGCGCGTGCCGTTGGCCTGACGTTCAACCAAACCCTGCAGACGATCGTGTTGCCGCAAGCCTTGCGCACGGTGATCCCCCCGTTGATCAACATCTTCATCGCGCTCACCAAGAACAGCTCCGTCGCCGGCGGTTTCTTTGTCGTCGAGCTCTTCGGCGTCGGTAAGCAGCTCGCGCCCGCCAACCCGTCCGACGTGGTCGCGGTCCTCGTCGGAGTCGCCGTCTTCTATCTCGCCATCACCATTCCTGCCGGACTTCTGGCGGGTCGGGTCGAGCGGAGGGTGGCGTTCGCCCGATGAGCTCGGTCCTCTACGACGCTCCGGGGCCGCGGGCCCGCCGGCGGGAGCTGCTGCTTTCGGCCGTGGCCGGCGTCATCCTGCTTGTTGTCCTGTTCGTCATGTACCGCCAGCTCGACAGCCGGGAGCAATGGGCCGCCGAGCGTTGGCAAGTGTTCACCGAACCACCTCTCGGTCAGAACGCGGCGGACGTCTGGCGTTCCATGCTCGTCACCGGTCTTCTGGCGACGTTGCGAGCGGCCGCAGTCGCCGCCGTGATCGCCACCGTCCTGGGCGTGATCCTCGCGTTCGGTCGGATGGCACGGCCGAGCTGGATCCGGGTACCGGTGATCGCTGTCATCGAGTTCTTCCGCGGGCTGCCGGTTGTCCTGCTGATGTTCTTCGGTGTCATCGCGCTGGGCCTGCCGCTGTTCTGGGGTGTGGTGTTCGGCCTGGTCCTCTACAACGGAGCGATCATTGCCGAGATCCTCCGCGCCGGCATCGTGTCCCTACCGAAGGGCCAGACCGAGGCGGCCTACGCAATTGGGCTCAGCAGGACACAGACGCTATTCACGATCCTGCTACCGCAGGCCGTGCGCCGGATGCTGCCCTCCCTGGTCAGTCAGCTCGTCGTGCTCAACAAGGACACGTCGCTCGGATTCATCATCGGATACGCCGAGTTGCTGCGGCGGCTTCAGCTGAACACGCAGTTCTTCGGCCAGCGCTATTGGTTCCAGTTCTTTGTCGTCGGCTCGGCCATCTACATAGCGGTCAACTTCACGCTGTCCCGGCTCGCGGTATGGCTCGAGCGCCGCGGCAGCGTCAAGGCCGCCGGGGGTATTCCCAAGCCCGAGGATGTCGAGGTCCAGGCCGCTGCGCCCACCGAGAGCGCGACCGGCCCTTGAGGGTCTCTCACTTGGCGAACTCGGTGGCTCTCGACTCGCGCACCACGGTGATCCGGATCTGGCCGGGGTAGGTCAGTTCCTCCTCGACCTGCTTGGCGATGTCGCGGGCGAGGACCCCAGCGGCCAGATCGTCGACGACGTCCGGCAGCACCATGACCCGGACCTCCCGGCCAGCCTGCATGGCGAAAACCTTCTCGACCCCTTCGTGGCCCCGGGCGAGCTCTTCGAGCCGCTCGAGCCGCTTGACGTACGCCTCCAGCGACTCGCGACGGGCGCCGGGCCGGCCGCCGGACATCGCGTCCGCAGCCTGGGTCAGCACGGCTTCGACGGTTCGGACTTCTACCTCGTTGTGGTGTGCCTCGATGGCGTGCACGACGTCCTCGTTCTCGCCGTACCGGCGGGCGATCTCCGCACCGATGATCGCGTGACTGCCCTCGACCTCGTGCGTCAGTGCTTTGCCGATGTCGTGCAACAGCGCACACCGCTTCAGCAACGTCACGTTCAGGCCCAACTCTGCGGCCATCATGCCCGCCAGGTGTGCGGATTCGACCAGGTGCTTCAGGACGTTCTGACCGTACGACGTCCGATAACGCAGCCTGCCGAGTAGTGCCAGCAGATCGGGGTGCATGTCGGTGATGCCGACTTCCACCAAGGCGTCCTCGCCGGCTCGTGCACACAACTTCTCGACCTCGGCTCTGCACTTCTCGTACTGTTCCTCGATCCGGTGCGGATGGATCCTGCCGTCGAGGACGAGCTCCTCCAAGGTCAGCCGGGCCACCTCACGACGGACTGGGTCGAAGCAGGACAGCAGGACCGCCTCAGGCGTGTCGTCGATGATCAGGTTGACGCCCGTCACCTGCTCGAAGGCCCGGATGTTGCGGCCTTCGCGGCCGATGATCCGACCCTTCATCTCATCGGCGGGCAGGTGCAGGACAGCGACGACCGACTCGGCGGTCTGCTCTGAGGCCAACCGCTGGATCGCCAAGGTGATGATCTCCCGGGCTCGGCTCTCGCCGTGCTCGTTGGCCTCCCGCTCGATCTCCCGGACGAGCAGCGCGGCCTCCCGCTTCGCCTGGTTCTCGACAGCGGCGACCAACTCAGCCTTGGCCTGGTCAGCGCTGAGTCCGGCCGTGCGCTCCAAGATTCCGCGGCGCTCCTGCTCGACATCGCGTAGTTCCGTGGTCTTGCGGTCGAGCTCAGCCTTGAGCTCACCGAGCTCAGCGAGCCTCTCCTCCAATCCCCGAGTGTCCGCGTCCAGGCGTTGCTCCCGCTCGGTCGCGCGTAGCTCGCGCCGCTCGAGATCCTGCCGCTGTGCGGTCAGATCGGCTCGAGTAGCTCTGGCCTCTGCCTCGGCGCCCGTACGCAACTGCTGGGCATACTCGGTCGACTCCCCCGCACGCTGCCGGATTCGCTCGGCTTCGGCGGTTGCCTGGGCGACGAGCTCGTCGGCAACACTGCGGGCCTGCTCTCGAACGTCGTCGGCTTCGCGCCGCGCGTCGAGTAGGGCTGCGCCCGTCTCTGCCGGTGGTGTGGAACGGGCCTGGCCGGGGCGGCGAAGCAAGGCGAAGGCAACGACCCCGAGTAGGCCGGCGATCAGGACTCCGACGATCAGTGCTGCTGTCCCGATGTTCATCGCCGGCTCCCTCTATGTCGCCGTCCGCACGCGGACGGTCACCACTTGGGGGTCCGTACCGCGGGCCGCGGCGACACCGGGTAGCGCAACGTATCGGCGACCCGCGGGTGCGGGTGCCGTCGTCACCGACGCAGCGCGTCGGCTCCGGTCCCTGCGGACAGGGACTTCAGGTGTGACATACCGACCGGTCGGGGACCGGAGTCGTTACTACGGTGTCTGACAAGCGTGTCGTGTTGTGTGCGGATTCCGTGGTTGCGGAGGTCCCTTCTCTCAGGAGGCTACGAGCTAGATAACGAAACGGTCAAGGCGATCGGCGACAGGTGGCCACGACGTCTCGCCCTCTGGAACTCAGCCGGTCGTCGGCTCCTCTGCCAGGAGATCGTCCGTCACGCCTTCCCCGGCCAGTGCCTCACGGACCACCCGGAACGCCAGGCCGGGCGGATAACCCTTCCGCGCCAGCATTCCGGCCAGCCGGCGGGTTCGTACTGCCGGATCGAGAGTCCGCGTCGACCGCAATCTTGCCGCCACCAGGGATCGAGCCGTCCTCTCCTCCTGCTCCGCGGGCAGTGCGGAGAGCGCATCGTCCACGACCGCCGGCTCGACACCCCGGCGTCGCAGTTCGAACGCCAGTGCTCGCTTGGCCAGCCCGCGACCGGTGTGCCGCGACTCCACCCACGCCTGCGCGAACATGGCGTCGTCGATCAGCCCGACCTCAGCAAACCGGTCCAGCACCCGCTCGCGGATCTCGTCGGGCACGCCGCGCCGCCGCATTGCCTCGTCGAGCTGAGCCCTGGTCTGCGGCGCGGCCTCCAGCCGCCGAAGCGCGATGGTCCGAGCGACGCTTTCCGGATCCGGCTCGACGTCGTCGGGCTCGTCGTCCGGTGCTCGTCGGTTTGCCGTCGTCCTCGTCATCGCCCGTGCTCAGAAGTCGACCGGCGGCTCCGCCGGGGCATCGGCCCGCGGCCCGATGCCGAGCTTCTCCTTGATCTTCTTCTCGATCTCGTCAGCGAGGTCGGGGTTGTCCAGCAGGAACTTGCGGGCGTTCTCCTTGCCCTGCCCGAGCTGGTCGCCCTCGTAGGTGTACCAGGCGCCGGACTTGCGGACGAAGCCGTGCTCGACCCCCATGTCGATCAGCCCGCCCTCCCTACTGATGCCGTGACCGTAGAGGATGTCGAACTCCGCCTGGCGGAATGGCGGCGCTAACTTGTTCTTGACGACCTTGACCCGGGTGCGGTTGCCGACCGCGTCGGTTCCGTCCTTCAGGGTCTCGATCCGCCGGACGTCCAGCCGGACAGATGCGTAGAACTTCAGTGCTTTGCCGCCGGTCGTCGTCTCCGGGCTGTTGTGAACGACGATGTCGTCAGCGAGGTAGTTGTGGGAACCTTCCACCTCGATGTCGAACCTGTTCATGTTCTGCAGATTCGTCTTCGGAATAATCTTCATGACGCGTGCCGGAGTCGGATGCATAATAGGGGCGACGAACTCGGGCTCCACGGTAAACTTGTTTCTCAACCGCGGGAGAAGCTTGTAATCCATCGACGGATGCACGTAAGGCGCCACGATTTCCTGAAACTTGGCAGAAGCGATGGTCGAGAACTGGATCACATTGACCCGGCGTTTCCCCGCCTGCCGCAATTTGACATCTAGATCATGAGTGTCGCGCAGGTAGCGGACAAGACGCTCACGCGAGCCTTCCGACATCGCCTCGACACAGATCTCGATCCGGCCACTGCCACCTTCAGTGCGCTTCTGAATGCCCTTGGATCGGACTGTGAAGCTGCCGTCGTCCTGGTACCAGATTGCCAGGGCGAGCGGCGAGAGTGCCTTGAGATAGTCATCGGTGATGTGCTTGTGCCGACCGCCGAAATACACGACCCCTCGTAGCTCGGCCAACTCTGCCAGCGGAGTGAAGTCGGCGAAGACTGCACCTTTGGCATTACTCGTCCGGCTGTGCGGAATGTTCGCGAGTAGGGAGACCTTCCAATCGAGGTAGCTCGCTTGCTTAGCTCCGTGTCCCATCCGGAAGCGAGCGCACTCTGAGTCCCTGCGCACGGCGGGTGACAAGTTCCCGTCACCCATGAGCCCGCCAAGAACGACCTGCCACTGGGTTGAACTGAGCATACGGGGCTGCGCCAACATGACTCGGTCACCGACGCAGATCTCACCTGCTTCCCGCCAACCACCCGGAGTCCGGACGAGATGATTGGGAGTCAGGTCCATGGCAGCCAGTCCGCGGCCAGTACCTCCCCCCGCCCGCTCTACCTTGAAGTGCAAGAACTCAGTAGCTCGCCCATTGTTGTACCAATTCATGACCTTGCGAGGAACGAGCATGCCGAGATCAGGATCGTACGACAGTACTTCGACGGGCATCCTCTGGTTGACTATCTTGCCGATGTATTCCTTCGTACCGTCGGCGAGCGTCACCCGTGTGTACCAAGATCCACATCCGAACATGACGCCTATTTTTTCGCGAAGTTGGTTGATGAAAATCGCTGTGGTCCTTGAATGGTTCAAAGCGCCGGCTATTTTTCGCAACGCCTGACTCATCAATCGTGCCTGCAAGCCGACGTGGCTATCGCCCATCTCGCCCTCGATTTCGGCTCGCGGTACCAAGGCCGCCACCGAGTCGATCACGATGATGTCGATCGCACCGGACCGGATCAGCGTGTCGGCAATCTCCAGCGCTTGTTCACCGGTGTCAGGCTGCGATACCAGCAGCTCGTCGGTGTCGACACCGAGGGCCTTGGCGTACTCAGGGTCGAGGGCGTGCTCGGCGTCGATGAACGCCGCGATGCCACCGGCTTTCTGAGCGTTCGCCACGGCATGTAAAGCCAGACTGGTCTTCCCACTGGCCTCCGGTCCGTATATTTCGACCACTCGACCGCGCGGAAAGCCGCCGATGCCGAGCGCGACGTCGATTGAGATCGAGCCGCTGGGAATCACATCCACCGGCGCTCGCGCCTCGTCACCGAGGCGCATCACCGACCCCTCGCCGTGGGCCCGCTTGATCTGGGTGATCGCGGTCTCGAGGGCCTTGTCGCGGTCCGCGGGAACTGCCATGGATGCCACCTGAGGGTCGGCGGGCCGCTGCTTGCGACCCGGGACTGTTCGGTCGTCGTTTCGGACGCTACGCGCCGGTTCCGACAGACCCACGACGACGCTCCGCAGGCTGTGGACGACGCTCACGTTCCGACGTCACCTGGGGACACTATGCCGAACTGGTGTTCGAGAGAACCCGACACGCCGCCAGACCCGGCCTCAGCCGGGTAGAGCCGATTCCTCGAGCGCGTCGCGCGCCTCGTCGAGCAGGATGCGCTCTGCGCGCCGATAGATCTCGTCCGCCTGTGCCGGGGTGTCCCCCACCGCCGTGAGTCCGACCCGGCCGTGCTCGGTGATGCAGCTGATCATGTGGAAGACCACGCCGGTCTGCCGCGCCTGATCGAAGTGCAGGCCGTGCCGGGCCACGATGTCGAACAGGTCGTCGAGGCTCAGCCCGCGGAGCAACGGCGACTCGAGGTGGTCCGTGGCGACCAGGTGCTTCTCCCGACCCGCCGGGGTCAGGAACATCCCGGTTGCGCCTCCGTATCGTCCGTCGGTGAGGAACTGCAGGGTCAGGAACGGGTGCGTTGTGCCGCCCTTGCGGAGGTTGAGCTCGATCGCATACTGCGTCCACTCCCCGCCGGTGTCCTTGACCACGACGAAGTCGATCGCGAACCGGCCCAGCACACCCTCGCGCGCCAGTCGCGCCCCGACCGTCGCTGCGTCGGCGCTGATGGCTCGGGCGTAGGCGAAGTCGGCCGGGAACCGGCAGCCGAGGTACTTTTGGCCGCTCGGTCCGCCGAGTAACTGGTCGTGAGTGGACAGCAGCTCCACCTCGCCACCGGGCATCACGCGCAACTGCACACTCGGGCTGCGCAACTCGACGCCTGAGATGCGCTCCTCGACGATGCCTCCGCGTTCGGCCAGTTTGTCGACGTACCCGTCGAAGGGCATGTCCGGCCGTTCGAACTGCATGGCGCGCAGCCGGCCGGTGACTTCCTCCCGCTCCTCCGCCGTGCCGGCGGCAGGGAGGTTCCGCAGATCGACCAGCGCGTTGCCCGCTCCAGAAACCCCTTCGTTCAGCTTGACGATCACCTCAGTGACGGTCGGCCGCTCCTTCCGCAACCGAGCGGTGGCCTCGACCAACTCGTCGAACGTGTGCAGATCCTCGAACCCGATCGGATGCTGCACTCCCTCCTCGGCGAACAGCCGGCGGCATCCCGTCTTCGTCCCGAGTTCGAACAGCCGGGGATCTGCGCCGTACATGGGAATGCCCAGCGCCAGCGCGACGTCGCGCTCCGCCTCTGTCGTGTTGTACGGGATGAGGTGCGAGCGCTTCCGATCCGGGATGAGTGCGGCGATCTGGCGGAGTAACCGCGGTCGCTCGAGCAGCTTCTCAGACAGTGGATGTGACGACGAGTCGTTGACGGAGACGAGCGAGAGCCGGGCCCGGGCGTGGCTCGGTATCACGCCGGGCAGCAAGGCGAGGTAATACTCGACAATGGCGGGCGCCACCGGCATCGAGGTCACGTAGACCATTCGTAGCCGCGGCTGACGCAGCAAAAGGAGGAGGAACAGGAATCGTTCCTCGAATGCCTGCGACAGCGAGCCGCCGCTCCGCTCGCCGACCCGGTCCAGGGTGACCGATGGGATGACGACGACCGACTCGCCCACTTCGTTGAGCCGCATCGAGTTCCACACGGTGGGCATGCGTTCTTGGAGTCGGTCGAAGCGCTCGTAGCGCTGCGCCTCGTCCAGCGCGGACAGGGCTGCGTCGGTCACCGAATCGGTCGTCACGACGTCACCCGGGCGGAGTCGAGGCCCTTCACGTCGTACACCCGCACCGGCCGGCTGAACCCGGCGAGTGTCAGCTCACCGACCTCGTCCCCGACCACGATTCCTTCCGCTCCTGCATGCACCCGTTGGGTGACCAGGATTTGCCCCGGCGCAGCCTCGGAGCACAGTCGCGACGCGAGGTTCGTGACGCTGCCGATGGCCGCGTAGTCGAAGCGCCCTTCGAACCCGATCCGCCCGAGCGTGGCATACCCCTGGGCAATACCGGCGGCAAAGGCGAGGTCGTACCCTCGGCGTGCCCATCCGTCGGCGAGGTCTTGGACCCGGGACCGCATGGCGACGCTCATCCGCACGGCTCGAGCAGGCCCGTCGTCGCAGGGGATCGGGTCGTTGAAGAACACCATGAGACCGTCACCAGCGAAACGCTCCAGGGTGCCCTCGAAACGGAAGATCAGATCTCCGAGCGCAGCGTGATACTCGCTCAGGACGCCCATGACCTCCTCGGGCTCGGCAGTCTCCGCGAACGCAGTGAATCGCCGGAGGTCGCAGAACACGACGACGATTTCGCGCCGATGGCTCTGCAGGAACGACTCGTCGCCGGAATCCACGACCAGCTCGGCGACCTGCGGTGAGAGGAACCGACGTAACCGACTGACCCGGCCGAGCTCCTCCACCTGGGTCTGCACCCGCTCTTCGAGCTGACGATTCCACTCCGCCAACTCCTCGCGCTGGCGTTCGATGGTGTCGTGATGCTGCTTGATCCGAACGAGGGACCGGACCCGGGCGAGCAGCTCCGTCTGGTCGAACGGCTTCGTGACGAAGTCGTCGGCGCCGGTCTCGAGCGCGCGTCGTTTCTCCTGGTCGCCGCTCGCCGTGATCATCACCACCGGGAGAAACGCCGTGGCAGGGTCCTCCCGGATCCGGCGACAGACCTCGTAGCCGTCCATCCCCGGCATCAGGATGTCCAGCAGAACGAGGTCCGGTTGGTTCTCCTGGAGTGCCTGTAGACCCTCTTCCCCCGAAGCAGCGGTCACCACCTGGTACCCCTTGGGGATCAAGATGGCCTCGAGGAGGCGCGTGTTCTGCGGCAGATCGTCGATGACCAATACCGTCGGTTCCTCGCTCATCCAGGGGACCCCTTTCCGTCCAAGAACCCGCGAACCTGCTCCGGTAGCGCGCGGATGCTGATCGGCTTCTCGAGATAGCCGTCGAACCCCGCACCGAAGGCCCGCTCACGGTCCTCCCTCATTGCGAAGGCAGTTACTGCGACGACCGGCACGTCGCGGGTGCGAGGACTCGTCCGGAGGAGCCGCAGCGCCTCCATGCCGTCCATCTGCGGGAGTTGGAGGTCCATCAGGACCAGATCCGGTTCGCAATCCTGCGCCAATGCGACGCCCTGTTCGCCGGAGCTGGCCTCGACGATCTCGTAGCCGGCGAATTGCAGCACGTCGCGGATCAGCTTGAGGTTCCGCTCGTTGTCCTCGACGACGAGGATCCGCTGCCCGGTCACAACGCCTCCGATCCAGACGTCACCGTGGCGCCAGTGGCGCGGGTCACCAGACTCACGAGGACGGCCGGGTCGAACTCGCTCTTCTGCGCCACATAGGAAATCCGTCCCCGTAGCCGGTCCTTGTCGGCTCGGGTCAACGTCTTGGCAGTGAATACGACGATGGGGATTGCCCTGGTCGCTAGATCGCTGCGCAATGCCTCCGCGACGGCGAACCCGTCCATGCCGGGCATGAGCAGGTCGAGGAGTACCACCGACGGCCGGTGCGACCGGGCCATGGCAGTGCCAGTTTCGCCGTCGCTCGCGCTGAGGACGGTCCACCCTCGCGGTTCGAGAACGGACGTGACCAGCTCGAGGGCGAGCGGGTCGTCGTCGATGACCAACAAGGTGCCGGCCTCCGGCAGAACTCCGACGCGCGAGAGTGCCGCCAAGACGTGCTCCCGGCTGACCGGCTTGACCAGGTACTCCGCAGCACCTAGCGCGAAGCCCGTCCCGCGCTCGTCGAGCATCGAAACGACGATCACGGGTATTTCCGCGGTGACTGTATCTGCCTTGAGGGCGGTCAGTACCTCCCACCCGTTCATATCGGGCAGGCGGATGTCCAACACGACCGCAGCGGGGTGTGTGCGCTGGACGGTCTCCAAGCCCGACGGGCCGTCACGTGCACCGACAACCTCGACACCCGCGCCCTCCAGATACAACGTCAGCAGGTCGAGAGAGGGCCGGTCGTCCTCGATGACCACAACCAGCGGGCCCCCTGTGGGTGCCTGCTCGGTCGATCCTGCGGGCGGCTCTGAGGTCGTGCCCAACGGAATCGCGAAGCCGAACGTGCTGCCGACGCCGACCTCGGACTCGAGCCACATGCGGCCGTCGAGCAGCTCGAGGATGCGCTTGGACAGGGTGAGTCCCAAGCCAGTCCCTTCGTGCTGTTGCACGCCCCGGCCGGCCTGCTGGAACGATTCGAAGATGCGCTCGCGATCGTCGGGCGCAATCCCGATCCCGGTGTCGCTCACCGTCACCACGAGCTCGGGGCCGTCGACGCGGGCCCGTGCGGCAACCTCGCCGCCGTCGGGTGTGAACTTCACGGCGTTGGACAGCAGGTTGAGCATCACCTGCTTGATCCGCAGCTCGTCGGACTCGATCAGGCCGACATCGGGCGCGACGTCGAGCGACAGCGTGATGTCGTGGCGCACGGCTCTTTCACGCACCATCGACAGGCCGTACTCCAGCGTCTGTTGCATCGGGAAGGTGGACCGCTGGAGATCCATCCGGCCGGCCTCGACCTTGGACAGGTCCAGGATGTCGTTGAGCAGCTCCAGCAGGTGCCGACCCGAGCTCAGAATGTCGCGAAGGTACTCGTCTTGGCGGTCGTTGAGGTCGCCGAACATCCGCTCGAGCAGTACCTCCGAGAAGCCGATCACCGCGTTGAGCGGCGTACGCAGCTCGTGCGACATGCTGGCCAGGAACTCCGACTTGTGCCGGCTGGCCACCTCGACTTCGTCGCTCTTGCGCTCCAACTCACGGAACAGCCGCGCGTTGTAGATGGCCAATGCGGATTGGCTGGCGAAGGTTTGCAGGAGCTCACAGGTCTCCTCGGAGAAGTCCCCGGGTCGACGCCGGCGGACCACGAGGGCTCCGACGATACGGTTCTCATGGAGCATCGGTACGGCGACAAGCGACCGCCAGCCTGCATCGTTCAACTGCTGCAGGTGCGGGTCCAGGTGCTCGCTTTGCAGGTCCGGCAGCTGAATCGGCCGGCCCTCCTTTGCGGCGCGCCCGACCAGCGTGTCGTGCAGGCCGATATGGGTCCGGCGCAGGGCATCGACGAGCGCGGCACTGGTGCCGTACGCGGTCCGGATGACGAACGCCTCCTCGGCATCGTCGTACTCGAAGATCGACCCGCCGTCGGTACCCGAGAGCGGCACCGCCTGCATGATGATCGTCGCAAGCACCTGGTCGGGGTCGAGGCTGGAGCTCACGGCCTGCCCGACCTCGCCCAACGCCTCCAGCTGGGCGACCTTCTGGCTGAGCTCCCGCTGGCGGGCTTCCAGGGCCCCATGCAGGCGGACCTGCCGAATGGCGATCGCTGCCTGAGTGGCGAAGGTGGTAAGCACCTCGGTCTCACGGTCACCGAAGGGGTCCACCTCGGTGCGCCACACGTTCAGGACGCCGATGAGCTCGTCACCGAGCATCATCGGCACACCCAGGGTGGTGCGCAGGCCAGTCAGGCGCTGGACCTCGATTCGGCCGTAGTCCGGGTCGGCGACGACATCGGTGATCTGCTGGGTCCGGCCGTACAGGCTGACCCGGCCGATGAGCGATCTCCGGTCGACGCTGGCCGGATGTTGGGCTATGTAATCGATGCCCTCTTGGGAGAGGCCCGACGAGCGGGCGAGCTTGAGAAGCTCGCCCTCCATGAGGTGAATCTGGGCGACGTCGGCTCGGCACAGGCTTCGCGCGCTCTGCACGACGGTCCCGAGAACCGCGTCCAGGTCCGACGCCGACTGGCCCAGCGCGGACAGAACCTCACTCGTAGCGGCAAGCTGCTGTCGCGCCTCAGCGAGGTCGCGGCGCAGGCGCTCGACAACGGCGTCGGCGTTGTCTCGCTCGTCCCGGTGGACGGTCACGGCCGCCTCCTCGTCCCCCGCTGCGGGTCGTGCACCCGCCATGCCGAGGCCCGGCGTGCTCGGCGCCGCCGACGCACCACGGCTGTTGCCGTCAGTCTGCTCTCGTCACGGTGGTGGTGCCACCGTTTGAGCGGACCGACGGGAAGGCTGTGGCGGCCAGCAGTGCTGCCGCGAGCACCGACGCCATCGCATTCAGAACTCCATAGCCAAGCGTTCCCACGACCAGTCCGGCCACTGCGCCCCCACAGGCCGCTGATAGACCCATCAGCAGATCCGAGGCTCCCTGGGCCGCTGGGCGGTCGGCCGCAGGAACGCCGTCGGTGACCAGGGTCGAGCCGGCGACCAGGCACGCCGACCAGCCCAGCCCGAGCAGGAAGAGTCCCGCCGTCAGCGCAGCTGAATGACCTTCCTGCGCAGTGCCGGCCAATGCCACTGCCACAAGCAAGGTCACTCCGCCGCCGGCTATCACCGGCACACGTCCGATCCGGTCAGCGAGCCATCCCATCACCGGGGAGAATGCGAACATGCCGGCGACGTGGACGCTGACGACCAGTCCGATCAGCTCGAGACTCGCGTGCCCGTGCTGCATGTGGATCGGAGTCATGACCATGACCGCCACCATCACGGTGTGCGCGATGACGATCGCACCGAGCCCGAGCATGGCCAGTGGTGATCGTGAGACGGCAACCAGCCCGTGCCGGATCACGCCGTGCCGGCGGACCGGCTCTGACACCGTCCGCAGCGACCGTGCGACAAGAAGCGGATCTGGGCGCAGGCCGACAGCGACTACCAAGCAGGCCAACGCCAGAAAGACAGCTCCCAGCAGGTACGGTCCGGCCAGCGGTTCGAGCCCGAGCCCGCGCGCCAGCGCTCCGGCCGGTCCGACCAGGTTGGGACCGACGACGGCACCGACGGTGGTCGCCCAGACCACGACCGACAATGTCCGCGCCCGCCGAGCCTTCGGGGCGAGGTCGGTGGCAGCGAAGCGTGCCTGCAGGCCGGCTGTCGTCCCGCCGCCGAAGAGAGCTGTGCCGACGAGAAGCAGAGGGAACGAGCCGAGCTGCCCCGCGACCAGTGCGAGGACACCGCCGATCGCCCCCAGCCCGTAGGCGAATACCAGCCCGACGCGCCGGCCGAGAGCAACCGTGAGCCGCGCCGCAGGAAGCGCTAGCAATGCGGCGCCGAGTACCTGGGCGCTTTGGGCGAACCCGGCGAGATCCTCGCTGCCGAGAACCTCGGTCGCCAGTAGTGCGCCAACCGCGACACCGCCCGAGACGCCGAGTCCACCGACGATCTGGCTCGTGAACAGCGTCGCCACAGTTCGCTGCTGGACGACCTCGGCCGCTGCCAGTCGGCTCTGCTCCGCAGGGGGATGAGGAGTCGCCATCAGGTCAGGAGGAGCCGCTCGATCCGGACGGCCGCATACACGGTACCGACGAGACCCATCACTGCAAGGTACGCGACGTGTACCACGAGCTCGGGTCCGATCTCACCCAGCATCAGCCCGCGGATCAGCTCGACGCCGTGGTAGAGCGGCGTGACCTGCACGACCCACTGCCATTCCGCCGAGTAGGTGGAGAGCGGATAGAAGGTGGCCGAGAACAGGAACATAGGCAGAATCGCCATCTGTACGTAGTCGAAGTCCTGCCAGCTCCGCATGAACGTCGTCGCGGCCATGCCGACAGCTGCGAAGGCGAATCCGATCAGGCTCGCGGCGGGGATGGCGAAGACGGCCCACCACGACGTGACAACACCGGCGACCGTGGCCACCAGAAGAAACGCCACCGAGTAGAACAGGCCGCGTAGCAGCGCCCAGGAGATTTCTCCGATTGCCACATCCCGCGGACCAAGCGGAGTGGCCAGCACCGAGTCGTAGAGTTTGGCGTACTTCAGCTTGAAGAAAATGTTGAACGTGGCGTCGTAGACAGCACCGTTCATCGCAGCTGCCGCCATCAGCGCCGGCGCGACGAAAACGGCGTACTCGACCAGCTGTCCGCTGCTCGTTTCGATGTCGCCGATCAGGGCGCCGAGGCCAACACCGAGGGAGAACAGAAAGAACACCGGTTCGAAGAATCCGCTGACCAGGACGAGCCAGCCGTGCCGGAACGCCCGCATATTGCGCTCGACCAACGTCCGGGCCAGGCCCGCGCCGGCGGGCAACGGAAGCGCCCGGGCCACCGCGTGAACTGTTGCGCTCATACGACCAGCCGCCGGCGGAATGACTGCAAGGCCAGGACGTAGCCGCCGGCGACCCACAGCAGGAGGTATCCGACGTTCACGGCCGCGCCGGTGACAGTTGCGGTGCCTAGAGCGAGCGCACGGCAGAGCTCAACGGCGTGCCACAGCGGAGTTGCCCACGCAATGGGCTGCATGATCGGCGGAAGCTGGTCGACCGGGAAGAACGTGCCGGAGAACAGAAACATCGGCATGACGCCGAACCGGAACAGCAGCGCGAAGCCACTGTCGCCGTCCTGGCGCGCCGAGAAGGCGAACACCGGTGCCGCGTACGCCATACCGCACAGCACAGCAACTGGCAGAGACAACGCTGACCACCCGAACTCGATCGCCCCGAGCAGCCAAGCGACCAGGATGAACGCAGTGCTCGTCATCGCCACCCGCATCAGCACGAATGCCAGGTGCCCGAGCACCACATCTGGTATCCGCAACGGCGTTGCCAGCATGGCGTGGTACATCCGAAACCACTTGATCCCGCCGAGCACCGGGTAGGTCGACTCTCCTACCGCCGTGTTCATAGCCTGAGCGGCGAGCAGGCCCGGCGCGATGAACTGGACGTAACCCAGCCCACCGATGCCACCGTCCGGGCCGGCATCGACGAGCAACCCGAGGCCGAAGCCCATCGCGACCAGGAAGAACAGTGGCGAGACGAATCCCTCGAACACCGAGGCGCGCCAGACCCGCCGGTAGGACGTGAGCCAGAAGGCGAACGCCCGGTTCCACCGACCCCCGGAGCGCTCCGGCGTCTGGCCCGCCGTAGTGATCGCCGTCGCAGTCATCAGTCGATCAGCGTCCGGCCAGTCAGGTGGAGGAAGACGTCCTCCAGCGTCGATCGGCGCACGAGCACCGACAACGGCGAAAGTCCCCGGGCGTGCACGATCGCGGCGCCGTCGTCGCCGTCGTCGGTGTAGAGGAGGAGACGGTCGGGCAGCACCTCGATGCGAGCGGCGAGATCGCTGACCTTCTCGGCGTAGCGAGCGTGGTCATCGGCCGCGAACCGCAGCTCGAGCACCTCGCGGGTCGAGTGCTGCTCGATAAGTTGCCGCGGCGACCCGTGCGCGACGATTCGGCCGTTGTCCATGACGACAAGTCGGTCGCACAACTGCTCCGCCTCGTCCATGTAGTGCGTGGTCAGCACCAGGGTGACCCCAGTCCGCTTGAGCCGGAACAGCCGATCCCACAGCAGATGCCGGGCTTGCGGGTCCAGACCAGTGGTGGGCTCGTCGAGAAGCAGGATCTCGGGTTCGTTGATCAGCGCTCGGGCAATCGTCAGCCGCCGTTTCATGCCACCCGACAACGGTTCGACCTTGCTGTCCGCGCGGTCGGCGAGCTGAGCGAACTCCACCAGTTCGGTCGCCCGCTCGTGGACCGTCGCCCGGGGCAGCCCGAAGTACCGCCCGTATACCAGCAGGTTTTCCCGGACCGTCAACTCTTCATCGAGAGTGTCGCGTTGGGGTACAACGCCTAGCCGGGCGCGGATAGCCGGGCCGTTGGCCTCGGGATCCATACCGAGGACCCGTAGTTCGCCAGCACTGGGTGGAGAGACGCAACCGATCATGCGCATGGCGGAGGTCTTGCCGGCACCGTTTGGGCCGAGGAAGCCGAAGGCCTCGCCCCGGCTGACCGCGAAGTCGATGCCGTCAACTGCGGTGAGCTCGCCGAACCGTTTGGTCAGACCGCGCGCACTGATCAACGTCTCAGAAGGGCGTTGATCGCGTGCGGCAGCCACGTCGATCGACGGTACCTGCCTGGTCCGACCGGACGCATGGCACTTTCGAGCGACGGACGGCTAGCGCTCGGTCGGCGGGAGCCGCAGCGCGTCGCAGACAGCGCGCCAGACCAGCTTGGGATCGTCGCCGGCGTCGAGCGCCTGGTGAACGGTGCGGTCGGACAGACCCGCAAGAACCTGGTCGCGAGCCCACGAGTCGGCATATGCCGCACCGAGGTGGTGTTCCATCCGCCGCCAGAATTCCGTCAACCGCACGCCACACAATCCTTACGACGAGGTCGCGGGTGGGTCGTACGCCGGCTGGTAGAGCGTCAACTCGCCTGCTCCCGGAACTTTCAGCCGAGCCGCGATCCCCCAGCCTTCGTCCCGGATTTCGCCGGTGAATTCTGCGCCCTTGGCGGCGAGCTCCGCCATCGTCTTGTCGAGGTCGTCGCACATCAGCGACACGTCGAACTGCTGTGCGGTGGATCCTGCCTCGCCTTGGTGCTCCCAGGAGCTGGGATGTACTGCCAGCTCGCTAGGCCCGCTCTTGAAGATCAGCCAGCCATCGCCGGTGTCAGTGGCTTGGAATCCCAGGACATCACGGAAGAATGCCCGAGCCGCGTCTGGATCCTCTGCATAGACCAGGGCGTGTATTGCAGTGATCACGCTGAGATCGTACGGCGCTACGGTGAGCGCTCCCGACCCCGTCAGTGGAGCCAACCTTCGACTGGCTCGAGAACGGCGACCGGGATCGTCCGGCCCGCTCGCCGTGCGTACTTCCCGACACCGGGTACTTGTACGAGCACGACGTTGTTCCACATCGCGTCGCGCTCCGCACCTACCAGCTCACGAGGCCGTACGAGAAGCTTCTTGTCCCTTACTTGCACCTCGGCCACTTCCGCCGCGCGCAGGTTTCGGAACCAGTCCGGGTCGTGGGCAGAGCCGGACGCCGTTCCCCATACGACGAACCCCTCGGCGGTCTCCAGGAACCGCACGGGGGTCGAACGCGGGATTCCCGTCCGTCGGCCCGGTGTCGTGATGATGAGGACGTGGACATCCTTGCCGCCACCGGAGAGTCGCCCGTCGAGGACTCGGTACATCCACACACCGATTCGGTTCCCGACCCGAGTCAACCTGCGCTTCACGTGTCTTTCGACCCCTCCGTCCTGGGATATTGGCCGCCGGGTCGAATCCGCTCGGCAGGAGCTTAGGGCAGAGTGTCGCCATGGCGGTGTTGAACACAGCGGCACGGCGGGTGATCGAGTCCGGCGGACTCGCACATTTGGTCACGATCAACGACGATGGTTCTCCGCAGGTCAGCGTGGTCTGGGTCGGGCTTGATGGTGACGAGTTGGTCGCCGGTCATCTGGACAGTCGCCAACGCAAGCTGCACAACATTCGTCGCGATCCACGCGTCGCCGTGTCCTTTGAAGGATCGGGCGCGAACCAGATCGGCATGCGGGACTACCTGGTGATACACGGCACGGCCAGAGTGACGGCCGGCGGCGCTCCCGAGTTGTTGCACCGTCTCGCTCAGACCTACGTCGGCCCCGGCACAGTGTTTCCGCCGTTTCCTCATCCTCCGCCAGGTTTCGTTACTCATGTAGCAATCAGCCGTATTGCCGGCAGCGGTCCCTGGCTCGAGTCGGCGTCGACAGAGGATGGTTGACATGGCATCCGTAGACATCTTGGGTGACGCCTTTGGCCGGATTCGTCAGATCGTCCACCAGGTCGTGGATGGTCGGACGCCGGAAGAGTTGGCGTTCCGCGTCGACAGTGAAGCGAATTCGATCGCGTGGCTCGTCTGGCACCTGACCCGGATCCAAGACGATCACGTGGCGGATGTGGCGCAGACCGAGCAGGTGTGGACGGCCGGCGGCTGGTCCCAGCAGTTTGGGTTTACCTTTCCGCCGCCGGCGACCGGCTTTGGGCACAGCAGCGATGATGTGGCGGCCGTTCAGGTGCGGTCTGGCGATCTGTTGACCGGCTATCACGACGCGGTCCAAGATGCGACCAGCCGATATCTCGATCGCCTGACCGACGCCGACTTTGCCCGCATTGTCGACCGGTCGTGGGACCCACCGGTGACACTGGCGGCCCGACTCGTCAGCGTGATCAGCGACGACCTTCAGCATGCAGGGCAAGCCGCATTCATTGCCGGTGTACTAGGCCGACGACCTGATACAACCCGAAGTTAGGGGTCCCTGTGGCTCCCTGGCGCGCGGATACGCCGGCAGACCCGACTGCCTGACACTCGACGACAGATTCTCAGCTCAGGCTGAGGAGTTCAGTAGGTCGGCGAAGGCCGTGAGGTCGTCGTCGGGATTTACCGGCCAGGCGTCCAGGCCGGGCGCGCGGAGCACGGTGTCGATCAGATCCGCGGATCCACCGACCAAGGTGGAGTCGAAGTCGATCTCGGTGCCGACGCACCAGAAGTGGTCAGTCGGCCAGAGCAGGTTGGGAGACTGCGGCTCGAACCCGGTGGGAGAGCCGTGCCAGCCCATGTCCAGTGCCGCCGGCAACCGCCCGCGAAAGAGCAGGTAGTCGCGCTGGGGCAGATGCAGGCGGGGCAGCGCCAACACCTCGGCGGATACTCCAGGCTGCAGTGCAGGTCCCGGCTCGACGTGGCCGTCGTCACCGACGGTCAGCGCCTTCACACCGGAGCCATCAATCCAACCCCAGCCTTCCCACAGCGCATGGAAGCAGTCTTGACTGCCGGTAGATGGAGCTAGGACGTCGACCAGCACGCTGAACGCGGACGTGGCGAGGCTGCCCACCCGCACGTCGCCGTCGTCCCAGAGACCGGACGGGGATGTCGAGACGTCGGATTCTGTGGTTGGCGTGGCGATGGCGGCCCACTGCATGAGGGCGTGCGGTATGCGCCCGGTGAGCTGGCAGACCTGCGCCCAGGTCAGCGATGTTCGATCGTCGTCGAGCTCGACTGGATGCATGACGCGGGCATAGGCCGCGAAGCCGCGCGGCACCACCGAGCCGACCATCCCGAGCGGCCCGCTCAGCCGCTCCCCGATCCAGTCGCCTGCCGAGACGTCTGCTTCTGGTACGAGACCAGCCTTCATGCTCACGGCTTCAGTACAGTCGATCGCAGCTAAGCGAGAAAGGACGGGAACGAATGTCTTTTCAGGCATACCTGGACAACATCGAGGACAAGACCGGATTGACGCCCCGGGAATTCATTGCACTCGCGCACAAGCGCAGCTTCGACGAGTCGACGAAGGCCGGTCCCATCGTGGAATGGCTCAAGGACGACTATGACCTCGGGCGCGGGCACGCGATGGCGCTGGTGCATGTCATCAAGAACGGCGAGAAGATCGACGCCAAGCACGTGGGAACGACCGGCACCCACCGCGACGAGTCCGACACCCTCTGGCTTGACGGAAAGCGGAACCGCCCGACCTAAGAGTCACGTCAGCGCTCGGTGCTGCAAGAGCAGAATGTGTCGGTGGCCGGCTGAGCGTGCACGAGCCGATCAACGCTTTCGTCGCCCGGACCGGTCGGGATGGTCGGTCGGCCACTCGCGGCGACCTCGAGCCAGCGATCTACCTCGGCCGCTGGGTCCGGTGGTGCGGTTTGCTCGTCGGCGGGCTCGGGCCGGTGGTGTAGGTCCGGCCCAGTGGGTTGGTCTGGGTCAGCGCCCCCGTCTCCGGGTCGAGCACATGCACCCAGCCGCCATGCGTTTTCGCGTTGTGATCGCCGGGGCACAGCGTTGCCAGGTTGGTCACGCTGGTCGGATCAATAGCGCCACCTGCTGGCCTGGGACGGCAGGCCACGACACGTTGTCGGTCGCACAGGTGAGGATGGACCAGTGACCGACGTCCTCGAGCTGTTCGGCCCGGCGACCAGGCAGTGGTTCGCGGGCGCGTTCGCCGCGCCCACGACAGCTCAAGAAGGCGCCTGGCGGGCCGTCGCCGATGGCCACAACGCGCTGGTCGTCGCGCCCACCGGGTCGGGCAAGACGCTCGCAGCGTTCCTGTGGGCCCTGGACCGCCTCACCGGCGAGCCGAAGCCAGACGATCCCAAGCGGCGTTGCCGCGTCCTCTACGTTTCTCCGCTCAAAGCACTGGCAGTCGACGTCGAGCGAAATCTCCGGGCGCCGCTCACCGGGATCGGCCAAGCCGCCCGCCGTCTGGGTCTGCCCGAGCCCGACGTCACCGTCGGCATTCGCTCCGGCGACACGCCGGCTGACGACCGGCGCCGGTTCCAGCGGACGCCTCCCGACGTGCTCATCACCACGCCGGAGTCGTTGTTCCTCATCCTCACTTCGCAGGCCCGCGATTCGCTGCGTGGCGTCGAGACCGTCATCGTCGACGAGGTCCATGCCGTCGCCGGTACCAAGCGCGGCGCTCACCTCGCGCTCTCGCTCGAACGAGTCGACGCGCTGCTCGCCAAGCCCGCCCAACGAGTCGGTCTCTCGGCGACCGTCCGTCCGGTCGACGAGGTCGCCCGCTTCCTCGGCGGGTCGCAACCCGTTCAGGTCGTCGCCCCCAACGCCAGCAAGGAGTGGGACTTGAAGGTGGTGGTCCCGGTCGCGGATCTCGGCGAGCTGGGTGGCCACGCCACCGGCCCCGACGTCAGCCCCGAAGGGCGCTCGTCCATCTGGCCCCATGTCGAGGAGCGTGTGCTCGACCTGGTCGAGGAGCACCGCTCCACGATCGTCTTCGCCAACTCGCGTCGGCTGGCCGAGCGGCTCACGGCCCGGCTCAACGAGATCTCGGCCGAGCGCGCCACCGGCGAAGCGCTGCCAGCTCCGGGCGAGCTGCGGCCGTCGGAGATCATGGCTCAGGCCAGCGCCACCAGGGGCATCGAAGCCACCGTCGCACGCGCCCATCACGGAAGCGTGAGCAAGGAGCAGCGCGCGGTCATCGAGGACGACCTCAAGACCGGGCGGCTGCCCGCGGTCGTCGCCACCAGCAGCCTTGAGCTCGGCATCGACATGGGCGCGGTCGACCTGGTCGTCCAGGTCGAGTCGCCGCCGTCGGTCGCCAGCGGCCTGCAGCGGGTCGGGCGAGCGGGCCATCAGGTCGGCGCCGTCTCGCGCGGCGTGCTGTTCCCCAAGTACCGCGGCGACCTGGTCCAAACCGCCGTTGTGGTCGAGCGCATGCGATCGGGCCAGATCGAGGAGCTGCATGCACCGCGTAACCCGCTCGACGTGCTCGCCCAACAGATCGTGTCCACCCTGGCAATGGACAGCTGGCACGTCGACGAGCTGCTCGCGATGATCCGCCGGGCGCATCCGTTCGCCACTCTCCCCCGCAGCGCCTACGACGCCGTCCTCGACATGCTTTCCGGCCGCTACCCGTCGGACGAGTTCGCCGAGCTGCGGCCCCGGATCGTGTGGGACCGCACGACCGGCACGCTCACCGGTAGGCCGGGCGCCCAGCGACTCGCGGTCACCAGCGGCGGCACCATTCCCGATCGCGGGTTGTTCGGAGTGTTTCTCGCCGGGTCGGAGCGTGGCGGGCGGGTCGGTGAGCTCGACGAGGAGATGGTGTACGAGTCGCGGGTCGGCGACGTGTTCGCCCTCGGCGCCACCAGCTGGCGAATCGAAGACATCACTCACGACCGGGTGATCGTCTCCCCCGCGCCGGGCCAGCCGGGCCGCCTGCCATTTTGGAAGGGCGACATCCTCGGCCGGCCGGCCGAGCTTGGCGCGGCCGTCGGCGCTTTCGTCCGCGAGATCACCGCATTGCCCGACGACGCCGCCCGTGACCGCGCGACGACCGCCGGCCTCGACGAGTGGGCGACCGACAACCTACTCGGCTACCTGCGTGAGCAGCGCGAAGCCACCGGCCACGTTCCGGACGATCACACTCTGCTGGTCGAGCGATTCCGTGACGAGCTGGGCGATTGGCGGCTGATCGTGCACTCCCCGTACGGCGCCCAGGTCCACGCCCCGTGGGCGCTTGCCATCGGGGCTCGGCTTCGCGAGCGCTATGGCGTCGACGTGCAAGCCGCGCACGCCGACGACGGCATCGTGCTGCGCATCCCCGATACTGCCGACGACCTCGGCGAGCCCGGCGGCGCCGGGCTGCCCGGTGCCGAACTCGTATTGCTCGACCCCGACGACGTCGACGACGCGGTCACCACCGAGGTCGGCGGCTCGGCTTTGTTCGCCTCCCGTTTCCGCGAGTGCGCAGCACGTGCGCTGCTACTCCCCCGCCGCGACCCCCGCCGGCGGACGCCACTGTGGCAGCAGCGGCAGCGGTCGGCTCAGCTGCTGGAGATCGCCTCGAAATATGGCTCGTTCCCCATCGTGCTCGAAGCCTTGCGTGAGTGCGTCCAGGACGTCTACGACCTGCTGGGGCTGCAGCGGCTGATGCGGGCCATCGCGGACCGGTCGGTGCGGGTCGTCGAGGTCGAGACTGCCCAACCCTCTCCGTTCGCGCGGTCGCTGCTGTTCGGCTACGTCGCTGCCTTCCTCTACGAGGGCGACTCGCCGCTGGCCGAACGGCGGGCTCAGGCGCTCTCGCTCGACCCGACGCTGCTGGCCGAGCTGCTCGGCCGGACAGAGCTGCGGGAGTTGCTCGACGCGTCGGTCATCCTGCGCACCGAGGCAGAGCTGCAGCGGCTCGCACCCGACCGGCAGGCCCGCGACCTGGAAGGGGTAGCCGACCTGCTCCGCCTGCTCGGGCCGCTGTCCACCGCCGCTGTCGCCCAGCGATCGGTCAACGCCGGCGACACACTCCGGCACCTGGCCGCGCTGGAGGACGCCCGCCGGGCGATCCGGGTACGGGTTGCCGGCGAGGAGCGCTGGGCGGCCATCGAGGACGCCGGGCGGTTACGCGATGCACTCGGCGTGCCGCTTCCGGTCGGGGTGCCGGTGGCCTTCACCGAGCCTGTGCCCGACCCGCTGGGTGACCTGGTGGCCCGGTTCGCCCGCACCCGTGGTCCGTTCCACGCCGCCGACGCCGCGGCGTGGCTGGGGTTGGGGATCGCGGTTGTGGCCGACACATTGCGGCGGTTGTCCGCCGCCGGGCGAGTCGTCGAAGGCGAGTTGACGCCTGGAGCATCCGGAACCGAGTGGTGCGACGCCGAGGTGCTGCGACTGTTGCGGCGGCGCTCGGTGGCCGCACTGCGCAAGGAGGCCGAGCCGGTCGACCCGGCCGCATTGGGTCGCTTCCTGCCGGCCTGGCAGCACGTGGGCGGCACACTACGGGGCGTCGACGGCGTGCTACGGGTGGTCGAGCAGCTCGGTGGGTGCGCGGTTCCGGCGAGCGCGCTGGAGCGACTTGTCCTACCAGCCCGAGTCGCCGGATACACGCCGGCCTGGCTGGACGAGCTCACGACGGCGGGTGAGGTGGTCTGGTCCGGCCACGGTTCGCTGCCCGGCACGGACGGGTGGGTGTCCCTGCACGTGACCGATGGTGCCCCGCTCACGCTGCCCGATCCGGGTGTCGATTTCACCCGGACAGAACGACACGACTCGGTGATCGATGTGCTGTCCTCCGGCGGCGCGTTCTTCTTCCGGCAGCTGTCCGATGCCGTGCGGTCGACCGATGACGCGGCGCTCGTCGCGGCGTTGTGGGACTTGGTCTGGGCGGGCCACATCACGAACGACACACTGGCGCCGTTGCGCTCCCTTGTCGGCGGCGGCCGGCCGACCCACCGGTCCCGGCCGACCCGACCGCCGCGCTCGCGTTACGCCCGGGGACGGCCGGCGCTGCCGGTCCGCGGCGGGCCGCCCATCGCGGCCGGCCGCTGGTCCCTGCTACCGCCCCGCGACCCCGACCCGACCCGGCGGGCGCACGCAGCCGCCGAAGGTCTCCTCGACCGACACGGCGTCGTCACCCGCGGCGCGGTGGTCGCCGAACGGTTGCCTGGCGGCTTCGCAGCCGCCTACCGGGTGTTGTCGGCTTTCGAAGACAGCGGCCGGGCCCGGCGCGGATACTTCGTGGCCGGCCTGGGAGCGGCCCAGTTCGCACCGGTCGGGGCTGTCGACCGGCTCCGCGGGTACGCCGACACAGCCGCTCGCCGTGAGCCGGTTCCGGCCTTGGTGCTCGCCGCCACGGATCCCGCGAATCCGTACGGTGCGGCGCTGCCCTGGCCAGACCGCGAACAGCCAGGTGGTCATCGACCCGGCCGCAAGGCCGGTGCCCTGGTGGTGCTTGTCGACGGTGGGCTCGTGCTGTACGTCGAACGTGGCGGGCGCACACTGCTGTCCTGGTCCGACGATGCCGATCACCTCCGCGCTGCCGCCGACGCGTTGGCGTTGGCCGTCCGCGACGGAGCGCTAGGTGCCCTGCGGGTCGAGCGAGCGGATGGCGAGACGGTGACCGCGACGGTGCTGGGCCAGGCGCTGGCCGCTGCGGGTTTCCATGTCACCCCACGGGGCTTGCGACTGCGCTCCTGAAGACGCGAGGCGGGGGCGGCTCAGCCGACTGCAACGGCGTCGAGTTCCCGCGGACGCGGTCCGCGCAGTTGGGTCAGCGCACCGACGGCGGCGGCCTCGACCCGAGACATCTCGTCGCTTACCTCGCGCAGGACCTCCGACATCGGCAGGTCAAGCGCCAGACAGATGGCGGCTAGCAGCTCCGAGGACGCTTCCTTGCGACCACGCTCGACCTCGGACAGATAACCAAGGCTGACCCGGGCGGCAGCCGACACATCACGAAGAGTGCGACCTTGCTCGACCCGGCGGCGGCGCAACACGTCACCGATCAGACGTCTGACGAGAACCATCGGCCACCCCCTTCCACGACAGATGCCGAGACGAATACGTCCACCGTACCTCCGGGTGAGCGCACCCTCCGTACGCGGACGTCATGCTCGGTCAACGTGTCCGCTCGGGCCAAGATTCCCCGGGCCCTGTCCATCGTCCAGCACGGATCGGCGGAGCAGGTCCAGTACCCGAACCACCGCCTGCCGGCGCACCGTCTGGCGATCACGACGAGGGGCGGATGGCGCGAACGAGCGAACCCTGATCCCGCCCCGGGAAGCGACAGCGACATGCATGGTCCCAGCCGGGTGGCCTTCCTGCGGATCCGGTCCCGCCACCCCGGTCGTCGCCACCCCGAAGTCGGCCCGACAGCGCACGCGGATTCCCTCAGCCATAGCTTGTGCAGTGGCGGGCGCAACAGCACCGTCTCGCTCCAGCAGGTCGACAGGTACACCCACGAGATCGGCCTTGAGATCGGTCGCATACGCCACCACGCCGCCGCGCACCACGTCCGACGCACCGGGGACGGACACCAACGCGGCGGCCACCAGCCCTCCGGTCAAGGACTCGGCCGTCGCGACGGTGGCCCGGTGTATCCGCAGCGCCTCGACGACGGCTTCCTCGAGGCGCTGATCTTCCGCGGCGACCAGATCGCCCAGCAGTTGCCGCGCCCGGGCCACCGCCGCCGTCGCTCTCTCGGCGGCATCGACACCGGTGGTGCCGATCCGTACCTCGAGCTCTGCCGGATGCGGCAGATAGGCCAGCCAACCCTGACCGACGAGGTCTTCCTCGATCGGCGCCAGAATCCCGGCGACCTGCGGCTCCGCTAGTCCGACAATGACCAGCGAGCGAGTGGATCGGGGCACCAACTCGCCCGCGGAGGCAACGATGTCGGGCAGGACGTGCCGGTCGACGATCGAGCGCATCTCCGCGGGCACTCCTGGCACAGCGAAGACGACACCGCGGTGGGACGCCAGCCGCACGCCGCGTTCGGAGCCCACATCGTTGGCCAGCTCGGTGCTCAGCCAGCCGGTGGCGAACCGCGCCAACGCCGCCCGGGTGACGTCATCCGCGGTAGGTCCCAGCCCGCCGGTGACGACGACGGCCCGGGCAGCTTCCAAAGCCTGTCCAAGGGCACGCGCGACAGCATCGGTGTCGTCCGGGGCGATCGTGGCGGCAACTACTCGAAGGCCGGCCTCAGTGAGCCGACGGCTCAGCCAGGGACCATTCGTGTCAAGCGTGTGGCCGATCAGCAGTTCGTTGCCGACGAGTACCAAGGCGACCGTGTCCGGTGCCGCCCCGATCACCCGATCATCCCTGCGGGAGGGGTCGGTTCCGCCCTCGGCTCGGTCGAGGTGCTCTCGACCCGGGCGATTCGGCGCGCTTGAGCGACATAGTCGACACCGGTCACGACGGTGACGACGACGGCGAGTGTCATCGCGACGACCTCAACCGGATGCCATGCCGCCGGCAGCGGCAGCAAGTACAGGCCGAGTGCGAGCGATTGCAGCGCAGTCTTGACTTTGCCGCCCCGGCCGGCCGGCAGGACAGCCTGCCGAAGGAGGGCGAAACGCAGCGCCGTCACCCCGATCTCGCGCACCAGCACAATGACGGTCACCCACCAGGGCAGCTCGCCGAGCACCGAGAGACCGATGAATGCCGTGCCGGTCAGCGCCTTGTCGGCGATCGGATCCGCGATCACCCCGAAGTCGGTCACCAGGCCGCGGCGACGGGCCAGCTCGCCGTCCATCCGATCCGTGATCATCGCGACGGAAAACACCACGAACGCTCCCACCCGCGACGCCTCGTCGGCTCCCCCGTTACGAAGCAGCAACCACCCCATGACCGGTACGAGTAGGAGGCGCAGGACCGTGAGCCCATTGGGCAGATTCCATGGGCTCGTCCGGTTCTGCGCCGGGATGGACACGCCGTCAGGGTACGGCCCGACGCAGCGGCTCGGCGTGACGCCGATCTGCGCTCAGCTGGTGAGCCAGGACGCCGCCGGAGGTTCTCACCGCGATTTCACCGTCTCGCGGCTGAGCGTCAGGCCGGAACGGCTAACAAGTCAGCTCCGACGGTGTCGGTGACGCGGGCTGTGATCAGGTCTCCCGGCCGAGCGGGGGTGCCGATGACCGTTGTCGTCCCGTCGACGTCGGGACCCTGGTGTGCGGCCCGCCCCTCCGCGGATCCGTCCACGACGGACTCGACGATGATCTGCACGTCCTCCCCGATCCGGTCCTCCGCCCGCTGGGCGACCAGGTCGTCGACCATCGCGTTGACGCGGTCGACCCGGTCGGCGATTTCCTCCGCCGGGAGTTTGTCGCCGAACGCGGCCGCCTCGGTGCCGTCCTCGTCGGAGTACCCGAACACCCCCACCACGTCGAGGCGTGCGGCGTCGAGGAAAGACTCGAGAATCGCGAGGTCAGACTCGGTTTCCCCAGGAAACCCGACAATCACGTTGGAACGGATGCCGGCCGCCGGGCATTGGTCGCGGATCGTCCGGATCAGTTCGAGGAACAGCTCTGCCGAGCCGAAGCGCCGCATCCGACGTAGCACGGTCGGGCTGGCGTGCTGGAACGAGAGGTCGTAGTACGGCGCGACGCCAGGAATCGTGGCGACAGCCTCGACGAGAGTGGGCCGCATCTCGGCCGGCTGCAGATACGACAGGCGGACTCGGTCGACGCCCTCCACGGCGGCCAGTTCGGGGAGCAGCGACTCGAGCAGGCGAAGGTCACCGAGATCCTTGCCGTAGGACGTGGTGTTCTCGCTGACCAGGAACAGCTCGCGTACCCCCCGCTCCCCAAGCCACCTGGCCTCGGCCAGCACCTCACCTGGACGGCGGGAGACGAAAGATCCGCGGAATCGAGGGATCGCGCAGAACGAGCAGCGCCGGTCGCAGCCGCTGGCGAGCTTCAGCGGCGCGACGGGTCCATCGTCGAGCCGGCGCCGCGGGATGGGCGGGCCACTGGCGGGGCCCGGCCGGTCCGCTGGCGCCAGCGGGAGGAGTCGCCGTCGGTCTCGAGGGGTGTGGGCAATGACCTCGCGGCCCTCAAGCACGTCGTGCAGCCGCTGCCCGATGTGTCGATAGTCGTCGAAGCCGAGAACGGCGTCGGCCTCGGGCAGTTCCGCGGCCAAGTCGGCCCCGTACCGTTCTGACAAGCAGCCGACCGCGACCACCGACCGGGTGCGGCCTCCGGTCTTGTGTTCACCGGCCGCCAACACCGCGTCGATCGAGTCCTTCTTCGCTTGCTCGATGAAGCCGCACGTGTTGACCAGAACCGTCTCGGCGTCGGCTGGGTCCGCGACCAGATCGAACCCGTCGGCCGAAAGCCGGCCTGCCAACTCCTCGGAGTCGACCTCGTTGCGGGCGCAGCCCAGTGTGACGATCGCCACCGAATGCTCGGCCATGACCACGCAGCCTCGCATGGCAGCGGCGCAGGGCGCATCCGGGCGGTCGACCAAGCGGGCGTCGGTGAGAAGACCGGCCTCGTTGCACGAGCGGCCGATCGGGACATGAAGAACTTCAAGGAGTTCATCGAGTCTCGCGGTTCTCAGACCGGAGGCTGGCGCGGCGAGGTTCCACGCGAGGCTTAGCTCGGCAGGGCTATGTCACGCGCGCGGCCAGCCCCATCGCGTCGAATGGCGCGCGCACCTTCACATCGTTGTCGAAGTAGACGTAGACGTCGCGTCCGTCCGGCCACGGCTCGGCCGGCGGCCCGATGGTGTGGGCATCAGGCGACCAGCCTCCTTCTGCCCACGCGAGCACCCTGGCGGCCCACCAGTCCAATCCTTGGTCGTCGTAACCGCTGACATAGAGCTCTTGTGAACCGTGAAGCCGCACGTACACGAAGTTCGACGTCACGTCTTCGAGAAAGGGCCACTTGCCGGCCGTGTCCGCGACGACGAGGGCAACGTCGTGCTCCCTGAGGAGTTCAACGAACCTGGGCGTGACGTAGCTGCCGTGCCGGATCTCCAATGCATGACGGAGCGGGCGATCCGCTGAGGTCGTGGTGATCGCCCCGTGCTGGAGCCGCCCGTCGTGACGTTCGGCGAGTCGAGCGGCGCCGGCCGTCGTCCGCGGCAGCTGGTCGAAGAACGCAGCCAGCCGACCGGGATCGAAACCGAGCATCGGTGGGAGCTGCCACAGCAGCGGGCCCAGCTTGTGTTCGAGCGCTAGTACACCGGAGCCGAAGAAGTTCGCCAGCGGAGTCTCGACGCCGGCCAGCTTCTTCATGTGGGTGATGAACCGGCCGCCCTTGACAGCGAACACGAAGTCGTCAGGCGTCTGTTCGAACCAGCTCCGGTAGCTCGACGGCCGTTGCAGCGAGTAGAACGAGCCGTTGATCTCGACGCTGTTCAGCCGACTGGCGGCGAACTCGAGCTCCCGCTTCTGCGGGAGGTTTGGTGGATAGAACACGCCGCGCCACGGCGGGTAGGTCCACCCCGAGATCCCAATCCGCACCTCGCCCACGCGGACACACCTCCTGGTGCCAGCGTGTTACCCGCCACGGAGGGTGTCGACGATCTCGTCGAGCTCGTCGGGTTTGACGAGCACGTCTCGGGCCTTGGAGCCCTCGGACGGCCCGACGATGCCGCGGCTTTCCATCAGGTCCATCAGCCGGCCGGCCTTGGCGAAACCCACCCGGAGCTTGCGCTGCAGCATCGACGTGGAGCCGAACTGGGTCGTGATCACCAGCTCTGCGGCCTGGCAGAGCAGGTCGAGGTCATCACCGATGTCCCCGTCGATCTCCCGCCGGGCGCCCTGTGGCGCAATCACATCGTCCCGATACGAGGGCTCGAGTTGGGACTTGCAATGCCGGACGACAGCGTGGATCTCGGACTCGGTGACCCAGGCTCCTTGGATACGGACCGGCTTGCTGGCGCCCATCGGCAGGAACAGCCCGTCTCCCTGACCCACCAGCTTCTCCGCTCCGGGCTGGTCGAGGATCACCCGGGAATCGGCCAGTGACGATGTTGCGAAGGCCAGGCGGGACGGCACGTTCGCTTTGAGCAGCCCGGTGACGATGTCGACCGACGGTCGCTGCGTCGCCAGCACGAGGTGGATGCCGGCTGCTCGCGCTAGCTGGGTGATACGCACGATGGCGTCCTCGACGTCGCGCGGCGCGACCATCATCAGGTCGGCAAGCTCGTCGACGATGACCAGCAGGTAGGGATACGGGGCCAGGGTCCGTTCGCTACCGGGCGGAACCTTGACCCGGCCGGCGCGCACTGCCTTGTTGAAGTCGTCGAGGTGGCGGAAGCCGAAGTGGGCCAGGTCGTCGTAGCGCATGTCCATCTCGCGCACGACCCAGCCGAGTGCCTCGGCCGCCCGTTTCGGGTTGGTGATGATCGGCGTGATCAAATGCGGGATGCCGTCGTAGGCGGTGAGCTCGACCCGCTTGGGATCGACCAGGATCATCCGGACCTCGTCCGGGGTGGCGCGCATGAGCACCGAGGAGATGAGTGAGTTGATACAACTCGACTTCCCCGAGCCGGTTGCGCCGGCGATGAGCACGTGCGGCATCTTGGCGAGATTGGCCACCACGAAGCCGCCCTCGACGTCTTTGCCGAGGCCCACGACCATCGGGTGGTGATCCTTGCGAGCGACCGGCGAGCGTAGGACGTCGCCGAGACTGACGGTTTCCTTGTCGCTGTTGGGGATCTCGATGCCGATCGCGGACTTGCCGGGGATCGGTGACAGGATCCGCACCTCGGCGCTCGCCACCGCGTACGAGATGTTCTTCGACAGCGCCGTGACGCGTTCCACCTTGACTGCATTGCCGAGTTCGACCTCGTACCGAGTGACCGTCGGGCCACGGGTGTATCCGGTGACCTGGGCGTCGATCTCGAATTGGTCGAGCACCTCGGTCAACGCCTCGACGACCTGGTCCGACGCTATCGATCGGGCCCGGTGCGGACTGCCTTGGCGCAGCACATCACTGGTCGGGAGCGTGTAGGTGACATCACCGGACAACGCCAACTGCTCAACCCTTGCCGGCAGCGGGGTGTGCGGAGGTGGTTCCGCCGGCGGTTCCGTCGTGCGTCCGGCAGCGACGACGATGCGCGTCGGCTGATCGCCCCCGTCAGCCGTGGTGCCATCCTCGTCGTCGGCGCGTCGCCGAAGGTCCGCACGCTCGCGCAAGAGCGGGCTGTCGTACGGATTCAGATCGTTCGGTGTCTCGTCCGCGGACCATCTGCGCCGCAGCAGGGATCGACGGCTCGGCGTGGCGGAACCGTCTGCGCTTCCCTCTGGGTCGGCGCCCACCAGCCAGCCCCGCACCGCGCGGCCACGAGCGGGCAGGTCGTGAACGGGCGTTCCGGTGACGACGAGCAGGCCGAAGATCGACAGGAGTACGAGAAGTGGTGTGGCCACCCATACGGTGAGCAAGTCGGCCAGCACGGTGGACGCGACGAACCCGACCGCGCCGCCCGCACTCTGCATGGCTGCCTCGCCGTCGACGGAGCGAGGCATGCCGGCGGCAATGTGGATGAGGCCCAGCACGGCCAGGGTCAGTGCCGTCCAGCCGACGAGCTGGCGGGCTCCTGGACCGTTGCGGTCTGGATGACGTAAGGTCCGCCAGGCCAGCAGGAGCAGCAGGATCGGGACGACAGAGGCGGCAGCGCCGACAGTTCCGGCGACGATGGTCCGGATGATCTCGGCCACGGTGCTGTCGATGTTCCACCAGACCGCGGCGGCCATCACGATGCCGATGCCGACCAGCGACAGCCCGACGCCGTCGCGCCGATGAGCGGAATCGAGCTCACGCGCACTCGATCCGATCCGCCGGACAACGCCACCGACCAGGTGGGCGATTCCCATCCACAGGCCCCGGAACAGCCCGGCGATACCGCCCGCCGCCATCGTCGCAACGCCGCGCCGACGTGGCGCAGGCCGCCGCTGGGCCGGCTGGTGATTCGACCGACGTCGGGCCGAGCTCCGACCGGTCCCTCGCCCGGTCGACGAGTCCGACGCTGACCTGCGAGAACGCGTCACGGTGGAGTTACGGGTCGCCATGATCGGAAGGCTACCCCCGACGACACATCCGTATCTCGAGTCACACCCGTCTCGGCGTGGCGAAATCAGGACTCGACGACAACCGGAATGATCATCGGCCGACGGCGGTAGCGCGCGCTCACCCAACGGCCCACCGTGCGTCGGATCGTCTGCTGGAGTTGGTACACGTCGGCCACACCACTCGCCGCCGCCTGTTCGAGCGCCTCGGCGACCTGTGGCCGGACCTCGGCGAACACGCTGTCGTCCTCGGAGAACCCGCGGGAATGGATCTCAGGGCCACCGGTGACCTTGCCGGTGACCGAGTCGACCACGACCACGACCGAGATGAAACCTTCCTCACCGAGGATCCGCCGGTCCTTCAGCGACGCCTCGGCGATACCGCCGACGTTGGACCCGTCGACGTAGACATAACCGCAGGGAACCGTGCCGACGACGCGGGCCACACCATCGACGAGGTCAACCACCACACCGTCGTCAACCCGGACGATCCGGTCGGCAGGTACGCCCGAGCTCAGTGCCACGCCGGCGTTGGCATGGAGGTGCCGAATCTCCCCGTGCACCGGCATCACGTTCCTGGGTTTGACCAGGTTGTAGGCGTACAGCAGCTCGGCGGCACTCGCGTGGCCGGACGTGTGCACCATCGCATTTCCGCGATGGACGACCGTCGCGCCCCACCGGGTGAGCCCGTTGATGACCCGGGCCACCGCATTCTCGTTGCCGGGAATCAGCGACGAGGCGAGCACGACGACGTCGCCCGGCTCGATGGTGATGGCCGGGTGGTCGCGGTTCGCCATCCGGGACAATGCCGCCATCGGCTCGCCCTGCGATCCGGTCGACATGAGCACGATCTCCTCCGGCGCGAGGTCGTCGATGCTCTTGAGATCGACCAGGGTGCCGCCGGGGATCCGCAGGTACCCCAGGTCACGAGCGATTCCCATGTTGCGCACCATCGACCTGCCGACAAAGGCGACCTTGCGCCGGTGTGCGACCGATACGTCGAGCACCTGCTGCACCCGGTGAACGTGGCTCGCGAACGACGCGACCACGATCCGGCGGGGCGCCTCGGCGAAGATCCGGTCGAGCACCGGCGCGATCTCCCGCTCATGCGGCGTATACCCCGGAACCTCAGCGTTCGTGGAGTCCACCATGAACAGGTCGACACCGGCGTCACCGAGCCGCGCGAAGGCATTCAGGTCGGTCCGGCGTCCGTCCAGCGGGAGCTGGTCCATCTTGAAGTCGCCGGTGTGCAGGACCAGCCCCGCCGGCGTCCTGATGGCGAGTGCCAGAGCGTCGGGGATCGAGTGGTTGACGGCGAGGAACTCAACCTCGAACGGGCCGAACCGTTCAGTTCGTCCCTCGGCGACTTCCAACTGGTAGGCATCGATCTTGTGCTCGACGAGTTTCTCCTCGACGAGGGCAAGGGTGAGTCGTGACCCGACGAGCGGCAGGTCCGGCTTCTCGCGCAGCAGAAAAGGGACGGCTCCAATGTGGTCTTCGTGACCATGGGTCAGCACGACGGCTTCGACCTGGTCGAGGCGATCCCGGATGTACTCGAAGTCGGGCAGGATGAGATCGACTCCCGGCTGGTGGTCCTCCGGGAACAGCACACCGCAGTCGACGATCAGCAGGCGGCCGCCGTACTCGAAGACGGTCATGTTCCGCCCGACCTCACCCAGGCCGCCGAGCGGTACGATTCGCAGGCCACCGTCGGAGAGCGGCGGAGGCGACGCCAGCTCGGGGTGGGGATGGCTCACAGCAGCCCTGCCGCCACCAGGTCCGCTCGCAGTTCGGCCACCTGCTCCTCTGTCGCCTCGACCAAGGGTGAACGCATAGTCCGTGCCGTCAGCACTCCGGCGAGCTGCGCGGCCGCTTTGGCCATGATCGCGCCCTGAGTCCGGGTCATGATCGCTCGGACGGCGGGAATCAACTCGCGATGGATACCGACGGCCTCGGGCAGATCACCGGCGTCGACCGCTTCGACCATCGCGGCGTAGCGCGACGCGGCCACGTGGGCGACCACGCTCACCACCCCGACCGCGCCTTGAGTCAGATGCGCGAGGTTGAGCGCGTCGTCGCCGGAGTAATAGGCGAGCTCCGTGCGAGTCATCACCTCTGACGACGCGAACAGGTCACCTTTTGCGTCCTTGACCGCGACGATCCGTTCGTGGTCGGCCAGCTGAACCAAAGTCTCGGTCGTGATCGCCACGCCAGAGCGACCGGGGATGTCATAGAGCATGACCGGCAGCGCGGTGGCGTCCGCCACCGCCGTGAAGTGGCGGCGCAGACCCTCCTGCGGAGGCTTGCTGTAGAACGGCGTGACGACCAGCAAGCCGTGTGCGCCGGCTTTCTCGGCGTGTTGGGCCAGCTCGACGGTGTGATGCGTGTCATAGGTGCCGACTCCGGCGACGACCGTGGCCCGGTCCCCCACTGCGTCCAGCACCGCACGCAGCAGCTGCTCCTTCTCCGCGTCCGATGTGGTCGGGCTTTCACCGGTCGTGCCGCTGACGACCAGGCCGTCGCACCCTTCGGTGACCAGATTCTCGGCGAGGCGAGCCGCCCCCTCGAGATCGAGGCCGCCGTCGTCGTGGAACGGCGTCACCATCGCGGTGAGGACACGACCGAAGGGAGCGCTGGCGAGCGTGCTGGGATCGTCTGGCATGGTCCTGAAGGCTACCGGTCTGCGAGTCCCTGCCGCGGCTATGGTGCGACCCGGCCATTCGCCTCGAACGCGGCGTGGGTCAGTGGCATCAGCCCCGCCCAGTGGGCTTCCATCTGCTCCGCGACCATCTCGATCTCACGCTGCGGGAATGACGGGAACGCCGCGTCATCTCGCCGAGTTCGCAGGGACAGGAAATTCATCAGCGAGCGGGCGTTGAACGTTACGTACATCGACGAATAGATGGTCAGCGGCAGCACGATACGCGCCACCTCTCGGGCGACACCCGCGTCCAGCATCCGCCGATACGCGGCATAGGCCTCCATGCATACCCGACGAGTTTCGGCGTCGACGAGCGCATGCTGCTCGACACTGCCCTCGACGAAGGTGTAGTGACCGGGCTTGCCCTCCTGGACCAGCTTGCGATCCGGCCCTGGCACGTAGAACACCGGCCGCAGCTCCCGGTACCGCCCGCTCTCTTCGTTGTAGCTTGCGATCCGGTGTCGCATGTGCTCGCGAAAAACGAAGATCGGGGCATGCACATAGAACGTCATCGAGTTGTGTTCGTATGGCGTGCCATGCTTTGCCCGCATTAGGTAGTTTATAAGACCTTTTGATCGCTCTGCGTCTGCCTTGACATCTTCCAGGGACTGCTCGCCCTTGGTCGACACGCGGGCAGCGAACAGCACGTCCGAGTCGTGTGCACTGGACCGCACCAGCTCGACGGTCACGTCGCTGCGGAACTCGACCGGCGGACCGTTCTCGTCTTCGTACGCCGCTTTGCTCTGCGTCATGGTCACGCCGGCCCTCCCCCTCGTCTGGTCGCTCGCAGCCTAGTTGTCGGCGCCGACAACACCCTTTGCGGCGTGCACCTGCGACAGCCACGCGCCGCACGGATGTTTGAGCTGGCGGTCTGTCCGGGCAGGGCTGCATCGTGCGTCATCGTGACGGATTGGGCCGCCATGCTCGGCCGGCATTTGCCGCCCCGACGGCCAGTTATGACTTCTCCCCAAACATGAGGTCACGGATTGGCGACGACACGTCGAATGAACTGCGCCGCGTGGCCGGCTGGGTGCACTCTGAATACATGGTCTTGCAGGGGACCATCGGCCGGTTCGTGCGCTGGGGGATGATTCACGGCCCCGCGTGGGGTTTGCTCGTCGCGATCCCGCTGGCGATCTTCGGTGACATCGGGGCCAGCGAGGTGCAAATCGTGCTCGCCGGGCTGCTCGGCGGAATGATCGCCGGACCGCTGCTCGGGTTCGCTGCGGGCGTTGCGTGCTTGTTCGCCGAGTTGGTCCCGAAGTGGATCCTCGATGCGCCTGACTACGTGGCCGTCGCGACAGTTGCCGGAATCGTCGGGGGCGTCGCCTGGCCGGTGCTCGAGCTGGGTCGGTCCGGCCCCGTCACGGGCATGGTCGCGGTCGTCGTGCTCACGGCCGTGCCCGCGATCGACGCCGCTCGCAGCGCGCCACGTCTGCTCTTCCCGGCGGCGTCGGAATCCTTGGCAACGGCGGCAGCAGATGCCGCCGCGGGTCGTCAGGCGTCGTAGTCCAGAGAGACTTCTGGCGTGCTCGGATGTGACTGGCAGGTCAGCACGTAGCCCGCATTCACTTCGTCCTCTTCCAGGGCGAAGTTCCGCTCCATCTCCAGCTTGCCGTCGAGGAGCTTTGCCCGGCAGGTGCCACAGACGCCGCCCTTGCAGGCGAACGGAGCGTCGTTCCGGACGCGTAGGACGGCCTCGAGCACGGTCTCATCCGGATCCGCCAGCTCCACCGTGCTTCGCCGGCCATCCAGCACTGCGGTCACGACGCTGCGGGCCGCCGGGCGATCCACCAGTGGCGGCGAGGTCGGCGGCTCCCCCACATGGAACAGCTCGGAGTGAATGTGACCCCGGTCGACACCACGGCCGAGCAGGACCCGGCGCGCCGTCGTCACCAGCTCGAGGGGACCGCACAGGTACCACTCGTCCACCGTGTCCGGCGGGACCAAGGTGTCAAGGAAGCTCTGGAGCCGAGGCTCGTCGATCCGGCCCGACAGCAAGTCGGTCTCCCGTGCCTCACGGGACAGCACGTGGACGAGATGAAGCCGGTCCGGGTAGACGTCCTTGAGGTCGGCGAGGTCGTCGAGGAACATCACCGTCTGGCTGGTCCGGTTGCCGTAGACGAGCGTGATCCGACTGGCCGGCTCGGTCTGCAAGATCGAGGCGATGATCGAGATGATCGGGGTGATGCCGCTGCCTGCGGCAATAGCCACGTAGTGCTTGGCGTTCGCTGGGTCGAGGTGGGGGGTGAACCGGCCGGCCGGGGTCATGACGTCGAGCTCGTCGCCCGGTGCCATAGCGCCCAGCGCGAACGAGGAGAAGGTTCCATCGGGAATGCGCTTGATCGCGATTCGCAGCCGTCCCGAGCCTTGTGGCGAGCAGATCGAGTAGCTGCGCCGGACCCCGTCGCCGCCGGGCACCGAGACGTTGACGTGTTGACCCGCCGTGAACGCGTAGTCGTCGCGGAGATGAGATGGCACGTCGAACGTCACCGCCACTGCGTCGGCCGTGAGCCGCTCGACCGAGGCGACCCGCAGCCGGTGGAAGACGGAGTGCCGCCGGGTCGCTGGCCGAACAAGCTGGGTGTCCGTTGCGGTCATTCCTCAGAGCGCCTTCACGTGGTCGAAAGGCTCGAGGCAAGAACGGCACGTCCACAACGACTTGCACGCGGTCGAGCCGAACCTGCTGGTCTCTCGGGTGTCCGGCGAGCCGCACAACGGGCAGCGCACCGACAACGTGAGCCCCACCGGACCGGCCCGGTGCGGCGGCGCAATTCCATGGTGACGCAGCGCGGCGCGGCCAGCGTCGGTAATCCAGTCCGTCGTCCACGCTGGCGCCAGAACGAGGCGGACCTCGGCATCCGTATGCCCGGCATCGGCAAGGCGTTCGACGACGTCGGCCCGGATCGCGTCCATGGCGGGGCAGCCCGAGTACGTCGGTGTGATCTCGACGACGATGCGGCCGTCCGGTTCGAACCGGACGTCGCGCAGCACACCGAGATCCTCGATCGTGATAACGGGCAGCTCCGGGTCAGGCACGGCCGCGACCAGGGCCCGAACATCGGTGGCCGCCACTGCGCTCACCATGTCGCCCCCGGATGCGCCCGGTGCAGATGCTGCATCTCGGCCAGCAAGTAGCCCATCGCTTCGGTATGCAGCCCGCGCCTGCCACCGTGGCCGTGAAACGCCGGCTCGGGCATCGCCAATGTCGCTTCGGCGAGCACGGCCGCCACGAAGATCTCCCACGGATCGCGCAGCGCGCTGGGATCGACGCCGACGCCAGCCAGCTTCTCCACCACCGGCGAGGGGTCGAACATCTCGGCCACGTACGGCCAGATCTCGTCCAGCCCAGTCTGTATCCGTCGGTGGCTCTCCTCGGTTCCATCGCCGAGACGCAGTACCCACTGAACCGCATGGTCCCGGTGGTACGCGACCTCCTTCACCGCCTTCCCTGCCACCGCCGCCAGCCTGCCGTCCGTGCTCGTCCGCAGCCGGTCGTAGAGCTCGTACTGATACGACGAAAACGCCAGTTGCCGGGCGATGGTGAGCCCGAAGTCGCCATTGGGACGCTCGACGATCTGCAGGTTGCGGAAGTCGCGTTCGTCGCGCAGGTAGGCGAGGTCGTCTTCGTCTCGCCCGGCCCCCTCGAGCTCACCGGCGTACGTCAGCAGTGACCTCGCCTGACCAAGCAGGTCCAGGCCGATGTTAGCCAGTGCGACGTCCTCCTCCAGCTGGGGAGCAGAGGCGATCCACTCCCCCAGCCGGTGCGAGAGCACCAGCGCGTCGTCGGCCAGACCCAAGACGTATTCGGTCAGTGGCGTCGACGGAGAGATCGCGCCGGACCTGCCGTCCCAGGTACCGGGCGTCACGGTGCTCATAGGTGGCGCACCTCGTCGGGGATGTCGTAGAACGTCGGATGCCGATAAACCTTGTCACCGGCCGGGTCGAAGAAAGCGTCCTTCTCCTCCGGACTGCTTGCCGTGATCGCGGCGGCGGGAATAACCCAGATGGACACGCCCTCCTGCCTGCGGGTGTAGACATCGCGAGCGTTGCGAAGCGCCATGGCAGCATCCGGCGCGTGCAGGCTCCCGGCGTGGATATGGGAGAGCCCGCGTCGGCTACGGATGAACACCTCCCACAGCGGCCAGTCGCGACTCATGCAGCATCCCTCGCACTGGCGTGCTTCACGGCGTAGACCTCTGCGGCGTCCCGAACCCATGACCCGTCGGTGTGGGCTCGGACGCGGTGCTCGATCCGCTGCTGGTTGCACGGTCCGTCGCCAGAGATCACCCGGCGCAATTCGTCCCAGTCAGGTGCGGTGAAGTCGTAGTGCCCACGCTCGGCATTCCAGCGCAGGTCCGGGTCGGGAATCGTCAGGCCGAGGACATGCGACTGAGGGACCGTCATGTCGACGAACTTCTGCCGCAGCTCGTCATTGCTGAAGCGCTTGATCCCCCAGGCCATGGATTTGCCGGTGTGAGTCGACTCCGAATCCGGCGGCCCGAACATGGCCAGGCTGGGGTACCACCAGCGGTCGAGCGCGTCCTGAGCCATCGCCTTCTGGGCCGGTGTGCCTCGAGACAGCGTGAGCAGCGACTCGAATCCCTGGCGCTGGTGGAACGACTCCTCCTTGCAGATGCGCACCATCGCCCGCGCGTACGGGCCGTACGAACACCGGCACAGCGGCACCTGGTTGGTGATGGCGGCCCCGTCGACCAGCCATCCGATCGTGCCCATGTCGGCCCAGGTCAGCGTCGGGTAGTTGAAGATCGACGAATACTTCTGCTTGCCCGCGTGCAGGAGGTCGAGCAGCTCGGCGCGGGAGACGCCGAGAGTCTCTGCGGCGGCATACAGATAGAGCCCGTGGCCGGCTTCGTCCTGCACCTTGGCCATCAGGATCGCCTTTCGCCGTAGGCTCGGCGCCCGGGTGATCCAGTTGCCTTCCGGCTGCATGCCGATGATCTCCGAGTGCGCGTGCTGGGCGATCTGCCGCACCAGCGAGCGCCGGTAGTCCTCAGGCATCCAGTCCCGCGGCTCGATCCTGCCGTCGGCGTCGATCAGCGCCTGGAACTCCGCCTGACGCTGCTCAGACATGGTCGCATCCATCGTCCCAGGCTACGTGGCAGATGTGACACTTGTCGAGCAGATCTGCCGTCACGTGTCACAAGTCTGTTGGCGCTTGCCAGGCCCGTTGAGCGGGAGGAAGCTCACAGCACGATGTTCGAGAGGTTCACCGACCGCGCACGGCGCGTCGTGGTCTTGGCCCAGGAAGAGGCCAGGACGCTCAACCACAACTACATCGGCACCGAGCACATCCTGCTGGGCCTGATCCACGAGGGCGAAGGAGTCGCGGCCAAAGCGCTGCACGAGTTGGGGATCTCGCTGGAGGCCGTGCGTCAGCACATCGAAGAGATCATCGGGCAGGGCACGATTGCGCCGAGCGGACACATCCCGTTCACGCCCCGGGCGAAGAAGGTGCTCGAGCTGAGCCTGCGCGAGTCATTGGACCTGGGACACAACTACATCGGCACCGAGCACATCCTGCTCGGCCTCGTTCGCGAAGGGCAGGGTGTCGCGGCCCAGGTGCTGGTAAGACTCGGTGCGGACCTCAAACAGGTCCGCCAGCAGGTCATCGAGTTGTTGTCCGGACATCATGGCGACGAGGGCTTCGATGGTCTGGCTGCGGCCGCCGAGCGAGAGTTCGGTACATATGACGAGGTCATCGTCCTGCTTCGAGACATCGCCCGGCGGGTCAAGCGGATCGAGCAACGGCTGGCACGAGACGACGACGCGGACGACGACGAGGCCCATGGCCACGGCTGATCGCAGCGTCCGGCTCGCCTGGGCCGACGACGCACCCGCGATCGCCGCTGTCCAGGCCCGCGCGTGGCAGTCCTACGCAGACCTGCTGCCCGGTGCCCTCGTCGCAGGCATCGATACCGAAGCTTTCGCCGAGACGTGGCGGCAGGCCATAGCGAAGCCGCCGAGTGCGCATCACCGGGTCTTGGTCGCGCTGGAACGCAACACCGTGGTCGGCTTTGCCGCGACTGCGCCCTCCGACGACCCGGACGCGGAGCTCGGCGACGGCGAGGTCGTCGCCTTCCACGTCGACCCCGATGCCACCGGCACCGGGCACGGCTCCCGCCTGGTGTCGGCCGTCGCCGACACGCTTCGCGCCGACGGGTTCAGTCATGCTCGGGTCTGGCTGATCGCAGGCGACGACGCCGTCCGAGCCTTCCTCGAGCCGGCCGGCTGGGGGGCCGATGGGGCCCACCGACAGCTCGACCTCACCGGGGACGGCATGACGACGCTGCGTCAGGTGCGGCTGCAGACAGACCTGCGCTCCCTCGCGCCCGAATCCCCATGATCATGTCGAGGCGAGGTACGCCCGCCCTCGCGGAGACAGCCGATACCCGACGTCCAGGCTCTCGGTGAGCCCGAGGTTCTTGAGCTTGCGCACATCGGTCTTGAAGCTCGCCCTGTCGCGATCGAGGAGACCAGCAAGGTCGGCAGCTCGGACCGCCGGCTGCTCGCGGATCAGGGCCAGGGTCTCGCGGGTCCATGGTCCGTGGCTGCTTGCCCGGTCGAGCCGGTCCAGGCGACGCGTGACCTCCGCAATCGTGCCCTCGTCGAGGTCGGCCGACGCCGCCAGGACAGCGCGCGGGTCCGGTTCGGTGACCTTGCAGAACTCGATCCGGTACAGGTGGCTCTCCGGCCGGTCGGGGAGCTCGGCGACCAGGCCGGCGGCATCCCGGTGTCCCGCCTGGCGCGCCTCGTCGTCGCGAATTTCGTCGGGACTGGCAATCGTGACCGAGGTGACTTCGACGATGCCTGCCGGCGTGCGGTAACGGCGCCCACTCACGACCTGCTGCCGGCGCCACCGGCGATAGGTGAGAGTGACCGAGCCGTCGGCGATCCCCGGCCAGAACCGCTTCGGGAACAGCACCGGCGCAGCGTAGTGCGATCTCGCTGTCGGCATCGGCGGCTAGGCTGCCTGAGTTCTGGTCATCAACGCAGCGTTGCGGGAGAGGCATGTCCTTCCAAGGCTTCCCAGTGGAAGCGCTCGACTTCTACGAGGGTCTCGAGTCCGACAACACCAAGACGTACTGGACGGCGCACAAGGCGATCTACGACGAGTGCGTGCGGGCACCGCTGGTCGCGCTCTGCGAGGCGCTCGAGCCTGAGTTCGGGGATGTCCACTTGTTCCGGCCCTACAACGACCTTCGGTTCGCCAAAGGCCGCAGCCCGTACAAGGAGCAACAAGGCGCGGTGGTCGGTGAGCACTACCTGCATGTGTCGGCTGCGGGCCTGTTCGCGGCCAGCGGTTATCACCAGATGGCCGCCGACCAGGTGGAGCGTTATCGCCAGGGCGTGGACGACAAACGCACCGGCGGGAAGCTCGCGCGGGTAGTCGGCGAGATCCGCTCCCAGGGATACACCGTGGGCGGCGACGCGCTGAAGACTCAGCCGCGCGGCTACCCGGCGGATCATCCGCGGATCGAGCTGCTGCGGTACAAGGGGCTGGCCGCGTGGATCGAATTCGGGTCACCTGCCTGGTTGCACACCGCCGAGGCCGCCGAGCGGGTCGCGCAGGCATGGCGGGACATCGCCCCCCTGTCCCGCTGGCTCGACGCCAACGTCGGTTCGTCCACGATGCCCAGGCGCTGACCCGGTCACGAATGGGCTGGCCGGAGGAGCGCGCCTCTATCCGTCGCGACGCACTGGGCATCGCTGCCTACGCCGGTGCGTTCGGCATCTCGCTGGGGGCCATTGCCGTGGCGTCTGGGCTGTCTGTGCTGCAGACGGGCCTGCTCAGCCTGGCGATGTTCTCCGGAGCGTCGCAGGTGGCGTTCATCAGCGTGGCGGGCGCCGGCGGGTCTGCGCTCGCGGCGATTCCCGCTGCCCTCCTGCTCGGCGTACGGAACACGTTCTATGGGATCCGGCTCGTCGAGGTGCTGGGAGTACGTGGTCGTCGGGTCGCTGTCGCAGCCCAGTTCGTGCTCGACGAAACCACGGCGATGGTGATTGCCCGCGAGGACAGGCGGGCGCAGCGCTACGCGTTCTGGTTCACCGGTGTTCTGCTGTTCGTCGTCTGGAACCTCGGGACGATCGGCGGCGCCCTCGGCGGTTCCGCGATCGGGGACACTGCAGCCCTCGGGCTCGACGCCGTCGTTCCCGCGGCGTTTCTGGCTCTGATCTGGCCGGGCCTTGACGACGTCACCAGTCGGCTGGTGGCGATCGGCGGTGCGCTGGTCGCCACAGCGCTCGTACCAGTGCTGCCACCTGGCATTCCGGTGCTCGCCGCAGCTCCGGTTGCCGTCGTCGCTGGCCTGTGGCGGCGCGAACCCCGGAGTGCCGCGTGATCTGGGTTGCCATCATCACGGCCTCCGTCGGCTGCTATCTGCTCAAGCTGGCCGGACTGTCGCTGCCACAGGCCCTACTCGATCGGCCCGACGTACAACGAGTCGCCGCGTTGTTGCCGATCGCACTGCTCGCGGCCCTGGTCGCCGTCGGGACCTTCGCCGACGGAAGCCAGCTCACCATCGATGCGCGGGTCGCCGGAGTCGCTGCCGCCGTCGTCGCCCTCGTTCTCAGAGCGCCGTTCCTGGTCGTGATCGTTGTCGCAGCAGCCACGACGGCGATACTGCGGGCGGTGAGCTGACATGGCAGTCTGCTGGGCCTCAGGCGCCCACTACCACCGCAATCCACGATGTGATCAGCGCTGCGAACACCAGCAGGCCGATTCCGGTATGCAGGTAGTCGGGAACCGGGCGGCTGCCGCGTGCCGGAAGGTACGTGGCCGTCTCCTGCTTCGGCCTCTGAAGCGCGAATGCAGGCCGGCCGGTGAAGTACGGGATCCACCACTCCAGCAGGTGAGATGCGAACACCAGCGTGTACGCCAACGCCGAGCACCACAGGGCCCATCGATGGCCGAGCAAGGTTCCGATTGCCAAGATGCCGAGCACGACCTGCATTAATGCGAGCACTGACCTCTTCTCGTGCCGCAGGTCGTTGAACGGTGGCATCGACACCCAGTGCGTCACCGTGAAGTAGGCGACGAACATCAGCTGGCAAACGCCCGCGACAACCTCCACTTGCCCTCCGAATCCGCAGCAGCCAGGCGTCGGTCAACCGAATGCCGGCATCGGGCCACCGGTGCGGACCGCCGCAGCAACCGCACGAACCGCGGCAGTGACGACCGCGGCGTGCGCCTGCTCGGAGACGAGCGTGTAGTGCGTCGCGCCCTCGACTGTGACGTGTCGACAGTTCGACGACAAAGTTGCGAGCTCGTCCTGCAGCCGAGTCAGAACGTCCGCGTACTTGTCCTGCTCGGTCACGCTGAGCACGGCCAGAGGCAGGTCGCCAAGGCTTCGCGTCGCATTGACCTCATGCCGGGACAACCGGTTCCAGGCGAGCAGTGCGTCGGCGGCGACGGACCATCCTTGCGGGCGGGCGAGGTACGCGCGCATCTCGGCGTACTCGCGAGGCGGCAGACCGGCGATGAACGACCGCTCAGCGTGAATGAGCCGAATCAGTCCCAGCCGTGCGAGCAAGGCCGTCGTCCGGTTGCCCAATGCGACAGTGCGCCCTCCGCGAGAAGCCTTGATGTGTTCCCACTGGTCGGGGTGCGAGGAGTCAACGAGGACCAGGCCCGCCGCTTCGTCGCGGTACTTGTCGGCGAACATCCGCATGACAAGTCCGCCGTACGAGTGACCTGCCAGCAGATAGGGAGGCCGGATATCAGCCGCCTGCAACGCGGAGTGCAACTCCTCAGCGGCGGTTCCGGCGTCCAACGATCCGGCGCCGCGTTCACTCCAGCCCAGCCCTGCGCGGTCGTACGAGACCACCCGCCCGTCCCGGGCGAGTTCGTCGCGAACCCACGCCCAATTGGATGAGAACGAACCGATCCCGGCCTCGAGAATCGTGGTGGGAGACGAACCTTGTTCTCCGACCACACGCACGTGCAGATGGTGGTCCCCGACGTCGACCAACGTGCCCGGCGGTGGGTAGCGGTCGTGGTCCCGGCGACTTGCCAGCGCCTGTCCGCACGCGCCCATGCCGGCCGTTGCGAGCACGACGCCAGCACCGAGGCCAATGGTCTCGATCGGCTTCACGCCTCACTCCGCCCGGCATCTGCCGCCCGGGTAGCGGTGCGTTGACTGGCAGCAAGGACGGCAGCCGCTGCGGCGAAGCAGAGCAAGCCGACCGGACCGATCGGCGGCCCATGCAGGATGACGATTGCCGAGAGCGCCAGCAAGATCGAGACCGCCCACAGAGCGCCTAGCTGCCGGAACGCCGCCGCGGCGGCTAGCACGCCGACAATCCATCCCACCGCACCGATGGTCTGGAACAGATCGGCCGAAAGGAAGGTGTGCCAGATGGCTTGGACCGCGTCAGCCGCGCCGCCGCGCTCGGCTGCGGGAAGGCCGTTGGCGTGCTGAACCACCACACCCGCGGCAATGCCCAGGATGGCTTCCCCCGCGCCGTAGAACAGCACAAACACACCGGCGCCGACTCGACTTACCGACGCCAACACCCCGGACAGGTCACGGACCAGCAGGTAGAGCGCAGCCCCGAGAAGCCCGATGAAGAACAGGGTGCCGACGTGGACGACAAGCCATTGATTCACCTGGTTCTGAAGGTCGTTGTAGATGTCATCGACGTCGAAAACCGGGTGAAAGAGCAGCAGCACCGCCCAGCCCAGCGGGACTCCCACGATGAACGCGAGCCGGTAGCCACTCAGCCGAGGCAGGTCGACGGCCATGGCCTCTCCCTGGACGGTCGGAATGACGCCGATGGCGAGCATATCGATCAGTCGTCGGCGGCGGCGAGACAATCGAGTCGTGCCCCCCGAAGCTGAATCACGCCGGTACTCCAGCGCTGGTTCGCTGGAGTATTCGGGATCGTGGCGGGTGCCGAGGGCTGGTACTACACGGTTTCGATCGGCGCATCGGGCGACGACTACACCGGGCTCGTTGCACCGCTGGCGAGGATAGCCCTCACCGTCGTCGCGGCGGTCACGCTCTGGCGCTCGAGACGAACGGACGACAATCGCCCGTGGCGCTACCTGCGACGGACGTTGATCGGTGTCCTCAGTTTGATCGTCGCAGTGATGGTGGTGCGGCCGTTCATCGAAACCTATGGTCACACCCATCTGGCCCGAGCGGTCGTGCCAGAGGCCGACATCGGCGGTGCCGCGTACGAGGAGGTGACCTTCGAGACGAGCGACGGTCTCGAACCATCGGGCTGGTATATCCCTTCCAAGAACCGCGCGGCGGTGGTCGCCATTACTGGCCGGAAGCTTCCCCGTTCCGCCGCGGCTTTCCTTGCTCGCAACGGGTACGGGGTGCTGCTCTTCGACCGGCGGGGCGAGGGCGAAGCGAGGGAGACCCGAACTCCTTCGGGTGGGACGGCGTCAGGGACATTGACGCGGCGGTTGCATATCTGCAAGGCCGATCCGACGTCGACCCAGACCGCATTGCCGGATTCGGGCTCTCGGTCGGGGGCGAGATGCTGATCGAGGCCGCGGCCGAGTCGGATGACCTCCAGGCTGTCGTCTCCGAAGGGGCAGGCATCCGCTCGATTCGAGAAGCCCTCGAATTGCCGGGCGTCGAGAGGTGGCTTCGGCTGCCGACCTGGGCGGCTGCGACGCTCGGGACGGTCGATCTTCTCCAACCACCCACCGCCGCCGAACTTGAAGGACCTGATCAGCCGAATCGCTCCCCGTCCGATATTCCTCATCTACGCCGAGCAGGGTGTGTCCGGTGAACATCTGTCTGCGGCGTACTTCGAAGCGGCCGGCGAGCCGAAGCAACTCTGGCGAACCGACAGCGGCCATACCGGCGGCTACGCAGCAGACCCACGAGAGTACGAGCGCCGCGTTGTGCAGTTCTTCGACACTGCCCTCGGCTAGTCCGGGTCCAGCCGGGTCGGCCTCTCGGCGCAGTCTTCCGGCCATGCCGCATGGTCTGTCGAGCGCGGCGCCGGTCACCGGCATCGTCGTAGGCAATGGCGAGCCGAAACCACGAGCGCCAGTCGTCGGGCGCCGCCTCGACGGCTGCCCGGCGCTTCTCGAACGCGGCGTCGGCCGCCAAGCGCTCGGGTCGCCCGCTCGGCCGGCGCGGCAGGTCGTCGACCGGCAAGCCTCCCTCAGCCTGCAACTCGCGGGCCATCTGCTGTGTCTCGATGCCGAACTGGATCTCCCGCCACAGCACCCATGCGCCGACCACCGGCAGGACGATGATGGCAAGTCCGAGAAGCACCGTCGTCGGCGTTCCCTCATCGATGAGCAGAACCCCGCGCCACCCGACGAGAACGAGGTAGGCCGCAATCAGCGCGCCGAGCGCCAGCGCGACCCGGCGAGCGGTCACAACTCCAGCAGCTGCTCGAGCCCGACCGTCAGACCAGGCAGCGCAGCGACCCTGCGGACTCCCAACAGCACCCCGGGCATGAACGAGATCCGGTCGAACGAGTCGTGCCGAATGGTGAGCTGCTCCCCCGGCCCGCCGAGCAGCACCTCCTGATGGGCGACCAGCCCGCGTAAGCGCACCGCGTGTACCCGAACGCCGTCGATGTCAGCTCCCCGGGCGCCCTCCAGCGCTGTCGTCGTGGCGTCGGGGACGGGAGGCAGTCCGCTGTCCTTGCGTTTCTCGGCGATCATTCTCGCCGTGCGGGCAGCGGTTCCGCTCGGCGCATCGATCTTGTCAGGGTGGTGCAACTCGACGACCTCGGCCGACTCGTAGAAGCGCGCCGCCTGCGCGGCGAAACGCATCATCAGCACAGCACCGAGAGAGAAGTTGGGTGCGATCAGCACGCCGGTGCCGGGGCTGGTCTCCAACGCCCAGCGAACCCGGTCGAGCTTGTCCTCGGTCCATCCGGTGGTTCCGACGACGGCATGCACGCCGCGCCGGACGCAGTGCAGCACGTTGGCCAGCGTCGCGTCGGGCGTCGAGAACTCGACGGCGACATTGGCCCCGGCCAGTTCGCCGAGATCGTCACCGAGGTCGAACCGGCCCACCAGCTCCAGGTCGTCGGCGTCCTCGACGGCTTGGCAGACCGTGCTGCCCATCCGGCCGGCTGCCCCGATCACGGCTACGGCGATGCTCATGTCGCTCAGTGTGGCGTCCGACCAGGCGCCATCACCAGGCGAGTACGTACATCACCAGGCCTGCAGGCCTCGTGATGTATAGGCAGGGGTGGTGAACGTGGTCATTCCGGTGGCGGCGGCGAGTTCTCAGGCGACGGCACGTTCGAACTGAGAGGGGTCGGCGAAGGGTCCGACGACACCGACTGCTGGGGGCGCCGCGAGCAGCTCACCGGCGATGGCCCGGATGTCGTCGAGGGTGACGGCGTCGATGCGCTCGAGCAGCTCCCCGACGCTCGGCAGCTCGCCGTAGACGAGCTCTGCCTTGGCCAGCCGGCTCATCCGCGAGCCGTTGTCCTCCAGGCCCAAGACCAGCCCGCCACGCAGTTGCCCCTTGCCCCTGGCCAGCTCCTCACTGGTGATGCCTCGGGCGGCGACGTCAGCCAACCCGTCGCGGCACAGCTCGAGCACGGTGTCGACCTTGGCGGGTTGGCACCCGACATACACCCCGAACATTCCGGTGTCGGCATAGTGCGAGGCGAAGGAGTAGACGGAATAGGCCAGTCCGCGCTTCTCCCGGATCTCCTGGAACAGCCGCGACGACATCCCGCCGCCGAAGGCGACGTTGAGGACACCTAGCGGGAACCGGCGGTCGTCGGTGCGGGGCAGCCCCGGCACGGCCAGAACCAGATTGGCTTGTTCGGTCGGACGTTCCAGCAGCGCGACTCCGGAGCTGGCTCGCGGAGCGCGGCCGCCGATCCGGGCCGGCTCGGGTTCCATCTCCTCAGCGAGAAAGTCGGCCCGCTCGAACGCCGAGCGGACCAGCCGGACGACGGTCGAGTGGTCGAGGTTGCCGGCTGCTGCCACCACCACCCGCGAGGGCCGGTACCGCTGCCGGTAATAGCGGTTGATCACGCGGCGGGACAGAGTCGCAATGCTCTGCACCGTGCCGAGGATGGGCCGGCCCAGCGGAGCGGACCCCCACATCCGCTCGGCGAGCAGGTCGTGCACAGCGTCGGAGGGGTCGTCGTCGCGCATCGCGATCTCTTCGAGCACGACGTTGCGCTCGGACTCGACGTCCGCGGGAGTGACAAGCGAGGAGGTCACCAGATCTGACACCACGTCGACCGCCACCGGGAGATCCCGGTCCAGGACCCGCGCGTAGTAGCAGGTGAATTCCTTGGAGGTGAATGCGTTCACCTCACCGCCGACGGATTCGATAGCCGACGAGATCTCCAGCGCGGTGCGCCGGTGGGTGCCCTTGAACAGCAGGTGCTCGAGATAGTGCGTCGCGCCTGCCTGTCCCGGAGTCTCGTCACGCGACCCGACGCCGACCCAGATACCGAACGCCACCGACCGGACGGTCGGAACTGCCTCGGTGATGATGCGAAGACCGGACGGGAGGACGGTCCGACGGATCAGCCCGCCGCCGTCCTCCGCCAGCAGTGTCCGGGTACTGGCCCTCACGAAGCCGCGTCGACCTGGTCGGCCGGGCTGGTTGCGGCCTCCTCGACCACCGGTGACAGCGACAGCTTGCCGCGGCCGTCGATCTCGGCGACTTCCACCTGGATCTTCTGGCCGACCGAGACGACGTCGTCGACGTTCTCGACCCGCTTGCCGCCGGCCAGCGCGCGCAGCTTGGAGATGTGCACGAGGCCGTCCTTGCCCGGGAGCAGAGAGACGAACGCGCCGAAGCTCGTGGTCTTGACCACCGTGCCGAGGTAGCGCTCACCGACCTCAGGCATCGTCGGGTTGGCGATCGCGTTGATCTGGGCCCGCGCCGCCTCGGCGGCGGCACCCTCCTCGGCCCCGATGAAGATCGTGCCGTCGTCCTCGATCGCGATCTGCGCGCCGGTCTCGTCCTGGATCTGGTTGATGATCTTGCCCTTGGGTCCGATCACTGCACCGATTTGATCCACCGGGATCTTGATCGTGATGATCCGTGGCGCGTACGGGCTCATTTCGTCCGGCTCGGAGATCGCCTCGGACATCACGTCCAGAATCGTCAGCCGTGCCTGACGTGCTTGCTGAAGGGCCTCGGCCAGCACTTCGGCCGGAATCCCGTCCAGCTTGGTGTCCAGCTGTAGGGCTGTGACGAATTCACTGGTACCGGCGACCTTGAAGTCCATGTCGCCGAACGCGTCCTCGGCGCCGAGGATGTCGGTGAGCGTGACATATCGAAGCTCGCCATCGACCTCACCGGACACGAGGCCCATCGCGATGCCGGCGACAGGCGCCCGCAGCGGCACACCCGCGTTGAGCAGTGACATCGTCGACGCACAGACAGAGCCCATCGATGTCGATCCGTTGGAGCTCAGTGCCTCGGACACCTGCCGGATCGCGTAAGGAAACTCCTCGCGGGTTGGCAGGACCGGCACCAGTGCCCGTTCCGCGAGAGCGCCGTGGCCGATCTCGCGCCGCTTCGGGGAGCCGACCCGGCCGGTCTCACCGGTGGAATACGGCGGGAAGTTGTAGTGGTGCAAGTAGCGCTTGGACTTCTCCGGCGCCAGGGTGTCGAGCTTCTGCTCCAGGCTGAGCATGTTCAGCGTGCTGACCCCCACGATCTGGGTCTCTCCCCGCTCGAACAGCGCCGAACCGTGTGCTCGCGGAACCGGGCCGACCTCCGCGGACAGCGTCCGGATCTCGGCCAGCCCGCGCCCGTCGATGCGCACCTTGTCCCGCAGGACGCGGTCGCGCACCACCGCTTTGGTGAGCGAGCGGTACGCAGCACTGACCTCCTTCTCGCGGCCTTCGAGTTTCTCGGCGAGCGCCTCGCGGACCTGGTCACGGAGATCGTCGATGCGCAGTTCCCGCTCGGCCTTGCCCGGGATGGTGAGTGCCTGCGCGAGCTCGGATCGGATCGCATCCTCGACGGCTGTGTAGACGTCGTCGGTGTAATCGAGGAACAGCGGGAACTCACCGGTTGGCTTGGCTGCCGCGGAGGCGAGGTTCTGCTGTGCCGCGCACAGGCTGGTGATGAACGGCTTTGCCGCTTCGAGACCCTGGGCCACGACCTGCTCAGTGGGAGCGGTGCGGCCGCCGCGGACCAGGTTCCAGGTGCTGGCGGTGGACTCGGCTTCGACCATCATGATCGCGACGTCTCCGTCGGGAAGCACCCGACCGGCGACGACCATGTCGAACACGGCATCCTCGAGCTGCGAATGGTGCGGGAAAGCCACCCACTGATCGTCGATCAGGGCAACCCGCACGGCGCCGATCGGGCCGCTGAAGGGCAGGCCGGCGATCTGGGTGGATGCTGACGCGGCGTTGATCGCGACCACGTCGTAGAGGTGGTCCGGATGCAGGGACATCACCGTGATGACGACCTGGATCTCGTTGCGCAGTCCCTTGGCGAACGATGGGCGCAGCGGCCGGTCGGTCAGGCGGCAGGTGAGGATGGCCTCCTCGCTGGGCCGGCCCTCGCGGCGGAAGAACGAGCCGGGGATACGCCCGGCGGCGTACATGCGTTCCTCGACGTCGATCGTGAGCGGGAAGAAGTCGAGGTGCTCCTTGGGCTGCTTGGACGCGGTCGTAGCCGACAGGACCATGGTCTCGTCGTCGAGGTAGACGACAGCAGAGCCGGCAGCCTGTCGGGCCAGCAGGCCGGTCTCGAATCTGATGGTTCGGGTGCCGAAGCGGCCGTTGTCGAGCACGGCCTCGGCGGTATGGATCTGCGGACCCGTCACGGGTCACCCTCCTTGCGGTGTCGTGGGTGGGCCGCAGCGGCGTCGGAGAAGGTCGTGCCATGGGCGCCGGTCTTCGATGGAAGCGCCCGGGACGTGCCGCGTAGCACGCGGATCCCGGGAGCCACTACCGAGGACCGATCCCGAACTCCGGCCGAGACCGCGGGCCACCTGTGAATGGAATGGCTGTCTGTATTCAGTTGTGGCTTTGGGCTGATCTATCGCCGCAGGCCGAGCTTCTCGATCAGCTCTCGGTAGCGGGTGATGTCCGTCCGAGCCAGGTAGTTGAGCAGCCGGCGACGTTGGCCGACGAGCAGCAGTAGGCCGCGACGGCTGTGATGATCTTGCTTGTGCTCCTTGAGGTGCTCGGTGAGGTGGTTGATGCGATAGGTCAGCATCGCCACCTGGACCTCCGGCGAGCCCGTGTCGCGCTCGGTGCGGGCGTGCTCAGCCATGATCGTCTTCTTGGTGGCGGTGTCGATCGACACGGGTCTCCTTGTCGGGTCATTGCGCGGCGCGCCCGGGCAAGTCCTCCGGGGCACTCTCGATCCGCGGCCGTTCTAACGGCGCCCTCAGGATATCAGCGGGCGGCTCACCAGGCGTAATCGACGGTTCAGCGGTCAGCGCCTGAGCAACTTTCGAGCCGTGTCGACGTCGTCGTGCATCCGCTCGACGAGCGCCACGACGGTCTCGAAGCGCTGCTGGCCACGGATGCGTTCCACGAAGTCGACGGCCACCGGCACCCCATACAACTCCAGATCGTCGCGGTCGAGCACGTACGCCTCGACCGTGCGCTCGACCCCGTCGAAGGTCGGATTGGTGCCGACGGAGATCGCAGCCGGCCAACGGGGTGCGTTCGAGTCGTCCAAGCGCGTCAGCCAACCCGCATAGACGCCGTCAGCAGGGACAACCTCGCCCGAACGAGCCGGGACATTGGCCGTCGGAAAACCGAGCGACCGTCCGCGTTCGTGACCGCGGACGACCACGCCCACGACCCGGAACGGACGGCCCAGCGCTTCAGCTGCCGCGGTCACCTCGCCGTTTGCCACACGCTCGCGGACGTACGTCGATGACCAGCGATCCACCCGCGCGTTACCCTCGGGCTCGACCCGTTCGACCACGAAGTCGTGCTCCTTACCCAGCCGTTCCAGCAGTGTGACGTCGCCGGCGGCGCGGTGCCCGAACCGGAAATCGCTACCCACGATCACGGCCCTTGCGTGCATGAGACCGACGACCACGTCGGCGACGAAGTCCTCCGCGCTCTGCTCGGAGCGCTCCCGGCCGAACGGCAAGACGAATACGTGGTCCGCGCCGGCGGACCGGAGCAGTTCGGCCCGGGTGGCGACCGGAAGTAGCGCCGGCGGTGCCACCTCTGGCCGGATGACCACGATCGGGTTCGGGTCGAAGGTCACCACGACCACGGGAACACCCAGCCGACGTCCTTGCCGGGCGGCCCGCCCGACGACTGCCTGGTGTCCGCGGTGCACACCGTCGAACACCCCGATCGTGACCACCGTGGGCCCGAGGTCCGCCGGCACCTCCGCGGGTGAATGCCAGACCGTCATCACTCCGGCCCAACCGGCGTGACCTCCGCCGGGTCGACGAAGACGACCAGATGCTTGGCCCGCGGGCCACGGTCCTGTACCAGCGACAGCAGCATCCCGTCCGGGCCGAACACGGCAACCGGGCCGGGATCGACACCGGTTCGGGGCATTGGCGCGCCGTGTGCCACCCGAGCAGCGGTTTCCGCATCGACGTCCAACCGAGGGAACACGGCTGCTGCGGCGTCCGCAAGCGGCATGACAGTGGGAGCTTCGGCGAGCTGGTCGAGCGTACGTGCGGAGTCCACCCCGAATGGCCCGACCCTGGTCCGCCGCAGTGCCGTGAGATGGCCGCCCACACCCAATGCGGCACCGAGGTCGCGGGCCAGGGCGCGGACGTAGGTTCCCGAGGAACAGTCGACCTCGACATCGACGTCGAGGTGTCGACCGTGCCACTGGGTCCGCATGATCTCCAACCGGCCGATGGTTACCTCCCGGGCCTTGAGCGCGACCTGTTCACCTGACCGCACCCGCGCGTAGGACCGGACGCCGTCGACCTTGACGGCGGACACGGCGCTCGGCACTTGCCGGATCGTGCCGGTCAGCTCGGCGACCTCCGCGGCCAATGCGGCCGGCGTCACGCCCGATGCGTCCGCGACGTCGACGACCTCACCCTCGGCGTCATCGGTCACCGTGCTCGCACCCAGCCGGATCGTTGCCGTATAGCCCTTCTCGGCGAGAGCGAGATGACCCAGGAACCGGGTAGCGCGGCCCACGCCGACCACCAGAACCCCGGTGGCCATCGGGTCGAGGGTTCCCGCATGACCGACCTTGCGAGTCCCGACCAGTCGGCGGATACGGGCTACGACGTCGTGCGAGGTCATGCCGACCGGCTTGTCGATCACGACCAGACCGTTAGGAGCAGCCGCCGTCACTCCGCGGCGTCCAGCTCTGCTTGCTCGGCGCCGTTCGGAGGCACGCGATACGGGTCAGCGTCGCCTGCGAACGATGCGGTGGCGGCGTCACGCGCAACCGCCGCGTCGGACTCACGGGCCCGTCTGAGCAGGTCGTCGATGCGTGCAGCGTTCTCGGGAACGGCGTCGGCAACGAAGGTGAGAGTCGGTGTGAACCGTACGCCGGTCTGCCGGCCCACCTCGGTCCGCAGCAGTCCCTTCACGCTGTCCAGTGCCGCGGCGGTCTCCGCACGTGCTGTCTCGTCGCCGTACACAGTGTAGAAAACGGTGGCGTCATGAAGGTCCCCGGTGACCCGGGTATCGGTAACCGTGACGAAGCCGAGCCGGGGATCCTTGACCCGCTGTTCCAGGGTCTCCGCGACGATCACCCGGATCCGGTCGGCCAGCTTGCGGGCGCGGGCTTGGTCGGCCACGTCGTACTTCCTTCCGGCTCGTCGGTGCTGGAGTGAACGACCCGGTGGGCGGACAACAGCTCGATCTCGGGCCGGCCAGCGACCATCCGCTCGGCGGTGTCGAGGACCTCGGTGCAATGCCGTGCGTCGGCGGCGACAACAGCCACTCCGATCTCGGTCCGGCGGTAGAGATCCAGGCCGCCGACCTCGGCCGCCGCCACCGAGAAACGCCGCTGCAGCTCTGCCACGATCGGGCGGACGATCGCTCGCTTCTGTTTCAGCGAGCGGACGTCGCCCAGCAAGAGGTCCAGGCTCAAGGTTCCGGTGAACACGATCAGCCGCGGGGTTTCTCGCGCATCTCGAAGGTCTCGATAAGGTCGTCGACCTTGATGTCGTTGAACGACCCCAGACCGATACCGCACTCGAAGCCTTCGCGCACCTCCGTGGCGTCGTCCTTGAACCGCCGCAGCGACTCGATGGTCAGGTTGTCGGCCACGACGACGCCGTCGCGAACGAGGCGTGCCCGTGAGTTGCGGCGGATCATGCCACTGGTCACCATGCAGCCGGCAATGTTGCCGAACTTGGAGGACCGGAACACCTCGCGGACCTCCGCAGCGCCCAGCGCGATCTCCTCGAACTCGGGCTTGAGCATGCCCTTGAGCGCGGCCTCGATCTCGTCGATCACCTGGTAGATCACCGAGTAGTACCGGATGTCGACGCCCTCGCGCTCGGCGAGCTGCTCGGTGCTCTTCGCCGTGCGCACGTTGAACGCGATGATGATGCCCTGGTCGATCGACGCGAGGTTGACGTCGTTGTCGGTCACGGCGCCTACACCCCGGTGGATGATCCGGAGGTTGACCTCTTCCCCGACGTCGATCTTGAGCAGAGCGTCCTCGAGAGCTTCGACGGAGCCGGAGACGTCGCCCTTGATGATCAGGTTGAGAGTCTCGACCTTGCTCGCCACCAGCCAGTCCTCGAGAGTGACCCGCTTGCGCGCCTTGGCGAGCATTGCGTTGCGCTCCATCGCCTCCCGCTTCTCCGCGATCTGACGCGCTGTGCGGTCGTCGTCCGCGGCCAAGAACTTGTCACCGGCGCCGGGAACACTGGTCAGGCCGAGGACAAGCACCGGTCGCGACGGTCCCGCTGTCTCCAACGGTTGGCTGAACTCATCGAGCATCGCCCGCACCCGGCCGTACGCCTGCCCGGTCACGATCGCGTCGCCGGCTTTCAACGTCCCGCGCTGGACGAGCACAGTTGCCACCGGGCCGCGCCCCTTGTCGAGGTGACCTTCGATGGCCACGCCGCGGGCCGCCATGTCGGGGTTGGCTCGCAGGTCCAGTGCAGCATCCGCAGTCAGGATGACCGCCTCGAGCAGCTTGTCGATGTTCATCCGCTGCTTGGCCGAGACGTCGATGAACATCGTCTCGCCGCCGTACTCCTCGGCGACCAGGCCGTACTCGGTGAGCTGCTGACGGATCTTGGCCGGGTTGGCGCCCTCGAGGTCGACCTTGTTCACCGCGACGACGATCGGGACGTCGGCGGCCTTCGCGTGGTTGAGCGCCTCGACGGTCTGTGGCATCACGCCGTCGTCGGCGGCGACGACCAGGATCGCGATGTCGGTCACCTGCGCGCCACGGGCCCGCATGGCGGTGAATGCCTCGTGACCCGGCGTGTCGATGAAGGTGATCGCGCGATCTTCTCCTTCGTGGTCGACGTGCACCTGGTACGCCCCGATGTGCTGGGTGATGCCACCGGCCTCTGCCTCGACGACGTTGGCGTTGCGGATCGCGTCGAGGAGTTTGGTCTTGCCGTGATCGACGTGACCCATGACCGTGACGACCGGCGGGCGAGCCACCAAGCCCTCCTCGTCGTCCTCGGCCTCGAAGTCGATGGCGAAGGACTCGAGCAGTTCGCGGTCCTCGTCCTCGGGCGAGACCACCTGGAGGTCGTAGCCCAATTCCTCGCCAAGCAGCTTGAAGGTGTCCTCGTCGACGGACTGGGTGGCCGTGACCATCTCGCCGAGATGGAACAGCACCTGGACCAGCGCTCCGGCCTCGGTGTCGATCCGCTCGGCGAAGTCGGTCAGCGACGCCCCGCGGGGGAGCCGGATGGTCTGCCCGTTACCGCGCGGAACCCGCACGCCCCCGATCGAGGGAGCCTGCATGTTGTCGTACTCCTGGCGCTTCTGGCGCTTGCTCTTGCGGCCGCGAGCGGGTTTCCCCCCAGGCCGCCCGAAAGCGCCTGCTGTTCCACCGCGGCCTCGACCACCGGCACCCGGACGTCCACCGAACCCGCCGCCGGCACCCGGCCGGCCGGCGAATCCGCCGCCAGTGCCGGTGCGGCCGGTTCCGCCAGAACGACCCCCGCGTTCACCGGCGGGAGCACCGCCGCCACCTGGACGGCCGGCGCGGCCCCGCTCGCCGGGCCCCGCCGTGCGCGGCGAGCCAGGACGCGTCGGCATCATCCCGGGGGACGGACGCGAACCGCCTGGTGCACCGCCGGCCGGGCGTGGCGGCATGCCGCCGGGAGACGGGCGTGGACCACCCGCGCCGGGTGGGGCGTCGGGGCGCGTCTGCGGTCGCTGCATACCCGTCGTGCCACCAGCGGAGAACGGGTTGTTGCCCGGACGTGGACCAGCCGGTCGCCGGCCCATGCCGGTGCTTTCGGTCCCGAATGGGTTGTTACCGGGGCGCGGGCCACCGGGACGCGGCGCAGCCGGGCGCGGCGCGGCTGGTCCCGGCTTCGGACCCGTCGATGCAACGGCCGCGGCCGGCAGGTCGGATAACGGCGCGGGCTCCGGCGTAGCCGTCGGCAGCTCCGGCGCGACCGGCTGTGGCGCCGACTCCGCAACCGGAACGGGTGCCGGTGATGTGGACCCGTCCGCGGGCACCTTCTTGGCGGCGGTCTTGGCGGCGGTCTTGGCCGCGGCCGCCTTCTTCGCCGGTGCTGGCGGCGCGTCTGCGAATGCTTCCTTCAGCTTGCGGACGACCGGTGCCTCGACTGTCGATGACGCCGATCGGACGAACTCACCCAGGTCGCCCAACTTCGCCAGGACGACCTTGCTCTCTACTCCGAACTCCTTGGCGAGCTCGTATACCCGGACCTTAGCCACTGCTCTCCTTCTCGGCCCGGGCGTCGGCTCGGGCCGGCTAGGTAGTGCGCGTACTCATCGGTTCATGCTCATCGAATGCCCACGAGTGTCACGTCTCCTTGTACCGGCTGGTCGCCGCTCCGGTGTTCCGGTTGACGGCCACCTGCTCCTCCACCCATTGTCGCAGCACCGACGTGTCGAACTGCCCCGGCAGGCGCAAGGCCCGCCGGAACACCCGACGACGCTCGGCAAGGTCGAGGCACCGCAGGTCGGGGTGCAGGTAAGCGCCCCGACCTGGGAGCTTGCCGCGCCGGTCGGGAGTCAGCATCGTGGCCGTTTCCGGCGCGGTGCTGTTCTCGACCGCCACGACCCGCAGCAGGTCGAACTTGCTCGCGCGGGCCCGACAGCCGACGCAGGTACGCATGGGTGGGCGGGGGGCCGCACGATCGTCCATTCACACTTCCAGAGACAGTCTAGCGCCTGGTCACACACCGGCCGAGTCGGGCGCTGCACCGACATCGCCCTCCTGCGGCACTGGGGTGATGACGCTGACCGGCTCCGGGCCTCCGCTGTCCGGGCGGATATCGATCCGCCAGCCGGTCAGCCGGGCGGCGAGCCGGGCATTCTGGCCTTCGCGCCCGATCGCCAGCGAGAGCTGGTAGTCCGGAACGGTCACCCGAGCCGCCCTGGCGTCGACGTCGACGACCTCGACCTGGCTGACCCGGGCTGGCGAAAGGGCATGCGCGACCAGCTCGGCTGGATCGTCCGACCAGTCCACGATGTCGATCTTCTCCCCGTGCAGTTCTGCCACGACGGCTCGAACCCGGGCGCCCATCGGCCCGATGCACGCTCCCTTGGCATTAACAACTGGGGTCGTCGACCGCACTGCGATCTTGCTGCGGTGACCGGCCTCACGAGCAATCCCGGCGATCTCTACCGTGCCGTCGGCGATTTCCGGCACCTCGAGCGCGAACAGCTTCTTGACCAGGTTGGGATGCGTACGCGACAACGTCACCACCGGACCGCGCAGTCCTTTGCGGACCTGCAGGACATAACACTTGATCCGGCTACCGTGCTCGTAACGCTCACCGGGGACCTGTTCCTGGGCCGGCAGGACCGCCTCCACCTTGCCGAGATCGACCAGCACAGAGCGGGGATCGCGGCCTTGCTGGATGGTTCCGGAGATGATGTCGCCCTCTTTGCCGAGGAATTCGCCGAAGGTGATCTCGTCTTCGGCGTCGCGCAGCCGTTGCAGGATCACTTGTTTGGCGGTCGTGGCCGCGATCCGGCCGAACCCCTCGGGCGTGTCGTCCCATTCGCGGAGGACAGCCTCGTTCTCATCCACGTCCTGAGCCCAGACTGTGACGTGACCAGTCTTGCGGTTCAGCTCGACCCTAGCGTGGGGTTGGGCCCCCTCGGTGCGCTCGTATGCGACGAGCAATGCCTGCTCGAGTGCCTCGACGAGGAGGTCGAACGAGATCTCCTTTTCCCGCTCCAGAGCGCGCAGGACCGACAGGTCGACGTCCACGGCGTCACTCCTCTCCCCCGTCGAAGCGGCGGAATTCGATTTGTACCCGCGCCGTTCTGATCGCGTCATACGGCAGCCGTCGCGATGAACCGTCGACGTTCAGCACGGCGCCGGCTTCGTCGGCGATCTGGATCCGCCCCACCAGGTCACTGCCGTCCTCGAGCACCACGTGGACCAACCGACCGATGTTCCGTCGCCAATGCCTCGGCAACCGCAGCGGGCGGGCGACACCAGGCGAGCTGACCTCCAGCGTGTATGGGGCGTCACCGAGCACATCTGTCGCTTCCATCGCAGCGGACAAGGCGTGCGACAGTTCGGCACATTGGTCGAGGTCGACTCCGCCGTCTGCGTCGATGACGACGCTGACCCGACGACGCCGTCCGGCGGACATGACCTCCAGTGCCTCGAGGTCGAAGCCTTGCCCAATGCAGACCGGCTCGACGACATCGCGAAGATGCTCGTCAACGAGGTCGCGGCTCGGATTGCTCATCCCGAGGACCTCCTCGCTGTCGAGTTGTCGGCCGGAAACGTCCCGGTCCGGCCGTCCGTGCTGGTCAGCGTACTCCCGGAGGGGGAGCAGCCCGCGTTGTGTCAACCGGTGTCCTACCGTGTGCGGGTGCTACCTCCGGACACGACGCGGACAGCCAGCGTGGCCCGGCGGTCAGTGTTGCTCGGTGCTACTGCGCTGGCTGCCGTGGCCTGCAGTGGCCAGCCTGCGGGTGTTCCCCGGCCCAGCTCCTCCGCGCCCACACCCGACGAGCAGCTGCGCCGGCAGCTCGCCGCTGCCGAAGCTGACCTGGTCGCTCTCTATGCCGCCACCCGGGCGGCGCACCCCGAGCTCGACGACGCCCTTGCCCTGGTCGAAGATCGCCACCGGCACCACAGTGCTGCTGTTGGGTCCTCGGGTCGACTCGCGCCCGCGGTGCGCCCCACGACGGCAACGCCCGACGGCGCGTCCGCCAGTGCGGGTGCCACGCCGACTCCTGCCACAACCGGTCCGCCTGTCGCAGCTGATCCGACCGCGGCCGTGGGCGTCCTGCGAACCGCCGAGGAAAACGCGGCCCAAGCGCGGTTGCGGGACTGCTTGCGCTGCGACGATCCAGCGCTTGCCGAACTGGTTGCGGCCATCGCGGCCGGAGAGGCGGCGAATGCCGTGCTGCTCCCGGCGGCGCCGTGAGCACGCTGGACGCGCTGCAGGCCGTCCTTGCTGGAGAGCACGCCTGCGTATACGGATACGGCGCGCTCGGACCACACGCCGCCGAGCAAGACCAGCCGACGATCAGGGCCGCCTATGAGGCGCACCTGTCCCGTCGCGACATGCTGACCGAGCTGATTCGGGCTCGCAGCGCAGAGCCGGTCGCGTCGTTGCCGGCCTACGCCGTGCCGTTTCCCGTCGACGACGCAGCCTCTGCGCGGCGCCTTGCCGGCCTGTTGGAGGAACGGCTGACCGTCCTCTACGCCGACCTCATCGCCGTGAGCACGAATACGGCGCTTCGGCAAGCAGCAGCTCAGGCTCTGCTCGATACGGCCGTGCTCGCCGCCCGCTGGACCGGGCGGACATCTCCGCTACCCGGCATCGACCCGCCGACCGACTGAGATCCTCACAGACCGAATCGGTCGACCGCCCGCAGCTTGTTGGTGGCATCCAGTGCCGCGACCTTGTACGCCTCGGAGAGCGTCGGGTAGTTGAAAACGGTGTCGACGAGATAGTCGACGGTTCCGCCGCAGCCCATCACTGCCTGCCCGATGTGCACCAAGTCGGTGGCGCCAGTGCCGAAGACGTGCACCCCGAGGACGTGCCGGGTCGCCGTCGATACCAGCAGTTTGAGCATGCCGTACGAGTCGCCCACGATCTGTCCTCGCGCGAGTTCGCGGTAACGCGAGATCCCGACCTCGTAAGGAACTGAATCCGCAGTCAGCTGCACCTCCGTGAGCCCGCAGTAGGAGATCTCCGGGATCGTGTAGATGCCGATCGGCTGGATGTCGTGAAGCTTGGTGGCCGGTTCGCCGAACGCGTACAAGGCGGCGAGCCGACCCTGGTCCATGCTCGTCGCCGCCAAGGCCGGAAAGCCGATCACGTCGCCGACGGCGAAGATGTGCGGCACCGTCGTGCGGTACTCGTCGTCGACCGTGATCCGGCCCCGAGGGTCTGCGGTCAGTCCGGCGGCTTCGAGCTCGAGCTCGTCGGTCATGCCCTGGCGCCCGGCCGAGTACATGACGGTCTCGGCGGCGATGCGTTTGCCGCTCGCCAACGTCGTGACCGTCCCCTGCTGGCCGACCTCGACCTTCTCGACCTCCTCGCCGAACCGGAAAGTCACCGACAGGTCGCGCAGGTGGAACTTCAGGGACTCGACCACCTCGGGATCGCAGAACTCGAGCATGCGGTCGCGCTTTTCGACGACGGTGACCCGCGTCCCGAGCGCGGCGAACATCGACGCGTACTCGATGCCGATCACCCCGGCGCCGACCACCACCATGGTGTCGGGAACCCGCTCGAGCGACACGATGCCGTCGGAGTCGACGACCCGGACTTCGTCGAACTCCACATGGGCGGGGCGGGCTGGCCGTGACCCCGTCGCAATCACGATCTGGCCCGCCTGGACCACGCGGCGGTCCCCGCCGCCGGAGATCTCGATGGTGTGGGGGTCGATGAAGCGTCCGGAACCGATCAACAGGTCGATGTGGTTGCGGAACAACTGTGACCGGACGACCTCGATCTCCCGGCCGATGACATGTTGGGTGCGAGCCAGCAAGTCCTGGACGGTGATCTCCTGCTTCACCCGGTACGACTGGCCGTACAGCTCGCGCATGGACAAGCCGGTGAGGTAGAGGACGGCTTCACGCAGGGTCTTCGACGGGATGGTGCCGGTGTTGACGCACACGCCACCGATCATGTGCCGCCGCTCGACGACGCAGACCCGTTGACCCAGCTTGGCCGCGCCGATCGCCGCCTTCTGACCGCCCGGCCCGGAGCCGATGACCAGCAGGTCGTAGTCGTGCTCGGGCTCGTCCATGTCGTCTCCCTCGGATGCGGCGACACCTTCAAGGGTGAGGGTGACATCCGGAACCGGCAAGCGGAGGGACGAGCGCAGTACTCGAGGGCGCGAACGTGCGCGTGCGCGGATTCAGCGCCCGAGGAGCTCGACGAGGTGCGCGACCGCGCCGCTCACCGGAACGTGGACGCGCTCTCCGCTGCGACGGTCCTTGACCTCGACCGTGCCGTCGGCCAGCCCACGCCCGACGACGACGATCGTCGGGATCCCGATCAGCTCGGAGTCGGCGAACTTCACCCCTGTCGAGACGTTCTTGCGGTCGTCGTAGAGCACCCGGATCCCGGCCTCGTCCAGTTCGCGCGCGAGCTGATCGGCCGCCCCGAACACCGCATCGTCTCGGCCGGCCGCCACGATGTGCACGTCGGCAGGCGCGACCTCCCGCGGCCAGCACAGGCCGGCATCGTCGTGCGTCTGCTCGGCGATGGCCGCGACCGCTCGAGACACGCCGATCCCATAGGAGCCCATGGTGACGGTGACGAGCGTGCCGGTCTCGTCGAGCACCTTGAGGTCCAGCGCCTCGGCGTACTTGCGGCCGAGCTGGAAAATGTGTCCGATCTCGATGCCACGAGCCAGCTCGAGCGGCCCGGAGCCGTCCGGGGCGGGATCGCCGGCCCGGACCTCGGCTGCCTCGACGGTGCCGTCCCCGGTGAAGTCTCGACCCGCCACCAGGTCGAAGACGTGCCGACCGGGTGCGTTCGCTCCGGTGATCCACCGCGTGCCGTCGACCACTCTGGGATCGAGCAGGTAGCGGATCTTCGCCGTGGCCTCGGCGCCCAGGTATTGACTGGCCTCGCCGGTCTCGAAGGAGGCAGGCCCGATGTAACCACGCACGAGAGTGGGGTGACTGGTGAAATCGGTGTCAGTGAACGGCTCGACCTCGGCCGGCAGCACGGCTGCCTCAAGTCGCTTCATGTCGACATCACGGTCGCCGGGAATGCCAACGACCAGCGGCGTCTTGGTCCCGTCTGGTTCGCGCAGTGTCACTACCACGTTCTTCAACGTGTCGCCGGCGCCCCAGCGCCGATCCGGCCGCGGGAAACGGTCGTTCGCCAGCGCGACGAGAGTCTCGATCGTTGGTGTGTCCGGGGTGTCCTCGACATGAGCTGCCGGCTTGTCCGCCGACTCCACCGGCTCAGGCACAGGAGTGACGACCGCCTCGACGTTCGCTGCGTAACCGCCTGGTGAGCGCACAAAGGTGTCCTCACCGATCTCGGCCGGCGCGAGGAACTCCTCGCTGGCGCTGCCACCCATGGCACCCGACATCGCCGCGACGATCACATAGTCGAGTCCGAGACGGTCGAAGATACGTATGTAGGCCCGGCGATGCTGCTCGTAGGACCGCTGCTGGCCAGCGTCGTCGAGGTCGAAGGAGTAGGAGTCCTTCATCACGAACTCACGCCCGCGCAGGATGCCGGCGCGTGGACGAGCCTCGTCGCGGTACTTCGTCTGTATCTGGTACAGCGACAGCGGCAGGTCCTTGTACGACGAGTACAAGTCCTTGACCAGTAGCGTGAACAACTCCTCGTGGGTCGGGCCGAGCAGGTAGTCGCCGTCCTTGCGGTCGCGCAGGCGGAAGATGAGATCGCCGTACTCGGTCCACCGGCCGCTGACCTCGTACGGTTCGCGCGGAATGAGCGCAGGAAAATGCACCTCCTGCGCACCGGAGCGGTCCATCTCTTCCCGGATGACCTGCTCCACGTTGCGAAGAACCCGATAGCCCAGGGGCAGCCAGGAGAAGATTCCCGGCGCCACCCGGCGGATGTACCCGGCCCGCACGAGCAGCCGATGGCTGGGTACCTCCGCGTCGACGGGGTCCTCGCGCAGGGTTCGCAGGAACATCGTCGACATCCGCAGGATCACGTGGATCTCCGTATCGCCGGTGAGGCCAGTTGACCGGGCGAGGATATCCACCGCCGGTCTGACGACGTCGCCGCCTTTCCCGGGCGGCCTGCTGTCAGGGACTCAGCGGTGCGAGGCCAGCAATGCTTCCGCGGCTGGTCACGACCGCGGTCGTGCGGGCCAGCGCTTCCTCGAGCCGAGCGGCACTCGTCGTGCCCGTATCGCCGGAGGCGAGTGCGGTCGGTACCACGAGCACTTCGATGGGGAACTCGTAAGTCTGGTACAGCGGCAGGTATTCCGCTGCTGTGACGACAAAGCGTCCGGTGATCCGATCTTCGGTGAACGTGAAGCGGGTGAGCAGTCCCTCCGACTTGGGTCCCTGCGGCTCGGCGTGATTGGCCATGAGATTGCCCATGCCGTAGACGACCCACTCCCCGCCGATGTTCTCCATCGGCTGCACGACGTGGGCGTGATGGCCGAGCAACAGGTCGATGTCCGGGGCCGCGATCAGCCGCGGTGCCAGGTCCAGTTGCTGCGGGTTGGGGTCATGGTCGAACTCGGTACCCCAATGCAAGGCGACGACGACCACGTCGGCCCCGCGCTGCCGGGCCGTCGCTGCGTCGACCAGGATTGTCTGCTCGTCGATCTCGTTCGCCCAGAATGTCTGCTCACCCGGGTACGGGATGCCGTTGAAGCCGTAGGTGTACGACAGCAGCGCCAGCCGAACCGCGCCTTCGGTCGTTGTCACGTCGATCAGGGTCGTCTGAGCAGACTCCGCCGGGGTGCGAGCCGAGCCGGCGTGCGCGATGCCCGCGGCGTCGAGGACGTCCAGAGTGCGCGTCACCCCCGAGGCACCCTGATCGAACGTGTGGTTCGACGCCGTGGAGCACGCGTCATAACCGGTCGCTACCAGCGCCGACACAATCTGTGGCGGGCCCGAGAACGTGGGATATCCCGCGTACGGACCGCGCCGTGGAGCAAGCGGTACCTCAAGGTGGCAGATCGCGACGTCGGCGGCTGAGACGACGGGAGCAATGTTCGCAAGCTGAGGGGTGAAGTCGAGGGTACCGTTCGCCGTGATCTGGGCGTCCCGCTCAGCCTGGTGCCACAGTCGTTCATGCAGAAGGACGTCGCCGGTCCCCACCAGGGTGAACGTCCGAGGCTCCGGAGTGGGAATAGGCGTCGATGTCGACGTTTCGGTGCGCGTCAGCGAAGGCTCGGTAGACGGTTCGTCGCCTCCTGTGCACGCCGCGAGCACGAGGACTGCGGCAGCCGCGACAGGCAGACGGCCTTTCACCGGGACAGTGTGCGCTACCGCAGCCGCCATCTTCGGCCGGGACCCACAAGAGATCTAGCATCGTGATGTGATTGCGGGCCCGGGTATCCGCACGGTGCGCCTCTCTACCGGAGTCACGGTTCCTTACCTCGTGCAGGGCGACCCGTCCGGGACTGCGGTGCTGCTCCTCCACGCCTGGGTGGAATCGTCAGGCTGCTTCGACCTCATGCTGTCGGCATTGCCCTCGACGTTGCACGTCTTCGCGATGGATCAGCGGGGCCACGGCGACGCCGACAAGCCCGCCGACGGGTACGCCCTTGGAGACTTCGCCGAGGACATCGAAGCGTTCATGGACGCAGTCGGCGTGCCGTCAGCGGTACTCGTCGGGTCCTCGAGCGGTGGCTACGTCGCTCAACAGGTTGCCGTCAACGCTCCCGATCGAATCAGGGGCTTGGTCCTTGTCGGAGCGCCTCGGAGCTTGCAGGGCCGACCGGCCTTCGCCGACGAAGTTGATTCGCTGACCGAACCGATTGATCCGGCCTGGGTAAAGGACTCCCTGACCTGGTTCCAGCGGCATCACGATGTACCCGACTGGTACATCGAGGACCGGATTCGCGACGGCATGCGAGTTCCCGCACACGTCTGGCGGGCAGGACTCACCGGGCTCACCGCCGCCGTTCCGCCGTCGGAGTCCGGGACGATTACTGCGCCCACCCTGATCATCTGGGGTGAACGCGACGAGCTATTGCCGCGTGCGGACGCGGACGCGCTCGCGGCGGCAATACCGGCCGCGCGAATGGTGGTGTACGAGGACACGGGCCACCTCGTCCTGTGGGAGCAGCCCGAACGCGTAGCCAAGGATCTGGCGGATTTCGTGGCCGACCTCGAGCGCTGAGGTCAGAACAGCACCGTCGCGAACTCCCCGATCTCACGGAATCCCACGCGGCGATAGGCGGACTGGGCCGGGACGTTGTAGTCGTTGACGTAGAGCGTGATGACCGGGGCGATCGCACGTTGCGCGTGTTCGACGACGGCGGCCATGCCCGGCGCGCACAGCCCTTCTCCCCGCCGGTCAGGACGAACCCACACGCCCTGGACCTGGCAGGCCTGCGGGGTGGCCGCGCCGATCTCGGCCTTGAACAGCACCTCGCCGTCCTCGAACCGGGCAAAGGCCCGCCCCGAGCAGACCATCTCCGCTACCCGAGCGCGGTAATACGCACCGCCGTCCTTGCCGACTGGGGAGATGCCGACTTCCTCGGTGAACATCGCGATGCACGCAGGCAAGATGGTGTCGATCTCGTGCGGCCACACTCGGCGCACCCATGGGTCAGCCGGCACTGCCGGCGGGTCAGCGATGGCAAGGAGTGGCTGATGTGGCCGCACCTCGCGAGCCGAGCCCCAGCTGGGTCGAAGCAGATCCCACATCGCCAGTACTGCCTCGGCGGGCCCGAGCATCGACGAGCACCGCCGGCCGCGTCGGGCCGCCAACCCGGCAAAGCTGCGCACGGCCTCAGCTGACGCCGCCACCGGCACCAGGTTTGCCCCGGCGTAACAAAGGGCGACCAGTTGCCCCGCCTCCCGGTAACCCCACAGGTCGCCACCCAGCTGGTCCGGGGCGAGCCCAGACGAGTGCACCCGGGACGCGACGAAGACATCGGCGATCGGATCGCGGCCGAGCACATTAAGCACCTCGGGCAGGTCGGCCGGTTGCAGGCAACCGACGGCCGCAGTCGTCGTCTCGAGCACGCCCGTTCTCCCCAGCCGTCCGTTGATCACGTTCACCATGCGTGGCGGTCGTTCACCAGGTTCCTGCGCCTAGTGAACCACCCGCCAGGGTGGTGAACGTGATCAACGGTTGCGCGCGTCCGCCGGGTGCGCGATTGCGGGGATCAGCTCACGGAGACCGTCGGTGGGCCCGACGCGGCGCCGGCGGCCTCCAACTCCGACGCGAGCCGCATGGCCTCGTCGATCAAGGTCTCGACGATCTGCGCCTCCGGCACCGTTCTGACCACCTCGCCCTTGACGAAGATCTGGCCCTTGCCATTGCCCGATGCAACACCGAGATCGGCCTCGCGCGCCTCGCCCGGACCGTTGACGACACAACCCATGACCGCGACTCGGAGCGGTACCTCCATCCCCTCCAGGCCAGCGGTCACGCGATCGGCCAGCGTGTAGACGTCTACCTGAGCCCGTCCGCAGGACGGGCAGGACACGATCTCCAGCTTGCGTTCGCGCAGATTCAGCGACTGCAAGATCTGCAGGCCGACCTTGACCTCTTCGACGGGAGGCGCGGACAGCGAGACCCGAATGGTGTCGCCGATCCCCCGAGAGAGCAGCGCACCGAAGGCAACAGCCGATTTGACGGTTCCCTGGAACGCCGGGCCGGCCTCGGTCACGCCGAGGTGCAGCGGCCAGTCGCCGCGCTCGGCCAACAGCTCGTACGCACGGACCATGACGACCGGATCGTGGTGCTTGACCGAGATCTTGAAGTCGTGAAAGTCGTGCTCTTCGAACAGCGAGGCTTCCCACACCGCAGACTCGACCAGCGCCTCCGCAGTGGCCTTGCCGTACTTCTCCAGCAGCCGCGGGTCCAGCGAGCCGGCGTTGACACCGATCCGGATCGAGACCCCCGAGTCGGCGGCTGCGCGCGCGATCGAAGCGACCTGGTCGTCGAATTTGCGGATGTTGCCGGGGTTCACTCGGACGCCGGCACACCCGGCGTCGATCGCAGCGAACACATACTTCGGCTGGAAGTGGATGTCGGCGATCACCGGAATCTGCGACTTGCGGGCGATCGCCGGCAACGCCTCCGCGTCGTCCTGGCTGGGACAGGCGACCCGGACGATGTCGCATCCGGTGGCGGTGAGCTCGGCGATCTGCTGGAGAGTCGCGTCGACGTCGGTGGTCGGCGTGGTCGTCATCGACTGCACGCTGACGGGTGCGTCACCGCCGACGTCGACCTTGCCGACACGGATCTTGCGCGACGCCCGCCGGGGTGCGAGCACGGGTGCCGGCATGGCGGGCATGCCCAACGTGACGCTCATGGCGTCCATTGTCGGGGTATCTCAGCCAGAGAGCCGGACCGGGTTGACGATGTCGGCGTAAAGGAGCAGCGCGCTCATGCCGATGAGCACGGCCGCTACCCCATAGGCAAGGGGCAGCGCCTTCGCGACATCGACGGGCTTCGGCTTTGGTCCACCGGTCAGCCTGGCGTACCCGAGCTTGATGCCCTCCCAGATCGCACCCGCCGCGTGGCCGCCGTCGAGCGGCAGCAGAGGGATGAGGTTGAACAGCGCGATCGCCATGTTGAAGCTCGCCAGCAACAGGACGAAGGTGGCGATCCGGGCGTCGACGTCGACCTCGGCGGTCGCGATCTCACCGCCGATCCGGCCGGCGCCGACGATGCCGATGGGCCCGGTGAGATCCCGTTCCTCACCGCCGAAGGCGGCCTGCCAGACGCCGACCATCTTCTGCGGGATGGAGACGACGGCCGTGGCTGTCTGCACCGTGAAGTCGCCCAGCCAGGTCACCGCGCTGCCGACGTCCTCGGGCACGAACTCCTGAGTGGGGGCGATGCCGAGGAATCCGACGGTGACGAGCTCATCGGTGGCTTCGCGATATCCGTCCTCGTCGGCCGCCCCGAGGGCGCGCCGTTCGGTCGTGATGAGAACAGGCGTGAGGGTCAGCTCCTGACCGCTTCGTTCGACGACGACGTCGACCGTTCCGGCCCGGTGGTCGCGGATCAAGTCCTGGGCGACGCTCCACGAGCTCAACGGTTCGCCGTCGAACGAGACCAACCGGTCTCCGGGCCGGAACCCAGCCTCCGCTGCCGGCGTCTCCGGGTCGGCAGAGGTGCACGGCCGGTTGCCATCGGCCACCGGGATGACGCAGGCCGACACCTCGCTGACGACTGGGCGCAGTTCGGGCTCGGTGGGATTGCCGTAGATCATCAAAACGGCGCCCGCCAGCACGGCCGCGATGAGGACGTTCATCGCCGGACCGCCGAGCATGACGATGAGCTTCTTCCACCACGCCTTGCGGTAGAAGACCCGGTCCTCGTCGCCAGGCTTGATCTCCTCCTTCGACGCGCGGCGCGCGTCCTCGATCAGTGCCTGGAACGGTCCAGTGCTCGCCCGGCGCAAATGCCGCGGATCGTCACCCGGCTCTGGCGGGAACATGCCGACCATGCGCACGTAGCCGCCCAACGGGACGGCCTTGAACCCATACTCCGTCTCTCCCCGGTGGCGTGACCACACCGTGCGGCCGAAGCCCACCATGTACTGGCTGACCTTGACGCCGAACAGCTTCGCCGGCACCAGGTGACCGATTTCGTGTAGCGCGATCGAGAGCAGCAACCCGACGGCAAAGGCCAGGACGCCCAGGACGGTCAGCCAGTCCACTTACCCGCTCGCCTTCATCGTCGAAGCACCTCGCGGGCACGGTGACGCGCCCAGGTCTCGGCAGCAAGAACGTCTTCGACACCGCGGACGTTCCCGAATGCGCCGGCTGCGACGTGCTCGGAGACCACCTCGGCGACTGTGTCCACGATGCCGAGAAACGGCAGACGACCGTCGAGGAACGCAGCGACGCACTCCTCGTCGGCTGCGTTGAAGACCGCTGGAGCCGTACCGCCCAGGGTACCGACCTCTCGGGCCAGCGCTACCGCGGGAAACGCTTCGTCGTCGAGCGGCAGGAACTGCCACGTCTGGGATGTCGTCCAATCGCAGGCCAGCGCGGCATCTCCCACCCGATCCGGCCAGGCCAGCCCGAGGGCGATCGGAATCCGCATGTCCGGCGGGCTTGCCTGCGCGAGCGTCGACCCATCGATGAACTCGACCATCGAGTGCACGATCGACTGGGGATGCACGACCACCTCGATGGCATCGAAGGGAATTCCGAACAGCAGATGCGCCTCGATGACCTCCAAGCCCTTGTTGACCAACGTCGCGGAGTTCACCGTGACGAGCGGCCCCATCTTCCAGGTCGGATGGGCCAACGCCTGCTTCGGCGTTATCTCGCCGAGCGTGTCGCGCGGGCGGCCCCGGAACGGCCCGCCGCTCGCGGTGAGGATCAGCCGGCGGACTTCGTCCCGGCGGCCGCCCCGCAGGCACTGCGCGAGCGCAGAGTGCTCCGAATCGACGGGGACGATCTGCCCAGGCTGCGCAGCCGCCACGACCAGCGGCCCGCCGACGATCAGTGATTCCTTGTTGGCCAGTGCCAGCTGCCGCCCGGAGGCTAATGCCGCAAGGGTGGGCCGAAGTCCGATCGAGCCAGAAATGGCGTTCAGCACCACGTCGCAGTCGTGGGCGGCGATCTCGGTCGCAGCATCCGGACCGGCGAGCACCTTCGGCACCGCGTACTCCCCCGCGCTGAAGCCACGGCGCTGTGCTTCGGCGTAGAACGCCAGTAGCAGATCCGCCGCTGCGCCTGCCTTCGCGACCGCCACGACGTCGACCCCGAGCTCGAGGGCTTGGGCCGCGAGCGCCGCCGGGTCGGAGCCGCCCGCGGCGATACCGACGACCCGGAACTTGCCCGGATTGCGCTGCACGATATCGATCGCCTGGGTGCCGACCGAACCGGTCGACCCGAGGATCACGATCTCTCGCGGCGCACTCATACCGTCATTGTCGTTGAACCCATCGCCGCCGCCATACGTGTCCTCACGTGGGCCGAGTCTGACCGGAGGGAGGCCCGGGTGATGAATCGACGTCTGCGCAGAACACTCATCGTCGGCGCGGTGGCGGTGGTGACCATCGGCGGCACGGTCGCCGTCGCCAGTGGCGACGACGGCAGCGTCCGGCGAAATACGGTCAACGAAAAGCTCAGCGGCTACGAGGAGGATCCGCTGGTGCTGTCGACGACGGGCACCGGCGAGTTTCGGGCTCGGATCAGCTCGTCCGGTCAGGAGATCTCCTACACAGCTGAGCTACTCGGCGCTCGAAGGCAACGTTGCTCCAGGCGCACATCCACCTCGGCGGACGCCATCAGAGCGGCGGCATCAGCGTGTTCCTGTGCTCGAACCTCGGCAACGGGCCGGTCGGCACGCAGGCGTGCCCGGCAGCACCGGCCACGATCGAGGGCGTCATCGTCCCGGCCGATGTCATCGGTCCGGCCGCGCAGGGCATCACTGCTGGCCAGTTCGACGAGCTGGTCACGCGCGATCCGGGCGGGCGTGACATACGTCAACGTGCACAGCTCGCTGTACCCAGGCGGCGAGATCCGGGCACAGCTCGGCGAGCACGCTCACTGACGGGCCCATCAACCCGGGGGGCGGGGGGCCCGCTCGACGTTCCCGCTCTGGCTCACCCCAGGGCGGGAACGTCGAGGGTCAAGGTCGCGGTGTTGGTCTCCGGGTCGGCGTCGAGGGTGGCCGGGATGCCCAACGGGACGGTCAGCGAGGACCGGCCATGACCGAACCCGAGTTCCCACACGATCGGCACGCCGAGACCGCCCAGCCGGTCGAGCATCACGGCTCGCAGCTGGTCGGCTGGACCGCAGCCGAACAGCGAGCCGATCGCGATCCCGGTGACGCCGTCGAGCCACCGGCTGCGCAGCAGGTGGGTGAGCATCCGATCCAACCGGTAAGGCTCCTCCGCGACGTCCTCGAGCAGCAAGATTCCACCGGTGACGCTGCGCCGACCGGTCGGGGTGCCGATCGAACTAGCCAGCACGCTCAGGCATCCGCCCACCGTTACGCCGTGCGCCCTGCCCGCCACCAGAGTCTCGGCCGTCGGTGAGGTGAGAACCTGCATCGACTCGGGCTCGAACAGCGTGCGGCGGAGCAAATCGGCCGTCAGGTCGTCGGTGAGGAAGACCTGCGCAGCCGCCATCGGCGAGTGCAGCGTCACCAGACCCAGGCTGAGCGCGAACGCCTCGTGCAACGCGGTGACGTCGCTGTATCCGGCGAATACCTTGGGCCCGGCGGCCCGCATCGCCGACCAGTCGAGCAGCTCGAGGATGCGCTCGGCACCATAGCCGCCGCGGGCGCACACGATCCCGGCCACGGTCGGATCCAGCCACGCAGACTGCAGGTCCGCCGCCCGGCGCTGGTCGTCGCCGGCTAGGTAGGCGAGCCGGTCGTCGACGGCCGTGACATGGGGTCCGATCACGACGTCCAGGCCCCACCCGCGCAGGATGACGCAACCTTCGGCGAGTCGGTCGGCGCGCACCGGTCCGCTCGGCGCGACAACGGCTACCCGGTCTCCTGCTCGGAGCCGGCCGGGTCGGGTGAGTGCCGGGACCAGCCCGAGGTCGTCAGTGTGCAACGCCGACGTACTTCACCTCGAGGTACTCCTCGATCCCCTCGCGGCCCCCTTCGCGACCGAACCCTGAGGCCTTGACTCCGCCGAACGGTGCGGCCGGATTCGACACCACACCCAGATTCAGCCCGACCATGCCCGTCTCGAGCCGCTCGGCGACGGTCAGCGCCCGGTTCAGGTCTCGGGTGTAGGCATAGGCGACTAGGCCGAATTCCGTGTTGTTGGCCAGGTCGAGCGCCTCGTCGTCGATCCCGAACGACGTCAGTGGAGCGACCGGGCCGAAGATCTCCTCGCGGAAGACCCGGGCGTCTGGAGGAACGTCGGTGACGACCGTTGGCGGATAGAACCAACCCGGCCGGTCCGGCTGCTCTCCACCGACGAGGATCTTGCCACCCATGTCGGCGGCGTCGGCGACCAACTCAGCGACGCCGGCGCGGGCCTTTTCGTTGATCAGCGGCCCGACCTCGACGCCCTGTTCGGTCCCCCGGCCCATGCGGAGGCGACCCATCCGGTCGGCAAGCCGGCGGGAGAAATCGTTGGCGACCGACTCGTGTACGAGGAATCGGTTGGCCGCTGTGCAGGCTTCGCCGATGTTGCGCATCTTTGCGGTCATGGCACCCTCGACGGCCGCATCGAGGTCCGCATCGTCGAACACCAGGAACGGTGCGTTGCCCCCGAGCTCCATCGACACACGCAGCAGTTGTTCGGCGGACTGACCGACGAGCCGCCGGCCGACCTCGGTGGATCCGGTGAACGAGAGCTTGCGGGCCCGGGAGTCACGGATCAGCGGCTCCATGACTGCGGACGAGCGCGATGTCGTGATGACGTTGAGGACGCCAGGGGGAAGGCCGCTGTCCTCGAGCACCCGCGCCAGCGCCAGCATCGACAGCGGCGTCTCCGCGGCGGGTTTGATCACCATCGTGCAGCCGGCGGCCACCGCCGGACCGATCTTGCGGGTGCCCATGGCCGTCGGGAAGTTCCACGGCGTGATCAGCAGGCAAGGGCCGACCGGCTGCCGCATGGTGAGCAGCCGACTGCCGCCCGCCGGTGCTACGCGGTACGAGCCCTCGATGCGAGCCGCCTCCTCGGAGAACCACCGAAAGAACTCCGCCGCGTAGGCGATCTCGGTTCGCGACTCGGCGACGGGTTTGCCCATTTCCAGCGTCATCAGCAAAGCGAGATCGTCTTGTTGGTCCATCAACGCTTCGAAGGCCCGGCGGAGAATCTCGCCGCGCTCTCGCGGCGGGCAGGCGGCCCAGCTCGGCTGGGCGTCCGCGGCGGCGGCCAGCGCCGCCATGGCGTCGTCAGGACTTGCGTCGGCGACCTCGCAGAGCACCTCGGCCGTGGAGGGATCATGGACCTCGAAAGTGGCCGCAGCAGTCGCCTCGCGCCATGCGCCGCCGGTGTACAGGCCCTTGGGAACGTTGTCGACCACTCGCTGCTCGTCCGATGCCGCCATGGTCTCGCTCCGTTCGCTCGTCAGATGACGACTGGTGTCAAGGCGCCACCACTTCGACCTCGAACCCCTCCTCGTTCTCGAGGTAAGCGGCGTAATGCTGTGCCCCGCCCGCGTGCGGGTGCCGGTCGGCGAACATCAACCGCCAGCCATAGGTGGGCGCCTCCGAGACGATGCGGTCGACCATCCACCGCTCCGGGACCGCCAACGCCAGGTGGTTCAGGCCGGGCGCCTTCCGGTCGTAGGGCTGCCAGGCGAGATCGGGAGACCGTTCCATGACCACGTACGGACCTTCCCGCGGCGCCTGCCAGGAACGGCCTTCGTCCCAGACCTGGAACAGGGTCCAGCCCAGTCGCTCGAACAGCCAGCCGAACGAGCGGATGGCGACGTCGAGATCACGGACCCACACCTCCAGGTGGTGCAATCCGGTCGTCGGCGTGGGTACCTGGGCCACTGGCCGGGGGTCCGGCTCGAGTGCTGGCCGGATCGGCGGCCGGTACACCGGCTCGGGCTCGGGCCGCACGTAGGCCGACGCGGGTGGCGGGGGCATCGGCGCCGCCGCCGCGGCCGGCGGTGCGATAGCGGAGGCAAAGGCCGCCGTCGGCACGCCCACATGGTCGTAGGACGGCTCGACTCGCTGCGGCTCGTAGGCCAGAGCCGGGCGAGGCTGTTCGAACGGCTGCGTGTACGGCTGCTCGTACGACGGCTCCAGACGTGCCGGCTCAGCAGGTGGTGGGACCTGCCGCCCAGCCGTCGATCGCAGCCGACGCAATTCTCCGGCCGCATCGTCGAGCCAGTCGTCGACATCGTCCATTGAGTAGCCCTCACGCATCCGGACGACCTTGAACTCTTGTGCCTCGATTTTCTCCGGCGTGAGCGAGCGTCCCCCAGCCCGCCCTTCTAGGGCATCGATAACGCGGTCGACGAAATCGTCGACCGCGTCGAGGTCGTAGCCCTCCCGCATGCGAACGGTGCGGAAGGCGGGGTCGCGGCTGACGGCCACCAGGTTTCACTCCTTTCGACTCGAGCGGCTGAATCTTATGTGAGCACCTCGGCAGCCGCGTCACCCGGCAGCCCGTCCCTGCCGAGCCTGCGCGCCTCGTCAGTTCGCCACATCCCGATCAATCCGCGGAAGTGGGCCAAGAAGTGCTCCTGTTCGTGCTCCGGGAACCCGCTTCTGACCGTGTCGACGAGAAGCGCGTCGAAGTCCGGGGAATCCACCCATTCCAGCACTATCTCGTCCAGGTCACCAAGTCGATCTGCGCAGAACTCGGTGTATCGGTCGGAGTCGAAATAATCGTCGGCAAGCTTACGGTAGGCGGACAACTTGGCGCCGTAGTCGAGGTCGGAGTCGTCGGCAACCGCCTGATATGGAACCGGGTCCAGATGTGGACGAGACCGGCGGTCGGTGGCCAGACAGAAGACGGACCAGCGCAACAACGCCTTCATCGCCCACGGGAAGTAGTAGTGCAGGCTGGTGATCGCGACGTCCGGACAGGCGTTGGCGTAGTCGATCGGGTGAACGTCCGCGCCGTGGACCAACGTCTCGCACGAGTTGAACTCCCACCGGAAAAACGCGTTCACCAGCTTGCTGATACTGACCACCTCGGCACCGACCTGTGGGCTCAAGAACCCGTGTTCGACGGCGTACCTGTCGTGCATCGGCAACTCCGGCCGAAAGCGCATGACCATCGTCTCGGCACCGATGGACAGCGAGCGGGCGAAGGCGTCGTACCCCTCGACCGACGCTTGCAGGTGCATGAGCCGGTGACCGGACTCGTCATAGGCCCGGTGCAGGGCATCCCGGTCGACGATGCGACTGACACCTACCCAGGCACCGCCGTCGTAGGGCTTCATGAACAGCGGGTAGCCGATCTGGTCGGCGATCACGTCCAAGTCGAACTCACGGTTGTACCGCTCGGAGGTATAGACGTACTTCGTGTTGTCGACCGGTTCTTTAGGCGGTACCAGCACCGTCGTCGGGACCTTGAGACCAAGGCGCAGCATCGCGCAGTACGCAGCGTGTTTCTCCATGGCTTGGAAGGTGAACGGGCTGTTCAGCAGGTACACGTCATCGGAAAGGGCGATCTTCTTCAGCCATTCCCTCGGATGGTGGTACCAGTACGCCAGGCGGTCGATCACCAGGCCGTGTCGTGGGGTGTCCCTGAGGTCGAACGGCTCGATCGTGACCCGCTCGGTGTCGAACTGGTGCCGACGCCCGTCGGGGCCGGTGATTGGGCCAAGCTTTCGAACGAGCGTCTCGAACGCGCGGGGCCAGTCGTCCTCGGTCCCCAGCAACAGCCCGATCAAATGGGTCGTGTCTGCGGTCATCGTGGCCCTCCGTTGTCGCGGTCGGCTCCCCACAGGTCGGCCAAGAGCTGGATCAGGTATGGATGGAAAGTATCGCGCCAGCTGGTGACGTTGTGCCCGTCGCGCCCCTCCGCGACCAGGACCGGATGGCCTTACCGACCCAGACCTGGGCCATCCTCGCGTTGTTGTGGCGGTTCTCCTCGGGCGGTTCCGTAGGTCACGACCATCGGGACCGGGTCCGCGGAGACAGCTGGTGTTCTCCTCGATTCACGCCACCGGCACCAACGCGGTCAGGATCAGCCAGGCCACCGGAGCCGTCGGAAGCAACGAGTCGAGCCGGTCCATGATCCCGCCGTGGCCGGGCAGCAGGGTGCTCATGTCCTTGAGCCCGAGATCACGTTTGATCATCGACTCGCCGAGGTCGCCCAGGGTCGCGGTGACCACTGCCGCCACACCGAGAATGGCGCCCGCGCGCCAGTCACCGTCCAGGGTCAGGACGACCGCAAGCATGCCCACCGCCAGACAAGCGACGATCGAGCCGGCAAAGCCCTCCCAGGACTTCTTGGGGCTCACCGTCGGGGCCATCGGGTGGCGGCCGGCCAGGACTCCGGCGACGTATCCGCCGGTGTCCGAGGCAGCGACGACGAGGATGCACGTCAGCACCCGCCAGGCTCCATCGGTGGGCTGCAGCAGCAGCATCGCGAACCCGGCCAGGAACGGCACGTAGACGGCGACGAAAATGCCCGCGGTGACGTCGCGCGAATAGCCCTGCGCACTCTCGCCGAGCCGCCACACCACGACGGCGACCACGGTGAGGCCCAGCACGACCACGAGGGTGTCGGCTCCGCCGACATATGCGCCGACGAGCATGAGCACGGACCCGAGCATCAGCGGCACCAGCGGAATCCGCACTCCGCGAGTTGCCAGGGCCTGTCCGAGCTCCCACACGGCGATCCCGATGGCGATCACTGCCAGTCCGACGAACGCCGGCTTCCAGATGAACAGCGTCCCGAGGACCAGGGCGGCCAAGCCGAGTCCGACGACCGTGGCGGCACGCAGATCGCGGCCCGCTCGGCCGTGTCCCGGGACTGTCCTCGGGACCGGCCCGTCGGTCGTCATGGTCAGACCTCGAGGAGCTCGGATTCCTTGTGCTTGAGCAGGTCGTCGACCTGGTCGACATAGGACCTGGTCAGCGCATCGAGCTGCTTCTCGGCCCGGTTCACGTCGTCCTCGCCGACGTCCCCGTCGCGGGCCAGCTTGTCCAGAGCGTCCTTGGCGTGCCGGCGGATATTGCGAATGGCCACCCGGGCATCCTCGGCCTTGTGCTTGGCCAATCGGGTGTACTCGCGGCGCCGTTCCTCGGTCAACTGCGGCAGCACGACCCGGAGGAGCTGCCCGTCGTTGTTGGGGTTCACGCCGAGGTCGGAGTCACGGATAGCGCGTTCGATTGCGGCGAGCGAGGTCTTGTCATATGGCTGAATCGTGATCATTCGAGCGTCGGCGACGTGGAACGATGCGAGCTGGTTGACCGGCGTCGACGTGCCGTAGTAGTCGACGACGATCTTGTTGAACAACGACGGGTGCGCGCGGCCGGTCCGGATGGCGGTGAAGTCCTCCTTGGCGACGGACACGGCCTTGTCCATTTTCTCCTCGGCCTCGAGGAGGGTGTCGTCGATCACCGTGGCTCCTTCGGGTGCTCGGGGCAGCCGCCCCTGCGGCGTCGTATGCGAGTGACCGTACCCTCCAGTGCCCGAGGCGGACACCGGCGGCCGGTCATGGTGCTTCCGGTGCCGTCTCGATCAGCGCCGTCGGCACGTCGGCCGCGACCAGGGTGCCGATCGCGTCGCCCCGAATGGCGCGTGCGATGCTGCCGTCCTCCCCGAGCCCGAAGACCACGATGGGAAGCCGGTTGTCCATGCAGAGGCTGAACGCAGCGGGGTCGGCGACGGACAGCCGCCGGCGCAACACCTCGGCATAGGTGATCGTGGCGAACTTGCGCGCCGACGGATCCACTTGCGGGTCAGCCTCGTAGACACCATCGACTCGGTTCTTCGCCATCAACAGCCGATCGCAGCCGATTTCCAGCGCCCGCTGGGCGGCCACCGTGTCGGTGGTGAAGTACGGCATGCCGGCCCCTGCGCCGAAGATCACGACGCGGCCCTTCTCCAGATGGCGCGAGGCGCGACGCGGAATGTACGGCTCGGCGACCTGGCCCATCGCGATCGCCGTCTGCACCCGGGTGTCGACGCCCTGCTTCTCTAGGAAGTCCTGCAGCGCCAAGCAGTTCATGACCGTGCCCAGCATGCCCATGTAGTCGCCCCGCGCGCGGTCCATGCCATGCTGCTGCAGCTCTGCACCCCGAAAGAAGTTGCCGCCTCCCACCACGATGGCCACCTGAACGCCGGTGGCGACGACGACGGCGATCTGGCGGGCGATCAGATGCACGACGTCGGGATCAACACCGACGGCGCCACCGCCGAAGACCTCGCCGGACAACTTGAGCAGGACTCGACGCGGTGGCTGGGCAGCCGGCACGACCGGGGGCGGGATCACCTGGGTCACAGTCGTGTCCGCCACGGCGCCTACCTCAGCCCTGTCCCACCTCGAAGCGGGCGAACCGAGTCACGGTCACACCTGCCTCGGCCAGAAGCGCGCCAACTGTCCGCTTCAGATCCTGCACCGCGGGCTGCTCCACCAGGACGGTGTCCTTGAAAAAGGCGTTGACCCGGCCTTCGACGATCCTGGCCAGAGCCTGCTCCGGCTTGCCTTCTTCACGGGCCGTCGCTTCGGCGATCCTCCGCTCGTTCTCGACCGTCGTCGCCGGCACCTCGTCGCGGCTGACGAACTGCGGGCGCATCGCCGCGATCTGCATCGCGACGGCGCGAGCAGCGGCAGCGTCGTCGCCGATGTACTCGACGAGAACGCCGACCTGCGGCGGGAGATCGCTCGCGCGGCGATGCAGATATGTCACGACGTCGCCGTCAAACACCGCGAGCCGGCGCAGTTCGACCTTCTCGCCGATGACCGCAGCGGCCGAGTCGATCGCCTCGGCAACCGTCCGGCCATCGGACCGGCTCGCCGCGCGCAGCGCCTCGACATCCTGCGGGCGCGCCGCGGCAGCCGCTGCCACGACCTCCGCGGCCAGCTGCTGAAAATCGGCGTTCTTGGCCACGAAGTCCGTTTCACAGGCAAGCTCGATCATCACCGCGCCCTCGGCAGCAACCAGCCCGTTCGACGCTGTGCGCTCGGCTCCCCGTTTGGCGGCTCGGGCCGCGCCCTTGACGCGCAGCAGTTCGATGGCCGCGTCGAAGTCGCCGTTGGTCTCCGTCAAGGCATTCTTGGCGTTCATCATCCCGGCGCCGGTGGCATCCCGAAGCCGCTTCACGTCGGCAGCGGCGAAGTTCGGCATGTCAGACCTGCCCGGCAGTCTCGTCGGTGAGCCCGACCTGGTCGCTGGTCGGGGCGCCGGCTTCGTCCGCGAAATCGGCTGCGGCCGCGGCGTCGACTGGCGGTGCGCCTTCAACGTTGTCAGCAGCGGCGTCCACCTCGTCGGTGACCGAGCTCTGATCGGGCTGTCCCGCGAGGAGCTCCTTCTCCCACTCGGCCAGCGGTTCAACTCCGGCGAGTTCCGGCCCGGCGGCTTCGTCCCCAGTGGCTTGGCCGGCCCGGGTCATCAGACCATCGGCGACCGCATCCGCGACGACCCGAGTGAGCAAGGTGACTGCCCGGATCGCGTCGTCGTTGCCCGGGATGGGATAGGTGACCTCGTCGGGGTCACAGTTGGTGTCCAAAACCGCCACGATGGGGATGTTGAGCTTTCGTGCCTCGTCGACCGCCAGGTGCTCCTTCTTGGTGTCGACGATCCACACCGCGCTCGGCACCCGGGCCATGTCCCGGACTCCGCCGAGGCTGCGCTGCAGCTTCTCCATCTCACGCTTGCGCATGAGCAGTTCCTTCTTGGTGAGTCCGGAGCTCCCGGTCACGTCGAAGTCGAGCTCCTCGAGTTCCTTGAGCCGCTGAAGACGCTTGTGCACGGTCTGGAAGTTGGTGAGCATGCCGCCCAGCCAACGCTCGGTCACGTATGGCATGCCGACCCGAGTGGCTTGCTCGCGCACCGCCTCCTGAGCCTGCTTCTTGGTACCGACGAAGAGCACGCTGCCGCCGTGCGCCACGGTCTCCTTGATGAACTCGTAGGCGCGATCGATATAGGACAGCGACTGCTGCAGGTCGATGATGTAGATGCCGTTGCGCTCGGTGAAGATGAAGCGCTTCATCTTCGGGTTCCACCGGCGGGTCTGGTGACCGAAATGGACGCCGCTCTCGAGCAGCTGCTTCATGGTGACGACGGCCATGGCCGCGCCTACCTCCTCCCGCGCCCGATGTATCGCGCGCGTTGTCCGGTTGTCCGCGACGGCCATGCCGACCGCCGCGCCTGGCGCCCTCGGCCGTCACCCACCCCGGCGAGCCGGGGACCGGGAGTGAAGAGCCGTGCGCAGGGCGCGCGAATTGTGGCCCGCTCGATCCAGGCCGTCGGTCAGTGTACGTGAGCCGGACGGGCGCCCACCACTGCGGTACCCGCGCCACTCAGCGGGGGGAAAGCACGCAGAACTCGTTGCCCTCGGGATCGGCGAGCACGACCCAGGGCACGTCCCCCTGGCCGATGTCGGCGAAGTGTGCACCGAGTGAGCGCAGCCGCTCGATCTCGACGGCCTGATCGTCACCGACGAGCGGGGCTACGTCGAGATGCAGGCGGTTCTTGACGACCTTGGTGTCCATGGTGCGGAGCAACTCCAGATACGGCCCTCGGCCACTTCCCGATCGCAGCGCCGAGAAATGTGGGCCGCCGTGAGTCACCGGCCACCCGGTGGCGGCTGACCAGAAGGTCGCCAGCATGGTCGGTGCGACCGCATCCATCACGACTGCCGCGATCGGCCCGGTATCCCGGTATTCGTCGCGAGGATCGAGCACGCACAACTCGTTGCCTTCCGGATCGGTGAGCACCGTCCAGGGCACGGCCCGCTGGCCTATGTCGACCGGGACCGCTCCGAGTTCACGTAACCGATCGACGGTCTCGACCTGCTCCTCGATGGAACCGGACTGGACGTCGAGGTGGATTCGGTTCTTCGCGGTTTTCGGCTCTGGTACCGGAACGAACACCAGCGCGATGCCATCGTCCGCATCGCCGGGCGGTTCGACAGCAACCTCGTCGGCCTCCTCCATCGCGATCGGCCAGCTGGTGACCTCCGACCAGAACTGGGCTAGAGCGACTGGATCGAGCGAATCGATCACGACGCAGTCCAGCCGGGTCGTCACGTCCCTGACCCTACGGTGGCGGGGAGTCGTCATCCACACATCCGGTTGAGCGAGGACCGGCATCCACAGACCCCCTGGGCCCGACTCCCGCCTGACCGGCCGGCCAGGCACGGTGGCGACATGTCTCCACAACGCACAGGTGCTCCTTGCCGGGTCTTCGGCCGCACGGCGACGGCGCTGCTCGGCTGCCTCTGCCTGCTCGCATCGGCGCCCTCAGCGGTACGAGCCGAACCTGGCCGGTGGATCGCGCCGCTGGACCCACCGCTCACCGTTGTCCGCGCCTTCGACCCGCCCGCCGCCCGCTGGCTTGCCGGCCATCGCGGAATCGATCTGGCCGCACCAGAGCATGTTCCTGTCCGCGCCGCCGGCACAGGCGTGGTCACGTTCGCCGGCCTGGTCGCGGGTCGCGGAGTCGTCGTGGTCGGTCATGTCGGTGCGAGTGACCAGCTCCGAACCACCTACGAGCCGGTCGCTGCGAGGGTGGTGGTGGGTCAGTCGGTGGACGCGGGTGAACCCATCGGCGTGCTCACAGCAGCCGGCGGGCATTGCCGCCCCCGGCTCTGCTTGCACTGGGGCGCGCTGCGCGACGGCTCTTACCTCGACCCGATGAGCTTGCTCGAACCGCCAGCACTCCGGCTGCTGCCGCTGGGACCAGCCACGCTACCCGCGCTGGAGGATCGGTGGTCGACGGCCTCACGCCCGCGGGTGAGCCTGTTCGTACGTCCGGCGCAGCCGCTCGACTGATACGTGCGTGTAGATCTGCGTGGTGCCCAATGACGCATGCCCGAGCAGTTCCTGCACGCTTCGCAAGTCCGCGCCGCCCTCCAGCAGGTGCGTCGCTGCGGTATGCCGAAGACCATGCGGCCCCAGGTCCGGAGCCTCGGGTACGGCCCGGAGGCGACGGTGGACGATTTCGCGCGCCCCCCGAGTACCCAGCCGTCGTCCCCGCACTCCGACGAACAGAGCATCCCCGGAGTCCGGGCCGGTGAGTACGGGCCGGCCGATCTCGACCCAGTCGCGCAGTGCCCGGCGAGCCGGCACACCGTAGGGAACGGTGCGCTCCTTACGGCCCTTGCCCATCACGCGCACAACCCTGCGGTCGTCGTCGAGATCAGCCCGATCGAGTCCGACGAGCTCACTCACGCGAATGCCGGTCGCGTACAGCAGCTCCAGCAGCGCGCGGTCACGCAACGCGATCGGGTCAGCGGTGCCGGCGTCATCGGCGACCGCATCCAGCAGAATCGACGCCTGGTCGACGCGAAGCACTTCGGGAAGAGCTCGTCCACCCTTCGCGCTGGCCAGCAGACGTCCGGGATCAGTCCGCATTAGACCTTGCCGGTACGCCCAGGCGGTAAATGTGCGGGCGGCGGAGGCGCGCCGGCCGAGTGTGCTCTGCGATCGGCCCTGGCTTCGCTGCCGCGCGAGCCAGCTCCGTAGCGTCGCGACATCCAACCCGTCGAGGTCAGAGCCGCCCAGCCGAACCAGGTGATCCAACAGGTTGGCGACATCGCCGGTGTAGGCCCGAATCGTGTGCTCAGACCGGTCGCGCTCCGATCGCAAATAGGCACAGAATCCGCCGAGGACCGTGCCGAGTGCCTCGGGCAGGTTCGGGAGGCTCACGCCGGAGTCGTCCACCGTTCCACCGTCCGGGTTGGCACCGGGACGGTCAAGCACCGCCGCGCCGTGCGAGTTGCCAGCCCGTGGCGGCCGGAATGACGAAACCTCCTACAGAAAGCTCAGCCAGCGCCGCAATGCAGGCCGCTGCCTCGAGACCGGTGTCCCGGCAGATCGTGTCGACGGTGACGGCTTTCCGTGCCGGCATCGCCTCAAGGACGTCGCGAGCAATCGGGGCGAGCTCATCCCACGGACGCGGCTCTCCTTGGGCATCATCAGCGGCGTCGACGCCGAGGTCGCCCACCATGTCGATCACCTCCCGCGCGTCGGTGACCAAGGTGGCGGCACCTTTTCGCACCAGGTCGTGACAGCCCGAAGACATCGCCGAGGTCACCGGTCCGGGCACCGCCAGCACGTCGCGGCCGACGTCGAGCGCCCAGCCGGCTGTGTTCAGGGCACCGGAACGGACCGCTGCCTCGACGACGACCGTTCCGCGTGTCATCGCGGCGATGAGCCGGTTTCGGGCAAGGAATCGAAGCCTCGACGGACGCGACCCCGGCGGCAGCTCACTCACCACGATGCCGTTCTCGGCGATCCGCTGCAGGAGGCCCGCATGTCCGCTCGGGTACGCGGTGTCGACTCCGCAGGCGAGCACACCGACGGTCGTTCCGCCAACCGCCAGGGCACCACGATGTGCCGCGGCATCGACTCCGTACGCGGCACCTGATACGACGGTCCACCCCGCTGTGGCCAGGTCCGCGGCAAGGTCCGCTGCCACACGCAGGCCGTACTCGGTGGCCGCGCGCGCTCCCACGACGGCCACCGAGCGTTCGGTGACGGCAACCAGATCACTGTTTCCGCGGACCCACAGGCCGAGCGGCGGTGGACCCTGTCGAGGACCGGCGTCGGAAACGAACTCGAGAATTCCTACGCTGCCCGGCCATTCGGCATCGCCCGGGCAGAGGAACGTCGCGTTCGCGGCCAGACCCTGCCGGAGCACCTCAGCGCCGTCGATTTCGGAGGCGCGTCGGAACATCCGCAGATCCGGATCCAGCTGCTCCACGCCGGTCTTGATCAATGCCAGCGCCGCAACCGGACCCGACTCACGCACCGCGTGCGCGACCCGCACCGCGGCGAGCGTTCCCGGCTCGACCAGCGCGCACAATGCCGCCCGCGCAGCACGTTCGTCCGACGAGCGGGCGGTCGTCACGTCGGCACTCCCAGCCGGATCCCGACCGCCTCCGCCACATTCGGCCGGCTCGGCGCATCACCACCGGACAGATCGGCGAGAGTCCAGGCGACCCGCAAGACGCGGTCCGCGCCGCGAGCGGTGAGCAGTCCGCGCCGAAGTGCTTCGTGCAGCGGTTGCAGGGAGTCGGCCGGCGGGCGCAGGTCACGTCGAAGGACCGGACCCGGTACTTCGCCGTTGACCCGCCAGGGCGTTCCAGCAAGCCGCCGCCGTTGCCGATCACGCGCTTCCGCGACTCGATCCGCCACGACCTTGCTCGGTTCGCCGGTGGCACTGGCGTCGTCGTCCAGACTCGCGATCGTGGGCGGCTCGACCACGCACTTGAGGTCGATCCGATCCCGTACCGGACCGGAAATCCGTAGGCCATATCTGCGCACGGCGTCTGGAGAGCACTCGCAGACCCGACCCCGAGTGCCGTGGTTGCCGCACTTGCACGGGTTGGCCGCCAGCACCAGAAGAAACCGGGCCGGGAACACTTCGGTGGCCTGAGCACGAGAGATCACGATCTCGCCGTGCTCGAGCGGTTGGCGGAGCGCGTCGAGCACCTGCGGGGCGAACTCAGGTGCCTCGTCCAGGAACAACACGCCCAGGTGGGCCAGACTGGCCGACCCCGGCCGAAGGCTGCGGCTGCCGCCGCCGACCGCCGACACGACCGTCGCGGTGTGGTGCGGGTCGGAAAACGGGGGACGTGTGACGAGCGGCCGGTCAAGCGCGAGAATGCCTGCGACCGAATGGATGGCCGTGACCTCGAGCGACTCCTCGGTGGTGAGGTCAGGCAGCAGACCGGGAAGTCGGCGAGCCAACATCGTCTTTCCGGCGCCTGGTGGACCCGTGAGCATGAGGTGGTGGTGGCCCGCCGCCGCCACCTCGAGGACGTGCTTGGCCACCCGCAGACCGGCGACGTCGGCGAGGTCGAGTGGAGCATCGCCGGATTCGGCCGTCTGGGCAGGCGCGAGTGGATCGGCCGGTTCGTCCGGCACGGGCTCATTGCGAAGGATGGCCAATACCTGCCGCAACGACCGAGCTCCGAGTACGGACAGACCCGGGACCAGCCGGGCCTCTCCGACGTTGGCCTCGGGCACGACGATGTGGCTCGCTCCCGCCGCTGCAGCAACAAGCGACGCCGGCAGCACACCAGGCACCGGCCGCAACCGTCCGTCGAGTGCGAGCTCACCGAGAAGCACCATCTCGGCCGGAATCCGCATGAGCTCAGGTTCGGCCGCGGCAACGATGGCCGCGGCGATGCCAAGGTCGAAATGGCTGCCGCGCTTGGGCAGTGCCGCCGGCGAGAGGCTGACCGTGATCCGTTGGAGCGGCCAGCTCTCCGCACTGGACAACACCGCAGCGCGTACTCGATCCCGCGCCTCGTGCAACGACGCGTCGGGCAGCCCGACGATGGTGAAGCCTGGCATCCCGCCGATGTGCACCTCGATGTCGACAACCGTCCCTCGAACGCCGGACAACGCAACGCTTCGGCCGCGCGCCAGGCGCATCAGAAGGCTCCCCGCAGATGCTCCACGGTGGCCGGTCCCCGGCGGGACCGATGCACCGCGAGAACGTCGAAGCGCAGTCCGGTGCCAGGCCGGCCATGCTCGTGCAGCCAGCGGTGCCCCAACCGGCGCAACCGAGCGGCCTTTGACCAGGTCACCGCCTCCAGGCCGGAGCCGTAGCCGAAGCCGCTGCGGGTCTTGACCTCACAGACGACAACGGTCGGTCCGTCGAGCGCGACGACGTCGATCTCGCCGATGTCGCAGCGCCAGTTGCGGGCCAGAATGGTGAAGCCGACCTGCTCCAGATGCCGCACCGCTACCTGCTCGCCGTACGAACCGACGCCGTCCTTGGCCCGCAACGCCACCACCTCCGGCGTCGAGGGTGGTGGATGACGGTCCTGGATGCCGCCAGCGACGACCGAGTTGTGGAGAAGTACTGCGGTGACGAGTCGGTGTGGACAGAGCGCATTGTGCGGGCGAGGCAGCCACGTCGCGTCCGAGATGGCCGTTACATGGACCAATTCACGGCTTTGCCGAACATCTGGGGCACGAGGTCGCGGATCTAGCGATTCAGCTTCAGCTGAGACCGGTCTTCGGGATCTCCAGGTCGCTCTTGGCCAGCTCCTCGACGTTGACGTCCTTGAAGGTCACGACCTTGACGTTCTTGACGAATCGCGCCGGCCGGTACATGTCCCAGACCCAGGCGTCGCTCATGGTGACCTCGAAATAGACCTCGCCACCCTCGGTACGCACCTGGAGGTCGACATTGTTCGTCAGGTAGAAACGCCGCTCGGTTTCCACGACATAGGAGAACAGGCCGACGACGTCGCGGTACTCCCGGTAGAGCGACAACTCCATTTCGGTCTCGTACTTCTCGAGATCCTCTGTGC
>CAWHPW010000007.1:0-80026 GCA_963831385.1 uncultured Actinomycetota bacterium
CGCCGGCCGTCGCCGACGGCCAACAAGGCACCGACCATGGCCCGGACCTGGTTGTGGCAGAACGCGTCGGCCTCGATCGTCGCGATCGCCAGGTCGGCCTCGGCGCGCTCCCACCGCAACATCCGCAGCGTCCGGATCGTCGTCGCGCCTTTCCGTGGCCGGCAGAAGGCGGCGAAGTCCTGGGTCCCGAGCAAGCCGTTGGCGGCACTATTCATGGCCGGGATGTCCAGCCGGCGCGGGTGCCAGAACACGAGCGATCGCTGCAACGGATCCGGACCGTAGGCGTTGTCCGCAACCCGGTACAGGTAGCGGCGCCAGAGCGCGGAGAACCGTGCGTCGAATCCGGCTGGAGCTTCGCGGGCCAAGGGCACCCGAACGTCCATCGGCAGCAAACCGGCAAGGCGCCGTACCAAGGCGGCGCCCGGAGTTAGATCAGCCCGGCCCGGAAGCAACGCCCATGCCGCCGGTTCGACGTCGAAGTGGCAGACCTGGCCGGATGCATGGACGCCGGCGTCGGTCCGGCCGGCGACGGTCAGCTGGGGTGGGTCGGTCCTCAGCACCGTCCCGAGGGCCTGCTCGAGAACGCCCTGGACAGTTCGCCGACCCGGCTGGCGCGCCCAGCCGGAGAATCCGGTGCCGTCGTACGCGACGTCGAGACGCACGCGCAACAGCCCGCCGCCACCGGGTTCGGTAGCGACGGGCTGCATGCTGTGAGGCGGACGGTCAGGCGTTCTTCTGGTCGTCCGCCGCTTCCCCGCTGGAGTCGTCGGTGGGCAGGTCGGCGAAGACGACGTCCTCGACATCGGCCGAATCCTCGCCTTCGGAATCGGCATCGACGACCTCAGCCTGCTCGGCGGCGCTGCCCTCGGTCTCAGCGACGTCGGCGGCCGCATCGGTGACCTCGACCGTCGATTCGCCCGCTGGCGACGGCGTGACATCGGCATCGTCGGCCGCTGCCGCCGCGGGCGCGGCGGCCTTCTTCTTCTTCGCCGGTGCGGACTTCTTCGCGGCCCGACGGGTGGCACTCTGTGCCTCGGCCACGACCTGCTCGGCGAGCGGCTCGACCAGCTCGATGACGGCCATCGGGGCGTTGTCGCCCTTGCGCGGGTCGATCTTGACGATGCGGGTGTAGCCACCGTTGCGGTTGCCATATCGCGGGCCGATCTCGGTGAACAGGACGTGCACGATGCTCTTGTCACTGATCGTGCTGAGCACCTGGCGACGCGCGTGCAGGTCGCCGCGCTTGGCCTTGGTGATCAGCCGCTCGGCCACCGGACGCAGCCGGCGCGCCTTGGCCTCGGTGGTCGTGATGCGACCGTGCTCGAACAGCGCCGTGGCCAGATTCGCCAGGATGTGCCGCTCGTGTGCCGGCGAACCGCCGAGGCGGGCACCCTTCGCGGGGGCGGGCATGGTCAACTCCTCTGTCGGATGCTGCGCTTCGCGGGTCCGGGTATGCGGTGGACCGCAGCCCCGTAGCTGTCAGTACTGCTCGTCCTCGGCGTAAGACTGGTCGTCGTCGCCGTAGGAGTCCACGGCGGCGGCCGGGTCGAAGCCGGGAGCGCCGTCCTTGAGAGCAAGACCCATGGTGGCGAGCTTGGCCTTGACCTCGTCGATGGACTTCTGACCGAAGTTGCGGATGTCGAGCAGGTCCGCCTCGCTGCGCGAGATCAGCTCACCCACGGAGTGGATGCCCTCGCGCTTGAGGCAGTTGTACGACCGGACCGTGAGCTGCAGGTCCTCGATCGGCAGCGCCAGGTCGGCGGCAAGCTGCGCGTCGACCGGCGACGGGCCGATCTCGATGCCCTCGGCGTCGACATTGAGCTCACGTGCGAGGCCGAACAGCTCGACCAGAGTGGTGCCCGCCGAAGCGACGGCGTCGCGCGGGCGCATCGACGGCTTGGTCTCGACGTCGACGATGAGCTTGTCGAAGTCGGTGCGGCCCTCGACCCGGGTCGCCTCCACCTTGTACGTGACCTTGAGCACCGGGGAGTAGATCGAATCGACCGGGATCCGGCCGATCTCGGCGTCGGCTCGCTTGTTCTGGACTGCGGAGACATAACCGCGGCCGCGCTCGACCGTCAGCTCCATCTCCAGCTTGCCCTTGCCGTTGAGCGTCGCGAGATGCAGATCCGGGTTGTGCACCTCGACGCCGGCCGGCGGGGCGATGTCAGCCGCTGTCACGGCACCGGGCCCCTGCTTGCGCAAATACATCGTCACCGGCTCGTCGTGCTCCGAGGACACGACGAGCTCCTTGAGGTTGAGGATGACGTCGGTGACGTCCTCCTTGACCCCTGGGATCGTCGTGAACTCGTGCAGCACGCCCTCGATGCGGATCGAGGTGATGGCTGCACCGGGGATCGACGAGAGCAGCGTGCGGCGCAGCGAGTTGCCGAGCGTGTAGCCGAAGCCGGGCTCGAGTGGGTCGATGGTGAATCGGGCTCGGGTGTCGTCGACCTCGTCGACGGTGAGGTTGGGACGCTGGGTGATGAGCACTGGTGTTCCTCTCCGCGACGCCCGCTATATGACGCCGCGATCGGGTCTTACTTCGAGTAGAGCTCGACGATGAGCTGCTCCTGGACCGGGGTGTCGATCTGCTGCCGGACCGGGAGCTGGTGGACCAGGATGCGCAGCTGGCCGGGGAGAACCTCCAGCCAGGCCGGCACGGGACGCTCACCGTGGGTCTCGCGGGCGATGATGAACGGCGTCATCTCCAGCGACTTGGGACGGACGTCGATGACGTCGTGCGGCGCGACCCGGTACGACGGCACGTCGACCTTGTGGCCGTTGACCAGGAAGTGGCCGTGCACGACCAGCTGGCGCGCGTGCCGACGGGTCCGCGCCACGCCAGCGCGGTACACGACGTTGTCGAGGCGGGACTCCAGGATCTGCAGTAAGGCCTCACCGGTCTTGCCCTGGGTCCGGTTGGCCTCTTCGTAGTAGCGGCGGAACTGCTTTTCGAGGATTCCGTAGGTGTGGCGCGCTTTCTGCTTCTCGTGCAGCTGGAGGCGGTACTCGCTCTCCTTCTGCCGGCCCCGGCCGTGCTGGCCGGGCGGATAGGGGCGGCGCTCGTAAGCCTTGTCGAAGCCGACGAGGTCGACGCCGAGGCGGCGCGACTTCTTCGTGATGGGGCCGGTGTAACGGGCCATGGTGGGTCAGCTCTCTTCTGTCGGTCTCGGGCGCTCAGACACGCCGACGCTTGGGCGGACGGCAGCCGTTGTGCGCCTGCGGCGTCACGTCGGAGATCGTGCCCACTTCCAAGCCGACGGCCTGCAGCGAGCGGATCGCGGTCTCGCGGCCCGAGCCCGGGCCCTTGACGAACACGTCGACCTTGCGCATCCCGTGCTCTTGGGCGCGACGCGCGGCGGCTTCGGCAGCCATCTGCGCGGCGTACGGGGTGGACTTGCGCGAGCCCTTGAAACCGACCTGACCGGCGCTGGCCCAGGAGATCACGTTGCCCTGCGGGTCGGTGATCGAGACGATGGTGTTGTTGAACGTGCTCTTGATGTGCGCAACGCCGTACGCGACGTTCTTCTTCTCCTTGCGCCGTACCTTGGTGGTCTTGGCGCCTGAGGCCTGTCGAGTCTTCGGAGGCATGTCAGTCGGAGCTCCTGTCTGCGTTCGCGGCTGAGGTCAGCGTCAATGGCCTGGTCACTTGCTGACCTTCTTCTTGCCGGCGACGGTCTTGCGGGGACCCTTCCGGGTGCGGGCGTTGGTGTGGGTGCGCTGACCACGGACCGGAAGGCCGCGACGGTGGCGGATGCCCTGGTAGCTACCGATCTCGACCTTGCGCCGGATGTCTCCCTGGACTTCGCGGCGCAGGTCACCTTCGACCTGGTAGTTGGCCTCGATCCAGTCGCGGAGCTTGACCAGCTCCTCGTCGCCGAGGTCGCGGACGCGCAGGTCGGGGCTGACTCCCGTCTGCTTCAACGTCTCCAGTGCGCGGGTTCGGCCGATGCCGAAGATATAGGTGAGGGCGACCTCCAGGCGCTTGTCGCGCGGGAGGTCGACGCCGACGAGTCGGGCCATGTGGCTCGGTTTCTCCTTGCTTCTCGGAGGTGTCCGGCGCACCGCGTCCCACCGGTGGTTCTGATGGGCCCCGGCCTCCGTCCAGGGGTGGCCCGCGTCGAACTGGCGCGGGTGCAGGTGCGCTTTTGAGTTGCGGTGATCAGCCCTGCCGCTGCTTGTGCCGCAGGTTCTCGCAGATCACCATGACCCGCCCGTGCCGGCGGATCACCTTGCACTTGTCGCAGATGGGCTTGACGCTCGGCTTGACCTTCATTGCTGTCTCCGTCGGGCGGGTGTGGTCACTTGTAGCGGTACACGATCCGACCGCGGGTGAGGTCGTAGGGGCTGAGCTCCACCACGACGCGGTCCTCGGGGAGGATCCGGATGTAGTGCTGGCGCATCTTGCCCGAGATGTGGGCGAGAACCTTGTGGCCGTTGGAGAGCTCGACCCGGAACATGGCATTCGGTAGAGCTTCGACCACGGTGCCCTCGATCTCGATGACCCCGTCCTTCTTCGGCATTGCCTCCGCGCTTCTGTCGTGGATGTGTCTGACGGCTCGGCTCACCGACGAACGAGCCCGCCGGCACGCCCCTATCCCGGGAATGGGATCAGCCGCGGGGCACGCCGAATCAGGCCACAGTGGGCCGACCAAGAATTGTACGGCACGGCGGGGGTTCCACGCCAAACGGGGTGATCTTCGTTCGTGGTGTCACCGGCCCTGATCGAAACCGCGGTTGGCCAGCGTCATCATCAGCAGAACCACTCCCCACGGACCAGCGACCCACATGGGCCAGAAGTACGCAGCTGAACCACTGGCGATGGAGACGAACATCCAGATCACGACATTGACCGAGACCGCCGTTCCCCACACCCACCAGGCGGCGGTCAGGGCGGTGCGGCCCGTCTGCCGCTGAGCCGGTGCCGCCGGAGCCGGTCGGGCCAACGGCGACGCCGTGGACCTGGTCGCGGGCGGCCGGGCCGGCCTGGGCAGATCCGCAACCAGCCGGTCGAGCTCACCGTACGTGCGCGCCTCGTAAGTCGCCCCTAGGCGCTCGAGCAGCTCGTCCTGGGCAAGTCGCCCGTCGGCGTGCGCGTCGCGGAGCACGGCCGCAATGCGGTCGCGGTCGGCATCGGAGGCGCGCATCTCGGGCCGGTCGACCATCCCGCAAGTATCCCGGAACCACGCAGCCGCCGACCATCAGGGATGCCCCGGATTCGCGCGCAGCAGCGACCATTCCTCCCGGTGGAGCCGGATCTGCGGGAAGGGGGTTCACGGGGTGTCGGTGGGTCGTACGGGCGGATCAGGATCAGGCCGTGGCCGGGGTGGGCACACCGAGCGAGCTGAGCCGGGAGGCACCGCCGTCCAGCGCGGTGAGGACCCACGGCCCGTCTGGGGTGACGGCGACGGTGTGCTCGAAGTGCGCGGACAGCGAGCCGTCAGCGGTGGCGACCGTCCAGCCGTCGTCGAGCAGGACGGTTTCCGCTCCGCCGATGTTGATCATCGGCTCGATCGCGAGGACCATGCCGGGCACCAGCTTGGGTCCGCGAACTCGGGTGCGGTAGTTGAGCACATGCGGATCCTGGTGCATCTCCGTGCCGATGCCGTGGCCGCCGTACTCGGCGACGATCCCGTAGTCGCCGGAACCCGCTACGTGGTCCTCGACCGCCGCGCCGATGTCACGCAGCCGGTTGCCCACTTGCATCGCCGCGATGCCAGCCCACAACGATCCCTCGCAAGCGGCCAGCAGATGAGCGGCCTCGTCGCTCACCTTCCCCACGGGCAGAGTCACAGCTGCGTCACCGTGCCAACCGTCCAGGATCGCCCCACAGTCGACGGACACCACATCACCAGACACGAGGCGACGATGGCCGGGGATCCCATGGACGATCTCGTCGTTCACCGATGCGCAGATCGTCGCCGGGAAGGAGTTTCGGCCCGGACTACGCGGCACGTAGCCGACGCCGGGGAGGTAGTCGAGAAAGGACGGCACCGCTCCCCGCGACCGGATCTCGTCATCGGCGACGCGCATCGAGTTCGCGCAGTGTCACGCCAGGGGCGACGGCAGCCCGGACGGCGGCGAGCGCTTCGGCCACGACCAGTCCGGCCAGACGCATCTTTTCGACCTCGACGTCGGACTTGAGCTGGATCATGCGGGCTGAGTCGAGTCTCCGCTCGGGTCGGGCATGGTGAGATCATCCCCGTCCCCCACCACCGCCAGCATCCTGGTCGCGACCTCCGACACGGGGCCCATGCCGTCGACTCGCGTCAACAGACCGCGGCCCTCGTAGACCTCGGCCAGCGGCGCAGTCTGCTCGGCGAACAGCTTCAGGCGATGCCGGATGACGTCCTCGGTATCGTCGCTGCGACCCTCGGCGTCGGCTCGTCGGAGTATCCGCTTGACGACCTCTTCCACGTCGACGACCAACGTGATGACGCAATCGAGCTTGGTCCCCTGTTCGGCGAGCACCTGGTCGAGAAACTCGACCTGCGAAACCGTGCGCGGATACCCGTCGAGAATGAAGCCGGTCGTGGCGTCCGGACGCGAGAGCCGAGACCGCACCATGGCGTTCGTCACCGAGTCCGGGACGTACTCGCCCTGGGATATGTACTTCTTCGCCTCGACCCCCAGCGGGGTCCCCCCAGCGACGTTGGCGCGGAAGATGTCGCCGGTGGAAATCGCCGGGATACCCAGCCGGGACGCGACAATGGCGGCCTGGGTGCCCTTGCCGGAGCCGGGCGCACCCGTGAGCAGCAGCCGCTTCACCGCAGGAACCCCTCGTAGTTGCGCTGCTGCAGCTGGCTCTCGATCTGCTGCACGGTCTGCAAGCCCACCCCCACCATGATCAGAATACTGGTGCCGCCGAAGGGGAAGTTGGCGTTGGCGTCGACCAGGACGAAGGCCACCAGAGGGATCAACGAGACGAGCCCGAGATACACCGAGCCCGGAGCGGTCAGCCGGGTCAGGACGTAGTCGAGGTATTCCTCGGTCGGCCGGCCGGCCCGGATGCCCGGAATGAAACCGCCGTACTTCTTCATGTTGTCGGCGACGTCCTTCGGGTTGAACGTGATCGACACGTAGAAGTAGGTGAAGAACACGATCAGCAAGAAGAACGTCACCATGTAGAGCCAATGCTCACCGGTGGTGAAGTTGTTCTGGATCCACACCGCCCAGTCGGCTTCTGGGTTGAACTGACTCAGCAGCAACGGCAGGTAAAGCAGCGACGAGGCGAAGATGACCGGGATGATTCCAGCTTGGTTGATCTTGAGCGGGATGTAGGTCGCCGAACCGCCGTACATCCGCCGCCCGACCATCCGTTTCGCGTACTGGACGGGGATGCGGCGTTGGGCCTGCTCGATGAACACGACGGCGGTCACGACCACCAGACCGACGAGCAAGACGATGGCGAAGGTCGGCCAACCCTGCGAGACCCGGATGCTCCACAGCGCGGTCGGGAACGTGGCGATGATCTGGGTGAAGATCAAGATGGACATCCCGTTGCCGACGCCACGGTCGGTGATGAGCTCACCCAGCCACATGATCACGGCCGTGCCGGCCGTCATCGTGATGACCATGACGACGATGGTGCCGATCGACTCGTCGGGGACGATCTGTTCGGGGCAGTTCGGGAACAGCTGACCGTTACGTGCCAACGACACGATCGTCGTCGCCTGTAGCACGGCCAGCCCGATGGTGAGATAGCGGGTGTACTGCGTGATCTGCGTCTGGCCTGCCTGACCCTCCTTCTTGAGAGCCTCGAGCCGTGGGATCACCACGGTCAGCAGCTGGAGAATGATGCTGGCCGTGATGTAGGGCATGATGCCCAGCGCGAACACCGCGAGCTGTAGGAGCGCTCCACCGGAGAACAGGTTGAGCATGCCGTAGACGCCGGTGTTTCCTACCTGCTCGACACAGGCGTTGACCGCCTGCACGTCGATACCCGGCGTCGGCACGACCGACCCCAGTCGGAACAACGCGATGATGCCCAGGGTGAAGAGCATCTTCCTGCGTAGGTCGGGCGTACGGAACGCCCGAGCGAACGCGGTGAGCACTGACTTCCTCCTGCGCGGCGCCGAAACGTTGGCGCTGTGGTGCGGACGGTCGGCGCGGCCGACGCATTGTGACGTCGTTCGTGACGATAACAGGCGGCTACTTGCGCCGCCGCAGCGCCTCAGAGCTCGGTAGCCGACCCGCCTGCTGCGGTGATCTTCTGCTTCGCCGATGTCGAGAACGCGTGCGCACTGATCTGCAAGGCAGCCGAGACCTCACCAGTGCCGAGGATCTTTATCGGTCGGCCGGCGCGAACGGCGCCCTTGCCCACCAGATCCTCGACGTTCACGGTTCCGCCTTCGGGGTACAGCGCAGCGAGGCGATCCAGGTTGACTACCTGGTATTCGACCCGGAAAGGGTTCTTGAAGCCCTTCAGCTTGGGCAGCCGCATGTGCAGTGGCATCTGCCCGCCCTCGAACCGAGCCGACACCGTGCCACGAGCTTTGCTGCCCTTGGTGCCTCGACCCGCCGTCTTGCCCCTGGCGCCGGCGCGGCCGCGACCCACCCGGGTCTTGGCGGTCTTGGCACCGTCCGCGGGCCGCAGATGATGTGGCTTGAGTGGCGCCCCTTCGTTGGACGCAGGCATGTCAGTCGACCTCCTCGATGGCGACCAGATGAGCCACCGTGCGGACCATGCCGCGGATCTCCGGCCGATCCTCCTTCACGACCTCGTCGCGGATGCGCTTGAGGCCCAGCGACCGCAGCGTCTCACGCTGCGACGGCGTACCGCCGATGCCGCTCTTCACCTGACGGACCTTCAGCCTGCTCATGCCGACCCCCCGGCTTGGGCACGCAGTAGCGCTGCAGGCGCGACGTCCTCCAGCGGCCGGCCGCGTCGAGCTGCCACCTGTTCGGGTCGTTCCAGGTGCTTGAGGGCATCGACCGTCGCGTGCACGATGTTGATCGCGTTGGACGAACCGAGCGACTTGCTGAGCACATCGCGAATTCCCGCGCACTCGAGCACGGCACGCACCGGACCGCCGGCGATGACACCGGTTCCGGGCGAGGCCGGGCGGAGGAGGACCACGCCGGCCGCCTTCTCGCCCTGGATGGGGTGCGGGATCGTGCCCTGGATCCGGGGCACCTTGAAGAACTGCTTCTTGGCCTCTTCGACACCCTTGGCTATCGCTGCGGGCACCTCCCTGGCCTTGCCATATCCGACGCCGACGGTGCCGTCGCCGTCACCGACGACCACCAGGGCGGTGAAGCTGAAGCGCCGCCCACCCCGCACGACTTTCGCGACCCGGTTGATCGCGACGACGCGCTCGATGTAGGCGGTCTTGTCCGCCCCGCCATCGCGACGGCCGTCGCGGCGGTCACGTCGCTCGCCTCCGGCACCGCCGCCGCGGCGCTGGGGTCCAGCCATGATTCCCTCTTCCTCGGTACGTGTCAGAACTTCAGGCCGCCGGCGCGAGCGCCGTCGGCCACCGCAGCCACTCGGCCGTGGTAGCTGTTGCCTGCTCGGTCGAAGACAACGGTCTCGACGCCGGCCGATGTGGCCCGCTCCGCGATCCGCTCGCCGACGGTGCGGGCCTTCGCTGTCTTGTCGCCAGAGGCGCCGCGCAGGTCGGTTTCCATGCTGGAAGCCGAGGCCAGCGTGCGCCCGGAGGAGTCGTCGACCAGTTGAACCACCATGTGCCGAAGCGAGCGGGTCACCACGAGCCGCGGTCGCTGCGCCGAGCCGGTGATCTTCTTGCGCACTCGCAGATGACGGCGGTCGCGGGCGCTGGCCTTGTCGTGGTGACGCCGGCTGCGCCCCGAGATCGCGATACCCATTACTTCTTCCCAGCCTTCCCGACCTTGCGACGGACCTGCTCTCCGGCGTAGCGGATCCCCTTGCCTTTGTACGGCTCCGGCTTGCGCAGCTTGCGAATGTTGGCTGCGATCTCGCCGACCTGCTGCTTGTCGATGCCCTGCACGGAGAACCGGGTCGGCGACTCGACGGCAAACGAGATCCCGTCCGGCGCCTCGACCACGATGGGATGGCTATAGCCGAGGGCGAACTCCAGGTTTTGCCCGCGAGCGATCACCCGGTACCCGACCCCGACGATCTCCAGCTTCTTCTCATAGCCCTGGGTCACACCCGTCACCATGTTGGCCACCAGCGACCGGGTCAGCCCGTGCAGGGCCCGGTTCTCCCGCTCGTCGTCGGGACGACGGACCGACAGCGCACCGTCGTCGGCCCGCTCCACGTCGATCGTCGTCGGCAGCGTGTGGTTCAAACTGCCCTTCGGACCGGTGACGGTGACCTCGCGGCCGTCGATGGCGACCTCGACATCGCCGGGGACGGGAATGGGCAGCTTGCCGATACGCGACATGTCCCTACCCCTCACCAGACGTAGGCGAGGACTTCCCCGCCTACACGCTGCTTGGTCGCCGACCGGTCGGTCAGCAGGCCTTGGGAGGTGGAGATGATCGCAACGCCCAGCCCGCCGAGCACCCTGGGCATGTTCGTCGACTTCGCGTACACCCGCAGGCCCGGCTTGCTCACCCGGCGAACTCCGGCTATGGAACGCTCCCGGCTGGGGCCGTACTTGAGGGTCAGCACGAGCGCCTTCTCGACTGGCTTGTCCGCGCTTTCCTGTACCTGCCAGGAGGCAATGAAACCCTCCTGCTTCAGGATCTCCGCGATGTGTGACTTGAGCTTGCTGTACGGCATGCTCACGGTGTCGTGGTAAGCCGCGTTGGCGTTACGCAGACGGGTCAGCATGTCCGCGATGGGATCGGTCATGGTCATGGTCGGTGCTGCTTTCCCGCCGTGGTATCCGACCACTCCCCAGAGGGGAGCCGTGCGGACCTTCGGCGATGTCGATACTTACCAGCTGGATTTCGTGATGCCGGGGAGTTCGCCGCGATGCGCCATTTCCCGCAGGCACACTCGGCACAAGCCAAACTTGCGGTACACCGAGTGCGGTCGCCCACACCGCTGGCAGCGGCTGTAGGCACGGACCGCGAACTTCGGCTTCGCATTCGCCTTGTTGATCAAGGCCTTCTTTGCCACGTCAGTTCTCCTTGAAAGGAAAGCCCAGGAGCTTCAGCAGCGCCCGGCCGAGCTCGTCGGTTTCTGCGGTCGTCACGACGGTGATGTCCATCCCGCGGACCCGGTCGATGGCGTCCTGGTTGATCTCGTGGAACACCGCCTGCTCGGTGAGACCGAAGGTGTAGTTGCCTCTGCCGTCGAACTGCTTCGGCGACAGCCCGCGAAAGTCGCGGATTCGCGGCAACGCGATCGAGGTGAGTCGGTCCAGGAACTCCCACATCCGGTCGCCCCGCAGCGTCACGTGCGCGCCAATCGGCATGCCTTCGCGCAGCTTGAACTGTGCGATCGACCGGCGCGCTTTGGTGACCGCCGGCTTCTGACCCGTGATCGCCTGCAGGTCCCGGATCGCACCCTCGATCAGCTTGGCGTCGCGTGCGGCGTCGCCCACACCCATGTTGACGACGACCTTGGTGACCGTCGGCACCTGCATGACGTTGGCAACGCCGAACTGCCCTCGCAGCGCTGGAACAATCTCCTCGCGGTAGCGCTGCTTGAGCCGCGGCAGGGTGGGCGTCTCGGTCGCTGTTGTCGTGCTCATCAGATGTCCTCACCAGTTCGCTTGGCGAACCGGACCTTGTTGCCGTTGTCGTCGACCCGGTATCCGACCCTGGTCCCGACGGTCTTCTTGTCGCCGTCGATCTCGACCTCGACGGCAAGCATCACGTTGCTCACCTTGATCGGCGCCTCTTGGTGCACGATCCCGCCGGACTTGGCGCCCCGCGCGCTCTGCACCGTCTTGGTGTGCTTGGTAATGCGGTTGACGCCCTCGACGAGAACTCGACCATCACGTGGATAGGCCACGATGACCTTGCCGATTGCGCCTTTGTCCTTACCGGTGATCACCACGACGGTGTCACCTTTCTTGATCCGCATGCTCAGAGCACCTCCGGTGCCAGCGAGATGATCCGCATGAATCTCTTCTCTCGCAGTTCACGTCCGACCGGACCGAAGATGCGCGTCCCGCGCGGATCTCCGCCGTCCTTGATGATCACAGCGGCGTTCTCGTCGAAGCGGATGTACGAGCCGTCGGGCCGGCGGCGCTCCTTCGCAGTGCGCACGACGACAGCCCTGACGACCTCGCCCTTCTTGACCCCACCGCCGGGAATGGCGTCCTTGACGGTGGCAACGATGACATCGCCGATGCCGGCGTAGCGACGACCGGAGCCACCGAGAACGCGGATGCACAGCAGTTCCTTCGCACCCGTGTTGTCGGCGACCCGCAGCCGCGACTCCTGCTGGATCATTTCGCCTTCTCCACAACCTCCACGACGCGCCAGCGCTTGGTCGCTGACAGTGGCCGGGTCTCCATCAGGAGAACCCGGTCGCCGACAACCGCGGCGTTCTGCTCGTCGTGGGCTTTGAGCTTGTTGGTGCGGCGCACGACCTTGCCGTACAGCGGGTGCTTGAACCGGTCTTCGACGGCGACGATGACGGTCTTGTCCATCTTGTCGCTGACAACGAGGCCCTCGCGCACCTTGCGGAAGCCACGGGTCCGGGTCTGTTCGGTCACGTCGGTGTCTTTCTTGCTCGTCATGCGGCACCGCCCGAGGCGGCTTGGGAATCGTCGACCAGCGCGGTGATGCCGAGCTCACGTTCGCGCATGATCGTGTAGATCCGGGCGATGTCTCGGCGGACCGCCTTCAACCGGCCGTGGCTCTCGAGCTGGCCGGTCGCTGCCTGGAAACGAAGATTGAACAGCCCTTCCTTGGCTTTGTGCAGCTCGCTGACGAGGTCGGCATCGGACATGGCCCGTAGCGCTGCGGCAGTGAGGTCCTTCGAACCGACGGCCATCACAGCTCGCCCCCTTCGCGGGTCACGATCCGGGCCTTCATCGGCAGCTTGTGAATCGCCCGGGTGAGTGCCTGCCGCGCCACCTTCTCGTTCGGGTAGGACAGTTCGAACATGACCCGGCCGGGCTTGACGTTGGCGATCCACCACTCGGGCGAGCCCTTACCGGAGCCCATCCGGGTCTCGGCCGGCTTCTTCGTCAACGGGCGGTCCGGATAGATGTTGATCCATACCTTGCCGCCACGGCGGATGTGCCGGGTGATGGCGATACGCGCCGACTCGATCTGCCGGTTGGTGACGTAGTGGCCCTCGACCGCTTGGATCCCGTACTCACCGAACGCGAGCGACGTGCCTCCCTTGGCCATGCCGCGCCGCGTCGGGTGATGCTGCTTGCGGTGCTTGACTCTGCGCGGAATCAGCATGCTCAGCCTTCCTGCTCGCCGCTGGGGGCAGTGGCGACGGCGGCCTCGGTAACACCCGTTTCGGCACCGACCTGCTCGGCGCGCGCGTCACCGCGCGCCGGACGGCGCCGCTCAGGGCGCCGGCGCTGCTGCTGGACGCGGGCCTGGGCGGCCTGCGCTTCGCGCTCCGCGCGAGAGCCGGCCAACTCCCCCTTGTAGATCCATACCTTCACACCGATCCGGCCAAAGGTCGTCTTGGCCTCATAGAAGCCGTAGTCGACGTCGGCCCGCAGAGTATGCAGCGGCACCCGCCCCTCGCGGTAGAACTCCGACCGGCTCATCTCCGCGCCGCCCAGGCGCCCAGAGCACTGCACTCGGATGCCTTTGGCGCCGGCGCGCATGGTGGTCTGGATCGACTTGCGCATGGCACGGCGGAACGCCACCCGGGCCGACAGCTGCTCGGCGACCCCTTGGGCAACGAGCTGTGCGTCGATCTCGGGTTGCTTCACCTCGAGGATGTTGAGCTGCACCTGCTTACCGGTGAGGTTCTCCAGCTCCGTACGCAGCCGGTCGGCTTCGGCGCCGCGGCGGCCGATGACGATTCCCGGCCGAGCGGTGTGGATGTCGACCCGGACCCGGTCACGGGTCCGCTCGATGTCGACCTTGGAGATGCCCGCTCGCTCCATGCCCTTGCTCATCAGCTTCCGGATTGCCACGTCTTCGGAGACGTAGTCGCGGTAACGCTGACCCGAGGTCGTGCTGTCGGCGAACCACCGGCTCTTGTGGTCGGTTGAGATGCCGAGCCGGAACCCGTGCGGGTTGATCTTCTGACCCACTAGCGGGTCCCTCCCTTCGAACCGGCGGTGCGGCGGGTTCGCTGCACCGGAATGCGTTCTTCGACCACCACGGTGATGTGGCTGGTGCGCTTGTTGATCCGGTAGGCCCGGCCTTGCGCTCGCGGCCGGAACCGCTTGATCGTCGGGCCCTCGTCCACGTAGGCCCGCGCCACGAAGAGCGAGTCAGCGGCGACCCCGTCGGTGTCTTCGGCGTTCGCGATCGCACTCTCGAGCACCTTGCGCACCGGTTCGGCCGCCGCCTGCGGCGCGAACCGCAGGATGGCTGCTGCCTCGCCGGCTTGCATTCCCCGGATGAGGTCCACCACGCGGCGCGCCTTCGTGGGCGTGACGCGGACGTACCGCGCCTGGGCCCTGGCTTCCATCGTGACTCCTACTGATCTCGTCAAGTTCGTCGTGAGCTCACCGGCGCCTGGCGCGCCGGTCGTCCTTTTCGTGGCCACGGAAGGTCCGCGTCGGCGCGAATTCGCCGAGCTTGTGGCCGATCATCGACTCGGTGATGAAGATCGGCACATGTTTGCGGCCGTCATGCACCGCGATGGTGTGACCGATCATGTCCGGAACGATCATCGACCGACGTGACCACGTCTTGATCACGTTCTTGGTGCCCTTCGTGTTCTGCGCCTCGACCTTCTTGGCCAGGTGCTCGTCCACGAAGGGACCCTTCTTGAGGCTGCGCGGCATGGTCTATCTGCTCCCGATCAACGCTTCTTGCCGGTCTTACGACGACGGACGATCTGACGGTCGCTGGGCTTGTTCGCCCGGCGAGTACGCCCTTCCGGGCGACCATTCGGGTTGACCGGGTGACGGCCACCAGAGCTCTTGCCCTCGCCGCCGCCATGCGGGTGATCCACCGGATTCATGGCCACGCCGCGGACAGCCGGACGCTTGCCTTTCCACCGCATCCGGCCGGCCTTGCCCCAGTTGATGTTGGACTGCTCGGCGTTGCCGACCTCGCCTACCGTGGCGCGGCAGCGGACGTCGACGTTGCGGATCTCACCGGAGGGCATCCGCAGCTGTGCCCAGGTGCCCTCTTTGGCGACGAGCTGGACCCGGGCGCCGGCGGACCGGGCGATCTTGGCTCCGCCGCCGGGCCGAAGCTCGATGGCGTGCACCACGGTTCCGACGGGGATGTTGCGCAGCGGCAGGTTGTTGCCCGGCTTGATGTCCGCCCGTGGACCGGCCTCGACGATGCCGCCTTGCACCAGCCGGGTCGGCGCCAAGATGTAGCGCTTCTCGCCGTCGATGTAGTGCAGCAGCGCGATTCGGGCGGTGCGGTTCGGGTCGTACTCGATGTGAGCGACCTTGGCCGGCACGCCGTCCTTGTCCGAGCGGCGGAAGTCGATCACCCGATACTGGCGCTTGTGGCCACCACCCTGGTGCCGGGTCGTGATCTTCCCTGCATTGTTTCGCCCGCCCTTGCCGGGCAGCGGGCGCACCAGGGACTTCTCCGGCTCTGAGCGGGTGACCTCGACGAAGTCGGCGACGCTCGCGCCACGACGGCCCGGCGTTGTCGGCTTGTACTTGCGGATTCCCACGTCTACTCAGTCCCTCGAATTCACCAGTTCCGGTCAGGAGACCGGACCTCCGAAGATGTCGATGCGCTGACCTTCGGCGACGGTCACGATCGCCCGCTTCGTGTCTGGCCGGCGGCCTACGCCGAAACGGGTGCGGCGGCGCTTGCCCGCGCGGTTGAGCGTGTTCACACCGGTGACGGTCACGTGGAACACCTTCTCGACCGCGATCTTGATCTCGGTCTTGTTCGCGTCGGGCGCCACGACGAAGGTGTACTTGTTCTCGTCCAGCAGGCCGTAGCTCTTCTCGGAGACGATCGGCCCGCGAAGCACGTCGCGTGGGTCCTTGTGGATGGCGCTCACTTCGCCTCCTCCGGTGCCGGCTCGTCGACAGCGTCGACCGTGGCCTCGGTAGCTGGACGGGTCAGGAACGCGTCCAGCGCAGCCCTGGTGAACACCACGTCGTCGGCGCACAGCACGTCATAGGTGTTGAGCTGATCAGGTGTCAGCAGGTGCACCTGAGGGGCGTTGCGCAGGCTCTTGACCGTGATGTCGTCACCGCGCGCCGCCACCACGAGGACCTGGTCGCTCTGGGTGACCGATCCGAGAACTGCGAGCGCCGACTTCGTCGACGGGGTGTCACCGTCGACGAACCCGGTGATCACGTGGACCCGGCCGTGGCGGGCCCGGTCGGACAGGGCGCCGCGCAGGGCGGCAGCCTTCATCTTCTTCGGCGTCCGCTGGGCGTAGTCCCTGGGAGTGGGACCGTGCACGACTCCGCCGCCGGCGAACTGCGGCGCCCGGTTCGAGCCTTGACGCGCCCGGCCCGTTCCCTTCTGGCGGTAAGGCTTGCGTCCGCCGCCCGAGACCTCGCCTCGCGACTTGGTGCTGTGCGTGCCCTGCCGCGCCGCAGCGAGCTGGGCAACGACCACCTGGTGGATCAGCGGAACGTTGACCGTGACGTCGAACACGTCCGCGGGGAGTTCGACGCTGCCGGCCTTCTTGCCGGCGGCGGTCTTGACGTCGATCTTGGCCACGGTCAGGCCCTTCCCTTCGCCGCGGTCTTGACCAGGACCAGCCCGCCGGTCGGACCGGGCACCGCGCCCTTGAGCAGCAGCAGCCCTTGGTCGGCGTCCACCGAATGCACGCTGACGTTCTGTGCCGTCACTCGGACTGCACCCATCCGGCCGGGCATCCGCTGGCCGCGGAACACGCGTCCCGGGGTAGCGCAACCGCCGATGGAGCCCGGCGAACGGTGCTTGCGCTGGACGCCGTGTGAGGCGCGCAGGCCGGAGAAGCCATGACGCTTCATCACTCCGGCAAAGCCCTTGCCCTTGCTGGTGCCGACGACGTCGACGATCTGCCCCGGCTCGAACAAGTCGACTGTGAGCTCCTGACCCAACGTGTACTCGGAGGCGTCGGCTGTCCGCAGCTCAACCGTATGCCGGCGAGGAGTGACGCCGGCCTTGTCGAAATGCCCCTTCATCGGCTGCGTGACCTTGCGCGGATTCGGCGCGCCGTACGCGATCTGGACAGCGTCGTAGCCGTCGGTCTGCGGGGTGCGGACCTGGGTGACCACGCACGGGCCGGCCTTGACGACGGTGACCGGGACGACTCGGTTGTTGTCATCCCATACCTGGGTCATGCCCAGCTTCTCCCCGAGCAGGCCCTTCAGGCTCGCCTGGACGTGAGTACTCATCGGTGGCGCGTCCCTACAGCTTGATCTCGATGTCGACACCGGCTGGCAGGTCGAGCCGCATGAGCGAGTCGACCGTTTTCGGCGTGGGGTCGATGATGTCGATGAGCCGCTTGTGGGTCCGCATCTCGAAGTGCTCGCGGCTGTCCTTGTACTTGTGCGGCGATCGGATGACGCAGTACACGTTCTTCTCGGTGGGTAGCGGCACCGGGCCTGCGACATGCGCACCTGTGCGCGTCACCGTGTCGACGATCTTGCGCGCCGACGAGTCGATGACCTCGTGGTCGTAGGCCTTGAGCCGGATGCGGATCTTCTGTCCCGCCATGGCTGCGTGTCGTCCTTCTCTCGTACCGCTATCGGAACCGACGGCTGTTCGGAGTTCCCGTCCGCCGTCGACCGTCGTCGGGCCGCCGACCCCCGCGGTCGGGCGTGTCGCGCTCGTCGGCGATACTCAGCCGGCGCGAAGGCTCGACGGATCGGGGGGACTCGGATGGCCCAGCGCGACGCCGGGCTTCGGGAAGAGGTCTCCGGTCCGGGCGCGGAACTGGATGGGAATCCAGGCCCACACACCCCGGCGGCCTCCACCGAGCAACGTCATCAGTATGTCAGAGGCTGGCTGCCCCTGACCAATCGCAGGTCTCCGGAATGACCACGTTCACCACCCTGGTCGGTGGTTCACCAGGCACACGTGCCTGGTGAACCGTCGCCGAGCATGGTGAACGTGATCAACGGGTCATGCTCGGGTCTTACTTGTTGATCCTGATGACCCGGCCGGCGCCGACGGTGCGGCCACCTTCGCGGATCGCGAACTTGAGCTGCTCCTCCATGGCGATCGGCTGGATCAGCTCGACCGACATCTCGGTGTTGTCGCCAGGCATGACCATCTCGGTGCCCTCCGGCAGGGTCACCACTCCGGTCACGTCCGTCGTACGGAAGTAGAACTGCGGGCGGTAGTTGTTGAAGAACGGCGTGTGCCGGCCGCCCTCGTCCTTTGACAAGATGTAGACCTGCGCCTCGAAGTTCGTGTGCGGGGTGGTCGTACCAGGCCGGACGACGACCATGCCGCGCTCCACGTCTTCCTTCTTGGTGCCACGCAGCAGCAAGCCGACGTTCTCGCCCGCACGCGCGTCGTCAAGGATCTTGCGGAACATCTCGACACTGGTCACGACGGTCTTCTGCGACCGGTCATGGATTCCGACCAGCTCGACCTCTTCCATCGGCTTGAGGACACCGCGCTCCACCCGGCCGGTCACCACGGTGCCGCGGCCGCTGATCGTGAACACGTCCTCGATCGGCATGAGGAAGGGCTTCTCGACGTCCCGCACCGGTTCCGGGATCGACTCGTCCACCGCGTTGAGGAGCTCCTCGACCGACTGGGTCCACTCGGCATCGCCCTCGAGCGCTTTCAGCGCCGAGACTCGCACGACCGGTACGTCGTCACCGGGGAACTCGTAGGAGGAGAGCAGCTCACGCACCTCGAGCTCGACCAGCTCGAGAATCTCCTCGTCGTCGACCATGTCGGCCTTGTTCAGCGCCACGACGATGTACGGCACGCCGACCTGACGGGCCAGCAACACGTGCTCCTTGGTCTGTGGCATCGGGCCGTCGGTAGCCGCAACCACCAAGATCGCGCCGTCCATCTGGGCCGCGCCGGTGATCATGTTCTTGATGTAGTCGGCGTGACCCGGGCAGTCGACGTGCGCGTAGTGCCGCTTGTCGGTCTGGTACTCGACGTGGGCGATCGAGATCGTGATGCCGCGCTGCTTCTCCTCAGGCGCCTTGTCGATCTCGTCGAACGGCGTGTACGGGTTGAGGTCGGGGTGCTTGTCGTGCAAGACCTTCGTGATCGCCGCGGTCAGCGTCGTCTTGCCATGGTCGATGTGACCGATGGTGCCGATGTTGACGTGCGGCTTGGTCCGCTCGAACTTCGCCTTCGCCACTGTGGGGTCCTCCTGTTAGGACTGGTGCTTTGTCTTCTTTCGGCAAGCCCGGTTGCTACTCGCCCCGGACCTTCTTGATGATCTCTTCTGCGACATTCTTCGGAATCTCCGCGTACGAGTCGAACTGCATCGAGTAGCTAGCTCGGCCCTGGGTCTTGCTGCGGAGGTCTCCGACGTAGCCGAACATCTCCGACAACGGGACCAGCGCCTTGATGACCCGCGCGCCGGTGCGCTCCTCCATGGCCTGGATGTGGCCTCGGCGCGCGTTGAGGTCGCCGATCACGTCGCCCATGTAGTCCTCGGGAGTCGTCACCTCGACGGAGAAGATCGGCTCCAGGAGTGCGGGATCGGCCCGTCGGGCCGCCTCCTTGAACGCCATCGAGCCGGCAATCTTGAAGGCGAGCTCGGAGGAGTCCACGTCGTGGTACGCCCCGTCACGCAGGGTCACCTTGATGTCGACGAGCGGATATCCGGCGATGACCCCGAACTCCATGGCCTCCTGGATACCTTCGTCGACAGCGGGGATGAACTCACGCGGGATGCGTCCTCCGGTCACGGCGTTGACGAACTCGTAGCCACCGTCCCCGCCACCCCTGGTCGGCTCGATGTCGATCACCACTCGGCCGAACTGGCCGGAGCCACCGGTCTGCTTCTTGTGGGTGTACTCGACCTTCTCCACCCGGCGGCGGATGGTCTCGCGGTACGCGACCTGCGGCTTTCCGACGTTGGCCTCGACCCGGAACTCGCGCTTCATCCGGTCGACCAGCACCTCGAGGTGCAGCTCGCCCATCCCGGAGATGATGGTCTGCCCAGTGTCGTCATCAGTACGGACTTGGAAGGTCGGGTCTTCCTCGGCCAGCCGCTGGATCGCTGTGGACAGTTTCTCCTGGTCGGCCTTGGTCCGCGGCTCGATGGCCACGGAGATGACTGGTGCCGGGAAGGTCATCGACTCCAGGATGACCGGGGCTTCGGGCGCGCTGAGGGTGTCGCCGGTCGTGGTGTCCTTCAGCCCCATGACCGCGACGATCTGGCCCGCACTGGCCAGGCCGATCTCCTCCCGCTTGTTGGCGTGCATGCGGTAGATCTTGCCGATCCGCTCCTTGTGCCCCTTGGTGCCGTTCAGCACCTGGGCACCGGCCTTGAGCGTGCCGGAGTACACCCGGACGAAGGTCAACTTGCCCAGGTGCTGGTCGCTCATGATCTTGAAAGCCAGCGCCGACACGGGCGCGTTCTCGTCCGGTTCGCGGAGCATGACGTCGCTCTCGTTACCCACCGCGTGTCCCTCGACCGCACCCACGTCCAATGGGGACGGCAAGTAACGGACGACGCCGTCGAGCATCGGCTGCACACCCTTGTTCTTGAATGCCGAGCCGCACAGGACGGGGGTCAGCTTGCCGGCGATCGTGGCCCGCCGGATCGCGGCGATCAGGGCTTTCTCGGAGGGCTCCTCGCCCTCGAGATAGAGCTCCATCATCTCGTCGTCATTCTCGGCGATGGTCTCGAGCAGCTTGTCACGGTACTCAGCGGCGGCCTCGGCGTGGCTGGTCGGGATGTCGACGGTGTCGTACATCTCGCCCTTCTCCGCCTCGGCGCTCCAGATCAGCGCCTGCATGCCGACCAGGTCGACGACGCCACGGAAGTCGGACTCGGCACCGATCGGCAGCTGGACGACCAGCGGTACGGCCTTGAGCCGGGTGACGATCATGTCCACGCAGCGGTGGAACTCCGCGCCGACCCGGTCCATCTTGTTGACGAAACAGATCCGCGGCACGTGGTACTTCGTCGCCTGACGCCACACCTGCTCGGACTGTGGCTCGACGCCGGCGACGCCGTCGAACACGGCCACCGCTCCGTCCAGAACGCGCAGCGAACGCTCGACCTCCACGGTGAAGTCGACGTGGCCCGGGGTGTCGATGATGTTGATGACGTGGCCGTCCCACTCGCAGGTGGTGGCAGCGGAGGTGATGGTGATTCCACGCTCCTGCTCCTGCTCCATCCAGTCCATCGTGGCTGCGCCCTCGTGGACCTCACCGATCTTGTAGTTGATGCCGGTGTAGAACAGGATGCGCTCGGTGGTCGTGGTCTTGCCCGCGTCGATATGGGCCATGATCCCGATGTTGCGGACCTTGGCCAGGTCGAGCGTGCGAAGGTCGGTGACCATCTCGGTGCGTCGCTTCCTCTGACGATGTCTGTGCCGCGGTATTACCAGCGGTAGTGGGCGAAGGCCTTGTTGGATTCGGCCATCTTGTGGGTGTCCTCGCGACGCTTGACGCTCGCGCCCAGGCCGTTGGAGGCGTCGAGGATCTCGTTCATCAGTCGCTCGGTCATGGTCGTCTCGCGGCGTGCGCGGGAGTAACCGACCAGCCACCGCAGAGCCAGCGTCGTGCTGCGGCTCGCCCGCACCTCGACCGGAACCTGATAGGTCGCGCCGCCGACCCGCCTGCTCTTGACCTCGAGGGTCGGCCGAACGTTGTCCAGCGCTCGCTTGAGCGTGACCACCGGGTCGGTGCCGGTCTTCTCCCGGCAGCCCTCCAGGGCGCCATGCACGATCGACTCGGCGACGGACTTCTTGCCATCGCGCAGGACCTTGTTCACCAGCTGGGTGACCAGCGGGGAGTTGTAGACCGGGTCGATGACGATCGGCCGCTTGGCGGCGGGGCCCTTGCGCGGCATCAGCTCTTCTCCTTCTTCGCGCCATACCGGCTGCGGGCCTGCTTGCGGCTCTTCACACCCTGGGTGTCCAGCGAGCCACGGATGATCTTGTACCGGACGCCCGGCAGGTCCCGCACTCGGCCGCCGCGGATGAGGACCATCGAGTGCTCCTGCAGGTTGTGGCCCACGCCGGGGATGTAGGCGGTGACCTCCATCTGGCTGGTCAGCCGCACTCGAGCCACCTTGCGCAGAGCCGAGTTGGGCTTCTTCGGAGTCGTCGTGTAGACGCGTGTGCACACCCCGCGCCGCTGCGGGCTGCCCTTGAGCGCCGCAGTCTTGTTGCGGGTGGTCTTCTCCTCGCGGCCCTTGCGGACCAGCTGCTGGATCGTCGGCACTACGTCTCCGTTGCTCGGGTGCGTGTTTGGGCAGGGGTCGGCCGGTTCGAGCTGGCGCCGGGGCTGGGCGGTCGGTGGAGTTCCGACGACCCCCGCGGTCGGGCGTGTCGGCCCGGCCCGCCCGGCACCGCCGGCAAACCGGTCGGCGTGGTCGGTGGTGCTCCGGCACGCACACGGGCGCGCTGGACGGCCCGGAGGACTCCAGGCACGAAGATTCAGATTACCCGTTCGGCCAGTCACGGGTCAAAGCGGCACAAGCAGGCGGTGGACACCGCATCGGGCCGCCACCTACATCCTCGCCCGGACCGGCTGCCGTCACCGCGATAGGCGCCGGGGGCCATCACCAGGCCTGCCCGTACATCAACAGGCTTGCAGGCCTGTTGATGTACGGGCACGGGTGGTGAACGTGGTCATTCCCAACGAATTCAGCTGTAGGAGCCGAAGTCGTAGTCCTCGAGGCGGACGGCCTCACCGGAGCCTTGGCCGAACTCGTAGTCGGAGTAGTCGGCGCCGTAGTCGACCATGGAGTACATGGCCGCCTTGGCCTCCTCGGTGGGCTCGACCCGCAGGTTGCGGTAGCGGGACAACCCGGTTCCGGCCGGGATCAGCTTGCCGAGGATGACGTTCTCCTTCAGGCCGATCAGCGGGTCGGACTTGGCGTTGATCGCCGCCTCGGTGAGCACCCGCGTCGTCTCCTGGAACGATGCCGCCGACAGCCACGAGTCGGTCGCGAGCGACGCCTTCGTGATGCCCATCAGCTGCGGCCGGCCGGACGCAGGCTGGCCGCCCTCGCCGACCACCCTGCGGTTCTCGTCCTCGAACCGGGACCGCTCGACGAGCTCGCCCGGCAGCAGGTCGGCATCGCTACTTTCCAGCACGGTGATCCGGCGCAGCATCTGCCGCACGATGATCTCGATGTGCTTGTCGTGGATCGACACACCCTGCGACCGGTAGACGTCCTGCACCTGGTCGGTGAGGAATACCTGCACCGCCCGCTGGCCCAGCACTCGGAGCACGTCGTGCGGATCGGCCGTACCGGCGTGCAGCAGCTCACCGACCTCGACGCGGTCGCCGTCCTGGACCCGCCACTGGGCGATGCCCGGGCTGCGCCGGTTGGTCCAGTCGTGCACCCGACGAGAGATCGAGAACGCCTGCTCCTCGGAGCCGTCGTCGGGGACCACGACGATCTTCGGACCCTTGCCGTCCTCATCGATCCGGACCCGACCGACGGCTTCCGCGATCGGCGCCTTGCCCTTCGGGGACCCGAGCCTCGAAGACCTCCTGGACCCGAGGCAGGCCGTGGGTGATGTCGTCGCCCGCGACCCCACCGGTGTGGAAGGTCCGCATCGTCAGCTGGGTACCGGGCTCGCCGATCGACTGTGCCGCGACGATCCCGACTGCCTCGCCGACGTCGACGAGCTTGCCGCTCGCGAGCGACCGGCCGTAGCACATCGCGCAGACGCCGGACTTGCTCTCGCAGGTCAGCACGCTGCGCACCCGAACCTGCTCGACACCCGCATCGATCAGCCGGCGGATCTCGACGTCACCGAGATCGGTGCCGGCCGTCGCGATCGTCGAGCCGTCGGTCGACTTGACGTCCTCAGCCAGCGAGCGCGCATAGACACTGGTCTCGACGTCCTCGGCCACGACGAGCGTGCCCTCGGCGTTACGCACTGCGATGGGAAGGACCAGCCCGCGTTCGGTCCCGCAGTCGGTCTCCCGGATGATCACGTCCTGGGAGACGTCCACGAGCCGGCGGGTCAGGTATCCGGAGTCGGCGGTCCGCAGCGCGGTGTCGGCCAGCCCCTTGCGGGCACCGTGGGTGGAGATGAAGAACTCCAGCACGGACAGGCCCTCCCGGAAGCTGGCCTTGATCGGCCGAGGGATCGTCTCCCCCTTCGGGTTGGCCACCAGGCCACGCATCCCGGCCAACTGGCGGATCTGCATCCAGTTACCGCGGGCGCCGGAGTGAACCATCATGTGGATGGTGTTGTCGCGACTGAAAGCCTCGCGGATTGCGTCGTCGACCTTGTTGGTGGCGTCGGTCCAGATGTCGATCAGCTCTTCGCGGCGCTCACCGCTGGAGATCACCCCGCGCTCGAAGTTGTGCTCGACCTTCTCGGCCTTGGCTTCGTACTCCTCGAGGATCTGCTGCTTCTCTGCCGGTGTGGCGATGTCTTCGACGGAGACCGTGACACCGGACCGCGTGGCCCAGTAGAAGCCGGCCTCCTTGAGCGCATCGAGGGTCGCCGCCACCTGGATCTTGTGGTAACGCTCGGCGAGGTCGTTGACAATCGCGCCCAGACGCTTCTTGTCGACCTCCTCGTTGACGAACGCGTAGTCCTCGGGAAGCGCCTCGTTGAACAGCGCCCGGCCGAGTGTGGTCTCGAGGGTGACCGGCTGACCCGGCTGCCAGTCCTCCGGCGCCTGCCATCCCGGCGGCGGGACGATGCCGGTCTGCCGCAATGTCACCGCGGCCTGCATCGACAGCTCGTGTGCGTCGAATGCCCGGATGGCCTCGGCCGGCGACGAGAATGCGCGTCCCTCGCCGACCTCGCCCTCGCGCATGCTGGTGAGGAAGTAGATGCCTAGGACCATGTCCTGGGTGGGCATCGTCACCGGCCGGCCATCGGCCGGCTTGAGGATGTTGTTGCTCGAGAGCATCAGCACCCGTGCCTCGGCCTGCGCCTCGGCGGACAGCGGCACGTGCACCGCCATCTGGTCGCCGTCGAAGTCGGCGTTGAACGCCGTGCAGACCAGCGGGTGGATCTGGATGGCCTTGCCCTCGATCAGCTGTGGCTCGAATGCCTGGATGCCCAGCCGGTGCAGCGTCGGCGCCCGGTTCAGCAGCACCGGGTGCTCGGCAATGACCTCCTCGAGCACGTCCCAGACGACTGGACGGGCCCGCTCGACCATGCGCTTGGCGCTCTTGATGTTCTGCGCGTGGTTCAGGTCGACCAGCCGCTTCATGACGAACGGCTTGAACAGCTCGATCGCCATGCCCTTCGGCAGACCGCACTGGTGCAGCTTGAGCTGCGGACCGACGACGATGACCGACCGGCCGGAGTAGTCGACCCGCTTACCGAGCAGGTTCTGCCGGAACCGGCCCTGCTTGCCCTTGAGCATGTCCGAGATCGACTTCAGCGGACGGTTGCCCGGCCCGGTGACCGGGCGGCCGCGCCGGCCGTTGTCGAACAGCGCGTCGACCGACTCCTGCAGCATGCGCTTCTCGTTGTTCACGATGATCTCGGGCGCACCGAGGTCGAGCAGCCGCTTGAGCCGGTTGTTCCGGTTGATGACCCGGCGGTAGAGGTCGTTGAGGTCACTGGTCGCGAACCGGCCACCGTCGAGCTGCACCATCGGGCGCAGGTCCGGCGGGATCACCGGGACGGCGTCGAGCACCATGCCGCGGGCATCGTTGCGAGTCGTCAAGAATGCCGAGACGACCTTGAGCCGCTTGAGGGCGCGAGTCTTCTTCTGCCCCTTGCCAGTGCGGATGATCTCCCGCAGGCTCAGCGCCTCACCTTCGAGGTCGAAGCTTTCCAGCCGCTCCTTGATCGCCTGAGCGCCCATGCCCCCGCGGAAGTAGAGCCCGAACCGGTCGCGCATCTCCCGATAGAGCATTTCGTCGCCCTCGAGATCCTGGACCTTGAGGGTGCGGAAGCGGTCCCAGACGGCGTTCAGCCGATCGACCTCTGCGTCGGCCCGCTTGCGGATCTGGCTCATCTCGCGCTCGGCCGACTCGCGAACCTTCCGCCGCACATCGCCCTTGGCGCCCTCGGCCTCGAGCTCGGCGAGATCGGCTTCCAGCTTCTTGGCGCGATCCTCGACGTCGCTGTCGCGTCGCTTCTCGATGTCTTTGCGCTCGACGTCGATCTGCCCCTCGAGGGAGGCGAGGTCACGATGGCGGGCCTCCTCGTCGACCCACGTGATCATGTAGGCCGCGAAGTAGATGACCTTCTCTAGATCTTTCGGGGCCAAGTCGAGCAGGTAGCCAAGCCGGGACGGCACGCCCTTGAAGTACCAGATGTGGGTGACGGGAGCGGCGAGCTCGATGTGCCCCATCCGCTCGCGACGAACCTTGGCCCGGGTGACCTCCACGCCGCAGCGCTCGCAGATGATCCCCTTGAACCGGACCCGCTTGTACTTGCCGCAGTAGCACTCCCAGTCCCGAGTCGGACCGAAGATCTTCTCGCAGAAGAGCCCGTCCTTTTCCGGCTTCAGGGTGCGGTAGTTGATCGTCTCCGGCTTCTTGACCTCGCCGTGGGACCACTGACGGATGTCGTCCGCCGTGGCGAGGCCGATCCGCAGCTCGTCGAAGAAGTTGACGTCGAGCACGTGGTTCCTTCTCTCAGTTCGTCTCAGTCATCAGGTCGGGCGGTTGGCTCGGGTCGCGGGGTTATACCTCTTCGACGCTGCTCGGCTCTCGCCGCGACAGGTCGATTCCCAACTCCTCGGCAGCCCGGAAGACGTCCTCGTCGGTATCGCGCATCTCGATCTGGGTGCCGTCGCTGGAGAGAACCTCCACGTTGAGACACAGGGACTGCATCTCCTTGATCAACACCTTGAACGACTCCGGGATTCCCGGCTCCGGGATGTTCTCGCCCTTGACGATCGCCTCGTACACCTTGACCCGGCCGGTGACGTCGTCGGACTTGATAGTCAGCAGCTCCTGCAAGGCATAGGCGGCGCCGTACGCCTGCAGTGCCCAGACCTCCATCTCGCCGAACCGCTGACCGCCGAACTGGGCCTTACCGCCCAGCGGCTGCTGCGTGATCATCGAGTAAGGACCGGTCGCTCGGGCGTGGATCTTGTCGTCGACCAGGTGGTTGAGCTTGAGCATGTAGATGTATCCGACGGCGACCGGGTGCGGGAACTGCTCGCCGGAGCGGCCGTCGAACAGCAGCGCCTTGCCGTCAGCGCCCACGAGAGAGTCGCCGTCGCGGTTGGGCAGACTCGAGGCCAGCAGGCCGACGATCTCCTCCTCGCGGGCACCATCGAACACCGGCGTCGCCACCTTGGTGCCCGGCACTGCCTCAGCGGCACCGATCTCGTGCAACCGCTTCTTCCACTCGGTCTCGGACCCGTCGATCCGCCAGCCAGACTTGGCGACCCAGCCCAGGTGTGTCTCCAGCACCTGACCGAGGTTCATCCGGCTCGGCACACCGAGCGGGTTCAGCACGATGTCGACCGGAGTGCCGTCGGGAAGGAACGGCATGTCCTCGACCGGCAGGATCTTCGAGATGACGCCCTTGTTGCCGTGCCGGCCGGCCAGCTTGTCGCCGTCCTGGATCTTGCGCATCTGGGCGATGTAGACCCGCACCAGCTGGTTGACACCGGGCGGTAGCTCGTCGCCTTCGTCGCGATCGAACAGCCGGACCCCGATGACCTTCCCGGTCTCGCCGTGCGGCACCTTCAGCGAGGTGTCCCGGACCTCACGGGCCTTCTCCCCGAAGATCGCCCGCAGCAGCCGCTCCTCCGGGGTCAGCTCGGTCTCACCCTTGGGCGTGACCTTGCCGACCAGGATGTCGCCGGCCTGGACCTCCGCGCCGATCCGGATGATCCCGCGCTCGTCGAGGTCGGCGAGGATCTCGTCGGAGACGTTCGGGATGTCCCGGGTGATCTCCTCCGGGCCCAGCTTGGTGTCTCGGGCGTCGACCTCGTGCTCCTCGATGTGGATCGAGGTGAGGACGTCGTCCTTGATCAAGCGCTGGGACAGGATGATCGCGTCTTCGTAGTTGTGGCCTTCCCACGGCATGAACGCGACGAGCAGGTTCTTGCCCAGGCCCATCTCGCCGTCCTGGGTCGACGGGCCGTCCGCTATCACCTGGCCGGCCTCGATCCGGTCGCCCTCGTCGACGACCGGGCGCTGGTTGATGCACGTGCCAGCGTTGGACCGGTGGAACTTGGCCATCTGGTAGGTCTGGTAGGCGCCGTCGTCGGTCATCACTGTCACGTAATCGGCGGACACTTCGGTGACGACCCCGCCCCTGTCCGCGACGACGACGTCGCCGGCGTCGACGGCGGCGTGGAATTCCATGCCGGTGCCGACCAGCGGTGCCTCACTGCGCAGTAGGGGCACCGCCTGGCGCTGCATGTTCGAGCCCATCAGCGCCCGGTTGGCGTCGTCGTGCTCGAGGAACGGGATCATCGCGGTCGCGACGGAGACCATCTGCCGCGGCGACACGTCCATGTAATCGACAGTGTCGGCACGGACGAGCTCGAGCTCGCCGCCGCGCTTGCGGACCGACACCCGGTCCTCGGCGAACCGGTTGTCGTCGCTCAGCGGCGCGTTGGCCTGGGCTATGACGTGTAGGTCCTCCTCGTCGGCGGTCAGGTAGTCGACGTTGTCGCTGACCTTGCCGTTCTTGACTCGCCGGTAGGGCGTCTCGACGAATCCGAAGGCGTTGATCCGCCCATAGGTCGCGAGCGAACCGATCAGACCGATGTTCGGCCCCTCCGGGGTCTCGATCGGGCACATCCGGCCGTAGTGCGACGAGTGCACGTCGCGGACCTCGAAGCCGGCCCGCTCCCGCGACAGCCCGCCAGGCCCGAGTGCCGACAGGCGGCGCTTGTGGGTCAGCCCGGCCAGCGGGTTCGTCTGGTCCATGAACTGGGACAGCTGAGACGTGCCGAAGAACTCCTTGATCGCCGCGACGACCGGACGGATGTTGATCAGCGTCTGCGGGGTGATGGCCTCGACGTCCTGCGTGGTCATCCGCTCACGCACGACGCGCTCCATCCGCGAGAGACCGGTGCGGACCTGGTTCTGGATGAGCTCGCCGACTGTACGCAGGCGGCGGTTGCCGAAGTGGTCGATGTCGTCGGTCTCGATCCGCAGGGTGGTCTTGCCCTGGCTGAACTCGGTATCCCCGGCGTGCAGCCGCACGAGGTAGCGCAGCGTCGCGACGATGTCCTCGAGAGTGAGCGTGCTCTGGTCCAGCGGCTGCTCCAGGCCCAGCTTCTTGTTGACCTTGTAGCGGCCGACCTTGGCCAGGTCGTAGCGCTTGGGGTTGAAGTAGGCGTTCTCGAGCAGCTGCTGCGCAGCTTCGCGGGTCGGCGGCTCGCCTGGGCGCATCTTGCGATAGATGTCGAGCAGGGCTTCGTCCTGGGTGGTGGTGTGGTCCTTGTCCAGGGTGAGACGCATCGCCTCGTAGTCGCCGAACTCGGTCAGGATCTGCTCGCGGGTAAAGCCCATAGCCTGGAGCAGCACCGTGACGTTCTGCTTGCGCTTGCGGTCGAGCCGGACACCGACCATGTCGCGCTTGTCGATCTCGAACTCGAGCCAGGCACCCCGGGACGGGATGACCTTCGCGGTGTAGACGTCCTTGTCCGAGGTCTTGTCCAGGGTGCGCTCGAAGTACACCCCGGGCGATCGGACCAGCTGCGAGACGACGACGCGCTCGGTCCCGTTGATGATGAAGGTGCCTTTGTCGGTCATCAGCGGGAAGTCGCCCATGAACACGGTCTGCGACTTGATCTCGCCGGTCTCGTTGTTGATGAACTCCGCGGTGACGAACAATGGCGCCGAGTAAGTGAAGTCGCGCATCTTGCATTCGTCGATGCTGTTCTTCGGCTCCTCGAACCGGGGGTTCGAGAACGAGAGGGACATCGTCCCGGAAAAGTCCTCGATGGGGCTGATCTCGCTGAGGATCTCCTGCAGCCCGGAAGCGGACGGCAGGTCGTCGCGGCCTTCGGCTTCCGCGGACTCGACGCGTGCTTGCCAGCGCGAGTTGCCGAGGAGCCAGTCGAAGCTGTCGATCTGGAGCGCGAGGAGGTTGGGAACCTCGAGGGGCTCTCGGATCTTGGCGAAGGAGATGCGGCGCTTGCTGTTGGCGGTCGTGGGAGCGGTGCGCGTGGCGGCCAAGAGTGGTCCTTCCGAGGGCTCACGGTCGGAATCGAGCGCAGACCTCACCTACGTGGGCACGAAGGGGCTGAGGGCAGCGCAAATGAGCAGTCTAGCCAATCAGGCTCACTGCTGTCGAGTGGCGGCTCGTCATCCGCAGACGTTCCGTCCCGTCTCCCTGCTGCGGCCAGATTGTCACCGTGCTCTGGCCTGCTTGAAGCATCCCCTCGGGGGGCGTCGGAGTCAAGCTTCTGGATGCGGAAACACCCGCTCACGCCCGATTTGTGCACTGAACAACGCCGGCCACTCCGACATCAGCACCGCGCCGGATGGCACGACCTCACTTCACGGTGACGGTGGCGCCGGCTCCCTCGAGCTGCTCGCGGGCCTTGTCCGCGGCTTCCTTGTTGACCTTCTCCAGGACCGGCTTGGGAGCGCCGTCGACAAGGTCCTTGGCCTCCTTGAGCCCGAGGCTGGTCAGGGCCCGGACCTCCTTGATGACCTGGATCTTCTTGTCCCCGGCAGCCTCGAGGACGACGTCGAACTCGTCCTGCTCGACGGTCTCCTCGGCGGCACCGGTTCCGGCGGCGGCGGGAGCAGCCGCGGCAACGGCTACGGGAGCAGCGGCGGTGACGTCGAACGTCTCCTCGAACTTCTTCACGAACTCGGAGAGGTCGATCAGGGACATCTCCTTGAATGCGTCGAGGAGATCGTCGGTGCTGAGCTTCGCCATGGTGGCGGTTCCTTCCTCACGTGCGGATGTATGGATGGTCGATGGGTCGGTCGGTCGAACCTCAGGCTTCGGGCTGTTCCACCGGTGTCGTGTTGGCGTCGACCTTCTGGCGAAGTGCCTCGATCAGGCGGGCGGTCTTGGCCAGCGGAGCTTCGAACAGCGACACCGCGTTGACGAGTGACGCCTTCATCGCGCCAGCCATCTTGGCGAGCAGAACCTCGCGGGACTCGAGATCGGCGAGCTTGCGGATCTCATCTGCCGACAGCAGGTTGCCGTCGAGCACCCCGCCCTTGATCACCAGGACCGGGTGTATCCGGGCGAAGTCGCGTAGACCCTTGGCGGCGTCGACCGGATCGCCCTGCACGAACGCGATCGCCGACGGGCCGACGAGGTGATCGTCGATCCCCTCGATCCCGGCCTCCTTGGCCGCGATCTTGGTCAGTGTGTTCTTCACCACCACGTAGGACGCGTTGCCGCCAAGCGCCCGGCGGAGCTCTGTCAGCTGCTTGACCGACAGGCCGCGGTACTCGGTCAGCACGACGGCGGTGGAACCGCGGAGCTCGTCGGCAAGCTCGGCGACGGTGGCCGACTTGTCGGATCTAGCCATGGAACTCCTTCGCAGCGGTGGGCGTCGCCGGCTGAGTCCCACAAGCGAGACGCCCCGGCGCAGGCACGGGGCGTCAACCACGACGGCGAAGTCGCAGCAGTCCTCTCACCTGCGCGGGCCGCCCACATGACGCGGGGCCTTCGTCCGACCTCGCAGGGTCGGAGACCGGCGGTCTCTGGCACGGATCAGCGTACGGGTGACAGGCAGGTGCGGCCAAATCGCCGACTCGCCGCCCACCTCATGATCAACTGTTAACAGGTTGTGCGACCCGCCCGGCGAGTCGTGCAACTGGCGAACAGTTGATCATGAAGGGCAAAGAGTCCACCGGTCCAGACGGCGGTCTCGTCGCATCGCTCGTCGGTGCCCGTCGCGCAGCCGAGCAACCGCCTGCCGCCGGCGATGCATCAGGTCAATTGACGTGGAGCGGACAACTGTCAAGCCGTGCGCCTCGAGCCTCTCCTCACGCGCGTTGTCGTCAGTATGGCGCCGAAGCTCTCGGTGGTTTGAGCCGTCGTACTCGCCGACAAGTCCAGTCTCCTCGTCCAGCAGATCTGGAACGCCGATCAGCAATCCAGACATGCTGAACACCGGGACGTTCACGCGCGGTCGGGGAAGACCTGCCTCGACGACCCACAGGACACGCAATCGGCTCTCCGGGCAGGAGGCTGCGCGACCGTCACAGAGCTCAAGGCCGGAGCGCACCGTCGGCGCGCCTTTCCAGCCCGCGCGCTCCGCCAGGTAGTCATTCAGCTCCTCGATCGAGACGACCTCGGCGCGAAGCATGGCATCGACTCCGACGACGGCATCCTCGAGACTCGACAGTCGCATCAGATCGAAGCAGCTTCGGCCCGGCGCCGTGATGACCATCTCGCCGACCTCGATCAGATCGGAATCCGGCAGAGGTGCCCGGATCGTGCTGATTCCATGTCGTCGCACCTGCCGTTCGGGCGGGAGCGCCATCAGCACTGGCAGGAATGAACCATCCCATCGGCGGCCATCCAGATCGCTGACGCCTTGCACAAAGGCCGAGGCCCAGCCGCTGAGTGCCCCAGAAGCCGGAAGGACACTCGCCGCCTCGGCGATGCGTTGCATCGGGTCATAGGGGTCTGACATCGCCAGGGCGTAGCTGCCGTGCAGTGGCTGACGCCACAGGCTCCCGCGCAGCTCCGCAGCGCTAACACCTCCGCCGAGCAACGTGTGCCGGCGATGGGCGCCCATGGCCAGCGAGTCCGGAAGGGGATCCATCCGGCCGAGCCTGACGACGGTGACCCAGTATGGGCAGGCCCGAGAAATAGCCTGTGGATACGTTAGCCCGGTCGACCTGACTGTGGACCCGCCGGATTATTCACAGGTTGCGCGACCCGCCCGGCGAGTTACACAACTTGAGCGCAGTGGATCTTGAGGTGGAACTCAGGTCGTGACCGGCTCTTCTGCGCGTGAGCTTGGTCTTCGCGGGATCCAGCGGAATGCCCGGACCCATGGTGGTCGCCAGAGTCGCCTTCCGCACGTAGCGTCCCTTCGCGGCCGACGGCTTGAGCCGAATCACTTCGTCCATGGCCGCCGCGTAGTTCTCGGACAGCGCCTGGTCGGAGAACGAGACCTTGCCGATCACGAAGTGCAGGTTCGCGTGCCGGTCGACCCGGAACTCGATCTTGCCGCCCTTGATGTCCGAGACGGCTTTGGTCACGTCCATCGTCACCGTGCCGGTCTTCGGGTTCGGCATCAGTCCGCGCGGGCCCAGGATTCGACCCAGCCGGCCGACCTTGCCCATCAGGTCTGGTGTCGCGACGACAGCATCGAAGTCGAGCCGTCCGCCCTGAACCTCTTCGATCAGCTCGTCGCCGCCGACAATGTCGGCGCCGGCCGAACGAGCGTCGTCGGCCTTTGCGCCTCCGGCGAAGACCAGGACTCGTGCGGTCTTGCCGGTGCCGTGCGGGAGGTTGACGGTGCCGCGGACCATCTGATCGGCCTTGCGAGGGTCGACGCCGAGGCGGAGGGCGACCTCGACCGTCGCGTCGTACTTGGTGCTGCTGGTCTCCCGGGCGAGGCGAACCGCCTCGAGCGGAGAGTAGAGCCGCTCGCGGTCGATCTTTTCCTCGGCGGCGCGGTATGCCTTGCTGCGCTTCATTGCTGCTCCCATGAGTCGTATGGAGTCGTGGTCACGAGCCGAGCGCCGGCTCTCCCACTGTCGTGCGGAATCAGTTCTCGATCGTGACGCCCATCTGCTGGGCGGTGCCGGCGATGATCTTCTCAGCGGCGTCGAGGTCGTTGGCGTTGAGGTCGGGCATCTTCTGCTCGGCGATGGTCCGCACCTGCTCGCGAGTGATCTTCGCGACCTTGACCTTGTGGGGCTCGCCGGAGCCCTTGTCGATGCCCGCGGCCTTGAGGATGAGCTTGGCCGCCGGCGGGGTCTTGGTGACGAACGTGAAGGAGCGATCCTCGTAGACCGTGATCTCCACCGGTATCACGTTGCCGCGTTGGGACTCGGTCGCTGCGTTGTACGCCTTGCAGAACTCCATGATGTTGACGCCATGCTGCCCCAGCGCGGGTCCGACCGGCGGGGCAGGTGTCGCCTGGCCCGCCTGGATCTGCAGCTTGACCAGGCCGGCGATCTTCTTCTTCGGAGGCATTGACTTCTCAGGTCCTTCTCTAGAGCTTCTGGATCTGGTTGAACGAGAGCTCGACGGGAGTCTCCCGGCCGAAGATCTCGACCAGACCCTTGATCTTCTGTGAGTCGGCGTTGATCTCGTTGATGGTGGCGTGCAGCGTGGCGAACGGCCCGTCGACGACCATGACGGAGTCGCCCACCTGGAAGTCGACGACCTCCACCTGCTGCTGGCGCTGGTCGGCTGGTTTGGCCCGTTCGGACACCTCGGGCGCGAGCCAGCGCTCGACCTCGCCGAGAGTCAGCGGGAGTGGCTGATGGGAATGGCCGACGAAGCCGGTGACGGCCGGGGTGTGCCGCACGGTGGCCCAAGACTCGTCGGTCATGTCCATTCGGACGAGCACATAGCCGGGGAAGCGGTTGCGCTTCACCAACCGACGCTGGCCGTTCTTGATCTCGGCGACCTCCTCGGTGGGGACGACTACTTCGAAGATGTAGTCCTCCATGTTGAGGCTGCCGATGCGGCTTTCCAGGTTCGCGCGGACACGGTTCTCCATGCCCGAGTAGGTCTGCACGACGAACCAGCCACCCGGCTTGGCTTTGAGCGCGCGGCGGAACTCCTCGAGCGGATCCTCGTCCTCGGGTTCAGCGGAGACCTCGTCGGCCGTCGTGCTCGGCACCGGGGGGTTCGACACCTCCGGTTGGACGGCCTCGAGTGCTTCGTCGGCGGAATCGTCCGACTCTTGAGAAAGCAGGACGGACTCCGGCGAGGTCTCGGGCGAGTGCTGCTCGGTCACGATGGTGCTTCTTCCTCCCATGGAGTGCGACGAGGACGGACCTCAGCCGAAGATGCGGAATACCGCCCAGCCCCAGGCCAGGTCGAGGACGGACACGATGGCGATCATGATGGACACGAACACCAGCACCACGATCGTGTAGGTCACCAGCTGCTGGCGGGTTGGGTAGACCACTTTGCGCAGCTCAGCGACGACCTGCCTGAGGAACAGCGCGATACGCGAAGGGCGCAGCCGAGCGAGACCGCCACGCTGCGGCGGGCGGCCGCGCTCCGGGGTCGCGGTCTGGCGTGTCTCGGTCACGTCGTCCCTTGCTGTCGGGCCGCTCCTGGCGCGGTGCGGCGGTCTGGTGAGCCACTGGGCAGGGGCAGGGCAGGAGGGACTTGAACCCCCAACCGCCGGTTTTGGAGACCGGTGCTCTTCCAGTTGAGCTACTGCCCTCCGGTGGTCACAGACCTCCACCCAAACGACGTTGTGGGCGCGCTTCGGCGAGGCGGTTCGGCCACCAGACAGACGAGTGTACGGGTACCGCACGCCGATGGTCGAACCGCGGCGTAGGTCTCGGTGGTGCCAGGATGAGTCCATGACCACATCTGCGTCCGCGGGCGTCGCCTCCGGCGCCGGAGCTGCCCGCAGCTCGGCCCGGATCTCTGCCCGAATCGGTGCGATCACGGAATCGGCGACCCTGGCCGTCGATGCCAAAGCCAAGGCCCTCAAGGCGGCCGGGCGGCCGGTCGTCGGCTTCGCCGCTGGCGAACCGGACTTTCCGACACCGGACTACATCGTCGAAGCCGCCGTCGAGGCATGCCGCGATCCCCGTAACCACCGGTACACCCCCGCCGGGGGCCTGCCGGAACTCAGGGAAGCGATCGCGGTCAAGACCGCGCGAGACTCCGGATACCAGGTTGGCGCCGCAAATGTGCTCGTGACCAATGGCGGGAAGCAAGCGGTCTACGAAGCGTTCGCGACCATGCTCGATCCCGGCGACGAGGTGCTCCTGCCGACTCCGTACTGGACCACCTATCCGGAGGCCATCAGGCTAGCGGGCGGCGTCCCGGTCGAAGTTCTCGCCGACGAGTCGGCCGGCTATCGGGTGACCGTCGACCAGCTCGAAGCCGCACGCACCGACCGCACCAAGGCCTTGCTGTTCTGCTCGCCGTCGAACCCGACTGGTGCGGTCTATGCCCCCGACGAGGTCGGCGAGATCGGCCGGTGGGCGCTGGCGCAAGGCATCTGGGTGCTCACCGACGAGATCTACGAGCACCTCACCTACGGCTCCGCGAAGGCCTCGTCGATGCCGGTCGAGGTTCCGGAGCTGGCCGACACCTGCGTGGTCGTCAACGGCGTCGCGAAGACGTATGCGATGACGGGCTGGCGGGTCGGCTGGATGATCGGTCCCCCGGACGTCGTCAAGGCGGCGGCCGATCTCCAGTCGCACGCGACGTCCAACGTCGCGAACGTGTCTCAGCGAGCAGCGATCACCGCCGTTTCGGGGGACCTGTCCGCCGTCGCAACCATGCGCACGGCCTTCGATCGTCGCCGCCAGACGATGGTGTCCATGCTGAGCGCGATCGACGGCGTCCTGTGCCCGGAGCCACTGGGTGCGTTCTACGTCTACCCGTCGGTGCACGGGGTTTTGGGCCGTCAGATCGCCGGCCGGACTCCGACGACGAGCGCGGAGCTCGCAGCGCTGATCCTGGACGAGGTGGAGGTCGCCGTCGTTCCCGGTGAGGCCTTCGGGCCGAGTGGATACCTGCGGCTCTCGTATGCCCTCGGCGACGACGACCTGATGGAGGGCGTGAGCCGGATCCAGCGGCTCCTGGCGTGACAACAAGGCCGTCGTTGCGGGACCTTCGACTACTGCCCAAGGCGCATCTACATCTGCACTTCACCGGGTCGATGCGGCACGCGACCCTGGTGGAACTCGCCGGACGGCATGGAATCCGGCTGCCGGACGCTCTCGACGAAGACTGGCCCCCGCGCCTGTCGGCAACCGATGAGCGTGGGTGGTTCCGCTTCCAACGTCTGTATGACGTCGCCCGCTCTGTGCTGCGATCCGAGCAGGACGTCCAGCGTCTGCTTCTCGAGGCGGCTCGAGACGACGCGACCGAAGGATCGGGCTGGCTGGAGATCCAGGTCGACCCGTCGGGCTACAGCAGCCGGTTCGGCGGCGTCACGGCATTCACCGACCTGGTGCTGGACGCTGCGCGCTCGGCGTCAGAGGCAACCGGCGTCAGCATCGCGGTCGTGGTCGCCGCCAACCGGACCAGACACCCTCTCGATGCGCGCACCCTTGCCCGCCTCGCCGCGCAGTACGCCGGTCGCGGGGTCGTCGGCTTCGGGCTGTCCAACGACGAGCGCCGGGGCGACGTGGCCGCATTCGCACCCGCGTTCCGGATTGCCGCGCGAGCCGGACTGCTTGCGGTGCCACATGGCGGGGAGCTGCGTGGGCCGGACAGCGTGCGATCCTGCCTGGATCACCTAGGAGCACAGCGGCTCGGACACGGGATTCGTGCCGGTGAGGATCCAGCGCTGCTGCGGCGGATCGTCGACTCCGGCGTTGCGCTGGAGGTGTGCCCGGCGTCGAATGTCGCTCTCGGCGTCTATCCGGAGCTGTCGGACGTGCCGTTACGGGAACTCATGGATGCCGGTGCGCAGGTGGCCCTCGGCGCGGACGACCCGCTGTTGTTCGGCTCCCGGTTGCTGGACCAGTACGAGATCGCCCGGTCAGTCCATGGTTTCACCGATGACGAGCTGGCAAGGCTTGCCCGTCATTCTGTCGAGGCCTCGGCTGCTCCACCCGAGGCCCGCGGCCGTCTGCTGACCGGAATCGATGCGTGGCTCGCCGAGCCCGTCGCCGCTAGCGACCTGCGGCCATCACCAGGCGATTACGTACATCAGCAGGCGTGCAGGCCTGGTGATGTATAGGCAGGGGTGGTGAACGTGGTTTCCAGAGATGGTCATAACGTGCAGCCGACCAGCACGGGCTCAGGCAGGAGTGTCACGCCGAACGCCGCTCGGACCCCATCGCGAACCTCGCGTGCGAGCACGAGCAAGTCTGCTGTCGTCGCCGATCCTCGGTTGGTCAGGGCCAGTGTGTGCTTGCCAGAGAGTGCCACCCGGCCGCCAGGTCCGGGATAGCCCCGGCAGAACCCGGCCTGTTCGATCAGCCAGGCTGCGCTGGTCTTGACCTGCGCGTTGGGTAGCGGCCACCGCGGCGCCAGCGCGGGCAGGTCGACGGCCTGCGCCGCGTCGAGGACGGGGTTCGTGAAGAAGGAGCCGGCACTCCAGGTGTCGTGATCGGACTCGTCGAGCACCATGCCCTTGCTCCGGCGAAGGGCGAGGACGGCCTCACGTACGGCGCAAGCCGGTGCCCGCTCCCCCACCGCGATGCCCAACGCTTGGGCGAGTTCGGTGTATCGCACCGGACCGGAAAAGTCGCCCTGCCGGAGTTGATAGCTCACCGCGAGCACGACGAATCGATCGTTCGCGCGGAACCGGCTGGTGCGATATCCGAACCCGCAATCGGCGTTGGCGAACGTCCGCACCTCTCCGGTTGCGCGGTCGTAGGTGCGGACCGTCCAGATGGTCTCGGCCACCTCCTGGCCATAGGCGCCCACGTTCTGCATCGGCGTCGCTCCGACCGCACCCGGAATGCCGGACAGTGCCTCGATCCCTGTCCAGCCCTCCGCCACAGAGCGTTCGACGAGGTCGTCCCACTGCTCACCGGCGGCGACGGTCACGATGATCCCGCCGCAGGCGGCGAGGTCATCCGCGGCACAACCGGCAGTGTCGACCTCGACACCCTGAACGCCGACCCGGACAACGGTCCCGTCGAAACCTTCGTCAGCGACCACCACGTTCGACCCGCCGCAGAGCACCAGCACCGGCTCGCCGTTCTGGTCACAATCCCGAACGGTCGCCACGAGCTCGTCAGTCGTCGACGCATGCACGAACCTGGCGGCCGGGCCGCCCAGACGCAAAGTCGTGAGATCGGCCAGCCGAACGTCCTGCTGGAGGAGAGCCACGACAGGTCAGGCTAGTCGGGCGTCGCGGGGGTCAGCTGCAACGGCCGGGCGGCTCCGGTGACGACCAAACCCAAGACCATGGTCGCGATGAGCACGGACAGGGCCGGCAGGATGCCCACCCAGTCGGCCAGGATTCCGATCAGCGGAGGTCCACCGAGAAAGGCCAGGTAGCCGATCGAGGCGACCACGCTGACTCGCTGGGCAGCGAAGCGCTCGTCGTCGGCGGCCGCGCTCATCCCGACCGGAAATCCAAGCGATGCACCGAGTCCCCACAGCGCCGCGCCCACGAAGGCAAACGTCGGCGAGACGCCCAAGACGAAGACAGCCACTCCGGCGAGGGCGATGCCGATGCATGTGCGCAGGACGAGCACTCGTCCATATCGGTCGAGCAGCCAGGTTCCAACAAAGCGGCCCACCGTCATCGCCGTGACAAATACGGCGAAACCGATAGCCGCGATGGCGTGGTCCGCGCCGTATCCGTCAACCAATGCCAACGCCAACCAGTCGTTGGCCGCGCCCTCGACCAGCGCCGCCGACAACACCATCAACCCGATCAGCAGCGTGCGCGGCTCCCGCCACGCTGCGAGTGCGCGCCGACGGTTCGCGCCGCGCCCTCGTTTCGCCACCGGTGCGATCGGCGTGAAGTACGGCACCGCTGCCAGCACGACACCCAGGATGACCACCGCGGTCGCGGTCAGCTGCACCGCCAGCGGGATGTCGAGCCGGGCCGCGAGAGCACCCGTACCGGCGCCGGCCACCGATCCCAGGCTCCAGGCCGCATGGAATCTGGGCATGATCGTCCAGCCCAGAGACCGTTCGACGTCCGCTCCTTCGACGTTCATGGCGACGTCCCAGACACCCGACCCGGCGCCGAGTAAAAACAGGCCGACGGCCACCATCACGACGTTGCTCAGCACACCTCCGCCAAGTCCCGCGACGACCAGGCCGGTACAGGCGATGATCGCTCCGGATCGGACCGTTCGCGCCGGCCCAAGCCGGGCCACGATCGCTCCGGCCGATGGCAGTGCAATGACCGCTCCTACCGAAGTCGCGAGCAGAACTATGCCCAGCTGGGTCGTGGTCAGCCCCAGCTCGTCCCGGATCGCCGGGATCCGGGTGATCAGCGACGCGAGAGCTACGCCGTTGATCGCAAAGGTCGCCGCGACCGCGTTGCGAGACCGCAGAAGGGTCGTCGGTCTGGTGTGCTGGTCCGTCCGCGGGGACGTCATCGAGGGGTTCGGACGACGGCGCGGGCCTGGGTGAGCACCTTCTCGCCGTCGACGACGGCGGTCAGCTCGACCCCGACCAGCCCGTCGGCGCGGATCTCCGTGACGGTGCCGGACACCGTCACGGTGACGCCGTCGTCGTCGTCCGGGACGACGACCGGGCGGGAGAACCGCACGCCGTACTCCACCAGTGCGCCGGGGTCACCGGCCCATTCGGTCAACAGTCGCCCGGCCAGCGCCATCGTGAACATGCCGTGCGCGATCACTCCCGGCAAGCCGGCGGCCGTGGCGACCCGGTCGCTCCAGTGGAGCGGGTTGACGTCGCCGGACGCACCCGCGTAACGGACCAGATCCGCCCTGGTGAGCCGGTACTGTCGCTCGGGCAGCGGCTCGCCGACGTCAGGCATGGGCGCCGTCCCCGGGGCGGACGAGCAATGTTGCATGAGCCGTACACACCGGTTCGCCCGATTCGGCGGCGATGTCGCAACGCATCCCCAGCCGAACGTTGCCGGCGGCCGATCTGACCGAGTCGAGTGTGGTCGTCGTCAGGAGTTGGTCACCCGAACGGATCGGGCGGGCATGGACGAAGCGCTGGCTGACGTGGATGAACTGGGCATAGGTCACGCCGAGGTCCGCCGCGAGCTGGTCGAGCCCGCGCAGGACGGGAAGCATCGCGAAGGTCGGGGGTGCGATGACGTCCAGATATCCGCGCTCGGCGGCTACCGTGCGATCGCGGTAGAGCTCATCTGGGTCGCCGATCGCGTCAGCGAACTCGCGGATCTTCTCCCGACTGACCTCGTATGCCTGCGGCGGATAGACCCGGCCGGCGAGAGAGGGGTCGATGGCCATGCTGCGCGTGACCGACGTGACGTGCGTCAGCGAGTCTCGCGGTGCACGGTGTGCCGACGGCAGCGTGGGCAGAACTTCTTCAGGTCGAGCCGGTCGGGGTCATTACGCCGGTTCTTCTTGGTGATGTAGTTCCGCTCCTTGCACTCCGTGCAGGCCATAGTGATCTTGGGACGGATGTCGGCGCTCTTGGCGGCCACGGGGTGCCTCGCAAACTCTCGGACAGGTCTGGTTGGTGCGTAGCGGGGGCGGGACTCGAACCCGCGACACCACGATTATGAGCCGTGTGCTCTGACCACCTGAGCTACCCCGCCGGGCGCGGCGCCGCACAGGGGTGCGATGCCGTCGGAGCCCCAATACGGAATCGAACCGTAGACCTTCTCCTTACCATGGAGACGCTCTACCGACTGAGCTATTGGGGCCAGCCGAGCCGCAGTCGAGGGTACACAACCGGACGGAGCTCACGGTAATCCGTTCGGTGCCGCGAGAGTGGGTCCGATGGGCTACGCGTTGCTCACCAGGGTGATCATCGGGCTGCACTTCGCCTTCGTGCTCTACGTCGTGTTCGGCGGGTTCCTGGCCTGGCGCTGGCCCCGGCTGATCTGGCCGCATCTGGCCGCCGCGGCCTGGGGCGCTGGAATCGTGCTCGGTGTTCTCGAGTGCCCATTGACCGATGCCGAGAATTGGGCCCGGGCGCAGGCGGGCGACGAGGTTCCGGCCGCCGGCTTCATCGACCGATTCGTCGAAGGGGTGATCTACCCCGAGCGGTTCACGGGTCTGTTGCAAGCACTCGCCGCCGTGACCGTCGTCGCGTCCTGGCTGGGCGCCTACGTCTCAGCGCGTCGCCGTCGCGCTCCCGGCTACATCCGCCAGCTGTCTCGTTGACGCAGCCACCACCAGGCGAACTCGTACATCACCAGGCTGGCAGGCCTCGTGATGTACGGACCGAGGTGGTGAACGTGGTCATTCCGGCATGGGTGGCAGGTGTTGGGTTCGAACCAACGTAGGCGTACGCCGACGGTTTTACAGACCGCTCCCTTTGGCCACTCGGGCAACCTGCCAGGTGTCGGAGTAACACCCCGACCGGCTGAGAGGATACCCGAGGTGGCATGCGTGTAGGCCAGCGACGAAGGGAGCTTGACGTGGCCGGTGAGTCGTCGTTCGACGTCGTCAGCAAGGTCGACCGGCAGGAGGTCGACAACGCGCTCAACCAGGCTGCGCGCGAGATCGGCCAGCGCTTTGACTTCCGGAACACCGATGCCGCCATCCGGTGGGCCGGCGACTTCGGGGTCGAGATGGAGGCGTCGGGTGAGGACCGTGTGGCGGCGGTGCTCGACGTGTTCAAGGACAAGCTGGTCAAGCGTGGCGTTTCACTGAAGGCGCTGGAGGCAGGCGAACCGCGGGCGTCCGGCAGGCTATACAAGATCGGTGCGACGTTGCAGAACGGGCTGACCCAGGAGCAGGCCAAGAAGATCACCAAGGTCATCCGGGAAGAGGCGCCGCGAACCGTTCGGTGCCAGGTGCAGGGGGACGAGGTGCGCGTGTCGGCCAAGAAGAAGGACGACCTCCAGGCCGTCATCACGCTGCTGAAGCAGCAGGACTTCGACTTCGCCCTCCAGTTTGTCAACTACCGTTAGCGGCAAGGCACTTACCTGCAGCGACGAGCTCCACCCTCTGGCCTGCACTTTCTCTTCCACGCCTGTCACAAGCTGATGGCGTTTCTCGACGTTGTGTCCTGGATGTGCCCTGAAGGCCGCGGGGCGCGGTCCTAGAAGGTCGATCAACCATGCCCAAGCCGCCAACAGAGGGCGGCCCGACAGGTGGAGGCCGGCCCCCGTGCGGTCGGTCTCCTCCTTCGATCAACCTGACGAGGTCCTGGCGGAGCTTGAGCTACTTCTCAATATCGACCCGGATGAACGGCGCGGGGAACGGGAAGTTGGCGGCGCCGTCGACGAGCGTGTTGCCGTCGAAGACGATCGTCGCCGTCGCGGTCGCCGAGCGCTCCTTGCGCTCCGACCCAGGCCCGTTGACCGTGACCACGACCGGTCCGATCCCGGTCCAGCGGGCGTCGACCGAAACCGTGTGCAGCTCGCCCCGGTTGTCGCGCACGCCTGCGAACGTGCCGCTGACACTCACGTTCTTGAGGTTCTGGTCGAACTGCGTCGGCGCCGCCCGTACAAAGCCCCAACTGAATGTGCCGTCCGGGCACTGGCCCACGAATCCGACCCGGAGGGGCGGATTGGGGTCAGGCGTCGTCCCCGCATCGATGAAGTTGTCCGTCTCCACGATCAGGCGGCCATCGACGGCCGCGGAGCCATCCGGGCACTGGAACGGGGTCGACCAGCGGGCGGAGGCAACTTGCTCTGTGAAGCCCTTCGCGGCCCAGGCGACGGCAGGTACGGCAAGCAATGCCACGGTGGCGAGCATGGAGACGACGTACCTGTAAAGCCGCGAAGGTCGCTGCGCGGATCGACCTTGCGGCAACCGCGAACCACGCATTGGTGATTCCCTTCTGAGGTTCGAGCCATTGGACACAGCCAGCCTGCTGACTCTTGACACGCAGGAAGCCTCCGAGAGGTTCACGCTCACGCACCGTCGGCCGTGACTCCCGCACCATCGCACGAGCAGCCTCGCCGAGCACCTGGACCGAGTCTGGCCAGACACCGATCCTGCGAGAGGTCTTAAATAGCCGCATGGAGCGTGGCTCCGCTCGCCCGGGTCTGTGCGATTTGCGCGCCACATACTGGTGCAGGCGTTGTCCGCACTTGGCTTGCAGCTCTCGAGGGATAGGCGGTGGTAGCCGGACGCCCCGCGCGTCTTGCTGTTGATGGACAACTATTCGATGTTGTGGCGCCCGGTGAGCGTGCAGGTCAGGGACTTGACGGGTTAGCTGCATGCGGTTCGTCAACTACCGCTGACCCCTCGGCGCCCATGCCCCCCGATAGCGGGTCCTACCCTCGGTCCATGGGGCAGAGAAACGGCGCCATGCGGCCGCTGCTACTGGCAGTGGACGTCGATCCAGCCAAGCTCGACCGGATCGAGTCGGAGCTTCAGCGCAGCTTTGGCAGCGACTTCCGCGTGCGCGGGGAGCTCGCCGCCGCGGATGCACTGCAGGTCCTGGACACGGCCCACGCCGTCGGCCAGCAGGTCGCGGTCGTGCTGGTCGACCACCTGCTCCCGGCGGCGGAGCGTGCACAGGTGCTGGCTCGGGCCCGAACCTTGCACCCGAACGCCGGCCGCGCCCTGCTCATCGAATGGGGTGCCTGGGTCCAGCGCAGCGTCGCGGGCGCGGTTCTCACGTCCATGGCGGTCGGCGACATCGAGTACTACGTCCTGAAGCCGTGGATCGAACGCGACGAACTGTTCCATCGCACCATCGCGGAGTTCGTTCAGGAGTGGTCCCGTCGGGATGTCACCAACCTCCGCGAGGTGGTCGTCATCGCAGACCGAACGTCGGCCCGTGGACATGCGATCCGTCACCTGCTCAGCCGGAACGGGATCCCCCACGCCTTTCGCGAGCGAGGTTCTGACCTTGCGAACGCGGCACTACGCGAGATCGGCGACGACGCGCCGCACACGGACGTTCTCGTCTGGATGCCCGCCGTTGGTGGCGAGGTCTTGCATGACCCCACCGACAAGGACATTGCCGAGGCGTGGGGGGTGCACACCACCTTGGCGGCTGACGACCGTGACTTCGACGTCCTGGTGATCGGCGGTGGTCCCAGTGGGCTCGCCGCCGCCGTCTTCGCCTCCTCGGAGGGAATGCGCACCGTCGTCGTCGAACGCGAGTCCATCGGCGGGCAGGCGGGCAGTAGTTCGATGATCCGCAACTATCTCGGTTTCTCTCGTGGGATCCGCGGATCGGATCTCGGCCAGCGCGGTTACCAGCAGGCTTGGGTGTTCGGTGCTCGGTTCGTCCTCATGCGAGAGGTCTCTGGTCTCGAACGGCAAGACTCGCACCTCGTCGCCGAGATCGACGGCGTGGGAGATGTCCGGGCTCGCACGGTCGTGCTCGCCACGGGCGCGTCGTATCGCCGACTCGGCATTCCTTCACTCGAGGCACTGTCCGGCGCCGGGGTTTACTACGGTGCGAGTGTCTCCGAGGCCCATGCACTGACCGGATTGGACGCGGCAGTCGTCGGCGGCGGAAATTCGGCCGGTCAGGCGGTGCTCGAGCTGGCACGTTATTGCCGACGTGTCACTCTCGTCGTCCGGGCTCATGACCTGGCCACCGAAATGTCGGCCTACCTGATCGATGCCATCGAGTCGGCTGCCAACGTGGTGGTCCACACCTCCGCCGTGGTGGTCGACGGCTCGGGAAACGGCCGACTCGAAGAGGTCACGGTGCGCCACACGGCCACCGGCGTCGAGGAGTCAATGGCGACAAGTGGGCTGTTCGTCATGATCGGCGCTCATCCGTGCACCGACTGGCTCCCGGAGTCGGTCGGTCGTGACACGCATGGCTTCGTCCTGGCCGGATCAGACGCGTCGGCCAGCGAGTTGTGGCCTCTGGACCGCGCACCGCAGCCCAACGAGACCACACTTCCCGGCCTTTTCGTCGTGGGAGATGCCCGCTGCGGGTCGGTGAAGCGGATCGCCTCCGCCGTCGGCGAGGGGTCCGTCGTCGTCTCCCAGCTCTATCAGCACCTGAAGGCACCCGGTGCGTGAACGGCGATTCGTCTACTCCACGCGCATGCTGGTCCTCACGGTGATCGTGCTCCTGTTGCCGCTGGCCGGATTGGCTCTCCTGCTCCGCCGGCCGGAGCTGGACGTGCACTGGGAGAACCATCCCGCCCACTTCTGGCTGGTCCTGATCACAGCCGCGACGAGTGCGGCGCTCGCATATACGACCAGCGTGGCCGCATCGCGCCGCGGGGACGGCCGCGTCCTGGTGGTGTCCCTGGCTTATTTGGCGACGGCGGGCTTTCTGGGACTGCACGCCCTGGCCACCCCCGGCGTGCTACTTCAGACACCAAATGCCGGCTTCGTGCTCGCGACGCCGGTCGGCCTGGCGCTCGGCTCGGTCCTGGCCGCCTTCTCCACCATCGACCTGTCAAGTCAGCAGGCGGTCAGCGTGATGCGGCTGGGTCGGTGGCTGCGGCTGCTCTTACTCGTGGCGATGGCATTGTGGGCCGTCGCGTCACTAGCGCAGCTTCCACCGCTGAATCAGGAGGGAGTACCAGAGCGTGCCGACGGCATCCTCGCGGCCATCGCCGTGCCCGCGATCGTGCTGTATTGCCTGAGCGCCGTCCGCTACCTCCAGCTCTGGCGGCAGCGGCCGTCGCTGATGTTGCTGTCCATGATGTCGGCGTTCGTGCTCCTCGCAGAGGCAATGGTCGCGGTCGTGTTCGCCCCCAACTGGGCGCTCTCGTGGTGGGAATGGCATTTCCTCCTGCTCGCTGCATTCGGGCTCGTGGCCGCGGGAGCGCGTATCCAATGGCACGAGGAGCGTTTCGCCGACCTCTACCTCGACGACACGCTGACTGGAAACCGTGAGATCAGCGTTCTGTTCGCCGATCTCGAGGGCTTCACCAGCTTCTCCGAGGCCCACCAGCCGGCCGAGGTCACGGAGATGCTGAACGCCTACTTCAAGGTGGTCGTTCCGCAGATCGTGCACCAGTTCGGCGGCGATATCGAGCGGATCATCGGCGACGCGCTGATGGTCACCTTCAACAAGAAAGGTGATCAGCCCGACCACGCCAGGCGCGCTGCATCCGCCGGGTTGGCGTTGCAAAACTCCACGGCGAAGCTGGCCGAGGGACACCCCGAGTGGCACCGCTTCCGGGTCGGGATCAACAGCGGGCCGGTCTCGCTCAGCCTGCTCGGGACGGAGGGAGCGCGCACGCACACGGTGATCGGCGACATCGTGAACGTCGCATCCCGACTCGAAGGAATAGCACCTGGTGGCCAAGTCGCGATCGGCCCCGGTACCAAGATCCTGTTGCCCGACGCGGACACCGAATCACTGGGATTGCTGCGCCTGAAGGGAAAGGCGGAGCCGCTCGAGGCCTTCCGGCTAATCGCCTTGGGCCGCGATGCCGTCTAACGACGCCCACACCGTCACAGCAGGTCGCAGGCACTCCCTGTCGACCGCGAGCGCAGTTCAGCGGCGATAGCCGGACATCGCTTCGAGCCGGGCGATGCGCTCGGCCATCGGCGGATGCGACGAGAACAGTTTGGCCAGCCTGTCGCCGACGCGGAACGGGTTGGCGATCATCAAATGGCTGGCGGCAACCACCTCACGTTCCGCCGGAAGGGGTAGCTGGCGGGTACCCATGTCGAGCTTTCGGAGAGCGCTGGCCAGGGCCAGCGGGTCCCCAGTCAGGCGGGCGCCGTCGGCGTCGGCCTCGAACTCCCGAGAGCGGCTGATGGCGAGATGGATCACCGACGCGGCGATCGGCCCCAGCACCATGAACAGCAGCGCTCCGAGCGGGCCGGGCCCGCCGTCGTCGTCGCTGTGTGGCAGGAAGAACGCGAAGTTCGCCATGAACATGATCACGCCGGCGAGCGTGGCCGCCACCGACGACGTGAGGATGTCGCGGTTGTACACGTGGGCCAACTCGTGCCCGAGGACTGCTCGGAGCTCCCTCTCCGTGAGGATCGTGACGATTCCCTCGGTGCAGCAAACGGCAGCGTTCGCGGGATTGCGCCCGGTAGCAAAGGCGTTGGGCGCCCGGGTGGGGCTCACGAACAGGCGGGGCATCGGCTGGCGCGCCGAGGTCGACAGCTCACGCACGATTCGATAGATGACCGGCTGCTGCGCTTCGCCGACGGGATAGGCCCGCATCGAACGCAGCGCGACCTTGTCGCTGTTGAAGTACGCGTAGCCATTGGTCGCGAGGGCGATGATGAGGGCGATCCAGAGCCCGGTGGTGCCGAACAGCGACCCTACGAACAGGATCAGCGCGGACAGCAGCCCGAGCAGGGCTGCCGTCTTGAGCCCGTTGCGGTGCACGTCAACCTCTCGTGATCGTCCCGGCGACTGGGAGGGGTCACGGGTGTCGTATCCGAAACGTACCGCTGGCAGGCGGCGTTCCCAGCCGCGCGGTGGTCAGCCGAGCAGCCCTGCGCTCACGTCGGCCAGGCCTATCACCAGCTGCGGCAGTACGGAGAACGCCACACCTGCTGCCAGGGCGATCCCGACCGCCAGCCCGGACGTCGCCGGAATGTCGTACGACACCGCCTCTTGCCCGGCGCGTCGCCCAGCGAACAGTAGGGCGGTCCAGCGCAGGTAGTAGGCGAGCGCGATGACGGTGTTCACTGCGATCGCCACGGCAAGCCAGATGGCCCCGCCGGACACCGCCGAGTCGATCACGACGACCTTTGCCCACAACCCGGCCACACCGGGCGGCAGTCCGGCCAGCGCCAACAGGCCGAACGCCAGGGCGGCCGCACTCGCGGGCTCGGAGTAGGCCAGACCCCGGTAGTCCTCGATCAGACCCGACGGTCGGTTGCGGGTCACGACGACCACGACGCCGAAGGCCGCCAGGTTGACCACTGCGTAGACGCAGACGTAGGCGACGACCGCGGACATCGCCGCCCCCAGCTGCGCGCCGCTCACCCCGCTCGCCGCCACGCCGAGTGGCGCGAGCATGTATCCGGATTGTGCGACGGACGACCAGGCGAGCAGCCGGACGGCCCGCCGCTGGCGTAGCGCCGCGACGTTCCCCAGCGTCATCGTGGCCACCGAAACAACGGCGATCGCGGGAGCCCAGACGTCGGCGTATGCGGGAAATCCCTGGCCGACGACGATCACCAGCCCGACGATGCCCGCTGCCTTGGACACCACCGAGAGGAATGCGGCAACCACCACGGGCGCGCCCGCGTAGGTGTCGGGAACCCAGAAGTGGAATGGCACGGCTCCGACCTTGAACGCCAGCCCGACCAACGTGAGCACGACGCCGGCCGTCGCCACCGACGTTCGACTGGCCGGGTCTGCCAGCACGCCAGCGATGCGGTCCAGGTGCAGCGAGCCGGTCGCGCCATAGACCAGGCTGACCCCGTACAGCATGACGGCAATCGATACGACGGACACCAGGAAGAACGTCAGCGCGGCCTCGGCGCCACGCGCATCGCGTCGCCGCAGTCCGACGAGTGCGAACGCGGGCAAGGAGACAACCTCCAGGGCCACCACGATCGTGGCCAGGTCCCGGGCCGCGGCAAGAACGAGCGCGCCGGTCGCCGAGGCCAGGATGAGAAAACCGGTCTCGCCAGGTGGCAGCGGGTGGGCACCGGAAACCACGTCCCGGTGCGCGAGGAGCAGCACCACAATCGTCCCGATGAGCACTACTGCCTGGAACACCAACGTGATCGGGTTGACGACGTAGGAACAAGACTCGAGGCCCCCGGGCGACCCGGCGACACAGAAAGTGCTCCGCACGTCCCCCCACAGCGTTCCGACGATAAGCAGCGCCGCCAGCGCCCCGGCGACGGAGATCGTGGTCAGGACCGGAGCTGCCCGGCGCGGCAACCACAGATCCGCGACGAGTACGGCGAGCGCTGTGACAGCTGTCAGCACCGCCGGCCCGACGGTCAGCCAGTCGACGCTCTGCGCGAACTCCGTCACGGCGCTGCTCCCGCGAGCAGCGCCTGCACAGCGGGGTTGACCAGGGTCAGGACGAGACCAGGCCACAGCCCGAGCACCAGGGTCAGGGCCACCAGCGGTCCCCAGCAGGCGACCTCGTGCGGGGTGACGTCGCCGAGGACGGCCAGCCGTGGACCGATCGTGTCCTCACCCTGACAGACCCGTCGCACGACCACGAGCAGATACCAGGCGGTGAGGACCAATCCGATCAAAGCGATGGCGAGCAGAGCCAGGAAGTACGGGCGCCGCAGCAGTTCAGCCGGATCGAAGGCACCGATCAGCGCGAGCAGCTCGCCCCAGAACCCGGCTAGCCCCGGTAGGCCGAGCGACGCGATTGCGGTGAACGTCAGCAGCGCCCCCAGCCGGGGCAGACGGACGTACAGTCCGCCGCCCAACTCGTCGAAGTCACTGGTTCCGTGCCGATCCTTGATCGCGCCGGCCAGGAAGAACAGCAGACCGGTGATCACGCCATGGGCGAGCCCGGCGAAGACCGAGCCATTCAGGCCGGCCGGTGTCAACGTTGCAACGCCCAGAACGACGAAGCCCATGTGTCCCACGCTGGAAAAAGCGACCAGTCGCTTGAGGTCGCGCTGGCCGAGACAGGCGAGGGCACCGTAGATGATGCCCACCACCGCCAGACCCCCGAGCACCGGTGCCAGGCGAGCGACCCCGTCCGGAACGATCGGTACGGCCACTCGGACCAAACCATAGGAACCCATCTTCAGCAGCACGCCCGCCAGCAACACGGACCCGACGGTCGGCGCCTTCGCATGGGCATCGGGCAGCCAGCTGTGCAGTGGCCAGACAGGCACCTTCACCGCGAGGCCGCCCACAATGGCCAGTGCCGCGACGAGTTGGGCGCTGCGGCTGATTCCTTCCCCACCGCGGGCAGCGAGCTCGACCATGTCGAACGTGCCGGTCTGCGCATGGACGACCAGAAAGCCGACGAGCATCAGAGCCGAGCCGAGCAGCGTGTAGAGGATGAAGGTGGTCGCTGCTGCGGTGCGCCCGGGTTGATCGTGTGGGTCTCCCCACCAGGCAATGAGGAACCACATGGGAACGAGGACGACCTCGAAGAACAGGAAGAAGAGCAGCAGGTCGAGGGCGAGGAAGGTGCCTACCATCCCGACCTCGAGGAGCAAGACGATGGCGACGAACGCACGCAGCCGCCCTGCTTCCGGGCGAACCCGCACCGTGTAAAGACTGCAGCTGAACACGAGCAGCGCTGTTAGCAGCGCAAATGGCAGCGAGATGCCGTCGACACCGACATGCCACCTCAGGTCGAGGGCCGGAGCCCAGGCGGCGTCGGTGACCAGGTGATACTGCCCCCCGCCGTCGCGGCCGACCAGAACCGCCGCTGCCAGCAGGGCAAGCAGCGCGAGGCCCGATGCGACCACCCCCGTTGCGGGGGCCAACCGGTCGCCGGCCCGCCGCGGCAGCACCGCGAGGCCGATACATGCGATGAGGGGCACTCCGAGCGCAATGTGCAGGAGCAACTGACCGGTTACCACCAGGCCGCCCCCGCTCCGGCAAGGGCAAGTACGGCGACGAAGGCCAGCCCCGCGGCGACGTAGGACTGCACCCGCCCGGATTGGGCTGCCTGCGGCACTCGCCCCAAGGCCCGTACCGCCGCTCCGGTACCGCGCACATAGGCATGGACGACGTCTCGGTCACCCAGCACGACCAGCCGCGAAAGCGCGGTGGCTGGTCCGACGATCACAGCGTCGTAGAGCCGGTCGATTCCGAAGCCGTCCGCAAGCAGTGGACCGACCGGGCCCAACGTGCTGGCCGGGTCGCGGCCGCCCAGGCGCTGCCATTCGGCCAACGCTGTCAGCGCGCCAACTCCGACCAGCGCCAGCGACAACGTCGCGGTACCGGCACTGACCGACGGAGCATCGGGCTCGGTTGCCACACCGATTCCTGGGTTGAGCATCGCCTGTCACAATCGAGGGCATGAACGCGAGCGCGGCAAGCAGGACAGTCGGGACCGCGAGCACCACCAGGGCGGTGCGCATCGGGGGCGGCGGATCGTGCGCCGTGGCCGAGACTGACTGGGTCGGGCCGCGGAAGGCCAGTAGCCAGGCCCGGGTCGCGTACGCCGCCGTCACCAGGACGGCGAACAGGCCGGCCAGCAATACCAACCAGGCAGCCCAGGCCGGTAGCGGACCGCCGTGCAGTGCCGCGTCCTCGGCGGCACCCAGCACCGATTCCTTGGAGAAGAATCCGCCCAGCGGTGGCAGGCCCATGAGCGCGGCCAGCCCGAGCGTGCTGCACAGATAGGTGAGAGGCATCGACCGCCGCAGGCCGCTCATCCCCGAGAGCATCGTGGTGCCGATGGCGTGCGCGATGGCGCCGGCTCCGAGGAACAGCAACGCCTTGAACGCGGCGTGGCTGAGCAGGTGGAACAGCCCTGCGGAATATCCCCCGACTGCCAACCCGCCGAGCATGTACGCGAGCTGGCTGGACGTCGACCACGCGAGGACCCGCTTGTAGTCGTCTTGGGCGAGCGCGGCAAGGGCGGCAAGCACCATCGTCGTGGCTGCCACCACCGCCAAGACAGCGAGAGCGACAGGTGAGAGCAGGAACACCGAGTCGAGCCGGGCGACGAGGAACACACCGGCGGCGACCATCGTCGCCGCGTGTATCAGCGCGGAGACCGGCGTCGGACCGGCCATGGCGTCGGGTAGCCACACGTGCAGCGGCACCTGGGCGGATTTCCCGACGACACCGCAGAGAAGAAGGACCAGCCCGAGGGTCAGCGTCGTCGACGCGGCAGCGGACTCCTGCAACACCGATATCTGAAATGAGCCGGCCAAGTCAGCGAGCACGAGGATCCCGGCGAGCATGCCGACGTCACCGAGCCGGGTGACGACAAATGCCTTGACTGCCGCAGCCCGGGCCTCGGGGCGCTCCCAATGCTGGCCGATCAACAAGGCCGAGCAGATGCCCATGACCTCCCAGCCGACCAGGAGCACGACCAGGTCGTCGGCGTAGACGACGAGCAACATCGCCGAAGTGAACAGCGAGACCAGGGCGGCGTACGAGCCGTAGCGAGGCTCCGGCCGCATGTACGCCGTCGAGTACACCTGGACGGCGAACGCAACCATGGTCACCATCACGCCGATCGTCACGCCGAGACCGTCAGCGCGGGTGGCGACGGTGATCGGGATCCAGCCCGTCGGGACGGTTCCCCACACGTCCACCGACGGCCCTCCGGCCCATACCGTCACCGCGGCGTATACCGCCAGGGCGAGCGCGAGGCCGGCGCCGATCACAGCGACCCGGCGTGCCGCGAGACGGTTCCATCCGACGGCGAGGCCGATGAACGCCGCAGCGAAGGGGACTAGGAAGATTAACGGCACGACGATCAACGTGCCGCCTCCGGCTCGGGGTTCTCCTCGACGACCTCGGTCCGCTCGTCGAGCAGGCCCAGATCGTCGAGGTCGGACGTTCCCCGGTTGCGGAACACGAGCAGCACGATCGCGAGCCCGACACCCACCTCCGCGGCGGCAATCGTGATGACGAACAGCGTCAGGACTTGGCCAGCGTGCAACGCGTCGGCCCACCACGCGTCGAACGCCACGAGATTGATGTTGACGCCGTTGAGCATCAGTTCGACGGACATCAGCACGAGTACGGCGTTACGACGAGCCAGGACACCGAAGACACCGAGCGAGAAGAGCAGCGCAGACACGACGAGCGGGAACGCCAGCCTCATGACCTGTCCTCGCGACCCCGACCTCGGGAGAGAACGATCGCCCCAACCAGCGCGGCGAGCAAGAGCACGGAGAGGACCTCGAACGGCAGTACCCATGCGGCGAACAGCGCGGCTCCGATTGCCTTGCCGGTGCCGACATCGATCGTCTCGAGATCGATCTCCGCACTTCCCATGGCCGTCAGCACGCCACCGACCAGAACGGCAGCTGTCGCCGCTGCGATCGTGCCAGCGAGGACCACCCGAGTGAGGGGTGCAGCAGGAACCGGTCCGATCGGCGCGCGCGTCAGCATCAGCGCAAAGAGCACCAGGACGACCACAGCGCCGACGTAGATCAGGACCTGCACCCAGGCTATGAGCTCGGCGGTGAGCAGCAGGAACAGCCCGGCCACTGCCCCGAGACTTACCGCGAGCCAGAGAGCGGCATGAACGACCCGGGACGTGGTGACGACGAGCACACCAGATCCGACGGCGACCGCACCCAGCAGCACGAACGCCAGCTCGACTCCGTTCACCCGACCGCCCCGGGGCCCGTGGCCGCGGACTGGCGGGCGGTCTCGACCTCCTTGGGTTCAGCGGCGTTCGCATCCACTGCCGGTGGCGGCGGAACCGTCCACATCCACTCCCGGAGCCGCTCACGCTCGTGCACCAGGTCGCGGATGTCGAGCTCTGCATACTCGAACTCCGGGGACCAGTGCAGCGCGTCGAAGGGGCACACCTCGATGCAGATGCTGCAGTACATGCACAGAGAGAAGTCGATCGCGAAGCGGTCGAGGACATTTCGGCTGCGGGCACGACCGCCTTCGGTCGCCGGCGGCAGTTCCTCCTTGTGCGAGTCGATGTAGATGCACCAGTCCGGGCACTCCCTGGCGCAGAGCATGCAGACCGTGCAGTTCTCCTCGGTCAGCGCGATGACACCCCTGCTGCGCGGCGGCAGCTGTGGCGCGGCGTCGGGGTACTGTGCGGTGACCGCGCGCCGGGTCAGGCGCCGGAAAGTCGTGGCCAGCCCGTATGCGAGGCCGAGACGAGCCATGGCTCCCATCTTGGTCTCTTCCGGGCGTCGATTCGACCCTCCACGCCCGTATCTCTCGCGATCATGAGACAGGTTTGCCGTCGGACCGTCAGACCGGCCGCAAGATCCACATGGCTGTGCTGTCTAGCGAATGAGACCGAGGAGAAACACGATCATCGCGACCGCGAGCACGAGAGCACCGGCCAACCCAGCGAGGAGCGCGACGGGGGCGGTCGACGGTGAGAGCTGCGCACGGCGACCCTGCCGATGCGTAGAACGCCGCTTCGGCGGCATGGGAGCGTCGAGCTCGGCCCACACCGCTGCCAGTCCGAGCAAGCTGGTGTCGTCGGGAGACGGCTCACGTGCGGCGTACCGGCGCCGACGTTCTGTACGCATCGTCTTCTGCCAATCGATCCGTGGTCGCTGCAGGCGACCCTCGACCGAGGCTAACCCGATCCCCGAGCCGCGCAAAGCCAGCGGCGGCCTTTCCGCGTTGATCAGGTGAGCGCGACGAACCCCGTGATCGCCAGCTGCAGCAGCGCGAGTGGCACCAGCCACTGCCAGGCGAGGCGCTGGAGCTGGTCCTCGCGCAGGCGCGGGTAAGCCACGCGCAACCAAATGACCACGACGGCAATGGCGAAGGTCTTGAGAAGAGTCCACAGCCAGCCGAACGTGTCATCGAAGGGGCCATGCCACCCGCCGAGGAAGAGCACCGCGGTCAGCGCGCTGAGCAGCACGATCCCGGCATACTCGGCGAGCAGGAAGAAGGCAAAGCGCAGTCCGGTGTACTCGGTATAGGCCCCAAAGATGATCTCCGAGTCGGCCACCGGCATGTCGAACGGTGGCCTCTGTAGTTCGGCCAAGCCGGCCATGAAGAACACGACGGCACCGATTCCCTGCCATAGCAGCCACCACGGCTGCCAGGCCTCGACGATGCCCGGCAACGACAGCGTCCCGGCAGCCATGGCGACCGACGCCGCAGTCAGCACGAATGGCAACTCATAGGCCATCAGTTGCGCGGCCGTGCGCAGACTGCCCAGCAGCGAGTACTTGTTGCCGCTCGCCCAGCCGCCCATCAGCGAACCCAGCACGCCCACGCCCATGACGGCGAGAACCACTAGCAGGCCGGCGTCGACGTCGACGCCGACCCAGCCGGGTGCCAGTGGGACAAACGCCATCGCAACGAGATACGGGATCATCGCGACGGCGGGGGCGAGCCGGAACACTGCCGGGTCGGCGCGACCCGGGAGCACGTCCTCTTTCTGGGCGAACTTCACCCCATCGGCAATCAACTGCGCCCAGCCGTGGAACCCGCCTGCGTACATCGGCCCGACCCGGCCCTGCATGTGTGCCATGACCTTGTGCTCGGTCTGGCCGACGAGAAGGGGGAGCAACAGGAAGGCAGCGACGACGGCGACGACCCTTATGAGCGCCTCGACGAAGTCGATCACGGCGAGTCTTCCCCGCTGACGGGCGGGCGCGGTCCCCAGGACGGATCCGGCACGCCTGGTGGCAACATCCGGCGGCGGGACGGCGCGGCCGCCGACTCGCCGCCCTCGCCCGGCTCTTTGGCGCCGGGCCAGGGCTTGGCGGCCCGTGCCGCCAGCACGAACTCCTTGCGCAACGGATAGCCCACGAAGCCGTCGGGCAGGAGTAGCGGGTCGAGGGCGGGATGCCCGTCGAAACCGATGCCGAACATCTCGTGGGTCTCGCGCTCGTGCCACGCCGCGCCGCGGTAGACGGCAGTGGCCGACGGCAGCACGGGTGCGTCTCGCGGGATGCGGGTTCGAACCAGCAGGTGCAGCACTGGATGCCGGGACAGATCGGCGACGTGAGCGACCACTGAGAAACCCTCGTCGAGCTCGTCCACGGCGGAGAGCCAGTCGAAGAACGTCAGTCCTGAATCACGGGCGGCCTGCAGGGTAACGACCCAACGCTCTGCCACCACGTCGAAAACGGGGACCCCAAATGCGTCGCCGACCTCCGCGCCCTCGCCCGCGGCATGGGCCAGCTGTACCGCCCAGTCGTCGCTGTGCTCGGTCACGGGCGTTCCCGCTCCGACCGTGCGGGAGAGACGAGCGGGCGAGTCAGGACGGTGGGCGAGGCAGCGCGCCGAGCAGCGGCCGGGTCCGGATAGCGGTCGGCGAGGTTCTCGCCGGCGATCTTCTGCTGCAGCCTGAGAATTCCCTGCAGCAGAGCTTCGGGTCTCGGCGGGCAGCCGGGTACGTACACGTCGACGGGGACCACCTGGTCGACGCCTTTGGTCACCGAGTACGAGTCCCAGTACGGACCACCGGAGTTCGAGCATGCCCCGAACGAGATCACGTACTTGGGCTCCGGCATCTGCTCGTAGAGCCGTCGCACGGCTGGTGCCATCTTGTCCGTGACCGTTCCCGACACGACCATCAGGTCGGCCTGTCGGGGGCCGGGCGCGAACGGGATGACGCCGAGCCGGATGAAATCGTGGCGGGCCATCGAAGCCGCGATGAACTCGATGGCGCAGCACGCCAGGCCGAAGTTGAACACCCACAGCGAATAGCGCCGGCCCCAGTTGAGCACGATCCGGACCGGATCGGGCACCAACCGCTGGGCCGGTCCCACCGAGCCGGCTTGCTGCTCACTGTCCGGCAGCCCATGCCCGGGCATCCCCAGTTCGGTCACAGCCACGTCAGGACTCCCCGCCGCACGGCGTAGAGGATCCCGGTCGCGAGAAAGCCGAGGAAGACGAACATCTCGATCAGCGTCGTCATCCCGAAGTTCGGTTCGGCGAACACGGTTGCCCACGGAAACAGGTAGACGGCGTCGACGGCGAAGACCACGTAGAGGAAGGCGTAGATGTAGTAGCGGATGTTGGTGTGTGCCCATCCTTCGCCGACGGGATCAACCCCCGATTCGTACGTGAGCAGCTTCTCGCGGGTGGGCCGACGTGGCGCTAGCAGGCGATTGGCGCCATAGGCCACGGTGACGAACGCGACGCCGGCCACAGCCACGATCGCCAGGACGACGTACGGAGACAGGTAGGACTCCACGTCCGCCTCCTCGCAGCTGAATGCCGCCCCGGCCGGCTGTGTTCCACGCTACCCGTGGATTGGCCGGGTGAGTCCGACCACCCGCCGCAGTGAGAAATGCACGTGCACATTCCTGGGTCGGCGCACGGGAACGCGCTCCAACGGTCGTAGCATGGGTACAGGAGGCGCATGACGCACCGCATGGCCGAAGGCGGCCAGGCGCCAAGACGTGCCACCTAGGGGAGGCGTCAACATCCGGTGACCGGAAAGCAGGTCCAGGAGATCGACCGCGTGATCATCCGATTCGCAGGCGACTCCGGTGACGGAATGCAGCTGACCGGAGACAGATTCACCGCCGAGACGGCCTCTTTCGGCAACGACCTGTCCACGCTGCCCAACTTCCCGGCTGAGATCCGCGCTCCCGCGGGGACTCTGCCTGGAGTGTCCAGTTTCCAGCTGCATTTTGCCGACCACGACATCCTGACTCCCGGCGACGCACCGAATGTGCTCGTCGCGATGAACCCTGCCGCACTCAAGGCGAACATCGACGACCTCCCGCGTGGCGCCACTGTGATCGTCGACACCTCCGACTTCACCGAACGGGCGCTGAAGAAGGTCGGCTACTTGGCGAACCCGCTCGAGGACGACAGCCTGGTCGCATACAAGGTCCACGCACTGGATCTCACCGGCATGACCATGACGGCGCTGAAGGAGTTCGGCCTCACGCGCAAGGAAGCCGGGCGCTCGAAGAACATGTTCGCGCTGGGCCTGCTGTCGTGGATGTACGGCCGCCCCACCGAGGGCACGCTGAAGTTCCTGGAGCGCAAGTTCGCCAAGCACCCAACCATTCGCGACGCCAACATCACTGCGTTCCGGGCCGGCTGGAACTACGGGGAGACCACCGAGGACTTCGCGGTCTCGTACGAGGTCAAGCCGGCGCCACTGCCGCCCGGCCGGTACCGCAACATCACCGGAAACCTGGCGCTGTCCTATGGCCTGATCGCCGCGTCCCAACGCAGCGGGCTGCCGCTGTTCCTCGGCTCGTATCCGATCACCCCGGCATCGGACATCCTGCACGAACTGTCCAAGCACAAGCGCTTCGGGGTGCGGACGTTCCAGGCCGAGGACGAGATCGCCGGCGTCGGCGCGGCACTCGGTGCGGCGTTCGGCGGAGCACTCGGTGTCACGACGACATCTGGGCCAGGTGTCGCCCTCAAGTCGGAGACGATCGGCCTTGCGGTCTCGCTCGAGCTGCCACTGATCGTCTGCGACATCCAGCGCGGTGGCCCCTCCACCGGTCTACCCACCAAGACCGAGCAGGCCGACCTGCTGCAGGCGATGTTCGGCCGTAACAGCGAAGCGCCAGTGCCGATCGTGGCACCCTGCTCGCCCGGCGATTGCTTTGACGCCGCCTTGGAGGCCGCCCGGATCGCGGTGACCTACCGGACGCCGGTGCTGCTGCTCTCCGACGGCAACCTGGCCAACGGCGCCGAGCCGTGGCGGATCCCGGCTGTGTCCGATCTGCCGGCGATCGACCCCGACTTCGCTACTGCGCTGAATCACGGGAACGGCACCGGACCCAGCGAGTTCTGGCCTTACTTGCGCGATCCGTCGACACTCGCCCGGCCCTGGGCCATCCCGGGAACGGCAGGTCTCGAGCACCGTATCGGCGGCATCGAGAAAGCCGACGGTTCAGGCGACATCTCCTACGACCCGGACAATCATGACCGGATGGTTCGGCTGCGGCAGGCGAAGGTCGACGGCATTGCCGCGAGCATCGGCCCGCTGGCAGTCGACGACCCCACGGGCGATGCGCGACTGCTCGTGCTGGGCTGGGGCTCCACCTACGGTCCCATCGGAGCGGCGGTGAGGCGGATCCGTCGGGCCGGCCGGCCCGTTGCCCAGGCGCACCTCCGTCACCTCAATCCGTTCCCAGCCAACACCGGCGAAATCCTGCGCTCCTATGACCGGGTGCTCGTACCGGAGATGAACCTCGGCCAGCTTGCCCTGCTGCTTCGGGGCCGGTTCCTGGTCGACGTGCAGAGCTACAACCGCGTCCGCGGGCTACCGTTCAAGGCCGAAGAGCTCGCCGACGTCATCGAGAAGGCGATTGCGGATGTCTGATACCACGGTTGAGTTGGGGTTGGCGGCCGGCCTGCGCGGCGTGCCCACGACGGACGTCCCAGAGACCAAGAAGACCTTCACCAGCGACCAGGAGGTCCGTTGGTGCCCGGGGTGTGGCGACTACGCGATCCTCGCCACGGTTCAGGGATTTCTCCCCGAACTGAGGTTGCGGCGCGAGAACATCGTCTTCGTCTCGGGCATCGGCTGCTCGTCACGGTTCCCGTACTACCTCGACACCTACGGGATGCACTCCATCCACGGCCGGGCGCCGGCGATCGCCACTGGGCTGGCCGCGTCACGGCCGGACCTTTCGGTATGGGTGGTCACCGGTGACGGCGATGCGCTGTCGATTGGTGGCAACCATCTCATCCACGCCCTGCGGCGCAACGTCAATCTGACCATTCTGCTGTTCAACAATCGCATCTACGGGCTCACCAAGGGCCAGTACTCACCGACATCCGAGATCGGCAAGATCACCAAGTCCACGCCGATGGGTTCGCTGGACGCTCCTTTCAATCCGGTGTCGCTGGCCCTGGGCGCCGAGGCCACCTTCGTCGCCCGCACCATCGACTCCGACCGTGCTCACCTGACGTCGGTCCTGCGGGCGGCGGCTGCGCACCGCGGCACCTCGCTGGTCGAGATCTACCAGAACTGCAACATCTTCAACGACGGCGCCTTCGACCTGCTGAAAAGCGCGGACACCCGCGACGACGTGCTCATCCGGCTCGAGCACGGCCACCCGGTGCGCTTCGGCGCCGACCTCGACCAGGGTGTGCGCCGAGATCCTGCCACCGGCGGGCTGGAGGTCTGCGCAGGCGACGATCCTTCGCTGATCGTCCACGACGCGCATGCCGCCGATCCGTCACAGGCCTTCGCACTGTCGCGGCTGGCTGACCCAGGCTCGCTGGCACGATCCGCGATCGGCATCTTTCGTCAGGTCGGGCGCGCAACGTACGGCGACTTGATGACTGCCCAGCTGGATCGCGCCGTCGACACCCAGGGGCCTGGTGACCTGGCCGGCCTGCTGGCCGGCAGCGACCCGTGGACCGTCAACTAGCCTTGCTCACCCAGCCGTTCAGCGGCCATGGGGGCCACCACCAGGCGAACCCATACATCACCAGGCCTGCATGCCTGGTGATGTACCGACGGGGGTGGTGAACGTGGTCATTCCGGATGTGGTGCCGGGGTCAGGCGGTGCGGGTGACCACGGAGTCGCAGAGCGCTTCCAGCGCGCGGCGGGCAGGGACATCGGGGAGCGGCGCCAGCACGGCTCGGGCGTCGTCGGCGTAGCGGCCTACCACGGCCCGGGCACGGGCCATCGCCGGATGTGCGCGCAGCAGTCGCAGCGCCTCGCTGTGCACGCCGTCGTCGTGCAGCGGCCCGTCGAGCAGCGCGCGCAGTGGTGCGTCCGCCGCTTCGATGGACTGGCGGGCATAGAGGACGGGAAGCGTCGGGATGCCGGCTCGAAGGTCGGTGCCAGAGGTCTTGCCCAGCACCGTCGACTCGCTGGCGATGTCGAGAACGTCGTCGGCGAGCTGGAAGGCCATCCCGATTCGCTCGCCGAACCGGGCGAGCACGTCGACAGTCGGCGCAGGCGCACCGGCGTGCAGCGCCCCGAGCCGGGCTGAGGTCGCGATGAGCGAAGCCGTCTTGTCGGCCAGGACACCGAGGTAATGGGTGACGGGGTTCTCGTCGCCACGCGGACCCAACGTTTCATGAAGCTGCCCCTGCACGAGCCGTTCGAACGTCCGGGCCTGGATCCGCACCGATTCGGTGCCCAGCTCGGCCGCGATGTCCGAGGCCCGGGCGAACAAGAAGTCGCCGGTGAGAATGGCCACGGTGTTGCCCCACAGCGCGTTCGCACTCGGTGCCCCCCGGCGCAGAGCCGCCTCGTCCATCACGTCGTCGTGGTACAGGGTGGCCACGTGAGTCAGTTCGACCACCACCGCGGCGTCCACCACGCCGGGAGCGTCCGCATCGCCGAAGTGGCCAGCGGTCAGGGCGAGCAGCGGCCGGAATCTCTTGCCGCCTGCGGCCACGAGGTGCCGAGCCGCGGAGGCGAGCAGCGCGTCATCGGACTTGACCGCCTCAGTCAACCGCTCCTCGACCTCTTCGAGCCCCGCCGCGACCGCCGCCTCGAAGACTGGGTCGACCGAGGGAATGCCGAGGTTGAGCGAGGTCACGGCCCCTCCTCCTCGAGCTGTGGTCAGCGGACGAACAGAGCTGCCTGCTGGGCGAGTTCGAGCATCGGCCCCGGCAGAATGCCGAGGATGATCGTCGCGGCCACGCCTATTCCGATGCCGACGGTAGTCCACAGGCTCGGCACCGCGACGGTCGGGCCATCTGGCGCCGGATCGGTGAAGAACATCAACACGATGACCCGGATGTAGAAGAACGCGGCGATGGCGCTCGCCACCACCCCGACGACCACCAGCAGCACCGCACCCGCGTCTATCGCAGCAGAGAACACCACCAGCTTGCCGATGAAGCCGCTGGTCAGCGGTATGCCGGCGAAGGCGAGCAGGAACAGTGCGAAGGTCGCAGCGACCACAGGCGACCGTTTGCCCAGCCCCGCCCACTTCGCCAAGTGCGTGGCCTCGCCAGCGGAGTCCCGTACCAAGGTGACGACGGCGAACGCACCGACCGTCGTGAAGCCGTAGACGACGAGGTAGAACAGCACGGCGGCGGTGCCGATCGCGTCGGCGGCCACCATCCCGGTCAGGATGAACCCAGCGTGCGCGATCGACGAGTACGCCAGCATGCGCTTGACGTCGGTCTGGGTCAACGCCACCACGACGCCGACCATCATGGTGAGCACGGCGACCGCCCAGAACATCGGCTGCCAGTCGCTGCTCAACCCCCCGAACGACACGTAGAAGATCCGCAGCATCGCTCCGAAAGCCGCCACCTTGGTGCAGGCGGCCATGAAGCCTGTGACGGGTGTCGGCGCGCCCTGATACACGTCGGGAGTCCAGGAGTGGAACGGCGCAGCGCTCACCTTGAACAGCAGACCGACCGCTATCAGGCCGACTCCGGCGAGAAGCAGGCCTTCCTGACCCACCCGGGCGCCTAGCGCCACGTCGATGTCCGAAAGCCGCACGGAGCCCGCGAACCCGTAGATCAGAGCCGCGCCGAACAGGAAGAACGCCGAGGAGAACGCCCCGAGCAGGAAATACTTCAGCGCCGCTTCCTGCGAGAGCAGCCGACGCCGCCGGGCCATGCCGGCGAGCAGGTACAGCGGCAGGGACAGCACCTCCAGCGCGACGAACAGCGTCAGCAGATCGTTGGACGCCGGGAACAGCAACATCCCGCCGATCGCGAACATCGTCAGCGGGTAGACCTCTGTCTGCAGAACACCCTCGGCGACCAGGGTGCGTTCCGCCGCCCCACCCGGCAGCGCTGAAGCCGACGGCGCGAATGCGTCTCCTCCGCCCTCCAGCCGTCGTTCAGCGAAGAACAGAATGCTGATCGCGGCCAGCACCAAGATCGCTCCTTGCAGGAACAACGCCGGCCCGTCGATCGCCACTGAGCCCGACGCGCCAACCAGAGACGTTCCGGCCAGCCAGATCACCGCGGCGAATGCCGCGATCAGCGCCACGAGCGCGAGACCGACCTGCAGCAGGTGCCGCGGCGGGCGGGGGACGAACGCCTCGATCAGGACCCCGATGATCGCAGCTCCGAAGACGATCAGCATCGGCAGCAGTTCGGCATATTCGATAGTGGGCGCGTTCACTCACTCACTCCCTTCCGCCGCGGGAGTGATGGGTTCGGGATCACTCACCCCGACCTCAGCGAGCGTGGGCCGCACGCCGTCATCGATGACGTCCAACAGCGGCTTGGGGAAGAACCCGACCGCGAGCAGAAGGGCCACCAGAGGCGCGACGACCAGAATCTCGCGCCGCCGCAGGTCCGGAAAATCCCTCGTCGCGTCACGGGCGGGCCCGGTCATCGTGCGCTGGTAGAACAGCAAGATGTACAACGCGGCCAGGATGATGCCGACGGTCGCCACGACCGCTGCGGCTCGATACCGGCTGTAGGTGCCCACCAACACCAGGAACTCGCTCACGAACGTCGCAAGGCCGGGCAATGCGAGCCCGGACAGCCCGGCGAACAGCAGCGACCCCGCGAGAATCGGGGCCGGCTGAGCCACGCCGCCGTAGTCGGCGACGAGCCTCGACCCCCGTCGAACGACGAGGAAACCGACGATGACGAACAAGGCCACCGTCGACAACCCGTGGTTGACCATGTACAGCGTCGACCCGGCCAATCCTTGGCTGGTGAGCGCGAAGATGCCGAGCACGATGAAGCCGAAGTGGGAGATCGAGGTGTAGGCGATCAGTCGCTTCATGTCGGTCTGCCCGACGGCCAGCAGGGCTCCGTAGATGATGCTGATGACGGCGAGCACGACCACCACTGGGGCGAACTCGCGAGTGGCGTCCGGGAACAAGGGCAGAACCAGCGCGATCATGCCGAACGTACCGACCTTGTCCATGACACCAGACAGGTAGGCAGCGTTCGCCGGCGTGGCTTCTGCGGCGGCGTCCGGTAGCCAGGTGTGGAACGGCCACAGCGGCGCCTTGATCGCGAACGCGAACATGAACCCGATGAAAAGCCAGCGCTGGATCTCGACGGGAACGTCCAGCGCGACGAGGTCGGCGAGCAGGAATGACGGCTGTCCCGCATCGACGGACTGCACGTACAACCCGATCACGGCGGCGAGCATGATCAGCCCACCAAGCAGGTTGTAGAGCAGGAACTTCACGGCGGCGTACCGCCGCTGCGGCCCGCCATAGAGGCCGATGAGGAAATACATCGGCACCAGCATCGCCTCGAAGAGCACGTAGAACAGCAACACGTCCTGGGCGGCGAACGTACCGATGATCATCGCCTCGAGCAGCAGCATGAGAGCGAAGAACGGCTTGGGATTGCGGCGCTCGGCCTCGGCCTCCCGCCACATGGCTAGCAGCACGATCGGCGTGACCACAGCGGTCAGGACGATGAGAGACAGGGAGACGCCGGTCGCGCCCAGGGCATAGAAGACACCCAGCGACCCGACCCACTCGTACTGCTCGACGAACTGCTCGGGCTGACCGTCGCGGACGAACGCGATCGCAGCTATCAGAGCAAGGATCGCCGTAACGACGGCGATGAAAAGGGCCAGCTTCTTGGCGGCCAGTTCGAGACCACGGGGAACCAGTGCGGTGAGGGCTGCGCCGAGAAGTGGAACCGCGATCAGGGTGGTGAGCCAGGGAAAGTTCACGGCAGCCTCACCACCAGCATGGCCACGACGACGATCGCTGCGCCGGCGAGCATGGACAGGGCATATGAGCGGACGAACCCGGTCTGCCATTGGCGCAGGCGAGAGGAGAAACCGCCGACTGCCGCGGCCGTGCCGACGACGGCACCGTCGACGCCACGATTGTCGACGTAGACGAGCGACCTGGTCAGGTACTGTCCGGGCCGCATGAACACGGTCTCGTTGACGGCATCTCCGTAGAGGTCGCGCCGGGCCGCGACGGTGACAACTGAACCGCGCGGCTGCGTTGCGGGCACCGCCTGCCGCCCGAAGATCTGCCAGGCGATGAACACCCCGACCAAGACGACGGCGAGCGTGATCAACGTCATGACCCAGATCGGGATTCCCAGCTCGACGTGCTCCTCACCGGTCACCGGCTCGAGCCACTCGACGATGCCGCCGCCGATGTAGAGCAGCGCGGCGCCACCGACAACGGACAGCCCACCGAGGATCATCAGTGGGACGGTCATGACCAGCGGCGACTCGTGCGGATGGGCCTCGGCCGCCCACCTCTTCTCGCCGACGAAGGTCATGAGCATGACCCTGGTCATGTAGAACGCAGTGATCCCGGCCCCGACCAGAGCGCAGAAACCGGCCACGAAGTTGCTCGCGATGGCCACCTCGATGATCGAGTCCTTGGAGAAGAACCCGGCGAACGGTGGTATGCCGATGATCGCCAGGTAGCCGGCCGCGAATGTCAGGAAGGTGATCGGCATGGCGACGCGCAGCGCCCCATAGCGACGCATGTCGACTTCGTCGTTCATACCGTGCATGACCGAGCCAGCGCCGAGGAAGAGGTCCGCCTTGAAGAAGCCGTGGGTCAGCAGGTGGAAGATGGCGAACGCGTAACCCGCAGGACCCAGACCGGCCGCGAGCATCATGTAACCGATCTGACTCATGGTCGACCCGGCCAGGGCCTTCTTGATGTCGTCCTTGGCGCATCCGATGATCGCGCCCATGAGCAGCGTGATCGTGCCGACGATGACGACTGCAGTCTGGGCGATTTCGTTGCCGTTGAAGATGGCGGCAGACCGGACGATCAGATAGACACCCGCGGTGACCATGGTCGCGGCATGGATCAGAGCCGAGACCGGGGTCGGACCTTCCATCGCGTCCAGCAGCCAGGACTGCAGCGGGAACTGCGCGGACTTGCCGCACGCCCCGAGGAGGAGCAGGAGTCCGATAGCCACCAGCCAGTCGTTCGGCGCTCCTTCCGCGGTCGGGAAGACGACGGCGAACGCGGTCGAGCCGAAGACCACCACCATGGACATGACGGCGAGCGACATGCCGAAGTCGCCGACCCGGTTGACCACGAACGCCTTCTTGGCTGCCACCGCGGCCGAGTCCTTGTGCTGCCAGAACCCGATCAGCAGGTACGAGGCGAGACCCACGCCCTCCCAGCCGACGTAGAGGATCAGGTAATCGTCGGCCAGGACCAACAACAGCATCGCGGCGACGAACAGGTTCAGGTAGCCGAAGAAGCGTTGCCGGTTCTCGTCGTGCTCCATGTAGCCGATCGAGTAGATGTGGATGAGCGAGCCGACGCCGGTGATGAGAAGCACGAAGGCCATCGACAACTGGTCGAGCAGCAACCCAACCGACACGGCGTAGTCACCGACGGCGAAGAAGTCGTACATCGGCACGGAGATCGCCCGCTCCTCAGGCGCTCGGCCGATCATCGAGACGAACAACACGACGGCAAGCACGAACGCTGCTACAGGCGCGACACAGCCGAGCACGGGGGCGGTCCGATTGAGACGACGGCCACCGAGCAGCAGGACCGCTGCGCCCAGCAGTGGGAGCGCGATGAGCAGCCAGGTCAAAGAGAACACGCCCTCGGCGAGGGTGGCGGTCTCCTCAGTCGTCTGGCCGACGAGCGTCGTCATCTGGTCGCACTCACCTTCTCTCCTCGTTGCTCCAGTCATCTGGGTCCTCATCACGTCAGAGCTTGAGCAGGCTGGCGTCGTCGACCGACGCTGATCTGCGGGTCCGGAAGATCGTGACGATGATCGCGAGGCCGACGACCACCTCGGCGGCGGCGACGACCATGACGAAGAAGGCCACGACCTGGCCGTCGATGTCGCCGTGCATGCGGGCGAACGTGACGAAGGCAAGGTTGCAGGCGTTGAGCATCAGTTCGACGCTCATGAAGGCGATCAGCGCATTGCGTCGCAGCAGGACCCCAGCGCCGCCGATGGTGAACAGGATGGCGGACAAAACCAGGTACGGCGTCGGACTCATCGCCGCTTCCCTTCGTCATCGCCCACCGAGTCCTCGAGTGGCTCACCGGTCAGTTCCTCGACCTGAGCCTCCAGCCGGGAGACATCGCGTGCAGTCTGGTCGGTGACCCGAACCACACCACGGGCGGCCAGGACCTTCGAGATCGACAGGTCACTGGGTGTTCCGTCCGGCAGCAGCGCCGGAGTGTCCACTGCGTTGTGGCGGGCATAGACACCTGGGCTCGGCAGCTGCGATGCGGCAGCACCGCCCGCGCGAAACCGCTGTTCGGACAATTCACGCTGGCCGGGTCGGCGGAACAGCCGCTCACGATGGGTCAGCACCATGGCGCCGAGCGCGGCCGTGATCAGCAGGGCGCTGGTGATCTCGAAGGCGAACACGTACCGGAAGAAGATCCGGTCGGCGATGGCGATCACGTTGCCGTCAGGCGCCGCAGCGGCCATTCCAGCCGGCACCGGCAGCAGCGCGTTGGCCGTCACCGCGACCAGCAAGATGCCGAAGCCCAAGCCGGCCAGTACCGCTGCCACCCGTTGCCCACGGATCGTCTCGACTCGAGAGTCGCTGGCGTCGACTCCTACCAGCATGATCACGAAGAGGAACAACATCATGATCGCGCCGGTGTAGACGACGACTTGGACCACGCCGAGGAACGGTGCCTCCAACGCGATGTAGAGCACAGCGAGGCAGATCATGGTGACGGCGACGAACATCGCGCCGTGGACTGCCTTACGGGCGATGACGAGACCGAGAGCAGACACCACCGCGAGCGGGGCGATAATCCAGAACAACACTGTCTCGCCGGTGTGACTTGTGGCCTCAGCCACCTGGGCGAGCACGCCGACACCCATCAGCCCATGCCCTCCGAAACGTGCTGGTCCTGGGAAGCGCCGCGCAAGCCTGCGCCCGAGCGGAGGTAGTAATCGCGCTCGCTGTCGCCCAGCCGCATGGGGTGCGGCGGCTCCTCCATGCCGGGCAGTAGAGGGGCCAGGAGATCCTGCTTTTCGTAGATCAGTTTCTCGCGGGTGTCATCGGCCAGCTCGTACTCGTTGGTCATCGTCAGCGCCCGGGTGGGGCAGGCTTCGATGCACAGGCCGCAGAGGATGCAACGCAGGTAGTTGATCTGGTACACGCGGCCGTACCGCTCCCCTGGCGAGAAGCGGAGCTCATCGGTGTTGGCGTCGCCCTCCACGTAGATCGCGTCGGCCGGACACGCCCACGCACACAGTTCGCAGCCGATGCATTTCTCCAGCCCGTCCGGATGGCGGTTGAGCTGGTGTCGGCCATGAAAACGTGGAGCAACCGTATGCCGCTGCTCTGGATACTGCTCGGTGACGACCTTGCGGAACATCGTCCGGAACGTCACCCCGAACCCCGCAACCGGGTCGAGGAACCTAGGCATTCGTCCGCTCCTCTGTGCTGGAGTCGGGAGCACGTGGGGGGTATGCGGCGGACCTAGCCCCCTGCTCATGCGGCATCGGGGGCACGGGGTGGCCGCCCGCGTGGGCGTCGAACTCGTCGGGCGGTGCGCGAGTGCCGTCCGCTTCCGCAGGTCTGCGGTCAGGGATGATCATGCTCACGACCAACATGAGCACGACGAAGGCACCACCCCAGATGAGGACGTCACGACGCTCGAGTCCCTCGTTGAATGCCAGTCGCATCGCCGCGACCAACAAGATCCAGGCCAGCGAGGCCGGGATGAGGATCTTCCAGCCGAGCTGCATGAACTGGTCGTAGCGCAGCCGAGGAAGCGTCCCGCGCAACCAGATGAACACGAAGATCAGCAGGACCACCTTGGCGATGAACCACAGCAGCGGCCACCAGCCGGTGTTGAAGTAACCATCGTTGATGGCGGATATCGGCCATGGAGCGCGCCACCCGCCGAGGAACAAGGTGGTGGCGATCGCGGCGACATTGACCATGTTGATGTACTCGGCGAGGAAGAACATCATGTACTTCACCGACGAGTACTCGGTCATGAACCCCGCTACCAGCTCGCCCTCGGCCTCGGGCAGATCGAACGGTGCCCGGTTGGTCTCGCCCACCATCGAGATCAGGTAGACGACGAACGACGGCAGCAGGATGACCGCGAACCACATTCGCTCCTGGGCCTGGACGATCTGCGAAGTCGACATCGAGCCCGCGAACAGGAACACGGCAACGAACGAGAGCCCCATCGCGATCTCGTAGGAGATCACCTGCGCCGACGACCTGATGCCGCCGAGCAGCGGATAGGTCGAGCCACTGGCCCAGCCGCCCAAGACGATCCCGTAGACACCGACCGAGGCGATGGCGAGCACGAGCAACACTGCGACCGGCATGTCGGTCAGCTGAAGCGGCGTCACCACACCGAAGATCGAGACCTCCGGGCCCATCGGGATGACAGCGAAGACCATGAAAGCCGGGATCGCCGCGATGATCGGAGCGAGAACGTAGACGACCCGGTCGATCCCTCGGGGGGTGATCGTCTCTTTGAGGATCAGCTTGACGCCGTCGGCGAGACTTTGCAGGATTCCCCACGGTCCGGTCCGGTTGGGGCCGACGCGGTGCTGCATCCGGGCAACGACCTTGCGCTCGTACACGATGTTGAACAGCGTGAAGAGCATCAGCAGGACGAAGATGCCGACCGCCTTGAGCAGCACCAGCCACCATGGATCGTCCCCGAACCCTGGAACCTGTTCGGTCGTCTGGGCGACGACGGTGTGCAGCGCGGTCACCCGACACCTCCAGCGGCAGGTTGGATCGGACTGACGTCGGCGGCGGCGGGAGCGATGGTGACGATGTCGCCGGCGTTGACGCCCAGGGCGAGGTATACCCGCGAACCGGGCGAGTTCTGCGGCACCCACACCACGCGGTCGGGCATCTCGGTGATCTCGAGCGGCAGGCTCAGCGAACCACGGTCTGTGCCGACCGTCAGCCCCGCACCGTCGGCCACGCCGACTTCGGCCGCGGTTGCCGCCGAGACCCGCGCCACCGGCCGGCGAGCGGTGCCGGCCAGGTGCGGCTCTCCGTCCTGCAGGCGGCCCGCATCGAGCAACATCCGCCAGGTGGCGAGCACCGCTTCTCCGGTACCTGGGTTCGCCGGTGCACCGGCTGGGAGACCTGGGGCCTCGGCCCGCGTGCCGTCCCATCGGCCCAGTTCCGCCAGTTCGGCCTGCGCGGCCTCGATCGTCGGCAGGCCCAAACGGACGCCGAGCTCGGCCGCGAGCGAGTCGAGCACCCGGCTGTCCGGCATAGCCGTGCTGTCGGCGAAGACGGCCGGGAACGGCCGGTCCCGGCCCTCCCAGTTGACGAATGTGCCGGACTTCTCGGCGACCGGAGCGACCGGAAGCACCACGTCAGCCAGATCGGTGACCTCGTTCTGACGGATCTCCAGGCTGACCACGAACTCAGCCGTCTCCAGTGCCGCCTGGGCGGCGGTCGGATCGGGCAGATCTGTCAACTCGACACCGGCGACCACAACCGCGCCCAGGCTTCCGTCGGCCAGGGCGGCAATGATCGCGTCGCCATCTCGTCCGGCCCGGACGGGCACGTGCGGCACTCCCCATGCAGCCGCAACGTCGACTCGGGCTTCGGCGTCGGCGAAGGGGCGACCCCCGGGGAGAAGATGCGGAAGGACCCCAGCCTCGAGCGCGCCCCGCTCACCGGCGCGACGTGGGATCCAGGCCAGGCGAGCACCACTCGCGGTGGCGAGTTGGCTGGCCGCCGACAACGCGCCGGGAACGCCGGCCAGCCGCTCGCCGACAAGGACCACCGAGCCGCCCGCCGACAACGCGTCGGCCAGGTCACGCACCCGCTGGTCACCGTCGGCTACGGCATGGAGCACCTCGGCCTCGGTGCCGGGTGCCGCCAGCACCAGCTCTGCGGCGAGCTTGGTCAGCCCGCGACTTGCGAACGGCGCCACAGCGAACACGGTCGTACCACGTTTGCGAACGGCCTTGCGTAGCCGCAGGAAGACAGTGGCTGCCTCCTCCTCGGGGTCAAGGCCGACCAGCAGGACGGTGGATGCCTTCTCCAGATCCGAGTAGGTCACTCCCAGTCCGGCGCCGGCGAGACCGGCGAGGAAATCGGCCTCCTCGGCCGAGTGCACCCTGGCGCGGAAGTCGATGTCGTTCGTCTTCAAGACCACCCGGGCGAACTTCGCGTAGGCGTAGGCGTCCTCGACGGTCAGCCGGCCGCCGGTCAACACTCCCACTCCGCGGTCGTCGCGGGCCGCGGCGAGTCCACGAGCCGCGATCGACAGCGCCTCGGGCCAGGATGCGGTGACCAGCTCACCGGTGTCCTCGTCGCGCACCAGCGGATACGTCAGCCGGTCCTCGAGAGTGGGGTAACGGAAGGCAAACCGGTCCTTGTCCGAGATCCATTCCTCGTTGACCTCTGGATCGTCACCGGCCAGCCGGCGCATCACCGTGCCGCGGCGGTGGTCCACCCGGATCGCCGCACCGCACGCGTCGTGCTCGGCCACCGACGGCACCGACACCAGGTCGAAAGGACGCGCGCGGAACCGGTACGCGGCTGAGGTCAGCGCACCCACGGGACAGATCTGGATGGTGTTGCCGGAGAAGTAGCTCTCGAACGGTTCCGCCTCGTAGATGCCGATCTGCTGCAAGGCGCCGCGCTCGAGCAACTCGATGAACGGGTCTCCCGCGATCTCCTTGGAGAACCGGGTGCATCTGGCGCATAGAACGCATCGCTCCCGATCCAGCAGCACCTGAGCGGAGATCGCTATCGGCTTGGGGAACGTCCGGCGGACACCCTCGTACCGGGTCTCTGGCCGGCCGTTGCTCATCGCTTGGTTCTGCAGCGGGCACTCCCCGCCCTTGTCGCAGACCGGACAGTCGAGCGGGTGGTTGATCAGCAGAAACTCCATGATCCCCTGCTGAGCCTTGTCCGCGACCGGCGACGTGAGCTGGGTGCGGACCACCATCCCCGGCGCAACGGTCATGGTGCACGACGCCTGCGGTTTGGGCATCCCGCGCCCGTTGCCCGCGTCGACGACCTCGACCAGGCACTGCCGGCATGCGCCGACGGGATCGAGCAGCGGATGGTCGCAGAACCGCGGGATCTGGATGCCGAGCAATTCCGCTGCCCGGATGAGCAATGTCCCTTCGGGCACACTCACCTCGAAGCCGTCGATGGTCAGCGTGACGAGCTTCGGGGTTTGCTCGACGGTCCCGCTCGGCGGTTGCGACGTGACAGTCATCGGGCAACCTTTCGCTCAGGTGCAGCGACCTCGCATGTGCCGCCCGGAGCCTCTGGCGGGCGTCTAAAGAGCGATTCGTGGCATGCTCGTCCGCCACGAATCGCGGAGCCCGCGGAGGCTCCGGGCGGCGCATGCGCGGACCACCGGGCCGACCATGGCGGTGCTGACACCGAAGAGCGGAACGAAGGCTCATGTGCTCGCTCCGGTGCTCGCTGCGAACAGGGTCGACTCGGCCGGGTCGAACGGGCAGCCACCCTCGTCGAAGTGCCTGATGTACTCGTCCCGGAAGTACTGCAGCGACGAAGTGACCGGCGCGATCCCGCCGTCGGCCAGAGCGCAGAATGACCGGCCGGCGATGTTGTCCGACAGGTCCAGCAACTTGTCCAGATCGGCTTCCGTGCCATGACCTTCCTCGAGGCGGTCCAGGATCTGCACCAGCCACCAGAAACCCTCGCGGCACGGGGTGCATTTCCCGCACGACTCGTGCTTGTAGAACTCCACCCAGCGGGCCACCGCGCGCACGACACAGGTGGAATCGTCGAAGATCTGCAGTGCCTTGGTTCCCAGCATGCTGCCCGCCTCGGCCACGCCTTCGTAGTCGAGCGGGACATCAAGGTGTTCGGCGGTCAACAGCGGGGTGGACGACCCGCCGGGCGTCCAGAATTTCAGCTCGTGCCCCTCGCGGATTCCGCCGGCCATGTCCAGCAGCTCGCGCAGGGTCAGCCCCAGCGGACCTTCGTACTGCCCGGGCTGGCGGACATGCCCCGACAGTGAGTAGAGCGTGAACCCCGGCGACTTCTCCGAGCCCATCGAACGGAACCAGTCGACGCCCTGGAAGACGATCGACGGCACAGAGGCGATCGTTTCGACATTGTTGATCACAGTCGGTGATGCGTAGAGGCCAGCGACCGCCGGGAATGGTGGGCGGAGCCTCGGTTGGCCGCGCCGACCTTCCAGCGAGTCCAGTAGGGCGGTCTCTTCGCCGCAGATGTACGCGCCGGCACCGGCGTGCACGGTGAGCTCCAGGCCATAGCCCGAGCCCAGGATGTCGCTGCCCAGGTACCCGGCGTCGTAGGCGTCCTGAACGGCCTGCTGCATACGCCGGATCACATGCAGGACCTCGCCGCGGATGTAGATGAAGGCGTGCTTGGCGTTGATCGCGTACGAAGCGATGATCACCCCTTCGACCAACAAGTGCGGCGAAGCGAGCATCAACGGGATGTCTTTGCACGTCCCCGGCTCGGACTCGTCGGCGTTGACGACGAGATACGTCGGGTTCGGGCTGTCCTTGGGGATGAAGCTCCACTTCATGCCGGTCGGAAAGCCGGCACCGCCGCGGCCGCGCAGCCCAGCCTCCTTGACCAAGGCGACAATGTCGGCCGGCTGGCGCTGAAGTGCGGCACGCAGCCCCTTGTAGCCGTCGTTGCGCTCATAACCGGCTCGGGTGAAGGAGTCGGTCTCATGCCAATACTGAGACAACAGCGGAGTCAGCGTGCTCATCGGGCACCCTCGCCAGCCGAGGTCGGCTGAGGCGACTCGATGGCTCGGGAATCTGGCTCTGGGGCTGTCCAGTCCCGCTCGTGTGCGAGGGAAAGCCCGGCCAGGCTGGCCGGCCCGGCCTGGACGCCGTCCTGGGCCAGCCCGTCCGGAAACCCGGCGATGACTCGCGCGGCCTCCTTCCAGGTGCAGATGCGCGGTCCTCGAGTGGAGTGGACCTCTGCACCGGCCTGCAAGTTCTCGACCAGCTCGAGAGCTGACTGCGGGGTCTGGTTGTCCATGAACTCCCAGTTGACCATCACGACCGGCGCGTAGTCGCAGGCGGCGTTGCACTCGACCCGCTCCAGCGAGATCGCGCCGTTCTCCGCGGTTTCGTCGTGGCCGATCCCGAGGGATTCGGTGAGCCGCTCCCAGATCGCGTCCCCGCCCATGATCGCGCACAGGGTATTCGTGCAGACACCGACGTGGTAGTCGCCCATCGGGTGCCGCTTGTACATCGTGTAGAACGTGGCGACGGCGGACACCTCGGCCTCGGTGAGACCGAGCTCTTCGGCGCACATCTCGATCCCGGCCGGCGTCACGTAGCCGTCGTAGGCCTGGACCAGGTGCAGCATCGGCAGCAAGCGCGGAGCGCGGCTGCGGGTAGCGGGCGATGATCTCCCGCATCTCGGCCCGGGCGGTGTCATCAAGGGCGGTCATCTGTCCACTCCCCCCATCACCGGATCCAGGCTCGCCACGGCCACGATCACGTCGGACACCATCCCGCCTTCGCACATGACCGCCACGGCCTGCAGGTTGTTGAACGAGGGGTCTCGGAAATGTGCCCGCCACGGGCGGGTGCCTCCGTCGGACACCAGGTGCACTCCCAGCTCGCCGCGGGGAGACTCGACCGCTTGGTAGACCTGCCCGGCAGGGACCCGGAAACCCTCGGTGACCAGCTTGAAGTGATGGATCAAACCCTCCATCGACTCGCCCATGATGTGCCGGATGTGGTCGAGACTGTTGCCGAGACCGTCGCCACCGAGCGCCAGCTCGGCCGGCCAGGCGATCTTCTTGTCGGCGATCATGACTGGCCCGGGCTCGAGTCGGTCCAGGCACTGCTCGACGATGCGCAACGACTGGCGCATCTCGTCGATGCGGATCCTGAACCGGCCGTAAGAGTCGGCGGTGTCGCGTACCGGCACGTCGAAGTCATACGTCTCATAACCGCAGTACGGCTGAGCCTTGCGCAAGTCGTAGGGCAGGCCGGTGGATCGCAGCACCGGCCCGGTAATGCCCAAGGCCATGCACCCGGTGAGGTCGAGGTACCCGATACCGACCGTCCGGCCACGGAAGATCGGGTTCTCGTTGCAGAAGTCCTCGTACTCACCCAGATGGTCATGCATCCACCTGACGTACTCGCGGATGCTTTCGACTGCACCTGGCGGCAAATCCTGCGCCACTCCCCCTGGGCGAACGTAAGCGCTGTTCATTCGCAGCCCGGTAACGAGTTCGAAGATGTCCAGAGACCGCTCACGCTCACGGAAACCGATCGTCATCACCGTGAGAGCCCCGATCTCCATCCCGCCCGTGGCGATGGCCACCAGGTGGGACGCGATGCGATTGATCTCCATCATCATCACGCGGATGATGTTGGCCCGTTCGGGGATCTGGTCGGTAATCCCCAGCAGCCGCTCGATGCCCAGCACATAGGCGGTCTCGTTGTAGAACGGGGACAGGTAGTCCATCCGGGTGCAGAACGTCACGCCCTGCGTCCACGTCCGGTACTCCATGTTCTTCTCGATGCCGGTGTGCAGATATCCGATGCCGGCCCGGGCTTCGGTGACTGTCTCGCCATCCAGCTCGAGGATGAGCCGCAGCACACCGTGCGTCGACGGGTGCTGTGGACCCATGTTGACGACGACCCGCTCCTGGCCCGCAACAGCCGCGCCGATGACGTCGTCCCAGTCCTGCCCGGTGACGTTGTACACGGCACCTTCGGTCGTCTCCCGAATGTCCGCATAGACGTCCTCTGGAGTCACCTCGTCCGCGGGAGCCACGAACGTGACGTCGTCCATGCTCATCTGGTCGCACTCGCCTTCTCGCTCGCTACGCAGGCGACGTCGCTTCGCTCGGTCGTCGACCACTTCGCTCGCTCGGCAGCTCGTTGCTCCATGCTCATCTCGTCGCACTCGCCTTCATGCCGCTCATGCGTACGCCCTCCGCTCGTCGGGCGGCGGAATCGTCGCGCCCTTGTACTCGACCGGTATGCCACCCAACGGGTAGTCCTTGCGCTGGGGATGGCCCGGCCAGTCATCGGGCATCTCGATCCTGGTCAGCGCAGGGTGGCCGTCGAATATGATCCCGAAGAAGTCGTAGGTCTCCCGCTCATGCCAGTTGTTCGACGGGTAGAGCTCCACGATGGACGGCACGTGCGGGTCGTCGTCGGGGCAGGTGACCTCCACTCGCACCCGGCGATTGTGGGTGATCGACAGAAACGGGTAGACCGCGTGCAACTCGCGCCCCGCCTCGCCGGGATAGTGCACCCCGTTGACGCCCATGCACATCTCGTAGCGCAGCGCTGGATCGTCGCGCAGCGCCTTCGCAACCTCGACCAGGTGCTCCCGCCGGACGAAGAAGCTGATCTCGTCCCGGTCGACGACCACCTTCTCGACGGCATCGCCGAAGGAGATGCCGGCCTGCTCCAAGGCACCGGTCAGGGAATCACCGACGCCGTCGAATTCTGGACCCCACGGCCGCGGAGTCGACCCGATGCGCACCGGGTTGGTGTCCCGTGCAACGAGCCGCCCGAACCCGGAGGTGTCTCCGGTGCCTGCCGTACCGAACATGCCACGCTGGGTCGGGTGGGCCGGAGGCGGACCCGCGGGCCCCTCGTCGGCGACCTCCTCCGGAAGGTCACCCGGGCCCGCGGTCGTCGCCTCGGCGCTCGGTCGTTCGACGGCAGCCGGCGCCTGTGCGGGAGCCGTCTTCTCCTCCTCACCGCCTGCGGGGGCGGTGGCCTCGTCGTGAGCCGGCGTGCGATCGTCACTCATCTGGTCGCACTCGCCTTCTCGCTCATCGCAGCAGGCCCCTCATCTCGTGGGTCGGCGCCGCCGTGAGCGCCACGTGCTCGGACTCTTCCTCGGCTTGCTTGCGATGTGGTCCCAGCGGCATGTGCAGGATCTTGTCGTGCAGCTTGAGAATCGCGTCCATGAGCATCTCCGGACGCGGCGGGCAGCCGGGCAGATAGATGTCGACGGGCACGATGTGGTCGACACCCTGCACGATTGCGTAGTTGTTGAACATGCCGCCGGAACTCGCGCAGACGCCCATCGCGATGACCCATTTGGGCTCGGGCATCTGGTCGTAGATCTGGCGTAGCACCGGCGCCATTTTCTGACTCACCCGGCCGGCGACGATCATCAGGTCCGCCTGGCGCGGGGAGGCGCGGAACACCTCCATCCCGAACCGAGCCGAGTCGTGCCGCGGCCCGCCGAAAGCCATCATTTCGATCGCACAACAGGCCAAGCCGAACGTCGCCGGCCAGACCGAGCTCTTGCGCATGAAGCCGACCAGACGTTCGACGCCGGTCAGTAGGACGCCGGCCGGCAGCTTTTCCTCGACACCCATGCTCGAATCCCGCCCTAGTCCCAGTCCAGGCCGCCGCGACGCCACACGTACGCGTACGCGACGAAGACGGTGAGGATGAACAAGGCCATCTCGACCAGGCCGAACAGGCCCAGCGCATCGAACCGAACTGCCCACGGGTACAGGAAGATGATCTCGATGTCGAAGATGATGAACAGCATTGCGGTCAGGTAGTACTTGATCGGGAACCTGCCCCCGCCGACCGGCTGCGGCGTCGGCTCGATGCCGCACTCATAGGAGTCGACCTTGACCCGGTTCCAGCGCCTCGGGCCGGTCAATGCACCCATCGCAATCGAGACCACGACGAAGCCAGCACCCAAAGCGCCCAGCACGATGATCGGAATGTATGCGTTCATGCGCTCACCTCCGCGGCACTCGAGCAGTGGCCCGACGTGGCGCACCAGGACGGCATGCGCGCACGGGTGCCCATGCTAGTGAGGTCGATCACGGTTGCATCCCTTTCATGCGGCCGGCGCTATCCGGGTCATGGCGTTGACGAGTCGGTCCATCGCATCGCCATCCCGGCGGTCGGTCAGATTGGCCATCAACTTCAGTGCGAACCGCATCAGCGCCGGGTGGTGTAGTCCGTGGTGGGTGCACAGCTTCATGATCCGTGGGTCCCCGATCAGGTTCACGAAGACGCGCCCCAGGGTGAAGTAGCCACCATGTTCCTGTTTGAGCGCGACTGGATACCGGCGCAGGACGCGCTCGCGGTCCGCGTCGGTCCGGCGGGCGCTTGCATCGGCGATGACCGTCGCCGCCAGACTGGCCGCCTCCATGGCGTAGTCGATGCCCTCACCATTGAACGGGTTGACCATCCCGCCGGAGTCGCCGACGAGTAGCAGCCCGCGGTCGTAGTGCGGCTGCCGGTTGAACGCCATGGGTAGCGCGGCACTGCGAACGTCGCCGACCCGGTTCTCCTCGGTAAAGCCCCACTCCGGCGGGGTCTGGGCGACCCAGCGACGCAGCAGCTGCTTGTAGTCGACCTGCCCGAAGGCCGTCGACGTGTTGAGTACGCCGAGCCCGACATTGCTCGTGCCGTTGCCGGTGCCGAAGATCCACCCGTAGCCGGGCAACAGCTTCGGCTCCCCGTGCCTGTCTTTCTCCCAGAGCTCCAGCCAGGACTCCATCCAATCGTCGTCGTGCCGAGGGGTCCGGTAGTACGTGCGAACCGCCACGCCCATCGGCCGGTCGTCGCGCTTGCGGATACCCATTGCCGTGGACACTCGAGTGGACACGCCGTCGGCTGCGACGACCACGGGCGCTCGAAAGCTCACCGCAGGACCTGCCGGCCGTCCGCCGTCGTCGAGAGGACGAGCCATCACGCCAGCGATCCGGCTGGCGCGTTCATCCAGAATCGGAGCGGTCACCCCGGTGTTCTCGTGTAACCGGGCCCCCGATTTCTGCGCGTGCCGGGCGAGGATCTCGTCGAAGTCGGTCCGGGTGCGGACCAGACCGTAGTTGGGGTAGCTGGCGAGGTCCGGCCAGGGCATGTGCAGTCGCATGCCGCCGCCAACCACGCGCAGGCCGTGGTTGCGGATCCAGCCATGGCCGGTGATGTCGACCCCCATCCGGACCAACTGTCGGACGGCCCGAGGGGTCAGGCCGTCGCCGCAGACTTTGTCTCTCGGAAACGCTGCCTTCTCCAGCAGCAGGACGTCGAGGCCGGCCCGCGCCAGGTAGTACGCCGCGGTCGAACCGGCGGGTCCAGCACCGACGACGATGACGTCCGCATCGCCTGCCGGTCGGCCCATCCCGCTCGCACCTCGTTGTCGTCGGGGCGCTCGTGAATACATTCACGAGCGGTCGTCGAGGCTAGTCTAGGGCCCGTCCGCAACCGGTGGGCAGAGGGGTGAATCCGGGTCTGACCTGCGCATTTACCACCTGCACCCGTTGCGTAATTCCGCGTCCCTCCCGGCCGAAATGACCACGTTCACCACCCCTGTGGGTACATCACCAGGCTTGCCGGCCTGGTGATGTACGGGCTGGCCTGGTGATGGCCTACGAGAGCCCTTAGCGAGGGGACCGCTCGGCATAGTGGAGCGCCACGATGCCGCCGGACAGGTCGCGCCACCGGACATCGGACCAGCCGGCGTCGGCGATGCGTGCAGCGAGAGCGCGCTGGTCGGGCCAGGCCCGGATGGAATCCGCGAGATAGACGTAGGCGTCGGGGCTGCTCGATACCCGTCGGGCCAACGGCGGCAGCGCGCGCATCAGGTATTCGACGTAGATGGTCCGGAACGGCGGCCATGTCGGGTGGCTGAACTCGCAGACGACGAGGCGGCCGCCAGGACGGGTAACCCGCAGCATCTCTCGCAGGCCTGCCTCGACGTCGTTGACGTTGCGGAGCCCGAACGAGATCGTGACAGCGTCGAACGATTCGTCGCCGAACGGTAGCTTCAGCGCATCACCGGCAACGAACGGCAGGTCTGGCCGACGGCGTTTTCCCACTCGCAGCATGCCCAGTGAGAAATCGCAGGGAACGACAAAGACCCCCACGTCAGCGAATGGCTCGCTCGACGTACCGGTGCCAGCAGCCAGATCGAGGACGCGCTCCCCGTTACGCGCGTTGACGGCGTGCTCGACTGCGCGTCGCCACCGCCGGTCCTGGCCCAGCGACAGCACGTCGTTGGTGAGGTCGTACCGAGCGGCGACCCCGTCGAACATCGCGGCGACCTCATGCGGCTGCTTGTCCAACGACGCGC
>CAWHPW010000008.1:0-62916 GCA_963831385.1 uncultured Actinomycetota bacterium
GTCTCGGCGACCGGCTCCTCGGCTTGCGAATCCCCGGCTTGTTGGACCGGTGGGGATCGTCCTCGTCATGTCGGCACACCTTCTCCCACTGGCCTACCTCGCGACGGCCGCCGGGCTCGCAGTCCGAGCTGATACCGATGCCGAGCGGGCGGCACGATGCGCGGGCGCGACAGCGTTGACGGCCTTCCGCACGATCTCACTTCCGCTGCTCCGGGTGCCGCTTCTCGCAGGGGCCGCGCTGGTGTTCGTCAGCTCCGTCAATAGCTTCGCTATCCCGCAGGTTCTCGGTACGCCGGCCGGGTTCTCAACCATGACGACTCTCGTTTACCGCAACCTCGCTCTCTCGGCCGACCCGGCCGGATTCACCGACTTGACGATAGTGGCGCTCTCGATGGTGGTATTGGTCCTTCTCGTAGTCGGCTTCGCCGACCTGCGGATGGGCGCCCGATCTGGCAGCACGCGGGCGGCAGGTCCACCGGGACCAGTCGTCGTCGGCCGCCCGGGTATCGGTGCCGTGTGGGCGGTCACGGCCGCCGTCGTGCTCTACGCAGTGCTGGCCGTCGGGATCCCGCTGTTGACGGTGGCGCTCACTGCCATCACCCGGGCCCCGGGCCTCCTTCCGGCTCCGGCCAACTGGACGTTGGCGAACTTCGGCATCGCATTCGCAGGAGCGGCTCCGGAGGCGCTCATCCGGACCGTTGCGCTGGGATTGGCCGCGGCGGCAATAGTGCCGGCCATCGGCGCTGTGGCGGCGGCCGCGCGCGGCCGCGGCGGGGCAGCACTGTCGACTACCGTGACGCTCAGCTTCGCCGTCCCGGGCACCGCCCTCGCAATCGGAGTCATGATCGCGTACGGCCGGTGGCTGACAGGCTCGGTGGTGATCATTTTGATTGCCTATCTGGGCAAGTTCTGGGCCCTGGGTCACCGGCCGATCCAGGCGGCCGTCGACCGACTACCGGCGGAGGTGTTCCCCGCGGCCCGGGTGAGTGGTGCCAGTGCTGGCACTGCGCTGCGCACGGTGGTGCTCCGCTGCTGTCGACGGGCGTCGCCATCGCGGCGGTGCTCGTGTTCGTCACCGCGACGCACGAGTTGACCATGTCGGCGATCATGTACGGACCTGGCAGCGAGACCTTTGCTGTGGTCGTTCTCAACCAGCAGGAGCTGGGGAACCTGGGCGCAACCGCAGCCCTGTCGCTGGTCCTGACCGTCCCGTTCATCCTCGTCGCAGGCGGTCTCGTCCTGATTGGGCGGCGCCGACAGGTCGACTCATGACCATCCAGGTTCACGCTGAGACTCCGGCGGTCGATTGTCGCTGTTTGGACCTGTGCTATCGCGAAACTCAGGTCGTCAGAAATGTCGACCTTGCCGTCGCCCCCGGCGAGGTGCTAGCCCTGCTCGGCCCATCTGGCTCGGGCAAGACGACGCTCTTGCACGCCATTGCCGGGCTGGTCGTCCCGCGGACCGGTGAGATCTGGCTCTCCGACCAACTGGTCTCCGGGCCAGGGCGCATGGTGCCTCCCGAGCGCCGTCGGATCGGGATGGTCTTTCAGAACTACGCACTCTGGCCGCACATGTCCGTGCTGGACACCGTTGCCTATCCGATCAGGCGGCACGGCGGATCGAAGGCCGAGGCTCGGCAGCGCGCACACGAGTTGCTCGCCCGAACGGACCTGGCGTCACTCGCCAACCGCAAACCCGGCCAGCTCTCCGGGGGGCAGGCCCAACGCGTTGGCCTGGCGCGGGCGCTGGCAGCCGAGCCGGACGTCTACTTGTTCGACGAGCCGACCGCGCACCTCGACGCACACTTACGCGCCCTGATCCTCGAGGAGGTTGCGCGACGGCGGGCCATGACAGGGGCTGCAGCGCTCTATTCCACCCACGACGCCGCGGAAGCGCTTGCAATCGCCGACCGGGTCGCCGTCGTCCACGACAACGAGCTGGCCCAGGTTGGCACGCCGGCAGAGGTCTACGACCACCCGGCGGATCTGACCGTCGCGAGGCTCACTGGCCCGATCTCGATCCTCACTGCCGGCGTCAGTCTGCCCGGGCACGGGCGCGTCCGTCTTCAATTTGGCGGCCGAGTGGTCGAAGTCGAGGGCGACGGCGGCGGACCGGTTGCCCCCGCGACCCTGATCGTCCGACCGGACTGGGCGGCGCTGGGCGGCGACCTACCGGGCACCGTCACGGCCGTCCGCTACCGGGGAACGCACACCGATTACCACCTCGACACTGCGGCCGGGGGCGTCCTGATCAGACATGGGGGACCGCCCCGGCTGTCGGCAGGGACTCAAACGACGTGGTCGCTGCGTCGGGTCCGGCTGCTCACCTGACCGCGGCCACAGCAGTTGGCGTTGTCCGCGCGGCTAAGGCATCTCCAGGCCGCGAATCGTCCTGGTCAGCTCACGGAAACCGATCCGCTCGAGGAACGCCACGCAAGCGGTGTCGTCCGGGCTGGCGTAGTCGAGCAGCCGGCTGATACCGGCCAGTTCGAGCCACCCGGCGGCCTCCGCGATCAGCCAGCTTCCGATGCCCTGCCCTCGATGTGCCTCGACGACCTGCAGGTTTCCGATGTCGGCCCACGAGGCGATGCCAGCGGCCCGGTTGGCTTCGCCCAGGTTCGTGTCCACCTCGATGAAGCCCAGCACCGTGTCGCCGGCCAGCGCCCAGATCCGGGTGCCGTTGACGCCCAGCGTCCGGCGGATGTTCAGACCGGTCAGCGACGGCCGCCAGCGGGGTACGTTGCCGACAGCGACCACGAACACGATCTCCGTCCGGCCGTCGTGTTTGAAGCCCGCGCGTTCGTAGATCTCACGGATGTGTGGCCACTGTTCGGGCACCCCGTAGACGGCCGGAATCGGCAGCGTCCCGTCGGCATACCGCCGGCGAACGCCCCAGCGCTCGAACTGCGCCAGGCAGGCCCGGGCAAGCTGGTCTCCCACTGGCGCGGTGTCTGGCCAGCGTGGCACCGGCGGCCAACACAGCAGCCAGCGGATCTCGCCTGCGTCGCGGTAGCTCTCGTCGACCCGGTCGTCAGAGCCGTAACGCAGTAGATGCGCCGCAGCGACGATTCGCTGCCGTTGCTCGGCGACGAGGGTGACCCGCTCGACTACCCATGGGTCGACGATGTATTCGCCCGGATCGCGACCGAGGCTGTTCATCACCGCCGCAACGGACAGCGAGATTCCCGGGATCACCGCCGCGACGTGGGCGTTCACGAGCGCGGTCACCTGCTGTCGATCGCTGCGGCGGAAGGACCGCACGTCGACGGTGTCTCCCGGACCAGTGCCCATCGGGCCATCTTGCCGCGCCGACGCGGTTTGCGCGCGGCAGATGCGCGTGCAGATGCGTCACGCGTCTCGGCGAATCGCGTCGAGCAACCTGCGCAGGAACCGCCTCGTGGCCGAGCCGAACTCGCGATCAGCGGCTTCGGCGTCGATGTTGGACCAGAGTGACACGTAATTGATCGCATGATTCAGCGCAGTCAGCGGCTCGGCAAGCCGCCATGCATTCCGCAACTCCGCAGCGGAGGCGACGCCACTCCATTCGGCGAGGTACGCATCCAGCAGGCGAGCAGCTACGGCCTCGTCCTCCTCGTAGCCGATCGCGATCATGTCGATGAACGGGTGTGCGACACAGGCGTCGGTCCAGTCGAAGATCACGAAGCCGGCCGGGCCCCGTGCGACGTTGCCGAGATGCAGGTCGCCGTGGACGATCGTGTGCGGTACCGGCAACGACGCCAGGTCGGCACACATCTCAGACAGCCGCGGTTCGGCGGACTGCAACTCAGCGATCTCGTCGGCGGGGAGCCAGCGCGAGAGATCGACTTCGGTGAGCCAATCGCTGCTCTGGGCGGCCAACCAGTCCAGCCGGCGGTCGTTGCAGCCGGCAGCCAAGAGTCGCCCGACGTGTGGCGCGGACCGGATCTGTAGTCGCGCGACCGCGCGCATGACGTCCTCGCGGATCTCGATCGGCGCGCTCCAGCCGACCACCGGACCCGCGTCGGCGAGGACGAGGAAGCGCCGGTCGGGATCGGCGGCCAGCAGCGACGGAATCTCACCGGCGAACAGCGTGGCCAGCTCTGCCACCACCGAGGCCTCGTTCGCGAACAGCGGCGTGTCGAGCGCCACCTTGAAGAAGACTGCCCCGCTCGCCGTCTCCGCCCGCAGCACACAGGAGAGTTCCCAGCTGAGGACCGGCTCGACGTCGCCGATCACCGGCGAGCCGATGTCCTTCATTGACGTGCGCAGCCAGTCCTCCGCTTCGGCGTGCCAGCCGCGATTGGTCCACGGCATGTGCTCGTTGGTGGTACCGGCCGCGAGATCGCCGAGAACCTGCATGATCGAGTCGGCAATCTCGGCCTGACCACCGGCGAGAGAGCCGATGTCGGCGGCGCTCATCCACCCCATCGAGTCCGACGGCTCCGCGCCTGGTCGAGCGGCGAGGAGCAGCGTGACGGATTTCGTCCGGGCCACCTCGCTCACGGACTGGCTGACGCAGCGAAGCAGATCCGCGTCGAAACCGACCTGCTCACGCAGCGCCGCCAGGAAGTCGTGTGGCTCACCGACCCAGGGAGAACCTGGCAGCTCGAACTCCGGAACGCGCAGGCTGTCTGCCCACACGGCAAGCAGCCTGGGTTCCGATGGGTGCACGATGAGCGCCCGGACCCGGGTCTGCCAGCCGCATCGTCGTTCGAACCGCCATCCGTCACACGCATATGGTGCCTGCCGTGGCGACCTGGTCCAGTTGAAACGTGGAGCGGAGGCGTACCCGCTGGCGCGGGTTTGCGGTAGTAAGGGGGACGTGGAGGCGGTCAGCGCACTCGAGCGGGGCAGGAACGCCTACGCGAGGCAAGCCTGGTCGGTCGCATACGGCGAGCTGTCCGCAGCTGACAACGAGTTGCCACTCGAGCCGGAGGACCTCGAGCGGCTCGGCATGGCCGCCGCGCTAATCGGCAGGGACGACGTTAGCGACGCGTTGGCAGCCCGGGCGCACGACGAGTACGTGGGTCGCGGAGAGCTGACCCGGGCGGCACTGCGCGCGTTCTGGCTCGGCATGAGGCTGTTCAACCGTGGCGAAATGGCCCAGGGTGGCGGCTGGCTCGCCCGGGCCCAACGGCTGGTCGACGAGAGCGGGGAGGACTGCGTCGAGCGCGGTTACCTGCTGGTGCCCGCTGCGCTCCAGAACCTCAGCCAGGGAGACCCCGCGGCAGCGTTTGGCCTGTTCGAGAAGGCAGCCGAGATCGCCGGACACCATCGTGATCGGGACCTCGCGGCCCTTGGTCGGCTGGGGCAGGGCCAAGCACTCATTGCTATGGGCCAAATCGCCGAAGGTCTGTCTCTTTTCGACGAGGCAATGGTCACCGTCACGGCCGGTGGAGTATCACCAATTCCCATTGGGATCATCTACTGCTCCGTGATCAGCGAATGCATGAAGATCTTCGACCTTCACCGGGCGCAGGAATGGACCTCGGCGCTGAGCCATTGGTGCGACGCACAGCCCGACCTCGTGCCCTTCCGCGGCGAGTGCCTGGTCCGTCGCGCCGAGATCATGCATTTGCACGGCGCCTGGCCGGACTCCCTGGCTGAGGCGGAGCGGGCGCGCGAGTTGCTCACCCTGCCCGGTGACCAGTGGCTGGTCGGCTTGGCCTGGTACCGGCAGGCGGAGCTGCATCGGCAACGCGGAGAACTCTCCGAGGCCGAGGCTGCCTACCGCCAGGCGAGCCAGTCGGGTCATGAGCCCCTCCCCGGACTCGCGCTGCTCCGGCTGGCACAAGGCAAGACCGATGCTGCGATTGCCACGATCCGTCGGGTTCTGGACGAGGCGTCCAGCCAGGCCCAGCGGCCTTGGTTACTCTCCGCGTGCACCGAGATCGGGCTCGCCGCCCAAGACGTCAAAGCTGCTCGGGCCGCAGCCGACGAGTTGGCCGAGTTCGCCGCCGGCCGAGACGCCCCGTGGCTGGAAGCGATGTCGGCTCACGCGACCGGGGCAGTCCTGCTCGCCGAGGGAGACGCCCGGGCTGCATTGGCCACCCTGCGCCGGGCATGGACGATTTGGCAGGCGGTCGACGCGCCGTACGAGGGAGCCCGGGTCCGTGCGCTGATGGGTCAAGCGTGTCGGGTGCTCGGCGACGAGGACGGCGCGCTGCTGGAGTTCGACGCGTCCCGCTGGGTGTTCCAGCAGTTGGGTGCCGCACCAGATCTCGCCCGGGTCGAAGCACTGCTCCGGCCGGCGAGCGCCGCCGCGCCCGGCGGGCTCACGACGCGTGAACTGCAGGTGCTCCGCCTCGTCGCGACCGGCAGGACCAACCGCGCCATTGCGGCCGACTTGTTCCTCAGCGAGAAGACAGTTGCCCGTCACATCAGCAACATCTTCACCAAGCTCGGCATTTCGAGCCGAGCCGCCGCCACGGCATACGCGTACGAGCACGACCTGGTTTAGAACGCGCACTACACCGAACTACCCATCCGTTCCAAGGCCGGAAATGGGGAACTGTCCCGATGTTCCGACCGACGTGCGGCTCCTAGCGTCGTCACAGAGATCGAGAGTCCGACGACACAAGGAGGCCGCCATGGACGTCGGCCTCCCAGTGCTCGCCGGGACTGTCTCGACGCTGATCTTCGCCTCCAGCGTGCTGCCCATGCTGGTGAAGGCCGTCCGGACCAGGGACCTGAGCTCGTACAGCCTGGGCAACATCGTCTTGAGCAACGTCGGCAACGTCATCCACTCGGTCTACGTCTTCAGTCTGCCGCCCGGACCGATCTGGGCGATGCACTCGTTCTACCTGGTTGCCACGGGCTTGATGCTGTTCTGGTACCTGCGGTTTGAGGTCCCTGCCAGCGGCTCGTACACAGAACTACCCACGTCCGACGAGCTCGTCGAGATGGTTCGTTCTCCCGAAGCGCCGATTCCGGTCGCTTCCTAGCGTCTGATCACAAGCTGACGAACAGGAGTGGACGATGAACGGAAACGGCGCACCAGCAGAACGGGTCGAGACGGTGATCATCGGCGGCGGGCAGGCTGGGCTCGCCACGGGATATCACCTGCGAAAGCGTGGGCGTCCGTTCGTGATCTTGGACGCGAACCAGCGGATCGGCGACGCCTGGCGGAACCGGTGGGACTCGCTTCGCCTGTTCACTCCAGCTCGCTACAGCGGACTGCCGGGCTGGCGACACCCCGGTCCCACGCTGTCCTTCCCCACCAAGGACGAGATGGCCGACTATCTCGAGGCCTACGCGGCGCGGTTCGACCTGCCGGTGAGCACCGGCGTCGCCGTTGACGGCGTCCACCGTGACGGGAACCAGTTCGTCGTCACGTCCGCCAACGGCCGGTTCGAGGCCGACAACGTGGTGGTCGCCTCCGGTTCCCACCGCAGTCCGCGGGTTCCCGACTTCGCCGCTGAGCTCGACCAGAGCATCGTGCAGCTGCACTCGTGCGAGTACAGCAGCCCGACCCAGCTACGAGAGGGTCCGGCCCTCGTCGTCGGCGCCGGCAACTCCGGAGCGGAAATCGCACTCGAGGTGTCGCGCACTCACCCGACCTCGCTGTCGGGTAGGAGCGTCGGACAGCTCCCGGTCAAGCACGGGGCCAACGCGGCACGCTTCGTCCTGCCCGTGGTGCGGTTCACCGGGCACCACGTGCTGACCCTTGCATCGCCGATCGGCCGCAAGGCCATGGCCCAGTTCTTGACCAACGGTGCGCCGCTCATCCGGACGAAGCGCAAGGACCTGACCGCTGCCGGGGTGGACTTGGTTCCGCGCACGACCCAGGTTCGTGACGGTTACCCGGTGCTCGAGGACGGTCGCGTCCTCGAGGTGGCCAACGTGATCTGGTGCACCGGCTTCCTACCCGGCTTCGCCTGGATCGACCTCGACATCTTCGGTGACGACGGACGTCCAGTGCATCGACGGGGTGTCGTGCCCGACCAGCCCGGCCTGTACTTCGTGGGCCTGCAGTTCCAGTACGCGGCGACATCTGATGTCTTGCCCGGCGTCGGACGGGACGCCGAATACATCGCCGAGCAGATCGCCGCCCGCGCGCCGTTCCTCGAGGCGAGCGCGGCACCTGCGCTGGATGCCGCATAGCTGGTCGGACAGCTGCTCACAGGTGGCGCTGCCACCCGATGCCGGTGGCGACGACCCGGTAGCCGAGCACCTCGTTGATCGGGAGACCATTGGCCGATCCAGGGATCTCGGGAGGATGTCATGTGTCGATGGCTCGCCTACTCCGGACAGCCGGTTCTGCTCGACGAGCTGCTCTACCAGCCCGCCCATTCGCTCATCGACCAGAGCCTGCACTCACGGATGGGTGCGGAGACCACCAACGGAGACGGCTTCGGCATTGGGTGGTATGGCAACGGCGGCACGCCGGCCGTGTTCCACAGCGTCGAGCCGGCGTGGAACGAGCGCAACCTGCGCGAGCTCGCGGGGCACGTGACGGCACCGCTGCTGTTCGCACACATCCGCGCCTCTACCGGCAGCGCCGTCCAGCAGACCAACTGCCACCCGTTCCGCCACGGTCGCTGGCTCTGGATGCACAACGGTTTCCTCGGCGACTTCGCCCGGGTCAAGCGCGACCTGGTGCTCGAGGTGGACCCGACGCTCTACCCAGAGATCGAGGGCTCAACGGATACCGAGGTCTTCTTCCACCTGGCACTCACCTACGGACTTGAAGACGACCCACCAGCTGCCGTCGAGCTAGCCGTGGGGCTAATCGAGGACGTCGGACGGAAGCACGGTGTCGAGCACCCCGTGCAGATGACGGTGGCAACCACAGACGGTGAGCGAATCTGGGCGTTCCGTTACTCCAGTGAGGGCCGGTCGCGGTCGCTGTTCTTCAGCACCGACACTCGCCGGCTACGGGCACTGCATCCGGAGAATTCGGTCCTTGCCGGTCTCAGTGAGGAGACTCGGCTGATCGTTTCCGAACCGCTGGGCGACCTGGCAGGCGCTTGGAACGAAGTTCCGGAGTCGAGCTGGGGTGTCATCCAGCCGGGGCAGGATGAAATGCACCCGTTCCGACCGAGGACTAGGCGCGCATAACCACCCGGTTCACCCGGCCCGGGTGATGGCATGGTCCGCTTCCCGCGGCATAGTGACGCTACGGCGCAACGCGGGTAGAGGCCGCGAGCGCACCGAGCAGAAAGGGGCAGACGTGGCCATCGGACCTGTGCAGCTCATCGTGCTGGGCTTCAGCCATCCCAACTTCCACGGCGAGATCATCGAGGAGCTGGAGAAGCTCCGCGAGAGCGACACCGTGCGCGTCATCGACTCACTGGTGGTGTACAAGGACGCCGAGGGAGAGATCGAGGTCGAGCATCTGAGCAATCTGACTACCGACGAGGCGATCGAGCTGGGCAGCAAGGTCGGCGCGCTCATCGGTCTGGGCATCGAAGGCGAGGAAGGGATGGAGGTCGGCGCCGCGTTAGGAGCCGAAGCGGGGGCCGAGGGCTTCCAGGTGTTCGACGACGCCGAGGCGTGGGACGTCCTCGAGGACATCCCGAACGACTCCGCCGCCGCTCTGTTGCTGCTCGAGCATCACTGGGCGGTTCCACTCCGCGACGCCATCGCGCGAACTGGGGGCTTCCGGATCAGCGACGGCTTCATCAGCCCGCTCGACCTGGTCGCGATCGGACTAGTGTCGGCTGAAGAGGCCGCGCAGCTGCACGCGCTGGAGACCGCAGGCGCACCCGCGTCTTAGCGGCCACGAACAGTCAGGAGGTTTGACATGATGGGAAGCCGCAGAGTGGCTCGGCGTACGTCGCGGCGCACATCGCGCCGAGTGGGCCGTCGCTGACCCACATCAACGTTCGGTGCCCGACCAGCCCGAAGGCGCCGGTATCCGCGAGGGCCCGGTGCTTTCGGCGAGCACCCGCAAGGCGCTCACCGCACCAAGATCGGCGGCCGTGGCGGGGATCATCTTCGCCGTGCTGCTGGGTACCAGCCTTGTGCTGCTCAGATTGTCGGTTCCCAGCGACCTTGCCGATCTGGACGTTGCGCGGCTCGACACAACTCACCGACGACGGATTCTGGTTGCGCTCACGCTCATCCCTTACGCCGGCATCGCATTCCTCTGGTTCGTCGGAGTGGTCCGGGACCGGATCGGTGAGGCCGAGGATCGATTCATCGCCACGGTGTTCCTCGGCAGCGGTCTGCTGTTTCTCGCGATGCTGTTCGTCTCGACCGCGGTTGCCGGCGCCCTCGTCATCAGCACCGGAACGGCCCAGGCGACGCCGGACGCGCAGGTGTGGGCACTCGGTGCGCATGTCAGCTCCACCATCCTGAACGTCTACGCCATGCGAATGGCCGGCGTGTTCATGATCTCGACCGCGACCATCTCGCTCACGGACCGCGGTGATGCCTCGGTGGCTCGCCTACCTCGGGTACGTGCTCGCGGTGAGCCTGCTGGTCGGCGTCGGATTCCTGAACATGGGCGGAGCTGCTGTTCCCGGCCTGGGTTCTCGCTGGTCAGCGCCTACCTATTGGTCGCGGCCCACCGCGCCGACCGGTCAACCGCCCTCCGGTAGCGCCTCGGTCGCTTCAGTGGACGCGACGACCGGCACCGCCGCCTGCCGGGCGTCTGCCAGCCGCCCAGCGGCCCGGCTGATGATCGCGGTCAGCGGCGCCGCCAGAACGATCAGCGCGACGCCGCCGATCAGGCCGGCGCCGGTGGTGACGAGGAGCACGACCAGCGGGTCCAGCTTGAGTGACGATCCATAGGCGAATGGGGCGAAGAAGTTCTGCAGCACGTTGTTTACCAACAGCAGCACGGCCAGCATGATCAGGGCAGTGGCCAGGCCCTGGCTGCCCAGTGCAATCAAGCACGCGAACAAGCCGGCGATGATCGCACCGTAGAACGGCACGTACGCGGTGATGAACGTCACCAGCGCGATGGCTCCGACCAGCGGAATACCGAGCAGCCAGGCAGTAATCCCCACCGGTACAGCGTTCGTGACCGCCAAGATCGTGGTCCCTTTGAAGTAGCCCCTGATCGCCGACGCAGAGTCGTGGACCACTGGCTCGATGGTGCCGAGCGACAGGCCGCTGTGCCGGACGAACCATGACTGGTACCGCGCTCCGTTGAGCAGCATGAACAGGAAGATGACCGAGCCGATGAACAACATGAACAGGATGGACGACAAGGCGCCCACACCGGAGAAGATGCCGCCGACCAGGGTCGCGGTAGCGGAGGTGCCGGCGTCAAGGGCCGACGACGTGACGTCTGACGCATTCGGCGAGCTGATCCCTGCGCTGGTCATCCAGGCTTCAACTTCGTCGAGGGCACTACCGATCACATCGCCGATATGCGGCGCCTCCTGAGCGATGCCTCGTACCACGGCCAACGTCGACACAATCGCGACGACAACAAGCCCGAGCAGGATCAGCACGGCCGCCAGGAACCGGGGCATGAAGCGGGTCAACCATTCCACCACCGGTGTGAACAAGATCGCCAGCACGGCGGCGAACAGGAACGGAACCACGAGCTCGCTGGTATAAGACACCGCCCAGACGGCAACCGCGGCCGCTCCAGCCACCCCGAGCGCCAGCCATCCGGTCATTCCGGCCAGTCGTAGCCACCTCGGTGTACCAGCCAAGACCGTGACCGCGTCGGGGACGTCGACCGGCTGGCCCGTCACCATTGCAACCTCCTGCCCCGCCTCGCCACGTTGACCAGAACACTAGGTCCATCGCTGTTGACGGCGGCGCTGGACACTCACCCGTCAGCACACCTAACGAGTCGCACGGTCGAACCACCGAGCCAGGTGAGGGCAGCGAGACTGCGGCACGGCTCGCCAAGCAGGGCAGCGGAGATACCACCCACGAAATGTGCCCGGATCAAGCGTTCCAATTCGCTAGCGAGCCCCCACCGCGGGTGATTCGGCCGAGCCACCACGCGACGACGACCCCCAAGCCGTTCAGCGCCCAGTGCAAGCCGATCGGCGGCAGAACGCTGTCGGTCCATACTCGAAGAAGGGCGAAGCCGAATCCGCCTACCGCAGTGCTCACCACCGTCGCCAACACCGCGACCCAGCGCCCGCGCGCACCGGGTCCCAGAGCACGGTGAACGACGTCGTGTGATTCGTACATCGGTACGGCCGGCAGGATGTGCCAGAGTCCGAAGAGCACCGAGGTGGCCACGACGGCCCACCCGGTTCCGTAGCGAACGGTCACCATGGCGAACAGCACGCTGCGGAATGCGGTCTCCTCGAGCAGCACCGTGCCGAATGGAATGCGCACCAGCAGATAGGAGGCAACGTGCTGGCCGTCGGCTGTCATGAACCGACGGTCTGCGAACAGGCTTCGGGTCTTGGGCAGCGTGGCACCGGCGAGATAGAGGAGAGCGACGGCCAACACGAGAACCAGCGCCCACATCAGTCCAGGGAGCACAGTCCCCGGACCGAGACCAAGATCAGCGGCGTCCAGCCCGTCGAGCCGGGCCAACACGAGCAGGGTTCCCGTGGCCAACACGCAGATGAGGACATACCACCGCCCCGGCAGACGGTTCGTGGCGATGCTCGCCGCGACCAGCACGAGCAGGACGGCGGCGAGCATCGGCTCCCAGTGCACTCGCAGTGCCGTCTGCGCGAATCACCCGCGTCGGGTGGTCCTGGTGGTTTCTCCGATGGAGTTGAATGCCGCCGAGTTGCGCAGACCGGAGGTGTCGAGCATGGTCGTTGGCATCGGAGACGTCATCGGCGGCCGCAGTGAGCACACCGCGTTGCTGGCTGCGGCCGCGGTCGTGCCGGGGACGTTCGCCCCGTCGCTCACTTCCCGCAGTTGGCTCGACCAGGGAGTGATCACCGGAATCGCCTCGGGCGTCACGTACCTGCTGACGGTCATCACCCACGACGGCATCGAGATCGTCGCCTCCCGATTGCCGCTGGCAGGCGCGGATCCGGCGGACCGGCAGCGGCGCGCGGTCCTCCTGACCAACCTTGCCGTCATTCCCGCCGGCCTGGCCGTGCAACGAGCGCTGAGCCGCCGACCCGCCGAAGCAACCCTTCGGGGGCTGACCCGGCAGGCCGGCTGGCGGACCGCGGTCACCGGCGTCGCGGGCGCCGCTCTGGCCGGTGCCCAGGGTGCGATGTCGGTCCTGGACCGCCGAATCGGCGCAGAGGGACGGCTGGAGCGATTTCCGATCGCCGTCCCTACCGGCCTCGCCCTTGCTCTCGCCGTGGAGCAGCAACGAAACCGAGCCAGCGCCGACGACCCTGCGGCCGAGCCCGATGATGAGGCAGGGGCCTTACGGTTGCGCTCGCTGGGCGCTGCCGGCGGCATGGTTGCGATTGGCACCGTCCTCGCCTCCGGTGAACGGCTGGCCGCTGGGGCGGCGGGATCGGCTCTCGCCGCTCGGCTGCCCGGTTCGGCACGGATGTGGCGGCTTGCCGCGCACGGCGTCACTCTCGGTGCCGTCGTCGCCGGCGGAGCGACCATGTACCACCGGATCATCGGCAAGCTCGAGGCGGGCACCACCGTCGACGACCCGATGCTCGACCAGATCCTCGACACCTACGGACTGGCACCGACGGTCAGCGGATCGGGCCAGAGTCTCGTGCCGTGGGAGACGCTGGGTCGGGAAGGCCGCCGGCACGCGGTCGCCGGCGTCCGGCCAGAATCCGTGCCCGACCGTCCGGCCGGCATGCCGGACCTGTCGATACCGGCAGTCATGAGCGAGCCGGCCCGCGCCACTCCAGTGCAGGTGTACATCGGACTGGACAGCGCGCCAACAGCCGCCGAACGAGTGGACCTCGCTCTGGCGGAGATGGACCGGGCCGGCGCCTGGGATCGCTCGCTCATCATGCTGGTCTCACCCACTGGCACCGGCTACGTGAACTACTGCGCAACCGCGTCGGTCCAGTATCTGACCCGCGGAGACTGCGCCATCGTCACGCTGCAGTACTCCAAGCGGCCGTCGCCGCTGTCCTTGGGCAGGATCAAGGTTGCCCGGGAGCAGAACCGGCTGCTGTGGCTGCGCATCGTGGAGAGGCTGCGTGACCTTCCGTCCGAGCGCCGACCCCGGGTCGTCCTCTTCGGCGAGAGTCTCGGCGCGCACACCAGCCAGGACGTCTTCCTCCATTGGGGCACGCTCGGCCCGGAGGCGCTGGGCATCGACCGGGCGCTGTGGATCGGCACGCCATACGCCAGCCGCTGGGGCCAGGAGGTCACGGGTCCGGCCCGCTCGGACGTGGACGCTGGGCTGGTCGCGGTTGTCAACGACTTCCGCCAGATCGAGGCGATGCCCGCGCATCGCCGGCGCGGGCTGCGGTATGTGCTGCTCAGTCACGACAACGACGGCGTCACCAAGTTCGGGACCGATCTGATCGCTTCCCGGCCGAGCTGGCTCGACGGCGACCGGCCCGTCGTCGAAGATATCCCCGCCGTCAGCCCGCGAGGGATCCGGGCGTCGATGCGGTGGCGTCCCGTGGTCACCTTCCTCCAGCTGCTGGTGGACATGAAGAACGCCCAGATCCCCGGCGTGTACCGCCCATGGGCGCACGACTACCGTCCGGATCTGCCCCGATTCGTTCGGGAGGTCTACGACCTGCCGTGCAGCGCGGAACAGCTCGCCAGTATCGAGGCCGCCGTGGCGCAGCGTGAAACCATGCGCGAGGAGATCTTCGCGGGCCAGACTATCGAGGCGTCACCGGCAGCACAGCCGGCGTGAATCGAACTCAGTCCGCGCCGTCGCCGTTCGCGAGGAACAACAGGGCCCGCCCGTAGGCCTCGTCGGGCTGGGCCGCCCGGATCGTCGTCCGGGAGCCGGCCACGTCGACAATGACCTCGTAGCCGTCCGCGGGTCGGGACATGCTGACGAACGCGCCACCGAGCAGCTCTCGCAGCTGAGTCTCGCTGGGCAGCCACAACGCCGCATCCTGCTCGACGCTGTCCAGCGCCCACTCCACCGTTCCGTTGAATCCCAGCACCCGGCCGGTTTCGAAGTCGTGCACGTCGATCGTCATGTCCGAGAGCACGAAGACCTGATCGTCCATGTCACGGTCGGCGATGACGAACCGATCGCCAGGCGCCGGGCTCCAGCGCACGCCTGCTGCCCGCAGTCGTTTGGCCAGCTCGACCGAGATCACCAGTCCATTGTCCCCCGCGATCCATGGGGCTCACCGAGGTGCCCGAGCCACGATGACCGCGGCCGTGACGGAGAATCAAAGATTTCCGTGAAGAGACCTTCGATTTGCGGCCTACGTGGCCTAGGGTCCGATGTTGGCGCAGCCGGGGGCGATCCCCTCCGGCGCGCCGAATTCCGCTGGTCAATGAGGAGGCAGCGTGAGGAAGAGCATCGCGGGGCTGTTGAGCCTGGCTGTTGCGTCGACAGTAGGGGTGAGCCTGACGGCGCCTGCGGCTGGCGTCCCTGCGGGCGGCGCAGGGCCGGACGACGGGGGTGGTGCCAGCGCAGGACCAACCGTCGACGACCTGCCCAACCCGCTGGAGGAAAAGCGGCGGGATCTGCGTGCCGAAGCCATTACCCAGGTCTTGAACGGCGAGGCCACACCGGTGGATCGCGGCGTCAGCACGGTCCTCAAGGTCGGCGAGACGCCGGCCGTAGCGGAGACCAGTGCCCCAGGAAAGCAAGCGCGGGAGACCAAGGACCAGTACGTCGAGCTTGCCCGGGAGACCACCGACCGGATCTTCGTGATCCTGGCCGAGTTCGGTAACGAGCGGCACCCGTCCTATCCGGACCAGGACACCAACCCGAACATCCCAGGCCCGACCGTGTTCGACGGGCCGCTGCACAACAAGATTCCCGAACCCGATCGCACGGTCGACAACTCGACCGTCTGGCAGCCGGATTACAACCGCGCGCACTACGAGCGGCTGTATTTCGGCACCGAGCGCGGCGACGAGTCGCTGAAGCAGTACTTCGAGAAGCAGTCCTCTGGCCGCTACAGCGTGGAGGGCGTCGTCACCGACTGGGTCAGGGTCCGCTACAACGAGGCTCGATACGGGCGCAGCGACGGCTTCCCGTGCGCCAGCAACGTCTGCGCCAACACCTGGTTCCTGGTCCAGGATGCCGCCAACCAGTGGTACGCCGACCAGCTGGCGGCAGGTCGAACCGACGACGCAGATCGCCGCCGAGCTGGCAGTCCTTCGACGTCTGGGACCGTTACGACTACAACGGCAACGGCAACTTCAACGAGCCCGACGGTTACATCGACCACTTCCAGATCGTGCATGCCGGCGGCGACCAGTCCGACGGTGACCCCTATCAGGGCGAGGACGCCATCTGGGCACACCGGTGGAAGGTGTTCCAGGGCACCGGCCAAGGCCCGGCGAACAATCCGCGACGGCGGCACCCAGATCGGCGACACCGGTCTGTGGATCGCCGACTACACTATTCAGCCGGAAAACGGCGGCCGGTCGGTCTTTTACCACGAGTACGGTCACGACCTCGGCCTGCCCGACCTCTACGACACCGCGTCGGGTCTAGACCAGATCGGCTGGTGGTCGATCATGGCGCAGAGCCGGCTGTCGGCCCGGGACGATGTCGGCATCGGCACCCGCGGTGCGGACCTCGGCCCATGGGAGAAGTTGCAGCTCGGCTGGCTCGACTACGAGATCACCGTGGCCGGCCAGGAGCGGACCATGTGGCTCGGACCGCACGAGTACAACAGCCCGCGGCCGCAGGCACTGGTCACGGTGCTTCCGCCGAAGGAGGTCGTCACCGAGTTCATCGAGCCGTACGAGGGTGAGCACTCCTGGTACAGCGGTCACGAGGACGGCTACACGGCCACCATGACTCGCGAGGTCACATTGCCGGCTGGATCAGCGGCGACGCTGACCTTCCAGGCTGCATACGACATCGAGGACTGTGAAGAACCCGGTAATGAGTCTGCCGTGCGACTACGCCTACGTGGAGGTCGACACCGGATCCGGCTGGACTTCCATTCCTGGATCGATTTCGCACCGATGGCAATGCCATCGACGGTGAGACCGGCGGCGAGTGGGTCGAGGCGACGTTCGATCTGTCGGCGTACGCCGGCCAGAGCATCGATCTGCGGTTCCGGTACACCACCGACGGCGCAGCCGGCGGAAACGTCGAAGAACTCCCCGACGGGTTGTTCGTCGACGCCATCGTGATCGACGTCGACGGCACGGTGGTGTTCGAGGACGGTGCCGAGGACGGCGCCAACGGCTGGACGCTCGTCGGCTTCACCGCCGTCGGTGCCACGGTCACGACCCTGCACGACAACTACTACATCTCCTCGCACCGCAACTACGTGTCCTACGACCGGTACCTGGAGACCGGCCCGTACAACTTCGGCTTCCTCAACACCCGGCCGGACTGGGTCGAGCACTTCAGCTACATGGAGGGGTTGCTGATCTGGTACTGGGACACCTCCCAGTCGGACAACAACACCAGCGTGCACCCAGGTGAAGGGTTGATCATCCCGGTCGACGCGCATCCGCGGGCCGATCTACCGATCTGCGACGGGGTGCCGTGGCGCTGCCGCATCCAGATGTACGACGCGCCGTTCTCGCTGACCCGGGCGGAGTCGTTCACGCTGCATGTGAACAGCGAGCCCAGCTACATCCGCGGCCAGGACGCGGTGCCGGTGTTCGACGACCGGCGCTCGTACTGGGACGCGGCAACTCCGTTCTGCAGTGTTCAGGTTCCGAACGCGGGTGTCCGCATCCGGGTGCTCGACGTGGACGGAACATCGATCCGAATCAGGCAGACCTCGACTGCGGGGTAACTCCGTAGGGTTTGCCGCTGCGGACCGGGAGGAATATCCTCCCGGTCCGCAGTGCGTACTCGGGCGCACTGCCAACACACGGGGGAACGATGAACCAAGACCCGACAGATGAGTCGCCCGCGATGTCCCAGATTCCGCCGCCGCAGCAGCAGCGTCCGCTCCGGCCGCCGAGTTTGCCGTCCGACCTGATCAAGCCGGTCACCCGCCGGGGCCGGCTGGTGGCGGCGGAGCAGCGCGGCGGGTTGGACCTGCTGACCGAAAACGGCCGGTTCGAGCTGCTCGGATCGTTCGAGTTCGACGCCAGTGAGGGTGACGAAGTGGAGATCCTGGGTGTGCCGGCACCGACGCGCAGCCCCATCGCCACACCAGCCATTCTGATCCGGCAGCTCCGCCGGCTGGAGTGATCAGACCTTGATCAAAGAACGATCATTGGGGCTGCGACACCAGTAATCCTCCTTCATGGCGTCAGTGACGAGTGGCCACCGGGCAGGCTCTTGCGTGGAGCATCCTCAGAACCGCCCTCGGCGCCGTTCCCGCCCGACTTCCGGGTCCCCGGCCGCCGGCGGCGGTCCAGGTCGACTTTCGAGACGGCGTCGGCCAGATCACGGGCAATCGGCGGGTACGCCGCCACCGGCTCGTCGTCGGACCAAACCACCCAGTGTTTGGCACCGTCGACGTACACGTCGAGGTAGCTGCCTTGGCGCACCCGGTCGGCATGGGCCCGGGCAGTGCGCCAGGCGGCCGCGTTCTGCCGGCCCCGCTCCACGGCCGGCTTGACCACCGGCCACAGCTGGCGGCCGATTTCGACCAGGGCGGCGGCGCCGCCGATCTTGGCCAGGCCGCTCTTGGCCCGGTCGACAGTTCCCATGTCACGCGCTCACGAACACGTGCGATGCGGCCTCCGGCGTGAGCTCCACCGTCTCGCCCGCCGACCCGGCCACCAGTCGTGCGTCATCATGGCGCACCTGGACCGTTCGGCCGGGAACCACTCCGGCCCGGCGTAGCTCGGCCATGAGCTTCTCGTCAGTCTGCAGTGGCTCGCCGATCCGTCGGACTGTCACCTCGACGTCGGCGTCAGCGCCGACCACGCCGTACAGAGGACGCACTCCAGCCTGGAAATCCTCGACCGTAATCGGGCGGCCGAGCTCCGCCAGCCCGGGGATGGGGTTGCCGTAGGGCGACTCCGTCGGATCGTGCAACAGGTCGACCAGCCGCCGCTCGACCGCCTCCGAGACGACGTGCTCCCACCGGCAAGCCTCGACGTGGACCAGCTCCCAATCCAGCCCGATCACGTCGACCAGGAGACGCTCGACCAGGCGGTGCTTGCGCATGACTCGCATCGCCAGCAACCGGCCCTGCTCGGTGAACTCGAGGTGACGATCGGTATCGAGGTGAAGCAGGCCGTCGCGCTCCATCCGGGCGACGGTTTGGCTCACCGTGGGGCCGGATTGGTGCAGCCGCTCGCCGATGCGGGCTCGGAGGGGGACGATCCCCTCCTCCTCCAGCTCGTAGATCGTCTTCAGGTACATCTCGGTCGTGTCGATGAGCTCGCTCATCGGACCACATCCCGTCGTGTCGTCATCCGCTCAAAGCCTATCCCGGCCATGCCTGATCGCTGGGCGACAATCCGCCCGACCGACCGAGCCCGTGGCAGACTCTGCCGGTGTGCTGACCGTCAGCGTCCTGAGCCTCAAGGGTGGGGTCGGCAAGACGTCAGTGGTGCTCGGCCTGACCGGCGCTGCCCGCGCCCGTGGGCTGTCCACGCTGGTCGTCGACCTCGACCCGCAGGCCAACGCGACGACTGTCCTCGATCCGGCCGAGGTGCGTTTCACCGCCAGTGACGTTCTTGCCGACGGTCGAGCCGGAATCATGGCCGAGGCGATCACTCCCACCGGGTGGGGATCCGGGGTTTCCGTCGTGGCGAGCGAGCCGTCGCTCGAACACCGCAACCACCCCACTGACGGCAGCGCACGGGAGCATCGCCTACGGGCCGCCATGAAGGGCATCCGCGACGTCGAGCTGGTGCTAGTCGACTGTCCGCCGAGCTTGGGCGAGCTGTCCAAGAACGCCCTCGCGGCAAGTGACCTTGCGCTCGTCGTCACCGAGCCGTCGATGTTCGCGCTGACCGGCAGCCAACAGGCTCTGGCAGCAGTCGACGTGGTCCGTCGCGGCTTCAACCTGCGACTGCGACCTGCGGGGATCGTGGTGAACCGCTATCGGCCACGGTCGGCGGAACATCGGTTCCGCCTCGATGAACTGCTCGCGGCGTATCGCGACCTGGTCCTGGACCCGGTGCTGCCGGAACGATCGGCCATCGGCGCAGCCGAAGGCAGCTGCGTGCCCATCCAGGCATGGCCCTCGCCAGGAGCCCGCGAGATCTCCCGGATCTTCTCGACCTATCTCGATCATCTGCTGACTGCGGCCGGCTCCGACGGGCCGCTGACCAAGGGGGCCAGCCGACGATGACCGCTACTCCGCGTCCCCGCCCAGCTCTACAGCGTGCCGAGGACGGCACCGTCCACCCGGCCGCCGCGAACTTGTCCTCGTTGGCCGTCGACGTCTCGGCGGACGCCAAGGATCGTCGACGGGGCAAGAAGGACAAGGTCAAAGACAAGGACAAGGCCGAGGAGACCGTTGTGTTGACAGTCACCCTGCCGAGGCGGACCCGCCGGAAGCTGCGGCGCAAGGCGGAGACCTACGGCTGGACCGCGGAGGAGGCGGCTGCTCACGTCTTGCGGGTCTGGGCTGACGGGTGATCCGGGTCATGGCAGGCTTGGTCCCCATCGCCCTGACCCTGGTCCAGGAACTGTGATGCGCTGGTCCCGATCTCGTGCCGCTGCCGCGATCGTGCTGACCTTGCTGCTCACCGGGTGCGGCGGCGAAGCGCAGGAGGCGATGCAGGAGGTCGAAGGGGCGGCAACGGACCTCCGCGAGCAGCTGGAGTCGGAAATCGGATCGGCGCAGGAACAACTCGAGCAGCTACAGGACGTGGGCGCCGAGACCCGCACCCAGGTCGAGGACGCCCTGTCATCGGCGAAGTCGGCCGCGGAGGAGGCCGGCGCCGCGCTGGAAGGGGCCGGCAGCGACGCCGAGGCTGCGGCCCAGGAGCGGCTCCAGGCTGCACGCCAGCGACTCGAGGAGGCAGAGGCGGAGCTCGAGGCCGCCAAGGAAGCGGTGCCCGAACAGCTCAGCGGAGCCCTGGACGAGGTTCAGCAGCAATTGGTCGATCTGCGGGACCGCATCGATGCCGAGCTCTGACGTCTAACCGCGGAGCCACGACCCCTTCGCCATGACGGCCGCCGCACGCAGAGCCTGATCAAGCACGACCAGGTCCGCCTGACGGCCCGCCGTGATCGACCCGATCTCGTCGGCCAGGCCGAGCGCCCGAGCTGGTGTGGTCGACGCCATGGTCGCGGCCTCTTCGACGCTCGCGCCCGCGTCGACCGCGCATCGGAACGCCCGATCCATGGTCAGCGTGCTCCCGGCGATCGACCCGTCCGGCTGGCGAGCGACACCGTCCCGAACTCGAACGGTCAGCTGGCCGAGTAGATAGTCACCATCACCTGCCCCTGCCGCGGCCATCGCGTCGGTGACGAGCGCAACCCGGCGCGCGCTGGCAGTCCTCACCGCCCACCTGATCACGGCGGGGTGCAGATGCACGCCATCGCAGATGAGCTCGGCCGACACCCGGTCGTCTTCGAGCAATGCGGGCACCGGGCCCGGCTCGCGATGGTGCGGCGGGCGCATGGCGTTGAACAGGTGGGTGCCAACCGTCGCGCCGGCGTCTATCGCCGCGCGGGTCTGTTCGTAGGTCGCGTCGGTGTGGCCGACGGCGACGACCACGCCGGCGTCGGTGAGTCGTCGAATGGCGTCGATGGCGGCCGGCTGCTCGGGGGCCAGCGTCACCATCCGAATCTGGGTCCGGCCGGCCGATATCAAGCGGTCAACGAGGTCCGGTTCCGGTGCCCTGAGGAGACCGGGGTCGTGTGCCCCGCAGCGTGCTGGTGCCAGGAATGGGCCCTCCAGGTGAATGCCTGCCAGCTCACCTGCATCGACCAGGTCGGCCAGCGAGGCGACGGAAGCGACCATCGTGTCAAGGTCTCCCGTGACCAGGCTGGCGAGCATCGTCGTCGTCCCATGCCGGCGGTGCAGTCCCACTATTCGCCGGGCGTGGTCAGGGCGACCGCTGCTGAAGTCGGCGCCTGCGCCGCCGTGGACATGGATGTCCACGAACCCTGGTACCACCCAATGCCCCGCCAGGTCCTGGTCTGCCCGCCGTGGCGGCTCGCCGGCGCCGATAGCCGAGATGGTCTGGCCGGCAGTCTCCAACCAGCCGTCGACGATGCCTTCCGGCGTGACCAGCCGCCCGTTCGCCAGCACCGACATCCGTGCGACGGTACCGGGCTAGCGTCGTTGTCGTGATGCTGCGCGTAGGTCGTCGATATCGCGGCCCGGCCGATTCTGGCAACGGCGGTTACGTCTGCGGGTTGGTGGCGGGCCACGCTGGCGCATCGGTTGGTGGGTCCGCCGCCGTGGTGACCCTGCGCACGCCGCCGCCGCTCGACACCGCGATGTCCATTGTCGCCGATGACGACGGCATCGTGCGGGTGTCGAATGGCGACGTGACGGTCGCCGAGGGAGCGCAATCGTCGCTGAGCACCGACGCCGTACCGTCGGTCGATCGATTCGCGGCGGAGACAGCGTCGGCGTCCTACCCAGGTCTGACCCGGCACCCGTTTCCCGAGTGCTTCGTGTGCGGTCCGGACCGGGCGTCTGGTGACGGGCTGCGGCTGTTTCCCGGCCGCCTCGGTGACGGCCGGACTGCGTGCACCTGGACGGTGCCGACGGAATTCGCCGGCCAGCCCGAATTCGTCTGGGCAGTGTTGGACTGCCCCGGTGGCTGGGCGGCCGAGCTCGAGGGCCGGCCGATGGTCCTCGGTCGGATGACAGGTCGCCTGAAGGCACTCCCGAGTGCCGGCGAGCAGTGCGTCGTGATGGGTCTCCTGCTCGGCTCCGACGGCCGCAAGACCTGGACCGCCACGACCGCGTATGGCGTCGACGGCCGGGAACTCGGCCGCGCGCAGGCCACCTGGCTCACGATCTCACAATGATCACGGGCTCAAACTCAGCCCACTCGGTCGAGGAATGACCGCGAGCGCTGCACGACCAGTGCGGCCGCGGCTGCGTCGTACGACGGCAGCGAGCTGTCGGTGAACAGGTGCCCGTCGCCCGGGTAGACAAACAGCTCAGCCAGCTCGGATCCGACCGTCTCGACCAGCTCACGTGCGGCATCGAGGTCGCCCCCCAACGCGAAGAACGGGTCCTTGTCCATGCCGTGGATCTGCACCGGGACCCCGTCGGGCCATGGCCCAAAGGCCCACTCGCCGGTGATCGGTATGCAGGACTCGAAGAGCAGCGCGCCGCGCGCGCCAGCCCTGGTCTGGGCGAGCCGCTGCGCCGTGCCAGCGCCGGAGGAGAAGCCGGCGTAGACCAGGCCCTCTGGCAGGTCGGCCACCGCCCGATCAGCGCGCTCATCGAGCACCTCGTCCCCGATGCTTCGGCTGTGCGCGATGCCCTCGTCGATGGTTGCCGGTCGCTCGCCCTCGAACAGGTCCGGCGTGTGCACGGTGTGCCCGTCGGCGCGTAGCTCCTCGGCGAATGCACGCACCCCGTCGGTGAGTCCCTGCACGTGGTGGAACACCACGACTTCGGCCATCTCTACACTCCATTATCGGACGACGGTGATCGAATGATCCATGACTCTAGAATGGTCCAGATATGCCGGTCAATAGCCAGATCCCGGATTACGACCTCGATGAGATGGTCGTGGTCACCGCACCCGAGCAGCTGCGCGCGCTGGCCGACCCGCTCCGAGCGAGGCTCCTTGAGCTCGTCCTCGAGCGGGCCGCCACGGTCACCGAGATGGCGCAGGCGGTCGACCGCCCCAAGAGCACCGTCGCCTACCACGTGAACCTTCTCGTCCGCGCCGGCCTCCTCCGCGTGGTGCGCACCCGGCGGGTTCGGGCGATCGACGAGCGGTTTTACGGCCGGGTCGCCCGCACGCTCTACATCGGCGTGCTCAGCCGCCCCGAGGACGAGCAGGTCGTGGCCGCAATCAACGGGCTCGCGGAGGCGGCCGCCGAGTCCGCTGCGGCCCACGCGGCCGACGAGCTGCGGTGCCTCCTCGTGCACGCCCGGATCCCGATCGAGGAAGTGCGGAACTTCTGGGCGCAGGTCCAGGAGGTCGGCCGCCGGTTCGCCCAGATACCCCGGGCCGGCGACCAGGTCTACGGCTTCGCCGCAGGCCTCTACCCGACCGACGTCCCCACCCTCCCCGACGCCGTCTCACGCCGGTGAGCGGGCGTCGTAGCGGGCGAAACCTGGAAATCTGACCGCCAACGCCGCCGTTGCCGCCATGCAGGCGCACCCGCCGGCCACGACGGCCAGCGTCGGACCCACCAACGAACCCAGCGTTCCGGCGGTCAGGTCGCCGAGTCGAGGCCCGCCGGCGACGACGACGATGAACACACCCTGCAACCGCCCCCGCATCTCGTCCGGCGCAGCGACCTGCAGGATCGTCGACCGGAATGCGGCGCTGACCATGTCGAACGCACCGGACAACGCGAGAAAGAACACTCCGACCCACAACGAGCCGGCGAGGCCGAACGCGGCGACACTCGCGCCGTAGCCGATGACGCACACCAGGATCGCCAACCCCTGCCGACGGACCCGGCCGAGCCACCCACTGGAGACCCCGGCCGCGATGGCCCCGATCGCCGGGGCCGCCTGAAGCAGGCCAAGAGTCCGCGCCCCGCCTCCGTAGATCGTGTCGGCGAGTCTCGGGGAACAACGCTCTCGGCTGCGCGAGGACCATGGCGCACAGGTCGACGAGAAACGTCATCAGGACGTTCGTCCGCGCGCGCAGGAACCGAAATCCTTCGGCCATCGATCGGAGGCCTGATTGCCGGACCAGCCGCTCCGGCGGCATCGGAGGAAGCCGCCACAGCGCGTAGAGCGCCGCCAGGAAGGTCACGGCATCGACCGCATACGGGAGCGTGAAACCGTTGCCCACGGCGATCAAGGCGCCTCCCACCAGAGGGCCGACCGTGAACCCGAGATTGAAGCTCAGCGTCGTCAAGGCGTTGGCCGCAGGGAGGAGCCGTGGCGGCAAGAGCCGCGGCACGATCGTCTGCCGGGCTGGGTTGTTGACGGCGAAGCATCCAGACTGCCCGGCGACCACGACGTAGAGCAGCCATACCTGGTTCAGGCCGAGGACTGCTTGGAACACCAGGATCAAGGAGAAGAGCCAGAGCCCGGTGGATGCAACGATCGCCACCAACCTGCGGTCGAACCGGTCCACGAGCGTGCCGCCGTAGAGCCCGAAGGCAATCAGCGGCACGACCGAGAACGCACCGACGAGTCCCACCGCGAACGACGACCGGGTGAGGCTCCACACCTGGTAGGCGACGGCGACCGCCGTCATCTGCTGGCCGAGCTGAGCCACCGTCATACCGACCCACAGCCGGCGGTAGTGGGCCGAGACACGCAGCGGCTGGAGGTCGGCGACGATGGTTCTCAGCAGCCGCCAACCACGCCTCACGACGGTCGAGATTACGGTCGGCCAAGTCGTTTGCCATGGGGCCGCCTTGGACCTACGGTCGGAGTACACGGGAAGGGAGGTGGTCCGCAGAATGCATAGCTCTGGGACTCGTGAGGTGGCTGCCCGCTAAGGGCAATCCCAACCACGCCACCCGACCCGTGGGCTCCCGGGAGTCGTCCCCCCGGGCCGCGTCATTGCTGGTCATCTGGGCAACAGACGCGTGAGCGGCCTGCGGGTCGCTCGCGTTGACGTGTCTTTCCGGTCAGGGAGCCAGCCGGTCCAGCCGCCATCCGCCGTCTGTCCGCGTGTATCGAAGCCGGTCGTGCAGGCGTGCCGGCCCGCCCTGCCAGAACTCCACGGTGTGCGGCGTGACCCGGAAACCGCCCCAGAACGGCGGCACCGGCACTGTCTCGGGAAATCTCGTAGCCGCTTCTGCGGCAGCCGTTTCGAGCTCCGCTCGCGAGCCGATCGCCGATGACTGGTCGCTGGCCCACGCACCGAGTTGGGACTCTCGCGGGCGGGTGGCCCAGTACTCCCCCGTCTCTGCTCGAGTGACCGGTGCTGCCGTGCCGGACGCGACCACCTGCCGGGCCATCGCGAACCACGGGAAGCACAGCGAAACGGCGGGATTCGCGGCGATCTCGACTGCTTTGCGGGAGCCGAGATTGGTGAAGAAGACGAAGCCGGAGTCGTCGAGTTCCTTGAGCAGCACGTGCCGAACACTGGGCCTTCCATCGGAGGTTGCCGTCGCGAGCGCCATCGCGTTCGGCTCGGGCAGACCCACCGCGACGGCGGCCCGAAGCCAGCTGCGGAACTGCGCAAAAGGCTCAGGTGCGACGGCAGACTCGAGAAGGCGTTCAGTCGGGTAATTTCGCCGCATTCGGGCGAGCGTCTCTTGTCCAAGATCCCAGGTCGGCGACGACTCCACTTGTCGGAAACCTCCGTCCGCACGGCACAATGGCCTTTCCGGCTCGCGACCATCCTTGCGACGGACGGATCAGGCCACGAGCCCGACCGGCGGGAGTGTGCATGTCTGAAGTGCAGCACGGCCTCGAAGGTGTCATCGCATTCGAAACCGAGATCGCCGAGCCCGACCGAGCCGGTGGGGCGCTGAGGTATCGCGGGGTCGACATCGAAGACCTGGTCGGGCGGGTTCCGTTCGAGAATGTCTGGGGGCTGCTGGTAGACGCAGCGTTCGAGCCCGGACTGCCCCCGGCCGAGCCGTTTCCGATCCCGGTGCACTCCGGTGACGTCCGGGTCGACGTGCAGAGCGCATTGGCCATGCTGGCGCCGGCCTGGGGTTTCCGGCCGTTGCTGGACGTCTCCGACGAGCAGTGCCGCGAGGATCTTGCTCGAGCGGCCGTCATGGCACTGTCCTTCGTCGCCCAGTCTGCGCGCGGTATCGGCCTGCCGATGATCCCGCAGCGCGAGATCGACAAGGCGCGCACCATCGTCGAACGGTTCATGATCCGCTGGCGAGGCGACCCGGATCCTCAGCACGTCCGAGCCGTCGATGCCTACTTCACCTCGGCGGCCGAGCACGGGATGAATGCCTCGACGTTCACGGCACGGGTCGTGGCCTCGACTGGCGCGGACGTCGCCGCGGCGCTTTCGGCCGCCGTCGGCGCCATGAGCGGCCCACTGCACGGCGGCGCGCCATCGCGCGTCCTGGCGATGATCGAGGAAATCGAGCGCACCGGAGATGCTGACGGCTACGTGCGCGGAGTGCTGGACCGCCATGAGCGGCTGATGGGCTTCGGACACCGGGTGTACCGCGCGGAGGACCCGCGGGCCCGGACGCTGCGGCGGATCGCTCGTGAGCTCGATGCCCCGCGTTACGAGGTCGCCGAGGCCTTCGAGAAGGCGGCGTTGGCTCAGCTGGCCGAGCGCCGCCCCGACCGGGTGCTGGCGACCAACGTCGAGTTCTGGGCGGCGATCGTGCTCGACTTCGCCGAGGTGCCGGCGCACATGTTCACGTCGATGTTCACCTGTGCTCGCACGGCCGGGTGGAGCGCACACATCCTCGAGCAGAAGAGATATGGCCGGCTGGTCCGTCCGTCCGCGAACTACACCGGACCACCTGCTCGCCAACCGGACGAGATACCCGGGTGGAACTCGGACTGGACCGCCGTCCCGTGACACCTCCCCGCACGATTGCGGCCCGGCCTGGCACAGCATGACGAACATCCCGCACATCGCGGTTCCCACTGACCTGCTTCCCCGGGACGGACGGTTCGGCTCCGGACCCAGCAAGATCCGCGCCGATGCTGTCGCAGCGTTGGCCGCCGCTGGCCCGACCTACCTCGGCACCTCGCACCGCCAGGCGCCGGTCCGTGGTCTCGTGCGAAGGGTCCGCGACGGGGTGGCCTCGCTGTTCGCCGTGCCCGATGGTTATGAGGTCGTCCTGGGAAATGGTGGTTCCACCGCATTCTGGGACGCTGCCGCATTTGGGCTGGTACGCCACCGCGCCCAGCATCTGGTGTTCGGCGAGTTCTCGGCGAAGTTCGCTGCCGCCGTCCGGTCGGCGCCGTGGCTCTCCGAGCCGACGGTAGTGAATGCCCCTCCCGGGACTCTGGCGGCTCCGCATGCCGAGCCCGGCGTCGACGTATACGCCTGGCCGCACAACGAAACCTCGACCGGAGTGATGGCGCCGGTGCGCCGGGTGGATGGGGCAGACCCGGAAGCCTTGATAGTGGTCGATGCGACGAGTGCAGCCGGTGGGCTGCCGTTGGAACCGGCTGAGGTCGATGCTTACTACTTCGCCCCGCAGAAGTGCTTCGCCTCGGATGGCGGACTGTGGGTCGCGATGCTGTCGCCGAAGGCGCTCGACAGGATCGACGGGATTGCGGCCAGCGGCCGGTACGTACCCGCGTTCCTGGACCTGTCGATTGCGGTGGCTAACTCCCGGCGGGACCAGACATACAACACCCCGGCAATAGCAACGCTCTTTCTGATGGCCGAGCAGCTCGACTGGCTGCTCGGCAACGGCGGGCTTGCCTTTGCCGTCGACCGGACCGCCGACTCGTCGAGCCGCCTGTACCGCTGGGCCGAGAAGTCCAGCTACGCCATGCCATTCGTCAACGACCCGGCCACCCGGTCGTTCGTCGTCGGCACCATCGACTTCGACGAAACAGTCGACGCCGGCGTGATCGCTGGTGTCCTTCGCGGCAATGGCATCGTCGACGTCGAGCCCTATCGCAAGTTGGGTCGCAACCAATTGCGCATCGGGATGTTCCCGTCGGTCGATCCGGACGATGTCGAGGCTCTCACTGCCTGCGTGGACTACATCGTGGAGCGGCTGGTCTCGAACGCCAGATGACTATTCGGGTGACCGTCAAAACGGCGGGTCGTCGAGGACCGGCTGTATCGGCACCTGATACTCGTGGCCTGTCGGGGCCGTCCAGATGACCGCTCTGTCAGGGTCACGTCGCCACCGCCAACCGCCAAGGGTCTTGGCCCGATGATGATGGCGGCAGAGCGGGATCAGGTTCGCATCGCAGGTCGGCCCATGCGGATACGGCACGCCATGATCCAGATCGCAACGCTCGGCCGGCTGCCGGCACCCAGGAAAGCAGCACACTTGGTCGCGGGCCATCACATGCCGGGCAAGTGAGTCCGGCGGCCGGTACACCTTCGTGCCGTAGTCCAGCAAGGTCCCGGACACCGGATCGGTCAGTAACCGCCGCCAGGTCGCGTCCGGATCGGCCGCGATTCGCCGGGCAGTCTCGGCGTCGATCGGGCCGTAGCCGGCCAACTCCCCCGGCTGATCGTCCAGGCCGAGCAGCATGCTCAACGGGACTACTACCCGGACATCTGGCCCGCCACGGTCACGGCGGCCAGCGCGTCGGCTTGCTCGATTGCCGCCAGCCGCAGGTGATGGGTCGCCGAACCCCGGGGCAGAGGCTCCGCCGGCGCCCGCCGACGATGCGCCCGAGCCGGGTCCGTCACCACCGAATGGGGTCGGCAGGTTCTCGCTGACCCGCGTCGGTCGGCACAGGTCGACCAATGCGTCGACCCGACGGGCGTCGATGGATCGCGCGTCGTCGGGATCGGCATCGCGGGCCAGCGAGTCGACCGCACCGAACACGATCATGGCGTCCTCGGCGGACAACCACGCGGTCAGCTCGGCCATCCCGTCACAGCATGGCCGCACGCGCAGGAACCGGTCTGCCTTGGCTTGCTGATGCCGCTTCGCGTTGGCGGTCGGGTCAACGCGAGCCACCGCGCGCAGAAGGCTGCGGCGAAGCTCCGGTCCGGTCTGCTCTCCAGCCCGGCGGAGCACCTTCTCCTCCACCGCTGCCCGCGCCTCGGCGGTGGCCACGTTCGCGGTCAGCTCGGCGATTGCCTTGGCTTTCCCGATGTCGATGTGGCCCTTTCGCAGCGCGTCGGCGGTCGCAGGCAACCTCTCGGCCAGTGCCAACGCGAGCGACAGCTTGATGTCCGCCGAACGCCGGGTCACCCGTAACCGGGCGGCGATCTCGTCCGCGGCGAACTCGCTCACGCGCCGGCCAGGCTCCGGCTCATCTGGCTCGTACGGCCCCGGCCGACGCCGAGCGAACTCGGCCACCAGGTCGCACTGCCGTGCCTGCGCCCAACTGATCAGCTGCTCCCAGCCGGCAACCCCGTCCAGCAGCTCACGGCTGGAGAGCGCACTAGTCGGCAAGCGATTCAACGCTGCGGCCGACATCGGACCCGGCTCCCTCGAGTCGCCCACCGATGGGCCGCTGACAGCTGATGAAGCAGCGCGAGTGCCGCTGTCGGGACTAGACGCTTGGCGCTCACGACCGACGTGGGCCGGGCTGGACCCATGCGGCGGCAGCGCTGGCGCCCGGTGCACACCTGATACCAACCGCCTGGCCCGTCGAATCCCGTCTTCCACCGGCCTCGGAAAGTCTCTGCTGATCGACGCAAGCCGCGCCACCGCCGCTATCCGGGTCTGCCCCGGCGGGATGATCGGATCCTCGGCTGCTTCGAACATGTGTCCATCGTCGCAGCTGCCACTGACACTCCAGGTTCGCCAAGGACCACAATTCACATGCTCCTGTTGGCGCTCAACCTCCGGGGGGTCGGGCGGCACGGGAGGGGAAGCATTGGCATCTTTGACAATGCTCGGAAGGTCGATCCGCCCGAGGATGCCGGCGAAGCTGGAGGAATAGTCTGGACCTGTGGATCGGCGTGCGACGCTCTTCCCGCGCCATGTCAATGACCACGCTGCCCTTCGGCAACCGTCTTGGCCGTGATCAAGCCGCATGCTGGGCGGCCGTACTCCAGGAGTCCAAGGGCGATGAGTCTCGCGGTGGTTCCCAGTCTTTCCCCACACCGATCAACCGCACTCGAGGAGAACGACATGACCGCTACCTACACCTTCGACGTCTTTTCCACACTCGACGGCTACGGCTCCTACGACGGCGGCGACTGGGGCGGCTACTGGGGGAAGCAAGGCCCCGAGTTTCTCGACCACCGCCTCGCCTTGTACGGCGCGGAGCAGCGGATGGTGCTCGGGGCCAACACCTTTCGGCAATTCGTGCAGCTGCTGGGCCCGAGCACCGGGGAGTTGGAGGAGCTTGACCCCGTGAACGCCCAGATGAGAAGCCTGCCGACAACGGTGGTGTCGACGACACTCGAAGAACCCCTCGACTGGCCGAACGCGACCCTCGTGAGCGGTGACGCCGTCGAGGTCGTCGCCCGGCTCAAGGAGGAGTCCGAGGTCCCGTTGCGCTCGCACGGCAGCCTGTCGATGAACCGGGCCCTGATGGCCGCCGGCCTCGTCGACCACATACAGGTGACGATCTTCCCTGCCATCACCGGTCAGACCGGGGACAGCCCGATCTTTGGTGGTGCGGCCGATTTCGACCTGGAGCTGATCGAGAGCCGGACGCTCGACGGCCGCACTCAAGAACTCATCTACCGGCCCACCCTGCATGCCTGAGTCCATCCGCGCACCTTGTCAAGCAGCCGAACCTGACCCGGAAGTTCCCGCTCACCGACATGCCGACCGGTCTCATGCCCGCCCTGGTCACGCGGCTTGCTGATCACTTCGTGATTCGTTGGGTCGCTCGATGAGTTGCCGTTCTCGAACTTCGCGCCGGCGCGAACCAGGGCGACCAGGTGGGGTGCGTTGACCGCGCGCCCAGCGGTGTTGGGCGGACTCAATGAGCTTGAAGCCATCGCCACGTCGGAGGCACAGGACCCGGCGGCCCTTGGTGACCCGCTGCCGCAACCGGACGGCCGTCAGGTCGTTGTCGACAACGCAGCCCCGGGCGGGACGGTTGGTTCATCGGCTTGTTCGAACATGTGTTTGACTCTAGAGCAGGGGTCTGACAGACAGTGGCGCGACGAGTTGCTATTTCCACAGGCCGTTGAACTCAGCTCGATTCCGGACATGTCGAACCATCGCGTTGAACCTGGCACGTGGACCTCGCCGGCGCACGACGAGGAGAACCGTCAGGTCGCTGTCGACAACGCAGCCTCGACCTCACTCCGCAACCGAACCTGCAGAGCAGGCTGCAAGCGCCACTGCGAGATCAGCTCGACATAGTCAGCCGCCCGCGCGGGATCTGTCGGCGCGCCAGTCCGGACAGCCCGCAACAGGGTGTTACGGGGCGTGTGCTTCGACTCGACGAACTCGACCACCTCGACCCGGTATCCCAACAGTCGTAGCAACTCGGCCCGCACCGCATCGGTGAGGACGTCGGCGAACCGCTCGCGCAGGATGCCGTGCCGGCTCACCGGCCGGTAAGGCGGCGGGGGCGCGACATCGGACAGTTGGCGCTGCACGTCGTGGTGACAACACGGCGCCGCCAGCACAACAGGAGTGTCCCATCGCACCGCACGAGCGAGAGCGTCGTCGGTGGCCGTGTCACAGGCGTGGAGAGCGAACACGACATGAGGTGTGAGACCGACATCGGCGTCCGCGATCGTCCCTTCGACGAACCGGACCGCGTCGGCCCACCCGAGTACCGCAGCCAGGTCCGTATTGCGACGACGAGCCTGCGACTTGACGTCCACACCGACGAGCCGGACGTCGAGCCCATGCCGGTCGGTGAGCCACCGATAGGCAGCAAAGGTCAGGTACGCGTTGCCGCAGCCGAGGTCCACGATGCGCAGCGGTCCGTCGCCCGCCGCGGCGCGAGCCCGGCCCAGTACCGGCTCGATCGCGCGCAGGAACTCCTCCACTTGGCGGTACTTGTCCATGCGACTCGGCTTGATCCGCCCCCGGTTGTCGCTGATGCCCACCGCTCGAAGGAACGGATCAGTCGGATCGAGTAGCCGTGCTTTCGCCCGATCGTGGGAACGGACCGGCTCGGCTGCCACCTGCATCGCAGACCTGTGGACCTGGGCCTCGCCGTTCTTGGTGACTCGCAGCTGCGTTGTCCCGGCCGTCGTCTCGACGTGCCAGTTCCCGTAGGGCTCTGCCAGCAGATCCTGCACGGCCGCGGCCGCATTCTCGGGTTCGACGTTGCTCGTGAACGCCTGCCGGTCGTCGTAGGTAACAACCTGCAGTCGCCGTCCATCACGCAGGTCGACCCACCGCAACTCCGCACGCCGATAGGCAGGACGCTCGCCGCGGCGACGACCGGCGGCGACGGCACGAATCAGCTTGTCGTCGTCGAGCAGCTCGGCTCGCACCCGATCCAATGCTGATTCCAGCGCCTCGGCCACGCGACCATTCTGACGGTCGCACTCGGACCCTCGCTCGGACCTCGCTCGGGCTCCTCGTCGCTCCATTCTGACGGTCGCACTCGGACCCTCGCTCGGCCCTCGCTCGGACTCCTCGCTCGGCCCTCGCTCGGGCTCCTCGTCGCTCCATTGCCTCCACCAGCGATCACGGTGTTGGCTGGCCGGTCATGGAGTACACGCATCTCGGCCGATCCGGGCTACAGGTGAGCCGATTGGTGCTCGGCACGATGAACTTCGGTCCGGTCACGCCGGAGGACGAGTCCGTGACGATCGCGGATCTCGCCCTCGAACTCGGCATCAACGTATTCGACACGGCCAACGTGTACGGCTGGGGCACGAACAGAGGACGTACCGAGGAAATCCTCGGCCGATGGTTCGCGCTCGGTGGTGGCCGACGCGACAAGGTGGTACTCGCGACCAAGGTGTCCGGATCCATGTCCGACTGGCCCAACGACCGCTTGCTGTCCGCGCGCAACATCCGCCACGCGTGCGACGCATCGCTGCGACGACTCCAGACCGACCACATCGACCTCTACCAGATGCATCACGTTGACCGAGCGACGCCGTGGGACGAGATCTGGCAGGCGATGGAGACGCTCGTAGCCCAAGGCAAGGTGATCTATGTCGGGTCCAGCAACTTCGCCGGCTGGCACATCGCTCAGGCGCAGGAGATCGCACGTGCCCGTCACTTCCAAGGGCTGGTCTCGGAGCAGTCGCTGTACAACCTGGCCGAGCGGACGGTCGAGCTCGAGGTGCTGCCAGCGGCCCGCGAGTACGGGCTCGGGGTGATCCCGTGGAGCCCACTGCACGGCGGAGCACTCGGCGGCGTCATCGCCAAGGAGCACCGGGGCCGCTCGGCCGAGGGTCGGGCCGCGGAGTATCTCGCCAACCACCGGTACAACCTGGAGGGATACGAAGCTCTGTGCCGCGACCTCGGCGCGGAGCCGGCATCGGTGGCCCTTGCCTGGCTCCTCCATCAAGACGGCGTCACTGCGCCGATCATCGGGCCACGTACGGCCGACCAGCTCCGCTCGGCACTGCCGGCGCTGTCCACAACCCTCGATGAAGCCACCTTGACCAGGTTGGACGAGCTCTTCCCCGGACCGGGTCCGGCGCCGGAGGCATATGCCTGGTGACGTCATGGCGCGGCATCCGACCGCTGATCGGCGAGGAGAGCGAATGGAGGAATCTGGTACCTGATCGTCTCCCCGTCAGCGGATCCAGGCCACCACCAGGACGAGGATCAGCAAGGCGAAGACTGCGGAAACGATCATTCGTCGGCTCCGTGGGTCCACCGGATACTCCTACGCGCCGCACTGGGCGCGGCGCAAGACCTACGCACCGGACAGCGGATGGCTCGACAACGTCTCATACCGGGCCTGCCGGTTCTCGGCGCCGCCGAGGTGAGATCGGACGAGCGCCACCGCATCGGCAGTCCACGGCGGACCTTGATAGTCGCCCAGCCTGGAGACGTACGGCCGCAGGTCAGTCGGCTTGGCGGCTCGGGCGACGGTGACGTGGGCCTTGAACCTGCGGCTCTCCTCCGTGCCGGCACCCACCCGACGACCAGCAGCGGCGACGGAGCGGGCGAGCGCACGCATCGTCGGCACGTCGCACTCGCACCCGATCCAGAGCGCTCGCTGGCCGAACCGCCCCGCGCCGCTGAGCGCCAGCGACAACGCGGGGTACCTTCTCGCGCCTCGAGTCAGCCGCGCCTTCAGGTCCGGTACTCGACGGTCGTCGACCTCGCCATAGAACGCCAGCGTGAGGTGCCAGGAGCCCACGGCCGTCCACCGCAACACCTCGTCGCGGCTCGGCGCGACGACGGCTTCGAGATGAGTCACCACCTCCGGCGGGAGCAGAACCGCCGCGAACAACCTCACTGAGTGGCCACGGCCATCCGGTCACGGAGTCGATCCGCCGCGGCAGCATCGCCGTCGATCGTCAATGGGTCGCGTGGACCCCGTCCCCACAGCCACAGGTACATCGCCAGCGGATCACCGGAGACGGTCGCGTCCACGGGTAGTTCCGGCCACCGATCCAAGTAGACGTTCGCGACGACAGCCTTCGGCTCCATCACTACCCGCCAGGTCGTCGGGTCCGATCGGAGCTGGACCACGGTCGCCGTGGAATCTCTCACCTCCTCATCACTCCAGTCGCCGGCCAGGAACCGACGGAGTACTTCGTCAACGCCGTCGAGAGCAAGCTCCCCGTCGATCGGTGTCACGTCGTCATGCGCAAGTTCCACGTCGACTCGGTGGATCGCGGCCTCGTGCGCCATCCGCCGGCCCCAGAAGCCGACCGTTCGCTCGTCCCACCACCAGGTCTCCGCGAACTCGTACTCATCGCGGCTGGTCAGCTCGCCGACCAGTGCATCGAGCGCGTGTCGCAGGTACGGGATCGTCGGCTCGTCGCCACGCTCGGGTGGCCATGGATCCGGGAATGCCTTCTCTCGCATGCAGGCGATCTTGTGCAGGAACACCTCGGCGGTGTGCTCCACCGCGTCGCGGACCGTCCACCCCGGGCACGAGGGCACCGGAGCGTCCAGACCGCGTTCGGCCACTGCGGCCATTCGCTCACCGTCGGCCCGGACATGTTCGACGTACCTCTTGTGACTGAGTCTCATGCAAGCAGCCTGGCAGGCCACACCGACTGTGGGCCATCCGGTTGATCGGTCAGGACGTCGACACGACGGTGAACCCTGGGCGCGGTCGTAGCCGGGGCCGCACGACGATGCCGGCACGACGGGCGAAAACGGCAGCAATCAGCAGCGCGCCCGCCGCGGTCAGCAGGCCGCCGCCCAGCAACGACCATCGCGGGCCGAACACCTCCGCGAGCCAGCCGATCACCGGCGCACCGGCCGGAGTTCCGCCGAGGAAGACCATCAGATACAGAGCCGTCACCCGACCCCGCATCTCTGCATCGACGGAGGTCTGGACATAGGCGTTCGCGGTGGTGATGACCGTCAACGCTGTGACTCCCAGCGGGAACAGGCTCACGGCGAACACCCAGTACGTCGGAGACATCGCAGCCAGCATCTCCAACAGTCCGAAGACGACGGCCGCAGCCACGATCAGTTGGCGCTGGGGCGTCCGTCGGCGCGCCGCGAGCAGTGCACCGACCAACGACCCGACCGCGAGGATCGAGCCGAGGAGACCGAACTCCCGCGGACCCTGATCGAACGCACCCGTCGCCATCAGAGCCATGGTCATCTGGAAGTTCATGCCGAATGTGCCGACGAAGAACATGATCGCGAGCACCATGACGAGATCCGGACGCTCGAACACGTACCGGACGCCAGCACGAAGTCGCCGGTCGGTTCGGGCGGGCTCGGCGGTGTCGGCGACATCCCGTCCGATGACCAGTAGTAGGACTATCGGCACGACGAACGTCAAGGCGTTGAGCACGAAGACCGGGCCAGGCCCGAGAGCGGCAATGAGCAGACCGGCGACTGCTGGCCCCACCAGGCGCGCGGAATGGAACGACGCCCCGTTCAGGCCGACCGCATTCGGCACATCGTCGGGCTCGACCAGCTCTGCGACGAAGGTGTTCCGCGCCGGGTTGTCGAGCGCTCCGCCGGCGCCCAGCAGGAACGCCAGCACGTAGACGTGCCACACCTGAGCCGTGTCGGTAACAACCAGGATGCCGAGAGTCAACGCCACCAGGCCCATGAACCCGTTGGTGAACATCAGCAGATGTCGTTTCGGTAGGCGGTCGGCAAGCGCACCACCGAACGGCGCGACGACGAGGAAAGGCAAGAATTGCAGGCCGGTCGTGATGCCAAGTGCCGCAGGCCCGCCGTCTAGCGTGACCAGCACGAGCCAGTCTTGGGCCACCCGTTGCATCCAGGTGCCGACATTCGAGACCAGCATCCCGAACCAGAACGTCCGGTAGGCCGGGTAGTGCCGAAGCGCATGGAAGGTCGGGCTCACAGACCGGCCAGCTTCTCCAGGACGGGGACAGCGCGGCGGAGCGCCTCGTGCTCGTCCGTGGTGAGTTCGCGCAGGCGTCGGGCCAGCCACGCGTCGCGACGGCGTCGGTCGGCGGCGATCAAGCCCACCGCCTCGTCGGTCAGCCGCACGATGACCAGCCTGCGGTCGGTCGCGTGGGGCTCTCGGACAACAAGGCCGTGCTCCTCGAGACCGGCGACTATTCGGGTCATCGACGGGGGCTGAACGCGCTCGTGCGCCGCGAGCTCGCCGAGCGGCATCGCGCCGTGCCGGCCCAGCGTTCCCAGGGCAGCCAGCTGGCTCAGCGTCAGCGTTTCGTCCGCACGCTCAGCCCGTAGCCGGCGCGCGAGCCGCATCACCGAGATTCGCAATGTGCTGGCGAGCCCGGCGTGAGTACGACTGACGGACACGGTCTCTACCATGACCGTTAGCCTACCTTATTAGCGTTGCTAACGACCTCGTGGTTCTCTAGGGTCGGCGGGCCCGACGGCCGCGGTAGCCGGCCTCCCCTTCGCCCATCTCGTCTTCGTCCGTGGCATCGTCCAGGACGTCGCGGCTCTCGGTCGGCTCGTCGAGCCGGCGCCAGTCATCCCGGATAGGCAACAGCGGCTCGTCCGGGTCGTCGAACGGCTCTTCGGGCCTCGTCGCATGGCGCGCACGACGGCTCGGCGACACCGGAGCGGGCACGGGCGGTTCGATGTCGAGCAGGCCGGCCTGCGCCCACTCCGACGTCGTGACCTCCCGCGGCTCGCCGCCGAGGTCAGCTCGGCGGGCGATCCCGGCAGCCGCGGGGGGTACCGGCTTCGCAGCCACGGACTCGGACTCCACGCGCACGGGCTCGGGCTCTGCACGCACCGGTTCCGGCTCCGCACGGATGGGCTCGGGCTCTGCACGCACCGGTTCCGGCTCCACGCGCACGGGCTCGGGCTCTGCACGCACCGGTTCCGGCTCCGGCGCCATACGCTCCGGCTCCGCCACGCGCGCAGGCGTCAGCTCACGAGGCACGGGCTCCGGTTCCGCACGCACCGGCACCGGTTCCACGCGGACCGGCTCGGACTCAATAGGCGCGCCCACCGGCTCGGCCAGCACGGGCTCGTCCTCGCGGTCGGCCTCCTCGCGAAGACGGGCGCGGGCGATGGCATCGCGGCGCTTGCGGGTGTATTCGAGACCGAGCAAGCCGAGTCCGACACCGGCAAGACAGGTCCACATCCACCAGCCCATGCCCTCGGCGTCGAGGTCATCACGGAACAGCGCGAGCACGACGAACGTGATGGCCCACAGGACCGTACCGACCGCGACAGTGCGAACGCCGTCAACGTCGACCGGACGCACGGCTGACGGACCCAGACCGTGTCGACGACGCCGTGGCATGGTCAAGAGGCTAGCCGTCGCGCGGCACCCGCCGCCGGGGATGACCAGGTTCGAACGGACCTGGCCATATCGACAGGCCTGTTGACCCCGGTCGACATGCCGTTGACCTCAGGCAATGCATACCCAAATCAATGTGTGACCGGACCTTCCCAAGCTGATCACCCTGCCTCTAGGGTCTGCGATGACTTCAATCCGTCAGGTGGAAAAGGCCAGGTGCCCCAGGGGGTTGCGATGAAGCGTCGTTCCGTTGCCATTGTCGCCGCGGCGGCATTCCCGCTGCTCCTGGTCGGTACCGGATTACCCGCCGCGGGCACCGGGCTGGCCAACGCCGAGCCACCCGAGCAGCCACAGCCCGCCGCCGTGCGGACGGCCAAGGGAGAGCCGCGGCCGACCGTCACGCACGACGGCAAGAAGTACGCCGCGCCCAATCCGTACCTCGCTCTGGTGCCCGAACCAGCCGAGATCGACTGGTCCTATTGGCGTTCGCAGGCCAAAGCACAATCTGCCGCGAAGGCGGCAGCACGCTCCTCAGCCGCGGCAGTCCCGGTGCCGGTGCAGTACGACGAGCAGGAGCCGGTGGGCACGTTCGGGGAGAACGACACCCAATCCGACGCCGAGCCGTTGAACGGCTTCGGAACGGGCCGCTCGCGGAATCCGGCGATCCAGGTCAACGGCGACCTGGCCGAGATCCCGTTCACCACCGCACCGATCACCACAAGCGAGGAGAACGGAGCGATCCCGTTCGCCACCGACACCGGGATCGGCGACACGACCGATGCCGTCACGACGTCGAGTGTCATCGGTGACGGGCTGTACGGCAGCGCGGGACTCGATACCGGCGATTTCGACTTCTTCGCGTTCACGGCAACGGCTGGGCAGCTTCTCGATGCCAACACTGCCGGTAGCGATTTCGACACTGTTCTCGAGCTCTACGACGAGGACGGGAACTTCATCGCGTTCGACGACGACGGCGGCGGGGACCTGACCAGCCACTTGCGCTTCGCCATCCCGGCAGACGGCAGCTACTACCTCATGGTCGGCGGGTTCGGCACGTTCCCTGAGGACCCGTTCGACCCGGCCAGCGGTATCGGAGCCGGCGACGAGGGAGACTATGACGTCGAGATCATCGTCAACGAGTCCGATATCGACTTCTATGCCGTCAATCTCAAGGCCGGCGACGTGATCGGCGGCAGTCTCAGTGGCGGCGCGACCAACGTGCGGATGTGGCGATACGACGGCGTGGAGGCGGTCGGTTCGACCCAGGACGCATCCTTCATCTATCCGAGCGTCTCGCCGCTTCCGGGCGGCGGGAACGCGGTATTCGCCTACGTCGCCGAGGAACCCGGGTGGTACGCGGTATCGGTCTCCTTGGGGAGCGGACCGTACGAACTACTACTCGAGGCCTATCGGCCGGGCACGCAGGGTGAGCGGGTCGCCCAGACGATCTACCTCGACTTCGACGGCGCTCGGCTGAACACGAACATCTTCGGCGGCCCCGGAGTGCGTACCCTCTCGCCGCTCTCGTCGTTCCTGGCCGGCTGGGGCCTTCCGGCGAGCGCGGAAGACGCGGTGATCGACGCCATCATTGCTGAGGTCAGGGAGAACATTCGGCAGGACCTCATCGACTACGGCCTGAACGACCAGGTCGCGGTGAAGATCCTCAACAGCCGAGACAACCGGGACCAGTTCGGCCGCGAGAACATCTCCCGAGTCATCGTCGGCGGAACCATCGAGGAGTCCGGCATCCCGACGATCGGTGTCGCGCAGTCCATCGACCCGGGCAACTTCGGGACCGAGGAGACCGCGCTCGTGCTGCTGGACATCCTGAGCGGACCGGTAGCCGAGTGGGGAGACGCGTCGCTGAACTACTACCTCACTCCGGCCAGCGACAAGATCGGGTTCATCGGCCAGGCGGTCGGCAACGTGGTCTCGCACGAGGTCGGCCACTACGTCGGCAGCTTCCACGTCGACCAGTTCAACGACATCCTGAACCTGATGGACCAGGGCGGTAACTTCCCGCTGCTCTACGGCGTCGGACCGGACGGCGTCGGCGGCACGGCTGACGACCCGGACGTCGACTTCGCCGAGGACATCTACAACCCGAACGAGGGCTTCACCGGGCTCGAGGACACGCTCAACAACACCGCCTGGGGGTTCTCCCGCAGCCGGCGCTGAGTGGCTGACGAGCCGGGCCCGGTCGGAGCTATCCGGCCGGGCCCGGTCGGTTGTCAACCCAGTGCCGCGGACGGTCGCCGAGGCGCTAGTCTCCCGCCGCAGGGGCCACCGCAATCCTGTTCGTCATTTACTTCGCGATCGACCCGATCGAACAACTGCTCGGCTGATCGGAACAATCGACGGGTGGGAAGCCGACGGCCGCGCTATCAGACGTCGCTAGAAGACAGCGCCCGCTGGGATGAACTGGAGCTGCGCGACGACGACATCGTGATCAGTGCGCCGTCGAAGTCCGGCACGACGTGGACTCAGATGATCTGTGCGCTGCTGATCTTCCAGACTCCGGACTTACCGGCGCCGCTGACGACGCTCTCGCCCTGGCTGGACATGCGAATCCGGCCGGTCGAAGAGGTACTGGCGCACCTAGCCGCGCAGCAGCACCGGCGGTTCATCAAGACCCACACTCCGCTCGATGGGTTGCCATCCCATCCGGGTGTGACGTATGTGGCAGTTGGCCGTGATCCGCGCGATGTCGCGGTGTCGCTGCATCACCAGAGCGCGAACCTCGATCGTGTCACCATTGCGCGACTACTCGGTGAACCCGCGCCCGATCCGGCGGCAGAGCCGGCAGTGCGACCGAATGAGCGGGAAGCCTTTCTGTCCTGGGTTGCCAACGAGGATTCGCCGTACGAGAACCTGGACTCGCTTCGTGGCCTTGCCTGGCAGCAGTCCGTCGCATGGTCTCGACGGCGCCAGCCCAACGTGGTGCTGCTGCACTACGGCGACCTGTCGCGCGACCTGGGCGGGGAGATGCGCCGACTGGCTGAGCGTCTCGGAATCACTGTTCCGGACCGAACCTGGCCAGCGCTGGTGCAAGCCGCGACCTTCGATCAGATGCGGCAACGGGCCGACGAACTCGTTCCCGACGAACGGCAGCCGATCTTCAAGACGAACGCCCGGTTCTTCCGCAGCGGCAGATCAGGACAGTGGCGGGCGTGGCTCACCGCCGACGACACCGCTGACTACCTCGAACGGGTCGGCGCGCTGACGTCTCCGGCCCTGGCTCACTGGCTGCACCACGGCTTCCTCGGCGGGCCTGTTCAGCCCACGCCGGTGGCTTAGTCGAAAGTCTGCTCGGCAAGTAGCTGGGCAACAACCGACGGGTCGCGGAGCGCCTCGGCGACGACGAAGCGCCGATCCCACCGGCCCGCGGCCCAGGCCAGCCCGCGGGCCAAGCCATCGGCCGTCGCCGCGTGCACATGGCCATCGCCGTCCACCCACCAGTCCACCGGCTGGCCAGCCACCATGAGATCGTCGTGCTCGAGGTATCTCTGCGGGGCCGTGGGAAGCACGAGCCGCACGGCATCGGGGACCGGCGTATCCACCCCGCCATCGGGTGTGACGTCGTAGACGTCCGCGGCCGACTCCACCCCGAGCACGTCGGCGAGAGCGTCTGGGCCGGGCACGACCGCCGGCAACCCTAGCTGGAGCCACTGCGGCCCGGCGGCCACGATCACCTGGTCCGGGTCGACGAGGCGGCTCTCGGTGCCGTCCGGGACCCGGATGTGGGACGGCGGTTCCACCCTCCGCGGATCCACTGCGGCCAAGGCGGCGTACACCGCAGCCAGCGGTTGCGCGCCGAGGTGCAGAGACGGGTCGGCCAGCCGGTCGAGCAGCAGACTGGGATCGGCGTCGGTGAGCGACGACGGCAGTCCGAGCACGCGAATCACGGCCGGATCCAGTTCGACGTCCAACGGCGCCAACAACTCTCGCAGCGCTGAATCCGCGTGTGGCGCGCAGAATTCACCCAGTGGCCGCCCGTCCACGTATGCATGCTCGCGAAGCCACCACACCGTGTACGCGGGAACGGTACGGCGCGAACCGTCGGCCAGCTGGACGTGCCCGGGCTCGACCAGCGCGGGCCGAGTCGTCGGATCGACGGCGAGCGTCGCCAAGGCGGCCGGCCAGGCGTCGTCGCGCACCAGGTCGAGGTCTCGCACCGCGGTCATCTCGAGCAGGATCGGCGGCAGGGCCTGATCGGGAAGCGTTGCCACCGCGGCAGTCACCCACCCGCGCTCGTCGTCGAGGTCGTGCTGGCAGTGCTCGTCGAGTGGTACGTCGGCGTCGCGCACGACGGGGAAACCCTCCCGCACCCCGACCGCGAGCAGCAGGGCCAATCCCCAACGCCGCACCACGTCCTCGGCAACGGTGTGCTCCGCCGGCTCGACGTCGAGCAGGTCCAGCACGGGCGAGTTGGGAACCAACAACTCCTCGGCGGCAACTCGCTCGCCCGTGCCGTCGGGCAGTGGCAGGCGCACCAGCCAAGGTTCGGCCTCGAACTCCATGCCGGCCGCGGCGACCAGGTTCAGCACGACGTCGACCCGCTCCGCGGCGCCCGGACCCACCTCGTCGTGCACGAGTGCTTCCACGGCCGCGCGCAATGCCGGACTGCGCAGCACCACAGCTGGAGTCGCGTCGACCGCACCGAGCCGGCGCAGCAGTGGATGGATCGCTTCCGGATGCGCCACCCGCAGTCCCAGCTGCAGCAACTGCGCCGGCCCGACCTGGTCGGTCGGGAGGAACACGTCGCGCGGTCCACGAACCGTCCGACCATCGGCAAGCGGCACGGGAAGCGCGCCGAGCGCGCTCGGATCGGCGCCATCGAGGGCTGCATACAAATCTCGCCATCCGTCAGCGGGTAGCGTCAGCCCGCCCAGCTCGTCGACGACCTCTGCGAGGGGCAGTTCACGAGCACCCAACCGGCGCAAAGGTTCTGTTCGCCACCAGGACGGCGCCGGAATCCCGGAGACGACCCGAGCAAGGGCCGACGGATCCGTCGCCGACCTCAGGCCGGTGACCAGAACGACCTGGTCGGGCGGAAGCAGGCGGGCTCCGTCTGCCGTGGGCACCAGCGGCACCGCCGCGAGCCGAGCGACAATTGCCGCGGTCAGAGCGGCGTCCAGCTCGCTTGCGCCGAGCGGGCCGGGAACCAGATCCAGAGCGCCCGGCCCGTCCAGGGCCGCGGCCAGGGATCCGTAGGTCGACGCGACCTCAGCCACCAGTTCGTCGGTCAAGGCTCCTGGAGCTACCCGCCGGCGAGCCGAGTCGAGCGGAAAGGTGGCGATCACCAGGGCCGGCAGGTCGGTGCGCTCGTCGGTTGGTGTGGGCGCGTGCACGACAGCAGGGATCGAGTCGGGCACGGGCGTCGGCGCCCCGTGCTCGTCAACTGGAACTGCGACGGTGACCGACCAGTCAGGTCGCATGCGCTCTTCTATCGGCCGGTTGGCGAGCAGTGCCGCGTCGGCTTGGCCGGTCCTGATCGCGAGCCGCCAGCGAGTGCTGCGATCCGCGTCCACCACGACGGTGTCAGCGCCGGCCCGGTGCGCGGAGAGCAGCCGCTGGGTTCCGTCGACTTCGACGACCACCTCCGACAGGCCGGGCAGTGCGAGCAGAAGCGCGTCGTCGACAGCCCCGAGAAGCTCGGCGACGAGCGTGCGAGCCTGGCCGTCGCGTAGCGGCAGCACGACAGCCGTGTCATAGGGCTCAGGGACGTCCCCCTCGGCAGGGAAGGGCAGGCGCAACACGGGAACGCCACCTTGTCGACGCGCGAGCTCGTCCGCCAGTTCTGGCACTGTGGCGATTGCCTCGACAGCGTGATCACGCGACCAGCGCACGCCGCCGGAGCTGGAGATGATCGACGGAGCGTCGGTAACGGCAAGGACGGCGGCGAACCCGACCCCGAACCGGCCTACGGTCTCCGCCGGATCGTCGTCGCGCTTGGCCGACGCGCGCAGCGTCGACAGTGCTTCGACCCCAGCCGGGTCCAACGCGGCACCGAGGTTGGCGGCGACGAGTATCCCCTGATCGCATCGGAGCAGCAGCCTGCCGGGCACGCCTGCGCGCACCGCGGCGTCGGCGGCATTCTGGGCCAGCTCGACGACCAGCCGATCACGGTAAGCACCGCGGACGAGCTCTTCCTCGGCGTTGGCGTCTTCGCGGAACCGGGCCGGTGACGCAGCCCAGGCCGCAAGCACGCGCGAGCGCAGAGCCGCCGTATCGAACACGTCCACGCGACTGCGGCTCCTCAGGAGTGGCCGAGCTCCTCGTCGGCGAGGTCGGCCGGCGCGCGCGGTACCACTTCGTGTACGAAGGTATCGAGGACGGGCCCGACGACAACCGGCGCGACGGCACCGAGCCGGACCTCCGAGTGTGCACCGCAGCCGTGGTCAGACGACACGACCTGCCCGTCGAAGGGCGAGCGTTCGTTGGCGCAGGCCCCGAAAACCCGGCCCAGCGCGCCGGCCAGCGGAACCAGAAATCCACAGGTCGCGCACGGGAACGGAGCCGCTCGGGCGATCTCGGTATCCGGGCCGCCCGCGCCGGAGAGCCAGCGGTCCGCTGCCTCGTCGCGGCCCTCGGGCGAGAGCACCCTGATCCGGCCGAGCCCGAGTTCGTCGGTGACCCGGCGGGCATCGCCGGCATCGACCTCCTCGTCGGCGCCGGTGTAGCCGGGAACCAGGCGTGGGTCGTCCGCGGCCGTCGGCAAGAGGTCCCCCGGGCCGAGGTCGGCCGGCTCGACGCGCTCGTCCCACGGCACCCACGCTGGTGCGAGAACAGCGTCCGGACCCGGCAACAGCACGCATTCGTCGACGGTGACGACCTTGGACCGCGACGCCCTGGTCACCGTCACCGACCAGCGCCAGCCCCGGTAGCCACGGGAGGAGCAGCCGAAGTAGTGCGTGACCACCCGGTCCTCTTCGGCGTCGCATCCCAGGTGATCCCCCACCTGGCCGCTGCTGGCGGCCCCGACTGCTGCTGCCCGAGCCAGGTCGACGGCGTCGGCGCACGCCTCGTCGGCCTTTCTGCTGCGCTGGCGGAACGTGTCAGTCGTCACTGGGGAAGGCGCGCCTTCAGACGTCCAGGTCGTCGGCGACGGCTCGGAGGACGGCAGCCACCTTGTGCGCCGAGCGGCTGTCGGGATGGCGGCCGCGCCGGTAGGTGTTCGAGATGCCATCGAGCAGCTTGATGAGGTCCTCGATGATCGCCACCATGTCATCCGGCTTCTTGCGGGACGCGGCGACAACCGACGGAATCGGATCGAGCACGTGGATCGACAGGGCCTGCTCGCCCCGCTTTCCCTCGGCCACGCCGAACTCGACCCGCTGTCCCGGCTTGAGCCCGGCCAGGCCGGTCGGCAGGGCAGAGGAGTGGACGAAGACGTCGCCGCCTTCATCCTTGGAGACGAAGCCGAAGCCCTTTTCGGCGTCGTACCACTTGACCTTGCCGGTGGGCACGGCAACCTCGATCGCGTAGTCAGGTGTCAGGGACCTGCACAGCGTAATGCCGTACGGTCCGGTTCATGGTCGAGGTGGCCGTCGAGGTTCTGCGACAGGTTCGGGCGACGCGCTACGTCGAGCCGTTGCGGGAGGGCGGTTCGTTGCCCGGCCTGGTCGAAGCAGACGATCTCGGCACCTACGTGGTCAAGTTCACCGGCGCCGGGCAAGGGCGCAAGGCGCTGGTGTCCGAGGTCGTCGTCGGTGAGCTGGGCCGGCGCCTGGGAATCCGCGTCCCGGAGCTGGTACTGATCGAGATCGATCCGGCCATCGGACACCGGGAGGCCGACCCGGAGGTGCAGCAGCTCCTGCTCGCAAGCCCGGGCACAAACCTCGGGATCGACTTCCTCCCCGGATCGATCGGCTACGACGGAATCAGCTGGCGGCCCACGCCGGCCGTCGCGGCGAAGGTGATCTGGCTCGACGCGCTCACCGTCAACGTCGACCGGAGCTGGCGCAACCCGAACCTGCTGGTCTGGCACCGCGAGATGTGGGCGGTCGATCACGGCGCCGCACTGTTGTTCCAGCACACCTGGCCCGGCATCGAGACCTTCTCGTCGCGTCCATACCCGCTCGGCGAGCACGCGCTCGCACCGTTCGCCCCCTCGGTCCCGGCGGCCGCGGAGGAGCTTGCGCCGCTGGTGAGCGAGGGCATGCTGACAGAAGTCCTCGCGCTCGTGCCAACCGAATGGCTGCCAGCTGCAGACCGTCCGGCCTACGTCGAATATCTCGCCGCCAGGGCGGATGCTTTGACGACGTGGCCACCGGGAGCCGGACAGTGAACGCCTTCGAGTACGCGGTGCTGCACGCGGTTCCGCGCGTCGACCGGGGCGAGCGGATCAACGTCGGCGTGATCGTTTACTGCCAGACGCTGGACTACCTCGGCGCCGCCACTCACGTCGACGCTGCCCGCTTGCGGGCACTGGACCCCGGTGTTGACGTCGACGCCGTGTGCGCCGCAGTCGACGCCGTTCGCGCAGTGTGCGCCGGTGAGGGGCCCAGTGCCGCCAGTCCGAAGGGCGATCGGTTTCGATGGCTCACCTCACCACGCAGCACCGTTGTCCAGCCCGGTCCGGTTCATGCGGGCATGACCGATTCTCCGGATGCCGAGCAGGCGCGGCTGTTGGATCGCATGGTCCGCTGAGGCGTGGCCTATCGAAAGCGGGCCGGCTCCGGCAGCAGTTCGTTCATCGAACCCGATCGGAACCCGGTCGGATCGACCTCCACGGTGGAAAATCCGACGTCCCGAACAGCGGTGTGCACACCGGGCAGTGCGTCGACCGTGTCCACCAGGTCACGGTCGACTTCGATCCGAGCGACGTCGCCGAGGTCGCGCACTCGGAGATCCCGGACATCGAAACCCGCGGCCGTCAGCACCGCTCGCACTGCAGCCTCGGCCCGATCGACCCTGGCCAGCCGGGCCGGTGTGATCTCCACCCCGTATGCGACCCGACTGGACAGGCAGGCAGCCGCGGGCTTGTCCCACGTCGGCAGCCCCCAACGTCGGGACGCTTCGCGGATCTGGGCCTTGGTCAAGCCAGCGTCGAGCAATGGCGTCATGGCACCTCGCTCGGCGGCTGCCCGGATCCCCGGGCGGAAGCCGGCGGCGGCGTCGTCGGCATTGGTTCCCGTCGCGACCGTGGCAAATCCCTCGTGTGCCGCCAGCGGGGCGATGACGTCGAGCAGCTCGGCCTTGCAGAAGTAGCATCTGTCGCCGTCGTTGGCGCGGTAGCCGGGCCGCGACATCTCGTCCGTCCGAGGCGTGAGATGACGCACGCCGAGGTCCTCGGCGAAACGGCGCGCAGCCAGCAATTCTCGTCGCGGCAGCGACGGAGACACGGCGGTCGCCGCCAACACCCGGTCTGGCCCCAGCGCGCGCGCTGACGCCGCCAGCAGGAACGCGGAGTCCGCCCCGCCCGAGAATGCGACCACAATGGAGTCCGCGCTGTGAAGACGTCGGTCAAGGGCGGCCAGCCGCGCGCCGAGCACGTGGTCGTCGAGCCAGTGCGGGAAGTCAGCCAATCCGGTGAGCACGACGTCCGCTCCCGCCGCCCACAGCGCGGCGGTGTCGTGAAAGCCGGTCGTCACACCAACAGCGACGGCGTTCGCCGCATGCGCACCGACGATGTCGGCTGGATGGTCACCCACGTGCGCTGTCGCGCTGTGGTCCCGCAGCGCCTCGCCCTTCGCGGCGGCGTAGAGCCCGCCGATCGCTTCGTCCACATCCAGGCCGACGTGTTCGAGCACCGCATCCACGGCTGGCTGGATCTTCGCGCTGACGACGAGGGCGCGGCCCCCGTGCGCTCGGACGGCTGCTACCGCCTGCGCGGCACCTGGAAGCAACGTCGTTCTCGGCACCCCGAGCGTCGAGTACAGCTCGCGGTATCGACGGACGACCGGCTCCACCAGGTGAGGAGGCAGCAGTGCCTCACACGCAGTCTCCAACGGCACGCCGATCAGCGGCCGCATCGCCTCCGGATCGATCGAGACGCCGACCTGCCGGGCTGATTCGGCGAAGGTGGCGACGATCCCGTCAGCCGAATCGACCAGGGTCAGATCGAGATCGAACCCGACGACCGGCCGCATCCGGCCAGCGTACGTGCTGGCTTGTCATGAGCTGCGCCGGTGAGTCGTCAGATCCGAGGCAGGATCTCCACCTGCTTGCCGTACAGCGGGATCTCCTTGGCGCCCGTGAGCAATCGTCGCTTCGCTTCGGTCGGAGTAACGCCGTCGTCGATGGCGATCTTGGCGATCGCACCTGCGACCTGAGGGGCGGCGAACGAGGTCCCGCTCCACAGGGCCCAGGCGTCCTGCGGGAACTCCTCGTAGTCATAGTCAAGGCTTGGAGACTCTTTCCCAGGGACAAAGGTCGAGCGCACGCCCTCGCCGATAGTGCAGACGTCTACCCATGCCCCTCGGGTCGACCACTCTGCCGGCAGCATTCCTTGCGTCACAGCGGCGACGGCGGTGACCGTCGGAAAGGCCGCCGGGTAGCACGGTCGGTCATGACCGAAGTTACCGGCCGCTGCCACGACGACGGCCTCTCGCCCGACCTTCCGAGACTCCTCGTCGATGATCTCCAACGCGACGCCGAGGGCAACAGGTCGCTCGTCATCCGCCGTTTCGGCTCCGAAGGAGAGGTTCACGATGACATGCTGGCCCGCCGCCAGCCCTTCCCGAACCGCACTCACCATCGCCCGGGCGACGCGGAGCTCGTGGGCGAATCCATCGCTGTCAAGCGTCTTGTACACGGCGATCGGCGCTTCAGGCACAACCTGCTGCACGATGCCGGCACAGAACGTGCCGTGCCCGGCGGCGAGATCCAGCATGTCCGCCGGCGGAAAAAAGTCGAGGTCTTCGAGGTTGTCATCTGTTTGCAGATCAGCCAGCCAGCCGTCCTCCCTTGTGCCGTAGAGGCCGGTGTCGATGACGACGACACGCACCGGTGACGTACCTTCCTGCTCCTGCTCGGCCGCCGGCCGAACCGGTGGCAGACCAGCTGTCAGCTCGGGACTGGCGTCACTTTTGACGTAGCCGCCCATCGGCGTCATGTAATTGACGGAGATCGGCACTCCTTGTCGCCGAAGATTCGCCGCGAGGTGGGCGACTTCGGTCGAATTGTCGTGAGGACCGCGCAACCGAACGACCCTGCCGTCCAGCTCGGTCACAGGGTCCTCGACCAAGTTGTACGCAGCAAGCCGCCTGCGTACGTCCGGTAAAGCCTCTGCGCGGATCAGCACCTGCGTGACCGCTGCCAGTGTGCTCCCTCCGTACTTGTCCGGGATCAACTCGAACTGCGTCCGGTCGTCACGGCCCGCACGGCGCCCTCGGACTCTGCCGATGAATCGTTCGGCAAAAGCAGGATCATCGCGGGTCGTGCGGATGGCAATGGCCTGCCGTTGAATACGGCGAAGATCTTCGAGACGCTCTTCGTCTGTCCGTGGGTCGAGTGGTCCAAACCTGCGCTGTTCGTCCGGCACTGTGCTCAACCCCTCCGGTCGGCGATCATTGTTATCTGACGTGACGTGACCTTCTGGTGGCCCTTTGCTATGACAGATCCGGGTGACGACCTGCTGATACGCGTGCAGGCAGCGTATCGGGAAGTGATCAACGACCCAGAGGCTTTTCGGGAACGGGCAGCCGGGCTCGTTCGGGAAGCCCGCCAGAATGGCGATCCGGAAGCGCTCTGCCTCTCACTCCGCGCATCCGGGTGGGCGGAACGCTACGCATTGGAGCACCGAAGCGCGCTTCAGCTGCTCAATGAAGCCGCCCGGATCGCGCGCCGCCACCACCTCAGCAACGTGCTGGGAGAAGTGCTCGTCACGCGGGGCGCAGTCAAGCACGAACTCGGACGGTTGGTCGCGGCGGGTCGCGACTTCGACGCCGCCGAGCCGCTGATTCCACCCGGCGAGGTCGCCGAGCTGATCAGCCAGCGTGCGACGCTGTTCGCGAATCGAGGCGATCTCGCCTCGGCCGCAGGTCTCTATGCCCGGCTGCTCAAGGACGGGAGTCTCACCGCCGAAGTCCGCTTCAAGGCGGCAACGAACTTTGGAATCCTGCAGGCACACCGCGGTCGATTCCAGGAATCTCTTGCCCTATTCGAGGTAGCGCACAGCGCTGCGGAACAGGTAAGCCCGCTGTATGTCGCCCTCGTTGCAGAAAACCGAGCTTGGGTGACCGTACTCGCCGGTCTCATCGCCGACGGTGTCGCTCAGTTCGATGCGGCCCGGGCGATGTTCGAGGACCTCGGGCTTCCCCCGGGCGAGCTGTTCATGGAGTACTCCGACGCGCTCAAGCAACTTCGGCTCCTTCCCGAGGCGCTCGAGCATGCTCGTGACGCCGCGCTGATCTTGGAGACACACGGAGTCGAGCTGATGGCCGCCGAGGCAAGGCTGAACGTGGCGTGGCTCGCGCTGTTGTCGAACCGGCTGGAAGAGGCGGTGGCAGATGCCGAGGCGGCAAGGGCCAGTTTTCGCCGTCAGCACCGTGCCTGGGGGATCGCCTGGGCCACCTTGGTCGACCTGGAAGCACGGCTCCGCCTCGGTGCCATCACCCAGCGTGACGTCGCTCGGGCGCGCCGGTCTGCGCTTGCGCTCCAACAGGCGGGGATGCAGGCGTACGCCGTCGATGCCTACCTCACCGCCGGCCGCGTGGCGCTCACGTCGGGTCGAGAGACCGAAGCGGTCCAACTATGGTCACGATCCCACGACCTCAGCCGCGGCCTTCCATTGTTGCTTCGACTCAAGGGCACGCTCGCAGCTGCCCTCTGCGCGCAGCAGCAAGCTCGCCCAGACCGCGTGCGGTCACTGACCCGGTCCGGCCTTGACGACTTGGCAAAGCACCGAGCCGCGCTCCTGTCCACCGAGCTGCGTGCCCTTGCCTCGGGCCATGGTGAAGAGCTCGGTCGGCTCGGGTTGCGCGCCCGTGCCGGCAGTCAGCCTGCGGTACGGGTACTGGAATGGATGGAGCGCACTCGCGCAGCCGCGCTGTCGGTCGTCGATGCGGAACCGACGGCCGACATCGGCGACGACCTGGGTGAGCTTCGTGCCGTTTACGCCGAACTCGTGGCTGCGCGTCAGGAGACCGGCGCCGAGCCGGCCGGACTGAGAGCCCGGCAGGCCCGGATCGAGCAGCGGATCCGCAGCGCGACGTGGAGTACTCGTGCGCACGGCGCACACGCTGGCGCGTTCTTTTCGGCTGCGGAACTACGGCGCGCACTCGATGGTCGCGTGCTGGTCGAATTAGACGTACTCGATGGCGAACTCGTGGCGGCGGTTCTCCAACCGGGACAGACTCGGATCGTCCGGGTCGGAAAGTTCGAAGACGTGCAGCGCGACGCCGAGTCGCTGCTCTTCTTCCTGCGGTATGTCACCTCGACCCGAGCCCCGGCAATGGCCGTCAACGCGGCCCTGGCGAATGCCCGTGAAACCATCGACCGGCTCGGCAAGACCCTGATTCAACCGCTCGGATTGACCCCGGAAGCCGAACTGGTCGTCGTCTCGGTGAGCGGGCTGCCCTCGATCCCCTGGGCCGCGCTGCACACAGCTCCGGTGGCGTTGGCTCCGTCCGGCTCGATGTGGGCGCGTAGCAAACAAGCTCAACCGCAGCCGACGGGCCGCATCGTCCTGGCCGCAGGGCCTGAGCTGCCAGGTGCCCAACGGGAAATCGAGCATCTCGCTCGGCTGCACGACGACCCCGTAGTCATCGGTCCGCCCGAGAGCACGGTGGCGGCCGTCGCCAAGGCCCTCGATGATGCGACGCTCGCACACCTCGCCTGCCACTGCTATGTGCGATCGGACAACCCGACGTTCTCGCAGCTCTTGCTCAGCGACGGATTTCTCACCGTGCACGAGCTCGACCTACGTGCGGACGTGCCACACCGAGTCATCCTCGCCGCCTGCGAGTCGGGCAACGATGTGTCGTTCGAGGGCAACGAAATGCTCGGGTTCGTCAGCACCCTGATGGCGAGAGGAACCGCAGGAGTGCTGGCCAGCTCGGTCGTCGTACCCGACCAGGACCTCTTGTCCCTCATGACCGCACTCCACACCGCGATCGGGAAGGGTCAGACGCTCGCAAACGCGCTGCACACAGCTCGTGCGGGGATCGACTCCGCCGATCCGACGCAGTTCGTTGCCACCTGCGCATTCAACGCATTCGGCGCCGCATGACGATCGGTCGCTCAGGGCGACAGCGCGTAACGTAGTGCGGATGGGCGGGAACGGAATGGCAACGCCGCGGAGCCTGGCTGACGACCTGCGGGAGCGGTCCGACGCCGAGCTCACCGTGCTGTTGCGCGCCCGCCCCGATCTCGTCAATCCCGTCCCGGTGGACATCGCGCAACTAGCTGCACGGGCGACCACGCGGGCATCGATCCTGCGTGCGATCGACCGATTGGACCGGTTCTCGCTGCACGTGGTCGACGCGATCGCGGTCCTACCGGAGCCGGTGACGCCAGTGGCGATCGGGAACCTACTGGGCGCTTCACCGTCCGCGGTCGACCACGCCGTCGATGAGCTGCGGAATGCCGCGATCGTATGGGGAAGCGACGACGACCTGCGGATGGTCCGGGCCGTCCACGAGATCGTCGGCCCCTATCCGGCCGGTCTCGGCCCACCGCTCCGGCAGGCGCTCACCACCCTGTCACCCGGCCGGCTCGCGCAGCTGGCGGCCGACCTCGGCCTCGACTCCGCAGGCGACCCGTCGGTGGATGCCCTTGCCGGTGTCATCACCGATCGTGTCGACCACACACTCACCGAGCTGGGCGCCGAGGCGACCGAGGTGCTGCGCATGCTCGCCGAGGGACCGCCAACCGGCCGGGTTGACGATGCTCAGCGTGAGGTGAGCATCGCCACTGCCCGGACGCCGATCGACTCGCTACTGGCCCGTGGGCTGCTGGTCCCCGTCGACACTGCGACCGTCGTCCTGCCGCGGGAGATCGGGCTTCGTCTCCGCGGCAGCTTGCTCCGGGCCGGCGTCGGCCCAGAGCCGCCGGAACCTGCAGGCGTGAGCAGAGACACCTCGGTCGTCGATCGCACCGCCGCCGCTGGAGCGCTCGAGGCTATTCGGCGAATCGAAGCGCTACTGGACGCGTGGTCCGCCGACCCGCCGACCGTCCTGCGCGCTGGCGGGTTGGGCGTGCGAGACCTGCGGAGAACAGCCCAGGGCCTTGACGCTGACGAGCGCGACGCCGGCTTGCTGACGGACCTCGCGTACGCCGCCGGATTGGTCGCACCGAGCACCGACTTCGACCAGGCCTGGCTGGCGACACCGATGTCGGATGCCTGGCGCCGGCTCGAACCCGCCGATCGCTGGGTCACGCTCGCCAGGACTTGGCTGACGACGAGCCGAGCAGCCGGGCTGATCGGAAGCAGGGATGAGCGGGATCGGCCGGTCGCGGCCCTGAGCCGCGACCTCAGCCGCCCGCTGGCTGCTGAGGTCAGGAGGCTGGTGCTCGACGTTGTCGCTGAGTTGCCACCCGGCACAGCACCGGAGGCGGACGGCGTCGCTGCGGCCGTCCGATGGGTCCGCCCGCGCCGCGGCGGTCGCCTTCGTGACGACCTGGTCGGCTGGACGCTTCGAGAGGCGGAGGTGCTCGGACTCACCGGGCATGGTGCACTCGCCAGCTACGTTCGGCCGCTTCTGGACGGGCGACCCGACGACGCCGCTGCCCTGCTCGCGGCGGTGCTCCCGGAGCCACTCGATCACATCCTGATCCAGGCCGACTTGACCGCCGTGGCACCCGGACCGCTGCGCCCCGACATCGCTCGAGAGCTGGCACAGCTCGCCGACCTGGAGAGTCGAGGCGGGGCGACGGTTCATCGCTTTACGGCGTCGTCTGTCCGGCGCGCTCTCGACGCCGGTCAGACGGCCGCCGACGTGCATGCCTTCCTGGCTCGGGTCTCCCGCACACCGGTTCCCCAACCGCTCACCTACCTCGTCGACGACGTGGCTCGCCAGCACGGTCGGTTGCGGGTCGGCGGCGCGTCGTCGTTCGTTCGCTGCGACGACGAAGCGACGCTCGCCCAGATCATGGCCGACCCGCTGGCTGGGGCGCTTGGGTTGCGCCGGCTCGCACCAACGGTTCTTGCCTCGGACCTGGAGCCGAGCACCGTGCTGGAGAGACTGGGGAGCATGGGTGTGCACCCCACCGCCGAAGCGGCGGATGGATCCATCGCGGTCGCTCGCACCGTCACCCGTCGAGCACCGGACCGCCTACCGGCCGAGGCCCGGTTCCACCGACCTCCCCCATCGGACGCACTTCTCGCTGCGGCCGTTCGGGCGATCCGGGCCGGCGATCGCACCGCAGAGAGTCGGCCTGCGGATGCGTCGCCAGCCCGGCTCGGCCGTAGCGCCTCCGCCCAGACCCTCGCCGACCTTCGTCATGCCTTGGACGAGGGCTCGACGGTGTGGATCGGCTACGTCGACCACGACGGCGTGACGACCGAACGCGTGGTCGACCCGGTAGAACTGGACGGCGGCTGGCTGGCCGCCTTCGACCACCGAGCCGGGGCCGTCAGATCGTTCGCTGTGCATCGGATCAGCGGGGTCGCCCCGGTCGACGCGGCCTGACGGACCCGGCCTGAGGGACAATGACAGATCGACCATCCGAAGGGACGACGTGACTGACGGACCCCTGATCGTCCAGAGCGACAAGACCCTGCTGCTCGAGGTCGATCATGATCAGGCCGAGGCGTGCCGCCGCGAGATCGCGCCGTTCGCGGAGCTCGAGCGTTCGCCCGAGCATGTGCACACTTACCGGCTCACGCCGCTGGGCCTATGGAACGCCCGGGCTGCGGGGCATGACGCCGAGCAGGTCGTCGACACGCTGCTGACCTACTCGCGATACCCGGTCCCGCACGCCCTGCTGGTCGATGTCGCGGAGACCATGGCCCGATACGGCCGGCTGCGGCTGGAAAGCGATCCCGTCCATGGCCTGGTTCTGCACACCACCGACCGGCCCGTGCTCGAGGAGGTGCTTCGGTCCAAGCGGGTCCGACCGCTGGTCGGTATCCGGCTCGACGACGACTCAGTCGCTGTCCATCCCAGCCAGCGCGGCACGCTCAAGCAAGCGCTGGTCAAGCTCGGCTGGCCGGCGGAGGATCTTGCGGGCTACGTCGACGGCGAGGCCCACCCGATCGAGCTCGTCCAGAACGGCTGGTCGCTGCGGCAGTATCAGCGGGAAGCCGCCGAGGGTTTCTGGCACGGCGGCTCCGGCGTCGTCGTGCTTCCATGCGGCGCGGGCAAGACTCTGGTCGGCACCGCTGCGATGGCACAGGCCAAGGCCACCACGCTCATCCTGGTGACCAACACCGTCGCCGCCCGGCAGTGGCGCGACGAGCTGCTGAAGCGGACCAGCCTCACCGACGAAGAGATCGGCGAGTACTCCGGCGCCAAGAAGGAGATCCGACCGGTCACCGTGGCGACCTACCAGGTCATGACCACCCGCCGGAAGGGCGTCTACACCCACCTCGAGCTGCTCGACGCCCGCGACTGGGGCCTGATCATCTACGACGAGGTCCACCTGCTACCCGCGCCGATCTTCCGGATGACCGCCGACCTGCAGGCCCGCCGCCGGCTCGGCCTGACCGCCACCTTGGTCCGCGAGGACGGCCGCGAGGACGACGTGTTCACCCTGATCGGGCCCAAGCGCTACGACGCGCCGTGGAAGGAGATCGAGAACCAGGGCTGGATCGCGCCGGCTGACTGCGTGGAAGTCAGGGTCACATTGGCAGAAGCCGAGCGGCTCGCGTACGCCGTCGCCGAACCCGACGAGCGCTACCGGCTGTGCTCGACGAGCGACACGAAGACCCGCGTCGTCGAGCGGCTGGTCGCACGGCATGCTGGTGAGCCGACGCTGGTGATCGGTCAGTACATCGACCAGCTCGACGACCTCGGCGAGCGCCTCGACGCGCCCGTCGTCAAAGGGCAAACAACGGTGCGCGAGCGGCAGCGGCTGTACGAGGCGTTCCGGACTGGTGAGCTGCCGGTCTTGGTGGTCAGCAAGGTCGCGAACTTCTCCATCGACCTGCCTGAGGCAAGCGTGGCGATCCAGGTGTCCGGCACGTTCGGCTCCCGGCAGGAGGAGGCGCAGCGCCTTGGCCGAATCCTGCGACCGAAGGCGGACGGCCGTACCGCCCGGTTCTACACGATCGTTGCACGCGACACTGTCGACCAGGAGTTCGCCCAGCACCGTCAGCGCTTCCTCGCTGAGCAGGGATACGCCTACCGGATCATCGACGCCGAGGACGTGCTGGCCGGTACCGATCCCGAACGGTGATCGTTGTCCACTAACAGAGATCGCGTCCTGGTGGGCGATGACGCCGTCCTTGCAGCCGAGCGTGCGTACCTCGCCCAGGCCCGGGAAGACCTGCGGCAGATGCGTGAGCACACGCTCTCGCTCGAGGCGCTGGGAGGCGACCGGGTCTCTGAGGCGTATCTCGCCGCAGCGTTGTACCGGCGGGCGAAGTCACTCGCCGACGACCCCTCGGTGCCGCTGTTCTTCGGTCGCATCGATGTCGAGACCGACGAGTCGTTCCACATCGGCCGCCGACACGTCATGGACGCGGCTGGGGATCCAGTCGTGGTCGACTGGCGCGCGGACATCTCCGGCGCGTTCTACCGGGCAACCCGGAGCAACCCGCATGGCGTGACTCGACGGCGCCGGTTCGGCTTCGCCGGCGGCGAAATCACCTCATACGAGGACGAGCTCCTCTCCGGCGCAGCCGAACCCGTCGCCATCAGCCGGATCCTCACCGAGGAGATCGAACGCCCGCGCGTCGGACCGATGCGCGACATCGTCGCGACGATCCAGCCTGAGCAGTACGACGTGGTCAGCGCGGAATTGGACCGGACGATCTGCGTGCAGGGCGCGCCCGGGACCGGCAAGACCGCGGTTGGCCTGCATCGGGCCGCCTACCTGCTGCACACCCACCGGACGAGGCTCGCCCGCAGGGGCGTGCTGGTCGTCGGACCCAACCGGGCATTCATGCACTACATCGGCCAGGTGCTGCCGGCACTGGGCGAGGTCGAGGTTCGTCAGGTCACCGTCGGGGAGTTGGTGGAAGGGGTGCCGGTGCGCTCGGTCGACCCGTCATCGGTGGCCGCACTCAAGGGCGACCCGCGCATGGCCGAGGTGATCCGACGCGCAGTCTGGCGGCACCTGCGCGAGCCGGACAACGCGCTCGTCGTCCCGCGCGGTACGCGACGCTGGCGGGTGCCGGCGCACGAGGTCGCTGACGCGGTCGAAGCGCTGCGAAGACGCGGCGACCCGTACTCCGTCGGTCGCGCGCTGCTTCCCCAACGGTTGGCCCACCTGATCCTGCTGCGCATGGAGGCCAGTGCCGAGGTCACCGACGACCGCGTGCAGGACGCGGTGGCGCGTTCCCGGCCGATCCGTGAGCTCGTCGACGCTGTCTGGCCGGCGCTCGATCCGGTGCGGCTGGTGATGCGACTGCTCGGCGACCCTGGCTTTCTGACAGACGTCTCCGGCGACCTGCTCACTGCTGACGAGCGCCGGCTGGTCGGCTGGGCTCGACCGGCACGCGGCCCGCGAAGCGCCCGGTGGTCACACGCCGACGCCGTGCTGGTCGACGAGGCGCGAGGGGCCATCGAGCGAGTCCCCACCGTCGGACACGTCGTGCTCGACGAGGCTCAGGACCTGTCCCCGATGGAGCTACGCGCCGTCGGCCGGCGGGCGAGCACGGCCTCGGCTACGGTTCTCGGCGACATCGCGCAGGGAACCACGCCCTGGGCGACGGAGTCGTGGAACGCCGCGCTCGATCACCTCGGCGCGACGAACGCCCATATCGAGGTGCTGCGCCAGGGTTTTCGGGTGCCGGCCGCCGTGGTCACGCTGTCCGCCCGGCTGTTGCCGACGATCGCTCCGGCGATCGATCCACCCGAGCCGGTGCGAGCCAACCCGGGCCGGCTCGACGTCATCGCAGTCGACGACGCGATTGCCGCTGCCGCGACTGTGCTGTTGGACGTGGCGGCCCGGGACGGCTCGATCGGGGTCATCACAGCCGACGCCGACGCCGACCGGCTTGCGGTCGCGCTCGGCGCGGCCGATTGGCGGATCGGTAGCGTCGACGATGAGGACGACCCGCGGCTGGTCCTGGTGCCCGCTTCGCTCGCCAAAGGGCTGGAGTTCGACCATGTGATCGTGGTGGAGCCGGCGGCGATCGCGGCAGCCGAGCCGCGTGGTCTACGCCGACTTTACGTGGTACTGACCCGGGCGGTGTCCTCGCTGACCATCGTGCACGCCGAGCCGTTGCCGGCGGCGCTGCGCTGAGCCCGGCGTCGTCTAGCCGTCGAGTCTTGGGGGATTCCGGGCTGCGCGAATCCGCCTGACGCCATGCAGGACTGCCTGGTGAACACCAACACCGAGCCCGGTGCACACGTCATGATGCCGCGTCCGCCGGCCGAGCAGTCAGCGATCATGCGGCGGGTGCGGCGGTCCGACGGTCTGGATGTCTCATGATCGCCCAGGCAGACTCGGCGTATGCCACTGAGCCCGATGGAACGACGCGTCGTGGACGCAGTCGATCCGGACGCCATAGTCGCTGACCTCAAAGCGCTCGTCGGCATTCCCAGCGTCGGCGGATCGACCGCGGAAGTCGCGATCCAGCGGTGGTGCGCCAAACGACTGGCAGAGCTCGGCGGTGCGGTCGATTTGTGGGACCTCGATCTGGCCGATCTGCGGTCCGCTGATGGTTATCCCGGTGAAGAGGTCGTTCGCAAGACCGCGCTGGGCTGCGTGGCGAGCTTCGGTGCGGGTTCCGTTCGGCTGATCCTGGCCGGACACACCGACGTGGTGCCGGCCGGCGACCCGCGGACCTGGTCGGCTGACCCGTGGCGGTTGCGGCGGGCGGGTGACCGATTCTTCGGGCGCGGCGCCTGTGACATGAAGGGTGGACTCGCAGCTATCTTCGGCGCGCTGGCGGCCCTCAGGGCCGGTGCGGGCGGCGCGATGCCGTCGGTCGCCGTCCATTGCGTCGTCGGGGAGGAGGACGGCGGGCTGGGCACCTTCGGCACGCTCGAGCGCGGGCACGGGGGTGAGGTGTGCGTGCTGGCCGAGCCGACCGAGCGCCGCGCGGTGATTGCTAACGCCGGTTCCCTCACGTTCCACCTCGAGGTGCCGGGCCGGGCGGCGCACGGGTCGGTCCGAACGCAAGGCCTGTCCGCGCTCGACGCGGCGACGCCGGTACTTGCAGCGCTACGTGACCTGGAGACTCGGCGGAACCAGGACGTCGACCCGGTCGTCAGCCACCTCGACGTGCCGTACCCGTTGTCCATCGGTGTCGTGCGGGCCGGCGACTGGGCGAGCACCGTTCCCGATCTGCTCATCGCCGAGGGCCGGTATGGGGTGCGTATCGGCGAGTCGGTCGATACCGCCCGGGCGGAGCTCGAGGCAGCGGTCGCCCAAGCATGCGCCGGTGACGCGTGGTTGGCGGCTCATCCGGCCCGGGTGACCTGGCCAGGTGGGGTCTTCGCTCCGGGCCGACTGGCCGCGGACGATCCGCTCCTGCTGGCCGTCCGGTCGGCCTGCGCCGACGCGGCCGGTTGGACACCGGAGCCGACAGGAGCTCCGTACGGCTCGGACCTGCGGCTCTACACAAACGCAGGCATCCCGACCTTGCAACTCGGCCCGGGCGAGGTCGCCGCCGCACACAGCGCCGACGAGTTCGTCCCACTCGCCGACCTGATGTCATGTGCTCGCGCGTACGCGGTCCTCGCGCTGCGGTCAGGCAGTTCGCCCGCATAGTGCGCTGCATCCGGACCCTGACCGAGAGAGACCACCGGCGGCGGGCTGCCCAGGGGCCCCGCCGCCGGTGCCGCCATCATGGTCTGCGTGGACGACCTGCTGGTTCGATGGACCGAGCTGACCGGCAACGAGACGGTCGGCCGAGAGTTGCTCGCCCGATGGTCGGAGCCACATCGGCGACACCACAACACCGACCACCTGCGGTCCGTGCTGAAGGCCGTTGACGATCTAGCGGACCAGGCCAATGATCCACACGTCGTTCGACTGGCCGCGTGGTTCCACGACGCCGTCTATGCGGGGAGTCCGGGTCAGGACGAACGAGCCAGCGCCGAGCTCGCGGCGTTGATGCTCCCGAATCTGGGGGTCGCAGCCACGCAGATCGCAGAGGTCATGCGGCTCGTCGAGTTGACCGAAACTCACGTCCCGCCGCCCGGAGATGCGGACGGCGCAGTGTTATGCGACGCCGACCTCGCCGTCCTGGGTGGAGATCCGGACTCGTACGCGGCCTATGCCGCCGCCGTTCGAAAGGAGTACGAGCACATCCCCGATGAGCAGTTCCGGACCGGCCGGATCGCCGTCCTGGAGCGTTTTGCTTCCCGCGATCCGCTGTTCCACACCACGACCGCCCAGAACCGATGGGAGCAGACCGCTCGGCGCAACATCGACACCGAGCTCAGCCTGCTCCGAGGCGGCGCTTCCGCCTCCTGAGGCCCGCCGCTTCCAGCCGGCGGACGATCTCGCGGCTGCTCACCGACACCGCGCCGGCGGCGAGGACCTGTTCATACATCTCAGCCGGCACATCGTAGTGATCGCGTTCGAATCCGCGCGCCGGAATGCCCACCGAACGCGCGAATTCATGCAGCTCGTCGTACGACGAGTCCGAGATCAGGTGAGACCACAGCCTCCCGTGGCCCGGCCAGGTTGGCGGATCGACGAGGATCACAGCGCCGCAGCCACCGCATCGTCGACGAGAGTCCGCCACGACCGGACCATCGACGCGTCGACGTAGGCCTTCCATGACCCACCGGGACGTACCTGCGGGCCGACGTGGAACTTGCGCACGCCTGCCCGGGCCAGCCACGGCACGTGGTCCGGCTGCAGCCCGCCGCCAGCCATCATCAACTCAGCGATGTACGAGTCGTCCGCCGCGCGCCGGCAGAGCTCATCGAGCCCGGCCGCGACGCCGCGCGCCGAGCCGGCCGTCAGGACGCTGTCGAGCCGGGGCATCATCCGCAGGCGCTGCCACGCCTTGTCATAGTCGAGCGCATGATCGACGGCGCGATGGAACGTCCAGGGCATCGAGCCGAACTCGTCCGCGAGCGCGAGGGTGGCGTCGACGTCGATCTGCACCGTCGGACCGAGAAAGCCGAGGACGAAGCCCTCGACCCCGGCCTCGGCGAACTGGCGCGCGGCCCCTTGCAGCCGGGTGAGCTCCGAGCCGCTGGTCGAGTAGCCGTCGTTTCCGCGCAGCATGATGCGCAACGGCAGATCAGACGCGGTCTTGATCTCGCGCACCGTGCTGACGGCAGGCGTCAGACCGTCGGACTCGACTTCCGCAATCACCGCGAGCCGGTCGGCACCGCCAGCGCGAGCACCTGCGACGTCGCCGGCGCCCAGCACGATGACCTCGAGCAGGGGTCGCACCGGCTCAGTGTGCCAGTGGTGTGCGTGCGGCTGGCACCATCGGAGCATGAGCACCGATCCGCTGCTCGATGCTCGCGCCCGCGTGCTGCACGACCTCGCCGCGCGCGGGCTGGATTCGGCCGACATAGTCGACGTACTCGAAGACGTGGTGACGGAGCGGCGCTGGTGGGTCGGCGAATGGCCCGACGGAGGTTCCTTCGTCGCCGGGCAGGTTGCTCAAGACGTCCAGGACCGGTTGCTGGACGCGCGCATCGGTCGTTGGCCGCGCTGCGTCACATGCGATGAGACCGAGGCCCACGAATTGCACATCGATCCAGAGCTCGGGACCGAGCCGCGCTGGCGATGCGACAAGAGCGGGATCGTGGTCGCGCCGCTCGGCGAGCTGTGAGCCCAGGGGCGACGTACCCTGCCCCAGCGCCCTGCCGTCCGGCGGCTGCCTTTGCATTGCAGCGGATCGGAAGACCGGGAGGACCAATGCCGACCTTCGCACCCGCTAACCCAGCTCGCGCAGCTGGCATCCGCGATTGATCCTCCCGTTCTTCCGGTCGCGTCCGCTCTTTCGATCAGGACAGCGCCTCGATTGGTGCGATTGCCACCAGATCCTGCACAGAACGGGCGAGTTGCGCATCGAGTGTGACTAACGCGTCGGCCTGCAGTCGGGTCAAAGCAACGTACTCGGCGGCATAGGTGTCGGACCACCCGAGCTGGTCAGCAACTTTCCACGCGACTCCCTGAAGAACGCGGTCGCCGAGTAGTCGAATTCGCAGCCCGCGCACGTAGTCGAGCAGTTGCTCGGCATCCTTCTTGGTCATGTCACCGCGCTTGACTGCTTGGTATAGGAGAGACAGCAACTGCGAGCGCAGGAGCGTGGGAGCCAGGATTTGGTGCTCGTCGCCAATAGCGATCTGGTCGTGAGCCAGGCGCATCGCCACGTCCGGACCGATCACGTATTTGGTCATGGGAGTCCGCTCCTCTCACTTGACCAGGATGAGCCGGCATACGGCGAAGGGGCGGCGCCCCAGCTCGGGATGAGCCGGAATGCCGCCCCTTCGTGGAGCGAGATGCAGCTGGACTCAGAAGTCCATGCCGCCCATGTCGCCGCCGCCAGCGCCGGCCGGAATCTTCTCCTTCTCCGGCTTGTCGGCGATGACGGCCTCGGTGGTGAGGAACAGGCCGGCGATCGACGCGGCGTTCTGCAA
>CAWHPW010000009.1:0-115022 GCA_963831385.1 uncultured Actinomycetota bacterium
GAATTTCTGTGGACATGACGACAGCGTGCAGGGTTGACGCTGCGTCAAGGTCAAGCCCCGCGAGCAAGAAGCGCAGTCTGTTCAGGTTCCGGGGAGTGGCGTCAAGGCTGATCCTGCGCTCGCTCATCGGCAGTTCAGGGGCTAGGTGGCTAGGGGGTGTGCTTGTCTTTAGCAAGTAGCGCGGATCCAGAAGAGGTCCGCGGCCGTTGTTCGACGAGGTGACACGACATGAGGTTGACGACCACAACCAACATCTCGGTGGACGGCGTGATGCAGGGGTTGGGCGGACCTGACGAGGATCGCAGCGGCGGCTTCGACCGCGGCGGATGGGCCATACCCCTTCTCGACACCGAAGCCGGGGACTATCTCAACCAGGTCTACGACGGCGCGGCCGCGTTCCTCTTTGGCCGGCGGACGTACGAGATCTTCGCCGGCTACTGGGGAGCGATGGCCGATCCGAGCACGAACCCGATTGCTGCCGCGCTGAACAGCCGGCCCAAGTACGTGGCGTCGACCAGTCTCGCCGATCCGCAGTGGGCGGGCACGACTGTCCTGCACGGCGACGTCGCCACGGCCGTCGGTGATCTGAAGGCGCATCACGATGGCGAACTGCTGGTGCCCGGCAGCGGCGCCCTCGTCCGATGGCTGTTCGCCAACGACCTGGTCGACCAGCTCGACCTGGTCACCTATCCCGTCGTCGTCGGCCAGGGCACACGGCTGTTCCCCGATTCCGGTCCAGACGTCGCGCTCGATCTGGTCAACTCGCGGACCACGTCCCGGGGCATCACCATCCAGACTTATCGGCCTCTCGGGCGTCCGGAGTACGCAACGTCCACTGTTGACCCCGAACACGTTTTCTAGCTGCGCCGACACGGCTTGGTCGCTTGAACCGGCGGGGCATGGTCGTGCGCGCCGACGGCGGCATGTCAGTACCCCGAGACGGGCACACTATTCCGGTGAGCCTTCGAGTCGCTCGAAAGACGGAAGCCGAGGTTACGGCCCAGACTGATCACATGAGCGATTTGAAAGAGCCCAAGGTTGCACTGCGGCACTATCTCCAGTCCAATCGCGACGCGCTGCTGTGGAAGCTGGACGGCCTCGGCGAACGCGACCTCCGCATGCCCCGCACGCCCACCGGCACGAACCTCATCGGCATCGTCAAGCACATGGCCAACGTCGAGATCGGCTACTTCGCCGACACCTTCGGCCGTGCATGGCCGACGCCCGACGAGCGGATCTCGGACGAGGATTTCGAGGCTGACCCGCAGGCCGACTGGTACGCGACCGAGAGCGAAACCTGCGACGGCATCATCGACCTCTACCGGCGAGTGTGGACCTTCGCCGACGCGACCATCGAGGAGCTGCCGCTCGACGCGCTCGGCCGAGTGCCATGGTGGGCAGAGGATCGCAACCCGGTCACCCTGGAACGCATCATGGTGCACGTCATCGTCGACCTGGCGCGACACGTCGGACACGCCGACATCCTCCGCGAACAGATCGACGGCGCGGTCGGCCTCCGAGCGGAGGTCTCCAACCTCCCGGAGCAGCAGGACTGGCCTGCGTACGTCGCCAAACTAACCGCCCTCGCCGAACGGCTCTGAGCCGCCATCCGGCAGGTCAACCCGACACCGACCACAGCATCAAGCTTTGTTGACACTCGTCTGTCGTGCCTGCCTCCGTCTATGGACCGTTACTCGGCGGCGAGAGCACCGAGTGCCGGCCACGGTGGACCCTCGCGGAGCAAGATCAGGATGTCTCGGCCGTGTTGGTGCCCATTCGGGAACTCATCGCGGGCGTCCCATCGCCATGCAGCGACCATCGCAAGAACAAGCCGCCGACACTCGTGGAGCAGGACTTGATCGACATCCGGATAGTGCGCGCTGACCTCGTCCGGCACGTGCGCAACATCGAATTCGATTGGCCCACGGCAGCACGTTTCGAAGTCGATGAAGAGCGGGCCGTCCTGCGCGCTGAGGACGTTGCCCGGATGCGGTTCGCCGTGCAGCAGTTGCTCGGCAGCGCCGCGGCTGTGGATCTTGCGACGCGCGCTCTGCAGCGTGCTTAGGAGCAGATCCCGGTCGGCCTCAGCGAGCGCGGGAGATTCGTCTCGGTTCGCGACCAGCCGCAAAGCCCGTGCGACCCGTTCCATGAAGTGCGACGTCGCGATCTCGACGCTTCGCATCCCCGCGTGCAGGCGATTGAGCGCGTCTGCGTATACGGCTGGTGAGACCTGGTCAGGAGTCACCGCCTCGTAGTAGGTCCACAAGGTCACCGCGAAGCCGTCGCATTCATAGACACGCGGTTCGACTCGGGGCTCAAGCGCCGCGACGGGGCTCGCAATTGCAGCGAGATGCTGAGCGAGCTCGACCTCAAGCGCGGAGACCTCTTGCCCCGCCAGTGCTACTCGAGCGAAGACGTCACACGGAAAAAGACGTAGAGCAAGCTTGTTCGAATTGTGAATCACGACTGCCTCGTCGACTCGCAGGTCCAGCGCTACGGCCAGTGATGTCGCCGCGGCCACCGCACGCGAAACGAGCTCTGCCTCCACCAGTGGATCCTGACATTCGTGGTGAAGAGGACGCCGGGTGCGCCGTGTTGCTCAACAACGCCTGTCCTACGCATCCGGCTAGCTGGCACCCAAACCCAGCTCGCGGGCGAGAAACGCGTCTCGGTCGAGCCTCGCCTGGTCGGTGAGTTGGTGGTCGGCGCGCTCGTAGAGCAGGACCTGGGCGTTCGGGCTGCTCGCAGCATAGGCGTCGCGCACTGCTTCAGGTACGAAGAAGTCCTCGCCGGCCCACTGAAACAGCACGTGCTTGCCGAGCCGGGCAGTGTGCTCGACCGGGTCGAGGCCCTCGAACAGCGCGAGGTAGTCGTCGTAGGCCTGTCCTTCGAGTCCAAGCCAGAAGAGCGCGAACCAGTTGCCCCACGTGGCGTCCGGCGCCTCCAGCACGAGAGTGTCGACGCGGTGGTCCCGGTCGGCTACTAGCGCGCCGTACATGGCGCCGTAGTCGTGCCCGACGATGGCGATTCGCGAGCGGTCCACGGCGCGTGTCGCGACAAGCCGGTCGAGCGCCGCTTGCATCGCTTCGACCTGCTGTGTCACAAGCGTCACGTCGTTCGTCGTGCCGTCGGGGTCCGGCACCCATGGGAAGTAGCCCTGCGGCAGTACGGATACGACGCCTTGACCGGCGAGTGTGATGGCCTCGGCAAGGTATTCGGTCCGGTCGTTGTGGATCTGGCCGAGCCAGTGCAGCCACAGGATTCCAGCTTGCGAGTGCGGGGCGAGCCGACCGGCCGGCCGCACCACGTACGCGTCGATCGCCGATTGGTGTGGCACCCGAATCTTCACGTCGGTGACGACAACGCCCTGAGTTGGCGTCTCCGTCGCCGTAGACGCGCCGGTCTCCGGCTGCCCCATTGCCGTGACCACCGGCCCCGCCAGCACCGCTGTAGCCACGAGTGCCACCAAACCCGCTCGTAGTCTCATGAGCCCTCCGTCAGTTGTTCGAGAACCTATGGAGCTGACGCTACGAGTCGGTATCATGAGCCGTCAAGCAACTGACGCAAGGTGACGGCTGGATCGTGATCTGGCAGGAGACAGCGTGAGCGCAGGCTTCCCCGATGACTGGCTATCGCGGGCGAACACCGCCACAGACCTGGACCTCGCCGTGCTCATGGTCAACACCGTCGACCTGCTGGAAGACCCGCCCGACCGGCTGTCCGACTTGACCTGGCTCACCAGCGCGTACGAGCAGGTGGGGCATGCCGCGTTGGCGGCGGACCTTTCCGACGTCGACCTGCCGCGGCTGCAAGACCTGCGATACGGGCTGCGCGTCGCGTTCGATGCATCCGACGTGGCCACCGCCGCGGCGGCACTGAATCCGATGCTCGAGTCTGCGCGGGCGGTGTTCGTGCTGGTAGCGCACGGTGATGCGGCCGATTTCTTGGTGGACCCGTCCCGGCGCGGGGTCGACGCACTGGAGGCCAGACTGCCGGCGGCCGTCGCACATCACGTCGCCCAGCACGGCGTGGATCGGCTGGGCGTATGCATGGGCGATCCGTGCCGGTGCGCCTTCGTGGACCGAACTCGGGCGGGCACCCGGCGCTACTGCTGCACGTGGTGCAACGACCGCACAGCGGCCCGGGCGTACCGCGCCCGCCGCCGGGCTTGACCCGGTGCCAGGCCCACCGTGGGCGTCAACCCGTCACCGGGAGCCGTCGAGCACAACCCGGGCCGCAGGCTACCGTTGCGGGAACATGTGTCCGTTGAGCTTCTCGTTCGCCTCGCTCTGCGACCTCTCAGCCGGGGCCGGCGTTGTCTCGCACAAGGTGCCCGGCAGGCCGAACATCGTCACCGTCTGGCCGCCTACGCTCGCGGCCGGCGGCGTCGAGGTGACCGACCGCGCCTCTAGTGAGCGGTCGGTACGGCCGATGCGGGACGTCGAGGCCGCGCTGCGCGGTGCGGCCTAGGAGCGCACCGATGTCACGCGATGCCAACATTCCCGACGCGTTCGACGTCTACACGGTGGTGGTCCTGCGGCGGCCGGCCGATGCGCCGCAGATGTCGGAGGAGAAGCTCGAAGCACTGCAGGCACGCCACCTCGCCTACCGCGCCGAGTTGAGTCGGCGGGGCGCGGTGGTCGTGAACGGGCCGTTCGACGAGCAGACCGACCCGTCGTATCGCGGGATGTCGATCTTCGCCTGCGGCGCCGCCGAGGCGGCACGGCTTTCGGACGGCGACCCATCCGTCGTGGCGGGTCGGCTCGCCTACGACGTGATGGAGTGGTGGGTCCGCGCCAGCTCGCTCGCCTTCCCGCTCACCGACCGCCCGGTCGGCGACCGCCGCTCGATGCCCGACGACTGACGCACCGCAGTCGACTGGGCGAAGGCCACGAGCGCTCGGCAACACGTCAATGCCTTCAATACGGGTGGCATGAGCGGACATGTGATGCCGTCGAGAATCGCCGGATGTAGCCAGAAACCCACGGGCGGGGAGCGGTGAGATGCGGCTGCTGTTGACGTATGACTCGCACTCTAGAGGGGGTCCGAAACTCCCACCGGTGGACCGACGAACTCGACCCAGTTGGCGTGCCCGACGGCGGCAAGCCTGTCCGGATCCACGGGGCCGGGCAGCAATTCGGCGAACTGCTCGAAGAACCGCTCCAATCCCGATGGTGTAGTGATCACCAGCAGCCGGCCTGGCGCGTCACCGATGTTTTGGAAGCAGTGCGGGGTGCCACGCGGCCCGAAGGCCATGCCGCCCGTCGACGCCTGGAGCATGGCGTCACCCGCCTTGAACCGGAACTCGCCCTCGATGACATACCACAGCTCGTCCTCACGGAGGTGCGCGTGCAGCGCCGGTCCATGCTTCGGTCCTATCACGAACTCGATTACCGTCAGCGAGCCGTTCGTCTTCTCGGTGTCCGCCTTGACGGTTACGGAGTCACCGGTGGGTGTCTCCAAGGCCCTGCCTTCGCCGGACTGCACGGCAAATGGCGGGATAGACCTCGACATTGTGCCTCCTTTCGACAACCACGCGATGCCCCAGTGCCCGGGCATCGCCTCGCCCTTCCCTGGCGGAGGCAGGCTTGGAACGAGGAACGCTCCGGCTCGTCGAGATTCAGGCCGACGCGTAACTTGGCGCCGTGCCCCTGAACGACGAGCAGCAGACTAGGACACTGACCACAGACTGGGCAGCGGCAGGTCAACGAGTGGCTGAAGGAGACAACGAATGAAGACACCCCCGATCGTCTCTCCGCAGGAGTGGGATGAAGCCCGGGAGCGACTGCTGGTGAAGGAGAAAGAACTCACCCGGGCGCGCGACGCGATGGCGGCCCAACGCCGGCGTATGCCATGGATGGCTGTGGATAAGGACTACCGCTTCGAAGGGCCGACTGGGTCTGCAAGCCTGCTCGACCTATTCGAGGGCCGCCGCCAGCTGATCGTCTACCGCGCCTTCTACGGGCCGGAGGTCACTACTTACGCTGAGGGCGGCGCGTACCCGGAGCGGGCCTGCGTTGGCTGCTCGTTCCTCGCCGACCAGGTAGCGGATCCGGCACACCTGAATGCCCGCGACACCACGCTGGCGTTCGCATCGCGGGCCCCGCAGGCGAACATTGAGCGCCTGAAGGCGCGGATGGGCTGGGAGTCGATCCCGTGGTACACGCTGACGGACGATTTTGACGCCGACTTCGGTGTGGACGAGTGGCATGGCACCAACGCCTTTATCCGCGACGACGATCGCGTGTTTCGCACCTATTTCGTCGACAGCCGCGGCGACGAGGCGATGGGAAGCACCTGGAGCTACCTCGACGTCACCGCGCTCGGTCGCCAGGAGGAGTGGGAGGACTCGCCGGAGGGCTATCCCCAGACCCCGTCATACCAGTGGTGGAACTACCACGACGCATACGGACAGGGCGCGTAATCGCACATTTCGGAGGCGTGCCGCCTGAGGAGCCGCTGCCGCCATTGGTGAGCGGAGGACGTTCGTCGCCAGTGGCGGGCACACGATTGCATGACCGACGAGCCTGCGGGCTATCCCCGGGCCTCTCCGAGCGCGGGCCGCGGCGATGGATTCTTCCTGTCGGCGAGCGCCTCGCCCGTCGCGGCTGTGCGCAACTCGTCGGCGAGCTCGGCTCCCGCGCCCGATAGCCGGTACAGGTGCCGGGCCGGTCGCCCTGCCGGAGGATCCGTCTCCCAGGTTGTCTCCACCTGCCCACGCTCGTGCAACCGCATGAGTATCGGGTAGATGGTGCCGGCCTTGAGGTCGAGCTGCTTGCACAGGTCGTAACCGTGGCGCCAGCCCGACGTGTTGTCGGCCAGGGCCAGCACCACGGCGACGGTCTGCGCGGAGGGGCGGCGAGTGCGCTTCATGAGTCCATCTCGATCGAGATCGATTTGCTGGACAGGAGGGGGGACGGGGAGACCTCCCGAGCGGGTTGCGGATCGTCGGCGCGTCTCCGGGCGACCAGCGCCCCCATCGCGGCGGCCAGGAGCATCGACTGCAGACCGTAGGCGAGATTCCCGAGAACGAACTCGGGCCGCAGGAGATCGAGCACTGCCGCCTGGGCGCTGGGCGGGACCGCATCACCCGTCGTGAGGTACCCGGCCCGGCGCTCTGCCCAGACGACCGCCTCGGAGATGCCGACGGCGTATGAGGCAACGAAGGCAGCGAGCAGCGCCAGGGTCCCGCCCTGGAGGCCGTCCCGGAACGAGCGGTGGCGCAGTGCGATCGCGAGGGTCGCGACGAACACAACGACAGCAACCCCGGAGCCGTGGGCCGACAAAATCCCGCCGGCGCCGTCGGCGAGCGAGGCGCGGGAGGCGGCGTACGTCCCGACGGCGGCGAGACCCGCCGCGCCGATCGCGACGAGCCACATCGCGGGGTCCGGCCCGAGCCGCAGCGCGGACGCGGTGCAGCCGAGAGCGAAGCGACGCCGTTCGCCGCGCTCGTCAACGTTCGCGAGCTCGGCACGCATCGCGGCGGCCCAGGCGCGGTCGCCGCCGCGTAGACCGGCGGTCGCAATCTGGAGCAACCGGTCCCATCCGTCCGGTCCGCGTCGGGATAGCTCCACGCTCCGTGCCCCGAGCGCGGCGCCCAGGACGGGCCAAGGCAACGCGAGCAGCAGGTTGGCGAAGAGCAGATCGAACGGGAAAAGGAGGTCGCCCGGGCCCAGGTTCCAACCGGAGGGGTACGAACCGGGGTCCGCGCGATAGGCGTGCCGCTCCGGCAGATACACGGCGAGGTAGCCAGCGGTGAACGCCACGAGGGTGACCACCCCGGCAACCATGCCGCCGTGGAACGATCGCCGTGAGCCCGCGACGACTCCGGCTACGCCGAGCACGAGCAGCTGCACGCCGACGACGGCAAGGACGGCCAGAGAAATCCATAGGAAGGAGTCGCCCCAGCTCCGCGCCGCGGCGGTGAGGTAGACGCGCAAGACGAGGAACGTGCTGCCGGCGGTGAGCACCAGGAGGGCGAGCAGAAGCTGCCACATGGGCCGGGCGACGCTGGCGAGGAGCGCTGTACGAACCCGCTGCTGGCGGCCGCCGAGCCGAAGCGCAGCGGCGAGTCGGTGGGCGACGAGGGCGATGGGGACCACAAGCCATGCGAAGGCAAGCATGACGGTCAGCAGCAGGGCGGGCACGACTTCCCAGGCCTTGAGTTCGAGGTCGGGGCTTCCGGCCAACGACCACCAGACCAGCGCACCGGTCCCCGCTACTGCGACGAGCGCCGCGCACCATCCGAAGGTGCGGAGGCTCCATTTCGATGGCCTCACACTGAAAGTCTATCTAGATCGAGTTATCGTGCCAAGGACCGTCGGCGAGAGTCCTGAGGCTCAGGGTTCTTTCGTCCAGGGTCTTCTCAGCCACCGGTCGCCCGTTGCACTGCCTCGGCGACCGGCGTATCGCCCGCGACCACGTTCCATTGCTGACGGATGGAGCCCTTAACTTCCAGCACCTCCGCTAGTACCGCAGCGACGTCGGCACGTGGGACGGCACCACGTGGGATGTCCGAGCCCAGCGACACGGCGCCGGTTCCCGGGTCATCGGTGAGCCGGCCCGGCCGGATGATCGTCCAGTCCAGGCCGCTGTCGCGCAGCGCGGCATCAGCGTCGCGCTTCGCTTCGACGTACGCCTTCCACACCTCGCCGGTGTCAGCTCGGAGTGGGTTGTCCACGTTGATGGCAGACACCTGCACGAACCGGTTAATGTCAGCTGTCTTGGCCCCCGCTATGGACTTCAGCGAGCCATTCAAGTCGACCGTGCGCTTGCGCTCCGCGTTGCCGTCAGGACCGCCGCCAGCAGAGAAGACAACCGCGTCACAGCCCTCGAACGCCGTCGCGAACACGTCTGCCTCTGCGCGCTCGATGTCAAGCAGCCGTACCTCCGCGCCCAAGTCTTCCAGCTCGGCGCGGTATGCCTCCTTCCGCACCAGCGCCACGGGCACGTGCCCGGCCCGGACGAGGATTGGGTGCAGATGGCGGGCGACCTGTCCGTGCCCACCCACGATCGCGATGCGCATGGCGGCCAACTTACGGTCAGCGGCAGCTGGGGGCGAATCTGAATGTTGCTGTCTATTGCGGTCGGCCGGAGAGCAGTGACCTCTCGTGCGGCGAGGCTCACCACTCTCCGGCCATGCAGACTCGGTGTTGCGTGTCGAACTCAGATCCGGGTCATGGTCGAGGCGTATCCGCCGCCGCCGGGGTAGGTCCATTCGCCGGTGACTGTGGTGTTGTCGGCGCTGAAGGTGCCCTCGAAGTAAGCGGGGCTGCCCTTCGCGCCCGCCCAGATGGTCAGCTTGTCGCCGGTGAGCTCGTAGACGTAGTCGAAGGTGTTGCCGGCCGCGTCGTAGAACCGCGACACCACGTCCACGCCGACGGGCTCGCCGAATGGGTGCAGGTTCCCGATAACCTCCAGGCCGCTGATCGGCTGGCCGAACTGGGTGAGCTCGACGTGCTGGAGCAGGAAGAACCGGCCGGGCATCCACTCGTACCGCACGGTTCCCTCGGCTCCGCCAGTCACCGACCAGGTGCCGACCAGGCGGTCAAGGGCCTTCAGTTCGGTGCTCGGCTGGGTGTTCTCGGACATCTCGTCCTCCTCGGTGAGTAGTTGCCGATACCTCGGAGGCGGCACCGGCGCCTCGACGTCCGGCGCCTGTGACTTGGGTCACATCAGGGCCATGTCGAGATCCGCGGTCCGGCCGCGAGATAGCGGCTTCCCAATCGGGACTCCCGGCGAGCATCCAGATCGCCGTGAACGGCCTGGTCGGGTTCACCTGGACGACCGCCGTCGCACTGTGGTTGCGCCGCTCCGCCTGACCCCGGCGTACCGTGATCCAACGAGAGATAAAGAAGAGGACGAGCATGAAATATCTGCTGCTCGGCTACACGCCCGCCGCCGACTGGGACGCCGCAACTGCCGACACCGCATCGGAGGAGGCGATGGCCGCGTTCGCCGCCTACCAAAAATTCGAGCAGGAATTGATCGAGACCGGCGAGTTCGTCAGCAGCGAAGGGCTAGGCCATCCGGTGGTCAGCACGACGGTTCGCAAGACCCCGGACGGCGTGGTCGCGACCGACGGACCGTTCGCCGAGCTCAAGGAGGTGCTGGCCAGCTTCGCGGTGATCGACGTGGCCAGCCTGGAACGAGCCGTCGAGATCGTCTCGCGGATAGTCGAGACGCTCGGTGAGCCGGTCGAGATCCGGCCGATCATGGGCGAGGACTTCACGGCATGACCGCCGTTGAGCACCTGCTGCGCACGGAGGCGCCGCAGGTGCTCGGCGCGTTGGTGCGGCGATTCGGCCGCTTCGACATCGCCGAGGATGCGGTGCAGGAGGCGCTGCTCGCCGCGAGCCAGGCGTGGCCAGCCGATGGCGTGCCGGAGAACCCGCGCAGCTGGCTGATCCGGATCGGCTACCGGCGGATGATCGATCTGCTCCGTTCCGATCAGGCCCGGCGCCGTCGCGAACAGCAGGCCGGGATCGCCGAGTTGGCCATGCAGGAACCGGCCCGCGCGAACACCCCGCAAGCGACCGACGACAGCCTCACCTTGCTGCTGCTGTGCTGCCACCCAGCGCTGAGCACGACCTCCCAGGTGGCGCTCACACTGCGCGCCGTGGGCGGTCTGACGACCGCCGAGATCGCGCACGCGTATGGGACGACCGAAACCACCATGGGTACGCGGATCAGCCGCGCCAAACAGCAGCTGGCCCGCGCTGGTGGCCGCTTTACCCCGCCGAGCGACGCCGACCGAGATAGTCGGATAGCCGCGGTGATGCAGGTGCTCTACCTGATCTTCAACGAGGGCTATACCGCCAGCACAGGCGATGAGCTCGCGCGCATCGACCTGACCCGCGAAGCGATCCGGCTGACCCGCATGCTCCGCGACTCCCTGCCCGACCACGCGGAAGTGGACTGGCCTGCTCGCGCTGATGCTGCTCACCGAGTCGCGGCGGACCGCTCGCACCCGCGACAGCGAGCTGGTGCCGCTGGAGGAGCAGGACCGGACCACGTGGAACTTCGAGCTGATCCGCGAGGGCACCCAGCTGATCGACAGCGTCTGGGGCCGGCGCGAGGCGGGCCCCTACCAGCTGCAGGCGGCGATCGCGGCCGTGCACGCCAATGCCGCGTCGCCGGAGCAAACGGACTGGCCGCAGATCGCGGCGCTGTACCTGTGGCTGGAACGACTCAACCCGACCGCGCCCGTGCGGCTGAGCCGGGTAGTGGCGGTGGCCCAAGCGTACGGGCCGACCCGAGCGCTGGCTCTGCTCGACGACCTCAACCGGCGCCACCAGCTGGACAAGGAACCACTGACCCGGCAACGGGAACGAGCCGTGCGGGCCCACCTGCTCGAGATGAACGGCGACGCGGCACGTGCCGCGGCGCTTCACCGCGAGGCGGCCGCCTTGACGGACAACAGGGTCGAGCAGCGATACCTGCTCGGCCGGGCTGACCGGCTCGGCTGACAGATCTGCGGCGGCAACCGCCGCCGTCCGGCGGGCTGGTAGTCCCAGATCAGCAGGTTGGCAAAGCCGTTGGACGCCGTGAGAGGTCCGTTGCCAGGATCGTCACCATGCGCCAAGAGGAGATTTGGGATGTCGATGCTGCCCAGCGCTATGACACTCCGGGCATTGGCATGTTCGCCCCCGAGGTGTTGGGGCCGACGATCGACCGCCTTGCCGAACTGATCGGCACCGGCCGAGCGCTCGAGTTCGCAATCGGAACGGGCCGCGTCGCCGTTCCCTTGGCCGAGCGCGGCATACCCGTCACCGGCATCGAGCTCTCCGGTCCGATGATCGACCAGCTGCGGACCAAGGTCGACGAAGAGAGAATTCCGGTCATCGTCGGAGACATGGCCAACGCCCGCGCACCGGGCGAGTACACGCTGGTCTACCTCGTCTTCAACACGATCTCCAACCTGCTGACCCAGGCCGAACAGGTCGCTTGCTTTCGAAACGCGGCGCGCCACCTCACACCCGGCGGCTGCTTCGTTGTCGAGCTGTGGGTGCCTGAGTTGCGCAAGCTCCCGCCGGGACAGCAAGCCACCGTCTGGCATTCCGAACCGGGCTACATCGGGCTGGACACCTACGACGTCTTGCAGCAACAGGTCGTCTCGCATCACTTCCATTTCGGCGACGGCAAGCAGGCACAGCTCTTCCGGAGCCCGCACCGCTACATCTGGCCGGCTGAACTTGACCTGATGGCACAACTCGCTGGTTTTGAGCTGGAGAACAGGCATGCGGACTGGGCTGGAGCTGAGTTCACCGCGGAGTCCCGATCGCATGTCTCGGTGTACCGGTTCAACGGTGATGGTTCCGTGGGGCGCCAGCCTGTCGGTTAGGTGAAGCTGAACGCGAGGTGGGAAGACCACGACGACTACGGCTGCCCAGGCGGCATAGATCGGCAGGTAGGTGGTCTGCCAGCGCTCCAGAGCGCTGAACGGGCGCCGCCGGCGTAAGAATCCGACGCTGAGGCGGGCCGACCAGGCGAGGTTGGCCAGCAGAATGAGGTTCAACCCGAGCGCAGCGATCTTGTTCGGGCTGGCGCCAAACTCGGTGATGCGGATCAGCATCGCAACCAGCATGAGCACGTCGACCATCAAGGCGCCGAGCACCAGCAACAGCTGCAGTCGGTCGAACAGGTATGGCGGCGCCAGTGGATCCCGGGCGGAGATCGCGTAGAGCAGCAGCCCGAGCACGAGGACCAGGATCAGGTCGACGAGGATCAGTAGGTCCCGGTCCACCTCGACGACATTGCGAGTGACTAGGAGGGCGCCCAGGTACGCGAGCAGCATCAGCGTGGTCAGCGGCGTGAAGACCCGGGTGAGGACCGGGGCGATGTTCTCCACCACGCTCTGCTTGGCCTCGACCAGCCAGGCGGCCACGAGGATCGCGCCCGTCGCGGCGCACGGGAGCACCCACTCGGAGAAGAACGAGGAGATGTCAAGGCCGATCACTTCGAACCCGGCGAGCGTGAGCCCGATCAGGACACCGCCGCCGAGGGCGAGGAGGGTGTAATACACCACCCATTCCCCGGTGAATCGGATGAAGTCCATGCGCCGCGGGTGCGACCGCCAGTCCCCTCCCACATAGGCCAGGCCGACCACGAACCACATCAGGATGGGCAGGTGGATCGCGACCAGCACCTCGGTGGACCCGCCGTCTGCATACGGGTAGGCGTTGGCGACCAGCGCGCCGAGCAGAAACGGCGGCGCTAGCAGCCGGAGCGACCTCGCCCAGCCGAGGCGGCGTTTCCAGGCGAAGTAGCCGGCCAGGAAGGGCAGCACCAGCAGGCTGAAGTTGCGGGCGTACCAGCCGGCGTCCTCGGCGAAGTCGTAGCCGGCCAGCATGGGCGCCTTGATCGCCGCCGCTGCCCCGACGGCGAGCGCGAGCACAACCACTAGCTCACTGCCAGACCGGGTGGCCGAAGACTCCGGGAACTCAGGGGTGAGGACCAGCTGCTTCCACAATCGCTCGGAGTGCTCCCGTGCGAACTCCCGGGACACTTGATCCAGGCTGCCCAGGCGCTTGACCGCCACCAGGAACGCCTCGTCCCCGCTCAGACCCGTGTGTTCTAGGTCGGCGACCTGATCGCGCAGATGGCCCTCCAGCTCATCGACATCAGCCGGGCTGATCACCCGATGCCGCTGCACATAACCCCGCCACTGCCCAATCTGCGCCTCCAGGCTTGCATCAGGGGTCCTGGGCACGGCTGTCACCGGCTCGACCCGGCCAACATGGCCCGTGCCGGCGGCATCGCAGCAGCCGCCTCCGCCCACACTCGATTCAGCGCATCGGTGACCACCGTCCACTGCTGGCGACGGTCGGCCAACAGCTCCAACCCGGCCTGGGTGATCGAGTAGTGCTTACGCCGCCGACCACTCGTGGCCACCCGCCAACTCGCCTGGATGTACCCGAGCCGCTCCAGCCGATGCAGTAGCGGGTACAGCATCCCGTCGGTCCACCTCATCTCACCTGCGGACAACTCGTTGACCTTCTTGAGGATCGCGTACCCGTAGGACTCCCCCTCGGCCAAGATCCCCAGCACCAGCGGCGTCGCCGACGCCGCCACCAGGTCCTTGTCGATGTGCACCAACGCTCGGCCTCCGCTGCTACCTAGAGGTGCTAGGTAAGCATACATAGAAGTGCAAGGCAAGGAGATGAGAGCAGTTGCGTTCGGGAGACCGTGCGGAGCGGAATCAACGTGTCCGCATGGCGGCATGCGGCGAAGATGTCGCGCGCTCAGTGGTGCTTCTTCGTGGACCGGAATCACCGTCGCAGCGGCGTCGCGGCCGCCGCTCTCGATGGGGCCTTGGACCTGATCGCTCAAGCGGGCGGTGGCGTTGTGGAGGCTTACCCGCAGGACACACGGGGGAAGAAGACTTCGGCCTCGTTCCTCTACAACGGCACCCGCAGCCTGTTCGAAAGGGCTGGCTTCGACTACGAGCGCCCCAAGGGCAAGAGTCACTGCGTAATGCGCAAGGTCGTCCCGCCAGCCTAGCGACGACCGCCAAGACCCGGGGGAAGGTTCTGGCAGCGCAGAATGACGGTGGTCAAACGCGGCGAACATGGTCGCGCGAACGTCCTGATGCCAGGGATCGCCTTCGATTGGAGCTCATCATGCTGAGCGGCGAACGTGTCGCGCTGCGGCCGATTCGCGAGGCCGACCTGCCCGCATTCATCTCGGCACATGTCGACATCCGCAACCGCGGCGCGTACTTTCCGCTCGGCGTGCTGTCGGAACCCGTGCTGCGTCGCCGGTTCGCCGAGGGGGGCTTCTGGGAGAAGTCGGAGGGGACGCTTCTCATCTGGAGCCGGGACGAAGAGATCGTCGGTCATATCGAGTTCTTCACGCCGGTGAGTTATTGGGACGCGTTCGAGCTGTCGTATCAGCTGTATGACGAACGGCATGCCGGCCATGGCTACACGACCGAGGCGGTCCAACTCCTCGTCGACTACCTGTACGCGACGAAGAAGCAGCATCGGATCCACCTCGTCATCGTTCCGGGCAATGGGGCGAGCCGCAGGATCGCCGAGAAGTGCGGGTTCGTGCTCGAGGGGACGGTGCGAGGCGCGTTCTTCAACGCCGGCCGCAACCACGACGTGCTCCTGTACTCACTTCTTCGTACCGATCCGCGGCCTTGGCATGTTGCTGCCGCTGCGCCCGATCGCGACGAGGAATAGGCTGCCGTCCAGTACTCGCCCCGCAAATTGCGACCAGCGTCAGGCCAGCTCGAACGCCTCGCCGTCGGGACTCGCGATCACAACGGTGTAGCCGTCCGGATCCTTGATCCAGATCTCGCGGTGTCCCGGACCGTTGCCCTCGCCTTCGGGCGGGTTTCGATGGGGCGGTAGCACGATCGGAGCCGCAAGCCCGTTGGCGCGTGCGACGACGCCGTCGAAGTCGGCAACGTCGCCGAACCACAGGAGAACACCGTTGCCGACATTGCTGTGAGGATCACCGATGAGTCCGTGGTGATGTTCGGTCTCCCGATGGTGGAGCTGGAGCACGAGGACTCCGTCGGCGAGGAGCCGGTCATACTCAGGACCGCCGTGGTCGCTTTCGAGACCGAGCAACTGCTGGTACCACTGGCTGGACGCTTCGACGTCCCGCACAGCGATCATGGGCTGTGGGCGTGCGGTATGGACTGGCACCACGACACCGATGCGGTTCCCGGCGGGGTCGTCAATGTCGGCGAGCCACCGTTCGTCGGCGTCCAGGTATGGCTGACCGTGCACCGTTCCGCCACCGGCTACCACGCGATCGAGCGTGGGCCGAAGGTCGTCGGCGCAAATCCAGACGACCGGGCCGCCTGTGTTGGTTGGCTGCCGTTCGGTCGTCCACTGACCGATCATCCCGGGCGCTTCGAAGCTTCCGTGCGCGAGGTCGACTGACCATCCGAAGACCGCCTGGTAGAACGCGGCGGAGCGCCTGATGTCGATCGCGGGAAGTTGCAGGTATCCGATCTGGCCGTGTGGTGGATGGTGTCGCATCGGACGATCGCTCGTTGGGCTCACGTCGAGCTGCTGACGCCTGATCGTGCGCGCCATCCAGCCGGAGGGTCTTCTCCGACCCGTCCGTCCACCGCCTCGCGGATCAGGTCGGCGTGCCCGGTGTGCCGGCCGTACTCCTCGATCAGGTCGCAGAGGAGCCGGCGCAGGCTGGCATGGCGACCGTCAGGATCGGACAGGTGGACGAGCTGGTCGAGGCCGCCGTCGGCCAAGGCCGCATCGAGCCGGGCGCGGGACCGTTCCACGGCACTGTCCCAGAGCGCGTAGAGCTGTTCGGGGGTGTCATCCGCGGCGGAGATGAACTCCCAGCCGTCAACGTCCCAATCGGCGATTTCCCACGCCGCGCCTGGGGGCTCCCCACTCAGCTTGGTGTGGAAGGTAGACGTCCTCGATGAGAGCGAGATGCTTGAGCAGGCCGCCGAGGGTCAGTGCGGATGCACCGATGCGGGTCTGTAATCCGGCCACGTCCAGGTCGTCGGCCTTCCAGCGGAAGGTCGTACGCAGACGGTCGAGCGAACCGACGAGGTGCTCGACCTCGGTGCCGGCGAGGGGCGGCTCCCATGGGGTGGTGGCGTCGGCCATCGGCTCACCGTAGAGGTCATCGCCGACATTCTGTCCAACAGGTAGGAGGAGCAGCCTCTCCGCTCAACGGCCGGTGAGCCGCTCCAGATGCTCCGGGTATCGGGCACCCTCCACTGGGATCTGTGCGGCGACACGGTCGATCTCGTGCAGATCGTCCGCTGTGAAGTCGACCGCAGCGGCTCCGATGTTCTCGTCGAGGCGCTCCAGCCTTCGAGTACCGGGTATCGGGACGATCCAGGGCTTCTGGGCGAGCAGCCAGGCAAGCGCGATCTGAGCGGGCGTTGCGTTCTTGCGTGCTGCGATCTCGCCCAGCAGCTCCACTAGGGCCTGGTTCGCCCGGCGGGCTTCCGGGGTGAATCGAGGGATGGTTCTGCGGATGTCGGAACTGTCGAAGGTCGTGCTCTCGTCGATCTTCCCGGTGAGAAAGCCCTTTCCCAACGGGCTGAACGGGACGAAGCCGATGCCGAGTTCCTCGAGGGCCGGCAGAACCTCGTCTTCGGGCGTTCTCGTCCACAGCGAGTATTCGCTTTGCACTGCCGTGACCGGCTGGACCACGTGCGCGCGTCGGATGGTCTCCGCAGCTGCCTCGGACAGGCCGAAGTGCCTCACCTTCCCTTCCCGGATCAGCTCCTTGACAGCGCCAGCTACATCCTCAATCGGCACGTCCAAGTCGACACGGTGCTGATAGAACAGGTCGATCGCGTCGACCCTGAGCCGCTGAAGCGAGGCGTCGGCGACCTGCTTGATGTGCTCAGGACGGCTGGAGAGGCCGGCCGAGCGGCCCTCGGCGTCGAATCGGAATCCGAACTTGGTAGCGATCACCACGTCTCCGCGGAACGGCTCGAGCGCCTCGCCCACGAGTTCCTCGTTCACGAACGGGCCGTACACCTCGGCGGTGTCGAAGAACGTGACGCCCCGCTCCACAGCCGTCTGGATCAGCGAGATCATCTCTTGCCGGTCCGGACTCGGGCCGTAGCTCTGGCTCATGCCCATGCAGCCGAGTCCGACGGCCGACACCTCCAAGTCAGTGTTTCCGAGTCTGCGCTTCTCCATTGCGGGACCTCCTGTTCCGTCCTGGATGCGAACATATCCGCTGTGTGAGGACTGAGCTCGGCTGGTCCGTGGACAATGCACCCCACAGCCCGCCGACCCGAGGAGGGCGGGCGGCTGACGTGGGTCGTCGACAGAAGGGCAGATCATGGGCGCGATCGCAGTGCACGAGTTCATCGCTCTGGACGGAGTATTCGAGGACCCCAAGTGGACCTTCGACTACGGTTTCGACCCCAAGATGGGCGAGACCCTCGGCGCGATCACGGACGCATCGAAGGCGATCCTGCTGGGACGGACGACCTACGAGATGTTCGCGCCGGCCTGGTCGACGAGAACGGTCGAGGAAGACCCAGGTGCTCCGTTCTTCAACGACACGCACAAGTACGTCGTCGGATCGCGGGAGCCGAATGTTGCATGGGAGCCGTCGACTCGCCTCGGCCCCTACGATCCGGATGCGATTCGCCGGCTCAAGGACGAAACGGATGGCCTCATCTACGTCTCTGGCAGCGGCACCCTCGTGCGCGGGCTTCTCGCGGACGGCCTGGTCGACGACCTACACCTCTTCGTCTACCCGGTCGCGCTCGGCAAGGGCAAGCGGCTGTGGGCCGACGGTGTCGACCCGACCAAGCTCACGTTGAACGAGCACGACTTCTACGACAACGGAGTCGTCCACCTGGGCTACGGCCCCGCCTGACCGAACAGACCGGCCAGTCGTTCCAAAACATCGGGCAGAGCCCGGTAATAGACCCACGTGCTGCGACGCTCCGAAGCAATCAGACCGGCGTCACGTAGCACCTTGAGATGATGGCTGATCGTCGGTTGGGACAGGTCGAATCCGTCGACCAGTTCACAGACACAGGCTTCTCCACCAGCGTGTGCTCCGATCAACGACAGCAACCGCAAGCGCACTGGATCAGCCAGCGCCTTGAGTACATGGGAGAGCTCGTCGGCCTGCTCTTCATCGATCGGTTCGCGCAGCAACGGCGAGCAGCACACGAGCCCGTCGGTCGTCAGGACTGGCAGTTCGGTCATAGACACAAGTCTATATTGACAGAGGTCGATGGATCGAGGAAACTTATATCGAAACTTATCGATACAGGAGTGCTCATGACCATCTCTCGTGCCACGGATCAGCGCATAGAGCCAATCGCGATCCGAGAGGCGGTCCGCGAACGCTATGCCGCAGCCGCAGCCGCTGTCGCCTCCGGCACCGGCTGTTGCGATCCAGGATGTGGCCCCACGTCTGGCGGTGCGGTTTCGCTGGGCTGCGGCGCTGGTCTCTACGACGCGGAGAGCGGTGCGGGTGCCTCGGCCGCGGCCGTTTCGGCATCGCTCGGCTGCGGTGTTCCGACCGGGGTCGCAGACCTGCACCCGGGGGAGACAGTTCTCGACCTGGGTTCCGGTGGCGGCGCGGACGTTCTCATCTCAGCCCGGCGGGTCGGACCGGACGGCAAAGCCATCGGCGTGGACATGACCGACGAGATGCTCGATCTGGCCCGGCGGCACGCCGCCCAGTCGGGCGTGAGCAACGTCGAGTTCGTCAAGGGCTATATCGAGGACGTTCCGCTACCCGACGCCAGCGTCGACGTGGTGATCTCCAACTGCGTCATCAACCTTGCCGCTGACAAGCGTGCCGTGCTCAAGGAAGCAGCTCGCGTGCTCCGCCCCGGAGGCCGATTCGCCGTATCCGACATCATCGCCGATCAGGATATGGACGAGGCGACCCGTTCCGACATGCAGCAATGGACCGGTTGTGTCGCTGGCGCCCTCACTCGGCCGGAGTTCGCCGCTGCTCTCACCGCCGCGGGGCTCACTGACATCGACATCAACGAGACGCACCGGGTCCACACCCACGCCGGTTCCGCGGTCATCCGGGCGCGTAAGCCCTGACATCTGACTAGTCAGACCAGACGGCCGAAAGGAGGGTAGCGAGATGCCCGACATCTGCGAGTGCGAGAACTGCACCTGCGAGACCTGCGACGCGAGTTGCTGCTAGTAGCCAACGCATTGCAGCGCTTACGTCTGGACGGTGATGTCCAGCTGAGCCAGCAGGGCTCGGACCCGCCGCTCGATCTCGTCGCGGATCGGGCGGACCGCCTCGATGCCCAGACCAGCTGGGTCGTCGAAGGTCCACTCTTCGTATCTCTTGCCGGGGAACACCGGGCAAGCGTCCCCGCAGCCCATCGTGATGACCACGTCGGCGGCGCGGACGATCTGGGCGGTCCATGGCTTCGGGAACTCGCGGGAGATGTCGATACCGCGTTCCCGCATGGCGTCGACGGCGGTTGGATTGACCTCGCTCCCCGGTTCGGACCCGCCTGACCAGGCCACGGCGGCGTCGCCGGCGAGATGCTCGAAGAACCCGAGCGCCATCTGGGAGCGGCCAGCATTGTGGACACAGAGGAACAACACCGTGGGCTTGCCATCCATGTGTTCGATTCTTCATCTGCTCGCTAGGGGTGCATAGTCACGGTGAGAGCGGCATGCTTCCGACGTACACCAGCGCAACCGCGGAGGCGCCGATGAGCTCGATGGTCGTCATCGTCTGCGACGAGTGCGGCGACACCGGAACCATAGGCCGAACGGCGACCGACGCGAGAGCGGCGCTGACCCATTGGGCCCGGCGCGACGGTCGGGACCTCTGCCCGCTGTGCCGACTGGTCGAGGATTCGCACGAGCGGATCATCGCGGCTGGGCGGTAACACGCGCGGCACAATGAACCTGTGGGCCAAGGGCATGCACACGCCACTGCCGGTGGCGCTTACCGGCGGCAGTTACTGCTCGCGCTGAGCCTTGCCCTCACTGTCCTGATCGTCGAACTCGTCGGCGCGTGGGTATCTGGATCGTTGGCTCTGCTGGCAGATGCCGGACACGTCTTGGCGGACGCGGGCGGTGTCGCCCTGGCCCTGGTCGCGACGACGCTGGCGCAACGGCCGCCGAGCACACGTCGGACATTCGGCTGGCAGCGGCTGGAGATCCTGGCAGCCGCGCTCAACGCGGTCTTACTCCTCGGCGTGGCGGGATTCGTATTGGTCGAAGGTGTGCGCCGGCTCGGCGCTGCTCCGGACATCGAGGCCGGTCCCCATGCTTGTTGTCGCCGTGGTAGGCCTGGTTGGCAACGGCGTCGCAATGGCTCTGCTGCACCGAGGTCAGCGGGAGTCCATGAATGTGCGCGGCGCATACCTGGAGGTCCTCGCCGACCTGCTCGGCTCAGCGGCCGTTGTGGTCGCCGCCCTCGTCGTACTGACCACGGGTTGGTACGGAGCCGATCCTGTGGCGTCGATCTTGATCGGCCTGTTCATCCTGCCTCGCACCTGGATTCTCCTGCGGGAGGCGCTCGACGTGCTGTTGGAAGCGACGCCGCGCGATGTCGATCTGGCCGAAGTTCGCCGGCACATGATCGATGTCGACGGGGTCCTGGACGTGCATGATCTGCACGCGTGGACGATCACCAGCGGCCTACCTGTGCTCTCGGCGCACGTCGTGGTCTCGCAACGAGTGCTCGCCGACGGCCACGGCGGAGTCGTGCTGGACCGGCTCGGCAACTGCCTGTCGCGGCACTTCGACGTCGAGCACAGCACGTTCCAGCTCGAGGCCGCCGAGCATCGGGCTCATGAGGGAGTGACCCACGACTGAGCAAGGGGTAGCGCATCGGCTGCCGAGGGTGCCGGGCACACTGGGCCGGATGTTCCGCCGCACCGCCGCCGTCGTGTTCGCTGTGCTGGTCGCTGCGTGTACGTCGACGAGCGAGGATCGGTCAGCTGCCGGCGATGCGGCAGAGGAGGCCCCAGCGATAGCCAGGCCGACGACGTCGCAGACTGCGGCGCCGACCCCCGACCCGCCGGCCGAACTGCCCAGGGGTGGCCAGCGGATCTTCCCTGAGCATCGGTTGATCGGCTTCTCCGGTGGCCGCGGCACGTCGTTCGGTCGGCTCGGCGTGGGCGATATCGACGAACGCGGAGCCGAGATCGAGGAGCTTGCCGCACAGTACACGCCGGACGGGCGAACCCCGCTGCCGATCTTCGAGGTGATCGCGGTCGTAGCGCACGCATCGCCGACCGACTCTGGCCTCTATCGCACCCATGAGCCCGGTGAAGTCGTCGACGCGTACCTCGAGGCGGTGCGCCGGCGCAGTGGGTTGCTGTTGCTGAACATTCAGCCGGGTCGGGCCGATTTCATCGACGACGTCAAGGCGTTCGAGAAGTGGCTGGTCGAGCCGGATGTCGGTCTCGCCCTCGATCCCGAGTGGGCCGTGGATGCTGGCGAGGTGCCGGGCCGAGTGATCGGCAGTACGACCGGTGCGGAACTCGACTCGATCGCCGCGTACTTGTCGACTCTGGTTCGTGAGCACGATCTGCCGGAGAAGGTCATGGTCTATCACCAGTTCCACGTGTCGACGATCGCGGACGAAGAGGCGTTGCGGCCGCATCCAGGCGTGGTGCTGGTCAAGAGCATCGACGGCGTCGGCGTGCCTGCCGAGAAGCGTGCCACCTGGAACCGGCTCGCGCTGGGGCTCGCCCCACACGTCTACACCGGCTTCAAGCTGTTCTTCGAAGAAGACGTCCGCCGTGGGCCCCTGATGACCCCAGCCGAGGTGCTGGCGTTGCGGCCGCAGCCGAGCTACGTGCTTTACGAATAGCCGTCACCGTTCTCCGTGGAATTCACGGGAAGTTCGACCTCGTCCGTCACACTAGTGACGTGGACGGCGGCACGGACGACAGGAGCGAGGCTGTCGTCTATCGCGTGCCCACAGCCGTCGCATTGAGAGGCGTGGGCGTTGGTGCCGTAATTCTCGGCCTGTGCGTTGTGGGAGTCAGCGTCCTGCGAGCCGTGCAGCCGGCGCGGGCCGTCGTGGTCGGCGCCGGGATCGTGCTCGGTCTGTTGGCCCTTCTCTCCCTCACCATGCTGACCGTCGGACTGCTCCGGCTGATCGGGCGAGGCGCTCGCGTTGTACTGGACGACCGCGGGTTCCTCAACGCCACCGGACCCGGGGGTGGCGTCCGGCGGGCGACCTGGCGCGACGTGCGGCGGGTGCAGTCCGACGGGCCGGTCATCTCGATCGACCTCGCCGGCGGGCGGCGCAGCCTGATCCGGACCAGCATGCTCGACGTCGGGCCGCGGGAGTTGGCCCAAGAGCTGCGCCGTCACCTGACCCGGGAGCAGAGCGAATCGCGGTTACGGCACTGAGTACGCCGATCCCTCAGCACACCTGTGTGACTTCCGTCGCTTCTGCGGGGTCGGTTGAAGGTGACGGGCTAGGCGCCGGCGACTCCACGCTGGGGGAGGCGGACGCCGTCACCGACGGGGTTGCTGCCGGCGTCGCGGGCGGCAACAACGCCTCAGCGGCCAGCGCGTGCATCAGGTCGAAGTCCGGATCCTGCGGGTTGATCACGTCATTGGTGAAGGGAAGAGTCCGCAGCGAAGCATCTTTCACCTGCAGCGCCAGCTCGACGAAGTCCGGCAGAATCGCGGCGGGGATATCGGTGTAAACGATCTCCTTGGTGGCGGCCGCCAACTCTTGGTAGCGCTGGAACACCGTCACCGGATCCGCCTCGTCGATGATCGCGCCGATCACGCAGCGCTGACGCTCCATCCGCGCGTAGTCGTCGGAGTTGACTCGGGATCGGACGAACCACAGCGCCTCCCGACCGCTCAGGCGCTGATTCTCGCCTTGCTCGATATAGCCCGAGATCTCAGTGCCGATCCCGCCGATCGGGATGTCTTCCTTGACGTCGACGGTGATGCCGCCGAGAGCATCGACGAGCTGCTTGAATCCTTCCAGGTTCACCAGGACGAAGTAGTCGACATCGATGCCCAGCGCGCCCTCGACGGCCCACTTGTTCGCGTCGCCGCCAGGATAAGCGACTCCCTCGAAGACCTCTGGGTGATTGGCAGGCACGAAGTCAAACAGCGCATTGAGCAGGCTTTCTTCGTGGTCGGTGTAGCCCTCGGGATAGAGCTCGGCCAGCGGGCTCTCTTCTGGAAACGGCACGTGCTGCAGGTTTCGCGGGAGCGAGAACAGCACCGTGTCGCCGGTCTTGGTGTCGATGCTCGCCAGAATCTGCGTGTCGGGACGAATTCCGTCGCGGCCGGGGGCACCGTCTCCGCCGAGTAACAAGACGTTGACTCGGGGCTTGTTCGCCCATGGATCGACTTCCTCTTCCTCGGCCAGCTCCGGCGTGGTGTTGCTCTTGGCGTCCTCAGGTGCAGCGACGGATTCGATGAGGTCGCGCTGCACGAAGGCCCGCTGCACGCCCGCCGCCATCGGAGTGAGCACCAGGCTGGTGACGATCACGACGACGAGCGCACCGAGTAGGCGTTTGCCGACGGGCAATCCGGTGGGCTCGAGGGCTCGGTGGCTGGCGACCGCGACAAGCAGCCAAACGACGGCGACGGCGGCGAGCACGCCCGCCACGATGGTCAGTTCACGCTGGTCGAATGCGACCGCGAGCAGCCGTTCCTTCGGCACCAGCAGATAGACGGCCGCCAACGCTGCCAGACCCAGGACGAACAGGGTGAGGATGAACAGGCCCCACCGGCGCCGGCCGGCGGCGATCAGACCCGTTCCGGGCACGAACGATCCGAGTGCGGTGAAGCCGAGAAATCGACCGTACCGGCCAGAACGTCTCTGCCGGCGGGAATTCAACCGGTCCCGGCGAGCTCCCGCCCGCCGGGATGCCGACCTCGCCGGCCGGCTCGCCGTCTCCTCCGTCCTCACCACAACCTATCTATTAGACCCCATGATGACATCGCACCCGAAAGGACGTTCGCCGCCGCCGCCTGGTTGGCAGGCTCCACGTAACGTTCTTCTCAGCCATTGAGCAGAACCCGTACCTCCTCGTCCTCCACCTGCCGGAAGTCGCGGTACCAGGTACCCACCGAGCCAAACCGGCGAGGGCGAGCCAGGACCACGACATCGTCGAATACCTCGTCGATCCTGGGGTCGGAATCGTACGGTGCAACGGGAACGGCCAAGATGACCTGCTCGGCAACTTGCGCGCGGACGATTTGTGCCGCCGCCAGTGCAGTGGCTCCCGTGGCGATCCCGTCGTCGACGATGATCACCGGCCGAGCCGCCAGCCGTGGCTGTGGGCGTCCTTCCCGCAGCGCGCTTTCCTTGCGCTGGACCTCCTTCTCGGCGATGGCATACGCCTGCGTCAGCTGATCCTCGGTGAGGCCCGCGTAGCGCATGACGTTGTCGTTGCGCACTCGCACTCCAGTCCCGCCGGCAGCACCGATCGCAAGCTCCGGATGCCACGGAACACCGACCTTGCACACGACCAGCGCGTCGAGTTCGACATCGAGCGCGCGCGCCACTTCAGCGGCTACGACCACCCCGCCCCGTGGCAGACCGAGGACCACTGCATCTGGCCTTATGCCGCGTTCCCGCAGTCGTTCGGCAAGCCGTCTGCCGGCTTGCCGGCGGTCCGCCCACAACGGCGGTCGCTCCATAGGTATGACTTTGCCGCGTCTGCGACCCGACGGGTACCCTTACGGCGCCCGTCATATGCGGGCGTGGAGGCGTCGCCTAGTCCGGTCTATGGCGCCCGCCTGCTAAGCGGGTTGAGGCTCAACACCTCTCGCGGGTTCAAATCCCGCCGCCTCCGCCACGGTTAGGTGAGGCCGAGTCGGGTCTTCAGACCGTCGAGCTCGGCCCACAGCAGAGTCGGTAGCTTCTCGCCGAACTTGTCGAACCACTCGGTGATCGCGGGCACCTCCGCGCGCCATTCGTCTTCGTCGACGCGTAGGCATTCCTCGACCTGTTCGGTGGTGAGATCGAGGCCGTCGACATCGAGTGACTCGATCGTCGGAACGCGACCGATCGGCGACTCGGCCGCCACGGCCTGCCCCTCCAGCCGTTCGACGATCCACTTGAGCACGCGCCCGTTCTCCCCGAAACCAGGCCAAATGAACTTGCCGTCCTGGTCGCGGCGGAACCAGTTGACGTAGAAGATCTTCGGCAGCTTGACCGCGTCGGCCTCCTTGCCGAGCGTGATCCAGTGACCGAAGTAGTCGCCACCGTGGTAGCCAAGGAACGGCAGCATCGCCATCGGGTCGCGGCGAACGACACCGACAGCTCCCGCAGCCGCTGCCGTGGTCTCCGACGACAGCGTCGCGCCCATGAACACGCCGTGGGTCCAGTCGCGCGACTCGGTGACCAGGGGAACAGTCGACGCCCGCCGGCCACCGAACAGGATCGCGGAGATCGGCACGCCCCGGGGATCCTCGAACTCGGGCGCGATGATCGGACACTGCTTGATCGGCGTGCAGAACCTGGAGTTCGGGTGCGAGGAAAGTTCGTCGGATTCGGGGGTCCAGTCCCCGCCTTTCCAGTCGATGAGATGGGCGGGTGGCTCCGACGTCATGCCCTCCCACCAGATGTCGCCGTCGTCTGTGTACGCGACGTTGGTGAAGACGCTGTTGCCGCGGTCGATCGTCCGCATGGCATTCGCGTTGGTATGCCAGCCGGTGCCGGGTGCGACGCCGAACAATCCGTACTCCGGGTTGAGCGCGTAGAGGCGGCCGTCCTCGCCGAACTTCATCCAGGCGATGTCGTCGCCGAGCGTCTCGACCTTCCAGCCGGGGATCGTCGGTTCGAGCATCGCGAGGTTGGTCTTGCCGCAGGCCGACGGGAAAGCCGCGGCGATGTAGTGGACGGCGCCGGCAGGCGACGTCAGCTTCATGATCAGCATGTGCTCGGCCAGCCAGCCTTCATCTCGGGCCATGACGCTGGCGATTCGCAGGCTGTAACACTTCTTGCCCAGGAGTGAGTTGCCGCCGTATCCCGAGCCGAACGACCAGATCATCCGCTCCTCGGGGAACTGGGTGATGAACTTCGTTTGGTTGCACGGCCATGGCACGTCCTGCTGACCCGGCTCGAGCGGCGCACCAACCGAATGCAGGCAGGGGACGAAGTCGGCGTTCATCCCCATCGCCTCGAGGATCTTGCTGCCCATTCGGGCCATGATCCGCATCGATGCGACGACGTACGGCGAATCGGTGATCTCGACTCCGAACATGGGCCTCTCGGCATTGACCGGGCCCATGCAGAACGGGATGACATACATCGTCCGGCCGCGCATGCACCCGTTGTAGTGCCGGATCATCTCGGCCTTCATGTCGTCCGGATCACGCCAGTTGTTCGTCGGTCCGGCATCCGCTTCGTCGACCGAGCAGATGAAGGTGCGCTCCTCGACCCGGGCGACGTCCGTCGGGTCGGTGCGGGCCCAGAAGGAGTTGGGCTTCTTGTCCAAACGAACCAACGTTCCCGCTTCAACCAAGCCGTCGGTGAGTCGAGTCCACTCCTCGTCCGAGCCGTCACACCATTGGATGCCGTCGGGCTGGGTCAGCTCGGCGACAGCAGCGATCCAGCCGAGCAGGCGCTGGTGTGACGTCGGCGCTTCGGTGAGGTCGTAGGCAGACGTGATGTCGGCGGTCATTTGGGATCACCCTTTCGCACGGTTGCCGTCGGCCCTACGGCGCGACCGGAGGCGGGCGGGGGAATTGCCCACACCATACGCCGGGGTCTCACCAGGTGGAATCCGCGCTGGTCGCGACTAAGGTGCCCACCGAAGGGGATGAGCGATACGCGCGTCGACGCACCGATCGGACCAGCCGCTCTCGAACCGGCGCTCCGGCCGTTCGGTCAAGCCACCATGCTTCCCGCCGTCGCGTACACATCCGACGAGGTGCTGGCCTGGGAATTGCGGCATCTGTTCGCCGACTCGTGGGTCTGTGTAGGCCGCGCGGACGAGCTTCGTCACGGCAATACAGGGGAACCGATCACCCAGCGTGGGCTGGTCGTCGGTGACGTTCCCGTTCTGCTGACCTTCCCCTCCGACGGCGGCGTATACGCGCTGGCCAACACCTGCCGGCATCGGGCACACGAGATCCTGCCTGCCGGTTCTGCCGCCAGCCGACAGGCGCTCGTCTGCCCGTACCACGCCTGGAACTACGGACTCGACGGATCGCTCGCACGGGCACCAGGCCTTGACCGGGTCGCGGGGTTCGAGGCAGCCGACTACGGACTCACCAAGCTTCCGGCGACCGTGTGGCACGGGTGGGTCTTCGTGAATGCGACGGGCGACGGTCCACCACTCACCGACCATGTCGGTGATCTCCACTCGCTGGTTGCTCCCTACCACCCCGAGAAGCTGGTTCACCGAACCCAGCGCGAGTACATGGTTGCCGCAAACTGGAAGGTGATTGTCGAGAACTACCACGAGTGCTACCACTGCCCGCTGATCCATCCGGAGCTCTGCCGGGTGTCACCGCCATCAAGTGGGGCCAACTTCGACCTGCCAGGCGCATGGGTTGGTGGCTCGATGGACCTTCGTGACGGTGCGGTCACGATGTCGCTGTCGGGTGGGTCGGACGCCGTGGCCATCGACGGCGTGGACCCTGGAGTTGTCCTCTACCTTGGCCTGTTCCCGAACCTGTTGATCTCGTTGCATCCGGACTACGTCATGACACACCGGCTGACACCGCATGCGCCAGCGCTGACCGGCGTCGAATGTGCGTGGTACTTCGTCGATGCGGCAGCTGACCCGTCGTACGCCGTCGAGTTCTGGGACCTCACAAACCAGCAGGACTGGTCCGCCTGCGAATCGGTGCAGCGAGGAGTGTCCTCGCCGCATTTCAAACCCGGTCCGTTCGCACCCAATGAAGACGCGGTCTATCAGTGGGTGACGACGGTGGCTCGCGCCTACCAGGGCATAGCCCCGCACGTCGCGGCGCGATGACCGGTGCGCCGGACCCGGTGGTCCGACTCTTGCTCTGCGGCGACGTGATGACCGGCCGCGGTGTGGACCAGATCCTGCCCCATCCCGGTGATCCGGCCTTGCACGAGCGCTACGTCCACGACGCTCGGCGATACGTCGAACTCGCCGAGGCCGTCAACGGCCCGATACCGCGGCCCGTGGATTTCTCCTGGCCATGGGGCGACGCGCTCGACGTCATCGATGAGGCTGCGGCAGACCTGCGGCTGGTGAACCTGGAGACGAGCATCACCCGCAGCGACGACAACGAGCCCGGCAAGGCCGTGCACTACCGGATGAACCCCGCCAACGTGCCGTGCGTGTCCGCTGCCGACGTCGACCTCTGCACGATTGCCAACAACCACGTGCTCGACTACGGCATCAGTGGGTTGGAGGAGACGCTGGACGTGCTGGCAGACGCCGGTATCCACACGGTTGGCGCCGGCCGGAATGCCGACGAAGCGCGGCGAGGGATGACCGTCGAATCGAGTGCCGCAAAAGTCACTGTCTTCGCATTCGGGATGCCGTCCAGCGGCGTTCCGGCCCGATGGGCTGCGGCGAAGGAACGGCCAGGTGTCAACGTCGTCGACAAGGCGACAGACGGTGCCGCAACGGATCTGATGCAACGGATCGGGCATGCAAAGGGTCGGGGAGATCTCGTGGTCGTCTCCGTGCACTGGGGTTCCAACTGGGGGTACGAAGTCCCAGCCGGAGACGTCCGGCTCGGGCACCGGCTGGTCGATGCGGGAGCTGACGTCGTCTTCGGCCACTCCTCGCATCACCCGCGCCCGATAGAGGTCTACCGGGGGAAACTCGTGCTCTACGGCTGTGGCGACTTCATCGACGACTATGAGGGGATCACTGGGTACGAGGAGTACCGCGACGACCTCCGACTGCTGAACTTGGCGACGATCGACGCTGAATCCGGCGATCTGTCGGCACTGCAGATGTTTCCGTTCCAGGCCAGGCAAATGCGCCTGCACCGGGCATCGGCCCGTGACACGGACTGGCTGGCGGGCAACCTGGGTCGCATCAGCCGCCGGTTCGGCTGCCAGGTCCTCCTCGACCCGGACGGCTCGCTCGTGCTCGAGGCGGTGTAGCCCGCCCGGTACACTCAGGACCCGTCATGTCGACCATGCGCCCGTAGCTCAACGGATAGAGCGTCTGACTACGGATCAGAAGGTTGGGGGTTCGAATCCCTTCGGGCGCGCTTCGTCAAGGCGGCACGCCGGTTCCTGGCGGGCCGATGCCGGCACCCATATCCACGTTGCTGGTGAGTGCGGATGCGATGGCAGTTGGCGCAACGAACATCGCATTTCATGACTTCGGCTTCCAAGGCGTTGCCCGGTGAGGTACGAATCGTAGGCTACCCAAGGTAGTATCTATAGTCCTACTTTGGTAGGATCAGGATGTGAAGTTGAGTGTGAGCCTGCCCACTGACGATGTGGAGTTCGTCGACAAGTACGCCGCCGAACACGGAGTCGAGTCGCGCTCAGGTGTCGTTCAACGCGCGGTTGCCTTGCTTCGTACCGCGGAGTTGGGCGAGGACTACGCCGCTGCCTGGGATGAGTGGGAGGCGGCAGAGGCCGAGGTGTGGGATTCGGCGACCGCCGACGGTTTGGCTGCTACCTCCTGATGCGGCGGGGCGACGTCATCTGGGTCGACCTCGAGCCAAGGCGTGGCAGCGAGGCCGGAAAGCGACGTCCAGCCATCGTCGTGAGCAACGACGGCGCCAACCGCACAGCTGAACAGCTAGGCAGGGGCGTGGTCACCGTCGTTCCTGTCACAAGCCGAACCGCGACGGTCTATCCATTTCAAGTGTTGTTACCAGCGCGGTCCTGTGGCCTGCCGAAGGCATCCAAGGCACAGGCGGAGCAGATTCGATCCATTGCCGTGCAGCGGGTCGACGATGTCGTCGGCCGCGTCCCGCCGAGCCTTCTCGCCAAGATCGACGATGCCATCCGCATTCATCTCACCCTTTGACGGTCAGCAGCGCAAGAACCCGCCGGACGAGTGGCTTGCGGCGCCGGTTCAATGACGCGCTGCTGGAGCAGCGTGACCGACGCCAACTACGACGACGTCGGCGCCTTTCATCGCCTGCGTAGACCCAATACCGAGAGAATGATCCCGACGAAGAGCAAAAGGCAACCGGCGGCCAGGGCCCCGAAGGTGATCCAGGTGATGATGGGCAGCGTGGCTCCCACCTGAAGCTCTGCCGACACATCGGCCGAGCCGTCGGCGTTCATGATGACGACCGACCAGTCACCGGCCGGAATCTCGGCATCCAGAGTCTGGGTTCCGGCCCCACTAGCTGATGTAGCCCAGAATGTCTGATCTGTAGGTGGCTCCGCAGGCGCGCCTCCGGGGTGGGTCTCGTACTCAACGGCAAACGGCGAAACCTCGATATCCCTGACCTCGTCATGACCGACGCCGTCGAGGTAGGCAGCCACGTCGTCGGCAGGGCCGATTCCGATGAACAGCGAGGTACCGGTGGAACTCACCGCGCTGATCCGAACATCGCCGAGCAGGTCGCGGGCGTAGAGCACGTCCGGACCGGCGCCACTGAACTCCGGCGGAGAGGACAATGCAAATGAGTCGGTCGTGAGCTGCTCCATGCTGGTGGTGTAGAAACCGTCCGCATCGCGCCCTTGAACGGCCCATAGTGCTCGTCCGCCGACCACCAGGAGCCAGATCCCGATGAAGGCGAGGACAACGCCAACGATCAGGAGAGCTCCTCCGCCGCGCGGCTCCTCTTGTTCCGGCCAGCGCTGTTGCTCGGCAACAGCCTCCGGGGTGCTGTGTGCTTCCATGACGACTCCCCAATGACGCTCCGGTAGATGCCATTCACGTTGGCAGCCGATGCCGGCGGCAGTAAGCCGGGAAACTCGTCGCTTCGGGGGCCGGGTTTCTGGTGGCGTACTCGACTTGTTACCCGTCTTCTGTCTTCCTGTGGTGAATGCGAGGTTGAGGGTAGAGATTCAGCAACCGTGGACCTCGGGAGTTGACATGGAAACTCACATCAGCCAGGCACTAGACCGCCTGCAGGCACAGGACCGCTTCCTCGTCCGCCAGCACTACACGCTCATGGTCAACCGCTACGACATCACCACCTGGCAGGACGACGACAAGCCAGGTGACCTACTGGCGACCTGCCAGCAGAAGCGGATGACCTTCCGAGAGGAGGCGACCTTCTATGCCGACCCGGAACGCACGCAGCGCCTTTTTCGGTTCAAGAGCCGCAAGAAGGTCGACGTCAGTGGCGTGACCGATGTCTTCGGCACGGACGACAAGCCAGTCGGGCAGTTCCGCAAGGACTTCACCACGTCACTGCTGCGTTCGACGTGGTATCTCTCCCAGCCGGACCTGGGCGAGTGCCAGGGACAGGAACGCAGCCAAGTGGTGGCGGTCCTGCGGCGGATCTTCACATTTGTTCCGTTCTTGGACGACCTGCCAATCTGGCTGCCGTATCACTTCGACTTCACGACAGCCGACGGCAAGCCGGTGATGACCGTCGAGCGCAAGTTCCTCAGCATCCGCGATGCCTACCGCGTGACGCTGCACGACCCGGCCCTCGACCGTCGGCTGGCCGTGGCGATGGCGGTGGCGCTGGACGCGCTGCAGTCGCGGTGAGCTCAAGACCGCAGGAACAGCAGGACCGCCAACACCCGGCGCGATTCGCTGCCGGTGGCGGGGAGTCCCAGCTTGGTGAAGATGCTGGACACGTACTTCTCGACGGCGCGCAGCGTGATCACCAAACGGTCGGCGATGCCCTGGTTGGAGGTGCCCTCGGCCATCAGCTCCAGGACCTCCCGTTCTCGTGGCGTCAATTGAGCAAGTGGGTCGTCGCTCCGCCGCCGCGACAGCAATGTGGACACGATCGTCGGATCGACCGCTGAACCACCAGTCGCCACCCGACGAACGGCGGCGAGGAACTCGGGAACGTCACTGATGCGGTCCTTGAGCAGGTACCCGACCCCTTCGGCGGAATCGGCGAGCAGCTTCATCGCCAAACCAAGCTCCACGTATTGGGACAGCACGAGCACGCCGACCTCCGGATAGGCGGCGCGGATCTGCACTGCCGCCTGGAGGCCTTCGTCGGTGTGTGTGGGCGGTAGCCGGATGTCGACGATGACGACATCGGGCTGTTGCGCTTTCAGCAGTTGACGAAGCTCCTCGGCGTCCCGGCATCGAGCGATCACGTCAAAATCTGCTTCACTGAGCAGCCGAGCCAGACCTTCACGAAGCAGGACACTGTCCTCGGCGATGGCTACTCGCATGGCAACTCCGCCCTGACGCGGGTGCCACGGCCATGTGGCGTCCATACCTGCAGCCGTCCACCGATGTGCCTCGACTCGGTCAGCCAGACCTCGAAGGCCAGAACCCTGTTCAGTATCGGCACCGCCGATCCCGTCATCGACGACCTCGACGACGAGCTGACGACCACTTCGCGAGACGTCGACGGTCGCCGACGTTGCCTGTGCGTGCTTGCCGATGTTGGCCAGGCCCTCCGAGACGACGTAGTACGCCGCAACCTCGACCGGCTCGGCGACGCGACCGTCCAAGTCGACCATCAGGCGGACGGGCACCGTCGCGTGTGCGGCGAGCGACTCGAGGGCGACGGCGAGGCCGTGCGCACTCAAGACCGCCGGGTGCAGGCCGCGGGCGACGTCGCGCAACTCGGCCAAGGAGACGGCAACTTCGTCGCGAGCCTTGGCCAGGATGGCGTTGGCGTCCGGGTCGTCACGTAACCGCGACTCCAGTACGCCGAGGTCGAGCGAGAGAGCCACCAGACGCTGCTGGGCCCCGTCGTGCAGATCACGCTCCAGCCGCTGACGTTCCTTCTGACCCGCATCGATGACTCGGGCGCGCGATCCGCGCAGCTCGTCGAGATTGGCGCGGAGCTCGGCATGGAGGCGTCCGTTCTCCAAGGCGATGGCGGCTGCTGCGGTGACTGCATCCAGAAGTTCGGGCTCGTCTTTCAGGGCCGGATTGTGCACGAGTGCAGCAACAGGTTGTCCCTCCCGCTCGATCATCGTTATTGCCCGGACTCCGTCACTCGGCAGTTCGACCTCCTTGCCGTCCTGGTCGGCCCAACTGCCGAACTGCGGCAGCCAGTACACGAGCTCGAGGGACGGATCGCGCAGCGCTCGGGCGAGCGGGGTTCGCAGGTCTGCCGGCTCGGACCGTAGTTCTACGACCAGACCACCGACGGAGGTGCGGCCCAAGCGGGCGTCGAGTATGGCGGCGAGGAATGCGATGGGAGCGAGCCCGACCACAGCCAGGCTGATCCGCTGGATGGTGGGGAATACCGGCCCGCCCAGGACCCCCACCAACAGAAGCACGGCGATCGCCATCAGGCCGAGCGCGAAAGAGTCAATGAGTAGCGAGAACGATCGCCGAAGTGGACGACCACCCGCCCGTCTGCGCGCGATCAGGATTCCTACGGCGATCAAGGCGACCAGGCTGATCACAACGAGCTCGACAACATGGATGGCGATAGCGATCTCTGATTGGTCGGCTACTGCCAGAACCTGGATCGGACCCAGCCCATCGAGCAGCATGACGGCGAGTTGAGCGCCGAGTGCGGCCACATAGCCGATAGAGAGAACGAGGCGCTCGAATCGTCCGCGCAGCCGACCGGTCGGAAAGGCCAGGAAGACGTGCACGATCAACACCAAGACGACGAGGTCGAGCGCCACACCCACGGTGTGAAGTACGGCGTTCTCAGACCAGTACAACGTCGAGGCCAGTGTGACGGAGCCCGTCAACAACATGAGCGGGCCGATCCGGTTGGCCGGTCGCCGCCACCACGCGACCAGGCCACTCGCCGAGTACGACAGCGCGATCCAGAGGATCAGCACTGCGTGCACCGGGGCGATGTCGCTCGCCGCAAGGACGGCGATGGAACCGCCGAAGGCCACGAGCACAACGACCGCGATGAGCCACAGCAAAGCCTTCGGGGCAGCGACGTCGGGACGTCGGCCCGGCTCTGTGAGGATCGCCGGCATCGTCCACCACCTTCCCGAGGGAGGGAGGCACCGTTCTGCAAGCTACCTCGGCGGGCGTGCCGGCTACCAGAAAACCGCCCATCCAAACGGCCAGTAGCCCGCCTTACCACCAGGGTCTTCGGCTGCCAGCGTGATTGGCAAGCCAACAGCGTCAAAGGAGATGCGGATGAAGACCCGGGTCATTCAGGACGAGCCGGACGAAGCGCAACCCGTGGCGATCACGACCGACCACCAGATCGCCACCTCCGGACTCAAGTCGTGGGTCAAGAAGCACCGGCTCGTCACGTTCTTCGTGCTCTCCTACGCCCTCGCCTGGTGGGCATGGCCGTTGTACGAGGTTGGCATCTGGCCCGAGCAGACGTTCTTCGCCATCGGGCCATTGCTAGCGGCCCTGATCGTGATCGCGATCGCTGAGGGCAGGCCCGGGTTCCGCGACCTCGGTGCCCGCATCATCCGCTGGCGTGTGGCCTGGTACTGGTACGCAGTCGCCATCGGCTTCCCACTTGCCGTGCGCTTCGGAACGGCGGTGGTCAACGTCGGTGCTGGGGGAGCACCTGCTCCGGAGTGGACGAACCTCGCCTGGTCCAGCTTCGTCATAGCGTTCCTGGTCCGACTGGTCAATCCAATGGACGGTCCTCTCGGGGAGGAGCCAGGGTGGCGCGGCTTTGCCCTGCCACGCATGCAAGCACGCCGCTCGCCAATGGTTTCCGCTGTGATCCTTGGGGTCCTGGTCGCCGGTTGGCATCTGCCGCTCGTCTTTGCTGGCGACGTCGGTCCGATCGGTCTGGTTTCGACGTTTGCGGTCACCATCTTCTACGTCTGGCTGTTCAACCACGCCCGGGGCAGCGTGCTGCTGACGCTGATCGCGCACAGCACCCAGGGTGCGATCACGATGAGCGACCTAGGCTTCGCGGGAGCCGACCTGGTCCGGCAGGAGTGGATGGAGTGTGTCGCCTGGACACTGGTGGCGATCGGAGTGATCGTCCTCGACCGTGCTGCCTGGCGCAAAGCACCTCCGGAGGCGGTGTATCGATGAACGTCGAGGTCGGAGTCCTCCGCGAGCAGTTCCCGTATGTCCGAATCGGTGCAGGGCGACAGCCGCTGGTCGTGCTGCCCGGCCTCACGCTCGACAACAAGACGCCGGGCGGGCTGGTTGCACGGTCCTATGGTCAAGGCTTTCGACGACTTGCGGACGAGTACACGCTGTATATCGTGCAACGGCCACGTGGGCTGACGGGCTTGGTCGATACCAAGACGATCTCTGCCGATTACGCCCGGCTGCTCAGTCAAGAAGTGGGACGACTTCGGCTGATGGGCCTGTCTACCGGCGGTCTGATCGCACAGCACGTCGCGTTGGATCACCCGGACCTGGTGGAACGCCTCGTTCTCGTCGTCAGCGGTGCTTATCTGTCACCACGAGGGCGGGACATCTGCCTGCGGTGGCGTGAGCTTGCGCAGCACGAGCATTGGCGCCGGTTGCGCGGCGAGATGGCCACGGCGGCAGTTGATGGTGCCGGGGCGCAGCGGCTGGCCAGAGCCTTCGGGTCACTCGTCGGCGGGCCGCCGACGCCGGCCGACGCTGCCGACTTCGTCGCGACTGTTGATGCCGACCTGGCCCACGACACGACATCCAAGCTGTCGAACCTGAAGATGCGAGCGATCGTGATTGGCGGGGCGGACGACCCGTTCTTCCCGGAACCTGTTCTTCGCGAGACTGCCGAGGCGATCCCTCGGGCCGAGCTGCGCGTGTACCCCGGGGTCGGTCACGGCCTGCCCAAGCATCACGGCAAGCAGCTTCAGCAAGACGTGCTCACGTTTCTGGCAGCACCCTGATAGGTCGCAGCTCGTCGAGCCGGTCGACACGGCCGAGCGCCGGGAAGAGTCGCCACCACAATCCGGCGACGATGATCGTGGCGATCCCGCCGACGACAACCGCTGGAACCGCACCGATCAGCGCTGCGGCCAGACCAGACTCGAAGGCACCCAGCTCGTTCGATCCGCTAGCCGAAGCCCTCCGTGACGAGGGCGACCCAGTACAGCGCGAAGTCACGGTGTCGAAACTGCGATCGCCGGCCGCTCAGTCCTCGTCGGCGTCGCTTGGTTCCTCGGGTTCGAACGTGGTCGGCTCACCTTCAGTGGCGCCGATGCCAACGCCAGTCTCCGGGTTGGGAACCTCGTCGGCGGGTGTGCTCATGTCTGCTCCCTTCGGCAGATGCAACCCTAGGCGGCGAGGTCTTCGGTGAGGTATTCGGTGTTGACCGCCGCGATCAGCTGGTAGTCGGTCGTCGCTTCGAGTTCGGCGTGTATTCGCTGGATGAGGGTTTGTTCGGCAGCCGCGGTGGCGCGCCGATTACGGCGAGCGATGCGGGCTCGGTCGCGGATGGTCTCAGCGATCTGAGGCCAGCGGTCCACGTCCTGCAGCCGATCTGGTGGTGCGCTCTCGTCCTCGGCGGGCTCGGGTGGTGGTTCGCCGGTGGGGAAGAAGTAGTCGTCGTCCAGGTCGACCGGCAAGAACCTCTCGTGGGGCGGGTCGCCGCGGATCCCGGTGGGTGCGACCGGTGGCGTGGCCGCGGTGGTGTAGGTCCGGCCGAGTGGGCTGGTTTGGGTCAGCGCCCCGGTGTGCGGGTCGAGGGTGTGGGCCCAGCCGGCGTGGGTCTTGCCGTTGTGATCGCCGGGGCACAGCGGGGCCAGGTTGTCAACGCTGGTGGGACCGCCCGGAGCAGGAACGACGTGGTCGGCCTGCAGGCCGTGCCGGTGGCCGCAGCCGCGGGCGGCGCAGACTCCGCCGGTGCGGGTGTGCACGAATCGGCGCATCGCCGTGGTCGGCCGGTAGGTCTTGATGTGCTGAGTGACCAGATGGCCGTCGACCGGATCGGTGAGCAGCCGCCGCCACACCGACGCTTGGGCCATCATTTCGCGGGCTACGCTGGCCGGGATCGGGCCGACCGCGGTCAGCTCGCCGGGGGCGTCGTCGACGCCGATCAGGCTGGACAAGGGCAGGGTCACCTGCCCGACCAGGCCGCCACCATGGTCGGTGTGCTCGGCGCCGGTGAGCAGGCCGACGGCGGCGTCGAAGCGGAGTTGGTCCATGGTGCCGGCCCGGCCTTCGGCCTGCCAGCGGCGGGCCAGCGCGTCGACGGCGGCGTGACAGGCCGCGGTGTCCTGCACTGGGCCGGCCAGGCCGAACACGCCGTGGGCGTGGGCGGTGTCAGCGTGGTGCCACACCCGCCGCTCGGCCCGGGTGTCGGCAACAGCCTGCTCGACCCGGGTCGGATCCGCCTCCAACACCGCCCGTCCGGTGCGCCAGGCCCACTGCCGCAGCGTCCACCCCGACCCGGTCGCCTCCAGGCAATCGGCGTGGCCGGCGAGCAGCTCCTCCACCACCGCCGTCCGCAGCCAAGGGTTGCCGGCCAGCGGCGCGGTCTCCCGCTCCACCAGCCTCGCGTGCTCGGCCCGGATCACACCGGTGGCAAGGGCGGCCGCCACGGTTGGGATGTCGCGCAGGAACTCCGCGAAGCCGATCTTGGCTGAGGCGGCCACCTGGGAACAGCCGTACGCTGCGCGCACCTCGTGCACCACCAGCCGGTCGATATCCAGGCGGTGAACCTCTTCGTCCACTGCCGATTCGAAACCCGGGTACGTCTGCTTGAGCTGGGCCAGCCCAGCGCCCTCCGCGGCCGCGACCCAGCCGGCCAGCCGGGCCGCGGCCAGCGCATACCCCAGCGCGCCGTCGGCGTCCAACGACCCGACGTCGACGCTGGCCAACGCCGCCGCCAACCCGGCCCCGGACAGATCCTCGAACATGCGCTCAATCGTACAGGTGTTCGACGACAACCCAACGACGGATCCACAGGCCATTCATGCCAAGAACCGGGCCAAGAACACAGCGGAATCTCCGACCTTCGCTCCGCCTTCGGGCAAATGCGTCCACGCGGCGCCATCCCGGGAATGTCGAGGACGGTCAGCCAATGCTGGCGGGAAATCACCGGGTCGACAACGAGGTGATTTCCGATGGCGCGAGCCCCAGCATTCTGCACAGAAGCAATAGCAGCGTGCCGGTCGACCACGCCTGAGGGCTGCACGCGGTGGGTACTGAACCAGGGCCTCACCCGGCGTGGGTGACCTGGGCGGCCTTGGCCTCGAGGTAGCGGCGTTCGGGGACGCTGGTGGTAAGCCGAGCCGCAGCCCGGTAGGCGTCGGCTGCGGCCACGGCGTCACCGGCCATTTCCAGGAGATGAGCCCGGACGGCGTCGAGTCGGTGCTGGCCGGCGAGCCGTCCGTCGGTGTCAAGGGCCGCGACTAACTCCAGCCCGGCCTGCGGCCCCTGCACCATCGCAACTGCGACAGCGTGGTTCAGCGTCACGATCGGGTTGTCCGAGACGGTTTCGAGCAGCTCGTAGTAGCGCAGGATTTGGGGCCAGTCGGTGTCTTCGTACCGCTCCGCCTGATCGTGGACCGCGGCGATAGCCGCCTGCAACTGGTACGGCCCGGGCGCTCCGTGGACCAGCGCACTCTCGACGAGATGAACTCCTTCCGAAACCTGCGCCCGGTCCCATTTCGAGCGATCTTGCTCAGCGAGGGGAACGAGGCTGCCGTCGGGACGGTTCCGCGCGGCCAGCCGAGCGTCGGTCAGCAGCATCAGCGCAAGGAGTCCGGTGGCCTCCGGCTCCTTGGGGAGGAGGTCGTGCACCGCGCGCGTCAGCCGGATCGCCTCCTGGGACAAGTCGGTTCGCTGCAACGACCAACCCGACGTAGCCGTGTATCCCTCGTTGAAGATCAGGTACAACACGTGGAGGACGGCCCCGAGGCGGGTGGAGAAGTCCCCTGCGGCGGGCATTCGGAAAGGGATGCCCGAGGCCTTGATCTTCTGTTTGCCTCGGCTGATGCGCTGCGCCATGGTCGTCTCGGGTACCAGGAAGGCGCGAGCGATCTCCGCCGTGGTGAGGCCGCCCACCGCGCGAAGAGTCAGCGCGATCTGAGACGCCGGAGACAGCGCTGGATGGCAGCACATGAACAACAGGACCAGGGTGTCGTCCTGATCCGAGGTCGGCCGGGTGTCCGCGGGCGGTGCGAGAAACTCCTCCGGGAGCACCTGGGCGGCGACGGCATCCTCGCGCCTCCGGCGGGCCTGCTCGCTACGCAAGATGTCGGTCAGTCGCCGTTCCGCCACCCGGATCAGCCACCCACGTGGATTGTCCGGCCGTCCTTCGGTCGGCCACTGCAGGGCAGCCGCGAGCAGTGCCTCCTGGACGGCTTCCTCTGCCGCGTCGAAATGGCCGTACCGGCGGACCACCGCGCCGAGGACCTGCGGCGCAAGTATGCGCAACAGGTCCTCGGCCCTGGCGTTGTCGGGCACCGAGATCTAGCCCTCCGCGGTCGGTGGCTCCTCACCAATCGGCCGAACCTCGATCCGAACTGGCGGAACGTGCGACGGCACGGGAACTGTTGCGATCCGCGCCGCGATGGCTAGCGCTCGATCGTTGCTCTCGCAGTCGACCACCCAGTAGCCGGCGAGAACTTCCTTGGTCTCCGCGTACGGCCCATCGGTGGTCACCGGCACACCGTCCTTGATCTGGACCACCCTGGCATGCGACGCGTCGGTCAGACCCTGCGCGTCGACCAACTCGCCGGACTCGACCAGTTCCTCGTTGATCTTGGTCATGAACCCGACCATCGTGCCGATCTCGTCGTTCGACCATCCGCTGACTCCGAAGTCCTGGTCGGCAGAGCCGTAGGTCGACAGCATGAACTTCACGGTGCTCACTCCTTTGTGTCCACGGCGCCCCGTCTGGGCACCTTCAGACGAGACGTCGGAGCTGACACGTCTCGCTCGACATCTCGACGTCCTACCCGATCCGGTTGAAGCTGATGATCTTCGCCCGGTGCGAAGCCAGTGCTTGCATCAACGCTGCCAGACCATGGGGTGCGGAACAGCGAAAGGTCCACGAATTGGAACGTCGTGCTGACGCACCGCACAGGCCGGTCAGAGCCGTGATCAGCGTGGGTCCGAGAACCCCACGGACCGAGAGTTCGTAGCAGTGCCGACTCGCCGCGGGACTTCTAGCGCCCGGCGCATGATCACGATCGCTGCTGTGCTGATCACTCGGGCTGATCCGACGTATCTCCACCAACTCGAGTCCGAACGCCGAGACTCTGTCGATGAGACCGAGCAGCCCGCCTTGGTCGATAGGCGGTGTCAGGAGCACGGTTTGCACCGATTCCTCAACCGGCGACACCCCAAGAGCGGAAATGAGCTGATCCGGCGGCGGGCCGTCGACCCGGAACTCGTATGTCGTGTCGTCCGCCATCGGAGTCGCCATCCTGGTGCCCTACCCGCTGCGTCGAGTTCGACTCTCATCCATCTAGAGATGACCTGTCGTCATCCGTGGCTGATGAATGAGGGCAAACCTGTTGAATCCGGTTTCACCCTGTCGGGGGGATGACGCGCAGGCGTGCATCGGCGAGATTCAAAAGGTTCCGACTCCGGATCGAGTGATGCGCACGGCAGTTGGGGGCATCGTGTCTGGTGATACACCCGAGTCGGCCGGTGCAGCCGCCGGTGGTCGGGACGGCCTCGGGCCACTCCTGGCCGCCAGGTTTCGTCCACCAGTGCCGTCATTTCAGGTCGTGGATCGGCGTCGGCTCGTCGACACGATGTCGAGGTGCGTGAGCACCGCTCCGCTGACGCTGATCAGCGCCCCAGCAGGCGCTGGAAAGACGACCGTCGCCGCCGCCTGGGCGGGGGATCCCAACAGAACCGGGTCAGTGGCATGGCTGACCGTGGACGACAGTGACGACCAACCCGGGATCTTCTGGTCACACGTGCTCAGTGCGCTCGCCCTCAACGGTCTGATTCCCGCCAGCACAATGCGCCCAACGCATCCGGACCTCATTCATCCGTCATTCGTCGAGATGATCGCCATCGAACTCCTCGCGCGCGAGCAGCCGGTCGTCCTCGTGCTCGATGACGCCGAACGGCTCAAAGACCGACAGGTTGCCGATCAGCTGGACTTCCTGATGCGGAGCGCTTGGCCACAGTTTCGATTGGTCGTGGTCACCCGATCCGAGCCGATGTTGCCGCTGCATCGGTATCGGTTGGAGGGAACCGTGGCCGAGATCCGCTCTGCCGAGTTGGCTTTCACGACCCGAGAAGTCAAGACCATGCTCGCCCTCCACGAAGTCGAGGCATCTGAACTCACGACGCAGACGCTGGTCGATCGCACCGAAGGCTGGGCCGCGGGCGTTCGACTTGCCGCACTGGCCCTTCAACGCCAGGCTGCCGGAACCTGTGCCGCCGACCGGCTCGAGGCGGTTCTCGGGCCCAAGGACTCGGTGCTTGCGGAGTACTTGATCGCCGAGGTCCTCGAGCAAATGCCGAAGGACCTCCGAGAGTTCTTGCTGCGCACGAGCGTGGTCCGGGAAATATGTCCGGACTTGGCCAATGAGCTCACCGGCCACAGCGACGGTGAGCAGGTGCTTGTGGTCTTGTCGCACAGCAATGTGTTCGTCAATCCGGTGACCGGATCCCCTGGCTTCTACAGAACCCATCCTCTGTTTCGTGAGTTACTCGCCGCTCAGCTTGGCCAAGAGAGCCCAGCCGCTGTTGCCTTCCTGCATCGGCGCGCGGCGCGCTGGTACGCGGCCTCCGGACGTGCGACCGAGGCAGTGGGCCATGCAGTGGCCGCCGGCGATTGGTTAGGTGCGGCGAGGTTCGTCGTCAGTGGAATGGTGGTCGGAACTCTTCTCGTGCCGACATCGACGAGGACGGAGATGGCAACGCTGCTCTCCCGCATCCCGGATCATGTCGACTCGGCTGAGATATCCGTGGTTCGAGCCGCTTTGGCCGTGGCCCGTGGTGACCTCGACTGCGCTCGACAGTGTCTGTTCCACTATGAGGAGGAGCACGGCTCAGCTGGCGCTGATGTGCTTCTTGCCGCCGCCGTCGTGAGAACCCAGCTGTGTGATGCGAATGGTGATACCGAAGCGACGATAGCTGCCGTCGGATCCGCGCGGGATGCACTGCGTGCACTGCCGGCTGAGCATGCGGCACAGCACCAAGATCTCTGGGCGCTGATCCTGGGTTCGGAAGGCACAGCCCATCTTCGAGCCGGGAATTTCGACCAGGCCCGGGCAAGCCTGGCCGAGGCACTCGTCGCCAGCGCTGCAACGGGTTGTGAGCCGCAGCGGTTGCGCTGCCTTGCGCTGCTCGCCCTCACCGAGGTCTGCCGCGGACGTCTGTCGCGCGGGTTGGAGCTCGCCGACACGGCCGAGAAGTTCGCCGTGGACAGTGGCGTCGTGGCCGCGGAACGCCCGGCTGCTGCTCATCTGGCGCATGCGTGGGTTGCACTCGAGCGGCAGGATCTGGGCAGTGCGCAGCACTGGCTGGGCCGTGCAGCCCGGCTATCCGAGGCCCAAGCCGACGACATGCTGGCATCGGTGTCGACGCTTCTGCGAGTTCGTCTCAGGCACGACCGCGGCGACATCGACGGAGCACGGCGTCTGTTGAGCAGTCACGTGGTCCGTGTGCCCTGGTTGCACGACACATTCGAGGCCGAAGCCATGGCACTGGAAGGCAGGACCGACAGCGTGGTAGACGAACCGCGCGTTGTCGCGATCGAGACGCCGTCGGCGAGGGTGGAGCATCTCCTCCTGCGCGCGCAGCGGCACTGCGCTCGCGGGGACCTCGGCGCAGGACGCTCGGCCGTGATGCGGGCGATGGCACTGGCTGAGGACGAACGAATCCGGCGACCCTTCGTCCATGTCCCACCGCAGATCCGCCTGCTGATCCGAACGGATCCGTCGATCTCGGTCCGGGCTGTGTGGCTCCGGCCGGAGCACGATGCCTCGCTCCGCCGTCAGCCCGCTCAGGTTGATGCCGCGCGGGTGGATCAGGCCCTGTCGGAGAAGGAGCTCGAGGTGCTGCGACATCTGTCGGCCCTCCTGACGACGGAGGAGATCGCCGCTGCCATGTTCATCTCGGTGAACACCGTAAAGACCCACGTCCGCGCGATCCTGCGCAAACTGTCGGTGTCGCGACGCAACGAGGCAGTCCGCCGGGCTCGAGAGCTCAGCATCGTGTGAGCGTCATCCCTTTCGGGTGATGTCTGGGCCCGGTCTGCCAGTCAGGCTCCAGATGTCACCGAACGCCTGGCACGCCGAGGCGGGCTGCTCGACGCGCCTCAGGGATCGAGAGGACGGCCGTGCACACACTCGCCGCGATCGCTGCCGTGGATCCCGTTCCGTGGGCTCGGGCGCAGATGGCATTCACCCTGATGTTCCACATCATCCTGGTGCCGCTCGGCGTCTCGTGGGCATTCATGACCCTGATCGCCAACTATCGGGCGGTCAAGCACGGCGACCGGGACGCGCTGATGCTGGCCCAGCGCTGGTCGAAGTACATGGCCGTGACCTTCGCCGTGGGTGCCGTGACCGGCACTGTCCTGAGCTTCGAGTTCGGTCTGCTCTGGCCGCGGTTCATGGGCCAGTGGGGCGAGGCGTTCGGCGTGCCGTTCGCGTTCGAGGGGCTGTTCTTCTTCACCGAGGCGATCTTCATCGCGATCTACATCTTCGGCTGGCGCCGGCTCAAGCCCTGGGCGCATTTCTGGACCGGCGTCCCGATCGTCCTGGCCGGGATCTTCGGCAGCATCTCGGTGGTCGCCGCGAACGCCTGGATGAACGCGCCGGCCGGCTTCACGCTCGACTCGGACGGCAATGTGGTCCAGGTCGACCCGATCCAAGTGATCTTCAACGATTCCATGCCGCTGCAGGCCGCCCACATGCTGGTCGCCGCCTACCTGGTCGGCGGGTTCCTGGTCGCCTCGGTGTACGCCACCGGCATGCTGCGCGGACGGCGCGACCGATACCACTACCTGGGCTTCGTCATCGCCTTCACCGTCGCGGCCGTCGCGACGCCGACCCAGATGTTCGTCGGGGACTTGCTCGCTCGTTGGGTCTACGACAACCAGCCGGCCAAGTTCGCCGCCATCGAGTTGGTGCCGACGACCAGCAGCGACGTCCCCGAGACCATCCTGGGCAAACTCAACGAGGACGGCACGGTGAGCGGCGGCATCAAGATCCCCGGCCTGGCATCGTGGCTGTCCGACCCGAGCACCGGCACGGCGACGGTTGTCCAGGGTCTGGATGCCTTTCCGACGGACGAACGGCCAAGCACCCGAGAGGTCAACATCGTCCACCTGTGCTGGGACATCATGGTTGGCCTGGGAACCCTGTTGTTTCTGTTGTCAGTGTGGTACGCGGCGAGCTGGGTCTTTCGTCGCCGAATGCCGGCGAGCAAGTGGTTCCTGCGGGCCGCGGCCGTCTCTGGCGTTCTCGCGGTGATCGCCATGGAGGCCGGCTGGATCGTGACCGAAGTCGGCCGCCAGCCCTGGATCGTCTACAACTACATGAAGGTCGAGGACGCGGCCACCGGAAACACCGGTGTCTGGATCATGTTCATCGCCATCATCGTCCTCTACCTCACCCTCGGCATCACGACGATCCTCGTCCTGCGCGCGATGAGCCGGCGCTTCCGGAGAGCCGGCGGTTTCACCGACCATGACGGGCCGTACGCCCCAAGCGGGCCGTCAACCCCGGCCACGGTCGAGGAGGAGGAGGCGGTCCGGTGAGCACCGCAGTGGCCATCGTGCTCCTGCTCGCCGTGATGGCGTACGCGGTCTTCGGGGGAGCCGACTTCGGGGCGGGCTTCTGGGACCTCACTGCAGGTGGCGCGGAGAGAGGCCGGCAACCGCGCAGCGTGATCGAACGCGCGATTGGCCCGGTCTGGGAGGGCAATCACGTCTGGCTGATCTTCATCTTCGTCGTCTTGTGGACGTCGTTCTCTGAGGCGTTCGCTTCCATCACGCTGACCCTGTTCGTGCCCCTGGCCATCGCAGCGCTGGGCATCGTCCTGCGTGGCGCGAGCTTTGCCTTCCGCAAGGCGGTCGTCACCACCCGTAGCCGCCGCATCTTCGGGGGCGCGTTCGCCCTTTCCTCGGTGCTGGTGCCGTATTGCATGGGAGCGGTCGCCGGCGGCATCGCGTCCGGACGGGTGCCGGCAGGTGGACAGGCGGGGGATCCGGTGGACAGCTGGATCAATCCGACCTCCATCCTCGGCGGCGTCTTGGCGGTGGCGGCGGTTGCCTATCTGTCCGCCGTCTATCTGGTCTGGGACGCCCGCCGGTTCGGTGACGCGGATATGGCCGAGTACTTCCGGCGGCGGGCCGTTGCTGTCGCTATCGTCGTCGCCGTCATCGGTGTCGTCGGCATCTTCGTCCTCCGTGCCGACGCGTCTTACCTGTACGACGGCCTCACCTCACGCGCGTTGCCCCTGGTGATCCTCAGCGCGATCTGTGGAGTCAGCGCGCTGGTACTCCTCCTGCGCAACGCCGCTCGAGGCGCTCGGGTGCTCGCGATCCTCGCGGTCGCCAGCGTGGTCGTCTCCTGGGGTGTGGCGCAGTGGCCGTACCTGCTGCCGACGAGCCTGACGGTCTCAGCCGCCGCGTCCCCCTCCGGAACTCTGACCGCTGTCCTCGTCGCGGTCGCGCTCGCTGCGGTCATCGTGGTTCCGGGCTTCGTTCTGCTATACGTCCTCGACCAGAAGGGCCTCCTTCCGGAGGAAGGCGTGGAGGACGCCGACTCACAACTTGTGAAGGAGCCAGGGACGTGAGCATTTCGACCTCGCCGTTCCCACCGATCGCCGACTATGCGTTCCTGTCGAACTGCCACACCGGTGCACTCGTCGCGCCGGACGGCTCGGTCGACTGGCTGTGCGTGCCTGCCTTCGACTCGCCGAGCGCATTCGGGAATCTTCTCGACCGCGGGGCCGGCTCCTTCCGGTTCGGGCCGTTTGGCATCAACCAGCCGACGGCACGGACATACGTGCCAGGGACGAACGTGTTGACGACCACCTGGCACACCCCGGGTGGTTGGCTCCTGGTCCATGACGCCTTGACGATGGGGCCGCGCCAAGGGGCGGATGTCATCACGCCGCACACCAGGCCACCAGCCGACGACGACGCCGATCACCTGCTAGTGCGCACGGTCGAGTGCCTGGATGGCACGGTCGAGGTCGAACTGGTCTGCGAGCCGGCCTTCGACTACGGCCGCGCACCCGCCAGTTGGACGCTGGCTGACGACGAAGGTCACGCCGCCGACGCCTCCGGAGCCGGGCAGACCGTTCGGTTGACCACCGACATGTCGATCGGCATCGAGGGCAGTTCTGCCCGGGCTCGACATGTGCTGTCGAAAGGGCAGAAGGCGTTCTGTGCACTGTCGTGGGCCGACGGTTTCGCCTCACCCACGGACGCCGCCGACGCCGCCGGGCGCATCGACGTGACCGTCCAGTTCTGGCGGAGCTGGCTGGCCCGTGCCCGCATCCCGGACCACTCGCTGCGGCATCCCCTCGAGCGCTCCGCGCTCACGATCAAGGGCCTGACCTACATGCCCACGGGTGCCACCGTGGCCGCCCTGACGACCTCGCTTCCGGAGACGCCGGGCGGCGAGCGCAACTGGGACTACCGATACACCTGGATGCGGGACTCCACGTTCACCCTCCAGGCCCTGCACTTCCTCAACCTGGACTGGGAAGCCGACGAGTTCATGCAGTTCGTCGCCGACCTCGAGCCGAACGAGGACGGCGGCCTACAGATCATGTACGGGATCGACGGCCGGCGTGACCTCACCGAGTCGACCCGCGACGAGCTGTCCGGTTACGAGGGGGCCCGCCCGGTCCGGATCGGGAACGGCGCGTTCGACCAGCGGCAGAACGACGTGTACGGCGCCGTCCTCGATTCGCTGCTGCTGCACACTCGCCGCAGCAAGCACTTGCCCCGTCGCCTGTGGCCGCTGGTGCAGTCGCAGGCGGAGGGCGCGATCGCGTCCTGGCGGGAGCCCGACCAGGGCATCTGGGAGGCCCGCGGCGCGCCGCAGCACTACGTGTCGTCGAAGCTGATGGGCTGGGTCGCCCTGGACCGAGCCGCGAAATTGGCAGCGATCCGCGACGACCGCAAGCTGGAGCAGGAGTGGGGCAACGCGGCTGAGGAAGTCAAGGCGGACATCCTCGAACACGGCGTCAGCGACCGCGGTGTGCTGCGACAGCACTACGACACCGACGCGCTCGACGCCTCGACGCTGCTCGCGCCGTTGTTCGGGTTCCTGCCGGGGACCGACGAGCGAATGAAGAACACGGTCGACGCGATCTCCTCCGAGCTCACCGAGCACGGCTTCGTGCTGCGCTACGTCACCGGCGAGACGGACGACGGACTGTCGGGCAAGGAGGGCACCTTCCTGATCTGCTCGTTCTGGCTGGTATCTGCCCTGGCCGTCGTCGGTGAGATGACACGGGCGACCGACCTCATGGAACGCCTGCTCCGGATCGCCTCGCCGTTCGACCTGTACGCCGAGGAGTTCGAGGTCGACCGCTCCCGGCATCTCGGAAACTTCCCGCAGGCCTTCTCACACCTGGCACTGATCGAGGCTGCGGGCCGGATCATCCTCGCCGATCGGCTCGAGGAGCTGTCGCTGTGACCGACCGAGTGCTGGTGCTTGGTGGCGGGCTGGCTGGGGTTGCCTGCGCGCACAAGCTGGGCGACGAGGGCATCGACGTGACGCTGGTGGACCGCACCGACTACCTCCAGTTCCAGCCGCTGCTGTACCAGGTGGCCAGCTCGCAGCTGCCGGCCGAGGACATCGCCCGACCACATCGGACGATCTTCAAGGACTACCCGTTGGTGACCGTCATGACGGCGGACGTCACGGCAGCCCAGTTGGGCGAACGCAGCCTGGTCCTTGCCGATGGGGGGACGCTCACTGGGTCGCACGTGGTGATGGCGGCGGGAGCACGGCCCAATTTCTTCGGAGTGCCCGGTGCCGCTGAGCACGCGTTCCCGCTGTACTCCGTGGCCGACGCCGAGCGGCTGCGGCAGCACCTGCAGCGACTGATTCAGGAGAGCATCGCCGAGGATGGTCCGAGCGAGGCGGGCACCCTGGACGTCGTGGTGGTCGGCGGCGGCCCGACCGGCGTCGAGACGACCGGCGCCCTGGCCGAGCTGATGCATGCCCTGGCGACCACCGGTCGGATAGAGCGGCCAGGTCAGATCACCATCGTCGACCGCGGACAAGCATTGCTCGCCCCGTTCTCGAGCAAGGCCCACGAATACTCTCACCGGAAACTGACCGAGGCCGGCGCGGTCGTCAAGCTCGAGACGGGCGTCAGCGCAGTCCACCGGGACCGGGTTGAGTTCGACGACGGCAGCACCATCCCGGCTCGGACCACGGTGTGGGGTGGCGGCGAGTCCGGCTCCACCGTCGCGCAGAACGCAGGGCCCACCCCTGGGCGTGGCGGCCGGCTGGACGTCCGTCCCGACCTGACCGTCGATGGCTACCCGGGGGTGTATGCGGTGGGCGATGTGGCGAACATCCCGTCCGGTGATGACGCTGCCCCGGTCCTGCCTCAGCTGGGATCGGTCGCGCAGCAGTCCGGCCGGTGGGCGGCAGAGAACATCCTGCGCGAACTTCGGGGTGAGCCGACCAAGCCGTTCACGTACAAGGACAAGGGCATCATGGCGATGATCGGCCGCAACGCCGCCGTCGCCGAGGTCGGAAAGCGTCATCACCAAGTCGAGGGCCCGGTCGCGTTCGCCGCCTGGCTGGGCGTGCACGCGATGCTGCTCAGCGGGGCGCACAGCAAGACAGACGCTTTCCTTACCTGGGCCTGGGACTACTTCGACCGCGACCATGCCGCCACCATCGAGGCTTCGTCGGTGCCCAAGCGCATCGCATGGAGTGAGGACGACGAGGACGTACCGCACATCTCGCTGGACCGGAGGGAATAGCCATGGCCGACGAGTACGACGTGATCATCGTGGGGTCGGGTGCCGGTGGCGGCACCTTGGCGCACCGGCTGGCTCCCTCGGGCAAGCGGGTGCTGATCCTGGAGCGAGGTGACTGGCTGCCCCGCGAGATCGAGAACTGGGACGCAACGGCCGTCTTCGTCGACAACCGGTACGTCTCCCCGGACACCTGGTACGACGAGAACGGCAAGCCGTTCCAACCACAGATCCACTACTTCGTGGGCGGTGCGACGAAGTTCTACGGCGCGGCGTTGTACCGGCTACGCGCGGAGGACTTCGGCGAGCTCACCCACCACGGCGGGATCTCCCCTGCGTGGCCGATCGGCTACGACGAGTTCGAGCCGTACTACACGCAGGCTGAGCAGCTGTACCAGGTGCACGGTGCTCGCGGTGAGGATCCGACCGACCCGCCGGCCACGGCACCGTACCCGTTCCCGCCGGTTTCGCACGAGCCACGGATCCAGCAGCTGTTCGACGACATGTCGCAGGTCGGGCTGCACCCGTTCCACGCTCCGTGCGGGATCATGCTCGACGAGGCGAACTTCGCGCTCAGCACCTGTATCCGGTGCGCGACGTGCGACGGTTTTCCGTGCATGGTGCACGCCAAGTCCGACGCCGACGTGATCGCGGTTCGACCCTCACTGCGCCACGACAACGTCACGCTGGTGCGCAATGCCGTGGTGCGACGGCTGGAGACCGACCCCTCGGGACGGACCGTAACCTCGGTCGTCGCCGACGTCGACGGCGCGGAGGAGCGCTACACGGGGTCAGTGGTCGTTGTCTCCGCGGGCGCGGCCAACTCGGCCAAGCTGCTGCTGGCCAGCGCCAACGACACGCACCCGAACGGGTTGGCCAACGGCTCGGACCAGGTCGGACGCAACTACGTCTTCCACAACAGCCGGGCCTTCTTGGCTGTCTCAGTGGAGAAGAACGACACCCGGTTCCAGAAGACCCTCGGCATGAACGACTACTACTTCGGCGACGACGACTTCGGGTACCCCATGGGCAACGTGCAGATGGTCGGCAAGTCGTCCGCGCCCATGTACCGGGGTGAGAAGCCCATCCAGACGAAGTTGGCGCCGACGTTCGCCCTCGACGAGGTCGCCGAGCGGGCCGTCGACTTCTGGCTTTCCACCGAGGACCTGCCCGATCCCGACAACCGGGTCACCCTGGCCCAGGACGGCAACATCGCGCTGCAATACACACCGAACAACCGTGAGCCGCTCGAGCAGCTGTACAACCGGGTGAAGAAGCACCTGAGTCACCTGGGGATGCACCCCCACCACCTGATCCCGCGCGACATCTACATGAAGAACGACATCCCAGTCGCGGGTTGCGCACACCAGGCTGGCACCGTCCGCTTCGGGGCTGACCCGGCAACGTCGGTTCTCGACACCGACTGTAAAGCGCACGAGCTGGACAACCTCTACGTCGTCGACACCAGCTTCTTCCCGAGCATCGGAGCGGTGAACCCGGCGCTCACCGCGATGGCCAACGCCCTCCGCGTCGGCGACCACCTGGTATCGCGGCTCGGCTGACCCGATCGACCAACGCCGAGGGCCGCGATGGCGACGAGCGCCGAGAACCGGGTCGTCAACCTGGCCGGGTTGGTCCAGGGCATCACCTTGGTGACCGACTGCACCCCAGACCGGCTGGCCACGGACAGCCGGCAACACCGACGGGATAACCGATGAGTGTCGACCAAGTGCTGCGCCGCAGGCCGCCGTCGGGCGACCAATACGCCATCGCCTTCGGCAACTCTACGGCGCAGGTCACGCAGGTCGGCGCCACCCTGCGCAGCTGCACGCTCGACGGTCTCGATGTGATCGACGGTTTCGGCATGGACGAACGTGCGACAGACGGGCGCGGCCAGGTGCTCGCACCTTGGCCGAACCGGCTCACCGACGGCAGCTACCGGTACGGGGGCCGTGAGTGCCAGGCACCGATCAACGAGCTCGGCCGGAACACCGCGATCCACGGGCTGGTGCGCTGGCTGGATTGGACACCGGTCGTGCACGACGCGGCGTCGGTCACATTGTCGTGTTCAATGCGCCCGCAGCCGGGGTACGAGTGGCTTCTCGATCTCGAGTTGACCTACGCGTTGGATTCTGGCGGCCTCTCCGTGACTGCCCAGGCGATCAACGCCGACGCGGAGCGGGCTCCCTTCGGTGTCGGGTTTCATCCCTATCTCACCCTCGGGACCAGCTCGATCGACGGGCTTCACTTGACTATTCCAGCCACCGAGTATCGCGACTTGGGCGGCCGGCCGGTAATAGTGCCGGTGGCGTCGACGCCGCTGGATTTCACCCAGCCCCGCCAGATTGGTTCGACGCAGCTGGACACCTGCTTCGGCGGGTTGGTCCGCAGCGATGACCAGCGGGCCATCGCGAGGCTGGACGACCGCGGCGGTGGCCGTTCCGTCCAGCTGTGGGTCGACGACGCATATCGCTACCTGATGGTCTACACCGGAGACGGCGTGGGTCGGCGCGAGCGGCGTCGGAGGGCGGTGGCCGTCGAGCCGATGACCTGCCCACCTGATGCGTTTCGCTCCGGCATCGACCTGACGGAGCTGGAGCCGGGCGAGTCCTGGCGCGGGAGCTGGGGAATTCGCGGTGCCGGGCACTAGGAAGCGTGGAGGCCGAGCTCTTCGATGCGGTTCACCGCCTCGGTGCGGGAAGACACTCCGAGCTTGCGGTAAAGAGAGTTCGCCTGGGTCTTGACCGTATGCCGGGACACGAAGAGCCGGTCACCGATCTCGGGGAACGAGAGATGAGTGGGCAGGAGCGGGACCAGCCGCAGCTCGGCCGCCGTCAGCGCCGAAGCACCCAGCGCTGCGCCTGCGATCTGCCGCAATCTCGCCTGCAACCGATCGGCCGCTGCTGGGAGCGTGCCGAGATCGGGCCGCTGCTGAAGGATGCTCTGGGCCTGCTCCAGGGCAGCGGATGCTCCAGCCGGGTCGACAACCGCAAGGTATGCGCGCGTCAACTCCAGCAGCGCCTGGACCGAGACAACCGGGAGCGCGTAGGTAAGCAGCGGCCGCAGCCTAGCCGCGCGCTTGACGTACCCGCGGGCTACGTGCATCTGCCCTCGGTGCGCAGCGGCACGTGCCGCGGCTGCGAAGACGAGTGCGCTCGTCCAGTAGCCGTTGTAGTGCCCCGCGTCCACGATCTCGACGGCTCGTTGTGACAGCGGGTCGGCTGCGGGCCAGTTGTCCTGCACATCGGCGGCTATCAGGAATCGCTCGGCGAGGACCAGCGCGGCCAACGGCAACGCACCGAAGTCCGTGGCCAGGTCGTAGGCATGGGCGAAGACGGCGTCGGCGCGCTCAGGGTTTCCCTCGAGCAAGTCCGCGATTCCCTCCTCGAACACCAGGGTCGCACGGTACGGGCTGGTCGGGCTGAGACCATCCCAGGCCTCCTGCGCATCCCGGCGCGTCGCTCCGATGCCGCTTCGGCACAGGTTCGCTCGCAGATAGGCCAACGTTCCAGCGACCGTGCTGCTGTCCGGCAAGGTTCCCGTCGCAGGGAGGCGCTCGGCGATGGCGGCCCAGCGTTCGGCCTCGCTCGGCCGTCCGAGCAACGCGAAGATGAGCGCGCCATGAGCGGCAATCGCCGCAAAGTGGTCGACCGAGGGACGATCACCGAGCCATTCCATCCAGCGCCGAACCGTGTCGACGCGGCCGCTCGCCCACACCGGCTGCATGAGGTCCAAGACGAGTCTGCTCACCCGTTCTGCGTCGCCTGCGGCCTGGGCGTGCTCGACCGCGACTTCGGGCAAGCCGTTCGCCTCGTACCAAGCCGCCGCCCGGGAGTGCAACTCGGTAACGAGGCCAGGATCACCCTTCTGGAGCTCAGCCTGCAGCAGCTCGCGCAGGAGGTGGTGATAGCGGTACCAGTCGCCGCGACGGTCGAGCGGAATCACCAACAGGTTGCGGCTCTGGAGCTGCTCCAGAAGTCGCGCCGACCCCGCCCGACCCACTACTGCGTCGCACAGTGGCCCGCACATGCGGTCGAGGATCGACGTTCGCAGGAGAAAACTCGCTTGCGAACGCGAGACTCGGGTGAGCAATTCAGATCGAAGATAGTCGCCCATCAGACGGTCATCCCCGGTGAACGTCAACCCGACGGCCGGGTTACCGGCGCTCAATGCCAGGGCAGCGATGTACAGTCCCGCCGGCCAGCCCTCGGTCTGAAGGACGAGCTCGTCCGTCATCGAGTCAGACAATTCGAGACCAGCGCCACTGAGCAACTCCAATGCCTCGGCGCGGGTCATTGCCAGATCGTCCACCCCGATCTCCACGAGCTGGCCATGCACGCGCAGCCGCGCTTCCGGGATCGGTATGTGGTCGCGGGATGCCAGCGCGAGCCGCCACCCCTTCGGAACCCGAAGCGCGAATTCGGCAATCGAGGTTCGGCACTCCTTGCTCGTGACCGCCTCGACTTGGTCGAGCACCAAGACCACCGGCTCACTGATCGTGCCGAGGGTCGACACCAGCGATGGAACGACGTCGACCGCACCGCCGAACGTCGCGAGCAGGTGGGACGCAGCCGGACTGACCGGCGCGATTCGGCCCAGTGCAGTGATGACCGCGGTCCACAACGCAACCGGATCGTTGTCGGCTCTCTCGCACGAAACCCATGCCACGCGCCGGCCAAGGCGTTCGGCCCACTGTGCGAGCAACGTCGTCTTGCCGTATCCAGGTGGGGCGACGACGGTGATCACGGGTTGATCCGTGGCGTGCAGCCGATCGAGCAGTGTCGCTCGGCCAACCACTCCAGGCCGCGTCGTCGGTGCATGGAACTTGGGATCGAGCGTCTCGCCCGCGGACGGCCTCACATAGATGGGCTGTGGAGCTGAAACAGCGGAGCCAGCGCCGTCAGCCTGCCCTTGCACTCTGCCGAAACTACTCGGCGTCTGGTGGATGCTTCAACGAACTTGGATCGGCTACAGATCGACGTGTCAGCTGCAGTCGAGGTCCTGCAGGCTCTGCACGAGCGCACTGCCCGAAGACACGACCGTGCCTGCTGCGGTGACCACGGCCGCTTCCCCACCCGAGCTGACGTTGCTGATAGCTGTCTCGAGGTCCTTGAGGGAATCCTCCACGGCTTGGATTTGGTCCTTGGCGTCGCCGGCTGCTGACGTTTTCAGACTCTGCAAACTTGCCTTCACCTTGTCGACAGCGGCCTGCAGACCCGACGTGCCGGACTTGACGACATCGACGCTCTTCAGGTCTTCGATCGAACTCTTGAATGCGTCGTAATCAGTGCAGAGCTGTTCGCTGCCGGTTGGGGATGCGGTGCCGCCGGTTGGGGATGCGGTGTCGCCGCCGGTCGCGGTTGCTTCGGCGGACGCGCTTGTCGTGGCGGTCGATGACGAGGTCGACGTGGTATCACTGCCGCAGGCAACGAGCAAGGTACACACCAGGGCAAAGCCGGTGAGCCCGATGGCGCGGGATCTGGGCGTCGAGTCGCGAGTGGGGATCGGACCAGGTGTTGTCATTATTGGCGGCTTCCGTAGACGGCAACTAGCGACTCCATCAACGCATGCTGTTCTGCATGATCGCATCGTCCTCAGCGGATGAAAGCTGGGCCTAACCCGAGCTTCAAACTGCCTGGGTGTCCCGCGTGGTCGTCGGCGAGCAGCGACGGCGTCACGCCGGCAGCTGCGCCGGTTCCTTCGGACCCGGAACCGGGAGCACAGAAGTGACCACAAAGGCCACCGCTACTGCGACCACGACCTCCGGTGTCACCGACAAACCATCTGCGCCGAGCAGCAGGGTGGCCAACAGCGTCGAGGTCATCGGCAGCCGCAGCATCGCGGCGCACATGGCTCCGATGCCCATGCCGATCGCGGGCGCCAGACTCATGCCGGGCAGCCCGCTCGCGGCAATGCCGAGCGCAGCACCGATGAACATGGCGGGGAAGATCGGTCCGCCGCGGAACGCGCTCAACGAGAGCCCGTAGACGACCGTCTTGCACGCGGCGAGCAGGAGCAGCACGCCGACCGAGTAGTCGGCGGCGTTTTCGACCAGCTCGGGCATGGCACTCTGACCGGAGAACAGCACCTGCGTAAAGCTTTGTCCGGAGATGAGCTGGTAGGCCATCGCAGTCAGGCCGATGAGCAGGCCGAGAACCGCCGTCACCAGAACCCGGTTCACGTGGACGACCGGGCGCAGCGACAGTCCGATCCAGCGGATCACCCAGCCCAGCAGCGCGCCGGCCGCGCCGATGGCAAGGGCCCAGGCCATGGTGGCCACCGTCGGATCCACTGCCGGCGGCACCGACGTCAGCGTCAGCGAGAAGTTGCCGAGGCCCGTCCAGTTGTTCAGGCCGACGAAGGTGAGGGCGCCGATGCCGGATGCGAGAAGTCCCGGCAGCGCCACAAGACTCAGCGTCGCACCCCCGACACCGGCGGCCTCCATGATCAAGAACGCCCCGAGGACGGGGGATCCCAGCAGCGTGCTGATCGCCGCGAAGCTGCCGGCCGACGCCATGATTGTCAGGGCCATCGGTGGTGCATCCTTCTTCACAAGGTGCACGGTCAGCGCCGCAAGGCCGCCGCCGATGGCGATCAAGGGCGCCTCGGGCCCGAGAACCGCGCCTAGGCTGAGCGTGGTCAGTGCGGCCAGCATGATGCCGGGGAGCTCCCGGTCGACGGGCGGACCTCCGCCCACGTGAAAGCCCAGGGCGGGTGAGTGGCCCCCGTTGCCAGGCAAGTACCGGATGGTCAACGCGGTCAACAGTCCACACAGCAGCAACCAGGGCACCGGCCACCAAGCGGGAACGCCCCCGGCGAAGACATCTTGCGGCAGGTCGTCGAACAAGAACTCCTGGATCTTCGTAACGAGTACCAGGAAGCCGTAGGCAACAGCCGAGATCGGAATGCCCAGGATCGCGGCCAGTAGCAGCGCCGACAGGTACCGCCTCGACCGGATGACCGCGACTGGGTCCATCGCCGATAGTCCAGCCGACGGCGAAGCAGCAGGCCGAACCGCGGCAGGTGACGCTGCACTCGCAGGGTCATGCGAGTCGGTCATCAGACGCGCCTCCCTCAAGAGAACGACCGCGGCTTGCCTGACTCGCGGGTGGGCGCTGACGAGTTGACCACGCGAGGTTGGAGTTTGTCACCGCCGCGACCAGGATCAGGGCGGCGAGCACCAGGCCGGAGCGCTGCGGGCCGCGGCCGTCGTCGGTTCAGCCATCAGTCCACGGCGCCTGCCATCCGCCGCTGTCGGCGGTCAACGCGTCGGCGGCTTCCGGACCCCATGATCCCGGAGCGTAGGGGTGGACCGGCGGCGGCGCGTCGAGGAGCGGCTGCATGATCCGCCAGGTCTCCTCCACCCCGTCCTGTCGGGCGAAGCGTGTGCTGTTGCCGATCATGGCGGCGTGCAGCAGAACCTCGTACGGCGTCGCACCCTCCCCGCCTTCGGCCGCGAACTCCATGTCGAGCTCGATGGGCGCGGCGCCGGCAACGTCCGCCCGGTGGGCATCGAGGACGACCCTGATGCCGGTCGACGGGTCGAGCTTGACGACGAGCTGGTTGGGTTCGGGTCGGTGCCCACCCGGTGCGAAGCCGAGCCAAGGGGACTGTTTGAAGACGAGCCGAAGCTCGGTCTGGGTAGTGGGCAGGCGCTTGCCGGTACGGATGAAGAAGGGCACACCGGACCAACGCCAGTTCTCGATCTCGATTCGCAGGGCAGCGTATGTCTCGGTGGTGGAGTCCGGCGCGACACCGTCGATACCGAGGTAGCCGTCGTACTGGCCGCGCACATAGTGGGCCGGGTCGGCCTCGACCACGGATCGGAACAGCGCTACCTGGGCCTCTTTGAGCGTCCTCGGATCACCGCGTGACGGCGCCTCCATAGCCGCAGCCGCGACGACCTGCATGAGGTGGTTGACCACGACGTCGCGCAGCGCGCCGACGGGGTCGTAGAAATGGCCGCGGTCCTCCACCCCGAAGTCCTCCGCCATCGTGATCTGGACACACTGCACGTAGTTGCGGTTCCAGACCGGCTCCAGGATCGAGTTGGCGAAGCGGAGGAAGAGGATCTCCTCGAGGCCCATCTTCCCGAGGTAGTGATCGATTCGGTACAGCTGTGATTCGTCGACGTATTGGTGGAGGTCCTCTGCCAGGGAGTGAGCAGACCCTTGATCGTGACCGAACGGCTTCTCGACGACGATCCGGGCTGTTTCCGTCAATCCGGCCTCGGCCAGTCCCTTGACAACCGTGCCGAACAGGAACGGCGGGATCTCGAGGTAGAAGACGGGATTACTGGCGCCCTTGATCGCCTCTCCCACCCGAGCGTACGAAGCCGGGTCGGTGAAGTCGCCGCTCACGTACGACATCCGCGCCGCAAAGCGGTCGAAAACGGCACGATCGAGCTGCTCGCCGGTTCCCTCGATCGACTCGCGGGCGCGTTCGACGAGTTGATCCACGGTCCAATCGTCGACGGCGACGCCCACGATCGGGCACTGCAGCAGCCCGCGGGCCTCGAGCCGGTACAGCGACCGGAAGGTCATCACCTTCGCCAGGTCGCCGGTGATCCCGAAGATCACCACAACGTCAGCCGGCTGCTGGGTGGCGCTCTCAGCGGTCGTCATCACTACCACCATCTTCCGTTTGTGCGTGCGTCCTCGCCGCCGGTCGACAGAGATGTCATCCATTCCAGTGAGACGACGACTCTCCTCCAGCAAGAGCCTCCTGACCTTTTCTGGTCATGGCCTCACCCGTAGCGAGTGAGAAAGGCCGATACGGGGCGGGCGGAGTTCGATCAGCCGAGCCCGAAGAGGACGCGGAAGCTGCGGCCAGCGTTCGTTAACCCGCATCGGGGGATGTACCGGTGAGCGAAAGCTGCTCTTATGGGGCCATGGCCCGCGCACCCGGCGTCGGCAGGAAGGACGTGCCATGGTCCTGAAGCATCCGAAATCGGCCAGCCGGCCGTCGACGCTGTCGGTTGATCCGCTGTTCACCACCGAAGGCGGGACAATTCCGCGGCACCGGCTGCAGGAATCGTCGATGGATCCCGATGTCGCCTTCCAGATCATCCACGACGAGCTGATGCTCGACGGAAATGCCCGGACCAACCTCGCAACCTTCGTCAGCACCTGGATGGAGCCACAGGCCGACAAGCTGATGGCCGAATGCTTCGACAAGAACATGATCGACAAGGACGAGTACCCGCAGACCGCGGAACTGGAGATGCGGTGTGTGGAGATCCTGTCCCGGTTGTGGAACGCACCTGACAGCAGGCAGGCGACGGGCTGCTCGACGACGGGGTCGAGTGAAGCGGCGATGCTCGGCGGGCTCGCGCTCAAGCGTCGCTGGCAGAAGCGACGGGCTGCCGATGGCAAACCCACCGACAAGCCCAATCTGGTCATGGGCATCAACGTGCAGGTCTGCTGGGAGAAGTTCGCCAACTACTGGGATGTGGAGATGCGGCTCGTCCCGATGGAGGGCGACCGCTACCACCTGTCGGCCGAGGAGGCCGTGAAGGTCTGCGACGAGAACACGATCGGTGTCGTCGCGATCCTGGGTTCGACGTTCGACGGCTCGTACGAACCGGTCGCGGAAATCTGCGCGGCGCTCGATACGTACCAGGCCGAATCTGGACTTGACATCCCGGTGCACGTCGACGGCGCCTCCGGGGCGTTCATCGCACCGTTCTTGGACCGGGACCTGCAGTGGGACTTCCAGCTGCCTCGAGTGAGCTCGATCAACACCTCCGGCCACAAGTACGGGCTGGTCTACCCCGGCGTCGGTTGGATCATCTGGCGCGACGCCGAAGCGCTCCCCGACGACCTGGTCTTCTGGGTGAACTACCTCGGCGACAACATGCCCACCTTCGCGTTGAACTTCTCCCGGCCTGGTGCCCAGGTCGCCGCCCAGTACTACAACTTCCTCCGCCTCGGGATGGACGGGTACACGAAGGTGCAGGGTTACGCCCGCGATGTGGCGACCCGGCTGTCCGGTGAGATCGCCGAGCTGGGACCGTTCGAGCTGATCACACGTGGGGACGAACTGCCGGTCTTTGCATTCACGGTCAAGGACAAGATCGACAACTTTACCGTTTTCGACGTCTCCAACGCCCTTCGAGAACGCGGCTGGCAACTGCCCGCGTACACGTTCCCGAAAAACCGGGAGGATCTCGGGGCATTGCGGGTGGTGGTCAGACGCGGATTCAGCCACGACCTGGCTGACATGCTCCTTGCCGACATCAAGCGTCAACTTCCCCAGCTGGAGAAGCAGCCCGAGCCCGTCCACGACACCGACAGCGCGGCTGCGTTCCACCACTGACGGCGTGGGGTGATGTCCGGCACCACGTACCCGAACAATCCACCGGGCTGGACGCCGGTCGCGAGCCGGTCGATCGGCCCGTTCACGACCCACGTCACCTTTCAGCAGGAGGACGGATCCACCGTCGCGTGGTCGTCGCGCAGCCATCGCAAGCACGCCTCACTGCTCTCCCGGGTCCGACGTCGCCGCGAGCGCGTTCACCGAGCGGCTCGGCACGCGTCGTGGTGGATCGGGATTCTGTTCGCGGCGGGCTCGGTCTGCTTCCTGGTCGCGCCGATGCCGTGGTTCTTCGACCTGGTCAGCGCGACGACCGATGCCCTCGTCTTCTTCGTCGGCTCGCTGCTGTTCACTTCAGCGGCAACGCTGCAATGGTTGGAGACGATCAACGCCGATCCTGGTCCGGCCGATCGGGCCGGCCGGCTGAAGGTCGTGACCTTCGAGCCGCGCCGGATCGACTGGTGGAGCAGCGGCGTCCAGCTCGTCGGGACGGTGTTCTTCAACTTCACCACCTTCCGGGCGTTGCAGACCAGCGTCGAGTCCAGCTCCTACGACCAGTTGGTGTGGCGCCCAGACGCTCTCGGCTCGATCTGCTTTCTCGTCTCGGGATATCTCGCCTACGTCGAAGTCTCCGGGAGCCTGTGGTCGTGGCCGAAACGGACTCTCGAATCCCGCATCGTCACGGTGAACCTGCTTGGTTGCGTGGCCTTTGGAATCGCCGCCATTGCCTCCTACGTCGTCCCCTCGACCGACGCGATGATCAGTACGGGTGTGACGAACCTGTTCACATCCCTGGGTGCCTTGGGCTTCCTGGTCGGCGCGATCCTCCTGCTCCCGGAAGGCAGCCAGGCGCCGGACAACCAGACGGTGACGGCTTGAGGTGGTGTTCATTGTGGCTGGGCGTGTGCGACGAGCCAGTGCAGCGCGGCGTCGGCGCTGGACATGACCGAGATGTGGCCGTCCCCCGGCCGCAGCCACAGCTCTGCCGAAGGGCATCGGTCGGCGAGCCATGCGGCGTGGGCGCTGGGCGCAATCCGGTCGTCCTGGCCGTGCACGAAGAGGACCGGTGCAGCGATGTCGGCGGGGTCGAAGCCCCACGGAGCGACATAAGCGAGGTCGTCGTCGATCATCGGCCCAGGCCCGGCGGTCAGGGCAGGGCGCACGACGTCGATGAACCACGACCATTCCCCTGCCAGCGCAGCGTTGTCAGCCGCGGTGAAACCCGGGTCCAATTCGTGCCCCGACGCCTCGTATTGCTCTCTGGCCGTCCGGCCCTGAGCTGCCGCGGACAGAGTCGCTATCCCGGACTCAGCCATGCCGGCGAACCAGTCGAGGCCGCCGGCGCCGTAGGGCGCGAGGCCGGACACGGCGACCACGGCGCGCACGCGATCGGGCAGCAGTGCGGCGCATGCCAGCGCGTGGGCACTGCCACCGGAATGACCCACCACGGCGAACCGCTCGATGCCGAGCGCACCGGCGATAGCAACCACGTCCGCAGCCGCCGATGCGACGGTACGGCCCGGCATAGGCGTCGAACCGCCGTAACCCGGCCGATCATGCGAAACCCAGCGGATTCCGAGCCGTTCTGACAGCGGCAACAACGGGCGCGGTGGCGCGCCGATGTTGGGTGTGCCGTGGTGCCAGAAGACGGTGTGCGAGCTTCCGGCGTCCGCGCCCGTGTCATAGACGTGCAGAATCCTGTCCCCGGCCAGGTCGAGGTCGGTCTCGATCATGGCTGTCCCATTCCGTCGATGTCTGCGGTCAGCTCGTCGCGACGTCGCCCCAACTGTCGGCGTTCCTGATCGGTCTCGGCGAGCGCAAGCGCCTCGTCGAATGCCTGCACGGCCTCGGCGGTCAAGCCAGCGCGAGCGAGGAGGTCGGCTCGTGCAGCCGGCAGCAGGTGGGAGTTCTGCAGCCTCGGCTCGGCAGCCAAGTCGTCAAGCGCCGCGACTCCAGCGAGCGGCTCGTCGCTCATGCCGACGGCGATCGCCCGGTTGAGCGCCACGATGGGAGACGGCCCGAGCTCCATCAGCTCGTCGTACAACGTCACGATCGCCGGCCAGTCGGTGCCGGCGGCATCGCGCGCGGTGGCATGGGCCGCCGCGAGGTCGGCCTGGATCCGGTAGCTGCCGCGCTCGCTGCCTGGTAACTGTGTCAGGGCAAGCGCCTCGGCCATGGCTGCGGTGTCCCAACGGGATCGGTCCTGCTGTTCGAGAGTGACGAGCTCGCCGCCGACTGTTCGAGCGTTGCGGCGTGCGTGGTGCAGAAGCATCAGCGAGAGCAGCCCGCGGGACTCGTCGGACTCGGGCATGAGCTCGACCAGGAGCCGGCCCAGCCGGATCGCCTCGTCGGCCAGCTCGGCGTCGACTGCGGCATACCCTGAGGTGAAGATCAGGTAGATCACTGTCAGTACTCCGTCGAGCCGCTCGGGAAGCACCGAGGCGGTCGGTACGCGATACGGGATGCTGGCATTTCTGATCTTGCGCTTGGCGCGCAGCAGGCGCTGTCCCATGGTCGCCTCGGTGGTCAGAAATGCGCGCGCGACGGCCGCGGTCGGCAGTCCCGCCACCACCTTGAGGGTCAGCGCCACCCGCGCCTCCATCGGCAGCGCCGGGTGACAGCAGGTAAAGATCAGTCTCAACCGGTCATCGTCGACAGTCGTACTGTGGGTGCTCGGATCCGGGCTGCGGCGGGACTCCTCGAGCGCGCTGAGCTCGGCCAGCTTGCCCCGCTCGACATTGGCGCGGCGGATCAAGTCGATCGCCCGATGCCTCGCCGTGGTGGTCAGCCACGCGGCCGGATTCTCGGGGATACCGTCGAGTGGCCACCGTTGGAGCGCCCGCTCGGCGGCGTCCGCAACGGCATCCTCCGCCAGATCCCAATCACCGGTCGTGCCGATGAGCGCCGCGATGATCCGCAACCGCTCGGCCGCCAGGGCGTCGGCGACAGCTGTGCCGACCCGGTTCACACGTGGGTCACCCGGCCTCGTCGCCGAGCGGCCAGAGTGGCCGCAGCTCCAACCGACCGCCGGCCGCCATCGGGTGCTGCGCCGCGATCTCGATCGCCTCGTCGAGATCCCTGCACTCGAGGATGTCGAAGCCGACGATCCACTCTCGCGACTCCGCGAACGGACCGTCGGTCACCAACACCTTGCCGCCTCGCCGCCGCACGGTCGTGGAATCTTCCACCGGCCGCAGCCGGTCGCCCATGACCCACCTGCCGGCGGCTTCATGGGTGCCCACCCACGTGTCGATGTCCAGAGTGCCCTCGCCGGTCTCGTCGACGTCTGCATCCGGATCGGTGGCGACGAACATCAGGTACTTCATGCCAGCTCCCCACAGTGATTCAACGGATCCTACGAAGGACGACGAACGAGCTTTGCTGAATCCGACACCGTGCGATGAGCCGTCCATACGGTGACACCATGAGTAGATGGTCCCGGCCGGCTGGCGGATGGCGCTTGTCGCCCTCGCCCTCACCGCCTGCACCATCGACACCAGTGCCGACGAGCGACCCGACCCCGATGACGACCGGGCGGTCCGAAGCAATGCCGCCCTGGGAGCCGCAATCGTCGCCGATGAGCCGGGGTGTTCCGGTGCGGTTGGAGTCGAAGGCGACGTCGTCTGGACGGGTGCTAGAGGTATCGCAGACCTTGAATCCGGAGAAGCACTCACCGAGGACACGATTTTCGACATCGGGAACGTGGCCAACCAGTTGACGGCGACGGCGGTCCTTCTGCTGGCCGAAGAGGGCGAGCTGCGCCTTGAAAATCCGGTCTCTGTCTACCTCGACGGACTGCCCGGCTGGGCGGATGAGGTCACCGTCAGCAATCTCGTCCATCACACCAGCGGCCTGCCGGACTACGTCGACCTCCTGATGGACCAAGGACTCGAGCGGCACGATGCGACGACCCAGGAGCAAGCCGTTAGGGCGCTGGGTACCAGCGCTGGACTGCAATTCGCGGCAGGATCCAGGTTCCGATACTCCGGCTCCGATTACCTATTGCTTGCAGAGATCGTGCATGCCGTGACCGGGTCGACCCTCCCGGAGGTTTTGGCGCAACGGGTGTTCGAGCCACTTGGGCTGGACATGACGATGGATCCGTCGGGCCAGTTCCCGGACAAGGCGGTGTCCTATCGCCGGGTCCTGGGCGGCAGCTACGAGGACGCTGACTGGGCCTGGGCGCAGGTCGGCGACGGCGGGATCCAGACCACACCGACGGAATTGGTTCGGTGGGCGGACAATTTTCGAACGGGAGATCTCGGCGGTTCGACGCTGCAGTACGCCCAGCTGGCCGATGCGCCGAGGACCTCCTTGAGCATGTCGGAGCGGTTCGAGAACGAGCGTTACGGCGCCGGGTTCTTCATCGGCATCGACGGCGGGCTCTTCGACCTCGGTGAATGGGAGGGGTTCACCACGGCGATGGAGGTCACCCCGGACCGACGGGTCGCCGCAGCGGTGGCCTGCAACAGCGATTGGCTGGTCCCGTCGGCGACGGCAACCATCCTCACCCTGATCTGGTCGTCGTGACTCTCAGCCCGGCACCGCGCGGAAGACGGCCACCCGGAAGCCTTCCGGTGTCGTCGGATCGGCCAGGGTCGCTACGAACGCGAGCTGCCCGGAGTCGCTGGGTCCTTCTTCGCAGAAGACGAGGTTCTGCACCGACGTGCCGTCCAACGCGTCCCCGGTGGAGACCACGCGGTCGGCCGTCGCGTCCGGTCCTGTGAAGATCCCGGTAGTCGTGAAGTCGTCGAGGGTAGCGTTTGGGTTCAGAGCCAGTAAGTGTCGTGGCGAAGGAAGAACTCGGCGCGCTCGTCGTCGGTCAGCTCGCGGCCTTTCCCCACCTCTGCCAGCGTCTCGAAATAGTCCTCGCGCGGAGCGCCGGGTGCGAACAGCAAGAGCATCGACGCCCGTTCGGCGTTCTCGTTCTTGAACGCATGGATGCCGCCCTCCGGGACGAACAGGAAGTCGCCGGCCGTGGCTTCGACCCACCGCTCGCCGTCGTAGAGGTTGACTGTGCCGAACAGGATGTAGAAGGACTCCGAGATCGTCTTGTGGAAGTGCGGGTCAGGTCCGCTGACTGTCGGCGCGAAGTCCCACCGGTAGAGGCCGAACTCACCGTCGGTGGACACACCGGTCGCCAGGTAGTGAACGGTGACGCCTGATTGATAGGTCAGCTCTGGTGCGTGATCGGCGCGTCGTAGTACCGCGCTGACCTCGCCGGACTCGCCGACGTAACGAGGTTCTGGGTACGACATATCCCGCCGTCAGCCCCCGCTACCGTAGGGCCGAGTGATGATCTCCAGGAAGTGCCCACTGGGGTCTTCCCAGTAGACGCCGCGACCGCCGTCGTTCGTGTTGAACTCACCCTGCCTGCGCTTGCTGGGGTCGGCCCAATACGGCAGGTCTCGGCTTTGGATTCGGCCGAAAATCTCGTCGAACTCCGCCTCGCCGACCAAGAACGCGTAGTGCTGCGGGCTTGCCGGGCCGTGGTCGTCGGCGAAGTCGAGGGACACGTCGTTGTCCACCTGCACGATCAGGAACGGGCCGTACGACGTCGGCTCCGGTAGGCCAAGGATCTCGGCGAGGAATGTCGCTGATTCCCGCTTGTCGCGGACTCGGACGATGGTGTGGTTCAGCAAGACAGTCACTGCACCGACGCTACCCCTTCTGCGCCACACCGAATTTGGCACTCCGTACGGCTGCGATTGGCACGGTGACCTGTCGTTGCGGTGCCGGTTTTGGATGGTTTTGTGGAGCGGTGCAGCGTGCCAATTCAAATCCGGCGAGCTGTGGGTCGATTCCGAGGTCCTCCGCAAATCACGCTGACTGACGCAGGTCGTCGACCGCCTGCAGCAACCGGTCGACGTCGCTGAGGTCGTTGTAGTGCACGAGCCCGGCCCGGACGCCGCCACCTGAGTCGCGAACACCGAGCAACCCGGTCAGTTCCCAGGCGTACATGTGGCCGTTCCACACGTTGATCCGAGCCCGCGCGCAATGCGAAGCAACCGCCGCAGGGTCAAGTCCTCGCACCCGGAAGTATTCCGTGGCCGTACGCCGGGTAGGCGACGACAGCAGCTCGACATGGTCCATCGCGGCGAGCCCGTCGTGCAGACGGGAGAACAGGTCCAACTCGTAGGCAGCCACCGTGTTCATTGAACTCACCACGCGCTCCCGCCGGCTCATCCCATGCCTCGAATCGCTGGCCAATCCAGCCAGGTGGTCGACGGCCGCGGCGACGCCGGCGAAGTCGGCGAACGGCGACGTGCCGGTCTCGAAGCGCCACGGGACCTCGTCGGCTGCCGGGGCGAGCTTGTCAGGGCGTAGCGGCTCCCACAACGATGCATCGGCGACCATCGCGCCGATGTGTGGACCTGACCACTTGTATGCCGAGGTCAACCACACGTCAGCGCCCAGAGCCACCATGTCGACGGGCAGGTGCGGGGTCGCGTGGACGCCGTCGACGACGACGATCGCGCCAACGGCGTGGGCCCGCTTGGCGATCTCCGCCACGTCCGGGATCGAGCCGGTCAGGTTGCTGGCGGCCGTGACGGCCACCATTCGGGTGCGTTCGTCAAGCACGTCGTCGTATGCCTCCGGATCGAGATCCGTTGATGGCAGCTCGGGCTGCACCCATCGCGCGACGGCGCCCACGCGGTCAGCCCAGATCAGCCACGGACGCACATTGGCGTCGTGGTCCAACCGGGATACGACGATCTCGTCACCTGGGTGCCAGGTCGCTGACAACGTCTGTGCCAAGCGGAAGATGAGGCTGGTCGAGTTCGGCCCGAGGACGACACCACGGGAGTCGGGTCCGCCGACCAGGTCGGCGACGGCCGCCCGCGCCTCGTCGGCGTGCGTACCTGACCGCAGACTCGCCGCGAAAGCGCCGCCATGATTGCCGATCCCCGATCGGTAGGCCCGCGAGGTCGCCTCGATCACCGCGTTCGGAACCTGGGTGCCGGCCGCTCCGTCCAGGTAGGCCCAGCCGTCGGATAGAGCTGGGTAGTGCGCGCGTACAGCGGCGACGTCATAGGTCGCGATGCTCACCGTCCCGACCCTACGGCTCCTTCTTCTTGGCGGATCGTCGCCTCGACTTCGGGTGTTCATCCTTCGGCGCGGTGCAAGGCATGCTGCTGGCCGGGCCATACGCCGAGGACAACCGCGAGCAGCAGCACCCAGGCGACGCCAACGCACCAGCCGGCGATCACGTCGGAGGTGAAATGCACACCGAGTGCGATACGGGTAAAGCCGACGGCGCCCACGATCCCGATCGCCAGTACGACTACCAGCTGGCGGCCTGATCGGGAAAGAAGCGGCCAGAAGACCACGACCAGCACCGTCGCCATCGCCGCGATACCCGCCGCATGGCCGCTGGGATAGGAGAAGCCGACAGCCCCGATCGCCCCCTCATAGGACGGGCGGGGCCGGTCGAAGATCACCTTGAGCTGCTCGTTGACCCAACCGATCAAGCCACCGCCGGCGACGACAAGCACGACCAGTCGCCACCGGCGTCGCCACGCGAGCCACGCCGCCAGCGGGACCAGGAGCCAGACTCTGAAGGCCGAACTGCCAGCGGCTGTCACCAACCGCAGGAAGTCGACGTCGCTGCCATGGCCGGCTACGACCAACTCATCGCTGATGGCAACGTCGGCGGTGATCAGCGGTTCCCAGCCTGCCTGCGCGAGGAACCCGAGCGGAATGACGACCAGAAGTGCAGCGGCGACACTCACCACGGCAGCCCGAATCGACCCCACAATGTCGAGGGTAGGCAGCAACTGCTGAACAGGGGCTGACGGCGGGCCTGTCCGCCGTCGGACGGATCAGCGCTTCGCCTTCTTTGGCTTCGGGGCCTTGGGCGGCAGTGTGGCGACGTAGGCCAGTGCTCGCTCCGCCCAGCCACCGCCCTTGGCCGGATCCTCCCGCCACGACTCCGGCAGGCTGACGTATCCGCCCATCGGCCGCTCGGCGGGCCCGAACGGCCCACCGCCTTCTGCCAACAACTGCTCCCGGTCCGGGGTTGCCAACTTGACACCCACTTCGGAGCCGAACAGCCCGGCGAACATGTTGCCGTTCACAAATCCCCCGATGTTGCCGAACATCGGCTTGACCTCAACCCGTGGATCCGGCGGCAGGATCGACCGGAAGTACTCCTTGTCGTCTTCTGTTGGCTTCGGGATTTGCACGCTCGGTCCTCCTTGTCATCCCCGACGGCTTCGACTGCCAAGACGGTAGCGTCGGTACAGATCTTCGGCGGCTGTTCGGAGCGAGGCGGCGGGAGCACACGACATGCGGTTCCGCGTTCTGGGGCCGCTGCAGGTGCGGCGGTCCGACGGTGGGTGCGTGGACCTTCCCGAAGTGACCCAGCGGGCCCTGTTGACTCGGCTGATCATCGCTGAGGGCGCCGCGCTGTCGTCGACCGACCTCGGGACCGCGGTATTCGAGGCGGCCTCCGCGTGGCCGACCGAAGCAGAGCTGGCAGTGCAGCTCGACGTCTTGGCCGGACGGCTGGACGCAACGGGAGCGGAGATTCAGGCCGTCGATGCCGGGCACGTTCTTCGGCTGGATCGACGTGAACTGGACGCAGCCCGGTTCTCCGACCGAGTTGCCGCCGCCGGAGGTTTCCAAGATCCACCCGAGCGCATCGCGGTCCTCGAACAGGCGCTGGCCCTCTGGCGCGGCCCTGCGTACGGGGAATTCGCCGCTGGATTCGCTGCTGACGCGGCCCAGCATATCGACGAGGAGCGAGCTGAGGCGGTCGAGGCGCTTGCCCAGGCGCGGCTGGAGATCGGCGACCTGGGTCGTGCCATCGACGATCTGGAGAGCTTGGTCGCCGAGCACCCGCTGCGAGAGCGGACGCACGAATTGTTGATGCACGCCTTGTCCGGCAGTGGTCTGCGGGCGGAGGCGTTGGCCACGTATGCCAGGCTCCGCGACCGCCTTCGTGCCGCCACAGGCAAGGAACCCTCGCTGGAGCTGATCCGCTTGCAACGTGCGCTGCTTGATCAGGCGGTCGGTACCCCAGCGGCACCTGTGGTTCCTGGGCAGCCACTCGAACTCCAACTGGGTCTCGAGCCCGCGTTACCGCCGGAGCCGCTGACCAGCTTCGTCGGCCGCGACGACGAGCTGGCCAGCGTGGACGCCCAATTGGCTTCCACTCGGGTTCTGACACTGCACGGACCCGGCGGTGTGGGAAAGACCCGGATGGCGTTGCACATGGCACATCACTACCGCAGCCGGACAGACGTGCGAGTCGGCTGGGTGGAGTTGGCGCCGATCGGCGATCCCAACGCCGCGTTGTATGCCACCGCCGAGGCGCTCGGCGTCCGTGAGCTCGACGGCGTGGACCCCGTCGGCAGCCTGGTGCGAGCACTCGGCGAACAGCCGACCTTGGTCGTGCTCGACAACTGCGAGCACGTCATCGACATGGCGGCGCATCTCGCCGAGGGGCTAGCACTGCGCGCGGAGTCGGTCACCGTATTGGCGACGAGCCGAGAGCCGCTCGGTCTCGGTGGTGAGGTCCTGGTGCCGGTGGCGCCGCTCGACACCGCGGACGTCGAGTCGCCGAGCGAGTCGCCGGCAGTACAGCTGCTCGCTGACCGGCTCGCCTCGGCTCGCGGTCGAACGCTGGATGCCGACGAACTGCCGCATGCGACGGAGCTGGTGCGGCGACTCGACGGGCTGCCGCTCGCCCTCGAGCTCGCCGCCGGCCGGGCCGCGGCGTTGGGCCTTCCCGAGTTGAGCCGGCACGCTGGAATCGAGCTACTGGATCGGGGTTCCCGCACTGGCGACGTCCGCCATCGGAGCCTGCGATCGATGGTCGGCTGGTCCTATCAGCTCCTCGACGACGCCGAACAGCGCCTGTTCTCTCGGCTGTCGGTGTTCGCTGGCGCATTCTCGATCGCCCGGGCCGAGGTGGTGTGCTCGGACGAGCGAGTGCCGGCACGACGGGTAGTTGGACTACTCGCCGATCTCGTCGACCGGTCTCTCGTCTTGGGCGCCCGGGATGTTGCCGACGGCCGGTATCGGCTGCTCGTCACCTTGCGCGACTTCGCCGCGGAACAGCTGCAGACGTCTGGGGAGGTCGAGCGGTGGCAGGGAGCCCATGCCCAGCACCTCAGCGACGTTGCCGCCGCACGGTCGGCGGCACTGCAGGGTCCCGCGGAAGCGGATGCCGTCGAGCATCTCGTCGGTGACATCGAGGACCTTCGGGCGGCTCATACGTCGGCTCGTCGGCATGCCGACGCCGGCACCGCGCTGCGGCTCTCCGATGCCTTGCACGACTTCGCCAGCCGGCAGATCCGGCACGAGCTGTTCGAATGGGCCGAGCGTGCCGTCGACATGAACGGCGCCGACCAGGACCCGCTCTATCCGGCCGTTCTCGGATCCGCGGCAAAGGGCTCGTGGCTTCGCGGTGACCTGGCCGGCGCGGTGCGCCGGGCCGAGGCGGCGTTGACGGCATGCCCGGATCCGGCCGACCCTCGCCGGCTGCGCTCGTTGCTTTCCCTGGCCGAGGTCGCCCTGGTGTCCGGCCGCTTGGCCGACGCGATCGTTCGCTATCGGCAGGCGGCGGCGCTCGCCGAGTCATGTGACGCCGTCGGCGCATTGGTCGATGCTGAAGGCGGGCTGGCGATGACCCTCGCCGACTCGGGCAAACTGGTTGAGGGCTTGGACCATGCCGCCCGGTGCGCCGAGCGGGCTGACGTCACCGGAGCGCCCAGTCTTGCCGCCTGGGCGTGTTATGCGGAGGCACGTTGCCGCGCTCACGACCAGCCCGACGCGGCCGCCGGCCTGCTCGAGGAGGCGGGCCGCTTGGCGGCTGGCGTCGCCAACCGGTCCACGGAGTTCTCTGCCCTCACCCGGCTGCTGGCGCTCAGATCCTCGAGCAGTGATCCGAAGGCGCTGCTGCGCGCTTACCGCGAGACGTTGGATCGGTGGCGTCGCTCCGGCAGCACGACGTTCCTCTGGGTGACGTTGCGCAACCTGGCCGAACCGCTGCGCCGGGCCGGCCGGCTGGACACCTCAGCGGCCCTGGAACGCGCTGCCAACGCTGCTCTGGCGGGAGCTCAGCCGGACCCGTCGGCGCTGGATAGCGCACTGCGGCTGGGCGTTGGCACCATTGACGAGCTCACTGCGGCGCCGGTGGAAGTGCCGGTGCCGATTCCAGGTCCTCGGCAACCCGAGGACGCCACGGTCGGTCACGACGGCGGCTTCCGCCGGATCGGGGCGATGTGGGCGCTGCGATTCGGCGGGCAGACGGCACATTTGCCCGATCGCAAAGGCCTGCACGACATCGCCACGCTGCTCGGCCGGCCAGAGCAGGAGGTGCACTGCCTCGACCTGCTCGTGGACGCTCCGATGCCCGCGGGTATACCGGTGGACCCCGGTGGCTTGGCCCAGCCCGGCGATCTGGGGGAACTGATCGACGCGCCGGCCCGGAAGGCCTACCAGGCGCGGATCACGGATCTCCAGCACGAATTGGACGAAGCCGATGCCGCCGGCGATGCGGGTCGGGGGGAGCGAGCACAGCGGGAGCTGGACTTTCTGGTCGGTGAGCTGGCCTCTGCGTACGGGCTTGGCGGCCGGCCGAGGCGGGCCGGCGACCCGGTCGAGAAGGCGCGGACCACGGTCACCTGGCGAATCCGGCACGCTATCGCCAAGATCGCGGACGCTCATCCGCCGCTGGGCCAGCATTTGCAACGCTCGGTGCATACCGGGCGGTACTGCGTATACCGGCCGGACGAACCCGTCCGATGGCAGCTGTGAGGAGCCACCTCACCCGGTGAGGCTTCGGCTCACGCCTTTCGGAGTGACACTCGTGCCCTCCGAAAGGCCCACCCCATGACATCGCCCGGCCACACTGTCCTGGACGGCTATCTCCCCGCCCCGCTCCTGCGGCACCGCACTCTTCCCGGTGGACGAATCCGAGCCGCCGAGGCGCTGCGGTCGGCGGTTCGGGGCACCGTCATCACCCCTGCAGACAACGGGTTCGAGACCGCCCGGCTGGCCTGGAACCTGGCCGTCGACCAGCAACCGTCGATGGTGGTCGAAGCCGAGGACGTCTTCGACCTGGTCACCGCGGTGCGGGTTGCCCGCAGCTTCGGCATGTCTGTCTCCGCTCAGCCGATCGGACATGGCGCGACCCGCGCGGTGGACGGCACCGTTCTGCTCCGCACCACCGCACTGCGCGATCTGTCGGTCGATGTCGTCGGTCGTACTGCCCGGGTCGAGGCGGGGGTGCGGTGGCGCGACCTGCTCGCAGCCCTCGACGGCACCGGGCTGACGGCGCTGGCCGGCAGCTCGGCGGACCCGACCGTGGTCGGATACACGCTCGGTGGAGGCCTGTCCTGGTTCAGCCGGCGCTACGGTCTGGCGGCCAACAGCGTCGTCGCCGTGGAGATGATCGACCCCGACGGCCGCCATGTCCGAGTCACCGCGGCATCCGATCCCGAGCTGTTCTGGGCACTGCGCGGCGGGGGCGGCGATTTCGGAATCGTCACCGCGATGGAGTTCGACCTTCACCCGGCTGAGCACATCTACGGCGGGCGCCTGCTCTGGCCGGTCGAACACGCGCCCGAGGTGCTGCGGACCTACCGGGATCTGACCGTCGTGGCGCCGAAGCAGCTGTCCCTGTGGGCCTGGCTGTTCGAATTCCCGGACCTGCCGTTCCTTCCTGAGCCGATGCGCGGCGCAGCGCTGGTCGGTGTCGACGCCGCCTACCTCGGCTCGACGGCAGAGGGCGAGAAGGTGCTGGCGGCCCTTCGTGCCGTGGCGACACCGGTCATGGACACGTTCGGATCCGTGCCGATCGGCCAACTGTCGAGCATTGCTTTCGAGCCGGAGGACCCAGTGCCGGCCATGACGACGTCGATGCTGCTGACCGAGCTCGACGACGACGTGATCGACGATCTGCTGGCCGTCGCCGGCCCGGGGGCTGGGTTACCCCTTGCCGCCGTCGGCATCCGTCACCTCGGTGGCGCACTGAGCCGGGTCGACCCGGCGCACGGCGCGGCGGGTCACGTCAGCGAGCCTTACCTGCTCTTCGCTGGCGGCGTCGTGGCGGATCCGGCCATGGTGGACCCCCTTCGGGCGGCCTTCGGCCGGCTGCACACCGCGCTGAAAGCGCATCGCTCGTCGCGGCAATTACTCAACTTCCTCTCCGACGATGCAGATGCGGGCGCCGCGTTCCCGCCCGCTGTGCTGGCCTCGCTGCAAGGCATCAAGCGGCGTCGTGACCCGAACGGCGTCATCCGGTCGAACCATCCAGTTTTCCGCCCCGTCACCGACGAGTGGCTCTGACCACCGTCCACACCCGGAAAGGCCTTGCCCATGCGTACGTCCCGACCACTCCGCGGAGCCGCGGTCACCGGCACCGTGCTGACCACGATGGTGACCGGATTGATCGGCGGGCAGACCCTCGCCGTCTCGAGCGCCGCCGAAACGTCCCCGACTCCGGTCGAGTCGGCGATGCCCGGCATCCCGGTGCCGGAGCTGGAGTGGACCGCTTGCGGCGGCGACCTCGAGTGCGCCACCGCAGCCATGCCACGTGACTACGACCGGCCCAACGGGCCGACCATCGAGCTGGCTCTCATCCGCCGGCCGGCCATCGACACCGAGAACAAGATCGGTTCGCTGTTCGTCAACGCGGGCGGCCCGGGCATCTCCGGGCTGGAGTTCTTCCGCACGGCGCCGCCCGGCGCGCTCGACTCGTTCCCGCGGTTCGACTTCGTCTCCTGGGACCCGCGCGGCATCGGGGAGAGCAGCCCGGCGGTCGACTGTACGACCGATGCCCAGGACGACGCCGCGCTCGACTACCGGTTCGTGCGCCCGCAGACCCTGGACCGCAAGGCGCTGGTCGCGGCCACGCAGGAGGCTGTGGACGGCTGCGTGGACCGCAACCCGGGCATCCTGTCGCACTTGTCGACGGCGAACACCGCGCGCGACCTCGACGTGCTCCGTGCCGCGGTCGGCGACGAGAAGCTGACCTATGTCGGCATCTCGCATGGCACCCACATCGGCGCCGCGTACTCCAGCCTGTTCCCCGACCGGGTGCGGGCGATGGTCGCCGACTCGCCGATCGACCTGGACGTGTGGCACAGGGACCCGACGGCGATGTGGCGGGAGATGATGGACTCGCAAGAGGCCAGCCTGGACCGCTTCTTCGCCGCCTGCGCAGCCAGCCAGCCCGCTTGCGGATTCGGCGGCTCCAACCCGGAAGCGGCGTTCGATGCTCTGGTCGCACGGCTCAACCAGAACCCAGCGCCAGCGCCGAACTCGGTCCACCAGACGCCGGTGTCCGGTGACGACGTCCTGAACGTCGCCGTGGAAGAGGTTGTCTCACGCTCGCGGTGGTCGACGCTCGCCACCGCACTAGCGCAAGCTGACGCCGGTGACGCCAGCCTGATGAGTGACCTGTACGACGCGATCGCCGGCCGGCGGCCGGACGGCAGCTGGACTCAGTCGGGCGTGTTCTTCACCACCACGGCGCAGGACTGGCAGACGTCGAAGAAGATCGAGCAGTATCTCGACGAGGGCGCCCGGGCCTACCAGCGTTCCCCGCACTTCTGGTTCCTGGCACAGGGCTACGAGCGGCTCGCGTATGCGCTCTACCCGGTACGGCCGCAGGACAACTACCGCGGACCGTTCAGCCACCCGTCGGACGCCGTGCCCGCGCTGGTGATCGGTGTCACGCACGACGGACGCACACCATATGCGTGGGCCGAGCGTTACGCCGCCGACCTGGGCAACACCCGGCTGCTGACCTACGACGGCGACCGGCACGGGGCGCTGACCGACCTCAACCCGTGCGTCTTCTTCGCCGCGTTCCAGTACGTCAATGACCTCACCCTGCCGGCGGAGGGCACCACGTGCACCCAGGACTACGAGCCGTTCCCGGGCACGGAGGAGTCGGCGAGATCGCAAAGCCGCAGCGGTGAGCAGCTCCTGCCCGAGCAGTGGCTGCTCCCGACTGCAGGCCTCGGCACCCCCCGCTGAGGCCTTCCGGGAGGCGGGGTGCGTCCACCACCCCGCCTCCCGGGCACCATGCCCGCTCCGAGCTCCTGGGAATGACCACGTTCACCATGCCTGCCCGTACATCACCAGGCATACAGGCCTGGTGATGTACCTACAGGGGTGGTGAACGTGGTCATTCTGGAAGGGTGGGCGCGGCAGCTGGTTGGGCGAGCCAGGACGGGATCCGGTCGGGGGCGAAGCGCCGATAGCGCGCCAGCAGCCGTTGCGCATTCTTGTTCGAGGGGTCGTCGAACCCGAGGAAGGACAGCGCATTGCCGCCGAGGAATCGGGCGGTGCGTTCTGGCCCAAACCGGCCGAACAGGTCTCGGTAGGTGCCGAGGAAGCGTTCGTACTCTGGATGGATCGCGACCATGAACCAGTCCGAGCCGTACATGATCCGCTCGGCCAGCACGTCAGTCGGGGGAGCAGCGAGCATCCGCTCGACCATTCCGAGGTAGGACGTGGTGAGCGCTTGATCGTAGACCCGGTGATTGCCGACGTCGGCGTACAGGCCCGCCAGCTCGTGACATGCCCTGGCGATCCGCCACGGCCAGCCGTCGTCGGGCTCGCGTGCCGATGCGCCGCCGAAATGGCCCAGGTTGACGTGCAGACCGGGGTGTCGGCGCAGCACAGGCAACCAGTCGTCGGGTCCGCCGAAGCCGTCGAACGCCGGGTCGGCATGGTTGGAGTTCGCGCAATGCGCGGTGATCGGCACCTGCTCCGCCGCACACCACCGGGCGAGGTCGTCCACAATTCGATCGAGTTCGGCAGCATCGCTGCCGTCGAGACCTCGGCGGGGGTGGTTGCCGCTGGGCCGCCAGCCCATCGGCGGGTACACCTTGACGCCGACGAAGCCGTAATGGAGCACAGCGGCCTGCACGACGTCGAGCGGGGTCTCGATGTCGCTGGTGCGGCGGGCACGCAGCTCACGCAGCGGGTCGAAGCCCACGAACGGATGGACGTGTGCCTTGCCGCCGCCGGGTAGAACGCCCAGCATGCTGGCCCGGCTGAGCTTCTCGAAGAGCACGACCTGCTCACGGGCGCTGGTCTTGGCCGCGTCGCCCAGGCCGGTTCCCAGATCGACGAGCAGCGGCGTGACCAGGTCAACCTCGTCACCGAACGTGTTGACGTAGTCGGCGATCAGATCGAGCCGGGATCGGCTGAACAGCTTCACCCAACGAATGGCGCGGCGAGCATTGCGCACCAGGTCGACGACTCCCTCCGGCGGTGGTGTCCCGTCGACCGGAGCATCCTCGTCGGCGATGGCGCCGCCGACCCGCAGGAGCAGGTCCCGGTCCTGGCCTTGGAGTTCGGCCAGCGCCTGGTCGACTTCATCCTCGAATCGCTCGGCAGCGTGGGCGGTCGCGCCCGGCGCTGCTTCGAGGGGGCCGAACGTGTCCTGCGGTCCGAGCAGTCCATCCAGTCTGGCCAGATCCGCGGCGTAGCCCGGTGCTCTGCCCTGGACGAACCGGTCGACCAGGTCGGACAACGTGGCTCCGAGCGTGCGGTTCTGCAGATGCAGCCGGTGCACGAAGCCGCGCACCGGCAGATCATCGGCGTTGAATGCATGGCAGTGGATGTCGACGATTGCCGACACGGCGATCACCCCTCTGGTCAGGCTCCCACCTCGGCGTATGCGTCGGGATAGCGCACTCGCAAGTCGTCCAGCACCGCCGAGATCTGGGTTCCCACGTTCACATGGGCACTGGGCTTTCCTTGGAATTGGACGTCGACCCGCCGAGAGCCCCGGTGTAGGGCGCAGACGACCCAGTCGTCAGTGAGCACTGGGGAGCCCGACGACCCGCTGTCGGTGTCGGTGAAGTAGCGGATCTCGCGCTCGGTGGTGCCGTCGACGATGTTGTTGCGCAAGCCGATCCGCTTGGCCTTGCCGTTGGGGTGCTGGATGACGTTGACAGCGACGCTGTCCTCGAGTGCCGCCTCCAGCGCGCCGTGCCGAAACGGTAGTCCCGGTCGATCGGCGGGCTCGGCAAGCCGCAGCACGGCATAGTCGAGCTCAGATGACCAGGCGACAATGCCCGTACAAGCGGCGTCAGCGCCCTTCGCCTGCTCGTCGTCGTAATCGAAACTGACCACCGTCGCGCCAGCTTGGCTGGCGAGATCTGCGTCGCTGGCCTGCGGGACCGATCCGCCGACGGCTGAGCGTGCGTTCACCACGTGGTGGTTGGTGACCAGCAAGGTGGGCGTGATCAGCCAGCCGGTTCCACCGTGCGGGTACGCCGGAGCGCCCAGCGGCGTGCTCTTCGGGAGCCCGTTCTCGTAGGGAGGGACGGTGAGCCGTCCGACGGATCTGCCGGCGACGCTGCCTCGAGCGAGAAAGTCGAACGGAACCGTGTCGTCGGTGAAGACGACCCGCTCGTTGAGGTCGGCTGCGTCGGCGATCGGCCCGAGGTCGGGTTGTCCGGTCGCCTTCCGGGTCACTGTGTCCAGCGCCTGCTCGAAGGTTGCTCGCCGGCTCTGGTCGAGTGAGTGGCGTGCCGCGTTGTGCAGCCAGATCTGCAACGGAACCGTCCCGTCGACCAGTCGTTCGAGAGCGTTCAAGCTCATCAGGTCGAAGTCGATCTGCATGGCCGGAGCCGCGAGAATCGGGAGCGTCGCGACGTACTCCGCCATCACCCCGTCGAAGAGCAGTGGACGCCAGTGCGGGTCGGAGAATGACGCGATCGCAGCGGCACGCACCGGGTTGAGCTCCGCCTGATCGAGGTAGACCGTCATCGCTCACCTCGCCTCCGTCGATGGCGGACGTCCGGTACTCGGGTCGACCGCACCGGCCAGAGGCGACATCGCTGTCGCGACGCCGTCCCGCAGTCGGCCGCTGTCGTCGTCGATGGCGAGCAGCTCCTTGGCGACGCGATCAAGCGTGCCGGCCCGCTCTGCGCTCCGCAATGCACCCAGTACCTGTTCGGTCGTCGCATCGGCGGTGGGTGAGTCTGCGGGCGGGGAATCCCAGCCCAGCCGTCGCAAGGTCTCGGCGACCGCTGGCCGCGCCACGACGGTGCCGACGATGGCATCTGCCAAGCGTGCGTAGGCGCCACTCGGAGCCGTCCGGGAGGCCGACCAGGTCGATGGCATGGGCGAGCACTCTTGGCCGTCGGCGACCCACTTCGGCCGCGATGGCACGGACCAGGGTGGGGCGGCGGGCAAGGGTCGAGTCGGGAAGAGACTCGACCCGGTGCACCAGCGCGGAGTCGACGTCGTCTTCGTCCGGGCTGTGTACCGACTCGTGCAGTTGGGCACGTTGCAACATCACGCCAAGCGCGTCGAACTCACGGCTGAGACTGGTGGCGACCCGCTCAGCCTGGAGTAGGTCAGTGTCAGCTGCAGCGATGTCTCCGACTGCGCCGGCCACCGCGGCCGACGCCAGCAGCAGCTCGAAGTAGGCGTCGCCGCACCGCTCCACGCCCTCGTTGTCGAGTGCTTCGGTCACTTCTCGCTGCGCCTCGTCGACCCGGCCGGCGCGCAACAGGGCGTCGACAAGCAACGGGTACAGCGGGCTGCAGGTGGTCCACGGCCGCCGAGCGTTCATGGATTCCAGTGCATGGCCGACGAAGCCCTGGGCCAACAGGTTCTCGACTTCGACTGCGATGTTCTGTTCCCACTCGACTTGTTCGGACTCGACGACCAGGTCGTCGGGAACGTCCTGGCGCAACCTGTCGAGCAGCCGGGCGCTGCGAGCTGGCAACTCGCCGTCGACATCGACAAGGTAGCGGGCGGCCTCCGGGATCCACCGTTCCTTGACCGCGCGCTGATCACCGCCGAGCCGGAGCCGGTGGTAGATCTCTTCGGCACGATCCGCCGGGCTGTCGGAGGCGGCGTAGTAATCAACTGCGCTGCGCTCGATCGTCCGGGTGGCGGCCGTCTTGTCCTTTTCCAGTAGCTGCAGCATGATCCGCCGGACGTCGGGCCGGTGTTGGAGCACTTCGGGGGCGACGTGGTCGACCAGGTCCAGTTCCCGGGCCATCTCCGTGAACAGCACTCGGGCCCGCTCGAGGTCTGGTACGACGACGCCGCAGTGCGGAGCGAGGACCGTCATGATGATCTGCGGCGTGAGCCGCCGCAGTACCAGACCGGGATGCGCGAGTCGGCGTACCGCGCTGTTGGTGATGTGGTGCAGCAGGCGGTCGTAGAGCACGCCCTGGATCAGCATGTCGTCGACCGACCCGAACAGTCTCCGTCTCCGCGCCGGGAGAGTGTCGACCCAGTCTCCGGAACCGTCGGCATCGCCGGTCCGGTGAGCGGCGGCAGCTGCGAGATGCAGACTCAGCGGACTGCCGCCGACCCGATCGACGAGCGCGCTGGCCACCGGCGGTGCGACTCCCCTGGTCGTCAGGAAATGCAATGCGGCACCCCGGTCGAGCTCACCGAGCTCGATCGTCGGGATGTCCGCCACGTCGACCTCAGGATGGCCGACCGGGGCGCGCCCGGCGACGACCACGCGGGTGTCCGGGTAGGTACTACTCAGAGCGCCAAGCAGGGCCCAAAGGCGGTCGAGGATCGGCGATGCCCGGTATTGGGCTTCCTCGAACGAATCGAGGACGATGAGAAACGGCCGCTGCGCATCGGGAGTCCACTTCGCCGCGATGCGCGTCACCATCCCGAGTTCGGCAGCCATCTGGGCATCGTCGTCACGCGCGTTCACATACACGCGGTGCTGAACCCCTCGGCCGAGGGTGCGGGTCGTCGCGATGGCCTGCCACTCGTCGGTCTCCTCCTGCTCCTCGCTCCGCTGCCGCGCTATGGCCCGGCAGCGGGCCGCCAACGCGGTGAAGAGCTCGGCGTGCCGCGGGTACAGAGAGGCAAGCTGGCGGGCCATTTCGCCGATCATCGACATGGGCTCGTGGATGGAGATGGTGGCCCGTTCGAAGTCGACGTAGACGAATGGGAAGTCGGACTTCAACGCGGTCACGTGGTCGAGCAGGAAACGCGCGATGAGCGTGCTCTTGCCGATCCCGCCCGGCCCGTAAACGACCAGCGGCAGCCGTGGCCGGTCGTCGGCACCTTGTTCGGACTTTGCCCGGCCGTACTGGGCGATCTTCCCCCGCCAGGACGTCGCCGGCAGAACGCCGACGTGGCGCCGCAGCCGTTCCAGCTCCCGGGTGCGCCCTTCGAACCGATTTCGCAGCAGCCTTTCTAACGGCTCGACGAGACGCCGCTGCTCGAGCCGGATACGTAGGTCGTCATCGGACGGCAAGCCGGTGACTCCGCGGACCTGGGAGAGCCTGCCCACTGCTTCGCGGACCCGGCACAGCGTGTCCGTGTCGGCCGTCTCGAGGTCAGGCAGTTCCCCCCGAAGGAAACCGAGCTCGATGCGCTCCGTGCTGTCCTCGGGATACCGGTCGATGTTCGCCTCCAGGGCACGCAATGCCTCGTCCGAGCCGGAAAACGACCGCAGGGCACGATCACGTACTTCTGGCTTGAGCGACCATTCCGCGCCGGTGAGCCCGCCCCTCGTCGTCGAGTCGTCGACGAGCTGCAGCACCGCCCCGCCGGCAACCGTGTCTTCCGGCGTGCGCAGTGTGGTCGGGTCGAACGTTGTCAGCAGCGACGCCGCCTTGCGACATGCCTGCCGTTCCGGCGCCACGCGGGACTCCTCGAGCTGGCGAACCTGGAGTCGTTCGCGGAGGCGGTCGGCAACCCCTTCCGGAGAGCGATCAAGCGGCGAGGACATCGATGGCTCCTTCGGCCGCGGCCCGGAGGGCTTGCATGTAGGAGCCCCCCTGTGCCTCGGCCTGGCGCGCCGCACCGAGGACCTCGTCGACGACAGCCGACACGTATTGACCGAGCTGTGTCCCGTCGGCCGGGTTTGTGCCGTTGACCGGGCGCGACACCTTGGTGAGGTAGCCCGTGAAGAACGTCCGCACGTCTGACTCGGAGGCTCTGCGCACCTGGTCGGGGTGGACTTGCTTGCGCGGCAACGGAATGTCGGCCAGGTGATCGTCGTAGCCGAGCAGTATCAGCCGCGGACGCTTCTCACCGGGGGGAGGTGTCATTTCCTTGATAGCAATCGCCAGTTGCGCAATGAACTCCACGACGTCGGATCCGGGGTCGAGTTCGTTGCACTGGTCGAACACGAACCACCACCACGGCCGGCCCTGCGCCCGGCGCGCCTGCTCGACCAGCCAGAGCGCCCAGTAGCGCAGCCGCTTGGTCGGGTCGTCGACGGGTTCCGGACGGAGGTCGGGATGGATCCGGACGGCGAGATCGCGCACGACGTCAGCGGCGGTCGCCCGGTCGGCGTCGACCTTGACCGGGTTGATCCGGCACCACGGGGACAGGTGCTGGAGCAACGAAAACGTGTAGGACCGCCCGGCCCGACGCTCTCCGGTCACGCGCAGCACCAGCGGCTCAGGGATGTCCGCCGGTGGGTCTACCAGGAGGCGGATGGTGGACCGCACCTGCTGGCGGTCGATGAACACCTCACCGGAGCTGGTGACGAACGCGGAGTACGGGTCGTCGCTGTCGAGTGTCACCTTCTCGGCGCACAGCCGATCCAGGTAGGAGGTCAGCTTGGACAACGCAGGAAGGACACTGACCGCCGGGTGACGGCACAACGCCTCAAGCAGCTGGATCGACAGCGGCCGTTCCTCGGACAGATCCGCCACCTTGGCTTGACTCACCACCATGTCGGCGTTCTGGGCCGGGATGTTGGTGAGCGGCCACTGGTCGACCTTGTCGGGAAAGTACATCTTCAGGACGGGATACGGATTGGTCATCCCGAACAGGTGGTCTACTGCCAGCCAGCGGACCAGCGTCCACTCTTCCTCGCTCAGAGGCATGTCAGCCCCTCTTTCCCCGAGTCTCCTGTGAGGAAGAGCAGGCATTGGCCGTCGTGATACGCACATTGCCGGGGGCGGCGGCGCTGACCTGCCCCCGGCAATCTGTGAATGGCCTACCAGCTGTGTGCGATGTCGATCACGATCCGGCTGCCGGAGCCGGGGCCGTCGAGAGCGAAGACACGGAAGGGCAACCGGGCCCGGACGCCCAGGCCGAGAGTGGTCACGCCTTCGTAGGTGCCGGCGAACACGACCTGACGGAACGTGCGCCACCCGGCGACGTTCACGACCTCGTTCCGATTTGCCGGAAGGAAGGTCTGGTTGTAGTCCGCGTCGTGTGCCGGCGCGAGCAGGGAGACCTGAAGCTTCGCCCCGCCGCGCACCGGGATCACCGCGCCGGAGCCGTCGGACTGAACGGCAGGCACGTACTCGACCCGGTAGCCGTCGGCCTTGCCGCGAAGATCCAGGACGAGGCGGTCGAAGCACTCATGCCGGCCGGCCCGGACCTTGACGAGCGGAGCCTGGCTCATCTCGTCGTGGCTCTCGGGCAGCGAACCCCAGGTAATGCTGCAGTGCGGGCTTGCCCCCGCCGCCGCAGGTACTACCAGCCCGGCCGTCGTGGCGACGATGACGGCCGCAATCGGTGCGATCCATCTGCGCATGTGGTCCTCCAACCCCCTGATGCCGATCTGGCAGAGGGAAGACGCCGTGCGGCCCAGGACGGTTTACGTCTGCACGCGGCGGGCCAGCTGGGCGAGCTCGATTCGGTTGGCGGTGCCGGTCTTGTGCAGCAGGTGGGAGACGTGCACGCTGACGGTCGCGCCGCCGTCAGAGGCAGGAATGGCACAGCTAGCGACGTCAGCGGGAGGCGCGGCGCCCGTAGCACGTCGACCTCCGCGGCCAAGTGTGAACGGGCCTCACGCACCAACGCGGTTTGCCGACTCCAGCCTCGCCGGAGATCAACAGCGCGCCAGCCTCACCCTGAGCGGCAGCCGTTATGAGCTCGACAACGGCGTCGATCTCGCCGGCACGGCCCGCCAGCGGCCGACGGGCCGCCGCTGCTCGGTCCGCCACCCCATCGAGTGTGCCACCGCGGCGCACCGCAACGCTTCCCATAGGCAGTGGCGATCCCGAACATGAGGGGTCATCCCCGTCATCTGAGGGTTCGCACCCGATGGCGTACAGCCTCTTGCGGCGGAGCGTGGAAGCACCACAACAACGCCTCAGGAGGCAGCCATGAACCGCACCCAGCTTCTCGGCCGCTGCGCCGCAGCGACCGCAGCAGCAGCCATCATCGCCGGACTGGCGGCCATCCCGGCCACAGCCCGACCCGACCCCGGAGAACCGGTCCCTGTCCTGTTCCCGTCCGACGGCAACTGCTCGATCAGCCGCATCGACACCCAACTCGTCCGGTGCGACGACCTCACCGGCGGCGGCATCCCAGCGCCGCTGTGGGTGCCCGAGCTCTGACCGCGCAGCGCGAAACTTGGGCCTCCGCAGCCGATCCCGCGGAGGCCCAACGTCGTGGCCCGATGAGTTTCGGCGACCGGCTCGGTCAGTGAAGGTAGGTGGGTCGGAGAAACCAGCTCGGGAGGGCCGCTGGCAAGATCGCGGAGGCGGTATCAGATGGACGCTTCCTCGGCTTGGCAGGTGACTTCCACAGTGTGCCGCTGCCGGTTCTGGTGCCGGCGCAAGCGTCGTTCTATCGGGATGAGGAGTGAAGGTTGTGACTGCAGTCGTTGCCCAGATCACCCAGTCGCTCGACGGCTACGTGGCAGGTCCCGACGACGGACCGGGTAAGGGTCTCGGTGAGGGTGGTGAGCGCCTGCACTATTGGGTGTTCAACGGGCCGTGGACCTACGCGGAGGAGCCGACGGGTGAGGCGAGCGGGGTCGACAAGGAGATTCTCGACGAGGGCAGCGGGCGAACTGGGGCCGTCATCGGCGGCCGGTCGACTTATGACGCGGCTGAAGCCTGGGGTGGGGAGAACCCGTGGGGCATCCCGTTCTTCATCCTCACGCACCGAACCGAGGACGAGCCGCCCAACGGTGGGTTCACCTTCGTGTCCGGGCTGGACTCTGCGCTGGAACAGGCGCGTGCGGCGGCGGGAGAGAACGACGTCGGGATCATGGGTGGCGCGGACACCATCCGCCAGGCACTGGCCGGCGGCCATGTGGACGAACTGGCGGTGACGATCGCGCCGGTCGTGCTCGGCGGCGGTAAGCGGCTGTTCGAGGGGTTCGACCGCAGCGTCGATCTGCAGCAGGTGGACGCACGTCAGTCGAAGTGGGCGACGCATCTGCGGTACTTGGTCGTGAAGTAGCGGCGCAGCGGCCCGGATCGTCCAGGATGGCCGCATGGGTGCACATGACGAAGCGGAACGCGTTCATCCGCCGACCCGCGCGGCCTGGCGCAGGTGGTTGAACTCGCACCACGACACCTCGACCGGAGTGTGGTTCGTCTCCTGGCGCAAGCATGTCGGCAAGAGCGGACCTCGCTACGAGGACGCCGTCGAGGAGGCATTGTGCTTCGGCTGGATCGACAGCATTGCCCGCAAATTGGACGACGACCGGACGATGCTGTGGTTCTCGCCCGAGGAAACCAGGCAGCGGCTGGGCTCGGCCGAACAAGGAGCGGGTAGAGCGGCTGACCGCGGCCGGCGTGATGACGCCCTGCTGGCCAACGGGTGATCGATGCAGCACGCGCCGACGGGTCGTGGTCGCGTCTCGACGACGTGGAGAACTTGGTCGTGCCCGACGATCTTGCGGCCGCGCTCGACAGCCGACCGCCGGCTCGCGAGCACTGGGACGCATTTCCCCGCTCGGTGCGCCGGGGCATCCTGGAATGGATCGTGCAGGCGAAGCGGGACGCCACCCGAGCCGCTCGAATCGAGGAAACCGCTCGGCTAGCGCAGCAGAACGAACGCGCCAACCAGTGGCGGCCCAAGGACAAGGCCTGAGCGCTCCGCCTGCACCTCGTTCTTCGGCACGTTTGGCGTCGGGCAGCCGGTTGGGCGGCATACTCGACGCTCGACAGGTCCGCAGGGGCCGAGTTCGTAGAGAGGCAAAGGACGCCATGGCCACAGATTTCAACGACCTGCTGTCCCAGATCCCGATGAACCAACTCGCCCAGCAGTTGGGCGTCGACGAGCAGACGGCGGAGCAGGCCACCCGCCAGGCGCTTCCGGCGCTGCTGGGTGGCATGCAGGCCAACGCCCATGACCCAGCAGGCGCTGCATCGCTGAGCCAGGCCCTCGGCCAGCACGACGACAACCTGCTCGACGGCGGGGTCGACTTCGGTCAGGTCGACACCGACGACGGCGACAAGATCGTCAGTAACGTCTTCGGCGACAACCGCGAACAGGTGGTGAACCAACTCGGCGGGTTCGGCGGCGGCGCGGGTGGCGGAAGCAGCCTCATTGCCAAGCTCCTGCCAATGCTGGCTCCCATCGTGATGTCGTATCTGGCCAAGCAGTTCAGCCAGCGCGGCGGCGGCAGCACGACGACGACCTCAGCGACCGGTGGCAGCGCAGGCGGCCTGGAAGACCTGCTCGGCGGCCTGCTGGGTGGTGGCCAAAGCGGGGCCGGCGGCGGCATCGGCGACCTGCTTGGTGGGCTGCTCGGAGGCGGCCGCCGCTAAGAGACCCGTGTCGCTAGCATCGGTGACGCAGCACCGATGCCGTCGCAAGTGTCACGAGCAAACCGCCCGCGCCGGCGACGACGAGGGTGACCCGCGGCCCGGTGAGGTCGAGGAGCACCCCGCCGGCTAGGTAGGAGAACCCCGCGGCAAGACCGATGGCGCCATACAGGGTGCCGAACACCCGCCCGAGCAAGGCCGCCGGCACGGCGTGCTGGAGCATCGTGTTGGCGGCGACGTCCAAGGCCGCGATTCCAATGCCGCGCACCGCCTGCAGGGCGAATGCCGCGGCGACGGCCCAGGCCAGTCCGGTCAGCAGGTTGCCGGCACTCGCCGTCGCGAAACCGCTGATCAGAAGGACCACCATCGACATGCGCGTGTTGCCGCGGCCGATCAGTGCATAACCGATGAGAAGCCCCAGCCCAACCGCTGCCAGCAGTAGTCCGACGGCCGACACGCCAGCGTCCAAGGCATCGGTGGCCAGGAAGACCAGCGCGACGTCGTCGATCCCGCTGAACGCCACGACTCCGACGTAGCCGAGCGTGATCGCCCGCACGATTCGAGATCGCCACAGGTACGAAAGGCCGGCTCGGGCATCGCCGAGGAACGACGTCGGCGCCGAACGCTGCTCCCGCGCCAACGCCGGCATGACGCCGAGCAGTGCTGCCGATACGAGAAAGCTGGCGACGTCGACCAGCAGAGCTCCGCGGATTCCCCACAGCGGAATGGCAACCGCCGCCGCTAGCGGCCCGACGGCCTCACCGAGGTTGGTGCCGAGTCCGACGGCTGCGTTCGCGCTCGGTAGGTCCTCGGCCCGAACGAGTTGTGGCACCGCCGCTCGGGACGCCGGTTGGAATACGTGAGCGACGCCAGACCGCATCCCGACGAGGATCAACAGCATCGGCAGGCTGGGCAGCCACAATGCGGTGACCGCGACGAGTGCCGCCTGCGCCAGCTCACAACCCACCATGACCCGCTTCAGGTCGAACCGGTCGCTGACCGTCCCGGCCAGCGGGCCGAGCAGCGCCGGTGCGAAGTCGCCGACCAGCAGCAGCACAGCGACCGCAAGGGCCTGCCCGGTCGACTGCGCGACATAGAGCATCAGCGCGACCAGGCTCAGCGAGTCACCGAAGTACGAGATGGTGCGAGCGGCCCACAGCCGGCGGAACGGCTGGTTCGTTCGCAACAGGGCCAGGCTCGACACCCGGCACATCCTGCATTCATCGGCGCGGGCCGCTCCGCAGAGACCCACGGGTAACGTGCGGCTCGATGAAGGTCCTGGTCGCCCGCGAGTCGGTGCCGCACGAACGCCGGGTCGCGGTCGTCCCGGAACTCGTCGGGCGGCTGACCGGCGCTGGGCTGGACGTCCTTGTCGAGGTTGGTGCCGGCGCGGGTGCGCTGCATGCCGACGAGACGTATGTCGCAGCAGGTGCGACGGTGGTGTCCGACGGCGACGGCCCGTTGTCCGGTGCCGACGTCGTCGTCTCGGTGCAACCGCTGCCGGTGGGCCGCGCCCGGCACCTTCGCCGCGGCGCCGTGACGATCTCGTTCTTGCCGACGACCCAAGACATGCGCCTGGTCCGGACGTACCGCGACGCCGACGTGACGGCCTTCTCGTTGGAACTGGTGCCGCGGATCTCCCGGGCGCAGTCCATGGACGCTCTGTCGTCCCAAGCATTGGTCGCCGGGTACCGCGCCGCGTTGGTCGCGGCCGAGCGGCTGCCGAGGTTCTTTCCGCTGTTCATGACCGCGGCGGGAACGGTGCCGCCGGCCCGAGTACTCGTGTTGGGGGCAGGCGTCGCTGGACTGCAGGCGATCGCGACCGCTCGTCGGCTCGGTGCGCAGGTCGAGGCGTACGACGTCCGGACTGCCGCGGCGGAGGAGGTCCGTAGCCTGGGCGCCCGGTTCGTGGAGATCGACTTGCCGAGTCTCGAAGGCGAGGGCGGGTACGCGCGGGAGATGACCGAAGAGCGGGCCAAGCTCCAGCGCAAACTGCTCGCTCCGCACGTCGCTGCGGCGGACGCCCTGATCACGACCGCTGCCGTGCCTGGTCGGCCGGCACCGCTGCTAGTCGAGCGGTCAGCGGTGGAGGCCATGAAACCGGGCAGCGTCGTGGTCGATCTCGCCGCCGAGTCCGGCGGCAATGTCGACGGCTCACGCCCAGGCGAAGAAGTCAGGGTCGGCTCGGCACTGGTCTGGGGAGCTCGGAACGTCGCCAGTGAGATGCCCGTGCACGCGAGTCGCCTCTATGCGGCCAATGTCGTCGAGCTGCTGCTGTTGATGACCCGCGATGGTCGGGTGGAACCAGACTTCACCGACGAGATCGTCGACGGTGCATGCGTGACCCACGGCGGTGTCGTCCGGCACGGATACACCCGGGATCTGCTGGGCGAGGTGGGCTGATGAATGCACCGGTCGCCTTGCTGACCATCTTCGTGCTCGCGGTGTTCGTCGGATTCGAGGTCGTGTCGAAGGTGTCCTCGACCCTGCACACCCCACTGATGTCCGGCGCCAACGCCATTCACGGGATCATCCTGGTCGGTGCCGTGATCGTGGCCGGCCGCGCAGAGGCGACCGCCGTGCTGATTGTCGCGTTGGTCGCCGTCGTCCTGGCAACGGTCAATCTCGTCGGCGGATTCGTCGTGACAGATCGCATGTTGGAGATGTTCCGGGCCCGACGGGCGGACGGCGCCGAGTGATACCAGTCTGGGCCCAGCTGGGCTATCTAGTTGCGGCTGTCTGCTTCATTCTCGCGCTCAAGGGGTTGTCGTCGCCGCGGAGCGCTCGCCGCGGGAATCACCTTGGTGCTGTCGGAGCGTTGATTGCTCTTGCCGTGACGTTCGTCGTCTACGAGGTTCGCAACCTGGTCTGGATTCTCGCCGCGATCGTGCTGGGCACGGTCGTCGGCGTCTTGTTCGCGCGGCGGGTCGCGATGACCGCGATGCCCCAGCTGGTCGCGCTGTTCAACGGAGTTGGCGGCGGCGCGGCGGCACTGGTCGCGTTGCTCGAGTTGTCCGAGGAATCCCAGACCACACCGCGCCTCGTGGCAGTTGCGTTCACGGTGCTCGTGGGCGCGGTGTCGTTCTCCGGATCGGCGGTGACGTTCGCCAAACTGCAGGAGCTCATGACCGGCCGCCCGATTGTCTTCCGAGGCGGCCAGTTCGTCTCCGCCGCGGTGCTCGTGACGGCAGCCGCGTTGGTCGTGGCGGTGGCGGGCACCGGGAGTGTGACGTTCGCATTGGCTCTCGCCATCGCCGGGCTGATCTTCGGGGTGCTGCTCGTGTTGCCCGTCGGCGGCGCCGACGTCCCGATCGTCATCTCGTTACTCAATGCGTTCACCGGGCTCGCTGTCGCGGCCGGCGGCTACGTCTTGGACAACGCGCTCCTCCTGGTGGCGGGCACGCTAGTCGGTGCGAGCGGCACCATCCTCACCCGGCTGATGGCGCAAGCCATGGGCCGATCCGTGACGTCTATCTTGTTCGGCGCGTTCGCGGGCGGATCAACCGCAGGCAGCATAGGTACTGGCAGCGACCGACCCGTTCGCTCTGCCGGCCCGGAGGACGTCGCGATCCTGCTCGACTTCGCCCGCCGCGTCATCATCGTGCCCGGCTACGGACTGGCCGTGGCGCAAGCGCAGCACACCGTGCACGAGCTGGCCGACCTGCTCGAAGGACGCGGCGTCGAGGTCTCCTACGCGATCCACCCGGTCGCGGGCCGCATGCCTGGGCACATGAACGTGCTCCTCGCCGAGGCCAACGTTCCCTACGAGCAGCTGCGCGAAATGGATGCGGCCAACCCGGAGCTGCGGTCCGCCGACGTCGCCCTCGTCGTCGGAGCCAACGACGTCGTGAATCCGGCGGCGCGCAACTCGCCCGGCTCGCCGATTTACGGCATGCCCATCCTCGACGCGGACCAGGCCAAGGCCGTGGTCTTCCTGAAGCGGTCGATGCGGCCGGGGTTTGCCGGCATCGAGAACGAACTTCTCTACGACCCCCGCACGACGCTGCTTTTTGGCGACGCCAAGGAGTCGCTCACCAGGCTGGTCGCCGCCCTCAAGGCCATCTGAGCGGCCCCTCAGAATGACCACGTTCACCATGCCTGTCCATACATCACCAGGCCTACAAGCCTGGTGATGTACCCACAGGGGTGGTGAACGTGGTCATTCTCTCGATGAGCAAGGTGCTAGGTGGGGTAGACCGAAAACTGTCGGGCAATGATGGAGTCGTGGACAGTGCCTGGACGGAAATCGGCGCCGGCATCCTGGTCCGGCGGTACGCCGCGCTGAACCAGACGCTCGGGGTCGTGATCGGCAGCGAGGCATGCCTCGTCGTCGATACCGGTCGCGACGAGGTTCACGGCGCCGAGCTGGCAGCGGCGATCAGAACGGTGACACCGCTGCCGTGGATTGCGATGATCACCCACTCACACTGGGATCACTTCTTCGGCACGGCTTCGTTCTTGCCGTGCTCGATCTGGGCCCATCAGCGGTGCCGCGACGTCATCGCCGAACGCGCAGACGAAATGCGCGAGAGAGGGTTGCGGTACTACCGCGCAAGCGAAGACCCGAGGTCAGCTGCCACCCTCAGCACCGCTCGGGCCGTAGTGCCGACAGACCTGTTGACGGATCGGACCGTCGTCGATCTGGGCGGTCGCAGCGTCACGTTGTCGCATCTGGGTCGGGGCCACACGGACAACGACATCATCGTCGACGTCGATGGCGGCGCAACGATCTTCGCCGGTGATCTGGTCGAGCAGGGTGCGCCGCCGGTGTTCGGCGCCGACGCGTACCCGGCAGAGTGGCCGTCGACGTTGGATCGTGTCCTCAGCCTCGATCCGCAGGTCGTCGTTCCGGGACATGGTGAACCTGTCGACGCATCGTTCGTTCGCACCCAGCGCGACGAACTCGATGTCGTCGCCGCGCTCGTCCGTGCCGTGTCAGTTGGGGAGCTGACCGAAGCCGAGGCTGTACAGCGGTCGCCGTACCCGGAGGATGTGACGCTGTCAGCTCTCAGCCTTTCTCAGCCGAATCGGTTCGGTCAGCCGACGATGCCGTAGAGCCGATCCCCGGCGTCACCGAGTCCCGGAACGATGTAACCCTTGTCGTTCAGCCGTTCGTCCAAGGCAGCAGTCACGATAGTGACAGGCGCCGCGAGCTCGGCAGTCTCCTGCTCGAGGTATGCGACGCCCTCCGGCGCTGCGAGCAGGCAGACCGCGGTGATTTGATCGGCACCGCGATCGGCCACGAAGCGAATCGCCGCAGCCAATGTGCCTCCCGTGGCGAGCATCGGATCGAGCAGGTAGCACTGCCGGCCGGTGAGATCGTCCGGGAGCCTGGTCGCATACGTCGTCGCCTGCAGGGTGCGCTCGTCGCGGATCATCCCGAGGAAACCGATCTCGGCAGTCGGCAGTAACCGTGCCATCCCGTCGAGCATGCCCAATCCGGCCCGCAGGATCGGCACGACCAAAGGCTTGGGAGCTGACAGCTTCACGCCATCGGCCGGCCCGACCGGAGTCGTGATGCGCACCGGAGCAACTCGGGCATCGCGGGTGGCCTCGTACGCGAGCAACGTCACCAGCTCGTCGGCGAGCAGGCGAAATGTCGGTGATTCCGTACGCTCATCGCGCAAGACGGTCAGCTTGTGTGCGACGAGGGGGTGCTCCACGACCTGCAGGCGCATGGCGCGAACTTATCGCCTGCGCCCTCGTCGAGCACTCGGGTCGACCGCCGACCCGGCGCGGTGCTAGCGTCGCAACCGCTCGTGTGCGAACGCCGTTGAACGCTCGTGTACGAACAAGGAGGCGCGATGCCCGAGGGCGCGGTCCCTGCGTCGGAACCTGCAGAGCTCGACCCGATGGGCATCACGACCGGGCCATGCCGGCCCGGGCATCCGGCCCGAGATCCCGAGCGGCTGCGCCGCCGAGCCCTCTTTCTCCGCGAACTCTCCCAAGCTCGAGCGGCGTTCATGCGCACGACATCGTGGCGAGTGATGACCGCCCGGGCGCGGGCCCGTAAGCGACAGACGAGCTTCGGGGCGTGAGTTCGTCGTTCCACCGGCTCAGGTTTGAGTGACGTGCACGTTCCAGCGATGCGCCTCGCGTTGGCGGAAGCCCAAGCAGCCCTGACGACCGACGACGTGCCCATCGGTGCGGTAGTGCTCGGGCCCGATAGTGAAGTGATAAGCCGTGCCCGCAACGCGCGTGAAGCCGATGCGGATCCAACCGCACATGCCGAGATCCTCGCCCTTCGGGCGGCTGCCGCCGCCGTGGGGTCCTGGCGTCTCGATGGCTGCACGCTGGTCGTGACGCTGGAGCCATGCGTGATGTGCGCGGGCGCCGCCGTGTTGGCCCGGGTGACCCGGCTGGTCTATGGGGCGCCCGATCCGAAGGCCGGCGCTGTCGGTTCGCTATGGGACCTTGTTCGCGACCGTCGGCTCAACCACCGCCCGGAGGTGGTGAGCGGGGTTCTCGCCGACGAATGCGCCGGATTGCTGCGCGACTTCTTCGACGCTCACCGGTCCCCTTAGGCGTCGTTATGGCGTTCTTTCAGCCAGCTGTGCTCGGGTACTCTCGACGACGGTGGCGTGTCCGAGCGGCCTAAGGAGCACGCCTCGAAAGCGTGTGAGGGGGCAACTCCTCCGTGGGTTCAAATCCCACCGCCACCGCCAAGTCTCAGTGTCATCGCTGCAGGTCACAGCCACGGCGGATTGCGCCGACAGCGCGTTTAGGGCCGGATTGGTCACCAAATGGTCACGAGGACTCATTGTGCGGCCCGGCCGTCTTGCGCTTGTCAGCGCTGCGCTCGATCAGGATGTGGCGCCGCGCCTGCGCCTTCTCGGTGTCACTGGGTGATGATTCGGTCTCTACCACTGCCAGCGCGACGATAGGATCCTCCGCGTTGTGCGCGTCGATCAGGGCTTGCACGACCTCGGGTCGGACTTCTTCATCGCTCACTGAGCGCCTCCCGTGACCAACGCAGCCACTCGGGCGGCTGCGGCGGCTTGCATGTCGAGGTCGACGTGCGAGTACGTGTCGAGGGTGATCGACACAGTCGCGTGGCCGAGCCGCTCCTGTACGACGCGGGGATGCACACCCGCCCGAAGCGCGAGAGTCGCGTGCGTGTGCCTCAGGTCGTGCAGGCGGATCGGCGGCAGCCCAGCCTGGCGGACCTCACGCTCGAAGTAGTAGGAGAACGTCTTCGGGTGCAAGGGCTGGCCGTCTTCGCGGCAGACCACAAGGTCGCCATCGTCATAGGCCTCACCCGCGGCGAGCCGCTCAGCCAACTGCCGGGCCCGGTGCTGCCGCAGTGTCGCCACCGTTGCAGGATCGAGTGCTACTGACCGGCGGCCCTTTGCTGTCTTAGGCGTGCCCCACGCCATGCCCGGCTGGCCCTTGCGTTGCACGTCGGTCGTAATGAGAGTCCGGGTGATCCGCGCCACCGCAGCGTCGAGGTCGACGTCTGACCAGCGCAGCCCGAGGACTTCGCCGCGGCGCATCCCAGTTGTGGCGAGCAGCACCACCCGCCGGCCAGCCTTGCGGTTGCGACGTGCTCCAAGAACCGACCGAGCTCGGCCCCCGTCCAGGTACGCATCTCTGTACGCGCCGACGGGCGAGGGGGTCGGCCGCTTCCGCGGGGTTGCGGACGATCGCCTGCCAGCGCACGGCATCCCGGAATGCCCGATGCAGGATTGTCGCGATGTAGCGCACTGAGCGACTTGATAGCGCGCGGCGTTCGGCGTCGCCGGTCAGAAGTTGCCCGTACAAAGCGTTGAGGTCGCCCGGAGTTAGATCCTGCACGCGGCGGCGCCCAATCATCCGGCCGGCGACGTGTAGGCGCAGGTTGCGGCGGTAGGACTCGAATGTGGCCGGTTTGACGGTGTACTCGATCGCCGGTAGCCACGTCTCGGTCAGGAAGGCGGCCACCGTTTGCCGCTTCGGTGCGACGTATGTCCGCTGCTCGAGCGACGTCAGGATCCGGGTCAGCTCAGCCTGCGCCCTCTTCCTTGTCGCGAACCCGCGGCGGCGGGTCTGCTTGCGCTCCCCAGTACCGCCGACGTCGGCGACGAGTGTCCAGGTGCCGTTCGGTTCCTGGCGCACGCTGCCACGGCGACCGCTCACTGACGTTCTCCCCTCGACTTGCGCCGCTGCGCTGGTGGTAGGAGACCGCGCAGCCGCGCCTCACGTATCCACGTGTGCACGGTCGGCACAGGCACGCCGTACTCAGCCGCCATCGCGGACACCGGATGCGGCACCGCGCGCGCCCACAGCCGGTAGTGCTCGGCAACCAACCGAGAGAACTCCTCCGGTGCCATGCCCGCGGTGCGCTTGAGCGGCGGCAGCTTGGCCAGCTCTGCGTGAGGGTCCCCACCGTGTGTGAGGTTGGCCGAGTTCTCGATGGCGTCGACCCGTACCTTCCGCAGTTGATCGGCCGTCAGCGCCCCGGTCGTTAGCAGCAGCAGCCCGGTCAATACCAGCCGTCCAGACGATTCGTCTCGCCGAACCTGACTCCAGAGGGCGGCGCCCGGGACGGCAACGCCCTCGTGATAGCCGGTCCAAATGCCGCCGTGCTCTTGCGTCAGATGCTCTTCGTAGGCTCGGACCTCGGGCTCGTAGCGGATCCGCTTCCTCTGCGCCACGGCCCGAGCGTAGATGCGTTCATCTTCGTTCGTCAAGGTCCGCAGATTACATTTGTGAGTGCGGCAAATTTGACTCATGATGCCCGCTGGGGTGTACTAGCTGGCACCAAATGAACCCCGCGGGATACATGGAGCAGCAGTGGATCAACTCATGTTCCGGCCCGAGGACGCCGCCCCGATCATCGGCGTCGGCCGCACGACTCTGTTCACGCTGATGCGCGACGGTGAGATCGAGAGCGTCAAGGTCGGGCGCAGGCGGCTAATCCCGGCCGAGTCTCCGCGAGTACGTCGCGCGGGTGCGTCATGACCAGAAGCGACGGGTAGTCGTATGACGGGCATACCTGACCCGTGCGAGCGGCCCTGGCTGACCGTGGCCGAACTCGCCGCCATTACCGGCGAAGGCGAGAAGGCCCTCCGCGCCGCGATCGGCGCCGGCCAACTGCCCGCAATCCGAGTCGGCCGCTATGTGCGGATCCCGACAGCGCGGCTCATGCGCGAAGTGCTCGGCATCGACGCAGAAGACAACGGGCCCGGGCCGCCAGCCGTCCGGTTGCTTGCCCGCCGTCCCGCCGACCTCGACTGGCCGGCCATGGTCGCCATCGCGGAGGCCTGCGACCACATCGAGCCGTCGCCGAAGCCGAGCACCGCGCCGACCTGCGCCGGTTGAACGGCGGCGGCCATGGCTGACCAGATGACACGCCAGGAAGCCTTCGACCTGGCCCGCGCCTGGGCCAAACGACGTTTCCGCGTCGGCCCGATCGCCATCTCCTGGGACGAGCAGAAGCAAGCCACCAACAAGCGGCCCCTCACCCGGAAAGGTCACCAGTCGTTCGAGACCGACTTGAACCGGCTCGACGAAATGTTTGGCAGTCCGATGACGATATTGGTCAGCGGCGAGGTGTACGGCGTCGGGCTGTACCCCGGACCGGCGCACCGGATCATCCTCGACGTCGACACCAAGGGCGGAAAGCAAGGCGATGTCCAGCTCGCAGCCCTCGAGGCCGAACATGGTGCGCTGCCGTCGCACCCGATCGTGGACACCGCATCCGGCGGCGTCCACCGGTGGCTGGCCAAGCCGGAAGGCGTCCGCGTTGGTAACGCCAACCTGGCCGAAGACGTCGAGGTGCGCGCCGACGACGGGTGGGTGGTCGCCCCCGGCACCTTCACCCCGTGGGGATCGTGGACCGTCCGCGACGGCATCGACATCCCGGCACCGCTGTGGCCCGACTGGGTCGCGGCCAGGCTCAACGGACACAAGTCCGGCGGCACCAGCCGAACCGCCGGACGCGGCTGGTCGAAACTCGACCGAACCAAACTGGATCCCCGCGACCTCGCCGCCCTCGAAGCCCTCGAGAAACTCGGCGGCCACGGCGCCGTCCTCGGTGCCGACGAAGAGGTCAGGATCACCCGGCCCGGCAAGACAGCCGCACATCGGCCAGCGTGGGCTACGTCGACCCCGGCGTCGTCAAAGTCTTCACCGACGATTGGCCACCGCTGCGGAAGGACGGCGTCTACTCCGCCGACGAGCTGGAGGCCCTCGGGCGGGGCGAAGGCAAACCTGCGGGGGAGCGCCGCCCATCGGCCACGACAGACACGGGGTTGGAGCTCCCCGACGGGTACCGGGCCACCGACGTCGGCAACGCGGCTCGGCTCCTCATGCAGGCCGGAGGGCGGCTCCACTACGTCCACGCCTGGGGTAAGTGGGTCGTCTACCAGCGGGGCCGGTGGACCCTCGACGAGAACGACGCCCTCGTCACCGAACAGGGCAAACGCGTCGCCATAGCCCTGTTCGCACTGGCAGCCAAGGCCACCGACAAGGACGAGCGGAAAGCCATCTGGTCGTGGGCGCTGCGCTCGGAAGCATCCGGCTCCATCGCCGCGATGGTCCGCCTCACCCGCGGGATACCCGGTGTCCTCGTCGAGCACGAGGACCTCGACGCCGACCCGTACCTGCTGAACGTCCGCAACGGCACCATCGACCTGCGGACCGGGCAGCTACGGCCACACGACCCGACCGACCTGATTACCGTCCAGTGCCCGGTCTCCTACGACCCGGACGCCAAGGCGCCGCTGTGGGAAGCCTGCGTGCAACGCTGGCAGCCCGACCCCGAAGTGCGCGACTACATCCAGGTCCGCGCCGGCGCCGGGACCACCGGGAAGCCCACCGAGACGGTGGACGTTGACTACGGCTCCGGCTCGAACGGCAAGTCCAAGTTCTGGGGGAGCGATCCAACACGTTCTCGGGGACTACGCGGTCGTCCCCCACAAGAGCCTGCTCGTGGCGCAAAGGCATGAGCAGCACGACACGGTCAAGGCCCGGCTGTTCCGCAAGCGGCTGGCCGTCGCGTCGGAGACCAAGGCCGCCGACACCCTCGACGACGAGCAGGTGAAGAACCTCACCGGCGGCGACCGGCTCCAGGGTCGGCGTATGCGGGAGGACCCGTGGGAGTTCAACCCCACCCACACCCTGGTCATGTTCTCCAACCACAAACCCGCTGTGCAGGGCCGAGACGAAGGGGTCTGGCGACGACTGCGGCTTGTGCCGTGGGCGGTCACCATCCCGGAGAACGAACGAGACGACGACCTGGCCGGCAAGCTCCGCGCCGAAGCACCCGGCATCCTGTGCTGGCTCATCGACGGCGCACGACACTTCATCGCCGAAGGGCTCACCCCACCGGACGTGGTCCGTGCCGCCACCGACGCCTACCGCGCCGACGAGGACGTCGTCGGCCGGTTCGTCGGCGAGGTCCTCTACTTCACCTCGCACGGATGGGCATGGTCGAAAGCCATCCTCGACGAGCTCGAAGCCTGGTGCACCGAACAGGGCATCGACCCCGGACCGACCATGGCGGGACGTCGCCACGGTGCTGAAAGAAAACGGCTGCACCAGCGCCCGTCGCGCCATCCAGGGCCGCCGCGGCGTCATCTGGCGTGGTGTGACCATCGTCGACCACACCCCCTCTGACCAGGGAGAACACTGATGCCTGCCACCCCTGCCACCCCCTGCCGTATACCCCCCCGCGCGCGCGCATATACGCGGGTCATACGGAAAGGGGTGCCAGGGGTGGCAGGTCGTCAAGCGCTGCCCGAGTTGCGGCGCCGTCGAGCGCGAGGGGTCGACGTGATCTGGCGGCGGCGGTCCCGACGTCGAGACCGGTGGCACTGGCCCCCGGCACCGTGCGCCGACTGCGCCGTTGAACTCCTGCCTGATACCCTGCTTGGCGTCCGCGACTGGCAGCGGTTGATGGTCACCGACGACGTGTGGGCAGCCGCCGGCATGGACCCTCTCGGCGGTTGGCTGTGCATCCCCTGCCTTGAGGGTCGGCTCGGTCGGCCACTGGTCGGCGCCAACCTCGAAGCGGTGCCACTCAACGATTCCGACCTCGACGACACACCCCGCCTGGCTGAGCTGAAACGTGCCGCCGCCGAGCACCACGCGAGGTCGACATGAGCGGCAGCCCCGCCCGCAAGTCCGACCAGTACCGCCGCAACCGAGCCATCATCCGAGCCCTCGGCGACCCGTGCGCCCGCTGCGGCATCGAGATCGAATACGACGCGCCCCGCTACATCATCGTCGACGGTGTACGCCGGGAGAACCCTGGGCGTTCGACTGCGGCCACATCGTGCCGCTCGCGCTCGGCGGCACCGAGGAGTTGCACAACCTCCAGCCGGAGCACGTGCGGTGCAGTCGGACATCGGGCGGCCGGCTCGGTCTGCAACTCCGCTACGGAATCACGGTGTCCCTACCGCCGTACACATCGCGGTGGTGAGATGTCCGAATTTTTAGTCACCGGCAACCGCCGCGACCGCCAGTCGCCATCTTTTACACACGGGATTTTTTCTGGGAGGGGCCCCAATGGGGAAGCTGCGCGCTGTCCGACCAGATGAGCCGGCGCGTCGGCCGATGACGGTGACGAAGGCTGCGACGACGGGGGATCATCGGGATCTGTTGGTGGCGTTGCGGATTCGTATCGCTCAGAGCGTGGAGGATCCGAACACGCCGGCGCCGGCTCTGGCTGCTTTGTCGCGGCGTCTGTTGGAGATCGCTAGGGAGCTCGAGGCGTTGGACGGTAAGGGTGGTGCCGATGATGTCGGCGACGCTGCAGCAACCCCTGATGAGAGGTGGCCTGCTTCCCGAGACGGCGATGTCGGATCTGGCGCCGACGACCCGCCGGAATGATCTTGGTTTTTACGGTCACGGTCCGCCGCGACCCGCCAGTCGCCATAAATCTCTCCGGTTCTGAGGGGGGCGCGCGCACAGCCGCGGGCCGATCAGGGAGGCTCTCAGTTGCCTGGGTGATCCGACGTCTCGGTTGCCCGATGGTCAGTCGACGCGCGGGAGTTTCGAATTGAGATCGGCTGGTCGCAGCCGGAACACCTGAAGCTGCAGGTCGTAGTACTTCCCGGTCTCGCCGACCCAGTCCATGCCGATCCGCCGTACGGTCGCCTCGGCCCGCTTGTTGGCCGGGCGCACCACCGCGAAGACCTCGTCGGCTCCCTTGCCGAACGCCCACCGTGCCAGCGCCCGTCCTGCTTCGGTCGCGTATCCCCGGCCCCATGCTGCTGGATGCAGCTGCCAGCCCATCTCGAGGTCCTCGTCACCGGGTGGCAGCGGCAGGAGTATCGCGCCGCCGACCAAGCGGCCGTCCTCCTGCAACTCGATGGCCCAGCGGCCTGCGGGAGGAATCATTCTGGAGTCTTCAGCCGTCCAGTGCTGCAGGACCAGTCGCATGGCCGATTCATCCGACACCCGATCCATCGCCGGGCTCAGCCAACGGGCGACTTCGCCATCGCCGAATATGCCCAGTGCCGCATTCGCGTCGTCTACGCGCCAGGGACGCAGTAGCAGGCGTTCAGTGACCAGTTGCTCGGCCATTGGTTTACCGCCTTCCCGGCCGCGATCAACGGTCGGCGGGAGATCGATCGGAGGCGATCATCGTAGTCGTCGAGCCCTGCGTCGATTTTGTGCCGGTCACCCAGATAGCCTCGCTCCTCGCCCGAACGACGCCACCCTCGTCATCGGCGCCCGGTACGAATAGGGCACCCTCTCCCACACGCGGTCCTGAACGTGGGGCGAGTGGCCCTTGGGAACAGTGGTCAAGGACACCCATCAAGCGGATCGCGTACGGCCGGTCATGAGGAGCCAACGCCCGGATCGAGGCCTTCCGCAACGCGACCAGGCAGTCGAGAGACAGTGATTCCAAGACCACTTGGCGCCGATGGACCTGCCCGCAGCATTATTCAGGACGCGCTTGGAGCCGGTGGGCTACGGCGAGGACTCACCGCCTGCGGTGTCGGTCATCGCCGCGGGAGCACACACGATCGCGACCGGGCGGCCATCCGCAGCCAATGGGGGCAATGCGATCCACGGCCGCAGCCGCCGCGCTTTCGCAACTGACCAAGTACTCCCGCCCATACCGCCAGCCCGTGTGCCCTGGAGCTCGTCAAGCTCCCTTGGTCGTCGTAAAGGACCAGCAGCGCTGGCTCAATCATCGCCCCTCCTCCTCCTCTACGTTTGCCCGGAGCTGTGCGCCAGCCTGCCGTACCACACGGCGGACCGCCCGGGGAGCGACTGTGGCGCGTCGCTGCTTGTCAGGCCCCGTCCTCAGGAGGATGGGCGTTCGGTGAGGGGCAGTCTGACGATGAACCTCGTATTGCCCGGCTTGGACTCCACACTGAGGTCGCCGCCGTGACGAACGACGACGATTCGGTAGGAGATGTCCAGCCCGAGCCCGGTGCCTTGGCCCACCGGTTTGGTGGTGAAGAACGGCTCGAAGATGCGCTTGCGAAGCTCGGGTGGGATGCCGGGCCCGGTGTCGCCGATCTCGACGCGGATCATGTGGTCGTCGCGTGCGGTGCGAATAGTGAGTGTTCCGTTGCCACCCATGGCTTGGACTGCGTTGTCGATGAGGTTGGTCCAGACCTGGTTGAGTTCCCCGGCGTAGATCGGTACCGGCGGCAGGGTGCGGTCGAAGTCTTTCACCACGTCGAGGCCGGTTAGCTTGCCGGTAAGCATCGCGAGCGTGCTCTTGATGCCGGCGTGGATGTCGGAGCGTTCGAACGGAGCGCGGTCCATGTGGGAGTACTGCTTCGCCGCCTCGACCAGCGTGGAGATCCTCGTGACGGAGTCGGTGATCTCGTTGAGCAGCAGCTCGGTTTCCAGTGTGTAGGCGAGCCAGCGCAGCGCGCCTTCGAGCAGCTCCGGCGGCGCTCCTGCAGCGACCTTGTCGAGGAACTCGGTCGTGGTATCCGCGCCCACGAACACCGGCGCAAGGGTCCAGCCGTCGCTGACTCCCCGCTGGTCGAGCCAGTCGGTCAATTTGTCCTCACGCTCCGACTCCTCCAGTGGCGAAAGCTGCGGCGCCATGCGAACGGCCTTTACCGCCTCTTCCTGGACGTCGACGAGCAGCTCGAGGACGCGGTGATCGATCTCGTCATGTGCGAGTAGTGCAAGCTTGTGCCGCATTCCGGCGACGCGATCCCGGAGTGCGGCGTTCGCCCTGACCGCTGCGGCGGCGGGGTTGTTCAGCTCGTGCGTGAGGCCGGCGGCCAGCGACCCGAGCGCCAGCAGCTGCTGTCGCTGCCCGACGATCTGCTGAGATTTGCGCATAGCGAAGAACAGGCCCTCGAGCAGATGGATGGCCATAGGGAACCAGTCGCGAACGGCCTGGCCAAAGTCAACGCCACGGATGACGAAGAGTCGGCTGTCGGTGAGTGCCCGTGCCGTCGCGGAGTAGGTAAGCGTGTCAGCGTTGGGCAAGTAACTCTGCCACGCACCGGCGTACACACCACGCTGGTCGGTGCGCGACATCTCGACATCGTCGGGGCCTACCCGAGCGCTCAGAGTGATCGTCCCGACCAGGAGAATGATCAATAACTCGGCCGGATCCCCCTCGACGAGGATGTCTCCGGCCGGTGCCTCGGCGACCCAGCCGCGGTCGACGAGCCAGTCCAACTGCTCGTCGGTGAGAGCCTCGAAGAGGAACAGGGTGCGCAGCTCGTCGCGAGACAGCTTCTCGTCGGTGGGTGCGCTACTGAGTGTCATGGTGATCCCAAGTACCGGTGGGCAAGGGTGACGGCCATCGCGCCCTCGCCGACGGCGGACGCGACCCTCTTGACCGAGTCGGCGCGGACGTCGCCGGCGACGAAAACCCCGGGAATGCTTGCCTCCAGGGGCCACGGGTCGCGATCCAGCGGCCACCCGCGCGGGGGCTGCCCATCGGCAATCAGGTCGGGTCCGGTCAGCAGGAAGCCACGGGCATCGCGGGCAAGCGTGTCCGCCAGCCAGTCGGTGCGCGGTTGGCCACCGATAAACACGAACGCATGGCTGGTATCAACGCGTTCGCACCGGCCGGTGAAGGTGTTTCTCAACGTCAGCCCTTCGAGGTGCCCGCCGCCGTGCAACTCGTGGATGACGGTCTGGAGCCGAACGGTGATGTTGTCGATCGCGCTGAGCTGCTCGATTAGGTAGTGCGACATCGCCCGCTCGAGGGCGTCGGCGCGCACGACCAAGTTCACCGTCTTGGCGACCCGGCAGAAGAACACCGCCGCCTGGCCAGCGGAGTTGGCGCCGCCGACGATATAAACGTCTGCGTCCACGCAGTCGGCTGCCTCGGTGAAGGCCGAACCGTAGTACACGCCGCTGCCCGTCAGGGCGCTAGCTCCCGGAGCGTCCAGGTCGCGGTAGGAGACGCCGGTGGCGATGATCACCGCGTGCGCGGCGACCTTGCTGCCGTCACCGAAGAGCACGGCTCGAGCCGGGCCGTGGGTACGCAGGTCGGTGACGTCTCGAGCGGTCAGGATCTCTGCGCCGAACTTAAGGGCCTGCCGGCGGGCGCGGTCAGTCAGCTGCGCACCGGATACACCGTCGGGAAAGCCCAAGTAGTTCTCGATGCGTGAGGATTGTCCGGCCTGGCCTCCCGTTGCCGCGCGCTCTACGAGCAGGGTCCGTAGGCCTTCGGAGGCGCCGTATACCGCGGCACCCAGTCCTGCCGGCCCTCCTCCCACCACGATCAGGTCGTAGAAATCCGTCGCGGGCGTGGTGGAAAGCCCGACCGCCGCGGCTACCTCGGTGGTGGCCGGGGCGATGAGCGTTTCCCCGTCCGGCGTCACAACCAGCGGCAGTCGCTCCGGATCGACCTGCGCGGCGTCGAGGAGTCGCCGGCCCTCGGGCTCATCGACACTGAGCCACCGGTACGGAACGGCATTGCGCGCGAGGAAATCACGCACCTCGAACGACGGGGCCGACCACCGATGCCCGACAACCTTCGTCTCATGAATCGGCGCGTCGCCCGACGCGAGATAGGTGTCCAGCATCGCATCGACGACCGGATAGAGCTTCTCCTCCGGCGGATCCCACGGTTTCAGCAGGTAGTGATCGACGTCGACCAGGTTGATGGCCGCAATAGCAGCCTCTGTGTCCGCGTACGCTGTCAGCAGCGCCCGTCGCGCCCGCGGGTACAGGTCCATCGCCGACTCGAGGAACTCGATGCCGTTCATCTCCGGCATCCGGTAATCGGCGAGCAAGACCGCGACCTGCCCGCCGCGGAGCTTGAGCTCACGCAGCGCATCGAGGGCCTCGGCACCTGATCCGGCGCGCAGCACCCTATGTTCCTGCCCGTATTGACGGCGCAGGTCACGTGCCACGGCACGAGACACGGAGGGGTCGTCGTCCACGGTAAACAGGACCGGTCGGTCGGACCGTTCCGAGAAGTATGTTCCCGTGTCGGTCGTCATGAGTGGGAGTACGACAACTGGTCGGGCACGGCGAACGCAAACTCGTCCTCGAAGCACCACCACCAGTCCTCGCCGGGCTCGAACGACGACACAAGCGGGTGACCGGCAGAGGCGTGATGCGCTCTGGCATGCCTCGATGGAGACGAGTCACAGCACTCCACATGGCCGCACACCCGGCACATGCGCAGATGCACCCACCGGCCGCCGGTCCGCAGGCAGTCCTCACAACCGTCAGCCGACGGACTCGCCTGCGAGTCGATCCGGTCGAGGTGAGAGCAACTATCGGGCACGGCATTCTCCGAAGGGCAGACCGCAGTAGTAGCGACCGGTACCGCCAGACTAGGTCCAACCAACCAGGATGTGCCGCGCGCCGACCGGGTAGTCGATGTGGAAGGCCCGATCTCAAGAGAACCATGCGATGGCCGCAGACCAGGTCGCCGGGCTGCTGTCGGCCAACGACCGCACCTGCTCCAATGTTCAACCGACCGACCGCGGCCATCGCGATCGGCACCCGTGGTAGGCAGTTGAGTCCAAGCTCCATCCGGCGCGTTCATGCGGCACTGAGGTCGGCGCTGAACACTATTGTGAAGCGGCGATTGATCTCGTACAACTTGGCTCTTCAGGTCCAGCTCGCGCCGAGACCACTCACCGGCCAGAGACCGCAGAGCGGTGTCAATTGTTCCTCATCGAGAACAGAGAGAGACCGGCTCTCAGCGCCATACCACCTGATGATCGTCACAGGCCCTTGCGAAAGGGTGAGGCAATCCGCCTCCGCGAAGACGTCAATCTTGATAGCCAATGCCAATTCGTGACTCAGCAGATCACCCGCGTCCAAGGCAAGCTCGCGGTTGATACACCGAAGACAAGGCGCGGGTAGTCCCCATCGACATGCTTATTGCCACCGGGCCCCCCTCAGCAGGCCACGCCTGCTGATAGCACCTGCTACATGGTGAGCGGGCACACTGTCGGGATGCCGCGTTCGTGTTTACGGCTGAGCTCCAAGGGAATGCGCCGTCATTGTGATCGTCCTCTACGGGTAGCAGCGAGCGCGGCCACCGTGGTGATCGCCGTGCGTCAGTCGTACCGGCGCATCGTCCGCACGTTAATCGCCAGCATGAGCGCGACAAAGACCGCCACAACCAGGAACCCGCGTCCGATGACCGTCCAGTTTAAGTCTTCGAGGATCAGCGAGCGCATCGCCTCCATCACGTAGGTTACCGGGTTCAGGGTCGCCGCAATCTCCATCGGACGGGTCAACAGGTCGCGTGGCACGAAGTTCGGGGTGAGGAACAGCAGGGGGAAGAACACCAGGCTGGCCGAGTTGGTCGCCGCCGCGCTGCGCGTTTTCATGGCGACGAACTGCAAGAACCCGGAGTAGCCGACCGCCCACCCGGCTGTGAGCACGACCAGCAGCACGAACCCCAACGGCCCACTCGCCATAGTGATGCCGAAAGGCAGCGCCAGCAACACGATAACGGTGGTCATGCCGATGCTCTTGACTGCCTCCGACGACAGGCGGCCCAGGGCGAGCGCCGTGCGTGAGACGGGCGCGGCCCTGAGCTTGTCGAAGTATCCGTTCTCGATCTCCTCGACCAGGTAGAGCGCGGAAGTGCCAAATGACGCCGCCAGCAACAAGGCACTTGGGAGTTGGAACGCGGCGTAGTTCTGCCCTTCAAGGAACGCGGTCGAGCCGGACGGGAAGATCCTGGCTGCCTGGCCGACGTTGACGACGAGGAAGAACAACGGGATCAGGAGCGTGGGGATCAGCGCGTCGGGTGTGCGCTTGGCCTCGCGCAGCGCACGCTCTCCAAGCACCAGCAGCTGGCTCACTGGTGCACCTCCTGCACCTCGCCAGCGACGCGTTCGCGGCTGCGCCCGGTGACGTCGAGAAACACGTCGTCCAGCGTCGGCTCCCCGTCCATGCCTCGGCGCTGCTTGAGATCCGCCTTGAGTTGTGCAGGGGTGCCCTCGTGCACGATGAGCCCCCCGTCGATGATCGCCAGCCGATCGCAGAGCTGGTCGGCTTCCTCTAGGTACTGCGTCGTGAGAAACACCGTCGTTCCCAGCATGTTGATCCGGCGCACCTCGTCCCAGACAACCAGCCGGCTCGCCGGATCCAGCCCCGTCGTCGGCTCGTCGAGGAAGAGCACCTCGGGCTCATGCACCAACGCGGAGGCAAGGTCCAGCCGACGTCTCATCCCACCCGAGTAGCCCTTGATGAGACGGTCCCCTGCGTCGACCAGGTCGACAAGCTCGAGCAACTGGCCGGCACGCTCCAGCGCCCCCGATCGCGAGCTGCCGAACAGGCGGGCCTGAAGGGTCAGCAGCTCGCGGCCGGTCTGCCGCGGGTCAAGGCCGGCCTCCTGCAGGGCCACACCGATGCGGCGCCGCGTCTCGTCAGGATCGGCGGCGACGTCGACGCCGGCCACCCGGGCCCGTCCCGATGTAATCGTCGTCAACGTCGTGAGCATGCGAACCGTCGTCGACTTGCCCGCGCCGTTCGGGCCGAGAAAGCCGAAAATCTCACCGGACCTGACCCGAAGATCGACCCCGCGCACCGCCTCAACCGTCTCAGCCCGGCTTTCGAACGTCTTGACCAACTGTTCAGCCTCAACCGCCACCATGCTCGGCACACTAGCTTCGGGGACTGACAACGTGGCCGGCACCCGTTCCAGGGGAGACCGCCCACCGACGACGGTGCTACCTCGAACGTTGGTCAGGTTGTCATCGGCGGGGAAACCACGACCAGCATCCGCGAAGCGATGGAACGCAACAACGAAGACGATGACATCCGCACCGACGTGCTGCGCTTCGCGTTGCTGCGATATGAGGACCGGTGAAGGGTCGCGTCTTTAGACAGCGAAGGGTCCCATCTGACCCTGGCCGGCGCCGGCCTTGAGGCGCAGGGCGCCGGCGGGCTGGGCTGGTCTTGCAACGAGTGATGGACAGCTAAATGTCGTTCACGAGAGCATGACTCGACACCTCTCAGGGAGGTAGACATGGCTCGTACGCTTCCCCGCCGCCGGACGCTGCTGACTGCGCTGCTCGGGATCATCATCGTCGTGGTCGGACTGCTCGGCCTTACCTCGGCGGCACAAAGTGCCCCTGGTGCCACCACTGCAGGGTCGCATGACGAGGCCAAGCCGACGATTGTGCTGGTGCACGGTTCCTGGGCGGATGCGTCGAGTTGGACCGGGGTGGTGAAACGGTTGCAGCAAGAGGGTTATCAGGTGTTCGCACCGCCCAATCCGCTGCGCAGCCTCTCTGGTGACGCCGAATACATCAGGACGTTCCTGTCCACCGTGCCCGGTCCAATCGTTCTCGTCGGGCACTCCTATGGCGGCGCCGTGATCACCAACGCGGCCACCGGCAACCCGAACGTGAAGGCGCTGGTCTACGTGGACGCCTTCGCACCCGACGAGGGTGAGCCGGTGCTGGCACTGCTCGGACCCGACTCCGCTCTGGCCGTGGCGGACCCCACCACGGTCTTCGATCTCCGGCCGTACCCCGGCGCCCCGGCCGGCGACTTCGACGTCTACCTGAAGCCGGAAGTCGTGGTGAACTCCTTCGCCCCCGATCTGCCGAAGCGGGACGCACTGGCGATAGCGGCGACCCAACACCCCCTCGTATTTAGCGCCGGCCTGGAACCCTCCGGCGTCCCAGCCTGGAAGACGATCCCATCCTGGTATCTCATCGGCACCGAGGACCTGATCATTCCGGAAGCGCAGCAGCGGTTCATGGCCGAGCGAGCCGGGGCAGAGATCGTCGAGGTCAAAGCCTCGCACGTCTCACTGATCTCCAAGCCCAACGCCGTGGCACGGCTCATCGTCGCTGCAGCCGAGGCCACCACCTGATCGAAGCCCTACAAGGAGCAGCTCGGCGTCGACCTGCTCGAGTTCCTGAACGCCACGAACGAAAGGATGGCCGATGAATCCTGCCACGTCCACGCCTGACACGATCGTCCTGGTCCACGGCTTCTGGGTCACGCCCCGCAGTTGGGAGCACTGGATCGAGCGCTACGAGGGCAGGGGGCTGCGCGTGATCGCCCCGCCCTACCCCGGGTTCGAGGTCGAGGTCGAGGCGCTGAACGCCGACCCCACGCCGATCGAGCGCGTGACGGTCCCGGCGATCATGGAGCGCCTCGAGGCGATCGTCGGCGAGCTCGAATCGCCTCCGATCATCATCGGCCACTCCGCCGGCGGCGTGTTCACCCAGATCCTGCTCGACCACGGCTTCGGCGCCGCCGGCGTGGCGATCGACTCGGCGCCAACCGAGGGTGTCAGGCGCGTCCCGCTGTCGCAGGTGCGCGCCAGCTTCCCGGTGCTCAAGAACCCGGCGAACCGCCACAAAGCCGTCGGCCTCACCTTCGAGCAGTGGAACTACGCGTTCACCAACGGCTTCCCCGAGGACGAGGCGCGGCGGTTGTACGAGCGCTACCACATCCCCGCGTCCGGAGAGGTCTTCTGGGGCAGCGCGCTCGCGAACATCCACCCTGGCAGGGACGAGACCTGGGTGAACTACGACAACGAGGGGCGCGCGCCGCTGCTGTTCATCTCTGGCAGCTCAGACCACCTGATGCCGCCGTCGATCCAGCGCTCGAACGCCAAGCATTGGAACGACAACGTCATCACCGAGGTCAAGGAGTTCGAGGGGCCGCATCTGCTGCCCGCGTGGCCGGGATGGGAGAAGGTCGCCGACTACGCGCTGGACTGGGCGCTCGAGCATGCGGCGCCGCCGAGCACGCGGTGAGAGGCGTCCGGCTCACCCACAGCGGCGGGCCGGCCGTCCTGATCGAGGTCGAAGGGTGACCCTGCTGACCAACCCAACGGTCGATGCCCCCGGCCGCAGGTACTCCTTCGGCTGGGGCGCCGCGTCACGCAAACTGCGTTCTTCACGCGCACTCCGCGAGGGCCCAGCTCGGCGCGCCAGTTTGCGGTCGTCCGGACCGGAGCTCGGAAGGTGCCCTGAATGAGTGATCCGACCGGCAGCGACGGGCGGAGCCCGAGGCGCCCTTCGTCATCGAGCATCGCGAGACACTGATCTACATGCTGTACCAGGCCGCCGAGCTTGAGCACGGGATCATGTGCCAGTACGTCGAGGTACCTCGCGTTCCGGTGGTTCTGCGAACTGGCGGCGTAAAGGGCGGGCGTGCGGGTACTCACGTCACCCATTCGCCTTCAAGAGGTAGGCCGGCCGCCTCCCAATCCGTCAGCCCGCCGGAGTATCGACGGACATGTCGGTAGCCACGGTCCACGAGTGCGTGGTAGAGCGCGATGCTGGCGTGGCAGTCAACGCTGGTGCAGTACACCACGATGTCATCCTCGGGACTCAGCGAGGAGAAGAGCTCATCTGCGGTGTTGAAGTGCTCAGACCCCGGGATGTGTTTGGCTCGGAACGCCCATTCGTTCAGGGCCATCACCAGCCTGAACGCTTCGCCACCCCGGACCATCTCCAGGAGTTCGTCACGTTGGATGGTTCGCACTCCCCTTGACGCGTCTGACACGCCCACGACGATGTGCGCTCCTTCGCAGTTCCGCAAGCCTACGGGTCGCCGGTTAGGGCGCCCTGAACCTGTCCGGCCCAGGCCTTGCGAGCTCTCGACAACCGTGACGGGCCACCGGCATGACCACCGATGCCACCATCGTCGACCACATCGAACGGCTCTCGCCGATGAATGGCCGCGGGGATGACCACACACCTCGCGAGGTCAGCCGCCGACGCGCGTGATGGTGGCGACCTCGTCGTGGGTGAGCGCCCAGGTTGGCCGGGCTAGCGGTGGGCTTGTCTCGCCGGTGCGTTCCGCGAGGCACCCCGAGATCAGGGATCGGTCGGGGTACTCGGAGCGTTGCACGAGTACCGCACCAGCGGTGACGCGGCAGTGGTGGCCGAGGGTGGACCAGTCCGAGACGATCGCACCGGGTTCGATCACGCAGCCGTCCCCAATCACACAGCCGTGGATCATCGCGGCGGGACCGATGACGCAGTCGTCGCCGATGAGCAGCTGGTTGTCGGGGAGCAGGTGCAGGACGGTGTTCTTGAGTATCTGTACCCGGTCGCCGATGCGAACCGGGCCGTGGCTGTCACCGATGATCTTCACACCAGCGCCGATGATGCAGTCGCGGCCGATACGGACATCGCCGGTGACCTCGGCGGAGTCAAACAGCACCGTGCCCTGGCCGATCTCGGGAGTGTGATCCTTGTAGGCATAGAGGGTTCCCACGGCGTCGCGCTTCTCGGGGTGGTATTCCAGGGTGGGCTCGTCGGGGATCGACAGGTCGCCGTCACGCAGCCCGCGGAGTCGGTCGACGTCGGCGTCGGTGGCGTCGCGCAGTTTGCGGGCCGGTCGGCCGACCCAGACGCTGGCGTCCGGCAGGCGGGCCCCAGCGGGTACCAGCGTGCCCTCCCCAAGGAAGACGCGGTCGCCGAGCACGCCGCCGGGCAGCATCGTCGAGCCGTTGCCGATCTCGCAGAGGTCACCGATGGTCGCGCCGACGATCGTGCAACGGTGCCCAAACACGCTACGCCGACCGATCACCACGGCCATCCCGGGCCTGCCGATGACCGTGCAGTTCTCGAGCACCGCCGATCCCCACGCTCGCTCCCAAAGCGTTCAATCCCCATGTCGACGCTCCGACGGTACGTCGGCTCAGGCTGGCCGCACGGCCAGTCAGTCTCTGTGTTGCTGGGGCGCAGCATGGCGGGTAACTGTGGCCTCTACCTGCGACTATGCCCTCACTGCGTACGCCCTCCAGCACCACCAGCAGGCCACAGGCGACGTCATTTCATGCCACGAACCACCCCGAGGGCTGCGGCACCGGCTGCTGTTGACCGGCGGGTTGACCGATTGGGTAGCCGCACAGATGTTTGCCGCCGCGCGGATGATGTCGCGGGTTGACGGTAACCAGGCATCTCAGCAAGTATTGAGTCGATGTCTGTTGAGAGTACGTTTGCTAGACGGGTCAAGGTGCACGCCGCGCTGGGGGAACCATCGCGGTTGGCGATCGTGGACCGCCTGATGCTGGGCGACATGTCGCCGGGTGAGCTGGCTGAATTGTTCGGACTACCGTCCAACCTGCTCGCGCACCATCTGAACGTGCTCGGCGAGGCCGGAGTGGTCGAGCGGGTCCGCTCGGAGGGGGACCTGCGGCGGGCGTATGTGCGGCTCGTTCCGAGGGCCTTTGCGGGTCTGACAACCGATTTGGTGCTGCCGGCTGCGCGGGTGGTGTTCGTGTGCACGCACAACTCGGCTCGGTCGCAGTTCGCTGCGGCTGTCTGGGCAGCGTCGAGCCGGGTACCCGTGGCGTCTGCTGGCACGTATCCGGCTCATCGCGTTCATCCGACGGCGGTGGCGGTGGCCCGTCGGCACCGCTTGCCGTTCAAGCGAGTGCGCACGGCGAACCTCGATGCTGTGTTGCGACCCGAGGATCTGGTTGTCGCGGTGTGCGACAACGCGCATGAGGAGCTGGGTTCCCGGGTGCCGGATCGGCTGCATTGGTCAGTTCCTGACCCGGTCCGCGTGGGCACCGATGTGGCGTTCGAGCACGCTCTGGAACTGATCGAAGACCGGGTCGCCCGGCTCGCGACTGCCGTTCATATCGCTGAGGAGGCGTCATGACCGATACCCACGATCTAAACCTCACCCTCGATCAGAATGTGGCCTTGAAGGTGGCTGCAGAGCGGTTGCATCGCGAGTTCGCCGACACTTTTGGCACCGAGACGATCGAGTTGTTCCTGCACACGTCGTATGACCAGTTCGCCGGGCGGGCCACTATCCCCAACTTCCTGCCACTGCTGGCTGAGCGCTTCGCGCGGCAGCGGCTGCGGGCGCTTTCCAAAGTGGAGGGCAAGGCGATGGCCGGAACGCCCACGGTTCTGTTCTTGTGTACGCACAACGCGGGCCGGTCGCAGATGGCACTCGGGTTCTTCCAGCGGCTCGCCGGCGACCGGGCCGTGGCCTGGTCCGGAGGTTCCGAGCCCGGCCAGGAGCTGAACTCGGCCGCGGTGGATGCGATGGCAGAGCGCGGAATCGATATCACCGGGGAGTTCCCGAAGCCGTGGACCGAAGAGATCCTCGGCGCCGCCGAAGTGATCATCACGATGGGCTGCGGGGATGCTTGCCCGATCTTCCCGGGCAAACGGTACGAGGACTGGACTCTGGACGACCCGGCCGGACAGGACCTGGCCGCGGTACGGCCGATCCGCGACGAGATCGAACGGCGGGTGCGGCACCTGCTCGACGAGCTCGACGTCCCGGCCCAGGCTTAGCAGACTCGGTGCATCTGGTAGCGGTCGGCGGCAGCGACGCGGGAATCGCTGCCGCGTTGCGAGCCCGTGAACTTGACCCGTCCGTCGAGGTCAGCGTCGTGGTGGCCGACCAATACCCCAACTTCTCCATCTGCGGCATCCCGTACCACGTCTCCGGGGACGTCCGCGATTGGCGCACCCTCGCGCACCGCAGCATCGCCGACCTAGACCTGTCCTACACCCCGCCCCTGGGCAGCCCCTGGGACGCCGTCCAGGTGGCCGCACACGCCTGGGAACGCGCCATGCAGCACCGCTCGACGAGCAAGCTCGCCGAACCAACAGGCACACCTGCACGGACGACCACCCCATGAGTGCCTCCATTCAGGCGCCCTTGGCCCGCCGTCTCGCAGCCGAGGCGCTCGGCACCGGGCTGCTAATGACCGTTGTCATCGGCTCCGGCATCGCCGCCGCCAGGCTCTCCCCCGGCGACGTCGGGCTCCAGCTACTGGAGAACGCGCTCGCCACCGCCGCCGGGCTGGCCGTGATCATCCTGCTCGTCGGACCGGTCTCCGGAGCCCACATCAACCCAGTGATCAGCCTCGCCGACTGGTGGCTCGGCCGCCGCTCCCGATCCGGGCTCCGCCTCGCCCACCTCGGCCCCTACGCCGCCGCCCAGATCGCCGGCGGCATACTCGGCGCCATCCTCGCCAACCTCATGTACGACCTGCCAGCCATCACGGTGGCGACCACCACCCGCGACGGCTGGAACCTGCTCCTCTCCGAGATCATTGCCACAGCCGGACTGGTCGCGCTCGTTTTCGCCCTGGCACGCTCGGGCCGCACCGTGCTGGTAGGTCCCACGGTCGGCGCCTACATCGGGGCGGCCTACTGGTTCACCGCATCCACATCGTTCGCCAACCCTGCCGTCACCATCGGCCGGATGTTCAGCGACACCTTCGCCGGAATCGCGCCGAACTCAGTCCCACCCTTCATCGCCGCCCAACTTGTCGGGGCCACCGTCGGTGTGTTGGTGGTCCTCTTTCTGTATCCAATGGCGGCCCTGGAAGTCGACGTCTTGGCTGCGCCGTCGGACAGCAGCAGCCGCACGGCTGCATCGGCGCGCCGCGGGGAGCATACGGACCGTGGTACCGCAAGATCCGACATGCGCTCCTCGGGACCCGAGAGCCGCTACGAGCCTCTGAACGACGTCGAACCGTAGAGAATGCACTCATCTGCCGCGATGCACGCGGCTGCCCAAGGGCTCAATGAGCCATGCCGAGCATCAAGTCACATAACCGGGGGCCCGCGTGACCTGTACCGCCGGGGGCCCGCGTGACCTGTACCGCGCTGGACGCAGCCGACGTCACCCGACGATGACACCAGCGGGTGCGCCCGCCATCACACGGAACGGCGCACCCGCCTCGACCGAGGCCCGGCAGCGAGTTCGTGCCGTCACATGCAAGTGGAGGGTCAGATCGTGATGATGACCTTGCCACGTGCGTGGCCCTGCTCAAGGTGGCGGATCGCCTCGGGCACGTCGCTGATCGGGTAGGCCTTGTCGATGACCGGGGTGACTTTGCCGGCTTCGATGAGCTCTCTTAGGACTTGGAGGTCTTCGCCGTTGTCCGAGGCGATCAGCGCTCGCAGCTTCTGGCCCACGAACGGCGAGAGCAGCATGGCCCGCAGCGAGCGGTCAAAGCCGCCGGTCCACCGGCCTCCTCCTTCGCCTCCGATGATGACCAGTGTGCCCTTGGGTGCAAGCGCGCGGCGGAGCATGGATAGGGAGCGGCGGCCTGCGGTGTCGATGATGAGGTCGTAGTTGCGGGCGGTGTCGGTGATCTGTTGGCGCGTGTAGTCGATGACGTCGTCGGCGCCGATCGAGCGGACCAGGTCCGTGTTCGTCGAACTGCACACGCCGGTCACCTGGGCTCCGAATGCCTTGGCCAGCTGGACGGCGAACGACCCCACCCCTCCTGCGGCGCCGATGACCATCACCTTGTGCCCAGCCTCCAACCTGCCTGCGTCTCGAAGCGCCTGCAGGGCGGTGGTGCCGGACACTGGGACCGCGGCTGCCTGCTCGAAAGTGAGGTTCGCAGGCTTCAGTGCGAGTTTGTCTACTCGGGCATTGGCGTACTCCGCGAACGAGCCGTCGCAGGTGCCGTACACCTCGTCACCCGGCTGGAAACTGGTCACGTTACGGCCGACGGTTTCGACGCGGCCGGCGACATCGATGCCGCGTACGCGGGTCTTGGGTTTCCGCAGCCCATACCCCATGAGGCGGACCAGATACGGAAGGCCCGTCATCAGGTGCCACACGCCAGGATCGACGCCTGCGGCGTGAACGTGTATGAGAACCTGATCGTCGCCGATCGAGGGCAGGTCGATATCGGCCAGTGACAGGACGTCTGTACCGCCGTATACCTCTTGCACGATTGCTTTCACTGGGCCCTCTCTCCCTGTTGGGATACTGGAACACGTCGTTGAGTGACATTCGAACACGCGGGGCGATCTGAAACGCCACGTCCAGAGGGCGAATATCCGCCCTGTTCGATCGCGATCACCGCCTGAGGGGTCACGCCGAACGCCAGGTCTGCCTGCGTGTCGGGTCGTCCGGCCATCCCGGCGTCAATGTCGCCGGCCGGTGCCGCGGCGATCCTGGCCGAGACCGGTGACCCCCGACGGTTCGCCACCGCACGCGCCCTGGTCAAACACGCCGGACTGGCACCCCGGGAGAAGCTGTCGGGCACCTTCACCGGCCGGACCAAGCTCACCGGCCAAGGCCGACCACGGCTCCGGGTCCCGGCCTGGCGGACGGTGTGGGGAGCCCAAAGGCCAACCCGGTCTACGGCGCCCGCTACCGGCACCTGACCACCCGCGAGCACAACAAGCTCAAGCCGACCCAGGCCCAGACCGTGATCGCCGCCGCGATCCTGCGACACCTCCATGCCGTGGTCACCACCGGCCAGGCCTGGGACCCCGACATCGCCACCCACGGCACCCGACCAAGACGGCTACCGAGCTCGCCGCCTGACACATGGTCGTGGCGGATCAAAGCTGACGGCCGGGGCGAGCCCTACGCGGCATTGAGGACCACCGAGTACCTCGACGCTCATCATGGGCAGCCCCGTCCGTCGTCTCACCAACCCGATTACACGCTGCTGGGAACCATCCCCATTACGGCTATGCAGGGACAGACGACGGACGAGGCACCGGCCAGAAAGCCTTGACTCAAAACGACTTACGCTGATGAGCGTGCGTTCCGAGCGGCTCCGGGAACCGCGCCACACCAACGCTGTCTATCCGCTCGTCCGCTCATCGGGCATGACCAGGGGTTGTACGGCGGCGGCCGGTCCGCTCGCGGCGAATGACTGGCCGTCACGGTGGGGCAACTTCGCCAGGGTCAACGGGGTTTGTCTTTCGAAGTGATCGCGGCAGTCCGAACCACGGCAGGACACTGCTGTCGAAGCGGGTCATGGCGCTGATCCGGTCACCCGCGAGGGTGAGGACGATGAGGCCAGTCCCATGGTGGATGCCCGTGGGGGCGCGCAGGTAGGTGCCGAACGCCGGCTGACCGTTGGCCCGCGTGGGCAGCAGGTCGACCAGCCTGCCAGCGCGGAAGATTCGGGCCACGAATTCGACGACGAGGTCTCGGCCCAGGTATTCGAGGGGGACCGGAGGCATCGAGATGAACGCGTCGTCGGTCAGGAGCTCTACGAGCGCATCAAGATCGGCGGACTCATATGCGCGGACGAACTTCGCCACGATCGCGTGCTCGGAGCGTGACTTGGGGGCCGGGGGCGGTTCGTGCTCGGCGCTCGTCGGGCGTTGACGATCCATGTTGGCGCGCGCCCTTTTCAGAGCGCTGTTCACCGATTCGACGGTCGAGTCCAGCATCTCGGCCACCTCGCTCGCCTGGAAGGCGAGGACGTCGCGCAGTATGAGGACAGCGAGTTGGCGAGGAGGCAGGACCTGAAGGGCGGTCACGAAGGCCAGCGAGATCGATTCGGTCTGCTCGTAGCGGGCCTCCGGGCCGAGTGGCACGTCCATCGCATCGCCAAGGAGAGCGTCCGGAATGGGCTCGAGCCACGTGACTTCGCCGAGCCTCGTTGGCTCCGGCGGGTCAAAGGCTGCTAGGTCCCACTGCTGGGCAGGGCGTCGGCTCGCCGCGCGACGCGCGTTCAGGCACCGGTTGGTGGCGATCCGGTAGAGCCAAGTGCGGATCGACGCCCGGCCCTCGAAGCCATCGAGCCCCCGCCACGCGGTGAAGAGCGTGTCCTGGAGGGCGTCCTCGGCATCCTGGTATGACCCGAGCATTCGGTAGCAGTGCACGTGAAGCTCGCGCCGGTACGGCTCTGTCAACGCCCGGAACGCATCACCGTCTCCGGCACGCGCCCGAGAAATCAGGCCGCTTGTCACCGCGC
>CAWHPW010000010.1:0-198456 GCA_963831385.1 uncultured Actinomycetota bacterium
CGCGTAGGGAGGCCGAAGACCTCCACCACAGAGAAGGAGGAGACCAATGACCGACGTTGACATGAAGGGCACGGGGACCGGTGACGGCACGATCCGTCCTTTCCAGATCGATGTCCCGCAGGAGGCGGTGGACGACATGCGTCGCCGGCTCGCAGCGACGCGTTGGCCGGATCGAGAGACGGTCTCGGACGACTCGCAGGGCGTCCCGCTCGCGACAATGCAGGCGCTTGCACGGTATTGGGGGACCGACTACGACTGGCGCAAGTGCGAGGCGCAGCTCAACGCCCTCCCACACTTCATGACGGAGATCGATGGGCTGGACATTCATTTCATTCACGTCCGCTCGCAGCATGAGGACGCGCTGCCCCTGATCGTCACGCACGGGTGGCCCGGCTCGATCATTGAACAGCTGAAGATCATCGAACCCCTCACCAATCCGACGGCACACGGCGCGAGCGCGGAGGACGCGTTCCATCTCGTCATCCCGTCTCTGCCGGGCCACGGGTTCTCCGCCCAGCCGACCACCACCGGCTGGGATCCGTCCCGCGTCGCACGTGCCTGGGTCGTGCTGATGACGCGCCTCGGCTACACCCGGTTTGTGGCGCAGGGCGGCGACTGGGGTGCGGCCGTCACCCAGCAGATGGGTGAACAGGCCGCTCCGGAGCTGCTCGGTATCCACTCCAACATGCCCGGCACCGCGCCACCCGAGGTGAACGGCTATCTGCGCGGCGAGCCGCCACCACCCGGTCTGTCGGACGAGGAGCGACGCGCCTACGACCAGTTGAGCGCCTTCTATGCGAAGCACGTCGCCTACGCCCAGATCATGGCGACGCGCCCGCAAACGCTGTACGGCCTGGCCGACTCACCCATTGATCTCGCGGCGTTCGCGATCGACCACGGCGACGGCACTGGCCAGCCCGGGCTCATCGCGCAGATCCTGAATGGACGCCTGCCCGGCGACCTCGCCCGAGACGACATCCTCGACAACATCACGCTCTACTGGCTCACCAACACCGGGGTCTCAGCGGCCCGCCTCTACTGGGAGAACAAGGCGGCCTTCTTCGACGCCAAGGACATTTCCATCCCGTTCGCCATCAGCGTCTTCCCCGACGAGCTGTATCAAGCGCCGAGGAGCTGGGCCGAGCGCGCATATCCGCACAACCTCATCCACTACAACAGGCTCGACCGAGGTGGCCATTTCGCCGCCTGGGAACAGCCGGAGCTGTTCTCGTCAGAGCTGCGTGCGGCGTTCAAGTCGCTGCGCTGAAGGAGCCAGGCATGTTCCGGCACCGCAGAGAGCTCCCGGACGAAGGCGAGCTGCCCGCGTTCGATGGGGCAATCGCTTGGCTCAACTCAGCGCCGCTGAAGCCTGTGGGCCTGCGGGGCCACGTCGTCCTCGTCAGCTTCGGTACCTACACCTGCATCAACTGGATCCGCTCGCTGCCCTACGTGCGGGCGTGGGCGGACAAGTACGCCCATCAAGGGCTCACGGTCGTCGGCGTGCAGACGCCCGAGTTCCAGTTCGAAGGCGACTTGGACAACGTGGGCCGCGCCATCAAGGAGATGGACGTCCGCTACCCGGTGGTGGTGGACAACGACTACGCCATCTGGCAGGCGTTCAACAACCACTACTGGCCCGCTCTGTACTTCGTCGACTCCCATGGCCGGATCCGGCATCACCAGTTCGGCGAAGGCGACTACGAGCAATCCGAGATGGTCCTCCAGATGCTGTTGCGCGAGGCCGGCGCCGACGTCGAACAGGGCCTCGTGCGCATCGAGCCCCTCGGCGTCGAGGGGGCCTCCGACTGGGCCAGCCTGGGATCGCCGGAGACCTACCTCGGCTACGGCCGCGCCGTAAGCTTTGTCTCGCCCGGCGGCCTCGTACCGGACGAGCGCCACGTCTACTCGGCGCCCGCCGAGTTGCGCCGCAACCAATGGTCGCTGTCAGGCGACTGGCGGATCGGCCCGGTGCCCGCGCTGCTCAGCGAGCCCGGCGGTTCCATCTCGTATCAGTTCCACGCTCGTGACTTGCACCTTGTGATGGGCCCTCCGGGGCGCCCACCGGTGCGGTTCAGGGTCCGGCTTGACGGCGAGCCACCCGGGCCAGCTCGCGGAGTCGACATCGATGAGAACGGCAGTGGCAGCGCCGACTACCAGCGGATGTACCAATTGATCCGCCAGCCGGGGCCTGTCGGCGACCGGCTGTTCGAGATCGAGTTCCTCGACGCTGGCGTCGAGGCCTTCGTGTTCACGTTCGGATGAGAGACGACAGAGGAGTACTAGCGATGTCCGAGACCACTACCACTTCCCCGCTGACAGTCGTGTTCGTGCATGGCGCCTTCGCCGACAGCTCGAGCTGGGCAGGTGTCATCGAGCGCCTTCACGCCAAAGGCGTCCAGGTCGTCGCCGCCGCCAACCCGCTCCGCGGAATCTCCGTGGACAGCCCGTACGTCGCCAGCGTGTTCGACCAGATCCCCGGTCCGGTCCTTGCGGTCGGGCACTCCTACGGGGGCGCGGTAATCTCCAACGCTGCGTCCGGCGCAAACAATGTGGTGGGGTTGGTGTTCGTCGCCGCATTCGTGCCGGACGAGGGCGAGCGACTGGGCGAGGTGGAAGCGGCGTCCAAGGACAGCGTCCTCAATGCGGCGTTGGTACCACACCAGTACCCGACTGCAAGCGGTCCGGCGACGGAGCTCTCGATCGACCCGGCGAAGGCCCGCGACGCGTTCGCGGGCGACCTGTCCGACGAGCAGGCGGCGGTGATCGGCACCGTCCAACGGCCCGTGGCGGAGCTCGCGTTCTCGGAGCCGTCCGGTCCGCCGGCATGGAAGACGCTGCCGTCCTGGGCGGTCGTGGCCACCAGCGACCGTGCCGCCGGCACCGATGTCGTCCGTGCCCACGCCGAACGGGCCGGCGCCCAGATCACAGAGGTCAACGGCTCGCACGTGATCATGATCTCGCAGCCCCAAGTCGTCGCCGACGTTATCCAGTCGGCGATCGCCAAGGTCGGCTGAGATGAACGCGACGTCGTTCGGACCGGTGCAGCAGATCGACGCCGGTCCGCTGAACGTCGGCTACGTGGACGTCGGGCCGCCCAACGGACAGCCCGTCGTGCTCCTGCACGGCTGGCCCTACGACATCCACAGCTATATCGACGTCGCCCCCGCGCTCGCGGATGCCGGATACCAGGTGGTGGTGCCGTTCCTCCGGGGCTTCGGCACCACCCGCTTCCTCTCCGATGACACGGTGCGCAATGGCCAACAGTCCGCCTTGGCCGTCGACGTCGTCGATCTGATGGACGCCCTGGGCATCGAGTCAGCGATCATCGCCGGATTCGACTGGGGGGCACGATCGGCCAACGTCGTCGCGGCCCTGTGGCCTCAGCGGTGCAAGGCCATGGTGTCGGTGAGCGGCTACCTGATCGGCAATCCAGAAGTAAACAAGACTCCGTTGCCACCATCGGCCGAGCTCTCGTGGTGGTACCAGTTCTACTTCGCCACGGATCGGGGTCGGGCTGGCTACGACCATTACCGCCACGACTTCGCCAAGCTCATCTGGCACACCGCGTCACCGAAGTGGAACTTCGACGAAGAGACCTTCGAACGCAGCGCGGCGTGCTTCGACAACGCCGACCACGTCGACATCGTGATCCACAACTACCGGTGGCGGCTCGGGCCTGGCGCCAGGCGAGTCGCAGTACGACGACCTGGAGAAGCAACTCGCTATGAGTCCGGTCATCACGGTGCCCACAATCACCCTCGAAGGTGACGCCAACGCTGCGCCCCACCCGGACCCAAGCGCCTACGCGACGAAGTTCTCGGGCCAGTACACGCACCGGACCATCCCCGGCGGCGTCGGACACAACCTGCCCCAAGAAGCGCCCGAGCGGTTCGTCGAAGCCGTGATCGAAGTCGACGGTTTCTCGTCGTGACCACCAGTCGTGGAGACCGCTGGCCGAATCGCCGATACACCATCGGGGTAGCCCTTACTGTCCGCGGGCCACGTGATCATTAGACAGCTCACATCACACGCTCAGCGGCAGACGAGTGCGTTCAGCTCACTTGGCTTCGACCAGGGATTTCAGTGTGGCGAGATCCTTTGCAACGGCATCGGCGTCGCGCTGGAAGTCCGCATCGGTCACCTCAGGACGTTGGCGGATGGTGAAGACCACCTCGCAGCCATCACCGTCTTTGATGACCCGTAGCGGGTTATAGACCGTCTCCCCGGAGGGAAGCGTGACGTCGTGATCCAGCACGCCGAAGTCGTTGCGCGGCGCGAACGTTATCGTGACGCGCCCCATCGGGGACTCCGTGAACCAATGCTCCCCGTCATGCTCAACCGTGGAGCCTGTGAACCGTCCTGGGTTTGGTGGGGACTCCGATCGGTGAGGATGTGGGGTCGTGCCAGGAGTGAGGTTCACGGCTTTGCAGAAGGCGCAGGCGGTGCGGATGGTCGTGGAGGCGACGCCGCAGCATGGGTCGGAGTGGGCGGCGATCGGAGCCTGACCCGGTCTTGCGGACACGGGTGGTGTGGTGATCATGCCGCGGGTTCGGTGGTGATGGGAAGTCGTTGATGGTGTTGCTGCTCGTATGCGACCGGGGAGAGGTTGCCCAGGGCGGTGTGTCGGCGGCGCGGGTTGTACCAGGCCTCGATCCATTCGAAGATCGCCGAGCCGAGGTCGGCGCAGGTCTGCCAGCGGCGGGTGTCGAGCAGTTCGCGTTGCAGGGTGGAGAAGAACGACTCGATCATCGAGTTGTCCACCGAGGAGGCGACTCGTCCCATCGAGCCGAGCAATCCAGCCGCGCGCAGTTGATGCCCGAACACCCAAGAGGTGTATTGACCGGACTCAACCGGTGGATGCAACACCGGCTTGTTGAGCCAAGAGTAGATGTTCGTCGAGGGCCTCTGCGGGCGTCTTCCAGTCGAGGGTCTTGCGGGGTCTGCTGTTGAGCGTGGTTGCGACGGCCTCGAGGTCCTCGGGACTCCACCGGGAGAGGTTGGTGCCCTTGGGGAAGTACTGGCGCAGTAGTCCGTTGGTGTTCTCGTTGGTGCCGCGCTGCCAGGGGCTGTGAGGGTCAGCGAAGTAGACCGCGACGCCCGTGTCGATCTTCAGCTGTGCGTGTTGGGCGAGCTCTTTGCCGCGGTCCCACGTCAGTGAGCGGCGCAACTGCTCGGGCATCGTTGTCATCTGGACGGCGATCGCCTCGCGCATTGCCTCGGCGCCGTAGCCGGCCAGCGCGGGGCCGTTCTTCACTCGCGGCTCGACACCCCAACCCTCCATCCGGGGCAGGTGCAGAAGCATCGTGAACCTGGCGGTTCGTTCCACCAGGGTGCCGATCGCGGACCGGTCGGTTCCGATGATCAGGTCGCCTTCCCAGTGCCCGGGCACGGCGCGGTCCTCGATCTCGGCGGGCCGTTCGCTGATCATCACCTCGGGTGTCACGTGGCCGCCCGCGCGTTGCCGCGCGCGGGAGCGGGGAACACGTAGCGCACGGCCGGTGCGCAAGCAGGCGACCAGTTCGCGCTTCAGCGCGCCGCGGCTCTGAACGTAGAGCGCCTGGTAGATCGCCTCATGCGAGATGCGCATGGACTCATCATCCGGGAAGTCGATCTCCAGGCGGTGCGAGATCTGCTCCGGGCTCCACGCACTCGCCCAGCGCCGGTCCTGGCGCCGCGGCTTGGTCCGGCCCTTCCACGGCGCCGTCACCGGCCCCGGCGCCGGCGTCCCATCTGGGCGTCGGACCTGGCCCGAGAGCCGCTCCTGCACGTACTCACGCAGCCGCTCGTTGGCGACGAGCTTGGCCGTCTTGGGGCGACGTGCGAGCAGCTCCGCCTTCCACTGCGCGACCGACGCCCGATAGTCGAGCTTCCCTCCACGGGTCGCCGCGTTGCGGCGCAACTCCCGCGAGATGGTCGAAGGATCCCGGCCGAGCCGGCGGGCGATCTCCCTCACCCCGCCGCCCTGAGCCTTCAACATGGCGATCTCTTCCCGCTCCGGGAACGACAGATACCGACCCGTCAGCGGTGCGAGCATGAACGACGGCATGCCGCCACGCTCTCGGAACCAGCGGCTGCCAGCGGCCTGCGACGCGCCGACAGCGACCGCGGCATCCTCGCTGGTGAGGCCCTTGGCGATCTCGCGCCAGAACAACCGCTCCACGTCGCGCCGAAGCGACGGCGCCCCCGGCGACTTCATCGGCGACCTGCCCGTCAACTCCTTCATCCACCCCGCTGGCCTGCCCATCCACACCTCCACGATCGAGGTGTTGCGACGACCAGTTGATTCCGCCTTGGGCGCCGCGGTCGGAATGCACCACAGTCCCCGGGGCGGGTCGGCGCCGCCAGGTGGCCATCTGCAGCGCATCGACGACAAGCTCGGCGCGCATGTGGTCAGCGATCGACCAGCCCGACGATGCGGCGGCTGAAGACGTCTTCAACCGCGGCGCAAGTAGATCTTGCCGTCGCCGGTTGGGTGCTCGGTGATGTCGGTACACCACAGCCGGTCCGGGCCGTCGACGACGAACCGGCGCCGGACCAGGTCGTCGTGGACCGCCGGTGCCGGCCGGTGCCGCCGGTTCTTGCGGCGGTGGCCGATCCCGGCGATCTGGGCTTGGCGCATCAGCCGGGCGACACGCTTGCGGCCACAGCGGATGCCCAGGCCGAGCCGAAGTTCGGCGTGCACCCGCGGCGAGCCGTAGCAGCAGCGGGAATCGGTGTGCACATCGAGGATGGTGTTGGTCAGCCAGGCATCGGCCACGTCCCGATCAGACGGCCGGCGGTATCGCCAGTCGTAGTAGCCCGACCGCGACACCTCGAGCACCCGGCAGGCCACCGCGACGTCGATCCCGTCGGCGGCAAGCTCACGGACCAGCCGGAACCCTATTTTGGGAGCACGTTCTCCCGGGCGAAGTAGGCACTGGCCCGCTTAAGGATCTCGTTCTCCATCTCCAGCAGCCGGGTGCGGCGGCGCAGCTCGACCAACTCCCGCTTCTCGGCGCTGGACAGGCCCTCCTTGTGGCCTTCGTCAACATCGGCCTGATCCATCCACCGGCGCAGACACGACTCGGAAATGCCCAAATCCCTCGCAATCTGAGCGATCGACTGCTCACGACGACGGGCCAGCTCCACGGCCCGGCGACGGAACTCAGGCGGCTTGGCAGCCGGCATACTCGGACTCCTCTCCGAGACGATCATCGCCTCAGCCAAGGTGTCCGCAGAAGCGGGTCAGGCTCCGGTCAGGCTCCGAGCCGGCCGGTTCCCAATGAACCGAGTCCCCAAAGCCAGGGCGATTCACTCGGCCACGCCCAGCTCCCACACCGCGACCACCTCCCGACCCGGCAGTCGAGAGCCAGCCGATGATCATGTCAAGGATCAACCGAGTGGGTGTCAACCATCACCCGAGCAGGTGTCAACACTCAGCCGAACCGGTTCTGTCAAGCATCAACCGAGCTCGCACATAGATAGGGTGCGCCATCAGGGACTCGAACCCCGAACCCGCTGATTAAGAGTCAGCTGCTCTGCCAATTGAGCTAATGGCGCAACGACGAATCACCGTAACACCCCTGACGGGACCGGCGAAAATTCTCGGGCCCACCGGTCATGTGAGGGATGGCGGCGGCGAGTGGTGGCCGCCTGAACCGTTACTCCGCGTGCCTGACAGGCCTCGGCGAGCATCACTAGGCCCAGGGTGGTGAACGTGATCAATGGGAAGGCAGTCACCAGGTCCAGACACGACGGCGGGGGCGGGGGTCGAGCGGGCGGGTGGACTCCCAGATCCGGCGCCATTCAGCGCCGCCGGTAGCGGCCGCCTGGCCGGGCAGCGCCAGGGAGCCGTCGGCGTCGGCCCGCAGCGCTCCGTACCAGCCAAGCTCCTCCTCGGCGGCAAGGCGGGAGACGGCACGCATCATCCGCATGCGCAACTCGCGGAATCCCTCGCCCTCCGCTGGGTAGAGCGGGCGACCGTAGCGGACGCTGACTCGCGGCCGCCCGGGTACCGGCCAGTTCCGCCCCCGCGGCATGGCGGCGTAGGCACCGCGGAGCGCGACCGGCACCACGGGGACGCCCTTGGACACGCAGAGCTGAGCTGTCCCCGGTTTGAACGCACTCATCCAGCCGTCCTCCGACCGGGTCCCTTCGGGAAACAGCAGCAGGTTCCAGCCGTCGTCCAGCAACTCCAGGGCCAGCGACCGCAGCCGGCGGGAGCCGTGCCGCTCCACCGGGAACGCGTTGAAGAACAGCACGGTCGCGGCCGCCCGCACCCGGGCGTCGAAGAAGTAGTCCGCAGCAGCGCCGACGGCCAGCCGGTCGGCGAACCGGCGGGGGAGAGAGGAGACGATGAGCGGCGCATCGAGATGGCTGGAGTGGTTCGCCACGAATACGGCGGGCCCACGCAGGTTGTCCAGGTACTCGATGCCCTCGACCACGGGCCGGGTCTGGCTCCAGGTCACCGGTTTCAACAGCCTGCGCTGCAGGCCGCTGCGCACCATCACCGCTACCCGCGAGCGGGCCCAGGCCGTCGGGAACTCGCGCTCCTCCTCCTCCAGCACCCACGGGTCGGCCGTCCGCGGGACGGTGGATCGCCCCCGCCAATCACGGCCGTGACGCAGTAGCCGGATCTCCTCGCGAACCCTCATCAGCGCACGTCCGCCATCACCAGCGGGGGAGCGTGCAAATAGGTGATGGTCGGGCTGCGGCCGACGGTGTGCGAGGCGATCTCCAGCGCGTCGGCCAGCGTCGAGGCGGCCTTGAACCCCATCCGAGCCGTCGTCTTGCGGTTGCCGCCGACGAAGATCACCTCACCCAGGTGCTCCAGCGCATGCGCGCCCCAGTACCACATATAGAACGGGTGGACGCCGTGGTAGGCGAAGCTCTTGCGGTAGAGCTGGATGTACCAGGGGTCGGTGGCGAACTGCTCCTCGTACTTGGTCTCGAGCACCGCCGGGTCGATGCTCTGGGTCAGCACCTCGTCGAAGAAGTCGATGTAGCTCGGGTGGTGCACGGGATGGAACTCGCCTGGGACCGGGTGGTAGAAGATCGCGGTTCCGCCCGCCCGCACGATGGGCTGGTTCCGGTACAGGTTGAAGAAGTAACCGAGCCCGAGCGACATCACCAGGATCGGGTTCATGATCGAGTTCACGTTGTAGGGACAGATGTAGGGGAGCCCGAAGATCGCAACGTCGGCCTGCCCCGCGACCTCGGTGAGCTGTTGGCGGTGCACGTTGGCGATGGTCAGCGGGTGGACGTCAGCCGGTCGGCCCGCGTTGACACCGGTCACGCCATAGGGCGCAGCCGTGGCCTGCCAGAGCCGGCGCCGCGACTTCGTCGGCAGCAATTCGTTCGCCCGCTTGACCGCCAGATATCGGCCCTGGTCGGCCAGGTTCCACTCCCACTCGCGCTTGTTGAGGAAGCCGGTCGAGGCCGGGAACGTGTCGTTGTTGAGGGTCGCCTCGATCTGGAAGACGGTGACCTGGTCGTCGATCACGCCCCGCATCCGCTCGTAGGAGTGGTGCATCGCCGAGTTGGGCGGGTCGTTGAAGGACCGTGAATGCCGCAGGGTGTGGACGTTGTGGTGGTGTCGCAGGCTTCGATAACTCGCCAGTCCAACGGAAACCGACTTTGGCCCGCCGCTCATCGCGGTGAGCGTGATGTTCACGTAGACGACGAGATCGCTCTCCATCGCCCGTCGGTTCAGCTCGACGATCTCGCCCTGGGTCGTCGTACCGACTTCGACCAGGTTCGCGGTGTCCTCGGCGTCGTGGTTGCGCAGGTGGTCGGGGAAGAACGACCGAAAAACCCGGTCGCCGACGATCCGTCGAAGCTCCGCAGGCGTCATCCGCCGGTGCAATGAGTTCCCGGCGACCAACTCGACGTCGTCGACGCCGTGGGCCGCGGCCAGCTCCAGAACCTGTTCGATCACCCGCTGTCGGATGTCCGGGGTCTGCATCGGCGGCAACGGCAGCGAGATGTCGTCGAACACGATCGTCAGTCGCATGCCGGCATGGAGCAGTTCGGAAAGGGGTTCGATGCCGACCGGTTCGCGGAGAGCCTGGGCGATGGCCGCGTCGACGTTCCGCAGCGCCGGCAGTGAATCCGGCGGGTAGACGACGTTGCTACCCAGTGGGAGCCGCTCGAGCCGGAAGCCCTCACCCTGGTGGACGAGCAGCGGCGGGGTGCGCTCGTCGACCTGGAGGACGAATCCTGGTCTGCTCACTGGTCCACCTCAGTCCCGGCGGGGGTCGAAGACAATCTTGACGCTACCCAGCCGGCCGGCATCCGCCGCATGACCCAGTGCCTCTCGCCAGCGCGCCAGCGAATAGGCCGGCTCGACCCAGTCGTCGAATGGACTGGCAGCCGCCAGGTCGACAGCCTCGATGAAGTCGGCTCGGGAACCGCCCGGGCCGCCCGAGTCGGACGCATAGGCGCCGACCAGGGACAGCTCGCGGTACCACAGCGGGGTCAGGTCGACGCTGCCGGAGGGCATGCCGGACACGACGACCGTTCCGCCCGAGCGCACGAGCCGGAGCGCGCTGTCGAGCCCGGCTGCCGCGCCGGTGCATTCGAACGCGATGTCGACGCCGCCGAGCAGGAATTCCGAACCACGCTCGGGCACCTGCATCCGGGCGGTCGTGACCCGTCGCAGCCCCCGGGTCGCCCGCCCCGGCGGATGGACGGCAGCCGCCCCAAGGGCCAGTGCCCGGTCCTGCTGATGTCGGTGCTTCGCGACGACATGGACGCGAACCGACGGGTTCAGCTGGTGCAGGGCGAGCACGGTGAGCAGCCCGACGGTGCCGGCACCGACGACGACCACCAGGGCGCCGGCGGGGATGTCGACTCGACGGACCGAATGGATCGCGCAGGCCAACGGCTCCACGAGCACGGCCCGTTCGTCGGGCAAGGTGTCAGGAACTGGGTACAGGCGCGACGCGTGCGCAACCAGCTGCCGGCTCCAGCCGCCGCCGGTGTCCGCGCAGAATCCGGTCTGCAGGCCGGCCGAGAGCACTCCGGTCGTCACGTGGTCGCAGCGACTCTGCTGGCCCGATTGACACCATCGGCACTGCGTGACGCCGCGCGGATCGCAGGACAGGACCGGGTCCAGGACGACTCGGGTTCCCTTGGGCAGGTCGGACAGCTCGTCGAGGGTTTCGCCGACGATCTCGTGCCCCGGGACGAACGGCATCGACGTCATCGGCGACAGGTACGGCGACGATTGACCCGAGAGCAGCCCGAGGTCGGACCCGCAGATCCCCGAAAGCCGCGGTGCGACCCTGGTCCATTCCGGCCCGGGCAGGTCCGGCGCGGATCGGTTCACCAGCCGCAGCGGTGCCACGTTGCCCGCGATCATGCCGGACAGGCGACTACCGGGACCCGTCGAGGTCACTGCACGTGCGGCAAAATATCGCGCCGGCGACCGTTGGTACTCGAGGGCGAGAATCATCGCGCCGGCTCCGTTGCCACGCTGTCCACGAGAGCTTCCAGCGGACCTTGGGTGTGCTGACCCCACCGGTGGATGTGCCAATGCCGTCGCTTGGCGTGCCGGAACAGGTACGGATCGGGATTGACGGCCTGCGGATTACCGACCAACTCCAGCCATGGCCGGTCGGAGTGGCTGTCACCGTAGGCGTAGGAGCGGGACAGGTCGACGCCGTATTCGTCGGCGTAGCGCGACAACCAGGCCGCCCTCGCTTCGTCGACCAACGGCGGAGTGGCCAGGTAGCCGGTCCACACGCCGTCGCGACTGTGCATGTGCCCGGCGATCACCTCGTCGAACAGCGAGGCAAGCGGCTCGACGAGCACGTCGATGGTGCCGGTGATGAGCACGGTCCGGTGACCGGCCTCGCGATGATGTCGAATCCGGCGAACCGCCTCCGGCATGGTTCGCTGGAGCAGCGCCTCGGAGAGCACGTCGTCGACCAGCCGGCGCAGCTCTGCTTCGTCGACGCCTTCGTAGCGGCGCATGAAGGTACGGATGAAGTCACCCCGGTCACGCCGCTCGGCACGAAGGTATCGAGGCAGTGACCGCACCAGATCCAGCACTTCACCGGACCACTGCGACCTGGGCATCGTCGCAAGCTTGGCCCACAGGTAGTGCTCGATCGCGTTGGACGCGACGACCGTTCCCTCCAGGTCGAACACGGCAGCGACGTCGTGCCGCTCGGGCAAGACGAGCGAAGCGGTACCAGTTCGCGATCTGGGTCGGGCCGAGAAGGTCCGCATCAGCTCTGTCACCGCCGGGAAATGCACGCCTTGCAGGTAATGCGTCCAGTCGATATCGGCAGCGTCGAAGCCGTGTTCTGCCTGCCGCTGCGCCGGTAGAGACTGATACAGGGCGTGGGTCATCCGGTCGTCGTAGATGACTTCCGCCTGGGTGTAGGACTGGTAGAGGTCGGCGTACTTCCGCAGCACCTCGAGGTCCTGCTGACGCCGGTGCACCGCGCCCATCCAGTCCCGGGTGCGGTCCGATGCGGGCATCCGCAGCAGGGTGCGCTCGGCGAGATCGACGGCGCGCTCGCCGGTGCGCAGCATCCGTTCGACCTGACTGGTACCGGGAAATCGCCAGGAAGGCACCTGGATGTGACCGCGTTCGCTGTCCGGCATCGGATGGTGCCGGAAATACTCGTGCACATGCTCGTACATCGCCCGGAACGGCAGCGGGTTGCGCGCTCCGGAGCTGACGTGGAAATAGCCGGGGTTGGAGGGCTCGGGTGGCGCGGCGGCCACGGCCAAGATCGCGTTGACGACCAGATCGACGGGGATGAGATCGAGCACGCTGTCGGGCAGCCCAGGGAACTCGGGCAGGATTCCCCGGCCGTAGGCGATGATCAGCGGGTCGGCCATCTTGTACCCGTCGATCCATCCTGGGTAGGGATGGGCCAGCGCGCCTTCGACAATGGCCGGACGGACGATGGACAGCCGGTGTCCACGTTCAGACCACAGCTGCTCGGCGACCCGCTCGCCCAACGCCTTCGTCAGCGTGTAGACATCCGGCCAGCCCAGACTCTGGGCACGCAGCCGGCCGTAGTCGACCAGCCGGTTGGTCACCCATTCGCGGCGAGCCTCCTCGCTGGCCTGGGCGACCCGCTGTGGGCCGGCCTTGCCGTGCTCGCCCCGAGCGGTGCCCATGGCCCGGCGCAGCACCTCAGGCCGACGTGACGCGGCCTCGACGTCAGCTCTTGCACTGGCGGCTGCGGCGGCTTCCAGTGTCCAGTCGACGTCGTGGGTCAGCGGCGCCTCCGTGACCACTCCCTTGCGGACGCCGGCGACGTAGGCAGTGGAGATGTGCACGACGTGAGCATCGGCGTCGGCCCGCGCGAGCGCCTGGTAGAGCGCGGCTACGCCCTCGACGTTGGTGTGGAAGGCCTCGTCGATCGGCGGATCGAACGAGACGGTCGACGCTCCGTGGATGACGACATCGAGATCGCTGGGCAGCATGCCGGCGGAGTCCAGATCGCCTTCGACGACACTGACCCGCTCCGCCACCACTCTCTCGAGCTCGACATCGCCGACCCGATCACGCCAGCGCTGGAATACCTGCTTGCGCAGCAGACCGGGAAGCCGGGCCGCACCGGAGGTGTTGCCGCGGGGTCGAATCAGCAAGCAGACCCGAGTCGAGGGGTATGAGGAGAGCAACTTCTCCAGGATGGCCTGACCGAGGAAGCCGGTGGCACCGGTCAACAGCACGTGGCTGCCGGCCAGCGGGTTCGTGGCCGATCGGCCACGGGGCGACTGGTCCCCTGCCGGCACTAGAGCACCGCCACCCGCACGGACTCGACGACGCGCCGGACCTCCGGCAGCAACCGCGTGGCCAGTCCTCGCCGCCTGCGCTCCTGAACAGCCTTCGGGCCGACACCGAACCGGCCGACAGCGGTAGACACGAGCTCGAGCCCCTCCTGACCCGGCAACGTGTCGACCTTCCGGTCCAGTCGGCTGATGTGCCTGGCCCCCTCTGTGCCGCCCATCAGGTAGTCGAGGACGAACGTTGTCTCGGTCCTGGGCTGGATCGTCGACCCGACCGGCCCCCAGAACGTGCGCAGCGCGAATCGGGTCAGCTTGCGGGCCCGTTCGGAGCGTTCGAGCCGTTCCCGAGCCTGCGAGTTGTAGAACGCGAGGTGGCGGGATTCCTGGTGCTGGATTCGGCGAAGCAGCTTGGTGAGCTCCGGATGGTTTTCGCGCTCGATCAACCGCGCATACGCGGAATGCGCAGACCACTCGTTGATCGCCCCCCAGGACATGTGCACGGCGACGAAGTCATCGCCGATGATGTTCGCCGCCAGTGACTGTTCGATAGGGGCGATGCGGTCACGGAAACCCTGGGCCAGCCGCACCTTGCGGATGTGGCTGTAGTCGGCGTTGACATGGTGCGCCCGGAGGACAGCGTCGAGCGCCTCGCCATGCCAGAACTCCTCGTAGGCCCACATCGTCAGGAAGGCCGTGACCTCCGGATCCTTGTGCGACGGCGTGACGAGGAGGTCGCGCAGATAGCAGATCGTGTGGCTCTCGACGTCGGACATGTAGCGCAGGCAACGCAGCGCTGAATCCGACAACGGCTGGTCGCCGAAGGACCCGAAGTCGACGTCCTCGGTGGGTACCCGATGCGCGGTCTCGGTGTACTCGGCGATGTCGAATGTCACTGAGCAGCCTCCACTCGGGTCGGGTACGCCCTCAGATTACGGCGCGGACATGGACGCGGCTATGTACCCGGCTCGCCCTCAGGCGCTGACCGACAATGATCTCTGGGGTGACTGACGGGACTTGAACCCGCGACGTCCTGGACCACAACCAGGTGCTCTACCAGCTGAGCTACAGCCACCACGACGCATCGCGCGCAATGCGGCGCCAGCAGTATACGGCGTGCGGGTCGCCGCCCGCGCGAGTGACGATCGGCTCACGATCGCTGTTCGGTCGCCTCGACTACGCGCGGATCGGCCATGCCGAGGCCGACGTTCGCAGCTGCCAGCCTGGACGCAGCGCTGTCCGGTCCTGGCAACGGGACGAACACCGTTCGCCGGTAGTAGCGCAGCTCGTCGATGGAATCCCGGATGTCGCCGAGCGCCCGATGATTACCGGTCTTGCCGGGACTGGCGAAGTACACGCGCGGGTACCACCGGCGGACTAGCTCCTTGATCGAGGAGACGTCGACATTGCGGTAGTGCAGCCAAGCCTCGACGTCCGGTAGGTCGCGCGCCAGGAAGAGACGATCCATGTGGACGGTGTTGCCGGCCAGCGGAGTCCGGGCTGGCTCGGGAACATACTCGTGCAGATAGTCGAGTACGACCGCGTTGGCGTGATCCAAGGTCACCCCGATCGTGAACTCGTCGATGAGACCACTCGCTGTATGCATCTGCCGGACGACGTCGCCCATCTGCGCGATGGCCTCGTCGGGCGGGCAGATGACCAGGTCAACGCCGTCCCCGAGAACATTGAGATCGCTGTCGGTGACCAAAACGGCCACCTCGACCAGAGCGTCGTGAACGAGATCCAGACCGGTCATCTCGCAGTCGATCCATACGAGCCGGTCATTGTTCACACACATACCTTACGGCGCATCACCGATGCCGACGGCGGCCGTGCCGGGTAGCTGTGGACGATGCGACCGACGGTGTAGCTCGTCGCCTGGTGTCGCGCGACCACACGATTGCCACCACGAGCAGCGCGACCGCACCGGCGACAATCGTGATGGCCTGCCATGTCGGTTGGCCTCCGACGAGGAGCACGCCGGCGGCGACCAGTGCTCCGAGAACTCCGTACCCGGCAACCTCGACCAGCGACGTGCCGGCGCTCGTCGCATCCGCCTCCGAGGGCAATGCGGCATGACGCCCGCGGTGTTTCGGCACGTTGCCGACGGTACCCGCCGCCGTTCGTCAGGCCGGCGGGATGTTCTGGTTCAGGCGGAATACGTTGTTCGGGTCATATTGGCGCTTGAGCGAGCGAAGGCGGTCGTACTTGGCGGCGCCGTAGGCTTCTCGAACGCGTTGCTCGCCTTCCTCCATCAGGAAGTTGACATAGACGCCCTGGTGGTAGGGCTGCAGCGCATTCCAGAACGTCTGCGACCACTCCCGCTCCTCAGCGAAACCGGCACGCGTGCTCGTGGTCGCGTTGATGTTGAAGACGTGTCCTGAGGTGCGCCCATGGAAGGCGGTCTCGTCGTCTCCAACGCGCGCTACCGCGCCACCCAGGTGAAAGATCGGGAACGCCGTCAGGGGCGAGCGAAGCCGTTGAGCATGGTCGGCAGTGATGTCGATGACCTCATCGGTCAGCGTGTCGATCTCGCAGGACTTGAAGTAGTACCACCATCCGTTGGGGAACGACGGGTCGAACATCGCCTGATGGTCGACGAACGGCTTGCGGGTGTTGAGATCGAGCAACGGCGATCCGAACGCACGCAGCGGCGCGAGAACATGCTCCCCGTCCTCGACCGGTCCCGCGTAGCACGAGGCGACTGTCACTACCGGCCGGCCGTGCAACTCGGGCGGGATCGCCGGCAGCGGCGGCGCCTTGCGATGCACGACGATGGTCGTCAGCTCGTCCGGAACGTCGGTGATCCAGTCGCGGTAGAAGCGCAGGACGTTTGCCGACTCCTCCATCGGCCAGAAGATCGCCCCCGCGAAGACTTCCGGCCCGAGCGGGTTCAGCTGGAACTGGAATTCGGTGACCACACCGAAGTTGGCGCCGGCCCCGCGGACTGCCCAGAACAGGTCCGGGTTCTCGGTTTCGCTGGCCTTGACCACGTCTCCGTCCGCGGTCACCAGCTGCACCGACAGCAACTGGTCGACCGTCAGGCCGTATTTGCGCATCAGCCAGCCGATGCCTCCGCCGAGGGTGAGACCGGCGAGACCGGTCGTCGTCACGATGCCGGCCGGCACGGCCAAGCCGAGCGATTGGGTTGCCTTGTCCAACTCGCCAAGGCGGACGCCGGCCTGCACCCGAACGGTTTGGCCCGCCGGATCGACCTGCACCGCTTTCATGAGTGACAGATCAATGACGATCCCGTCGTCGACCAGGGAATGCCCCGGGAAGCTGTGCCCGCCACTGCGCACGGCGACCGCAAGCCCCGACGTTCTCGCGAAGGCGATGGCGCGGCCGACGTCGGCGGCATCCGCGCACCGCGCTATCAGGGCCGGATACCGGTCTATCGAACCGTTCCAGATCCGACGATGCAGGTCATAGCCATCGTCTTCCGGTTGGACGATCTCGCCGTGGAAGGATCTCCGGAGCTCGTCGACGGCGGTCGCATCGAGCTGGAGACGGTCAGTTGTCGTCATGCCTGCCATGGTGGACGATGCCGCTCCGACTGTCAGGGACTTGGGTTCCACAGCTGTGCGCTAATGAGCTGAGCAGGATCGACGATGACGATCCGGTCCCGCTCGGTTCTGACCACGCCCTCCTGACGCAGCTCGCGGAGAACGCGGACGACGACCTCACGCACCGTGCCGACCGCCTCCGCGAGGTCCCGCTGGCTGACGAACACGACAAGTTCGCCGCGTTCTGGCATGCGCTCAGAGGCCAGGTCGAGCAGGTGTCTCGCGACTCGTTGCCGGACGGTCGTAAAGGCAGTGCCGGGGATCTCCGTGATGAAGCCCTGCACCCGTTCGCTCAGGTCTGCGAGCAGCGCCATGGCGACCCGTCCGTCGCGTTGGGCCAACTGCCGCGCCACGACGGCTGAGATCCGCAGCAGCTCGGAATCAACCAGAGCTTGGGTGCTGGCCGGTAGCACGTACCTCGTGACGAACACCGAGAAGACCCCCATCAAGGCACCGGGCCGGCAATAACGGACGGTCAAGGTGCGACCGTCCGGCGCTGTGACGAAGACCCGGACCAGCCCGGAGACCACCAGTTCGATCAGCGGGACGGTTTCGCCCTCCCAGCGGGCGATCGACCCTGCGGAAACGCGTTTGCCGACGGCGCCGTCCATCAGTTCGTCGAGCACGTCGCCCGGAAGATCCCGTAGGTGTGACGTGTCGACGGCCGCGCGGACCCGGGCGTCCACGCTCGCACCATATGACGAGGTACTGGTAGACCGCTGTGAGCTTGCTGTGAGTCCGGACGATTTGGTTCCTGGCCTTGTGCGTGCTGGCTAGCTTCGTGCCACAGGAATGGGAGCGAGATGAAAGCGGGATCACGGATGTTCCACGCCGAGCCACCTCCGGAGCACGACCGTGGGCTCGCGTACGACCTGAGCACGCTCAGCCGCCGGCGGGCTCTGCATCTGTTTGCCGGTGTCGGACTGGCCACAATTGTCGGGTGCGCCGCGGAGGACGAGCCACCGACGACAGGGTCGGCTGCAACGGGGTCGAGTTCGCCGCCGCCTTCCTCGTCGACGTCGGCCGATACCGATCAGGCGGCGAGCTGTGAGGAGATTCCGGAGGAGACCGCCGGTCCATATCCAGGCGATGGGTCGAACGGGCCCAACGTGCTCACCGAATCCGGCATCGTCCGCAGCGACATCCGGTCTAGCTTCGGCTCGTCGAGCGGAACCGCCGAAGGGATTCCGTTGACCGTGACCTTGTCAATTCTCGACCAGGCCAATGGATGCACTGCTCTCGCTGGCGCTGCGGTCTACCTGTGGCAATGCGACCGAGAAGGCCGCTACTCGCTCTATTCCGACGGCATCACCGACCAGAACTACCTGCGCGGAGTGCAGGAGGCCGACAGCAGCGGCGAGGTGACATTCTCCACGATCTTCCCCGCCTGCTATATCGGGGCGCTGGCCGCACATCCACTTCGAGGTGTATCCGAGCCTGGCCGAGGCGACCAGCGGCGGCGACATGCTCACGACCTCGCAGCTGGCGCTGCCGGAGGACGCGTGCTCCCTCGTCTACGCCACCGACGGCTACGAGCAGAGCGTGCGCAATATGGCTCGGACGTCACTGGAGAGCGACAAGGTGTTCGAGGACGGCGCCGAACAGCAGCTCGCGACGATGAACGGGGACGTGGGCAGCTGGATTCACGGCTGCGCTCGCGGTTGCCGTCTGAGGTGTCAGCGGATCAGTAGGCAACTGAGCGGTGGGCGACGGCGATGATCCAAACGGTCAGCTCCGCACCGTCGACGGTGTAGAAGATCCGGTAGTCGCCTGCTCGTAGTCGCCGAACGCCAGGACGAGAGACGAGTTCTGTGGTGCCGAATGCGTATGGATCGCTTTCCAGTTCCGCAAGTTTGCGCAGGATCGAGATCGCCGTGGAGCGGTCGATCTTACGAAGCTGATCGCGAGCGGATGGGTGGAAAACGGTTCGATAGGTCATTCCGGTCGGGCGAGCGTCTCGGCCAGCACCTCGGCCATCGGAACGCCTGGACGCGGATCGGCCATCGCCTTGTCGACCATGGCGACGACGTGTTCTTCCTCCCACCGGCGCCATTCGTTGACCATCGTGATCGGCACCACTGCGGCGACCTCACGACCGCGCCGGGTGATCACGGTGAGCTCGTCGTGCGCTGCGCGATCGATCACGTCAGCAAGACCATCACGTAGCTCACGTATGGAAGCGATGTTATCCATGTACACATGGTACACGACTAGAGGACGACGTCCGCCAGCCGGTCGACCTGGGAAATGTCGGCCACCGTCGGGTCGAGGATGAGGTCGTCGACGCCGGCGTCGGCGTACTTCGCGACAGCGGCTTTGATCGCGTCCGCAGACCGCAGGGCGCTTCCGGCGATCATTTCGGTGTAGTCGCCGAGGAACCGGTAGTAGTGGCGCAGGTACTGATAGGACGCGGCCTCGACGTCCTCCCCGAGGGAGAAGTAAGCGAGCGCTGCGATCCGTGGCTCGCCCTCTTTGCCGGCGTCTTGCCAGGCCGCACGGATTCGGTCGGCGAACGGCGCGACCTGCTCCGGGGGCGCACCACCGGCCGTCCAACCGGTGCCGTACTCGATCGTTCGCCGGACACTCGCGTCGCTCATGCCGCCGATGAGTAGCGGGATGGAACCCCCCGGCACCTCCGGGACCACCGGCTCGGGGCTGCCGGCAACAGCTTCGCCACGCCACGCCCGGGTGAGGGTCTCGAGCATCTCGTCGGTGCGCCGACCGCGGTCACCGAAGTCGGTTCCAGTGGCGGTGAAGTCGTCGGGGCGACCACCAACACCCACCCCGATCGTCAACCGGCCGCCCGAGATGCTCGCCACCGTTGCCGCTTCCTTCGCGAGCAGCACCGGATCTCGCGTGGGCACGACCAGGATGTTGGGCACCAGTTCGATGCGCTCGGTCACGGCGGCCGCCGCAGCATGCGCGATCAGCGAGTCGTGGTTGGGAAACGCAACCCGGTCGATCGTCGCCAACGTCGGGAAGCCGCGCTCCTCAGCGGCCGCCGCCCATCGTGGTAGTAGGTCGCCAGGGCAGCCGGGAACGGGGTTGGGCAGACCGATACCGAAACGCATGGTCGACGACCCTAGCCACCGGAAGAGCGGGAGGACCAACGCTCTTGCGCTGTGCCGCCACCTGGACAAGCGCCAGGCGGGAGGCAATTGATCCTCCCGTACTTCCGATCACCGGATCATGCCGGCCAGCCGGTGCAGCGGCGGACTGTTCCACACCCTTTGACACCTCAGCAGAATGACCGACCTAGTCCACGTGCGATGTCTCGGGAGGTCGTTCCCCCACGCCGAAACGCGCGGTCCAGGTTGCTCGCAGGGTCGACCCGTCGACGGGCTCGTGGCTGTATTCGTCGGTAACGGCCAACTTTCCGAAGCCTGCGTTGACCAACGCCCTGCGGACCTGCGCGTCGGTGAAGAAGTACTGGCGGTGGTGCTCGGTGAACGCGTCGCCGTCGCTCGTCCGGGTGATGTCGATTCGTGTGTCGCACGTCCGTGCCGGGACGTCTACGACGCTGGCGATGGTGAAGTGGTGACCGTCCGCGTCTCCGTCAACGACAGGGTTGGACTCGGCGAAGTCCATCATCGTGTCGGTGTGCAGGTCGAAGACGAGCCAGCCGCCGATACGGAGTCGGCGGGAAATGGCGACGATTGTCGCGCGCAGCTGGGCTGGGGTGAGGTAGTTCAGCCCGTCGAATGTGGAGATCGCCGCGTCGAAGACGCCATTGACCGTCAGGTCCGGAAGCGTCTGTTGCTTCAGGACCACCTTCGGGCCGAGGAGTCGGCGGGCGCGGGCGAGCATTGTGGCCGAGCCGTCCACGCCGACGACGCGATAGCCGAGGGCGACGAGCTCGCGCGGCCATCAGTCCGGTGCCGCAGCAGATGTCCATGACGGCGCGCACACCGGCTTCGTCCGAGTCCCAGAGCTCGTGGAGGTATCTGGCCCAGCGGTCATAGCAGGGATCCACGACGATCTCGTCGTAGATCCCTGCCAGCCGTGAATACGCCTCAGCCGCAGTCACCCGAACCGCCGGCACGGTCCCGGTCAGATCCCGAGGATCTTGGCCTTGGCAGCCGTGAACTCGTCGTCGGAGAGCACCCCCTGGCTGTGCAACTGCGCGAGCTCCTGAAGTTTGGCCATCGACTCGTCCTGCTGTGGGACGGGCGGGGGCGGGGGCTCAGGCGGCGGGGCTTGCTGAGGCGCAGCCTGATACTGCTCCGCTTCGGCCGGTTGGTCGTACCGGGCGGCCTGACGGCGGGCGACTCGGCCCGACACCGCGGTGGCTGTGCCGGCGACAACGGCCGTCCGGGCTGCCATGCGTAGGAGTCCCATGTAAATGCCTCTCTGTTCGTGGATCGGGCCGGTGTTTAACCCGCGGTGAGGACGGTTTCGACGACGTCGGCCGGGATGCGAATCTGGTCGATCACGACGGCGTCCGCCGCCCGGCAGGCATCGACCACCTTGGCCGCCCAGACGTTCTCGAAGGCGATCAGCAGCGCTGAGCTGTTTGGCGGGAGGTCGTCGCTGACCTCCTCCGCGTCCTCTGCGCCGAGTGCGCCTGGATGGCCGATATCGATGGCGAGGAAACTGGGACCCGCCTCGGGATCCAAGTCCGACGCCTCGATCGTGGTGACGACGCCGTCCCCGTCCTTCATGACGAAGAGCAGGTCGATCACGCGGATGGTGCCAGTGTCGACGAGCTCCATCAGGGTCGGGGCTATCCGACCCGTGAACTTGTTGCCCGGGAATCCGATGATGACTACGTCGACAGGGCCGACTCCCATGATGCCTCCTCGTTTATGGACGCTTCCTCGGCCAAGGCACACCGCCCGGCCGTGTAAACCGTGCTCAGAGCACTCCTGCGGTCATCGTTGCGGGCAGGCATTGGAGAACGCCAACCTCGGCCCCGCACGAACTTCGACCAGGTGCCAGCCGTGCCTTGGTCACTCGGCGGTGGATGATACTCGCCTCCCGACTGGCCGAGGCTTTGCCCCCGACCAAGTGCTGAGAAGCGACGGGAGGTTGACCGCCACTGACCTGCATAGATGCAGGTGATCGGCGACCGTGCGGAGCACAGCAACGCCGGGAGAAGCGAACAGCTCATACCTGCTGGGAATCACGGCGCCGGTAGAGGCGGGCCACTGCAATCGTGGTGAGTCCGGTCGTCACGGCGACGACGTTCGTGATGATCAGAGGCGCGTTTCCGATCGCCAGGCCGTAGAAGAGCCAGAGCACGAATCCGCCGGTGAGGATGCCGAAGTAGGCCACCGAGACGTCCGACGAGGACTTCCGTACGACCATGCGGCGGATCTGCAGAACTGGCGATACCCCCATCAGGACGCCATACATCGCGGCCAGCACGGCGAGCGCTCGTGTCATGCCGGCCGACGCTACCCAGCCAGACTCCCCATCTCGTGACCGCGAGAGCACGATGCGTTGCTCGTCAGCGCGCCCGGAGGGAGTCGAACCCCCGACCAAGTGCTTAGAAGCGACGGGAGGGTAAACGCTGTGCCGACCTGCATAGATGCAGGTCACTCGCGACCCCTCGAGTGCACCCGCTGCGGGCACCGGAAGTTCCAGTCAACCGGCGTCATACCGCTTGGCTGATATCGGGCCAGCCGTCGGGTCGCCGGCCCGGCTGGCGTTCGACCGCACCTGCCACTGTCGGAGGTGTTCTGTTGCTCACTCAGCGGCGACATCTACGCCAGGGTCGCGTGTAGCTATGGCGCGATGGCAGGAGCAACCACCGCGTTCACCAGCCCCCGGAACGAAGACGGCGTCGAGGCGCACATTGCCATCAGGGATCGTGCAGGAGACGACGACGACGAGGTCGAGGTCGGGCACGACCTCGATGAGCTGACCGCCGAAGCCGGCCGCGGCGAACGCGTCGTGCCCGTCAGCGGTGGTAACCCACCAGTGGTACCCGTAGTCATCGCCTCCGACGCCGTATCCTCCCGTGGCGACATGGGCTTGGGTTGACTCGGTCACCCATTGCGCCGGGACGATCTGCTTCTCGTCCCAACGCCCGCCGGCGAGCATGAGCTGCCCGATCTTGGCCATGTCCGGGGCGCTGATCTTCAGAAATGCGTCTCCCAGGTGAACACCTTGCGGGTCGACCGGCCACGCGAACGACGCCGCCTCGTAGACCGGCAGGTTCTCCTCGACGGCCAGCGGCTCGGCGGCCGGATCGGTGCTGATGCCGAGCGGGTTGAACAATTTGTCCCGCGCGTAGTCGAGCACCGAGCTGTCCGGTCGCCTCGACCAGGATCGCGGACAGCAGATGCGAGCCCGCACTCGCATATGCGAAACCCTTACCCGGCGGCTGTTCCAGCCCGCCGGACAGAATGGCGGCCACCCAATCCTCGGTCAGGTAGTACGGCGTAGTCGCACGGGGCTCGAGGATCCTCGGGCAACCCGGCCGTCATCGTCAGGACCTGCTCCAACGTGACCCCGGCAACATCCGGCGCCATGATCGCCGCGTACTCGGGCAACAACTCCGAAAGCGTCTGGTCAACGCCGCCCAGATCACCTTCGTCTATGGCGATCCCCACCAGGATCGACATGACACTCTTGGTCACCGAAGCCACATTGCTCGTTGCTTCGGTGGAACTGTCGTAGTAGCGCTCCACCAGCGGCCGCCCTCCGACCAACACCAGCACGGCTCTGAGGTCTTTGTACGAGCCCGCACCGATGGTCGCCTTTGACGAGCTGGTCGAAGACCGCCGCGAGCTGCTCCGGACTGCTGGAGGTCGGCTGTTCCGCCGGTGTTTCTCCCGAACCGGAGCCGTTCGGCGAACCGCTGCACGCCGTGATCACAGCCAGAATCACGGCCGCCAACCACAGCCGACAGCGCCAAACTCGGGCCACGACCGCATTGTCCTCGTGATCCGCGGTCGGCGGGACAGAACAGGCGGACGACCTACCGCCGAGCGAACATCTGTTCGACACTGGGGTGGGTGGGGAGGCCGGTTCTCAATGGGGAGAAGCCGCCGAACGTCCCGCAGCGGCCGATGGGCCGGATCCCGGTCGTGGTCCGACTCGTCCGCCCCGATGGTGAGGAGTGGTGGCCGGCCACGGCGAACCGGTGGTTGTGCAACTACGTGGATGGCCGGGAATCGAGCGTTTCTCCTGGTCAGCGCGCCCGGAGGGAGTCGAACCCCCGACCAAGTGCTTAGAAGGCACCTGCTCTATCCGCTGAGCTACGGGCGCAGTGTTGTGATCCCATTGTGCGGCACCCACAGGTCTCAGCCCGGTCTGGCCAGCCCGTCGAGAACCTCCGCGCCGGGCCACCCGGCCAGCGTCGCACCCGGCAGTGCCAGCTTCGAGCGCCGGACACCGCTGCCGATCACCGCGTACGGCAGATCGGCGACGGCGGCGTCGACGAGCACCGGCCAGTCCGCCGGCAGGCCGATCGGGGTGATGCCGCCGTACTCCATGCCGGTCGCGAGCACCGCCTCGTCCATCGGCAGGAACGACGCCTTGCGGACGTCCAGCCGCCGTTTGACGACGTTGTTGACGTCGGCGCGCGTCGTGGCGAGGACCATGCATGCCGCGACCCGCTGCTCGCCACCGCGGCGGCCGGCGACCACCACGCAGTTCGCCGAGATCTCCGGCGGGACGTCGTACGCCGCGCAGAACTGAGCGGTGTCGGCCAGGTCGGGGTCGATCTCGGCCACATAGACCTCGGCGTCGGGGCGCGTGTCGAGGGCCACTCGGACCGGTTGGGCCAGCAGATCCGGTCGCTCCGTCGCCGGAACGGCGAGGAGCGTCCCAACCGACGGGCCCATGGTCATACCTCCACCTCTGCCGGCTAGCGACGCCAGGTCGGCACCACCATGCCGCGGGCGAGGGTGTGGAAAGCCAGATTGAACGCGACGACGGCCGGCGTCGCGTCCCGTGGCACCTCCAGCGACGGCGTGTCGACCGCGTGCACCACGAAGTAGTACCGGTGTGGCACGTCGCCTTCCGACGGTGCCGGGCCGCCATAGCCCGTCTGCCCGAAGTCATTGCGCACCGAGAACGCTCCCGGCAACTCCGACTCATCGGCCGTGCCGATGCCGCGTGGCAGCTCGGTCGTCGTCTCGGGCAGATCGACCAGGACCCAATGCCAGAAGCCGCTCGGAGTGGGGGCATCCGGGTCGAAACAGGACACCACGTAGCCGCGGGTCTCCTCCGGCGCTCCCGACCATCGCAAATGCGGCGAAATGTTGCCGCCTCCGACCCCCCAGTCGTCGAAGGCGTGCTGGTCACTCATCTGCTCGCCGGCGCGCACGTCGTCGCTCTCGACGGAGAAGGTCCCGACCTTCGGCAGAAGCTCGTACGGGTCGGGTGCGGTAGGCCTTTCCAGCGACATGCGACCTCCTCGTCTGCTGTATCGGAACCCGACCGTATTACCCGGAGGGTGACAAGCCCATACCGAATCTGTCGAGTGACTTGGCCGCAGGCACGGGGTACCGGCAGGATGCATGGCCGTGACGATCACCGAAGCACCTGGCAGCGTCTTGGACGCGCTCGGGGTCCTCCGGGATCGGGTCGAGGTGGTGCGTCTGCCGCTGGAGCTGCCGGACACACCCGGCACGCGCCGCACCCGCCGCGAGATCGTCACCCAGCTCGACGACTATGTCCTGCCGCGGCTGCGCGAGATCGACGCCCCGCTGCTCGTCGTCGTTGGCGGCTCGACCGGTGCCGGCAAGTCGACGCTGGTCAATGCGATCGTGGGGCGGCCGGTCAGCGAGACCGGTGTGCTCCGTCCGACCACCCGGGCACCGGTGCTGGCGCATCACCCGGAGGACGCCGACTGGTTCACCGGAGACCGCATCCTGCCCGGACTGGCCCGGGTCACCGATGCGGGGCTCGCCGGACCGGGGACGTTGCACCTGGTGGCCGACGAGTCGGTGCCGCAAGGCTTGGCGCTGCTCGACGCTCCGGACGTCGACTCGGTCGTGACCGAGAACCGCCAGCTCGCTGGACAGTTGCTCGCCGCGGCCGATCTCTGGTTGTTCGTCACGACGGCCGCCCGGTACGCCGACGCGGTGCCGTGGGACTTGCTTCATGCCGCTGCCGAACGCAGCGCGGCTGTCGCCGTCGTGCTCGACCGGGTGCCGCCTGGCGCAGAGGACGAGGTCCGTCGGCACTTCGCCGGCATGCTCTCGGAGCACGGGCTGGGTTCGGCCCCGTTGTTCGTGATCGACGAGACGACGATCGGCGCCGACGGCATGCTGCCGACCGGTCATATCGAGCCGGTGGCGGGCTGGCTCGGCGAGCTTGCTTCTGACACCGCGGCTCGCGCCGACGTCGTCCGCCGAACTCTCGACGGCGCCATCGAGGGGATCGTGCGCCGCACACCTCCGTTGGCCAACGCCGCGGACGAGCAGCACGCATCGGCCAAAGACTTGCGGGCCGCTGCCGAGCGCCCGTATGCCGAGGCGACCGAGTCGATCGATCGGGCGACGCGCGACGGAAGCATGCTGCGCGGCGAGGTACTCGCCAGGTGGCAGGACTTCGTGGGGACCGGCGACTTCTTCCGCTCCCTGGAGGAAACGGTCGGTCGGGTCCGGGACCGTGATCAGCGCCTTCCTCAGCGGCCGGCCGCAGCCCGCCGAGGATGTCACGGAGGCCATCGAGCACGGGCTGCAGGCGCTGCTGGTCGACGAAGGTGATCGCGCCGCAGAACGGGCCGATGCCGCTTGGCGCAGCGATGCCGGCGGGCGAACTCTCCTCGCAGGGGACGATCTGTCCCGCAGCAGCGACGAGTTCCGGACGAGGGCAGCGGCGGAGGTGCGCGGCTGGCAGGGCGGTGTCGTGGACCTGGTCCGCACGGAGGGCCAGGACAAGAGGTTCACTGCGCGCGTGCTCTCGTTCGGGATCAACGGTCTGGCCCTCGCCCTCATGATCGTGGTGTTCGCGTCGACGGCCGGGCTGACCGGAGCGGAGATCGGTATCGCCGGCGGCACGGCGGTGGTCGGGCAGAAGTTGTTGGAGGCGATTTTCGGCGACGCGGCCATCCGCCGACTCGCCGACGAAGCCCGGTCCGACCTGCGCCGACGCGCCTACGCGTTGTTGGCGCCGGAGCGGGAGCGGTTCACCGACCGAGTGGACAAGCTCCGTCTCGATCCCGGTGCTGGGCAGGCGCTGCGCGAATCACTCGTCTGGGTCGGGCAGGCCCGCATGCAGGAGGCCGACCGATGAAGCTGCTGCGCCGACCGGCTCGGGCCGGGCTTCCCGAACGCCTCGACGCGCTGGCGGCTGCCGTCGAGGACGGCGACGGGCGCCTGCCGGCCGAGCTGCTGGACACGGTGCGCAGCACCGTCGAGCGTGCGGGTCAGCGGCGCCGGTTGTCGACGGATCACACCGTCGTGGCCCTCGCCGGGGCCACCGGCAGCGGCAAGTCGTCGATCTTCAATGCGGTCGCGGGCATCGAGCTGGCCCGGGTAGGGGTTCGGCGGCCCACGACCGGCGAGCCGCTGGCGTGCGTCTGGGGGACTCAAGGCGTCGCACCGCTGCTCGAATGGCTGGGCATCCCTCTCCGACACCGGGTGCCCAAGGAGAGCGTTCTCGACTCCGGCGAAGACGACGCGCTGGAAGGTCTGGTGCTGCTCGATCTGCCCGACCACGATTCCACCGACCAGTCGCATCGGGAACAGGTCGACCGATTGGTCGAGATGGTCGACCTGTTCGTCTGGGTGCTCGATCCGCAGAAGTACGCCGACGCTGTTCTCCACGAGCGCTATCTGCGCCCGCTGGCTAGTCATGCCGCGGTTACGGTGATCGTCCTCAACCAGGTGGATCTGTTGTCAGTGGACGACCTCGACGAGTGCCTCGGGGATCTCCGCCGCCTGCTCACCGAGGACGGTCTGCCCAAAGTCACGGTCATCCCGATGTCCGCGCGTACCGGTGTCGGTATGGACAAGTTCCTCAAGGTGCTGCAGGAAACGGTCGCCCGCCGGCGGTCCGCCGACGAGAGGGTTGCCGCCGACGTCGGCGACGCGGCGACCCGGCTGCTGAGCGTGGCGGGGGAAGGCGAGCCGGCCGGGATCGCCGACAACGACCGCAGGCGGCTGGTCGACGCCCTTGCTCACGCCGCCGGTGTCGACGTAGTAGCCGACGCGGTCGGCCGGTCGTACCGGCGACGGGCCGCCAGCGCCACGGGTTGGCCGGTGACTCGCTGGCTTGCTCGCCTGCGGCCTGACCCGCTTCGTCGTCTTCGGCTAGACCGAACCGATGAGGTCGACGCCGCGCTGATGCGGACCTCGCTGCCGGCGGCGACACCGGTACAGCGGGCCCGATCGGACTCTGCCATCCGCCGACTCGGCGACTCCGCGGCTCGCGGCGTCGCCGGGCCGTGGGTCGCGGCGATCCGATCGGCGGTCAATACCGCGGCCGAGAAACTGCCCGACGCTCTGGACCAAGCGGTCGTCGCGACCGACCTCGGGGTCGAGCGGCGGCCGCGCTGGTGGGCCGTGGTGAACATGCTGCAGTGGCTGGCGCTGGTGGCTGCCGTCATAGGCGGCGGGTGGCTGCTCGCCCTGGCGGTCGTCGGCTGGCTTCGGTTGCCGGAGATCGGCACGCCGGATTGGGGTCCCCTGCCCGTTCCCACGGCTTTGCTCCTGGGCGGGATCCTGCTCGGCATTCTCCTTGCCGTGGCCAGCCGGATCGCAGCCGGGGTCGGCGGGAACCGCCGCGCCGATGCCGTCCGCAAGACCCTGGGCGAGGCAGTGGCCGCAGCGGCCGACGAGATCGTCGTCGCCCCGGTTGACGCCGAGATCGACCGCTACCGCTCGTTCCGGCAGGCGGCGCTGGTGGCCCGGGGCTGAGGCTGCTGTCCACAGGCCGGGCTTCGCAGTCTGTGCCGTCCACAGCCGGCTGTTTCGCGCTACCTCTCGGGCCCGGCGGACAGGACCATCGGGTGCGTCCACTCAACCGGCCGTGAGCGCAGGAGGCGCCCCAATGACCGATGCCATCATCACCTTGGTCGGCAACGTTGCCAGCGAGGTCCGCACCGTCAACTCCGAACGCGGCACGACGATCACGAGCTTCCGGTTCGCCCACACCCCTCGCCGGATCGACCGCCAGACCGGTCGCTGGGGCGACGGCCCGACGTCCTTCTACGGGGTCACCTGCTGGCGGACTCTTGCCGAGCACTGCCGCGATTCGCTGCACAAGGGCGATCCGGTCGTGCTCTTCGGCCGGTTGCGGATCAGAGACTGGCGCACCGAGGACGGTCGCCCCGGGCGTGATGCCGAGATCGACGCGATCAGCGTCGGACACGACCTGGTGCGCGGCACGTCGGAGTTTGTCCGGGCCCGCAAGGAGCGGGTCGACGTCGTCGACGAGCACGAGCTCGCGGCAAATGTTCGGATGGAGTTGCTCGTCCAGGAGCAAACTTTAGCCGCCGGAGAGGAGGCAGAGACCGGCGGCGGCGGGGAGCAGCGCCGAACTGCTGCCGACTCGACGTCGCGCTTGGGTGGCCACGCCGCGTGAGGCCCACGCAGGGCAAGCATCACGCCTCGACGGTGATTGCCGCGAAGGCGGCTCGAGCGTGATCAGGCCGAACGCCGTCGGCCGCGGCGCGCAGCGCAGCCCGCCAGGCCGCAACGAGTATTGCGCCGATCGGAACTTCGCGCCGATCGCTGACGCTGGCCACGTAGTCCTCGATCGGGTCCTCTTGACGGCTCGGGTGAGGCTCGGATAACAGACGGCCCGAGCCGTGCTCGATCAGGAAGTCAAAGGCCACCAGGAGGGCGGCTCTGGCCGCCGCGCCGGGCGGGTCGTCTGGTCTGGCCGCCACTGCGCCGTGCAGCCGGTCGAGGACGCGCCGCTCGATCTCGGTGCGGGCCACGTCATACAGGCCGAGCTTGCTGCCGAAGTGATGGTAGAGCGCGCCCGTGGTCACGCCGGCCGCCGCGGACAGCTCGGTCACGCCGATATCGCTGTAGCCGTATGCAGCGAAGTGCTCCAGCGCCGTGAGCGCAAGGCGGCCCTTGGCCGACGCCGTGGTCGGAATCCACTCCGGCACGGGCTCAACATAACAGGTTGACCCATAGACATAAGTTGATTACGGTCTAGCGCATGGACAACGTCGAGTTCTTTTATCTGCCGGTCGACGATCTGGACCGAGCGCTGCGGCTCTACCGCGACACGCTGGGCTGGCCAGAGGCCTGGCGCGAGGGCGATACGACAGCGAGCCTGAAGATGCCAGGTGACCACGTCCAGCTCATGCTCGACCAAGCGCCGAATGCTTCGTACCGCCCCGGGCCGGTGCTGCTGGTGGACGACGTCAGGGCGTGGTACGAGCGGCGGCATGAGGTGCTCGAGTTCTGGCTGCAGCCCGACGAGATCCCTGGCGGTTACTGGGCGGCGTTCGACGACGGTCTCGGCAACGCGGTCTACGTCCTCGACCAGTCGACCATCGATACCTGAAGATCTGAGGCCGCGACCCGCGAGCACGACCACGTAGGCTGGTCGGCGCTATGGCGGAGTTCATCTTCTCGATGCGCAAAGTGCGCAAGGCGCACGGCGACAAGGTCATCCTCGACGACGTCACGCTGCACTTCTTGCCGGGAGCGAAGATCGGCGTCGTCGGTCCGAACGGGGCCGGTAAGTCCACCGTGCTGCGGATCATGGCCGGGCTCGATCATCCGTCGAACGGCGATGCGACTCTCAGCCCCGGCTACACGGTGGGCATCCTCGAGCAGGAACCGAAACTCAACGAGGACAAGACCGTGCTCGGCAACGTCGAGGAAGGCGTTGCCGAGACCAAGGCGATGCTGGAGCGGTTCAACGAGATCGCCGAGAAGATGGCGGTGGACTACTCCGACGAGCTTCTCGACGAGATGGGCCGTCTGCAAGAGCTGCTCGACCACCGCGAGGCCTGGGATCTGGACTCGCAGCTCGAGCAGGCGATGGACGCGTTGCGCTGCCCGCCGGGCGACTCCGACGTCCGTGTCCTGTCCGGCGGAGAGCGCCGGCGGGTGGCCCTGTGCCGGCTGCTGCTGCAGCAGCCCGACCTGCTCCTCCTCGACGAGCCGACCAACCATCTGGACGCCGAAAGCGTGCAGTGGCTCGAACAGCACCTGGAGAAGTACCCGGGGTGCGTGGTGGCCGTCACCCACGACCGCTACTTCCTCGACAACGTCGCACAGTGGATCCTCGAGCTCGACCGTGGCCGGGCCTATCCGTACGAGGGCAACTACACGACCTACTTGGAGACCAAGCAGGCCCGACTGCGGGTCGAGGGCGCGAAGGACGCCAAGCGGGCCAAGCGGCTGAAGGACGAGCTGGACTGGGTTCGCTCCAACGCCAGAGCGCGCCAGACCAAGCAGCGCGCCCGGCTGGAGCGCTACGAGGAGATGGCGGCCGAGGCCGAGAAATCCCGCAAGCTGGACTTCGAGGACATCCAGATTCCGCCAGGACCGCGCCTGGGCAACGTGGTGGTCGAGGCGGCCGGCCTCACCAAGGGGTTCGGCGACCGGCTGCTCATGCACGACCTGTCCTTCACGCTTCCGCGGAACGGCATCGTGGGCGTTATCGGCCCCAACGGCGTCGGCAAGACGACTCTGTTCATGATGATCGTCGGCGACGAACAGCCCGACGGCGGCAGCATCCGGGTCGGCGAGACCGTCCGGCTGTCCTATGTCGACCAGGGCCGAGCCGGCATCGAGCCGGGCAAGACCGTCTGGCAGGTCGTCTCCGACGGCTTGGATCACATCAAAGTGGGACAGGTCGAGATGCCGAGCCGGGCCTATGTGGCCGCCTTCGGGTTCAAGGGTCCAGACCAGCAGAAGCCCGCAGGCGTGCTCTCCGGGGGCGAACGCAACCGGCTCAACCTCGCGCTCACCCTCAAACAGGGCGGCAACCTGATCCTGCTCGACGAGCCGACCAACGACCTCGACGTTGAGACCCTGCAGTCGCTGGAGAACGCCCTGCTCGAGTTTCCGGGCTGCGCGGTCATCACCTCGCACGACCGGTGGTTTCTCGACCGCGTTGCCACACACATCCTGGCCTGGGAGGGCGACGACGAGGACCCGGCGCGGTGGTTCTGGTTTGAGGGCAACTTCGAGTCGTACGAGAAGAACAAGGTCGACCGTCTCGGCGCGGAGGCTGCTCGCCCACATCGAGTGACCTATCGCAAGCTCACCCGCGACTAGTGCCCCGACACATCTGCCACGTCCCGCTGCGGTGGGCCGACATGGACGCGTTCGGCCACGTCAACAACGTCGTCTACCTGCGCTACTTGCAGGAGGCCAGAGTCGACATGCTCTTCGTCCACGCCCCGGAGCAGGGCGCTGAGCAGCTGGCTCGCGGTGTCGTCGTCCGCCGGCACGAGATCGGGTACCGCGCACCGCTGCACTTCCGGCCGACCCCGGTCCGGGTGGAGACCTGGGTGACCGAGGTGCGGGCGGCGTCATTCGCGCTCGGCTACGAGGTGCTCGACCTCGAACCCGACGGGTCGCGAACGGTCTACGCGGTCGCCGCGTCGGTCCTGGTGCCCTATGACCTCGGCGACGAGCGCATCCGCCGGATCGCACCGAGGGAGCGGGAGGTGCTCGAGAGTTTTCTGGAGCGCGACCGGCCGATGCCGGGGCGGGCCGCCTATAGAGCAACGAGGAGCCCGAGCGAGGGACGAGCGAGGGTCCGAGTGCGACCATCGACACTGCGCCACGTGTACGAATGCGCTGTCCGCTTCGACGACCTCGACAGCTACGGCCACGTCAACAACGTCACTTTCGCCGAGTATTTGCAAGAGGCCAGGGTCGACTTCGCCCATCGTTATCTCGCCGACGCGCTGGATACCCACGAGGGCTCGGTGGTCGCGCACCAGTCGTTGGATTACCTGCGACCTGTGTCGTTCCGGATCGACCCGCTTCGCGTCCTCCTCTGGGTGACTCGGATCGGCACCTCGTCGTTCGACGTCGCGTACGAGGTGTCCGACGACGAGGCGGTCTATGTCCGCGCAACCGGTGTTCTGGTCGCTTTCGACGTCGCCGGGCACCGGCCGCGGGCTCTCACCGAGGCCGAGCGCGTGGCGCTGGCGAAGTTCCTCGAATCATGACGCAGCTGGTGCCCGAACACCCGGCGGCGGCGTCTGACCTCGCGACGTTCGCGCGCCGGGTCGCCCGATTCGAACCAGAGGCGGTGATCCGGATCGTCGCGGAAGGCAACGTTGCCGGCTGCTTCGCTGAGACGCCCTTCGACGCTCTCGCGTTGCGTGCCATCGCCTTGGCGGCGCCGCTGTCGGCTGACGTCGTCGTCGAAGCAGGAACCTTGGCGGCGCGGGCCGTAGGCGCCAACGGGGAGCTGGAGCTGCCACCGGCCGTGCCCGCGCTGAGATGGACTAGTAGCCTGCCGCCGCGGTCGGGATGGACCCAGCGCGCCCGGTTGGCTGGACCTCAGGTCGCCGAAGCGGTGGCTGCGGGCGTGGATGAGTTTCGCCGCCGCGGCCCAGAGGTGACCGCCGGTCTGGCCTTGCGCGAAGGGCGAGCAGGGTTGGAGGCACTGGCCGCCGAGATCTGGGCCCGCGAGCTGGCGCCGGGTGTGCCGCTGCGACTAGCGCATGCCGCGGAGTCGTACGGCTTTCTCGGCGACGGCGATGTCGTGCTGCGGTCCATGGGTCAGTGGTGGCGCCTTGACACGTCGCACGGGTCGGTGCTGGCTCGCGGTGGCCTCGCGTTGTTCGCCCTCTGAACGGAGTTCAGGTGGCCAGCCAGGCAGCGGCGTCGGTCGGCAGCTGCCCGTCCACGAGCGGAACGCTGGTGACCAGCACCCGGGAGTGCTCAGGCAGCTCGATCGGAACCGATCCGAGGTTGACCGCACAGGCGAACTCGGGTTCCCGGCTGAACGCGAGCACGTCGGGGCCGATATCGGGTAGCCAGGTCAGGTCGCCGTCACCGAGTGCAGGTAGCTCGCGGCGCATCCGGAGGAGCCGGCGGTAGAGCTCGAGCATGGAGTCTGGGTCGTCGCGTTGTACCTGCACCGAGTGGTCGCCCCACGCGGGGGGCTGGGGCAGCCATGATCCGTTGACACCGAAGCCGAACGACGGCCCGCGGACGGTCCACGGAATCGGCACCCGGCAGCCGTCCCGCCCGCGGCGGGTATGTTCCGAGCGCTTCCAGATGGGGTCTCGCAGGGCCGATTCGGGGAGGTCCAGCACCTGCGGCAGACCGAGCTCCTCGCCCTGGTACACATACGCACCCCCCGGCAATGCGAGGGTGAGCATGATCGCCGCGCGGGCGCGACGAGTACCCAGGACCAGGTCGACGTCGGCCGGATCGGCCGACGGGTCCTCGGTGAGGTTGGTGGCGGTCTGCTTGCGGCCGTACCGCGTGAGGTGGCGCTCGACGTCGTGGTTGGACAGCACCCATGAGTTGGACGCCCCGACCGGTGCTCGCGCCCGGCGGGAGGAGTCGATGGTCGCTCTCAGATCAGGCCCGGACCACGGCGCCTGCAGATAGTCGAAGTCGAAGGCCAGGTGCAGTCGCTCGGGATGCACATATCGCTTCAGCCGTTCCGGCGAGTCGACCCAGGCCTCGGCGACGAAGACCCGCGGCGGGTTGTACGTGTCGGCCACGGCCCGCCATTCCTGGTAGATCTCCTGCAGGTCGTCGCGGTCGTTGAACGGGTGTGCGCCCGCGGCGTGCGTTTCCACCGGGCGCCCGGTTTCCTCGTCGTAGTGCAGGTCGGGCAGGGTGGGGTCCTTGACCAGCCCGTGCGCCACGTCGATCCGGAAGCCGTCGATCCCGCGGTCGAACCAGAACCGCAAGACGTCGATGAACTCGTCGCGGACGTCGCGGTTCGACCAGTTCAGGTCCGGCTGGGTGACGTCGAACAGATGCAGATACCAATCGCCGGGTGAGCCGTCGCGCTCGGTCACGCGAGTCCAACCGGGCCCGCCGAACAAGCTGCGCCAGTTGTTGGGTGGACGGTCGCCGTTCGGCCCGCGGCCGGGCCGGAACAGGTACCGGTCCCGTTCCGGCGAGCCAGGTCCGGCCGCAAGAGCTGATGCGAACCACCGGTGCCGGTGCGACGTGTGGTTCGGGACGACGTCGATGATGACCCGCAGCCCGTGGGCATGCGACTCGCGGATCAGCGTGTCGGCGCTTGCCAACGTGCCGAACTCTGCCGCGATGTCGCGGTAGTCGGCCACGTCGTACCCACCGTCGTTCATCGGCGACGGATACCACGGAGTGATCCAAATCGCGTCGACGCCGAGGTCGCGCAGATACGGCAGCCGCGACCGGATACCGGCGATATCGCCCACCCCATCGCCGGTCCCGTCCGCGAAGGAACGGATGTATACCTGGTAGACGACAGAGTCGCGCCACCATGTCGGGTTGTCGGCCAGGCCCTGGGTCACCGGGCGAGCCTACGCGTGCGGTCAGTCTTCGAACGTGTTGACCATCGAGTGCGCGGCGCGGCTCAGGTAGTCCCACAAGACGGCGTGCTGCTCGGTGGGCAACTCAAGTGACTCGACAGCAATGCGCATGTGATGCAGCCACCGTTCCCGAGCCTCAGGATTGATCTTGAACGGCGCATGTCGCATCCGCAGCCGGGGATGCCCGCGCTGCTCGGAGTACGTCGTGGGCCCGCCCCAGTACTGCTCGAGAAACATCCGCAACTTCTCTTCAGCCGGGCGGAGGTCTTGGTCCGGATAGAGCGGCCGCAGCACCGGATCGTCGACGACGCCCTGGTAGAACCGGTGGACCAGGCGCCGGAACGTCTCATGCCCGCCCACGGCGTCGTAGAAGGTCTTGGCTCCGACCTCGGCCTGCTCGCTCACGGCACTCATTGTCGCAACCCCGGTTGGCGCGCGGCAGGATGGGCATACGACCAGCAGTCGACCTTGGAGGAATGGCATGGCCACCACCCGCACCGCGACGACGCAGTGGCAGGGCTCACTGCTCGAGGGCTCGGGTCAAGTGACGCTCGAGTCGTCGAAGCTGGGCACATACGACGTCACCTGGGCTTCGCGCGCCGAGGCGCCGGACGGCCGCACTTCACCAGAAGAACTCATCGCGGCAGCGCACTCCTCCTGCTTCTCCATGGCCCTGTCCGGCGGGCTCGCCAAGGCGGGTACGCCGCCCACGTCGCTGCAGACGACCGCTGACGTCACGTTCCAGCCGGGCGAGGGCATCACCGGGATCCACCTCACCGTTCGCGGCGACGTGCCGGACATCAGCGCCGAGGACTTCCGGGCCGCCGCAGAGGATGCCAAGGTGAACTGCCCGGTCAGCCAGGCGGTCACCGGCACGACGATCACCCTCGACGCCTCGCTCGTCTGAGCAGGCTAGCCGCTGGAGATCGGCACGCCTTCGGCGGCGAACGTGCGCATGATTCGCTCGCGCAACTCTCGAGCAAGCGGCCACTGCTGCAGCGGCTCGGTCTTGACGACGAGGCGCAGCACGTACGCGTCTGCCTGGACGTCTTCGACGCCCCAGACCTCAGGCGCCTCGAGCACGTGCTCGCTCCACTCCGGGTCGGCGGCAAGCTCTGTCGCCACCTGCTCGATGAGTGCTCGCGCGCGCTCGCTGTCCTCGCCGTAGGCGACCGGCACGTCGAGCACGGTCCTGGCCCAGCCGTGGCTGGAGTTTCCCACCCGGACGACTTCGCCGTTGCGCACGTACCAGACCGTCCCGTCGATGGCCCGCATCCTGGTAACCCGGAGCCCGACGCCCTCGACGGTTCCGCTCGCATGCCCCATGTCGATGACGTCGCCGACGCCGTACTGGTCTTCCAGCAGCATGAAGATGCCGCCAAGGAAGTCTTTGACCAGGTTCTGCGCTCCGAAGCCGAGCGCGACGCCGAGGATTCCGGCCGACGCCAGCAGCGGCCCGATCGGGTAGCCGAGGATCTCCATGGCCATCACGACCACGATCACGCCGATGACCAGCGGTGACGATGCTCTTGAGCAGCGATCCCAGCGTGGCTGCCCGCAACGCCCGCCGCTCGGAGTACACCCCCGTAGCCGCCGAGCACGACCCGAGCCGCACGTCGTGAACCCAGCAGCCGGTCCGGGGGGTCCGCGGCCGCTGCACGGGCGACACCTCGGTCGATGAGCCGGTGCAACAGGTAGCGCGCGAGGACAGCAAGGAGGAGTAGACCGACAAGCTTGAGCGGGTTGTCCAGCAGGACGTCGATCCACCAGTCCTCGCTGAACCGCTCGGGCTGCTGGCCGTCCTGTGTGCCCGTGGTCAGCACCATCGTGCGCACGTTAGTCCAGGTGTGCGGAGAGAAAACCAAGCTGGTCGGCAGCGAGCTCCACAGTCCGGGAGACCGCGCGTGCGCCGTGCCCTACGTCCCCCTCCGCCCGCAGCAGGATGGGCCGCGTCGCTGGGTCGGCGGCCGTGGCGGCCTGCACGGCGGCGCACATCTTCCGGGCGTGCATGGTGTCCACCCGCGTGTCGCCGTCGAAGACGGTGAACAACACCGCCGGATAGACCACCCCGTCGCGGACGTGGTGATACGGCGAGTAGGAGAGCAGCCAGCCCAGCTCGGTGGGAACGGTGGCGCTGCCGTACTCGTCGGACCAGGTGGCGCCGAGCCCGAATTGCTCGTAGCGAACCATGTCCAACAGCGGCGCCGAGCAGACCACGGCCCGATAGAGCTCCGGGTGCTGGGTCAACGCGGCGCCCACGAGCAGCCCGCCGTTTGAGCCGCCGGAGATCCCGAGCTGCTCCGGCGTCGTCCATGCCTGGTCGACGAGGTATCTCGCGGCGGCGTGGAAATCGTCGAAGACGTTCTGCTTGTGCTCGCGCATCCCGACCCGGTGCCAGGCCTCGCCCTCTTCTCCGCCGCCGCGCAAGCCGGCCACCGCCCACACGCCGCCGCCCTCGACCCAGGCCAGGATGCTGGCTGAATAGGCAGGCGTGAGTGGGAGCCCGAAACCGCCATAGCCATAAAGAACCGTGGGCCGCGGCTGGTCGGGCCCGTCGCCGACGGTGCGAGGGGAAAGGATGATCATCCGGATGTCGGTACCGTCCGCGGCCTTGTAGACGACCTGCCGCGAGCGCACCTTCGGGACGGTGACCACCCCAGGGCTCTGCGCCCAGGTGTCGACCTCTGCCGTCTTGCCGTCGTAATGCAGGACGACGACGGGCGTCGTGTGATCGGTGTAGGCAAACCAGGCCTCGTGTCCGCCCTCCGGGCGTTCGGACAGCCCGCCGATGCTGCCGAGACCGGGTAGACCGAGCGTCGTCATGCGGTGCCCAGTACCGAGGTCGTGGACGGTGAGCTCGGACAGCCCATGTCGACTCCAGCTCGCCAGCAGCACCGGGCGGTCGAGACCGTCGAGGATCGCATAGTCCTCGAGTACGGCCTCGGGGTCTTCGGGCAGCAGGTCCTGCCATGTCTCCGGGCCAGGTCGGGACGGGTCGGAGACCGCGAGCCGACCACGCGAGGCGTCCCGGTCTGTCCAGACGTACAGCCTTCCGTCTCGGCCCACGTGCGGGTAGGCCCTGGCGTCGATGCCGACCTGGACCGGCTCGAGCTGGGGTGCTTCTGGGGTGGACGCCGAAAGATCCGCGAGCCACACGTCGTTGCGCGGTGCCGTTCCCTCCGCGGCGGTGACGACGAGCCAGCGTCCGTCCCGACTGACATGCAACCCGTAGTAGTTCGTCTTCGAGAGCCCATCGCCGAACAGTTCGATGTCCTGCGCAGGGTCGGTGCCGAGCCGGTGCAGGTAGACCCGCCGGTGGAGCTGCTCCTCACCCGCAGGTACTGCATCCGCCGGTAGTCGCCGGACGTAGTAGAACGCCTTGCCATCGGGCAGCCAGGCAACAGGGGAGTAGCGCGCCCGGTCGATCGGTCCGTCGACATCCTGACCGTTCACGACGTCGAGGACGCGAAGCACCGACTCCTCGGTGCCGCCAACGGACAACTGGTAGGCGAGCAGGTCGCCCTGCTGTGAGGGCTGCCACGCGTCGAGCGTCGTTGCACCGCTGGGGTCGACGACGATCGGGTCGACCAGCACGCGTTCGGTCGCGTCCGAGTCGATAGTCAGCAGCACCGCGTGCTCCTGATCTGCTGTTCGTCGGGTGAAGAACGCCCGCTCGTACCGCCAAGCCGGCGTGCTGACCGAACCCGCTGCGAGCAGTTCGGCGAGCCGGTCTCGAAAACGGGCCCGATCTGCCCACGTGGCACGGTGTGTCGCCAACAGATCTGCTTGCGCGCGTGACCACTCGATGGTGGCCGGGTTGGTGGGATCCTCCAGGCGCCGGTATGGATCAGGGACCCTCACCCCGTGCAAGACATCGGCATCCTCGCCACGGGGCGCGGGCGGATATGTCACGTCGGCGACTCTAATGGCGGAGATGCGACGCCTAGCTCGGCCAGCAGGGCGAGGCCGTCGTTGCGTTCTTCCCCGCCCGCGAGCACGAGGCTTCGCGCCTGCTGGTACGGGCAGGCAGCAGTGTCAAAGGCTGCCGCTGTTGCCAGGAGACCGTCGCGATTGCCAGCCAAGATGGCCTCGGCCCGGGCGACGATTGCGGTCGCGATCGGGTTGCCTACCACGGTTGTCCGGGCCCGAGCGAGCCGTTCGCCGACATCGGATTGATTGGTGAGAACGGCGGCCTCTGCCTTGAGCGCGGCGTACCACTGCTGCCACAACCCCGTCTTCCACGACCGCAGGTTCTCTGGTTCAGTGGGCAGCAGGTCGAAGGCTCGGGTGGGTTCGGCGCGGTGCAGAAAGACAATGGCCTCGAAGACCGCGCCGTAGCCCGAAAGCGGCTCGGGCGGGACGCCCAGGGCGTCGACCATCGCCAGCCAGTCCGCGCGGGCGTCGTCGTCCCCGGCAAGACCGCAGGCCATGGCGATGGCGGTGGTTGGCCGGCCCAGATAGAAGGTCCGCGGTCGCCCCGCCCGCTCCCATCCTTCGCGGAACCGCTCGCTGGTGTCGCGCACGGCATCGACGTTGCCGGAAAAGGCCTCGGTCATGATCAACTGAGAAGTTGCGATGTGACCTTCCTCGACAACCGTGTGGAGGTCGCGAATTCGTTCGGCGAATTGCCGAGCGTTTCGAAGGTCTCCCGCACCGATGCAGTTCTCCGCTGCCATGTTCAGCGCGTCCAACAGCTCGAATCCGACGGTGGGATCCGGCGCGAGCGGCGCGAGCACGTCCAGGCGCCGCCGCGCGGTCCGCGCGGCCTCGACGACCGCGCCCAGCCCTTGCTGCACGGCGAGCAGCGCGTCCAATGCGGCGCTCTCGATCAGTGGCTGGTCGGCCTGCTGGGCCAGCAGAACCGCGTTCTCCGCGACTGAGATGTGTGCTGGTTCGCTGTCGCCGGCCGACGCCCGGAACGCCACGGCAAGCATGATCGCTGCCGCTGCCACCGGATCGTCGTCAGCCACGTCCCGAGCGGCCTCGATGAGTTCGTCCGCCTCTGCCGGCGTCGGCAGCGGAGACATGATTCCTGGGGCTCGAAAAATCAGGGTTGCGGCCTCCGCGCGGTAGCGAGCCGCAGTGCCGTTCTCGCCGGCCTCGAGCGCCGCCTGGGCCGCGGCGCGGTGCAGTTCGAAGGCATCATTCCCGGCCAACCGGCACATCGCCGAAGCGGACGCATACCACAGGGCTGCGGTGACCAGAGCCGGGTCAGCTGCAAGTCCGGCGGCCTGCTCGTACCGCTGTTGAGACTCACGGATCAGCCCACGGACAAAGGTCAACCGGGCGAGCACGTACGCCAACTCGTACGCGCTGTCCTGCTGGCTCGGCTGCTCGCTGGCCCAGCCGAGCGCGGCGCGCAGGTCGTCAGCCACCTGGTCGAAGCGTGCTCGCCACCGGGCGCGATCGTCCTGCGTCTCACCGTCGAGGGTTGTCGCGGCCGCGAGGCACCAGTCCAGATGGCGAGTGCGGGTCTCTTGAAGGTCACGGGCGTCGGTAAGCCGATCGTGGCCGTACTGCCGGATCGTCTCCAGAGCCCGGTACCGGGTGCCGGTCGCCGTCGGCATTGCGGCGAGCAGGCTCTGCTCGGCCAGGTGAGCCAAGCCATCCTGGACCGTGGCCGCGCCCAGCGGCGGGAATCCTGCGATTTCCGCAGCGTCGTCGGGCGTGAACGGTGCGGCGAAGACCGAGACCCGCCGGAGCACGGTCTGCTCCGCGTCGTCGAGCAAGCCGTGACTCCAGTCCAGCATCGCCCGGACCGAACGATGCCGGTCATCGGCCCGACGGCCTCCAGCGAGCAGCCGGAGCTGGTCTGACAGTCCTGCGTACAGACCGTCCAACCCAAGAACCGGCAGCCGCGCCACCGCCAGCTCGATCGCCAGCGCGACGCCGTCGAGCGCTCGGCATATCTCGACCACTCGGTCGCGGTCCGTACCGTTCAATTGCCAGCCGGCCGCCTCCGCACGCTCGGTGAACAGGGCGACCGCGTCCGACCGACCATCATCGTCGGGCAGAGACAGCGGCGGAACCGGGAACACCCACTCGAAGGGCACCATCAGCCGGGCTCGGCTGGTCGCCAGCACGGTGAGCCTCGGACAGTCGCTGAGCAGCCGCTCGATCAGCGGTGCCACGCCGTCGAGCACGTGCTCGCAGTTATCCAGCGCGAGAAGGGTCTCACCCGCACCCAGTGTCGTGGCGATCGCCGCCTCGATCGACTGGCCCGAGCGCTCACCAATACCCAGCGCAGCGGCGACTGCGGGCCCCGCCATTCCGGGGTCGCTCACCGGAACCAGGTCGATGAACCACACTCCGTCGGCGAACCGGTCGGCCGCCTCGGCTATGACTGCGAGCGCGAGCCGGGTTTTTCCCACGCCGCCCGGTCCTACTGCGGTGACTTGGCGATGGTCCTGCAAGGCCTGAGCCAGCGTGGCCTTCTCACTGGTCCGGCCGACGAAAGAGGTCAGCGGCGATGGAATCTGCGGCGCCGTAGGCGACCCGTTGCCTTCCTCCATTCGGGTTGCCAGGTCCGCCAACTCGCGCCGATCGGTTGCTCCGAGCTTGCGCAGCAGTGACGACACGTGGCTCTCGACGGTGCGCACCGAGAGGAACAGCTTGGCCGCGATCTCCGCATTGCTCAGGTGCTCACCGAGCGCAGCCAGGACCTCCGCCTCTCGGGCTGAGATGCTCGCTCGGACCGGCTGAGCCATGCGGCCATTCTGCCCGCGATGCGGAGCCGGCCCGGCTCAAGGCGTGGGCACCACGTCATGCCGGCGCAGGTTATGCCGCCGGCCCCCCGGGGGCGGCAATTCCCAACGTCGTCATCGTGGCAATGCCTTCGTCCCGTTCGGGCCCGCCGGTCAGCACGAGGGTTCGCGCCTGTTGGTACGGGCAGGCTGCGGCATCGAACGCCTCCGCCGCAGCCACGAGGCCATCGCGGTTTCCGGTGCGGATGGCCTCGGCCCGATTGACGATGGCGGTCGCGATCGGATTGCCCACCGCGATGCCACGGGCTCGAACGAGCCGTTCACCGGCGTCGGTTCGATCAGTCAGGACCGCGGCTTCCGCCTTGAGCACGGCGTACCACTGCCGCCACACCCCGGTGATCCACCGTCGTAGATCCTCCGGTTCGTCGGCCAGCCGATCAAGGGCCTGCCCGTGCTGCCCGCGGTGCAGGAACAGGATGGCGTCGAAGGTGGCACCGTAGCCCGCGAGCCGGTCGGGCCCGACGCCCATCGCCTCTATCACGGCCACCCAGTCGGCGCGGGCGGCGTCGTCGCCGGCGAGACCGAACGCCATGGTGATGGCAGCGGCGGGCCGGCCCAGATACGCGGACCGCGGGCGGCCAGCCCGCTCCCACCCTTCGCGGAACCGCTCACTAGCGACGCAGACGTCCGTGACGTTTCCGGCCAATGCGTCGACCACGATCAGCTGTGCGGTGGCTAGATGCCCTTCCTCGACGACCATAGGTAGATCGCGTAGGCGCACTGCCGACGCCCTTGCTGCCTGCAAGTCGCCAGCACCCACGCCGTACTCGCACGCCATGTTCAGTGCATCGAGCAACTCGTATCCGACGGTGGCATCCATCGGGAGCGGTGCGAGCACCTCGAGTCGGCGACTTGCGCTTCGGGCGGCATCGGTGACCATGCCCAGTCCGGCATACGACCCGGTCAGCGCGTCCAGAGCACAGCTCTCGATCAACGGCTCGCTCAGCTGCCGAGCCTGCCGCGCTGCGTTCTCCGCCCGCACGACGTCCGCCGGTTCGACGACACCGGTGCTGGCCCGCGAGGCCTCGATCGCGAGGATTGGTGCTTCGGGCACCGTGCCCTGGTCAGCCAAGTCACGTGCGGCCCGGATCAGCTCCTCCGCCTCGTCCAGGGACGGCACCGGGGACATGATCCCCGGGGCACGAAAGATCACAGCGGCAGATTCGGCGAGGTAGCGAGCGGCGCCTGGCTTGTCATCTGCTTCGAGCGCCACACGGGCCGCGGCGCGCCGCAACCGATACGCATCGTTCCCAGCGAACCTGCACATGGCAGTTGCAGCGGCGTGCCACAACGCTGACGCCTGCCCTGGTGAGTCGCTCGCGAGCCCAGCGGCCTGCTCGTAGCGCTGTTGGGACTCCCGGAGGAGCCCGCGGGCGAAGGTCAACCGGGCCAGCACCACGGCCAGCTCGTGGGCATCGACTCGGTTCGCGGGGTGATCCGTCGCCCATGCCAGGGCCGCACGCAGATCGTCGACGAGGTGGTCGAAACGAGCGCGCCACCGTGCGCGATCGACGTGCCCGTCACCTTCCAGCTCCGACCCGGCGGCGAGGCACCATCGCAGATGGCGGCTCCGGGTTTCGTCGAGGTCCCCGGCACCGGTCAGCCGCTCAATGCCGTACTGCCGGATCGTCTCGAGGGCTCGATACCGGGTACCCGTCGCCGTCGGCATTGCGGCGAGCAGGCTCTGCTCCGCTAGGTGAGCCAACCCGTCCTGGACATCATCGAGAGCAATCGGCGGGAATGCCGTCACCTCTGCTGCTGCGGCGACGGTGAAAGGAGAAGCAAAAACCGATATCCGACGGAGCAGGGTCTGCCCGGCTTCATCGAGCAAGCGGTTGCTCCAGTCCAACATGGCCCGGACCGAACGGTGCCGGTCGTCGGCGCGGGGCCCGCCGGCGAGCAGCCGCAATTGGTCGGACAGCCCGGCATGCAGACCGTCCAGCCCGATGGCCGGAAGCCGCGCTACCGCCAGCTCGATCGCCAGCGCGATGCCGTCCAATGCCCGGCACACGTCGATGACCCGGTCACGGTCGGTGGCGCCAACCGGCCAGCCGACCGCCTCGGCGCGCTCGGTGAACAGGACCACCGCGTCGGACCGACCGTCGTCATCGGGGAGAGACAGCGGCGGCACCGGGAACACCCACTCGAACGGCACCATCAACCGGGCCCGGCTGGTCGCCAACACCGTCAGCTTCGGACAGTCGCTCAGCAGCCGTTCCACCAGTGGTGCGACGCCGTCGAGCACGTGCTCGCAGTTGTCCAGTGCGAGCAGCATCTTGCCGCCCGCCAGCGCACCGGTGATCGCCGCCTCGGCCGACCGCCCTTGCTGTTCGCCGATTCCCAGCGCGGCGGCGACGGCAGGGCCCACCATGTCCGGTTCGCTGACAGGAACCAGATCGACGAACCACACTCCATCGACGAACCGGTCGGCGGCTTCGGCGATGACGGCGAGCGTGAGCCGGGTCTTTCCGACCCCCCCGGGTCCGACAGCCGTGACCTGACGATGTTCCTGCAGCGCCTGCACCAGCGCGGCCCGCTCGCTGGCGCGACCGACGAACGAGGTGAGTGGCGAAGGGATCGTCAGGGTCGGGTCGGCGTCTGACGGCGTGGGACGGGTTGCCAGGGCCGCCAGCTCCCGCCGATCGGCGACGCCCAGTTTCCGCAGCAGTGACGACACGTGGCTCTCGACGGTGCGCACCGAGATGAACAGCTTGGCCCCGATCTCGGCATTGCTCAGGTGTTCGCCGAGTGCGGCGAGTACCTCCGCCTCCCGGGCCGAGATGCCCGATTGAGGCAACACCTCCGGCCTCACCATGCGATCCATTCTGCCGGTCAGGCAGCACTGGTCCCGTGCGTGGTCGATTCCGTGGCGGGATCAGTGGTCGGCACGGATGTGCGTTCTCTGCGCCGGGACGAGGCTGCCAGTCAAGAGCCGGAACCGTTCAAGGAGGACACCATGCATCCGGAGATCGCAAACCAGCTAGCTCAGTTCCGCCACGCCGACCTGGTAGCCGAGGCCGCACACGGGCGGCTTGCCCGGGAGGCCCGGCAGGCTGGTGGACGCAGCGACCGGCATCGGACCACACGCCGCTGGTGGTGGGTTCTGCAGCCGAGCCGTGCCCTGGCGTCGGAATGAGGTCGATGCCGCAGAGCGTGAAGCAGCCGCGGGACGGGGGAAACCGCGGCTGCTTCACGTTGTCGTGGGCGTGGCAGCCATCCTTGGACCATGACCCAGCCGCAGATGCGTGTGTCGATGCCCGATGAGCAGGTCCCCGGTGTGTACGCGGACTTCGTCAGCGTGTGGCACACCAACGATGTCTTCACGTTCGACTTCGCCGCGCTGGCTCGCCCGCCGACCCTCGTCGAAGGAGACGACGGCACGAAGGTCACCACTGCCCAGGCCCAGATCGTGGCCCGGGTCAGAGTGCCGCCGAGTCAGGTGTTCGAAATCATGAAGGCACTCGAGCGGCAGCTCACCGCATGGGAGCAGGCGACCGGGCGTCGGCAGAAACAGCCACCGCCGGAGAGCTAGCCGGCACCCTTGCGGGTCACGAGTCGGCGCAGCGTCACGCGTTCGCCAACCGTCCATGCAGTGCTGGCGAGCAGATAGATTCCAGCGGCCAGCGGCACGAACGCCGCTATGGCGAGTGTCCCGAACGGCAGCCAGCGGACCAGCCCTGCTCCTGGTGCGTCGAGCCTCGGCGTGATCCGCCGAGTCGCCCAGGCCACCAGTGCGAGCAGCGCAAGTAGCGCGGCGAAGACCAGAACGTGCGGGTCGGCAGCGACGTCGGCGAATTGAGACCCGAGCGACACCCCCGCCAACTCATGGCCGAGCAGGCCGTTGGGCTCTCCGTCGACCTCGTGGACGAGGAACAGCCCGTACAGCACGGTGAAGACGGGAGCTTGGGCAAGAGCGGGCAGGCAGCCGGCGAGCGGGGTCGTCTGCTCGCGAGCATAGAACGCGGCCAGCTCGCGCCGTAGCCGCTCGGGATCGTTGCGGTACTTGCGCTGGATCTCCCGCACCTTCGGCGCCAACCGGGTCCGGGTCTGCTCGGCGCGAACCTGGGCATAGCCGAGCGGAAGCAGCAGCGCACGAATGGCCACGACCAGGGCGACGATCGCCGCCGTTGCACTGGCTGCACCGAGAAACGGGTCGAGCAATGACACCAGGCCGGCGACGACGGTATGTAAGGCACCGATCGCGGCCGCGATGGGAGGAAAGGAATACATGGTCAGCCCCTCGTCGGATGGGAAACGGTCGACGAGACGGCGCGAGTGAGGGGTGAGCCCTACCCGGCCGTTGGCTGGACCGCGGGCGCTCGCGGCTGCGGTCGTCCGGCGGCGTCCGGGTCGCGCAACCGGAGGAAGATCGTCTGCTCAGACCGCTGACGGGTGGCCGAACGAAGGGCTGACCAGGACAGTCGAGGCGGTCGTGCGGCCTGCGTTGCGACCGCCAGCAGGACAGCGGTCACGGCCGCCAGCGCGGCCACGGCCAGGGCTGCCGTCGTGCCGCCGGAGAGATCGGTCAGCACCGCGAGGACGGTCACGAGGCTGACGAGCACGCCCATAGGACGAGCGTACTGTGACGGGTCGACATGAAGGAGGTTCTGTGCTTGCGGAGCAAGGATTCCCGCAGATTCGACAGGTCGTCCTCGACTGCGCCGATGCGCGACAGCTGGCGGAGTTCTACCGTCAACTGTTGGGCCTGAAGTACCGGCCCGGGGATGAGCCGCCCGCTCCCGGTGAGCCAGACCCGGCGGGTCAGGACTGGTTGTGCCTGCGGGACGCCGCCGGAAACCCCTGCCTGGCGTTCCAACAGGTCGCAATGTTGCCGGCGGCGACCTGGCCGGAGGGTCCGATCCCACAGCAGCTGCATCTGGATCTGACGGTGCCGACGGCAGCGGAGCTCGACAAGCAGCACGGACGAGCCTTGGCCCTCGGTGCCGGACTGCTCTACGACCGCTCCGACGATCCCGAGGAACCGCTACGCGTCTACGCCGATCCGGCCGGACATCCGTTCTGCATCTTCGTCGCCGCCGCGTGAAGGCTTGACTCAGTCGAACGTATGTTCGACAGTGGAGCCATGGTGGCCCTGCTGGCTCCGACTCCCGACGCCGTTGTCGTGGAGCCCGACCTGCTGCCGGTGCTCCCGGCGCTGCGCGGTGTACTGCCTGGGCTGCGCCGCGGCCAGGTGATGTCGATCGACGGCATCGGAGCGCTGGCCATGGCGCTGGCGGCCGGAGTGTCAGCAGATGGGGCCTGGTGCGCGGCCGTCGGTATGCCGGATCTCGGGGTGCTGGCGGCGGTCGCGATGGGGGTGGATTCACAACGGCTGCTGCTGGTCGACGAGGCGGGGGAGCGATGGCCGGAGGTCGTTGCCACCATGCTCGGTGCGGTCGAGCTGGTCCTACTCCGCCCACCAGTGAACCCGTCGGCGGTTCAGGTCCGAAGGCTGACGGCACACGCTCGCCGCCATGGCGCCGTCTTGGTGGTGACCGGTCCCTGGGAGGGAGCGCACCTGCGGCTGCGGGTGGCGTCCTCGCTGTGGACCGGCGTCTCCGACGGGCACGGACATCTGCGCGGACGCCGGGTCCAGGTGGTGGTCGAGGGGAAGGGCCCGCCTCGCACGGCGTGGCTGTGGTTGCCGGGTCCGGACGGCAGGGTCGGCCCAGCCGATCTCGTTCCGGTCGAGGAAGCTGGATGAGCACCCGGACGCTGGTGGTGTGGTGCCCAGACTGGCCGGTGATCGCCGTGGGTGCTGACGCGGATACCCCGGTCGCGGTGGTGGCAGGCGGCCGGATCACGGCATGTACGGCGGCCGCTCGCGAGTCCGGCGTCCGGCGAGGCCAGCGGCTGCGCGACGCCCAGCGACACTGCCCGGGTCTTGCGGTGCACGCGGAGGAGCCGCAGGTCCAGGCACGGTGCTTCGAACAGGTGGCATCGGTCGTCGAGTCGTTCTGTCCGCGGGTCGAGGTGGTGCGGCCTGGACTGTGCGCGGTGCCCGCTCGAGGGCCGGCGCGCTATTTCGGTAGCGAGCAGGCGCTGGTCGATCTCGTCTGCGAGGCAGTGACGTCTCGGGGTTTCGAGTGCGCAGTCGGGGTCGCCGACGGTGTGTTCGCGGCGGTACTGGCGGCGCGGGTGGAGCCATCCGGAACCGTGGTCCTCACCGGAGACACCGCCCGGTTCCTCGCCCCGCACCCACTGTCCGCGTTGGGTGTCGTGCGGGTTCTCCCTGACCAGCTGGAGCTGGTGGGGCTGTTGCATCGGTTGGGTATCCGGACTCTCGGCCAGTTCGCCGCGCTGCCGGCGGGAGACGTCTTGACCAGATTCGGGGTGGACGCCGCGGTCGCGCATCGGCTGGCCAGCGGTCGCGAACCGAGATCTCCGGCGACCCGTGCGCCGGGCGAGGATCTGGCCGCGGTGCTGAAGCTAGATCCGCCGATCGAGCAGTCCGAGCCGGTGGTGTTCGTCGCCAAGAGCCTGGCCGACGAGTTGCACGCGAATCTCGCTGCCCGCGGGCTGTCCTGTGTCCGGGTCGAGGTAGAGATAACGACCGAAGACGGGCGAAGCCGGTCGCGACTATGGCGGCATGACGGACTGTTGTCCTCGGCAGCAGTGGCCGAGCGGGTGCGTTGGCAGCTCGACGCGTGGCGGGTCGACGAGCCGGGCTCTGCCGAGGCATTGGTCGGCGGCGTGGTACTGCTGCGGCTGGCACCGGACCAATTGGTTCACGGCAGTGGCCGGCAGCTCGCCTTGTGGGGGCCCGGGGTGGCCGACGACCGGGTCGACCGTGCGGCCAGCCGCGCGCAGGCGATGCTCGGCCACGCCGCGGTGACTACCCCCGTGCTGGCCGGTGGCCGGGGACCGGCTGAGCAGGTGCTGCGGGTGCCGTGGGGGGACCGGCTCGAGCCACGCCTGCCTGCCGACGGACCGTGGCCGGGCCGGGTACCCGAGCCGGCACCTGCCGTCGTGCCTCCGTCACCAGTTCCCGCTTCGGTCACCGACACAGATGGCCGGCCGGTGACGGTCAGCGGGCGCTGCGAGGTCTCGTCTGCGCCCACTGCGTTGTCGGTGTCCGGAGGCCCGACGCTGGCAGTGACCGGCTGGACCGGCCCATGGCCGTCGGTCGAGCATTGGTGGGACGACGAGCTCGCTCACCGACACGTCCGCTTTCAGATGACCACCGCAGACGGTCGGGCGTGGCTGCTGGTCCTGGATCGTGGCCGGTGGCAGGTCGAAGCGAGCTACGTATGACCGCACGTGACCGTTACTGCTCCATACGGCACCTGGAAACCGAGATCGGCAGCGCGTGGCTCGTCTGGCAGGGCTGGCGTGAGGTCGGTGTCACCGTGATCATGTACGTTCCCGGGGGATGAGGAGCACGTGACATATGGAAGTCCGGAACGTGCGCTGGGTCGGTGTACCGACGCGCCGCAGCGCTGCTTCTGCTCCGCAAGGCTGATCAACCAACGTTGTCCCCAGGTTGCCTGGGCGGTTTCGCGGTCTGTCGCCGGCATCTTGTAGACTCGAACACATGTTCGATCCTGCAAGGTCATCGGCGGCCGGCGACGGCGGTGCCGACTATGGCCATGTTTGGCCGTTGGCGCCGGGGGCGGTGGATCCGGTGCGGCTGGATGCCCTGGTGGAGAGCATCGACGCCGGTGCGCTGGTGTGGGATCCGGCCGAGGAGGCCCTGTTCGGCCCGGACCTAGACGTCGATGTGGCGGTGTTGTTCGCCGCTGTCGACGGTGCCGATTCGGACCTGACGGAAACTCCGGCCGACGCAGCGCCGAGGTCCGCCGGGGTGATGGATCCGTCGGTGTTGGTCCCGGCACACATGCCGTCGGTAGAGGGGATGTCGCCCACTCCTGAGCTTGCTGCTCTGCTCGACACCGCCGGGCTGCCGGAGTTGGGCGCGTACGAGCTGGTGGAGGCCGTCGCGGGGTGGCAGCGGTTGGCCTCGTGGGCGGCCGCGCGGCAGGCGGCCGCGATCATGGAGCTGTCCCGCCGGGCCGAAATGCAGCCCGTCCAGGAAGGCCGGCGGATCGAGTCGATGAATCCGCTGCGGGTGACCGGCACCGAAGTCGCTGCCCGGCTGGCCCTGACCCCGCGGGAGGGGGAGGGGTTGGTGGCCCGGGCCCGGGTGTGGGCCGAAGACCTGCCGGCCACCTGGGCCGCGCTGGAAGCGGGCCGGATCGATGTTCGGAAGGCGGAGGTGATCGCCGACGGGCTGCGCGGGCATTCTCTTGATCTTGCTCACACGGTGGAGGCCGAGGTCCTGGCCCGGGCCGAGACGTTGACCGCGCCGCAGCTGCGCCGAGCGATCATCCGCGCGCTGCACCGGCTGGACCCGGACACGATGGCCGCCCGGGCGGAGAAAGCGATCCAGAACCGATTCGTGCGCACCAGCCCGACGAAGGATGGGATGGCCTGGCTGGAGGCCTACCTTCCCGCCGCGGACGCGGCCGCTATCGAAACCGCGATCGAGGCCGCCGCCGCGGCTATGAAACGCTCTGACCCCGACGATGGGCGTACGAAGGCTCAGCGGCGGGCCGATGCGCTCGCCCAGATGGGGTGGTTGGCGCTGGCCGCCGGTCGCCTGGGTGGCTGTCCCTGCGGGCAACGCCTCGACGGCCAACACCGCCGGCCCGTCGCGGTGCAGGTGATCGTGCCGATCAGCATGTTGCTCGGTCTGGGCGACTCCCAGCCAGCGGAGTTGGCTGGCTACGGCCCCATCCCGGCTGAGACCGCCCGCCGACTCGCCGGGTACGGCACCTGGCGACGGCTCCTCACCGATCCGGTGTCCGGGGCGGTGCTGGATTACGGGCGTACCCGGTATGAACCCCCACCCGACCTGGTCGACCACGTCGTGGCCCGGGATCGAACCTGCCGCTGGCCTGGCTGCGAGAGGCCCGCTGCCGACTGCGACCTCGACCACACCATCGCGTACCCGTACGGGCCGACCGCGGTCGGCAACCTCGGCCCATTCTGTGAACACCACCACATCGGCAAACACCACAGCCGGTGGAAGGTTCGACAACCCGAACCTGGCCGATTCGAATGGACCAGCCCCACCGGACACACCTACACCATCACCCCTGAACCTCTCGGAGCCATGCCCCCCGACCCACCGGGCTCAGCCACCCCCCTGCCGGCTGCCGACATCCCGCCGTTCTGATCTGGCCGGGGTCGGACGATCATGGGCTGGCACAATCCGCCGATCCCCTGGAAGGAGTTCGAGCGCCGCCTGTCCTGGAGAGCACCGGGTGAGCAGACGAGGCATGAGTCGTCAGACGATGACGCCGGGCGGCATGAGGAGGACCGGTCCGCGAGCGACCAGAGCCGGGTGCCGGACGAGTCCGCACCTCAGCCGCCACCACGACCAGGACCCGCCTGGGCTGAGCTGCACTGCCACTCGTCCTACAGCTTCCTCGACGGCGCCAGCGATCCCGATGCCCTGGTCGCCGAGGCGGCTCGGCTCGGCGTCGAGGCGCTGGCGATCACCGATCACGACGGCATGTACGGAGTGGTTCGGCTGGCCGATGCTGCCCGGGGCACCGGACTCGGCACGGTGTTCGGGGCGGAGCTGAGTCTTGACCTGACCGAGCGTCAGACCGGCCGACCCGACCCCGAGGGCCGGCATCTGCTGGTGCTCGCCCGTGACGCCGAGGGCTACGGCCGATTGTCCAGCGCCATCAGCACCGCCCAGATGCGCGGCGGGGAGAAAGGCCGCCCGGTCTACGACGAAGGCGAGCTGGCAGCTGCCCACGACGGCCACTGGGTCGTGCTCACCGGCTGCCGCAAAGGTTCGGTGCCGGCGGCGCTCGCACGACACGGCCCCGAACGCGCCGAGAACGAACTCCACACCCTGATTGAGATGTTCGGCCGCGACAACGTCATGGTCGAGCTGGTCGACCACGACCAGCCGCTCGACGACGCCCGAAACGACTCACTATTCGACCTGGCCGGCCGAACGGGGGTGGGCGTGGTCGCGTCGAACAACGTGCACTACGCCGCGCCCGCTGACGCCCCGCTGGCCCAGGTGCTCGCGGCGGTCCGTGCGCGCAGCAGCCTCGACGACATGACCGGCTGGTTGCCGGCCAACGGCACCGCACACCTCCGCTCCGGACCCGAGATGGCCACCCGGCTGGCCCGGTTCCCCGGCGTGCGCGAGGCTACTGTCGCGCTCGCCCGTGCATGCGTCTTCGACTTTCGCGTGGTTGCCCCGAACCTGCCTGATCGCACCATCGGGGCGGGCCATACCGACGCGAGCTGGCTGCGGTATCTGGTCGCCAAGGGCGCCTGGACGCGCTACGGCCCGCGCGGCACGCCGGCGACGAAGCAGGCCTATCAGCAACTCGACCACGAGCTCGCGGTCATCGAGCAGCTGGGTTTCCCCGGCTACTTCCTGATCGTCCACGAGATCACCGAGTTCTGCCGCGAAGAGCGCATCCTCTGTCAAGGCCGGGGATCGGCCGCCAACTCGGCGGTCTGCTTCGCGCTGGGCATCACCAGCGTCGACCCGATCTGCCACCAGCTGCTGTTCGAGCGGTTCCTCTCCACTGGCCGCGACGGGCCACCGGACATCGATGTCGACATCGAGAACGGCCGCCGCGAGGAGGTCATCCAGCACGTGTACCAGCAGTACGGACGCGACCGCGCCGCTCAGGTCGCCAACGTCAACACCTACCGCCCCAAAATGGCGGTCCGCGACGTCGCTCGCGCGCTCGGATACAGCCCTGGTCAAGCCGACGCCTGGAGCCGCCGGCTCGACCTCCGCCTCGGTCCTCAAGTGGGCCCGCGGGGTGAGAAGGAACCGGCCAAGCCGCTACCGGCGGAAGCCGCGGACGATGCCGAGCTGCCGCCGCTGCTGGTGGCACTGGTCGCGAAAATGCAGCGGCTACCCCGGCACCTGTCGATCCACTCCGGCGGCATGGTGCTCTGCGACCGCCCGATCGGCGAGGTCTGCCCGGTGGAATGGGCCACGATGCCCGATCGAAGCGTCCTGCAGTGGGACAAGGACGACTGTGCCGCTGCCGGGCTGGTCAAGTTCGACCTGCTCGGCCTGGGCATGCTCTCGGCCCTGCACGACAGCTTCGATCTCATCGACGCCCATCACCATCGGCGCTTGGATCTGAGCTCGATCCCGCAGGACGACCCGGCGACGTACGCGATGCTCTGCGACGCCGACTCGATCGGTGTGTTCCAGGTCGAGTCGCGGGCACAGATGGCGACGCTGCCGCGGCTGCGCCCGGAGAAGTTCTACGACCTGGTGGTCGAGGTGGCGCTGATCCGGCCGGGGCCGATCCAGGGTGGCTCGGTTCACCCGTACATCCGACGCACCAACAAGAAGGAAGCGATCAGCTTTCCGCACCCGAGCATGGAGAACGCCCTGTCCCGCACCCTGGGCGTGCCACTGTTCCAGGAGCAGATGATGCAGCTCGCGATCGACTGCGCAGGCTTCGACCCCACCGAGGCCGACCAGCTACGGCAGGCGATGAGTTCCAAGCGCTCGACGGAGCGGATCGAGGCGCTGCGCGGACGCTTGCTCGAAGGCATGGCCGAGCGCGACATCCCTGCGGAGGTGGCCGAGGACCTGTACCTCAAGCTGTTCGGGTTTGCCAGTTACGGCTTCCCCGAGTCACACGCGATCAGCTTTGCCTACCTCGTCTATGCCAGCTCCTACCTCAAGCGCTACTACCCGGCGGCGTTCACCACCGCACTGTTGAACAACCAGCCCATGGGTTTCTATGCGCCGCAAACCCTGATCGCCGACGCCCGCCGGCACGGCGTCGAGGTGCGCGGGGTCGACCTCAACACGAGCGCTGTCAAAGCCACCCTGGAGGAGGCGGTCCCTGTGCCTGCGGGGCTCGCGCATGCGTCGAGTGAGCCGCAGCCGGCGATCCGGCTCGGGTTGCAGAGCGTCCGCAATCTGGGCGACGACGTCGCCCAGGCAGTCGCCGATGGCCGTCCATACGTCGATCTCGACGATCTTGTTCGGCGTGTCCACGTCTCGTTGCCCGCCCTCGAGGCACTGGCAACCGCTGGCGCGTTCGGCTGCCTGGGCCTGGACCGGCGAGAGGCGTTGTGGGCGGTGGGTGCGGTGGCCGACACTCGGCCCGACCAGCTTCCCGGGACCACACCAGGTGCGAGCGCACCTGACCTGCCCCCGATGACGCCGACCGAGACGACCTTCGCCGACCTGTGGGCGACCGGCTCCTCGCCGGACAGCCACCCCGTCCAGCACGTGCGGTCGACGCTCGTCGCCTGGGGCGCCCTGCCGGCAGCCGCCCTCGCAACGACCGAAGACGGGACCCGGGTGCTGGTCGGTGGCCTGGTCACCCACCGTCAGCGGCCACCCACCGCCGGCGGAGTGGTCTTCATGAACCTTGAAGACGAGACCGGCATGGTCAACGTCATCTGCCCACGGCAGACCTGGGACCGGCATCGCCGGGTGGCCCTCGAGTCTCCCGCGCTGGTCATCGAAGGACGGCTCGAGCGCCAGGACGGTGCCGTCAACCTGCTGGCGTACCGGCTCGCACCATTGCAGATCAGTGGCAGCGTCCGCAGTCGAGATTTCCGCTGAATCGACGGGGTATGACAACCGCATGCCGAAGACGACGAAGAGCGGCAAGCCCAAGAAGGACGAGCTGCCGAGCACATTGCAGCGTTCCGGGTCGAAGGCGCAGCGGACGTTTGCCAAGGCCCACGACGCAGCAGCCGAACAGTACGGAGACGAGGAACGCGCGTACCGAGTCGGCTTCTCCGCCCTCAAGCACACGCACGAGAAGGTCGGCGACCACTGGGAGCCCAAGCCGGAATCCGGCCCGTCCGACGCCCAGGCCGAAGGTGGCTACGACACGGATCGGACGACGGCCGGTGGGGTAGACGCGAACGCGTCGAAGAAGCATCTGTTGGAGCTGGCCCGGCGGCTGGACATCGAAGGCAGGTCGACCATGAACAAGAGCGAGCTGGTCGACGCGCTGCAGAAAGCCAACAACCGGGAGTCTGCGCGGGCGCTGAGAAAGCGCTGACCAGCCGGCACGGCGCCGGAGGAGCGCCGTGCCGGCTGGCGATTCGGTCAGCGCAGGTTCAGCGCTGGTTCAGCTGGATGGCGATGTCGGTGACCTGCGAGCGGGACGGAAATGCACCCTGGTCGCGGGCCGTGCCGGTGAGTGGGTCGATCTCGATCAACCGGAAGTTTCCGGCGACCTGCACGGTTGCCAGGCCTTGATTGTCGACGGTCACGCCGCTGCGCACGGCGCTGTAGATGTCGGCACCCACGTTCGGCCCCGCGTCCATGCCCAGGCTCCCCGTCGGGACCAGCTGGCCGGAGTTTGCCGGCGACTGGATCGCGACGCGGTCCATCATCGCGTCGATGTCGAACAGGGTGGTTCCGGTCCGGGCATCGAGGTCGTTGTTGGTGTAGGCGGCTGCTGCCACGCCCGCTGCCGGGGTAGTGGCGGGTGGGAACGTGAGCGTCGTGTCGGCCGTGGTGACGCCGCCGGGGTTCACGTCGTGGCGCAGGTTCTGGCCGTTGTCACTGACTACGCGCAACCGGTCGGCCGCCGGGTTGAAGTCGACCCCGAAGAACATGCCGGACAGCGGCATGCTCAGCTGGCTGACCTTGCTCGCCGACGCGTCCGACGACGAGAGCGTGTAGACGCCTCCCGCGTTGCCGACGCCGTAGAGCTTTCCGTCCTGTACCCGATAGTCGATGCCGACCAGCGAGGTGTCTCCGATCAGGCCGCTGATGTCCCCGATATCGCGGGTACGGCGCGGGCTGTCGGAGTCGAAGCGGACCAAACGCTGGTCGCTGGTCAGCCCGACCACTTTCAGGTCGCGGTCGTCGTCGCGGTCGGTGGCGCTGCTGGCGGCAATTGCCGTCGCGCTGAGCGCCCCCGCCACGCCAAGGGCGACGGCGCCAGTGAGCGCTCGTCGGATGGTGCGTGTCATTGCGGTACCCCCGTGTGATCCGGCGCAGCTCGGGAATGAGCCGCGCGTTCGAGAGTGGGTACGACAGGCTCAGCGGGTGCGTTCAGCCGAGCCGGTAACGTCGCTGGGCGTGCGCCTCGTCATCGCGCGTTGCCAAGTCGACTATGTCGGCCGGCTGACGGCCCACCTGCCGATGGCGATCCGGCTGATTCTGGTCAAGGCGGACGGATCGGTCTCGATTCACGCCGATGACCGTGCCTACAAGCCGCTGAACTGGATGAGCCCGCCGTGTCGGCTGGAGGAAACCGACGGGTTGTGGACGGTTGCCAACCCGGCCGGTGAACGGTTGGTGATCACGCTCGACGAAGTGCTGCTCGACAGCTCGCACGAGCTCGGCGTCGATCCCGGCCTGGTCAAAGACGGCGTGGAGGCGCATCTGCAGGAGCTGCTCGCCGACCACGTCGAGACCTTGGGTTCCGGCTGGCGACTGATCCGCCGGGAGTACCCGACTGCGATCGGCCCGGTCGACCTGCTATGCCGGGACGAGACCGGGGCAGCGGTCGCCGTCGAGATCAAACGGCGCGGCGAGATCGACGGCGTGGAGCAGCTGAGCCGATATCTGCAACTGCTGAACCGTGATCCACTGCTAGCGCCCGTTCGTGGCGTGTTCGCGGCTCAGGAGATCAAGCCGCAAGCGCGGGTTCTCGCAACCGACCGGGGCATCACCTGCTTTACCGTCGACTACGACGCCCTGCGCGGCATGGACGACCCGGCCGCCCGGCTGTTCTGAATTTCCGTGCCAGACTCGCGGCATGGCCCGTGAGTTCTCGACCGTCGGCGTCGTGGGCCTGGGCACCATGGGTGCTGGTATCGCCGAGGTCTTCGCCCGAAACGGGCACGGGGTCGTTGCCATCGAACGAGACGACGAGGCGCTCGAGCAGGGCCGTGGTCACGTCCTGGACTCGACCGGACGAGCGGTGCGTAAAGGGAAACTCTCCGAGGCCGATCAGGCTCGCCTGCTTGGCGCCGTGACCTTCAGCACGGATCTGAACTCGCTCGAGGAATGCGAGCTGGTGGTCGAGGCGGTCCCGGAACACCTCGACCTCAAGCGCGAGTTGTTCGCCCGGCTGGACAAGATCGTCGGATCGGAGGCGATCCTGGCCACGAACACGTCGTCGCTATCGGTCACCGAGATCAGCGTCGCGACCGAACGGCCGAGCCGAGTTGTCGGCATGCACTTCTTCAACCCAGCGCCCATCCAGGAGCTTGTCGAGGTCGTCCGCACCGTGCTCACCGAGCCAACGGTCGTCGACGACGTGACGGCGCTGGCCCGCCGGCTGGGAAAGGCGCCGGTGGTGTGTGGCGACCGGGCCGGGTTCATCGCCAACACACTGCTGTTCGGCTATCTGAATCGTGCGGCGGCGATGTACGAGACTCGCTATGCGAGCCGCGAGGACATCGATGACGCGATGCGCCTGGGCTGCGGCTACCCGATGGGCCCGCTGGCGCTGCTCGACCTGGTCGGTCTGGATACCGCCGCCGAGATCCTCGACACGATGTACAAACAGGGTCGCGATCGTCTGCACGCGCCGGCGCCGATCTTGCGGCAGATGGTGACCGCGGGAATGCGTGGTCGTAAGACCGGGCGCGGCTTCTACACCTACCAAGAGCCGGGTTCGCCGGTGATCGTGGACGACGACCGGACCCCGGCCGGGCAGCCAGCCGGATCAGTTCGCGACGTAGGGACTGTCGGCGTCCTCGGATCCGGTGAAACGGCGACGAGGATCGCCACCGTGTTCGCGGCTGCCGGCTTCGAGGTCCTGCGTGCTGACCGGGACGGCCCGTCGGACGATCTTGCCGCGGCCGACCTCATCCTGGCGGCGAAAACGTCGACTACCCCGGTCATCGAGTACGCGGCAGCGACGTCCCGGCCCTCCGATGTGGTTGGCCTGCACCTGGTCGATCACGCGCCGGAGACATCGCTCGTCGAGGTGGTACGAACAGTCTCGACCCGCGACGACGTCGTCGCGACCGTGCAGGAGCTCTGCCGCCAGGCTGGCCTGCATCCTGTGCTGTGCACCGACGGGGCCGGATGCATCGTCCAGGCGCTGTTGTTCCCCTACCTCAACGACGCGGTCAAGATGCTCCAGGAGCACTACGCCAGCGCCGACGACATCGATACGGCGATGAAGCTGGGCTGCCGGCTGCCGATGGGCCCGTTCGAGGTGCTCGACGAGGTCGGTCTGGACGTCGCGTTGACCGTCCAGCGCGCCCTCTACCAGGAGTCCCGCGACCCGGGCCTCGCCCCGGCGCCACTGCTCGAGCAACTGGTCACCGCCGGCTACTTGGGCCGCAAGACCGGTCGCGGATTCCGCCACCACACGTGACTCACCTGGTCGGTCGGGTCCTGACGGCGGCAATACAGGGCGAGTTCCCGCAGCCGGACGGCAGGGTGGAGGTGGTCTCCCCGTGGCGGCCCGCTGTCGAAGGTGTCGTCGCCCTGACCGGGCGCGCCTATGTGGCAACCGATCTGCCCGCAGGTCTGGTGCTGGGTCGCGGAATCGACGGGTTCGGCAGCGCGCTCGACCCCGGATTCCTCAGCTGGCTGGCCGGGGCTGGTGGCTGGCTGGACTGCCTCGATGTGCTCGTCGGTGCACTCGGCACGGGCGCCGGAGGTCCAGCCCGCCGAGACGACCTGGCCGGGCACCGACGGGTCCGGCACGCACAACAGGTGCGAGGTGAGATTGCGGTCCACGCCGACGAGCGAGGGGTGATCACGGTGGGAGCCGGCATCGGCGGCTTGGCCGAAATCGGCGTGGAGGTTGCGGAGTCGATGAGAAACCGTAAAGCCGGTCGAGGTCTGGTATCCGACGCGCTGGGCTTGTTCCCGTCCGGAGCACCGGTGCTCGGTGCGGTAGCGCCAGGGAACGCGGCCAGCCTCCGGGCGTTCCTAGCCGTCGGGTTCAAGCCGCTCGGTGCCGTCCATCTGGTGCGGCCGAGCCGAGCTTGAGCTCAGCCGCAGCCGCACGCCCCGCCGCAGCAGCCGCCGGCCGACGGCTGCACCGTCGCACCCACCGCTCGGCCGGTGACCGCGACCGTGGACAGCAGCTTCACCGTGTCGTCGTGGCCCTGCGGGCACACGGCGGGCTCTCGCGCGTCGGCCATCGGCCGCGAGACCTCGAAGGTGGCTCCGCAGGCGCGGCACCGAAAGTCATACCTCGGCATGTGCTCAGCATAGGACCGGCCGGGGACAATGCCGATATGTCGCGCCGCCGTCCCGCCCGCCGGCCGCCGAAGTCGGACTCGGCGCAGCTGGGCGGCCACGAAGAGATCGAATCCTGGCCGGACGGTGAGTGGGTGGTACGCCGGCTCACCGGCAGCGCGGCCACCAAGCCATACCGTTGCCCGGGCTGTGATCAGCCGATCCCACCCGCGACCCCGCATGTGGTGGCATGGCCGGTCGAAGGGACGACCCTGTCCGGCGGCGGGACGGGCGAGCGGCGGCACTGGCACGCCGGATGCTGGCGGGCACGAGACCGCCGCCGGTGACGCTCACTTCTCCGCTGGCGTGTCCTCCACGACCTCGCCGTCGATGACATCGTCGTCAGCCTGCCCGGCCTCCACGGCGGCCGGGGTGGGACCGCTGTCCACTCCGGGAACGCTCATCGCCCCCAGCAGCGTCCGCAGCTGGGTGAGGTGACCGGTGATGCTGTCCCGCTGACGGGTGAGGTCGGCCACCTCCCGCCTCGCAGTGGTCTGGATGCGAACTGCCTCCGACTTCGCCTCGCCCAGCAGCATGTCGGCGTGGGCCTTTGCCTCGGCGACGAGCTGGTCGGCGTTTCGCCGGGCGCCGGAGACCAGTGCCTTGGCCTGCTCGTCGGCCTCCCGCCGGACCTGCTCGGCGCGATCGTGCGCCGATTTGGCTCGCTTGTCGGCGTCGGCCGCCCGGGCCTCCGCTTCGGTCACCAGCTTCTGAGTTTCCGAAATGGCGATCTCGTGGCGTTCGGTGTCTTCGCGCTCGGCGTGCTCGCGCTTAGCGGCGAGGGCGAGCTCGAGTTCGGTGAGCTCCTTGTCCGCCCGGGTGCGCACCTCGTCCAGCCGAGCTTCGGCTTCGGAGCGCATCTGTTCGATGTCCCGTTTGGCATTGCCCCGCAGTTCCTCCACCTCACGCCGGGCGGTGGCCCGCATGTCGGTGACCTCGCGCTCGGCGGCGGTACGGAACCTGGTCAGGTCGCGCTCGGCAGTGGCTCGCTTCTCTGCGGCGTCGTGCTCGATGGCGGCGCGGACCGCGGCGGCTTCACGTTGCGCTGCATCAACCAGGCTGGTCGCTTCGCGCTGTGCCGCCGAGCGGGCTTCTTCGGCCTCCGTCCGCGCCACATCGATCTGCTCGTCGGCCTGCCGCTTGGCGCTGGATCGGGCCTCTTCGGCGTCGTGTTCGGCGCCGGCGCGCATTTCTGCCGCGTCCACCCGGGCAACAGCCCGCATCTCGGCTGCCTCGGACTCGGCCTGGGCGATCAGCTCGGTCGCCTGCTCCTCAGCCAGCCGGAGCAGGTGCTCGATTCGGGCGCCGAGCCCGGAGTAGGAGGGTTGCTCGACCTCGCGCAACGACGTGGTGGCCTGCGCCAGCTCTTGGCGCAGCCGCACGATCTGCTTGTCCAGCTCCTGCGTTCTGACGCGTTGCTGGCTCAGCGCTGCCTCGAGCTGACGGACGTGCTGCTCGACCTGGACGCGGTCGAAGCCTCGCACCACCGTTGTGAACCCGCCGGTGGGCGACCCGTCGAAGATGGACAGCCCGTTCTCGGGCATGTCCTGAGTGGTGGTCAACGTGTTGTGTGCCTTGTCCATGATCTCCCTCATCGGGGTGTCGAACCCCCCGGTGCGCTGCCTGAGTCTCCCCGCCTGGACACCAAGCCACCTAGAGGCGGTAGGCAGCGTACTCCCGTCTCCGCCGTGGTGTGGACAGGTCCCGGAATGACATCCGCCTCTAATCTGGCCGGCATGACCCCGTTGTTCTCGGCCGTCGACCACGTCGGCATCGCCGTCGCCGACCTCGACGACGCGATCGCCTGGTACGCCCGGATGTTCGGCATGCAGGCCGTCCACGAGGAGGTCAACGAGGAGATGGGAGTGCGCGAGGCGATGCTGCAAGTGGGCGATGACGCGTCGGCCGTTCAGCTGCAGCTGCTCGCGCCGCTGTCCCCGGACTCGACTATCGGACGGTTCCTCGACCGCCGTGGGCCCGGCATCCAGCAGCTCGCATACCGAGTCGACGACATCGACGCCGTGACGGAGGTCTTGCGGGAGCGGGGGATCCGGCTGCTCTACGACCTGCCTCGCCGCGGCACCGCGGGCGCGCGGGTCAACTTCATCCATCCCAAAGACGCCGGTGGCGTCCTCGTCGAGCTGCTCGAACCGCCCCGCTCAGACGTCCTTGGCCAGTAGCGACGTGCCCTCTTGCCAGCGAGCCAGCGCCCAGAGTAGGTCCGAGCAGCGGTTGAGGTAGGGCATGACGTGTGATCCCTCGGCGGCGGTCGACAGCACCTCCCGCTCCGCCCGGCGCACGACTGTCCGGGCCACATCCAACGCCGCGCACACCGGATTGGCGCCTGGCACCACGAAGTCGGTGGGCGGATCGAAACGCCCCATGACGTCGTCGATGTGCTTCTCCAGTGCCGTCACCATCTCGGCCGTTACGAGGGACTCGCCCGGCTTGCCGCGATGTCGACGCTCGGGGTTGGTGGCGAGCTCGGCCATCAAGACCCAGAGGTCGTGCTCGACCGCGATGAGCAGACTGTCCAGCTCACCCCCACGTTCGGCCTGTGCCCGAGCCAGCCCGATGAACGCCTGTGCCTCGTCGACCGAGCCATATGCCGTGGGAGCCGGCGAGTTCTTCGCCACCCGGCCGCCGTACAGCAGGCCGGTGGTGCCGTCGTCGCCGCGGCGTGTGTAGACCTTCACTGGGCCACTCTCGCATGCAGCCGTATCGTGACAGGGAGACTCCTGGGAGGTCGCCATGTCGGTCATCGTCGCCGGAGCCCGCACTCCGATCGGGCGGCTGCTGGGTTCGTTGAAGGGCTTCTCCGCCACCGACCTCGGCGGTTTCGCGATCAAGGCCGCGCTGGAGAAGGCCGGCGTCTCGCCCGACCAGGTCGACTACGTGATCATGGGCCAGGTGCTGCAAGCGGGCGCTGGGCAGATCCCCGCCCGGCAGGCCGCCGCGAAGGCGGGCATCCCGATGACGGTTCCGGCGCTGACCGTGAACAAGGTGTGCCTGTCCGGACTCGACGCGATAGCGCTGGCCGACCAGCTGATCCGGGCAGGCGAGTTCGACGTCGTGGTTGCCGGCGGCATGGAGTCCATGACCCAGGCACCTCACCTACTCACCGGGTCGAGAGAGGGATACAAGTACGGCGATGCCACGCTGACCGATCACCTGGCTTACGACGGCCTCTGGGACATCTTCACCGGCCAGCCGATGGGGGCCCTCACCGAAGGCAGCAACTCGGCCGGTCTCGGACTGTCGCGTGCAGAGCAAGACGAGTTCAGTGCGCGCTCCCACCAGCGAGCAGCGGCCGGCTGGAAGAACGGCGTGTTCGACGACGAGGTGGTTCCGATCGAGATTCCGCAGCGCAGCGGAGACCCGCTGCTCTTCGCCGAGGACGAGGGCATTCGCCCGGACACGACGGTCGAGTCGCTGGCGAAATTGCGTCCGGCGTTCGACAAGCTCGGCACGATCACGGCCGGGTCGGCGTCGCAGATCTCCGACGGCGCCTGCGCGGTGGTGGTCATGAGCACGTCGAAGGCCGAGGAGTTGGGTCTGTCCTGGCTGGCCGAGATCGGCGCCCACGGCGTAGTCGCCGGGCCGGACTCCACCTTGCAGAGCCAACCCGCAGCCGCTATCCGGGCTGCATGCGCCAAGGACGGTATCGAACCATCCGCGCTGGACGTGATCGAGATCAACGAGGCGTTCGCGGCGGTCGGGATCGCAAGCACGCGCGAGCTCGGCGTCGAGGAGGAACGGGTCAACGTCAACGGCGGAGCCATTGCCGTGGGGCACCCGATCGGCATGTCCGGCGCACGGCTGGTGCTTCATGTCGCACTCGAGCTGCGCCGCCGAGGCGGCGGAACCGGAGCCGCTGCCCTGTGTGGTGGGGGCGGCCAGGGCGACGCCCTGATATTGCGTGTGCCGCGGCCTTGAATGCCTGCCCTCGCCGAATTGGTCGAGCGGGCGCGCGACGGTGATCCACGTGCCGTCGCTCGGTTGATCTCGCAGGTCGAAGACGCCTCGCCGACCCTGCGGGAGGTGATCTCGTTACTGGCACCGCACACCGGCCGAGCGGCTGTCCTCGGCGTCACCGGATCACCCGGTGTCGGCAAGTCGACGACGACGACGGCGCTCGTGACGACGTTTCGCGCCGATGGACGGCGGGTCGGGGTGCTGGCCGTCGACCCGTCGTCGCCGTTCTCCGGCGGTGCGCTGCTCGGAGACCGGGTGCGCATGCAGGAGCACGCCACCGATCCTGGGGTCTACATCCGCTCGATGGCGACTCGCGGCCATCTGGGCGGCCTGGCCTGGGCGACGCCCCAGGCGCTGCGGGTGCTCGATGCCGCCGGGTGCGATGTCGTCATCATCGAGACGGTGGGTGTCGGCCAGTCCGAGGTGGAGGTCGCAGCTCTCGCCGACACCACGCTGGTGTTGCTCGCGCCCGGAATGGGCGACGGGATCCAGGCGGCGAAGGCCGGCATCCTCGAAGTCGGTGACGTGTTCGTCGTCAACAAGGCCGATCGGGACGGCGCCGATCAGGTCGTTCGAGACCTGCGCGGCACGATTCGGCTGGCCGAGCGCGGCCCAGGAGAGTGGCGAGAACCCATCGTCAAGACCGTTGCCGTTCGGGGTGAAGGACTCGACGAGGTGGTCGAGGCCATCGACAAGCATCGGGCCTGGATGGAGCGCTCCGGCGAGCTCGCCCGCCGCCGGGTGCGACGTGCTCGGGACGAGATCGAGGCGATCGCCGTCACTGCTCTGCGCCGTCGCTTCGGCGACGTGCATGGCGACGCGCGGCTCGATGTCCTGGCCGAGAAGGTGCTAACCGGCGAGCTCGACCCGTACGCTGCTGCTGACGAGATCATCGAGGCGCTGTGAACAGGGCGGCGTGGTGTGCAGACACATCGGCCACCTTCGGGTACAACGAAGGGTGCAGACGTGTGATCCGGCCGCCGGAGAGGACCTCCAGTGAAGACGTTTCTGACCATCTTGGTCGTCGCCTTCATTGCGTATTACGTGCTCACCGAGCCCAGTGCTGCCGCAGATGCGGTGAGCGCTTTGCTCTCTGCACTGGCCAGCGGCTTCAATGCGGTCATGACGTTCTTCACCGAACTGTTCTGAGGTAACGCGCGGCATGCGCACGCCCCGCGAGTTTCTGGCCGATATTTACGACGGCCTGGCTAATTGGCTCGGTCGCGTTGCCGACGACGGCGGCGTCACGACGATCTCGCGGCGGCGAATCGGAGGCTTCTTCAGCCCGGAGAATCTCTTCGGGCACCGGCGGGTCGTCGACAAGCTGATCCCCAACGAGCGGACCATCGACGTGCATCGACGACGTCGTCGCTCCACGCACGCCGAGGTCACTCACAGCAAGATCCTCTACATCGTGCCCGGGCTGATTGCCCTGTTCGGCTTCTTCCTCTTGTTCCGGTGGGTGCTGTTCGTCCCGCTTGACGACATCGGGTTCCCGCTCCTGGTGGTGCTGGGAATCCTCGGATACGCGGGCTTCCGGTTCTTGAAGATCATCCGGGACCGCTTCGTCGTCACCGACTCGCGGGTGTTTCGAGTCTGGGGAGTGTGGACCTTGCACGAGGCCGAGATGGAGATCGTCCGGGTACTGGACATCACGGTAGAGAGACCGTGGTACCTACGGCCGTTCTCGGCCGGCCACATCATCTTGGAGAATGCCGCACAGGAGCAGGGGTTGCGGGAGCTCCGTGTCGTGCCGGACCCTCAGATCATCGCGACCGCCATCCATCGGCGCCGCCGGGAGATGATGGGCCTCGCTAGCGGCGGGGGGGACTTGGCGGACTTCGGGGACGGCGGCCCGTCAGCACCCTCGCCGCGTCGGCGTCGGGCCGACCATCCGCGGAGCCCCGGTCCGACCACTGCTCGGCCCCACTGAGCCGCCCGTGCCCCGGCCACTCGATCTCGATTTCGATCCCATCCGCCGTGCTGCGCAGATCTGGGCTGAGCGGTTCGGGCCGGCTGAGGCCATGGCTGCCGCGACGTCGGTGATGCGTGTGCAGCAGCTCTTGCTTGCGCAGTTCGACCAGATCTGCCGGCCACACGGCTTGACGTTCGCCCGCTACGAGGCACTGGTCTTGCTGACGTTCAGCCGCACAGGAGCGCTTCCCATGGCCAAGATCGGCGAACGGCTCATGGTGCACCCGACCAGCGTCACCAACACCGTCCAGCGATTGGAGGCAGCGGGCTTTGTCACCCGGGAGCCGAATCCTCGGGACGGCCGCGGCACGCTGGCGCGGGTGACCGAGCATGGCCGCGAGGTCGTCGACAAAGTCACTGGCGAGCTGATGGCGGCCGAGTTCGGGCTCGGCGCCCAGGGCGACCACGAGCGGAAGGTTCTGTTCGACGTGCTCCGATCGATCCGGCTGAGCGCGGGGGACTTCCGCGAGTAGCGCTTGGTCCGATCAGCGGCGGATCCGGGAGTCCGGCCGCTCGAGCAGGGCCCGGACGTGGTCGGGCAGCTGCTCGGCGAGGACGTCGGCAACGGTCGTGGCTTCGAGAACGTCACGCAGGCTCGCGCGGACCGCCACCCAGACGTCGGTGAGCGGTGCCGCGGGCCCCGGGTATGCCGTGTCCTCCGGTGGCATGCCGCGTACCGCGGCGAGTGGGCCTTCGGCTGCCCGGATCACGTCGGCGAGCCGGATCGTCGACGGATCGGCGGCAAGTCGGTAGCCGCCTGCCGCCCCACGCTGGGCTTCGAGCAGACCGGCTCGCCGTAGATCTCCGAGAATGGTCTCGAGGAACTTTCCGGGGATCTCCTGCGACTCGGCGATCTGCTGCCGAGTCGTCGAAGCGGGCAGCCGGGACGCGAGCTCGATCACGGCCCGCACGGCATAGTCGGCCCGGGCGGTCACATGCACGATCGCATCCAACCACCGGCGTCGGCCGATCACCGTAGTGGCCACTAGAGTCGCAGCGCTCCCAGCCCCCTGCGTCGTCGGACCCCATTGGCGATCGCGCTGAAGATCGCGTCCACGATCATGCCGATGATCAAGATGATGATCATCACCGCGATCAAGCGCGGCGCGTTCGCGAATTCACGCGCGAAGGTGAGGTCATTGCCGAGCGACGGCTGCTTGGCGATGATCACCAACAATTCACCGGCCATCAAGCTGCGCCAGGCAAATGCCCAGCCTTGCTTCAGCCCAGCCAGATAGGTGGGCAGGACGGCCGGCATGACGATCGCTGTGTAGAGCGTCACGCCGCTCGCGCCCAGGACCCGGGCGGCCCGCATCAGCTGCGGCGGGAGATCGTCGATTCCCGAGATCAGCCCGTTGGCGATCGACGGCGCCGCGCCGAGAACGACGACGAACAGGATCGCCTGTTCGGTGAAGCCGAAGAGCAGGATCGTCAAAGGGAACCAGGCGATGGACGGCATGGTCTGCAGACCGGTGATGAGAGACCCGACCGCCGCCCGCAAGATTCGCACGCGCGCCACCGCGAGGCCGAGAGCGGTTCCGACGACGATCGAGAGGGCAAACCCGGTAGCGGCACGCCGCATGGTGGTGGCGATCGCCAGCCATAGCTCGGGACCCTGCAATCGTTCGACCAGCTCCTGGGCCACCGTCAGCGGAGGTGGCAACACATAACTGGGCCGGAAGCCCGACCAGACGACGAGCTGCCACACCGCCACACCAATTCCTGCGGCAGCAAGCATCGGCCAGACTCGAGACCACACCGCGCGGCCGATCCGGCGCTGATCGGCCTCTGTCGAGGTCGGGCGCATCTCTGCCGTCTGGGTCGCACTCATACGCCGGTTCCACTGCGTTGGGTCTGCAGCCGATCGGTGAACCACCGGGCCCGCTCACTTACCTCGGGGGAGTCGATCCGACGTGGCCGCGCAATCTCGACGTCGATGTCGACGTCGACACGGCCAGGCGACGGCTGCATCAACACGACGCGGTCACCGAGCCGGACCGCCTCCCGGACGTTGTGTGTGACGAACAGCACGGTGAGTCGGCGTTCACGCCAGATCCGCTCGATCTCGTCGTGCAGGACGTCCCGGGTCATCGCATCCAGCGCGCCGAACGGCTCGTCCATCAGCAGCACCGAGGCGTCCTGGGCGAGTGCGCGGGCGAGCGCGACACGCTGGCGCATGCCACCGGAGAGCTCGTGCGGGCGTTTGTGCTCCAGACCGCCCAGGTGCACCGACTCGAGCAGCTCGGTGACCCGAGCGGGCCGTTCCGCTCGTGGGACATCGGCCAGCTTGAGAGCCAGCGCGACGTTGCCGCCCGCGGTGAGCCAGGGAAACAGAGTGGCGTCCTGGAACATCATCGCGACCCGGCGCCCACCGATGTCGACGGAGCCTGCCGTGGGCTCGTCGAGCCCTGCGAGCAGGTTGAGCAGCGTGCTCTTCCCGCACCCGGACCGGCCGAGTAGGCAGACGAACTGGCCGGCCGGCACGACCAGGTCCAGGCCACCCAAGGCAACGGTGTGTCCCCGGCCGCGGCCGAAGGTCTTGACGACATCATGGACACGGACAGCCGTCTCCCGGGCGGTGACTGTCGTCATCCCGCTGACACCTGTTCCTTACCGGCGTCCGCGAGCAGCTTGTTCAGCAGGTCGAGGTCGTACAACCCGTCGAGCTCGACTGGGTCGAGCAAGCCGACGGCTTCGGCGTGTGCCGCTCCCTCGACCAGCGAGTCGGCCACCGGGTCGACGGTGAAGGTGACGTTCTCCCACGCCGCGGACAGCAGCGCCGGATCCATGGCGTCTCCGGTGAGCTCCTCGATGGCGGTGTTCACGACGGCCTGGGCGTCCTCGGGCGCAGACTCGATCAGCTCGAGCGCCTCGAGCTCACCGGCGATCAGCGCTTCGACCAGTGCCGGGTTCTCGGCGAGGAACTCTGTGCTGACGATCAGCTGGGTGGTGACGAACTGCCCTTCGGGCCAAAGGTCGGTCTCGTCGACGAGAACGTGCGCTCCCGCTTCGGTGACCAGGCGAGTGGCCCACGGCTCGGGCAGCCATCCGCCGTCGATTGCCCCGGAGGCGAAGGCGCCCAACGTCTCGCCGTTGGACATCGGTGTGATCGAGACGTCGCCGCCGCCCTCTTCCGTCGTTTCGTAGCCGTGTTCCTGCAGCCAGTACCGCAGTGCCACGTCCTGGGTGTTGCCGAGTTGCGGGGTGGCGAGGGTCTTGCCGACCAGGTCCTCGGGCGAGTCGATGCCTTCCCGGACGACGAGGAAGGCGCCGTTCGCGGCCCCTCCCGAGACGACCCGCACCGCGTCGCCGTTGCTCTGGGCGTAGGCGTTGATGGTGGGGCTGGGGCCGATGAACGTCGCGTCGATTGCGCCGGCGAACATGGCCTCGATTGCTTCACCACCGGCATTGAACGTGGTGGTTTCCAGCGTGACGTCGCCGAGCTTCGCCGCGAAGATGCCGTTCTGCACGCCGATCAGGGCGGGTGCATGGGTGAAGTTGGGGAAGTAGCCGAGCCGCACGGTGTCGGCGGTCGAGCCTGCACCTTCGGCAGACGTTGGCTCGGTGGGGTCGTCGGAGCCGCACGCCGCCAGGAGGGTCAGGCCTGCGGCGGCAGCGAAGGCGGCGATGAGGCGTGGTCGGACGGACATGAACAGTGGTCCTCTCTATAACAAAGTAAAACGATAGGAAAAGTAGGACTACAGCTCTGTCTCCGCAACTCGAACCGCCGACTTGTCTCATCGCCCGAGACGGGGGACTCTTAGTTGGACGTCCTACTAATTGCGTGCTGGGCATCGGGAGGCTGCGGTGGACGCGGATCAGATCAGGGCCGGCCAGGAGCGGTGGCGCGCCCGGTGGGACGCAGCCCGTGCGGCCGGCCAAGTCCGTGACGCCGACTTCACGACGCTGTCCGGCCTCGACGTCGATCCGGTCTACGGACCGCCTGAGGACGCCGACGACCCCCGGTTCGAGCGGATCGGCTGGCCAGGGGAGTTCCCCTTCACCCGTGGGCTGTATGCCTCCGGATACCGCGGCCGCGCCTGGACCATCCGTCAGTTCGCTGGCTTCGGCAACGCGCAGCAGACCAACGAGCGGTACAAGATGATCCTGCGCTCGGGCGGCGGCGGGCTGTCAGTCGCGTTCGACATGCCGACGCTGATGGGCCGCGACTCCGACGACGACCGGTCGCTGGGTGAGGTCGGACACTGCGGGGTCGCGATCGACTCGGCAATCGACATGGACGTGCTGTTCGCCGACATCCCGCTGGGCGATGTCACCACGTCGATGACGATCAGTGGGCCGGCGGTCCCGATCTTCTGCATGTACCTGGTGGCAGCTGAGCGACAGGGCGTCGACCCGGCGGTTCTCAACGGCACGCTGCAGACGGACATCTTCAAGGAGTACATCGCCCAGAAGGAATGGCTGTTCGCTCCCGAGCCGCATCTGAGGTTGATCGCTGACCTGATGGAGTACTGCGAACGGCAGATTCCCGCGTACAAACCGCTGTCGGTTTCCGGCTACCACATCCGGGAAGCCGGAGCGACGGCCGCGCAGGAGCTGGCGTTCACGCTGGCGGACGGGTTCGGCTACGTCGAACTGGGGCTGTCCCGGGGTTTGGATGTGGACGCATTCGCGCCGGGCCTGTCGTTCTTCTTCGACGCCCACGTCGACTTCTTCGAAGAGATCGCGAAGTTCCGGGCCGCTCGGCGGATCTGGGCTCGCTGGATGCGCGACGTCTACGGGGCCAAGACCGATAGGGCGCAGTGGCTGCGCTTTCACACCCAGACGGCGGGAGTGTCACTGACCGGCCATCAGCCCTACAACAACGTAGTGCGAACCGCGGTCGAAGCCCTGTCGGCCGTGCTGGGCGGTACCAACTCCCTGCACACCAATGCGCTCGACGAGGTGCTGGCGTTGCCGACCGAGCAGGCCGCCGAGATCGCAGTGCGGACCCAGCAGGTACTGATGGATGAGACCGGCGTCGCCAACGTCGCCGATCCTCTCGGCGGGTCGTGGTATGTCGAGGCGTTGACCGATCGGATCGAGGCCGAGGCGGAAGCGATCTTCGAAAAGGTTCGTGAGATGGGCGAGGCGGAGACCCGCTGGTCCCGGGCCTACGGCCCGATGACCGCCGGCATCCTGCGCGGGATCGAGGACGGCTGGTTCATGTCCGAGATCGCCGAGTCGGCGTTCTGGTACCAGCAGCAGGTGGAGAAGGGCGACAAGCGGGTCGTCGGCGTCAACGTGCACACCGACACCGTCACCGGCGACCTCGACATCCTGCGCGTCTCGCATGAGGTCGAAACCGAGCAGCGGCGCACCCTCGTACAGCGGAAGGCCGGGCGCGACGACTCGGCCGTGCAAGCCGCCGTGGCGCGGATGGTCGACGCCGCGCGGGGCGGCGAGAACATGATCCCGTCGATGCTCGACGCGGTGCGGGCCGAGGCGACACTCGGCGAGATTTGCGATGCGCTGCGCTCCGAGTGGGGTGTGTACACCGAGCCGGCTCGGTTCTAGGGCCACCCGAGCTGACTCGCCGCATTCTCGTCCTCCACAGTGGGTGCCTGCTGGGAGGGCGGTTGGCCGCGAATGGGCGATCCCCCGTCCCGACGCCGAGCTACGACGTAGAGCAGCCGGTACTGGTGTGCCGGATTCTGACAGCTCCCCATTGGCGGTGCGATTGCGGCCATGAGTGCAGAGAGCTTCATGCGGCCGGGTGCGGTCGATCTATCTGGTCTTGCGGCGAGGTCCCGGCCCGCGGGAGCTGCTGGAAACGGGGCAGTGGCGAGCGTGGTCGTCGACGTCACGGACGCCACCTTCGAGGCGGAGGTCCTCACCCGGTCCCTCACGGTTCCGGTGCTCATCGACTTGTGGGCCGAATGGTGCGGGCCGTGCAAGCAGCTTTCGCCGATCCTGGAAAAGCTGGCGCGCGAGTACGACGGCAGGATTCTGCTCGCCAAAGTCGATGTCGACGCCAACCCACAGCTCAGCACCGCATTCCAGGTCCAGTCGATCCCCTCCGTCTTTGCAGTGGTCAAGGGCCAGCCGGTGCCGCTGTTCCAAGGCGCCATCCCCGAACCCCAGGTGCGCCAAGTGATCGACCAGTTGCTCGAGGTCGCAGCCACCAACGGAGTCTCCGGCCGGCTTCGGGTTGAGGAAACCTCCGACGAGGCAGACGCCGCAGAGCCTACGGCCGAACCACAACATGACCCGCGGTTCGACGCGGCCGCCGACGCGATCGAGAAGGGCGACTTCACCGCGGCCGCGGAAGCCTACCGGTCGATGCTGGCTGACTCTCCGGCCGACCCGGAAGCGAAGGGGGGGCTGGCCCAGGTCGAGCTGCTCCAGCGGGTCAACGAGGCTGATCCCACGTCGGCCCGCCGCGCGGCGGACGCCGATCCCGCCGATGTCAGCGCCCAGCTCGCCGCGGCCGACCTCGAGATCGCCGACGGGAAGGTCGACGATGCATTCGCCCGGCTGGTCGACACCGTCCGGCGGGTGAGCGGCGAGGACCGCGACCAGGTCAGAACGCGGCTGCTCGAGCTGTTCGACCTGGTCGGCTCGGCCGATCCACGCGTCGCGAAGGCGCGCTCCGCCTTGGCCAGCGCACTCTTCTGACCCGCGATGGACGAGGCGTCAGTCGACCACCAGTGTCGGGTCGTAGCACCACCAGGTGAACTCGTACATCACCAGGCTTGCAGGACTGGTGATGTATAGGCCGGGGTGGTGAACGTGGTCATTCCGGGACGGCGTCAGCAGCGTCTGGCACGTGCCGCAGCCAGAGTGTGCCCAGCGGCGGCAAGCGGAGAGTGACCGAGGCGGGCCGGGCATGCCAGGTGACATCCTCGGTTTGGACCGTCCCCAGGTTGCCGACACCGGAACCGCCGTAGTCGGTTGCGTCGGTATTGACGATCTCGGTCCACCGGCCAGCCTTGGGGAGCCCGACGCGGTAGCCCCCGTGCGGCTGCGCGGAGAAGTTCGCGATGCAGGCGAGCACCGACCCGTCCGAACCCCAGCGCAGGAACGAGAACACGTTGCCAGCGGCATCGTTGGCGTCGATCCATTCGAAACCCGCCGGGTCCGAGTCCTGGGTAAACAGCGCGGGGCTGTCCCGGTAGACGCGGTTGAGGTCGGTCACGAGCCGCTGGAGTCCGGCGTGCTCGGGATGGTCGAGCAGCCACCAGTCCAGCTCGTGCGACTCGGCCCATTCGGCTTCCTGGCCGAGCTCACCGCCCATGAACAACAGCTGCTTACCCGGGTGTGCCCACATCAGCGCGAAGAAGGCTCGCAGGTTGGCCAGCTGCTGCCATCGGTCGCCGGGCATCTTGCGCAGCAGCGATCCTTTGCCGTGAACCACTTCGTCGTGCGACAGCGGCAGCAGGAAGTTCTCGCTGTAGGCGTACATCAGCGAAAACGTCATCTGGTGATGGTGATACTGACGATGAATCGGGTTGTGAGACATGTAGCCGAGCGAGTCGTTCATCCAGCCCATGTTCCATTTGAGGCCGAAGCCCAGCCCGCCCAGATGGGTCGGCTTGGTCACTCCTGGCCAGGCCGTGGATTCCTCCGCGATCATCACGACGCCCGGGACTCGCTTGTACGCCGTAGCGTTGACCTCCTGCAGGAACGAGATGGCCTCCAGGTTCTCGCGCCCGCCGTAGACGTTGGGGAGCCAGGCCCCGGCGGGGCGGGAGTAGTCGAGGTAGAGCATCGAGGCGACGGCATCGACCCGCAGGCCGTCGATGTGGAACTCCTCCAGCCAATAGATCGCGTTGGCGACCAGGAAGTTGCGGACCTCGGCGCGGCCGAAGTCGAACACGTAGGTTCCCCAGTCGGGTTGCTCTCCCCGGCGCGGGTCCGGGTGCTCGTACTGGTTCGACCCGTCGAAGAATGCGAGCGCCCAGTCGTCTTTCGGGAAGTGTCCTGGCACCCAGTCCATCAGCACACCGATGCCGGCCTGGTGCATCCGGTCGACCAGATAGCGGAAATCGTCGGGCGAACCGAACCGGGAGGTGGGCGCGAAGTACGAAGTGACCTGATAGCCCCACGAGCCGCCGAACGGGTGCTCGGCGACCGGCATCAGCTCGACGTGAGTGAAGCCGCGGTCCGCGACGTACGCCGTGAGGTCCTCAGCCAGGTCGCGATAGGACCGACCGCGCCGCCACGATCCCACGTGCACCTCGTAGACCGACATCGGCTGGTCGTGTGCTGTGTCCACAGCGGCTCGGCGGGTCATCCAATCGGCGTCGTCCCAGACATAGGCCGAGGTGAACACCTCCGACGCCGTGGCCGGCGGCGTCTCCGCTCGGAACGCGAGCGGGTCCGCGCGCAGCTTCCACGAACCATCCGCGCCATGGATCAGGTACTTGTAGCGGGTGCCGTCGCCGACGTCGGGGACGAACAGCTCCCAGACGCCGCTGTCTCCGACGCGGCGCATCTGGTGGTCCTGACCGCTCCAGTAGTTGAAGTCGCCCGCCAGCCGAATCTCGCGGGCACGCGGTGCCCACACCGCGAAGGACGTGCCGGTCACGCCGTTCGACGTCCGGACGTGCGCGCCGAGGACGTCCCACAACTGTTCGTGCCGACCTTCGCCGATCAGGTGCAGATCGACCTCGCCGAGGAAAGACACGGTGTCGGTCATGGCGTCACCCCTGCCAGGCGTTCGGCCCCGGCGAGCGGAATTGCCAGCCAGGACGGTCGATTGCGGGCTTCGTACACGGCCTCGTAGACGACCTTGTCGGTTTCGTAAGCGCGCAGGAGCACGTCGGCGTCGCGAGGATCGCGGCCTGAGCTCTTGGCGTAGCCATCGCAAAAGGCGGAGCGGTTGCGTTCGGCCCACTCGACCGCTCGGTAGGCGATCTGCTCGTTGTCGGGATGGTCCACGATCTGCAAGTGGCGCGCTGCGTAGTCGAACGAGCGCAGCATCGCCGCGACGTCGCGTACCGGCGAGTCGAGCGCAACCCGCTCAGCCAGCGGCTTCTCCGGCTCGCCTTCGAAGTCGACCAGTTTCCAACCGACCACCGTGCGGATCACTTGGCCGAGGTGGTAGTCGCCGTGGATGCGTTGAGCGGGAATCACGTCGTCGAGGTCGGCGAGAGCATCGAACGCCTTGGCGAGCGAGGGAGCGTAAGGAAGCAGCTCCGGGGCGACTTCGACGGCGTCGTCGAGGCGTTCGCCCATTCGGGTCGCCATGGCCGCTATCTCGTCGCGGGAGAGAGTCCGGACCGGGAGGACATCGGCCAGGCAGGCGTGTACCTCGGCGGTCGCCATGCCCAGCCGTTCGGACTCACCGGCGAAGTCCCCACCCACCTCGTCGGCACGCAGGTCAGCCTCGGCGTAGAGGTCGCGGACGCTGGTGGCGGCGAGCGCCCAGCCGTCGGTGGCGGTCACCAGGAACTTCTGCAGCATCGCGAGGCCAGCTGCCCGACGCCTGCCCGCATAATCGGTCCACGTACCGTCGAGCCAGCCCAGCAGGGGCGCGACGTACTCGCAGCCCGCTCGGGTCAAGGCGTCGTGAATCTCCACGTCGGGATTCACACCGGGAACCAGTCGGCGGAAGACCTTCAGCAGCGCCGCACCGCCATAGGCCAGCGACGTGTTGCTCTGCTCGGCAGTGAGCACGAGTGACGGCTCGCCCATCGGCAAGAGTGCATCGGGCTCGGTATGGAAGGTCAGGGTTTCCAGCTGGTCCTCGGCCTCGAAGCGCCGCAGCAATTCCGCGGTCGCCTCCTTGTCGTGCAGGGCGTCGTAGACGAACCTCCCGTCGACTTCTCCCAGCAGGACATGTTCGAGCCGGTCACCGGCGCGGTCCCGAAGGCTCACCGGAACCTGGTATACGTCGACGTCCTCGCCCTGGGTCACTTCGACGAGCAGGTGCCAGAACTCCGGCTCGCGGTCCCGCAGCCGGGTCGCGGCCACGACCGACAGGGCGTCGATGGGCTGGTTCTTGCCCCCGAACCACCGCTGATGGGGCAGCCAGGCCGGCAGCAGCGCGGCGACCCCCTCGACCGTCATGGGGTGGTCTCCGCCACGTGCGGGACCAGCCGGAACCAGTAGAACCCGTGCGGCGCCAGCGTGAGCAGGTAGGGAAGCTCACCGATCGGCGGGAACCGAACACCGCCCATCAGCTCGATCGGCTGGCAGCCCTCGTGACGGCGCAGGTCGAGCTCGACCGGCTGGGGGAAACGCGAGAGGTTGTTGACGCACAGCACCACGTCGTCGCCGAACTCGCGCACGTAGGACAGCACACTGGGGTTCGAGCCGCCGATGTCGGTGAAGTCGCCCAGCCCGAAGGCAGGGTTCTCCTTGCGCACCTCGATCATGTGCCTGGTCCAGTGCAGCAGCGACGACGTGTTGGTGAGCTGGGACTCCACATTGGTGACCTGGTAGCCGTAGACCGCGTCCATGACCACAGGCAGGGTCAGCCGGCCCGGCTCGGCGGTGGAGAACCCGGCGTTGCGATCCGGCGTCCATTGCATCGGGGTGCGAACGCTGTCGCGGTCGCCCAGCCAGATGTTGTCGCCCATCCCTATCTCGTCCCCGTAATAGAGCACCGGAGAACCTGGCAGCGAGAGCAACATCGCAGTGAACAGCTCGATCTGATCGGTGTCGTTCTCCAACAACGGGGCCAGCCGCCGACGGATGCCAATGTTCGCCTTCATCCGAGGGTCCTTGGCGTACTCGGTCCACATGTAGTCGCGCTCGTCGTCGGTCACCATCTCAAGGGTGAGCTCGTCGTGATTGCGCAGGAAGATCCCCCACTGGCAGTTGGCTGGGATGAGCGGGGTCTGCGCCATGATCTCCGAGACCGGGTATCTCGACTCGCGGCGAACTGCCATGAAGATCCGCGGCATCACCGGGAAGTGAAAGGCCATGTGGCATTCGTCGCCACCGGCTGAGAACTCGCCGAAGTACTCGACGACGTCAGCCGGCCACTGGTTCGCCTCGGAGAGCAGCACGGTGTCCGGGTATTCGTCGTCGATCACCTTGCGGAGCTGCTTGAGGAAGCTGTGGGTCCGGGGGAGGTTCTCGCAGTTGGTCCCCTCCTCCTCGAACAGGTACGGCACGGCGTCGAGACGGAAGCCGTCGATCCCGAGGTCCAGCCAGAATCGCAGGGCATCGATGATGGCCTCGCTCACGGCCGGGTTGTCGTAGTTCAGGTCGGGCTGGTGGCTGAAGAAGCGGTGCCAGAAGTACTGCCGGCGCACCGGATCGAAAGTCCAGTTCGACGTCTCGGTGTCGACGAAGATGATCCGGGCGTCGGAATAACCGGTGTCGTCGTCCGCCCAGACGTAGAAGTCGCCATACGGCCCGTCGGGGTCTTCTCGCGACGCCTGGAACCACGCGTGCTGGTCACTGGTGTGGTTCATGACGAAGTCGATGATCACCCGCATCCTGCGGTCGTGCGCCAGCCGAACGAACCGACTGAAGTCCTCCAGCGTGCCGAACTCGGGCAGGACGCCTTTGTAGTCCGAGACGTCGTATCCGCCGTCGCGCAGCGGTGATGGGTAGAACGGCGGCAGCCAGAGACAGTCGACTCCGAGCCAGTGCAGATAGTCCAGCTTGTCGGTGAGCCCGCGGAGGTCGCCGGCGCCGTCTCCATCGGAGTCATTGAACGCGCGGACGAGGACCTCGTAGAAGACGGCCCGCTTGAACCAATCGGGATCGGTCCCCGCCGCCGGCAGATGGTCATCGCCGTTCATGTGCCCAACCGGTGGATCGTGAGTACGTGCGCGGGCTCGACGGCCGGGTCGAGGCGAACGAAGTCGAACTGACCCCAGTGGAATGCCTGGCCGGTCAGCTCGTCGCGCGCAGCGAATGTCTCGTGCCAGTCGAAGCCCAGCTCGGGCATGTCCAGGGAGATGGTTCCCTCCCTGGTCCCGTGCGGGTCCAGGTTCACGACGGTCACGACGACGTCCTCGCCGCCGTCGGGTAACGGCGCGCGCTTGGAGAAGCACACGATCTCGGAGTTGTCGACCCAGTGGAAGCGCAGGTTCCGTAGCCGATGCAGAGCAGGGTGGGCGCGACGGATCGCGTTGAGCCGGGTCAGGTACGGCGCGAGCGACTGGCCTTCGCGCGTACCACCGGGCTCGTAGGCCGCCCAATCCCGCGGCCGATACTGGTACTTCTCCGAATCGAGGTATTCCTCGCTGCCCGGGCGAACGGCGACGTGCTCATAGAGCTCGTAACCGGAATAGACCCCCCAGGTGGGTGAGAGCATGGCGGCGAGCACCGCCCGGATCTTGAATGCGGCCGGACCCCCGTATTGCAGGTATGCGTGCAGGATGTCGGGGGTGTTGACGAAGACGTTCGGGCGCATGTAGGTGGCAGCGTCGCGCAACTCGGTGAAGTACTCGTAGAGCTCGTGCTTGCTGTTCTTCCAGGTGAAATAGGTGTACGACTGACCGAAGCCGATCTTGGCCAGGGCATGCATCATGGCCGGTTTGGTGAAGGCCTCGGCCAGGAACACCACGTCGGGGTCGGTCTGGCGAACCTCTTCGAGCAGCCGATGCCAGAAACTGACCGGCTTGGTGTGCGGGTTGTCGACCCGGAAGATCCGCACCCCGTGGTCCATCCACAACCGAATGATCCGGAGCATCTCGGCGTAGCTGCCTTCGGGATCGTCGTCGAAGTTCAGCGGGTAGATGTCCTGGTACTTCTTCGGCGGATTCTCCGCGTACGCGATCGTCCCGTCGGCCCGATGGTTGAACCACTCCGGGTGGTCTTCGACCCACGGGTGGTCAGGCGATGCTTGCAGGGCAAGGTCGAGCGCCACCTCGAGGTCCAGTTCACGGGCAGCGGCGACGAAGTCGTCGAAGCTGTCGAACGTCCCGAGCTCGGGATGTATCGCGTCGTGCCCGCCGTCCTCCGATCCGATCGCCCAGGGAACGCCCGGGTCGTGCTCTCCGGGCGTGAGCGTGTTGTTCGCGCCCTTGCGGTACGTCCGGCCGATGGGATGGACCGGTGGCAAGTAGACGACGTCGAATCCCATGGCGGCGATGGCCGGCAAGCGCTTCGCGGCGGTCTGGAACGTTCCCGACGTCCAGGAGCCGTCGTTGTTGCGGAAGGCTCCTTCCGACCGGGGGAAGAACTCGTACCACGATGCGTAGAGCGCCCGCTCGCGGTCTACCCGTACCGGATACGGCCCATCCTCGGTGACCAACTCGCGCAGCGGATATGCGTCCAGAATCGTCGTGACGTCCGGCGCCATGGCTGCGGCGAGGCGGACCGGAGGTGGGCGGCGCTGGTCGCGTACCGCCTTGGCGGTATCGCGTAGCAGTCGGCGCTCGGCTGTGAGCCCGCGGGGCAGCGCCGATGCGGCCCGCTCGAGGAGTCGGGTGCCCTCGGTGAACACGAGCTCGATGTCGATCTCCGCTGGAATCTTCACCTCCGCGGCATGCCGCCAGGTGCCGATGGGATCGGACCAGCCCTCGATCGTGAACGACCATTCTCCTTCGCTGTCAGGGGTGAGCTCGGCGAACCAGCGGTCGCTCCACGGTTCGCGCTTGTGCATTCGCACCCATTGCCGGACCCGGCCGGCGGGATCGCGGAAGCTGACCGACGCCGCAACGGCGTCATGGCCCTCGCGGAACACGTTTGCGGCGACCTCGAACGTCTCTCCGATGACGGCCTTGGCGAGGTAACGTCCGCACCCGATCACGGGTTCGACGTCGAGGATCGGGATGCGTCCGGTCATGTGCCAAAACTAGCGAGTCGATCACAGAAGTGACGACGTCATCACCTCTTGCCCATCTTCGTCAACGACCCGGAATCCGACGGCATCCGCCCGCAGCACCGACGTGTTGAGGCTGCAGTGCATGGTCGCCGGCCCCGTGCCGACGAACTCCCCGGCGTTCACCTCCCTGCCGTCGCGAGCGCGGACCAAGACCCGATAGGCCAGGCCGGGATCGAACCCACTCCCAGTGAGCTTGATCTCCATTCCCCAGGTGTGCGGGATCACCTCGGCGGTCGATTCGACCGACGGTGTGCTGACCCGTACGGCGACCGGCTCGAGCGGCAGCTCCGGGGGTTTCGGGGCGATGGCGTACCCGATCCCCGACCCGACGAGCGCGGCGACGGCGGCCATCAGCGTCCAGCGACCGACTCCTCGTCGGTGCGTCGGCTGTACCGGCTCGTACATCCGGTCCGCGTCGATCAGGCGAAGAGGCTCGGCCAGCGGCTCGATCTCGGCCAGCATGTCTCGGCAGCCGGGGCAGTCGTCGAGATGCGTGCGCACTTCGGCGCGTTCGTCCGGGTCGAGCTGCCCAAGCGCGTACGAGCCGAGGGATTCCCGTAGTTGCCGATGGGCGTCGTCGATCACGGCTCAACTCCCATCTCGTCCAGGGTTAGTCGAAGCGCCTTCAGGCCGTAGAACACCCGGCTACGCAAGGTGCCCACGGGTATCTGCTGCTCGGCAGCGACCTCGGCGTAGGGCCTGTTGCGCAGATAGGTCTCGACCAGCGCGCTGCGATGTTCCGGGGAGATTCGGCGCAGCGCATCCTCGACCAGCCAGCGGGTCACCGCCGTGTCCTCCGCTCCGTCGACGACGGGCGCCAACCTGACCAGGGAATCGGCCGGCACCGGTGAGACTGGCCTGGCGGCTTTGCGGCGTGCCTCGTCCACGACGACATTGCGGGCGATGGCGAACAACCAGACCCGCAGGCTGCCGACGGCGGGGTCGTACCGGTCGAAGGCGCGCCAGGCCCGCAAGAACGTCTCCTGCACGGCGTCGCGAGCAGCATCGTTGTCGTGCAGCGCCCGCCGGGCGAAGCGAAAGAGCTCCGGCCCGTGGGCCTGATACGCATCGCGTAGACCGACGTCGTCGTGCAGATCATGGCTGCGAGAGCTGGCCTGGCGTTCGTGGCGCGCCCGCTGCGCTGGCCGCATCGCCCCGTCTCCTCACCCCTGCTGTCCCTACTGGGTTTCGGAGCCAGGCGTTCACCGGATGGGCGACAGACCGGAATCCGACGGAAACGACACGGCCGGGATGCCGGGACAGCCAGCGCAGGCTCACTGCGCGGGACCGACTACCGTACGCGGGTGCGAGCCATCCGACGACTCACCGTCCGAACCGTGCTCCCCGAGGCATTGGCGCCTCTGGGCGAGCTGGTGGACAACCTCCGCTGGTCCTGGCATCCGCCCACCCAAGAGGTGTTCGCGGCCGTCGACCCGACCCTGTGGGAGACCGTCTGGCGCGATCCCGTCCGGCTGCTCGGTGAGGTGCCGCCGGAACGGTTGCAGGCGCTCGCCTCGGACCAGGCGTTCCTGAACAAGATCCGCAGTGCGCACCAGGACCTCCAGCGATACCTGACTGAAGACCGCTGGTACCAGCACGCCGACGGCGATGCGCCTCGCGCGATTGCGTACTTCTCACCGGAGTTCGGCATCACCCATGTGCTGCCGCAATACTCCGGCGGGCTGGGCATCCTGGCGGGTGACCATCTGAAAGCGGCCAGCGATCTAGGCGTACCGATCGTCGGGGTCGGCCTGCTATATCGGCACGGTTACTTCGTGCAGTCGCTCTCGCGGGAGGGCTGGCAGCAAGAGCGGTACCCACTGGTCGACCCCAACAACCTGCCGCTGAACCCACTCCGCGACGCCGATGGGTCACCGGTTCGGGTGTACGTCAACCTGCCCGGTGACGAACGGTTGGCTGCCGCGGTCTGGGTCGCACAGGTCGGTCGCGTGCCGTTGCTGATGCTGGACTCGGACGTCGAGGAGAACGGCCCGGCCGAACGCGAGGTCACCGACCGCCTCTACGGCGGCGGGGGAGAGCATCGGCTTCAGCAGGAAATGCTTCTCGGCATCGGCGGAGTGCGCGCGTTGCGCATCTACAGCCGGGTGACCGGCACGCCGGCCCCCGAGGTCTTCCACACCAACGAGGGGCATGCCGGCTTTCTCGGCTTGGAACGGATCCGTGAGCTCATCGAAGAGCATGGGCTGAGCTTGGATTCCGCCCTGGAGGCAGCGAGGTCGGGCACGGTCTTCACGACGCATACACCGGTGCCTGCGGGTATCGACCGGTTTCCGCGCGACCTGATGCAGCAGTACTTCGGCGGCGACAACGCCTCGCCGGGCCTGCCGATCGAACGGATCCTCGCCCTGGGCGCAGAGGACTATCCGGGCGGAGATCTCGAGGTCTTCAATATGGCAGTCATGGGCCTGCGGTTGGCCCAGCGTGCCAACGGGGTGAGCCGGTTACACGGCCAGGTCAGCCGGGAGATGTTCGCCGGGCTGTGGCCCGCCTTCGACCAGAACGAGATCCCGATCGCGTCGGTGACCAACGGCGTGCATGCGCCCACCTGGGTGGCTCCGGAGGTCATGCGGCTGGCCCGCCGTGCTGGCGGCACCGACTTGGTGGAGCGTGGGGAAGGGTGGGAGCAGGCCGTCGCGAAAGTGCGCGACGCCGACATCTGGTCCACCAAGCGGGTGTTGCGCGAGCGGCTGGTACAGGAAGCCCGTCGACGGTTGCGTGAGTCCGCTCGGCAACGAGGGGCGAGCGAGGCCGAGCTCGGCTGGATCGATGGTGTCCTGGACCCTGACGTGCTCACGATCGGGTTCGCCCGCCGGGTGCCGTCGTACAAGCGACTCACGTTGATGCTGCGTGACCGGGACCGCCTGCGGGCGATCTTGCTGCATCCGCAGCGGCCGGCCCAGATCGTCATCGCCGGCAAGGCCCACCCGGCCGATGACGGTGGTAAGCGGCTCATCCAGGAGATGGTCCGTTTCACCGACGAGGCCGACGTCCGGCATCGGATCGTCTTCCTGCCCGACTATGACATCGCCTTGGCCCAGCCGCTGTATCCCGGCTGCGACGTGTGGCTGAACAACCCGCTGCGACCGTACGAGGCATGCGGTACATCGGGCATGAAGGCAGCACTGAACGGTGCGCTCAACCTGTCCATCCGCGACGGCTGGTGGGACGAGTGGTTCGGCCCCGAATTCGGCTGGGCGATCCCGTCGGCCGAAGGCGTCGATGACGCCGAGCACCGTGACGACCTCGAGGCCGCCGCTCTGTACGACATCATCGAGCAGCAAGTGATACCGCGCTTCTACGACGTCGACGGTGGTGGCGTGCCCCGCAGGTGGCTGGAGATGCTCCGCCAGACGCTGACCTCGCTCGGCCCAAAGGTGCAGGCCACCCGGATGATCCGCGACTACGTCGAGCAGTTGTATCGGCCAGCGGCACTGTCGTGCCGTGCACTGAACGACGACTACGACGGCGCCAAGGCGCTCGCCTCGTGGAAGGCGCGGGTACGAGAGGCGTGGTCAGGCGTCACGATCGAGCACGTGGAGAGTTCCTCCGGTGCCGACGCGTTCGAGATGGGGCAGTCTTTGCAGCTGCGGGCCTTCGTCTCGCTCGGCTCGCTTTCCCCCGACGACGTGGATGTCCAGGTCGTGCACGGGCGGGTGGACGAGTCCGACCAGTTGAGGGAGCCGCAGGTCAGCTCGCTGGAGGTAGCGGACAAGTATGAGAACGGCCGCTTCCGCTTCGACGGCGAGGTGAGTCTGCAGCGCACCGGCCCGTTCGGCTACACCGTCCGGGTGGTGCCCCGCCACGACCGGTTGGCCGGTGCCACCGAGCTCGGCCTGGCGGTTCTCCCCGCGGACGCTCTTACCCCTCTTGGCTGATGCTTGACCGTTTACTGCTGCTCCAGCGACAGTCAAACGGTCAAGCATCAGCGAGCTAGCGCAGTCCAGCCCGATACGCCTGCTCGATCTCGAGCCGAACCTGTGCCGGCTCTGTGCGCAAGCGGAATGGCGATATCGGAATCACGCGCCAGCCCAGTGTGGCGTAGACGGCTCGGCGCTCCGCCAGGTCGCCACTCGGTCGGTTGATCGACATGCCGGCTGCATGACGTCTGCCATCGCCAGCCGCGCTGATGCCGTATCGGGTCGCGGTGTTCGGCGAAGTTCCTCCGTCAGCTCGGCGACGGTGCAATGCCGTCGCTGTACGGCCTCGCAGAACAGCGCTCGCGCCGACCGGAGTCGCTCGGCCGAAGGTGCTCCGATCGAGGCTCGGACCATCCCGCGTACGGCGTCCGACGAGTGCTCGTGCCGTCGGAGCCACCGGGATCTGGCCGGGGCGTGCGGTTGGTGCGAGTTCGTCGATCACGACGTGCCACGGCGGAAGACAGTCGCGTGAGGCAGCGTTGTCCGTATCGATCCACCATGTTGTCGTTGGGAATCGGCTGGTCCGGCGCACTCGGACGAAGCCTGAATCACGCACTCTGCAGCTCTCATCCACGAGTACGTCGACGGTTCCGCATGCGGCTGGCCCGTAGCGCAGGCCGCGCATCTCACAGTTGGCTGGTCCGGTCACCGATGCTGCCTTCACCGGGTGGAGCGACTGCCGCGCGTAGCGTTGTCGAGATCGCGGAGGATCGCACGGTTTCGATGTTGCATGGGCCCACGAGGAGCGTCGTGAGCTCCGCACGCAGGGGCACAGTTAGTGATGCGGCCAGATGTGGATGCCGGAGGATCAAGAATCCGAACTGTGGATAGCTTGCTCAGCGGTTTGGATGTCGTCGGCGCAACAGCAGATGCGCGAGCATCACGAAGTGACGCGGAGTAACAGGCAGCTGCGCGCTGGGATCGTGACCGCGTCGCCGGCCTTATGGCGCTCTTGCGGTGTTCGGACACCGGCGGTGTCGAGGGCAACGTCGTAGGTCTGCGCCCACTCGTCGTCGGGGAGGGTGACTTCGATCGAGTCTGCTCCTGAATGCAGCCAGAGCAGGAACGAGTCGCCGACGATCCGCTCGCCGTGCGGGCCGCGAGACCGGATGCCGTCACCGGAGAGAAACATCCCGAGGGTTCGCATGGACTCGTCGTGCCATTCGTTTTCGGTCATCTCCCGGCCGGACGGCGCAAACCAGGCCAGATCCTTGCGTTCGCCGTCGATGACCGGGCGGCCACCGAAGAACCGCCGCTGCCGGAAGACCGGGTGTTCGCGACGCAACCACAGCAGAGTGCGGGTCAAGGCGAGCAGGTCGGCGTATTCGTCACGCAGGGACCAGTCGAGCCAGGTCGTCTCGTTGTCCAGGCAGTAGGCATTGTTGTTGCCGCCTTGGGTGCGGCCCATCTCGTCGCCAGCGACGAGCATGGGTACACCGGTCGCGAGCAGCAGGGTGGTAAGTAGGTTGCGCAGCTGCCGGCGGCGAAGGACGAGTACGTCGGGCTCGGTCGTCTCGCCTTCCACGCCGTGATTCCACGACCGGTTGTTGTCGGTCCCGTCGCGGTTCCCTTCACCGTTGGCCTCGTTGTGCTTGTGGTTGTAGGAGACCAGGTCGCGCAGGGTGAACCCGTCGTGCGCGGTCACGAAGTTGATCGACGCGTATGGCCGGCGTCCGTCGTCGCCGTAGAGATCGGACGAGCCGGACAGCCGGTACGCCAGGTCACGGACGCCTGCCACTTGGCCGCGCCAATGGTCGCGAACCGTGTCGCGAAACTTGTCGTTCCACTCGGTCCACAGGTGCGGGAACTCGCCGACCTGATAGCCGCCCGGCCCGATGTCCCACGGCTCGGCGATCAGCTTGACCTCCCGCAGCACTGGGTCCTGTTCGATCACCGTCATGAACGAGCCGAGCATGTCGACGTCGTGCATCGAGCGAGCCAGGGCCGCAGCGAGGTCGAAGCGGAAACCGTCGACGTGCATCTCGGCGACCCAATACCGCAGCGAATCCATCACCAGCCGCAACACGTGCGGGTGGCTGACGTCGACGGTGTTTCCACACCCGGTGTAGTCGTAGTACTGCGACGGATCCGCAGCGTGCTGGCGGTAGTACGCCAGGTTGTCGATCCCGCGGAAGGACAGCGTCGGGCCGGTCGGGCCCTCCTCGGCGGTGTGGTTGTAGACCACGTCGAGAACCACTTCCAGCCCAGCCGCGTGCAGGGCCTTGACCATGGCCTTGAACTCGTCGACTTGTTCGCCGTGGGAGCCGGTGGCGGCATACCTGGCGTGTGGCGCGAAGAAGGCGACGGAGTTGTAGCCCCAGTAGTTCGCCCGACCGCGGTGCTGCACGTGCGTCTCGCTGACGAACTGATGGAGCGGCATCAGCTCGACAGTGGTGACCCCCAAGTCGAGCAGGTGCTGGATCGCCGCCGGATGGGCCAGCCCCGCGTAGGTGCCGCGTAGCTCCTCTGGGATATCCGGGTGGCGCATGGTGAAGCCGCGGACGTGCAACTCGTAGACGACGGTGTCCGACCATTGAACTCGCGGGCGGGAGTCTCCTGCCCAGTCGAAGCTGTCCCGCTCGACGACGACGGCCTTCGGCACGTACGCCGCGTTGTCCGCACCGAACTCGAAAAGCGCGGAGTCCAGGATCATGTCTCCTGTCACGGCCCGTGCGTACGGGTCGAGCAGCAGTTTGTCGTGGTCGAATCGCCATCCCTGGGCGGGATCCCACGGCCCGTGCACCCGTAATCCGTAGCGCTGACCGGGCCGCACGTCCGGGAGTCGGCCGTGCCAGATGTCGAAGGTTCGGTCCGCCAGTAGGAATCTGGTTTCGTCATCCGACTCGTCGAAGAGGCAGACCTCGACCCGCTCGGCTTGCGGCGCCCACAGCGCGACGTTTGTCGCCTCGCCGTCGAATGTCGCCCCCAGCGGTGCCCAGTCCCCGGGCCAGGACGGCTGCGGGTCGCGCACCCGGGCACGATCTTTGGCAGGTCGGCGCGGCACGTCAGAACGGAATGTCGACGAACGGAGAGGAGTAATTCGGCTCGTCGCGCAATGCCGCCTCGGCAGTACCCGGCGGCAGCCCACCACGCTCCGCTTCGGCGCGGACCACCAACGACAGCAGGCGCACGTCAGAAGGCGTGGCGATTCCGGTGACCTCTGGTCTTGCCAACACCCACGCCACCGTGGCGGTGATCCGGCTCTGCTCGTCGAATGGCTCGTACCACGTGGTGTATGTGTGTTCTGCGCCGTCGGGCCAATTCCGTCGCGCGGCAGTCTTGATGATCATCAAGCCGACGTCCTGGCGCTGAACCTCCTCGACCAGAGCCTCGTAGTCGGCGAGGTAGGCACTGTCACGGGCCAGCACCGGGTTCAACGGTGTCAGGACGGTGGCGAACGGAAAGCGGTTGAGGGCCTCGCGGTGAGTTGCCGGCGCCTGGTCGCCATGCCCGGTGATTCCGATCGCACCGGCCAGCCCTTGCTCCTTCGCTCGGACCGCCGCATGGATGGCGCCGTCCTGGGCCATCGCGAGGTCGAGCTCTGCACGGTCACCGATGGCGTGCAGCTGGATGAGATCGACCCGGTCGGTCTGCAGGCGCTCCAGGGATGCGTTGATCTGCCGCCACGCTGCCTCCGCGGACCGTTCGCCGGTCTTGGTGGCGAGGAACACCCGGCCGCGAAGCCGCGACATGGCCGCGCCGAGACGCAGCTCCGCATCGCCGTAGCCGGCCGCCACGTCGAAGTGGTTGATGCCTGCCTTCAGCGCCTCGTCGATCGACCGATCTGCCACCTCCTGGCTGACGTCGGACAGCGCCGCGGCGCCGTAGATCAGCACGGAGCTCTGGTGCTCCAGCCGGCCGAGCCTGCGGTACTCCATACCGGAAACGTACCTGGCTCGGGTGACATCCACCTGAGAACCGTTCGGGCAGCCCACGTAGCGGCGAGGCACGATGAGAAGTTGTCGGAGGCCAGTACACACTCTCGGCACGCGATCTCACGCTCACCACGTTCCCGAGCTTCGTTCTTCAGCCTCCCACAACTTCTCATCGCGCCCCGCCGCCAAGCTCACCGTGGTTTCTTGGTGCGTACTTCATACCCAGCATAGTTGACACTGACTAGACGAGAATGAATAGTTATTGCCAACTAGATGGGAGTGATCGTGCAGCAGCGGAAGGTCGGGAACCTGCTGGGGCTGGCGGTGCTGTCGTATCTGACCCAACGGCCGATGCACCCGTACGAGCTCAGCCGGACGCTGCGTGACAACGGTGATGCGCGGAGCGTCAGGTTCAACCACGGCTCGCTGTACATGGTCGTGCAGCAGCTGGCCAACGCCAGCTTCATCGAAGAGGTCGAGAGCAACCGGGTCGGGCGGCGTCCCGAACGCACCGTCTACGGACTCACCGATCTTGGAAGGAACGAGCTACGGGACTGGCTTCGTGACTTGGTCGGCGAACCCCAACACGAGTACCCCCAGTTCGTCGCCGCTCTGTCATTGATCGGGGCATTGCCTCCGGACGAGGTCGTCGAGCTCCTGCGGAGTGCGACTGATGGGCCTAGCGGACCGAGCGCACCGAGGCCCAAGGCGTGATCGACCGGGCGCTCGCCGATGGCGTGCACCCGCTGTTCCTGGTCGAGGAGGACTACCGCCTCGCCCTGGTAAACGCCGATACCTCGTTCACCAGACAGTTCATCGAACGCATCGAGAACCCCGACACCGGCTGGCGCCAGGAATGGGCCGAGTTCCACCGGAGCAACGATGACAACTGACACTCTGCGCGTGGTGACACCCGCCGACGGCACCACGATCGGCTACCGGCAGCTCGGCGAAGGCCCGGGCGTGATCCTTCTGCACGGCGCGATGTCGTCGTCCTACAACCATGTCCAGCTCGCCAAGGCACTGGCGGACACTTTCACCGTCTACCTTCCCGACCGCCGTGGTCGTGGCGTGAGCGGCCCGTATCGCCCCGACCACGGCGTTCAGACCGACGTCGAGGACTTGGCCGCGGTGCTCGCCGCGACAGGGACGCACAACGTCTTCGGCTGCAGCTCGGGAGCGATCGTCACGCTGGAAGCCGCGCTCACCCTGCCGACCATTCACCGAGCAGCGATCTTCGAACCGCCGCTTTTCGAGGACGACCAGGTGCCGACCACAGTGTTGAGGCGCCTCGACCAGGAGTTGGCCGGGGGTGACATCGCCGCAGCGCTCGTGACCGGCATGAAAGGGGCGCAGATGGGGCCGCCGGTATTCAACGTCATGCCGCGCCGGCTACTCGAGCTGCTGACGAGGATGGCGATGGCACAGGAGGACAAGCGTGGTACCGACGGTTACGTGCCAATGCGGGCGCTTGCTCCCACGTTGCATCACGAATTCCAGCTCGTCGCCGATACGAGCGGGTCACTCGAGCGATTTCGGGCCATTGCAGCGGAGGTGATGTTGCTCGGCGGCAGCAAGAGCCCGGCGTACCTCAAACGCGCCCTCGACATGCTGGAGCGGGTTGTGCCAGACGCGAAACGGGTCGAGCTCTCCGGAGTCGGCCATGCCGCTGCGTGGAACTCCGATCGAGGTGGCCAGCCGGAACAGGTGGGCCGGGAGCTCGGCCAGTTCTTCGCTGCATAGGGCCTAGCGAAACGGAATGTCGAGCCGGTGGCCGACGGGTTTAGGCTCCGAGCTGTGTTCGTCAGGCTCGAGGTCGATCAAGCAGTGGGGACGATCCGGCTGGATCGGCCTCCGATGAATGCGTTGAACGCAGAGGTCCAGGCCGAGTTGAAGGCCGCAGCGGACGAGGCGGCCGAACGCAAGGACGTGCGGGCTGTTGTCGTGTACGGCGGCGAGAAGGTGTTCGCTGCGGGAGCGGACATCAAGGAGATGGCCGAGCTCACCTACGCGGACATGGTCGACCGCTCCGTGCCATTGCAGGCCGCCTTCGCCGCGGTGGCCCGCATCCCGAAGCCGACGGTGGCTGCTGTGACGGGCTTCGCCCTCGGTGGCGGCTGCGAGCTGGCGCTAGCGTGCGACACTCGCATCGCCGCTGAGGATGCCAAGCTCGGTCAGCCGGAGATCCAGCTCGGGATCATTCCCGGCGCCGGTGGAACTCAGCGATTGTCCCGGCTGGTCGGGCCGGCCAAAGCCAAGGAGCTGATCTACACCGGTCGGTTCGTGCGGGCGGACGAGGCGCTGCAGATCGGTCTGGTCGACCAGGTGGTTCCTGCCACCGAGGTGTACTCGGCCGCGACGACCTGGGCGGCCCGGTTCGCGGACGGTCCCGCCTACGCCCTGCGCGCTGCCAAGGAGGCGATCGATCGCGGTCTGGAGACCGACATCGACACCGGGCTGGAGATCGAGCGGCAGTATTTCGTCGGTCTGTTCGCGACCGAGGATCGAACCATCGGGATGCGGTCGTTCGTCGAGGACGGGCCGGGGAAAGCCCGCTTTGTCGGACGCTGAGCCGTCTCGTTTAGGCTGGCTGCTGTCATGAAGATCGCTGTTCTGGTGAAACACGTACCCGACGCCACCGCAGACCGGACCTTTTCCGAGACCGACCACACCACCGACCGAGTGGGTGTCGACGGCCTGCTCTCGGAACTCGACGAGTACGCCGTCGAAGAGGCGCTCAAGATCGCCGAATCTGCCGACGGCGAAGTAGTAGTCATCACGATGGGCCCGGAGCAGGCCGCCGACGCGCTGCGGAAGGGCCTGCAGATGGGAGCCACCTCGGCGGTCCACGTCGTGGACGACGCGTTGCACGGCTCCGACGCCATCGCAACGTCACTGGTGCTGGCGAGAGCGCTGGAGAAGATCGGCAACCTGGACCTGGTGCTGACCGGCATGGCGTCGACAGACGGCAGCATGAGTGTGGTCCCCGCCATGATCGCCGAGCGGCTGAGCCTGCCGCACGTCGGCTTCGCGGGGGAACTGACCGTCTCCGGTGGCACGGTCACCGGCCGGCGGGACGGCGACGTTGCGTCGGAGACGGTCGAGGCGCAGCTGCCGGCGGTGGTGTCGGTGACCGACCAGATCAACGAACCGCGATACCCCTCGTTCAAGGGGATCATGGCCGCGAAGAAGAAGCCGTTCGAGTCCTGGTCACTGGCCGATCTCGACGTGGACGCCGGTGATGTCGGCCTGAGTGCCGCGTGGTCGGCGGTCGAGGACGTCGCGAAACGCCCGCCGCGGACTGCCGGCCAGGTCGTCACCGATGATGGCGACGGCGGTCGTCGGCTAGCCGAGTTCCTGGCCGCGCAGAAGTTCGTCTGACCGGGTCGGGAGGCTCGTTCTCATGGCTGAGGTATTGGTCCTGGTCGATCACGTCGAGGGCACGGTTCGCAAGACGACCATGGAGCTGTTGACGATCGCGCGGCGCATCGGCGAACCAGCAGCGGTCTTCATCGGCTCCGGCTACGACGCGGCCAAAGAGATCCTCGGCCAGCATGGTGCTGCGAAGGTCTACGTCGCCGACGCGCCCGAGCTCGAGGAGTTCCTGGTAAGCCCCAAGGCTGAGGCGGTCGCCCAGATAGCTGCGGTCTCGAAGCCGGACGCGATTCTCATCACGTCGAACCCCGAGGGCAAGGAGATTGCGGCGCGGTTGGCCATCAAGCTGGGCTCGGGCGTCATCACCGACGCCACCGATGTCGCGGCCGACCTCACCACGAGGCAGTCGGTATTCGCCGGAAGCTACACCGTGACCGCCAAGGTCACTCGCGGCGTTCCGGTCATCACGGTCAAGCCCAACGCGGTCACGCCCGAGCCGGCTCCCACGACTCCGGTGGAGGAGAAGGTCGAAGTGGTCGTGTCGGAAGCGGCCAAGGCGGCGCGGATCGTCGACCGGCAGCCGCGGGCGGCCACCGGCCGGCCCGAGCTCGCCGAAGCGGCGATCGTGGTGTCCGGCGGGCGCGGCACGGCCGGGGACTTCGGCCCGGTCGAGGCGCTGGCCGATGCGCTGGGGGCGGCCGTCGGAGCATCCCGGGCCGCCGTTGACTCGGGCTGGTACCCGCACGCCTACCAGATCGGCCAGACCGGCAAGACCGTGTCTCCACAGCTCTACATCGCTGCGGGCATTTCCGGCGCGATCCAGCACAAGGCCGGGATGCAGACCTCGAAGACGGTCGTCGTCGTCAACAAGGACGGCGAAGCGCCGATCTTCGCAATGGCCGACTTCGGCGTGGTGGGTGACCTGCACACCGTGCTGCCGCAGGCCGTGGAGGAGATCGAGAAGCGGAAAGGCTGAGGGCGTGGGTGTGTATCTCGACCACGCCGCGACGACCCCGGTCCGGCCCGAGGTCGTAGCGGTCGTGGCCGACCAGCTGGGGATGTTGGGCAACCCGTCGTCGCTGCACGCATCCGGCCGAGCCGCGCGCAAGTCGGTGGAAGAGTCGCGGGAGCGGATCGCCGCAGCGCTGGGTGCCCGACCGGCAGAGGTCGTGTTCACCTCAGGTGGTACCGAGGCCGACAACCTGGCGGTCAAGGGCATGTTCTGGGCCCGGCGCGCCGCCGACCCCGGCAGGGTGCGCATCATCGCTTCGGCCGTCGAACACGACGCCGTGCTCGAGGCCGTCCAGTGGCTGGCGGACGTCGAGGGCGCAACCGTCGAGTGGTTACGGGTAGACGGCCACGGCCGGGTTGATGTCGGCGCACTGCGGGCGGCGCTGGCCCATGACGCGGCCTCCATCGCACTCGTCACCGTGATGTGGGCGAACAACGAGGTCGGGACTCTCCAGCCGGTGCACGAGGTGGTCGCCACCGCGCGCCCGTACGGCGTTCCGGTGCACTCCGACGCAGTCCAGGCGGTGGGGCAGGTCCCTGTCGATTTCGCCGCCAGTGGGCTGGCCGCGATGTCGGTCTCCGGCCACAAGGTCGGCGGTCCGATGGGAGTGGGTGCGCTGCTGGTGCGGCCGGAGGTCGACCTCGTACCGGTCTTGCATGGCGGCGGGCAGGAGCGCGACGTGCGGTCCGGGACCGTCGACGTTGCCGGTGCGGCAGGCTTCGCGGAAGCCGTTGTCACCGCCACGGATTCCCAGCCCGGTGAAGCGCGACGGCTCGCGGCAGCGCGCGCTGACCTCGTCGATGCTGTTCTCGGCGCAGTGCCCGACGCGGTGCTCAACGGTCATCCCGCGCCCGCAGGGCGGCTGCCCGGCAATGCCCACTTCTCCTTCCCTGGCTGTGCGGGCGATGCGCTGTTGCTTCTCCTGGACGGCGCGGGAATCGAGTGCTCGACGGGGAGCGCGTGTTCTGCCGGCGTCTCTGCGCCGTCGCATGTGCTGACCGCCATGGGCGTCTCGGCAGAACTGGCTCGTGGATCGTTGCGCTTCACGCTCGGCCGTACCTCGACGGCAGCCGACATCGCGGCGCTTGCCGCGGTGATCGGGCCCGTTGTCGAGCGTGCGCGGGCCGCCAGCGCGGCCGACCGGCGAAGGGACTGACGGATGCGAGTTCTTGCGGCCATGTCCGGCGGTGTCGACTCGGCGGTCGCGGCGGCCCGGTGTGTCGACGCCGGTCACGACGTCATCGGAGTACATCTGGCGCTGTCGGCCAACCCACGGTCCTTCCGTAGCGGTGCCCGCGGCTGCTGCACGCTGGAGGACGCCCGGGATGCCCGACGGGCCGCAGACGTCCTCGGCATCCCGTTCTATGTCTGGGACCTGGCCGAGCGTTTTCGCGCCGACGTGGTGGACGACTTCGTAGCCGAGTACGCCGCCGGGCGAACCCCTAACCCATGCCTGCGGTGCAACGAGAAGATCAAGTTCGCGGCGGTACTCGACCGAGCGTTGGCGCTCGGCTTCGACGCAGTGTGTACCGGGCACTACGCCAGATTGGTTGACGGCGCCGATGGGCGGGAGCTGCACCGCGCCGCCGACCCGGCCAAGGACCAGTCCTACGTCCTCGGTGTATTGACCGCGGCACAGCTGGCCCATGCGCTCTTTCCCCTCGGGGCGACACTCAAGGCCGACGTTCGTCTCGAAGCATCCCGGCGCGGTCTGGCCGTCGCCGAAAAACCCGACAGCCACGACATCTGCTTCGTGGCCGACGGGGACACCGGGGCGTTCCTTCGCCGTGAGCTCGGGGACGCACCCGGCCAGATCGTCGAGCAGGACGGCGCTGTCGTCGGTGAGCACGACGGTGCCTACGCCTACACCGTCGGCCAGCGGCGCGGTCTGCGGATCGGCCGGCCCGCTTCGGACGGGAAGCCCCGGTACGTCCTCGATATCTCGCCCGTCGAGCGGCGAGTCACGGTAGGCCCGGCGGAGGCGCTCGCCGTCGACGAGATCGCCGGCATTCGGCCGCGTTGGTGCGGCGCTGTACCCGCGGGAGTGCTCGACTGCTTCGCCCAGTACCGCGCTCACGGCACGCCGGTGCCAGCGGCTGCGACGGTCGACGGCGAGGTCGTCCTCGTCTCGTTCGGTTCTCCGCAGCGCGGGGTGGCGCCCGGACAGGCCGTCGTCTTGTACGACGGCACCCGGGTCATCGGATCCGCCACCATTGACCGGACGATCGAGTCAGCTCCGCTCCACCGTCGCGCGTTCCAATCCGCGCACGGCGGCTAGCCGCATCGCCGCCGTACTGGCAAGCCAGTGGGCCGGCGTCGACGGATTTGTCATGGCATCGATGCGCCGGGTCTGGTCATCCGTACATCAAGATCAACTGCCGCCCACGGTGGATCAATTGCGACAGTAGGGTCGAGGCCGTGGGGTTTCCGTGGGGCGTTGGTGAGGCCACCGGTGTCGGCTCCCTGCCCTACCAGGATCGGGACGAAGCAGCCCGGGTGGTCATGGGCGAACTGCCCGACTTTCCGCACCTGTTCGAGCTGCCGGGACGCGGTGCCGGCTCGGACATGATCGGGCGGACGGCGGCACTGCTGGTCGACCTGCACGTAGACCTGCAACCCGCCGGTTGGCGGCTGGTGGACCGGCCCGGCCGGGACGAGCGGTCTGCGATGGCGGCATTACGCGCGGACCTCGACGCGCTCGAGGTAGCCGCATACGGCTACACAGGACCGTTGAAAGCGCAGATCACCGGCCCGTGGACGCTCGCGGCGGGGCTCGAGCGCACTCGCGGTGGCCGGGTGCTCGTTGATCGAGGCGCCCGCCGCGACGTCGCACAGTCGCTCGCAGAAGGTCTTGCGCAACACATCGCCGAAGTCGCGCGGCGGGTTCCGGGTGCCGTCGTCGTCGTTCAAGTGGACGAGCCTGGTCTACCCGCGGTGCTGGCCGGGTCGCTGCCGACCGAGAGTGGCTTCGGCCGGCTTGGTGCGGTGCCGGCAACCGAGGCCGAGTCGGAGCTTGCGGCGGTGCTCGCCGAGGCGGGGGAGTGGCCGGTGGTGCACTGCTGCGCGGCGAATCCGCCGGTCGGATTGATTCACCGGTCCGGTGCGGCCGCCCTGTCCTGCGACGTCAATGTGCTCGACGAGCGATTCCTCGACGAGCTGTCGGCTGCGGTCGATGCCGGGTTGGCGCTGTGGCCGGGCGTCGTACCGACGCTCGCGCCGCAGGTGCCACCGTCGGACCAGGAACTCGTCGACCGGCTGCGGCGCCTGTTCGGCCGGCTCGACCAGGATCCGGCGCGAATGGCCCCACGCAGCGTCGTTACGCCCGCCTGCGGCCTGGCCGGCGCCGACGACGGCTGGGCACGGGCCGCCTACTCCCTTGCCGTTCGCACGGGACGGGCGTTCGCGGATGCCGTCGGTGCCGATCGGTAGCGTCGGATCCGTGACGACGACATCCTCGGAGCCGACCGACGCGGCAGATGTCCCGGCCGACGTCCGGGAGCGGCACGCGAGCCTGGCCGAAGAGATCGAGGCGCACCGGTACCGCTACTTCGTGCTCGATTCCCCCTCGATCGCCGATGGCGAGTTCGACGGGTTACTGCGCGAGCTGGAGCGGATCGAGGGCGCCTACCCGGCGTTGCGCACACCGGACTCGCCCACCCAGAAGGTCGGCTCGACCTATTCCACGGACTTCACGCCGGTCGAGCACCCGTCCCGGATGGAAAGCCTGGACAACGCATTCACCGACGCCGACCTTGCGGCTTGGGCAGCGCGGCTCGAGCGGGTCGTCGGGGCGGGTGCCGAGTACCTGTGCGAGCCCAAGGTCGACGGGCTCGCGGTCAACCTGACCTACCAGGGCGGCCGACTGGTACGGGCGGCCACCAGGGGAGACGGTCGCACCGGCGAGGACGTCACGCCGAACGTGCGGACGATCACCGGTGTGCCCGACCGGCTGGTCGGCGATCACGTCCCTGACCTTCTCGAGGTCCGCGGCGAGGTCTATTTCCCGGTCGCGGGGTTCGAGGAGCTGAACGCCGCGCTCGGCGATGCCGGGAAGACCCCGTTCGCCAATCCCCGCAACGCCGCGGCCGGCTCGTTGCGGCAGAAGGATCCCCGCGTGTCGGCGTCCCGGCCGTTGCGGATGGTGTGCCACGGCGTCGGCCGCCGAACCGGTGTCGAGATCGCACGGCAGTCCGCGGCCTACGAGTTACTTCGCGGCTGGAGGTTGCCGGTCAGTGACCGGGTGCGGGTCGTCCCTGACCTGACGGCGGTCGGGGAGTACATCGCCTACTACGGCGAACACCGGCACGACGTCGAACACGAGATCGACGGAGTCGTGGTCAAGGTCGACCAAGTCGAGCTACAGCGCCGCCTGGGGTCCACATCCCGGGCGCCGCGCTGGGCGATCGCGTTCAAGTACCCACCGGAGGAGGTCACCACCAAGCTGCTCGACATCCGGGTCAACGTGGGGCGCACCGGCCGGGTCACGCCGTACGGGGTGATGGAGCCAGTGAAGGTCTCCGGGTCGACCGTCGAGCAGGCGACCCTGCACAACGCCCAGGAGGTCGTGCGCAAGGGTGTTCTGATCGGCGACACTGTCGTGCTGCGCAAGGCGGGCGACGTCATCCCGGAGATCGTCGGGCCGGTCGCCGACCTGCGGGACGGCTCGGAGCGGCCGTTCGTGATGCCGCAGACCTGCCCCGCTTGCGGCACGCCGCTGGCCCGGGAGAAGGAGGCCGACGCCGACATTCGCTGCCCGAACACCCGGTCTTGCCCGGCCCAACTGCGGGAGCGGTTGTTCCACCTGGCCGGGCGGGGAGCGTTCGACATCGAGGTGTTGGGGTGGGAGGCCGCGGCGGCGCTGCTCGACAGCAACATCGTGCGCGACGAAGGCGACGTGTTCTCCCTCGACGAGACCACCCTGCAGACGGTGCCGCTATTCGTTCGCCAGGACGGCGAGCTGACGGCCAACGCCGAGAAGCTTCTCGACAATCTCGTGGTCGCGAAGGACCGGCCGTTGTGGCGGGTCTTGGTGGCGCTGTCGATCCGACACGTCGGTCCTACCGCGGCCAGAGCCCTCGCTACCCAGTTCGGTTCGCTGGAGGCGATCGAACAGGCGGCGAAGGGGGGTGCGGCCGGGGAGGCCCGGCTGGCTGCAGCCGACGGCGTCGGTCCCACGATTGCCGCGTCGTTGCGAGAGTGGTTCGCAGTCGACTGGCACCGTGATGTCGTGCGCAAGTGGAGAGCCGCCGGGGTTCGGATGGCCGACGAGCGGGACGCGTCCGTGCCGCGGACCCTGGAGGGCCTCAGCATCGTCGTGACCGGCTCGTTGTCCGGCTTCTCTCGGGACGAAGCGAAGGAAGCGATCATCCTCCGGGGCGGCAAGGCGTCGGGTTCGGTGTCGAAGAGCACCGCGTTCGTAGTCGTGGGCGACAACCCAGGGTCCAAGCACGACAAGGCGGTCTCGCTGAAGGTACCTGTGCTGGACGAGACGGCCTTCCGAGTTCTTCTCGACGACGGCCCCACGGCGGCGACCGAACTCGCCCAGCCAGGCGGATAACCTCACCGCCATGTCCGACCCGTACGCACACCCCGCAGCGCCGGAGCCAGAGTCCGGACAGCCAGCGCAGAGCTGGCCACCGCCGCCACCTGGTTACCAGCCGCCGCCAGAACAGCGGACCAACGGGTTCGCCATCGCATCCCTGGTCTTCGGCATCATCAGCGGCATTCTGCTCGCCGTGATCTTCGGGATCATCGCGCTGGTCCAGATCCCCAAGAAGAATCAAAAGGGCAAGGGCATGGCCGTCGCCGGCCTGGTCCTGGCCGGCCTTTGGACCTTGCTCTGGGTCGCGGTGATCATTGCGGTCGTGGTGACCAGCGCCGACCGTGATTCCTCAGGAGAGATCACCGGGCCCGGTGAGGTGTCGGCATTCTCGCTGCAGGTGGGCGACTGCCTGAATGGCATCGAAGAGAGCGAGTCGATCACCAGCCTGCCGGCCGTGCCCTGTGACCAACCGCACGAGGCCGAGGTCTTCGGGATGTTCGACCTGCCCGAAGGTGACTATCCCACCGAGGATGAGCTGGTGGCCCAAGCCGACGCAGGTTGTGCTAACCGGATGGCCATGTACGCGCCAGAGGCGATGAGCGACCCCACGATCGGGTTCTTCTACATCTACCCGCTCGAACAGGCGTGGCCTGCGGACCGTGAGGTCGTCTGCCTGGCCATCTCGTCCGACGGGACGATGACCGGTTCACTCGTGGAATAGCTCGGCAGCCGGTTGACCGCCAACGTCCTCACCGAGCGTGAGCTCAATCGGGCCATGCTGGCCCGGCAGGGCTTGCTCGAGCCGTTCGACGATCCGCTGCCGCGAGTGCTCGAATGCATTGCCGGCATCCAGGCGCAATACGCGCCGGCTATGTACATCGGGTTGTGGTCGCGCATGCGCAACTTCGAGCGCAATGACCTCACCGAGGCACTGGAGCAGCGCACCGTTGTCCAGGGCACTCTGCTTCGCGGCACTATCCATCTGGTCTCCCGTGATGACTATTGGCCGTTCGCCGTCGCGGTTCGCCCAGAACTTCGCGACTGGTTCGTCAAGGTGGCCAAGGGTGATCCGTCGAAGGCCGAGCTCGAACAGGCTGCGAGAACGGTCCAGGAGGCTTTACGAGGGAGGCCGCTGCGGCAGGTCGAGATCGACGAGCTGGTCGGCCGCCGCGCCCGCGGCGGCATCAACATGATGCTCGACCTGGTCCGGATCCCACCCTCGGGCACGTGGGATCGCCGGAGGGCGGACCTGCATGCTGACGCGGAAAGCTGGCTCGGCCGGTCCGAGATCTCGCCTGCGGATGCCCGCGACCTGCTCGTCCGCCGCTATCTGGGTGGATTCGGGCCGGCCACCCGGGCCGAGATCGCCAACTGGGCGGGGCTTCCGGTCACAAGCGTGTCCGAATCGCTGAATCGGATCGAGCATGTCCCGTACCGAGCCGAGGACGGGACAGCGATGGTCGACCTGCCCGATGCGCCGCGGCCGGATCCGGACACGCCGGTTCCGGTGCGGTTCCTTCCGACCTGGGACGCAACGCTGCTCGTGCACGCTCGTCGTACGCAGCTGCTACCCGAGGTGCATCGACCCAAGGTGTTCAGCACCAAGACGCCGCACTCGGTTCCGACGTTCTTGGTGGACGGGTCCGTTGCGGGCACTTGGCGATACCAGGACGGTGACATCCACCTGGCCGAGTTCGACCCGTTGTCTCGCCGAGCGCGGCGCGAAGTGGAGCGGGCCGCCGAGACGCTGGCGGCGTTCCACCGCTAGTCCGTCGCTATGTCCGCCATGGAGTAGGGGCACCGACAGCGGTCTGGCGGGCACGGAACTGCCGGGCCCGACCTGGGCCGCCGGCGAGCGCGCAAAGCCAGAACAGGCCGAACAGCAGCCAGGGCATACCCGTGATGATCGCCACGGCAACCAACCCGACCACGAGGGCCGGCGCCAGTGGTACGAATGGGCGGGCCGGCCGTCGGCTCGGTGTCTGTGGCAGCGCGCGTACCGGTCGAACCTGCGCAGGAACGCGCTTCCATGGGCTCGGCAGGTCGGTGAACAGGGGTTCCAGATCGGCGTGGAACCTCGCCTCCCACACCCGCTGCGCCCGCTCGTCGTATTCCTCCTTGGACAGGCGGCCGGTCGCGAAGTGTTCGCCCAAGGCGGCTGCGGCGTGTTCGCGATCGGCGTCACCGATCCGCAGTGGCACGTCGCTCATGAGGTGCCTCCGGTGTGATCGGGTTCGTCGTCGCCGTCGGCGAGAATCCCGTATAGCGTGCGTCTGGTTTCCGCCAGAACCTCGCGGGCTCGGGCCTTTTGCGCGGTGCTGCCCGTGGCCATGATCTGCCAGAGTGCGGCGGCGGTTTGCCCGATCAATGGCCGCACGTCATCGGTGTCGTCGTCGGCTGACGGCGACATCGCTTCCCAGACGGCTGCCATCTCGTCGGCGTGCGAGTCGACGTATGCCCGGCCCTCGTCGGTCAGCTCGAACGTGCGGCGTCCCTCCTGCACCTCGGTGCGGGCCAGTCCTTCGTCCTCGAGCTGCTGCAGCGTCGGGTAGATCGAGCCCGGGCTGGGTTTCCACATGCCGCCGCTGCGCTCGGAGATCTCCTGGATGATCTGGTAACCGTTCATCGGCTGTTCGGCCAGCACGGCCAGGATCGCGGCCCGGATGTCGCCACGGCGGGCCCGGGGCCCGCGCCACGGACCACGCGAACCGCCGAAACCTGGGGGAGCCCACGGCCCGCTGCCGCCGAAGAATGCCCACGGCCCGGCAAACCCGCCGCCGCGGCGGCCACGTTCACCCGGGTGGCCGTGGTGGCGGGACATCGCGGCCAGCCAATCGGCGGGACTCCCGCCCGAGGTAGGGCCGCACATCCACGGCGCCTTCAGTGCGAATGCTGCTGCTTTCATCGCCCTCACCCGATCCACTCGCGAGCCTTTACGATATATCGGCGAGCAGTCGGATGCAAGAGTGAACCTGCGTCACCAGGCCTGGACCGCACGCCATAGGATCATCCGCGTCGTCGACCGGAGGAGCCTGAGCTGCATGGCCACGATCAGCCGTGCCGAAGCCGAACATCTGGCTCGGCTCGCTCGCCTCGACCTGGCGCCTGACGAGCTCGACCAGTTGGCCGGTCAGCTCGACGCGATCGCTGGTTATGTCGCCCGGGTCGCTGAGGTGGTGGCCGAGGACATCCCACCAACCTCACATTCGCTGCCGGTGACCAACGTCTTGCGCGACGACGAGTTGTGCCCGGGACTGACTCCGGACGCGGTGCTGGCGGCCGCCCCGGACGCCGAGGACGGACGCTTCCGGGTTCCTCGGATCCTCGCCGAAGAGGCCTGAGATGACCGACCTGACCCGGCTGACCGCCGGTGAGCTGGCCAGCACGATCGCCACCGGCGAAACTTCCGCGGCGGAGGTCACGCAGGCACATCTGGACCGGATCACCGCTGTCGATGCCGCCGTGCACGCATTTCTGCACGTCGACCACGACGGTGCGCTCGCCGCAGCGGCTGCCATCGACGAGCGCCGCCGGCGAGGAGAGAGTCTTGGCCCGCTGGCGGGGGTGCCGCTCGCAGTCAAGGACGTGATCACAACTGTCGACATGCCGACGACCTGCGGATCGAGGATTCTGCACGGCTGGCGGCCTCCGTACGACGCTACCGTCACCCGAAGGCTCCGCGCTGCGGGCATCGTCATCCTCGGCAAGACCAATTGCGACGAGTTCGCGATGGGTTCCTCCACGGAGAACTCAGCCTTCGGCCCTACGCACAACCCGTGGGATCTCGACCGCATCCCCGGCGGTTCCGGCGGTGGATCTGCTGCGTCTGTCGCGTCCTACCAAGCTCCGCTGGCCATCGGGACGGACACCGGCGGCTCGATCCGACAGCCCGCGGCGGTCACCGGAACCGTAGGGGTCAAGCCGACCTACGGCGGTGTGAGCCGCTATGGGCTCATCGCCTGCGCCTCCAGCCTCGACCAGGCGGGACCCTGCGCCCGGACGGTTCTGGATGCCGCGATGCTGCACGAGATCATCGCCGGCCACGACCCGATGGACTCGACCAGCATTGCCGAGCAGGTCCCTGCGGTGGTGGCCGCCGCCCGAGCCGGGGCCAGCGGCGACCTGTCCGGCCTCAGAGTCGGCGTCGTCACCGAATTGGGGGGCACGGGCTATCAGGCCGGGGTCGAGGAGCGCTTCCGGGAGGCGGTCGACCTGCTGGTCGACCTCGGAGCGGTCGTCAGCGAGGTCTCGTGTCCGAGTTTTGACTACGGCCTACCCGCGTACTACCTGATCCTGCCAAGTGAGGTCTCGTCGAACCTGGCCCGTTTCGACGGAATGCGATACGGCCTGCGGGCGGGCGACGACGGTGTTCACAGCGCGGAAGAGGTCATGAACCTCACCCGTGGAACCGGGTTCGGGGCGGAGGCGAAACGCCGGATCATGTTGGGCACCTACGCGCTGTCCAGCGGATACTACGACGCCTACTACGGACAGGCGCAGAAGGTCCGCACGCTGATCGCTCGCGACTTCGACCGGGCCTTCGAACAGGTGGACGTCCTGGTGTCGCCGACGACACCGACCACGGCGTTCCTGATCGGGGAACGCGCTGACGATCCGCTGGCCATGTATATGGCCGACCTGTGCACCGTGCCGAGCAACCTGGCCGGCAATGCGGCCGCGTCGATCCCGTGCGGTCTGGCCGCCGAGGACGGGTTACCGGTCGGATTGCACGTCATGGCGCCGGTGCTGGCCGACGACCGGCTCTACCGGGTCGGCGCCGCCGTCGAGCAAGCGTTTCTGAACCGGTGGGGCGGTCCCCTGCTATCCCGTGCTCCCGAGCTGGAGGTCGTCCGATGAACCTCATGAACTACGCCCGGATCGGTGGCCAGGCGCTGGCCGTCAGCGCGTTGGTGCGCGAGATCCGCCGGGCCCGCGCCGAGGGCGACAAGCTTCGGTTGCTGGACGCCGCCGTGAACTTCCTCGCCGTCGCCACGACCATCGCGATCGTCGTCCGAGAGATCCGCAACCGGCGTAGCGGAGACAACGATCACGACGGGGATCAGTGGTGACGTCGACGATGGTCGCGTTGCCATCGTTCGAGCAGGCCATCGCGCGATACGACCCGGTGATGGGCCTCGAGGTACACGTCGAGCTCAGCACCGCCAGCAAGCTGTTCTGCGGGTGCTCCACCGAGTTCGGAGCGGAACCCAACGCTCAGGTCTGCCCGGTCTGTCTCGGCCTTCCGGGCTCGCTGCCGGTACTCAACCGAACGGCGGTCGAGTCGGCCATTCGGCTCGGACTCGCGCTCAACTGCACCATCGCGGAGTGGTGTCGGTTCGCCCGGAAGAACTACTTCTACCCGGACATGCCGAAGAACTTCCAGATCTCGCAGTACGACGAGCCGATCGCCTACGACGGCTGGCTGGCCGTGACGCATCACGGGGAGACGTACCGGATCGACATCGAGCGAGCGCACATGGAGGAGGACACCGGTCAGTCGCGGCATGTCGGTGGCGTGACCGGCCGGATCCATGGGGCGACTCACTCGCTGCTCGACTACAACCGGTCCGGGATCCCGCTGATCGAGGTCGTCACCAAGCCGATCGAGGTGCCGCCTCCGCTTGCGCCCGCCATCGCCCGCACCTACGTCACCGAGCTTCGTGAATTGGTCCGAACCCTGGGCATCTCAGCTGCCCGGATGGAGCTCGGCCAGCTGCGCTGCGATGCCAACCTTTCGCTCAAGCCGACCGGTTCGACCCGGTTCGGAACTCGGACAGAAACCAAGAACGTCAACTCGCTGCGTTCGGTGGAGCGCGCCATCACCTACGAGATCCGGCGGCAAGCAGCGGTCTTGGCCGACGGCGGGCGGGTCGTTCAGGAGACCCGGCACTGGCACGAGGAGACCGGCGAGACGACCGCCGGCCGATCGAAGGAAGAGGCCGAGGATTATCGGTACTTCCCCGAGCCGGACTTGGTGCCGCTGGCCCCGCCCCATGAGTGGGTCGACTCGCTTCGGGCGACGCTGCCGGAGCTTCCTTCGGCCCGCCGGGCGCGGCTGCAGGCCGAGTGGGGGTTTTCCGACCTGGAGATGCGCGACGTCCTCAACGCGAGCGCCCTCGAGCTCGTCGCAGCGACCATCGACGCCGGCTCGGACGCAGCCGGTGCCAAGAAGTGGTGGCTGGGTGAGATAGCCCGGGTCGCCAACGAGCGCGCGGTCGACCTCGAAGTCGTCGGTATCGGGCCGTCTGAGGTCGCCCGGGTACAGGCTCTGGTCAAAGCGGGGACGCTCAACGACAAACTCGCTCGTCAGGTGATCGAGGGGGTTCTGGCGGGGGAGGGGTCACCCGACGACGTCATCGCCGCGCGCGGGCTCGGTGTCGTGTCCGACGAGGGCGCGCTGGCGACAGCTGTCGACGAGGCAATCGCGTCGATGCCTGAGGTTGCCGCCAAGGTTCGTGCCGGCAATCTGGGGGCGATCGGTCCGTTGATCGGCGCGGTGATGAAAGCCACCCGCGGGCAGGCCGACGCCGCCCGCGTGCGGGAGCTGATCGTGGAACGGCTGACCTGAGCTGTCGTGCCGCCAGCCTGCGCACCCAGCCACGGTAGTGGCGGGAGGATCGATACTGTCCTGCCGTGGAGTACCGATTGCTTGGACGCTCTGGCCTGCGCGTGTCCGTCCTGACCATGGGCACGATGACATTCGGCGGGAAGGGAACCTTCGCCGCTGTCGGATCGACCGGGGCCGACGAGGCCCGGCAGCAAATCGATCTGTGTCTCGACCACGGGGTCAACCTCATCGACACTGCCGACGTGTACTCCGGCGGAGCGTCGGAGGAGATCGTCGGGCAGGTCCTCAAGGGGCGGCGCGACGACGTGCTGCTTGCGACGAAGGTCCGCTTCGCCGTCGGAGCAGGCCCCAACGACGCCGGCCTGTCGCGCCACCACATCATCCGAGGTTGCGAAGCCAGCCTGCGCCGACTGGACACGGACTACATCGACTTGTATCAGGTACACGAGTGGGATGGCCTCACGCCGCTGGAGGAGACCCTCAGCGCCCTGGACCACCTGCTGGCCTCGGGCAAGGTGCGCTACATCGGAGCGTCGAACTATGCGGCATGGCACCTGATGAAGGCCTTGGGAATCGCCGAGCGGGACGGTCTGCCGAGGTTTGTCAGCCAGCAGATCTACTACTCGCTGCAGGCTCGAGACGCGGAATACGAACTGATACCGCTTTCTCTTGACCAGGGCCTCGGAGTCTTGGTGTGGAGCCCGCTCGCTGGTGGCCTGCTGTCGGGCAAGTACCGCCGCGGACAGCAACCACCGGAAGGTTCGCGGCACCTCAGTCAGTGGGATGAACCACCGGTCTACGACGAGGACCGGCTCTACGACGTCGTCGACGTCCTGGTCGAGGTCGCGGAGTCACGGAACGTATCGCCTGCTGCCGCCGCACTGGCCTACACGCTGGCCAAGCCGGGGGTGACCTCGGTCATCGTCGGCGCGCGCACGAACGAGCAGCTCGCTGCGAACCTAGCGGCCGCCGATCTGGTGCTGACAGAGGAAGAGCAGGGTCGGCTCGACGACGCGAGCCGCCCACCGCTGCTCTACCCGTATTGGCACCAAGGGAAGACGGCACGCGACCGGCTCTCGGCGGCCGACCTCACTCTGCTCGGTCCGCACATCACTGGCTCGTGACGCTCAGCCGGCAATAACAGTGACGTCGCCGGCACTGGAGTGAACCCGGACGTGATACTCCGAATCCGGGTCGGTCGCCACCTCGATGCGAACGTCGCCAGCGGAGGTGTCTGCGTCCAGTGCGTAGGTCTCGTCCGGCAAGGTGACTCGAACGTCACCGGCGCTCGACTCGGCCACCAGATTGCGCGGCGGCTCGACGGCCGTGACTTCGACCACTCCGGCGCTGGAGCTGATCTCGGCGTCGTCCGAAGCGAGGCCCTCGACCACCACGACACCTGCGGATGAGTGCGCGCGCAGTTCGCCGCTGTGGTCACGGACGTCGACTCGTCCGGCGCTCGACTCCAGATCCGCCGAGCCCTCCAGGCCGGACGCACTGACCCGTCCTGCCGAGCTGCTCGCGACGACGTCGACATCGGCTGGAACCGTGAGCGTCACGTCGGCACGGCAGTATCCGAACGGAAGCCGCAGGAATCCGCCGCAGTCGGCGTCGATGATGAGCCGGTCCCCTTGGATCTGATGGTTCACTTCGACCTCACGCCACAGGCCCGATTCCGTGCGGTAACCAAGTGTTGTCTCGTCATCCTCGCCCGCCTCGATCACCACTTCACCGACGCTGACATCGACCTCGACTCGGTCGTAGGAGTCGGTGATCGACACCGAGTCCCTTTCGGTCGTGCGGAGCGCCCAGGACAGGGCGCTCAACGCGGCAAGTACCAGGAGCACGATCCCGATGATCGCGAGGATGCGCAGGGCGGGGCGGCGCCGAGGCTGCGGTGTCTCGGTGGTCATCAGCTCACTCCTCTGGTTCGAGGGTCACCCGCAGAATGCGGTCGTCGCCCTCGCGCGGGGTGCCGCGTGCGGTGTTGTTCGTCAGCACCCACATCGAGCCGTCGGGCGCGACCTCGGCGTGCCGCAGCCGGCCGAACTCCCCGACGGCGAAGTCGGCCGGCTGACCGGCGGTTCCGTCCTGCACCGGGATCTGCCACAATCGCTCGCCCTTCAGCGCCGCCATGAACACGGTGTCGCGGATGAAGGCGATTCCGCTCGGGGACGCCTCGTCGGTCCGCCATTGGATCACCGGGTTGATGAAGCGGTCGTCGTCTGCCGCGCCCTCGACGAGTGGCCAGCCATAGTTGTCGCCGGCCCCGATGAGGTTGAGCTCATCCCAGGTGTTCTGGCCGAACTCGCTGGCCCAGAGGTTTCCGTCGTCATCGAACGTCAGGCCCTGCACGTTGCGGTGGCCGTAGGAGAACACCGGAGAACCGTCGAACGGATTGTCAGCGGGGACTGACCCGTCCGGGTTCAGCCGAAGGATCTTGCCGCCGAGTGACTCGAGGTCCTGAGATCGGCCAGACTGCGAAGCGTCCCCTGTGCCGACGTAGAGCATGCCGTCGGGGCCGAAGATGATTCGCCCGCCGTTGTGATTACCTGCTTTCGGGATCCCATCCAGAATGACCTCGGCCGCGCCGAGAGCTCCGCCTTGAAACGGCATCCGAACGACGCGATTGTCCTCCGCCGCAGTGAAATAGGCGTAGACCGTCTCGGGGGAGTCCGGAGCGACTGCGATTCCGAGTAGGCCACCTTCGCCATCGGGCTGCACGCCTTCGACCACGCCGACCTCGGCAATCCTGCCTTCGGGGGACACCGACAGGATGCGCGCGGAATTGCGCTCGGTCAGCAACGCCGATCCGTCGGGCAGGAAGGCCAGCCCCCACGGCACGTCGAATCCAGTCGCGAGATCCTCGAATGCTGCCGGCACGACCGGCCCGGATTGGGGTGTTTGCGTGGTCGCTGTCTCGTTCGGCACCGGAGAGGTGAGCGCGTCGGTCGGGGTGCGGGTGGTGGGTGCGCTTTCCGGCTCTACGTCGCCGCCGGAACATGCCGTCACGATCAGCACGATGACGAGGAAGGCAGTGGCGGTCGGCAAGGCGGGCCGTCGACGCATGACGGGGATCTTCGCACGCTCTGATCGAAGAACGAACATCCCACCGGGCTGCTCCACAGCCGCCGAGATGCGAGCCCGTGGGGAAGCCCGAGCCTCGCCAAGGGTCGGCCCCGCAGTAGTTTCGGGCACGTGACCAGCCAAAAAGTCGTCCTTGAACCGTTCAATGTGGCTGCGACAACGGGAGCGGGCCTGGACGGGCTGGAACTGCTGACCTGGGACGGCAGCGGACCGCCGCCAGCGGACGACCTGGCTCGGGTGGAGTTCTACGTGATGCCGTACACGTTCGAGCAGACAACCGGCGATGTGATTGCGCGAATGCCACAGCTACGCGTCATCCAGACCCTGACTGCCGGCGTCGAGCACGTCACCCCTTTCCTGCGAGAGGGCATCACCCTGTGTAACGCGCGGGGGGTTCACGACGCGAGCACCGCCGAGCTAGCCGTCACGCTGATACTGGCATCCCTTCGCGGTGTTCCTGACTTCGTTCGGGCCCAGGAGCGGGGGGAGTGGGCCCACGGACAGCGCCAGTCCCTAGCGGACAAAACAGTGCTGATCGTCGGGTACGGCTCGATCGGCGCTGCGGTAGAGACCCGGCTCCGTCCGTTCGAGTGTGACGTGTTGAGGGTGGCCCGACGGGCGCGAGACGCAGTGGCGGGGTTCGGCGAACTGCCGAGATTGATCGAATGGGCGGACGTGGTGGTCCTCACCGTTCCTCTGACGGATCAGACTCGTGGCCTGGTCGACGCAGCGTTCCTGGCCCGAATGCGCGATGGCGCGGTCCTGGTCAACGTCTCGAGAGGCCCAGTGGTCGACACCGAGGCATTGCTCGCCGAGCTCTTCGCAAGGCGGATTGGGGCGGCGCTCGACGTCACCGACCCGGAGCCACCGCCGGCCCACCACCCGTTGTGGTCTGCGCCGAACCTGATCCTCACCCCGCATGTGGGCGGAAATACCTCGGCGTTCCGACCGCGAGCAGTGCGGCTGATGACTGCCCAGCTCGAGCGGTTCGCGCGCGGCGAGCCACTCACCAACGTTGTCGTGGACGGCGGAGCGCGGTAGCAAGGATTTCACCCGGTACGGGTGAGTGTTCCTCCCTGTCGGTCGCGTAGCTGTGCTGCTAGTTTCACCTCCGCAACCCACGCGGATTGTCCGCGACGGGCGACCGCATTGAAGGAGCGAGGATGAACGACTACCCGCTGTTGAACCTGTTCTGGACGATGCTCTGGTTCTTCCTGTTCGTGGCGTGGATTTACCTGCTGATCGTTGTCGTGACCGACATCTTCCGCAGCGACGACATGTCGGGGTGGGCCAAGGCGTTGTGGGTGCTGTTCGTCGTGATCGTGCCGTGGCTTGGCATTTTGGTGTACCTGATCGCCCGTGGCGACAACATGAGCAAGCGTGCCGCAGCCGACTACCAGCGCCGAGACGAGGAGATGCGGACCTACGTACGCGACGCCGCCGGCACGTCTGGTACGAGCACGGCGGACGAGCTGACCAAGCTCGCGTCGCTGCGGGATTCCGGCACGATCACCGCCGATGAGTTCGAGCAGCAGAAGGCCAAGCTCCTCAGCTGAGGCACACCGTCGGATCTTCGCTGTCGGCGGGCTGGAGCACACTGCGCTTATGACGGTGTTGCTCATGATCGGCACGCGAAAGGGTCTGTGGGTCGCCCGCAGCGAGGACGACCGACGGAGTTGGGAAGTCGGTGACCCGCACTTCCTCATGCAGGAGATCCCAGCCTGCGCCATCGACACCCGCGGCGATTCGCCACGGCTGCTGGTGGGCGCGCGCAGCGAACACTGGGGTCCGTCGGTGTTCCACAGCGACGACGGCGGCGCCTCGTGGCAGGAGCCGGAGGGCGGCGCGGTCCGGTTCCCGCTCGAAGCGGATGCCGCGGTCAAAGCGATCTGGCAGCTGCGGCCGGACACCGAGGGCCGACCGCGCGTGGTCTGGGCGGGGAGTGAACCGTCCGCACTGTGGCGTTCAGACGACAGCGGAGAGACCTTCGCGCTGGTCGACGGCCTATGGGACCATCCACACCGCCCGACCTGGCAGCCGGGCGGCGGCGGGCAGGCGATCCACACCGTCTTGCCACATCCCACCGACGACGAACAGGTACTGGTGGCCATGTCGACCGGGGGGGTCTACAGAACGGGGGACGGAGGGCGGTCGTGGACACCCTCGAACAAGGGCATCAACGCGCGCTATCTGCCTGACCCGTGGCCCGAATACGGCCAGTGCGTGCACAAGGTCGCCCGAGATGCCGCCGATCCCGATCGGCTCTTCGCGCAGAACCACCACGGGGTGTACCGGTCAGTCGATGGGGGCGGCAGCTGGACATCGATCGCCGATGGGCTGCCCAGCGACTTCGGGTTCCCGATGGTCACGCATCCGACCCGCAGCGGTACCGCCTGGGTCGTTCCTCTCGTCGCCGACGGCGAGCGAGTGCCGCCTGCCGGTCGGCTCGGGGTGTGGCGCACGACCGACGCCGGCGATTCGTGGTCGGCGGCATCGGCTGGTCTGCCGCAGGACGACTTCTTCGCCTCGGTGCTCCGCGACGCTTTCACCGCCGACGACGTCGCAGACCCGACCGGGCTCTATCTGGGCGCCCGGGACGGCTCGGTCTACGCCAGCGCCGACGAAGGAAAGTCCTGGTCGCAGATCGCCCGGCATCTGCCCGACGTCCTGTGTCTGCGCGCTGCGACGGTGCCGTGAACGTCACCGTGCGGCTACCGGCCGCGCTTCGCGAGCTCGCCCGCGGCGAGCGCGCGGTCGATCTCGAGCTGGACGACCCCGCAACGGTTTCGAGCCTGCTCGATGCCATGGCCCGGACGCTCCCCGCCGTAGAGCGCCGTATCCGCGACGAAACCGGCGCCCAACGCCGCCACGTCAACGTGTTCGTCGGCGAGGTCAACATTCGCGACGGCCGCGGGCTCGCCGAGCCCCTGACCGACGGGGTCGAGGTGTACGTCATCCCCGCTGTGTCCGGCGGTCTAGCGTGAGCCTTATGAGCACGGTCCAGCCGCCTACGTCGGCTCCTGATCTGAAGCCACGCTCTCGCGTCGTCACCGACGGCCTCGAACGTGCCGCGGCCCGCGGCATGCTGCGAGCCGTCGGCATGACCGACGACGACTGGGAGAAGCCGCAGATCGGCGTGGGGTCGTCGTGGAACGAGATCACTCCGTGCAACCTCTCGCTGGACCGGCTGGCGAAGGCGGCCAAGGACGGGGTGCACGCCGCCGGCGGGTTCCCGATGGAGTTCGGCACCATCTCCGTCTCGGACGGGATCTCGATGGGCCACGAGGGCATGCACTACTCGCTGGTCTCCCGCGAGGTCATCGCCGACTCGGTCGAGACCGTTTTCGGAGCTGAACGGCTCGACGGCGGTGTTCTGCTGGCCGGCTGCGACAAATCCGAGCCGGCGATGTTGATGGCAGCGGCACGGCTCGATGTCGCCGCTGTGTTCCTCTACGCCGGCTCGATCCTGCCTGGCCGGGTCGGCGACCGCGAGGTCACGATCATCGACGCGTTCGAGGCGGTCGGGGCGTGCGCCCGTGGGCTGATCAGCCGGGCAGAGGTCGACGCGATCGAGCGGGCGATCTGCCCCGGCGAGGGTGCGTGTGGCGGGATGTATACCGCCAACACGATGGCCAGCGCAGCCGAGGCCATGGGCATGGCGCTGCCTGGCAGCGCCGCGCCACCCGCTGTCGACCGACGCCGCGACGGCTACGCGCGCCGCTCCGGCCAGGCCGTGGTCGAGTTGATCCGGCGCGGCATCACCACCCGCGACATCCTGACCAAGGAGGCGCTGGAGAACGCCATCGCTGTGGTGATGGCACTTGCCGGCTCGACGAATGCGGTTCTGCACCTGATGGCGATCGCGCACGAGGCCGACATCCCGCTCGGTCTGGACGACTTCAACCGCATCGGCGATCGGGTTCCGCACCTGGCCGACGTCAAACCCTTCGGCCGGTACGTCATGACCGACGTCGACCGAATCGGTGGCGTTCCCGTCGTGATGCGCGCGCTGCTCGACGCGGGCCTGCTGCACGGCGACTGTCTGACCGTCACGGGAAAAACGATGGCCGAGAACCTGGCCGCTCTGGCGCCGCCCGATCCGGATGGAAAGATCATCCACGCGCTGACCGAACCGATCCACCGGACCGGCGGCATCACGATCCTGCGCGGCTCGCTCGCGCCGGAGGGTGCCGTCGTCAAGACGGCCGGATTCGAGGGCTCGGTGTTCGAAGGAATCGCCCGGGTCTTCGACGGAGAGCAGGCCGCGATGGACGCGGTCGAAAACGGGACGGTACAGGCCGGCGACGCGGTGATCATCCGGTACGAAGGGCCCAAGGGCGGGCCTGGAATGCGCGAGATGCTTGCCGTGACCGGTGCGATCAAGGGTGCTGGACTCGGCAAGGCTGTGCTGCTCGTCACCGATGGCCGGTTCTCCGGCGGCACGACGGGCTTGTGCGTCGGGCACGTGGCGCCGGAGGCGTTCGACGGCGGCCCGATCGCTTTCGTTCGGGACGGCGACCGGGTTCGGCTCGATGTCACTGCCCTCTCGATGGACCTGATCGTCGACGCCGCCGAACTGGCAACTCGGCGTGACGGCTGGTCAGCGCCGCCAGCCAAGCACCAGCGCGGCGTGCTGGCCAAGTACGCGCGGTTGGTCGGCTCGGCGGCCTCCGGTGCCGTCTGTGACTAGGGAACTAGCGGCTGCGCCGAACGTATTGGTGCTTGTCCCGGTCCCGGACGACGACGCCGAGCTTGGCGAGCTCTGCTCGTAGCTCGTTTGCGTCATCGTCATCGCCTCGACCCAGCGCCTTTTGGCGTGCCCGCAGCAGCGCGTCGGCTCCAGGCGGAAGGTCGGGAGTGTCGGCAACCCAACGCCGGTAGTCGTCTGTGACCAGATGAAGGCCAGACTCCATCGGGATTCGGCGACGACCGTCCCAGTGCTTGGCTGTGTCACGGAGTGGCCTCCTGCCGGCTCCCACGTGTGGTGACATCGACATTCTGTCCGAGCCGCCGGCTGGTCCTCGACCGGACTGCGGATGCGTCCCCCGCGTAGCGTCGACGCCATGCCCTGGCACTCGTTCCGGCTCGCTCCCATCTACGCCGTTCCGGTCGTGACCGTCGCCGGAGTGCTGACGCGGTGGCCCGCCGGCCTGCCGGTCGCGGAGAGCGCCATCGCGGCGCTCGTCGTCGTTTGCCAAGTCGTGTTGTTTCGGGCGCATCGAATCGCAGATCGATCGGCCCGGCTCGACCCACTGACCGGCTTGCCCGGGCGGGCGGACTTCGTCGATCGCATGGGTCGCGCGCTGGACGGGCGAGCCGAGGTGGGCCTCGTCTTCGTCGACCTGGACCACTTCAAGGCCGTCAACGACACCTACGGACACGGGGCGGGAGACCGGGTACTCGTCGAGACAGGCTGTCGCCTCCGCGGGTCGGCGCCGGTTGGTGCGGTCGTAGCTCGTCTTGGTGGTGACGAGTTCGCAGTCCTGGTACCGGCCGGTCCGACCTCTGTCGAGGCAGTCGCGGGACGGGTCGAGGCTGCTCTGCACCGACCGGTTCGGTTGACCGATGCCGACGATGCGCCGACGGTGGCGATCTCGGCCAGCGTGGGTACTGCGGTGTCCGTCGGCGGTTCTGTCGGCGACCTGCTCGCGGCCGCTGACCGGGCGATGTATCGGGCCAAGCGGACACTGACCAATATGCGGACGGCCGTCCCGAATGGCGAGACGCGTGTCGCGCTGCCTTGACGGCTCAGCGCGGGTGCGGAAGCGTGCGCTTCGTGCTCAGCAACGTCCTCGTAATCGGACTGCGCGTCGGCTGACCCACCAAACCGACGCGCGACCCCTCGTGAGCCTGCGGGCCGAGGGGTCTTTTCATGCCCCCGCCAACCAACCCGCTCACCACGATGACGAAGAGGCCGGAGATGTCGCAGCAACGACCGAGCCAACCCGCGCCGGCGCCGTCAGCGCCGATGACCGGAGCCGCGAGCTTGATCCGTTCGCTCGAGGAGGCGGGCGTCGACACCGTGTTCGGCATTCCGGGCGGCGCAATTCTGCCGGCATACGACCCGCTGCTGGATTCGACTCGGATCAGGCATGTCCTGGTGCGCCACGAGCAAGGTGCCGGCCACGCGGCCGAGGGATATGCCTTGGCGACCCGACGAGTCGGCGTGTGCATGGCGACCAGCGGTCCCGGCGCCACCAACCTCGTGACACCGATCGCCGATGCACACATGGACTCCGTGCCGATCGTCGCGATCACCGGGCAGGTCCCCAGCGCGGCCATCGGCACCGACGCCTTCCAGGAAGCCGACATCCGCGGGATCACCATGCCGATCACCAAGCACAACTACTTGGTGACCGATCCAGACGAGATCCCTCGAACGATTGCCGAGGCATTCCACATCGCTGGAACCGGTCGGCCCGGGCCAGTTCTCGTCGACGTTTCCAAAGATGCCCTGCAAGCCACGACGCAGTTCAACTGGCCGGCCGAGATCGACCTACCCGGCTATCGGCCGACGACCCGTCCGCATTCCAAGCAGGTCAGAGGAGGCCGCCCGACTGATCGTCGACGCCAGTCGCCCGGTGTTCTACGTCGGTGGCGGAGTGATCCGCGCTGGCGCCTGGGCAGAGCTGCACCGGCTGGTCGAGCTGACTGGGATTCCGGTCGTGACGACGCTGACTGCCCGCGGGGCATTCCCGGATAGCGACCGGCGCAATCTCGGGATGCCGGGTATGCACGGCAACGTCGCAGCCGTCACCGCGCTACAACGCTCGGACCTGATCGTGGCGTTGGGTGCTCGCTTCGACGACCGGGTCACCGGGAAGTTGTCCACGTTTGCCCCACAGGCCGCTGTCGTACATGCCGACATCGACCCCGCAGAGATCTCCAAGAACCGCGCCGCCGACGTGCCCATCGTCGGCGACTGCCGCGAGGTCATCGCCGACCTGGTGAGTGCTGTCCAAGGCGAACACGCCGCTGGCCGGCAGGGCGACTACACGCAGTGGTGGCGGCAGCTCGACGGTTGGCGGCAGCGATTCCCACTCGGCTTCGTGCCACCGGACAACGGCGAGCTCGCGCCGGAGTACGTCATCGAGAGGCTGGGCAAGCTCGTCGGCCCCGACGCCCTGTACGTCGGAGGAGTCGGCCAGCACCAGATGTGGGCGGCCCAGTTCATCTCCTACGAGAAGCCCGGGTCCTGGCTGAACTCCGGAGGACTGGGCACCATGGGCTTCGCCGTCCCCGCCGCGATGGGCGCGCAGGTAGGCCGGCCGGATGCGACCGTCTGGGCCATCGACGGGGACGGGTGCTTCCAGATGACCAACCAGGAGCTTGCGACCTGTGCCATCGAGGGCATCCCGATCAAGGTGGCCGTCATCAACAACGCCAGCCTCGGCATGGTCCGGCAATGGCAGACGCTGTTCTACAACGAGCGCTATTCCAGCACCGATCTGGACAGCAGGCGCATCCCTGACTTCGCCAAGCTGGCCGAGGCGTACGGCTGCGTGGGCCTGCGCTGCGACTCTGCGGCGGACGTCGACGCCACCATCGACAAGGCGATGGCCGTCGACGATCAACCGGTGGTGGTCGACTTCGGCGTGCATCGAGACGCGATGGTCTGGCCCATGGTTCCCGCCGGCACCAGCAACGACGACATCCAGATCGCGCGCGGAATGGCGCCAGACTTCGACCGAAGCGACGACTGAGGACGAGTGACGACCGACATGAGCAAGCACACGCTGTCCGTCCTGGTCGAGAACAAGCCGGGGGTGCTGGCGCGCATCGCGGCGCTGTTCTCCCGGCGCGGTTTCAACATCGACTCGCTCGCGGTGGGTCCCACCGAGCTCCCTGCGGTGTCGCGGATGACGGTGGTGGTCGACGTCGAGGAGAAACCGCTGGAGCAGGTCACCAAGCAGCTGAACAAACTCGTCAACGTCATCAAGATCGTCGAGCTCGAGCCGGCGCAGTCCGTGCAGCGAGAGTTGCTGCTGCTGAAGGTCAAGGCCGACCAGACCACGCGTTCTCACGTACTCGAGACGGTTCAGTTGTTTCGGGCGAAGGTCGTCGACGTGGCCGCGGATGCGGTCACGATCGAGGCGACCGGCTCCACAGAGAAGTTGACCGCGTTGCTCCGCGTGCTCGAGCCGTTCGGAATCCGCGAGCTCGTACAGTCCGGCGTGGTAGCCGTCAGTAGAGGGACCCGCTCGATAACCGACCGCGCCTTGCGTCCGGTCGACCGATCCGCCTGATCATCTCGACACCAAGGAGAAACCGTGGCAGAGCTCCAATACGACGACGACGCCGACCTGTCGGTAATCCAGTCCCGCAACGTGGCGGTACTCGGATACGGCAGCCAGGGCCATGCGCACGCCCTGAGCCTGCGCGACTCGGGCGTGGACGTCCGCGTGGGTCTGCCGGATGGCTCCAAGAGCCGGCCGAAAGCCGAGGCCGAGGGCCTTCGTGTCGTCACGCCCTACGAGGCGTGCGAGGAGGCGGACCTGATCGTGATCCTTGCGCCCGATCCGGTCCAGCGTCACCTTTATGCCGATGCTGTCGAGCCCAACCTGGTCGATGGCGACGCCTTGTTCTTCGGGCATGGCTTCAACATTCGCTTCGGCTACGTCAAGCCGCCGGCGGGCGTGGACGTCTGCATGGTGGCGCCGAAGGGCCCTGGACATCTGGTGCGTCGTGAGTTCTCCGATGGTCGCGGTGTCCCGGTCCTGGTGGCCGTCGAACAGGACGCGACCGGCAAGGCCTGGCCACTGACCCTGTCGTACGCCAAGGCGATCGGTGGCCTGCGTGCCGGTGGGATCAAGACGACCTTCGCCGAGGAGACCGAGACCGACCTCTTCGGTGAGCAAGCGGTCCTGTGTGGCGGGCTGTCGCGGTTGGCTCAGCTGGGTTACGAGACGCTGACCGAGGCCGGTTACCAGCCCGAGGTCGCCTATTTCGAGTGCCTGCACGAGCTCAAGCTGATCGTCGACCTCATGTACGAAGGCGGTATCGCGAAAATGCGCTGGTCGGTCTCCGATACGGCCGAGTACGGCGACTACACCTCCGGTCCGCAGATCATCGACGAATCGGTCAAGGAGCGGATGCGGCAGACGCTGCGCGAGGTGCAGGACGGCTCCTGGGCCGCCGGTTTCATCGCGGATCAGGACGCCGGCGCTCCGGAGTTCGCCCGGCTACGCAAAGAGGGTGAGCAGCATCCGATCGAGGCAACTGGTCGGGAGCTGCGCAAGCTGATGAGCTGGGTGAAGTCGGACGACGACTACACCGAGGGGACCGCCGCTCGCTGACGGTTACGTCTGCGCCAGGGTGCCGCGCACGACGCTGTCTCCGGAATGGGCCGGGTTGCCGTCGATCGGCTCGACGGAGACGTCGACGACGGGAAACGCGACCAGATCGAGCCCATCGGGGACGGGGAAAGTGCCGCTTTCTTCGCGCAGCACTCCGAGGGATACGAGGCGGGACGCGTCGGGCGAAAGCAGCCAGACCTCGAGGTAGTTGTCCTCCCCCGACTCCGCATCGAGGTCGACCGTGAGCTCGCGGATCCCGTCGGTTTCGCGAACTGCAGCCGTGCCAGTGACGTCAGGATCGGTGAGCGGATCGAGGACGGCGGATGCGATCGGCGCCGACGCATCGTCCTCGGTGGCCTGCCAGCCGACGACGGCGCCCGCCCCGACGAATTCCGCCGGGGCCTGCCGTCGGGGTGCCTGGCTCGAAGTCGGGGATCAGTTCCTGGCCGTTGGTGAAGACGTCCACCGTCAGGCCCGGTACCCCGTGCAGAACCGACACGGTGGCCTGGCTGGAAGCGGCCGTTGCCCGACCCGTCGCCGCCAACAACAGCGGGACGGTCAATGCGGCGACGACTGGGATGCGACGGTGCATGGTTGCTCCTTCTCTCGAAGATGGGCTGAACGTCGACCGGTATTCCGGCCTGCCGGGCTTCCTGGATGCACTCGGGTGGGAGATAGGCTTTCCACGCCGGCCGGGCCCACTGCTGCGCTCGCCTACCGCCGAACCGCTGCGAAAAGGGTGCACACCCGTGAGCAAGCCCGTGATCTTGATCGCCGAGGAGCTATCCCCGGCGACCCTGCAGGCGCTGGGACCCGACTTCGACGTCCGGTTCTGCGATGGAACCGACCGGAAAGCCTTGCTCGCCGCCGTTGTCGACTGTGAGGCACTGCTCATTCGCAGTGCGACCAGGGTCGACGCAGAGGTCATCACGGCGGCGGGCCGGCTCAAAGTCATCGCTCGGGCCGGGGTCGGGCTGGACAACGTCGACGTGCGGTCAGCGACTCAGGCGGGTGTCATGGTGGTGAACGCGCCGACGTCGAACATCGTGAGCGCCGCGGAGATGTCCGTCGGCCTCCTGCTCGCCACCGCCCGGAACATCCCTTCGGCCAACACATCTCTGCGGTCTGGAGAGTGGCAGCGCAGCAAGTACGCCGGTTCAGAGCTCTACGAGAAGGTCGCCGGGATCGTCGGGCTCGGTCGGATCGGCATCTTGGTCGCCCAGCGGCTGTCGGCGTTCGGCATGCGGGTCATCGCCTACGACCCCTATGTGCCTGCCGCCCGTGCGGCGCAGATGGGCGTGCAGAGCGTCTCGTTGGAAGAGCTGTTGCGCGAGAGCGACTTCATCTCGGTGCACCTACCGAGAACTCCTGAGACGGTGGGCCTCATCGGCGACCAGGCGTTGGCACTGGTGAAGCCAACGGTGCGGATCATCAACGCCGCACGTGGCGGCATCGTCGACGAGCATGCGCTTGCGCTTGCGCTCAAGGAGGGCCGGGTCGCCGGAGCGGGCATCGATGTCTTCGCCAGCGAACCGTGCCTCGATTCGCCGTTGTTCGACTTCGACTCGGTGGTGGTCACGCCCCACTTGGGCGCCTCGACGGCGGAGGCCCAGGAGAAGGCGGGCGTCGCGGTGGCGCGCTCGGTGCGGCTCGCCCTGGCCGGTGAGATCGTCCCCGACGCGGTGAACGTGAAGGGCGGCGCGATCGCCGAGGACGTCCGTCCGGGGATCCCACTCGCGGAAAAGCTCGGGCGGATTTTCACCGCGCTGGCCGGCGGCGTGGCCACGCAGCTCGACGTCGAGGTACGCGGCGAAATCGTGGAGCACGACGTCAAGATTCTCGAGTTGGCCGCCCTCAAGGGCATCTTCACCGACGTCGTGGAGGATCCGGTCACCTACGTGAACGCGCCTGTGATCGCGGCTGACCGCGGCGTCGCCGTGCGCCTTCTCACCGATGAGGAGTCGCCGGACTATCGGAACCTGGTCACCGTGCGTGGGACGCTCGCGGACGGGCGCACGGTATCGGTGTCGGGCACGCTGTCCGGGCCGCGGCACGTCGAGAAACTGGTAGAAGTGCTCGGCTACGACGTCGAGGTTCAACCCAGCGAGCACATGGCGTTCTGGCGCTACGACGACCGGCCGGGTGTGGTCGGCCTGGTCGGTCGGATTCTCGGCGACGCGAACGTCAACATCGCCGGGATGCAGGTCAGTCGCGACGCCCGGGGTGGACACGCAATGGTCGCGATGACCGTCGACCAGGCCATTCCGCCACGGGTGATGGACGACATCGTGGCGGCTATCGGCGCCCAGTGGGGTCGGTCTGTCGACCTGGACGGCTGATGATCAGGAATCTCGGTATCCGAGACTCGTGTCCATCTATCGCGACATCGCGATCTACCGGTTGCTAATTTCGCTGCGTCATGGCGTGGTCGGTCATCATCCTTCGCCGCCGCGACGGGTCCCGTTAGGCCGGCTCCCCGTCGCGGAGATCGGCGTTGCCGCTGGCCGACTGTTCCGCATTACTGACGAGGGACCACCCGCGAACCGGGACTTCCGCCGGACATCACACTCGGATCACACCACCCCCGTGCGCCGAGATCCGGCGGGTACTGCGCCCCGTCGCCCAGCATCGATCGACCAACGGAGCGCGATCATGACCGACGAACAGCAGAACGCCCAGCACGCGCTGCAGGAGGCGATGGACCGCCGCGACAACGGCGGCGAGACCGGCCACTGAGCAGGGCCATGAGCAGGGCCCGCGCCGACGGGGGAGGCGCGGGCCCTTCCATGCCCGCGGTAGGACAGCGGCGTACGGTGGCCCGCATGTCGCGCAGCATCAACCTGGCGGTGATCCCGGGTGACGGCATTGGTCCGGAGGTCGTCGCGGAGGGCCTCAAGGTTCTCGACGCCGTGCTGAGCGGCTCGGACCTCAAGGTAGAGACAACCGAATACGACCTGGGGGCGAAGCGCTGGCGTGCGACCGGGGAGACGCTGCCCGATTCGGTGCTCGCCGAGCTACGTGGTCATGACGCGATTCTGCTCGGCGCGGTCGGGGATCCCGGGGTACCGAGCGGGGTGCTCGAGCGGGGGTTGCTGCTGCGGCTTCGTTTCGAGCTGGACCATTACGTCAACCTTCGCCCGGCTCGGCTCTTTCCAGGCGTCGCCTCTCCGCTGCGAGACCCGGGCGAAATCGACTTCATCGTGGTCCGAGAGGGCACCGAGGGACCCTATGTCGGCAACGGCGGGGCCGTCCGGGTGGGCACGCCGGCCGAGATCGCGAACGAGGTGAGTGTCAACACCGCGTTCGGGGTCGAGCGGGTGGTCCGTGACGCTTTCGGCAGAGCTGAGCGCCGTCCCCGCCGCAAGCTGACCTACGTGCACAAGCACAACGTGCTCGTCCATGCCGGACACCTGTGGCGACGGACCGTCGAGCGCCTCGGCGCCGAATACCCGGAAGTCTCCGTCGACTACCTGCACGTCGATGCGGCAACCATCTTCCTGGTGACCGATCCGGGCCGGTTCGACGTCCTCGTGACCGACAACCTGTTCGGCGACATCCTCACCGACCTCGCCGCGGCCGTGACCGGTGGCATCGGGCTCGCGGCCAGCGGCAACATCAACCCGGACCGCACAGCGCCGTCGATGTTCGAGCCCGTGCACGGGTCGGCACCGGACATCGCCGGCCGCGGAATCGCCGATCCCACCGCGACGATCCTGTCTGTGGCGCTGCTGCTGGACCACCTCGGGTTGTCCGACGCCGCCCGGCGGGTCGAGGACGCCGTGGCTGCCGACCTCGCAACGCGTGCTCAGGCTGCTCGCTCGACCGAACAGACCGGCGACGCTATCGCCGCCCTCACCACTCGCTAGCGCCGATGCGTTCTTCGGCCAGCCGTGAAGATCGTCGTGATGAATACCACCGCTGGAACGGCGTCCCCGAGCCCCACGACGATCTTCACAACCGAGTAGCGTTCGGTTGGACGTCCTAGCACTTGGTCAGGGAGCGGCAATGATCGGCTCGATGCAGCGGCTGGAGTTCTCGACGACGATGTCGCCGAACCCCGTACCCGCGCAGCGTCGCGCCGAGATTCTGGCCGAACCGGGATTCGGGCTCTCCTTCACCGACCACATGGTCACCGCCACCTGGACACCGGATGACGGCTGGCACGAGGGAGCTGTGCGTCCCTATGCCACCCTCTCGCTCGACCCGGCGACGGCAGTTCTGCACTATGCGCAGGCGATCTTCGAAGGGCTGAAGGCCTATCGGCACGCCGACGGCTCGATCTGGGCCTTCCGGCCCGAGGCCAACGGTGCCCGCTTCGCGCGTAGTGCACGTCGGATGGCCCTTCCGGAGCTTCCGGTCGAGGCTTTCGTCGGCGCGCTCGAGGCACTGGTCCGGATCGACGCTGCGTGGGTGCCGGCTGGCGGGGAGAAGAGCCTCTACCTGCGACCGTTCATGTTCGCCTCCGAGGTCTTCCTCGGCGTGCGGCCAGCGAAGAAGGTGATGTTCTGCGTCATCGCGTCGCCCGTTGGCCCGTACTTCGCCTCCGGCGTCGAGCCAGTCAAGATATGGCTGTCCGCCGACTACACGAGGGCTGCTCCAGGTGGCACCGGCGCGGCGAAATGCGCAGGGAACTATGCCGCGAGCCTCATCGCCCAACAGGAGGCGTTCGCCCACGGCTGCGATCAGGTCTGCTTTCTCGACGCCGTCGAACGCCGATGGGTCGAGGAGCTCGGCGGCATGAACCTCTACTTCGTCCATTCCGACGGCTCGATCGTCACGCCGGAGCTGACCGGAACCATCCTCGAGGGGGTAACCCGGTCGTCGATCCTGGATCTCGCCGCTGACCTCGGCCACAAGGTCGAAGAACGTCGGGTCAGCATCGAGGAATGGCGCGACGGCGTGGCGTCGGGCGAGATCACCGAGGTCTTCGCATGCGGCACCGCGGCAGTGATCACTCCGCTCGGCCGGCTGGCGTGGGACGGCGGCGAGCTGGCGATCGGGGAGTCCGCCGGGCCGGTGACCGCGAGCCTGCGGGAAACCCTGCTCGATCTGCAGTACGGCCGAGCCGAGGACACCCGGGGCTGGCTCCACCGAATCGTCTGACGAGACGTGAACGTCCACGATGTGGTCATCTGCGCACACAACCGCCAGCCCTGTGGCAGGCTCTGAGCCGATGTCCCACCGCACGATCATTCCGTAGGCGCGCCGGCCAGCAACACGCCAGGCGCGCAGACCCTTCGCACCCGCGAGGGGTCTTTCTCATGTCAGGGGTTGGGCCCAATGGGATTGGCATCGACAGTGGACCGGTTCCACGTCTACGACACGACGCTGCGTGACGGCGCCCAGCAGGAGGGGCTGTCGCTCTCGGTGCACGACAAGCTTTCCATCGCCAGGCACCTCGACGAGCTCGGCGTCGGCTTCATCGAAGGCGGTTGGCCCGGTGCGATCCCGAAGGACACCGAGTTCTTCCGTCGGGCGCAGACCGAACTCGGCCTCAGCCACGCCAGCCTGGCGGCGTTCGGAGCGACCCGCCGACCCGGTGTCCGGGTTGACGACGACCCGCTGGTGCGGGCCCTGGTCGAGGCCGAGACGGCGGTGGTGACGCTGGTGGCGAAGAGTCACGTCGGCCACGTCGAGCGAGCGCTGCGGACCACCATGGAGGAGAACCTCGCGATGGTGCGCGACACGGTGGCGTTCCTGGTTGGCCTTGGCCGCCGCGTTTTCCTCGACGCCGAGCACTTCTTCGACGGTTACCGCCGCGATCCGGCATATGCGCTCGCCGTGGTGCGGACGGCTGCAGAAGCTGGCGCGGAGCTGGTCGCGTTGTGCGACACCAATGGCGGGCTGCTCCCCGATGATGTCGGTGAGATCGTCGCGGCCGTCAATGACGCGTCCGGTGTCCGGCTAGGCATCCACTGCCATAACGACACCGGTTGCGCGGTCGCCAACTCCCTCGCCGCCGTCGATGCTGGCGCGACTCACGTCCAGGGGACGCTCAACGGCTACGGCGAGCGAACCGGCAACGCCGACCTCGTGACACTGGTGGCGAACCTCGAGCTCAAGCGCGGCCTGCGAGTACTGCCTGACGGTGCATTGCGTGAAGCAACCCGGATCGCGCACGCGGTCTCTGAAGTCACCAACGTGGTGCCGTATTCGCGCCAGCCCTACGTGGGCGCGAGCGCGTTCGCTCACAAGGCCGGCCTGCATGCCAGCGCGATCAAGGTCGATCCCGATCTCTACCAGCACACGGACCCTGAGCAGGTCGGCAACGACATGCGGATGCTGGTCTCGGACATGGCCGGCCGGGCAAGCATCGAGCTCAAGGGCCGCGAGCTCGGCTACGACCTGTCCGCTGACCGTGAGCTCGTCAGCAGGGTGACCGATCGGGTGAAGGCATTGGAGGCACAGGGCTACACCTTCGAGGCAGCCGACGCGTCCTTCGAACTGCTGCTCCGGGCCGAAGCCGACGGGGTGAGCCCGCAGTTCTTCGAGGTCGAGTCGTGGCGGGTGATCACGGAGTCGAACCCGAGCAGCGACGCGCAGAGCGAGGCGACGGTGAAGGTGCGCGCCGGCGGCGAGCGCGCGGTCATTACCGGCGAGGGCAACGGACCGGTCAACGCGCTCGACCATGCCCTGCGCACTGCGATCGGCACGCTCTACCCGGAGATCGACAAGCTCGAGCTCATCGACTACAAGGTGAGGATCCTCGACGCCGCGCACGGCAGCGACGCCGTCACGAGGGTGCTGGTCGAGATGACCGACGGGAAGAACTCGTGGGAGACCGTGGGCGTCGGCGCCAACATCATCGAGGCGTCCTGGGAGGCGCTGGTCGACGGCGTCACGTACGGGCTACTCCGGCAGGGCGCCGAACCGCCCCGATAAAGCGGCTCCAACTCTCGAGGGCAGGATGCCGTCGGAAGAACGGGAGGAGCAACGGCCCAGTCGACTGGCGTTCGCGCAGGTGGCCGTTACTTGGCTGGCGATTGGTCCTCCCGGTCTTCCGATTTGCTGCGCGGGTCAGCCGCATCCAGGTTGGGCGGTCGCCGGTACACCTCGGCTGCCGCCCGGTGGAAGCCGTCGGGCAGACCGGCATCGGCGAAGGTCGCGGCGATCTCCTCCATCTCGCCGACCCACCGCCAGCCTTTGGTCGCCGCGGATCTACGCGCCTGCTGTTCACGGCCGGGAAGATCGGGTTGCGACTCGTGCCACTCCCGCAGCAAGTCGGCCTCGACGCCCGATGCTCTGGCCACAGCGCGGATCGCGAGCAGGAGTGCTGCGGTTCCTTTGGTCCAGGCGGCGTACGTCATCTTCAGCGCCGAGGCCGCGCCGAGGTCACCGTCGATGACAATGACTTCGACAGGAGTCGAGTCGAACAATCGCGCAACCGCCTGGCGCCTCGGAGACCCGCGAGGTAGAGGCGGGTTGTGCCAGACGTGATGCTGCCGGGCGGTGGTCCGATGATCCCTCCGTCCACGACCGACGCTCCTTGACCGCGAATGACGGCAGCGATCTCGCGCGCGGTGCGTGGCGATATTGCGTTGGCCTCCACGAAGATCCCGCGGAAGCTCCCGATCGCCCGTGCCGACGTCTGCGGCTGCGTGTGGCGGGCACACCGAGATGACGATGTCGCACTGCTGCGACCAACGGCTCCACTGTGCCGGCATCGACCAGGCCGGCGTCCATCGCGCGCTGCGCCGTGGCCGCGCTCCGACCTGCCGAAGCCCACAGGACTCGGTGGCCGGCCTTGGACCAGGCAGGCACCGATCGCGGACCCCATTTCGCCCGGATGCAGTATTCCCAGCGTGGTCCGCATACCTGAAGGTAGCTGGCGGCTGGTTCAGGGTCGGTTCAGATACGCCGGTGAATAGTGGCCCGGCACGAGTCTCTTACGCGATCCGGGAGGTTTCCCGATGTCCAGACGACGACTTCAGGCGATGGTCGCGGGGCTGGCGGTCGCACTCATGGTCGCGGCCGGTTGCTCGAACGGCGGCGGCACAGCGGCAGGCGAACCGCCGAGCGGACCGGCAACCTCCGCGGGCCAGCCGACGTGCGACACGAGTGTGGAAAGCGACGTTCCGCAACCCACGGCAACGCAACTCGAGGCAGCCGGACTGGGTGACCTTCCAATCGCGCCGGACGCGGTCCGCGTGGATCTCGTCGCACCACCGTTCTCCGACTCGACGAACGTGACGAACCCGCTGTTCCCGATCAGCGACCTCCACTCCGTGGTGCTTAACGGCACGGTGGACGACATGCCCTTCCGGACCGAGACCACCCTGCTGCCGGACACCAGGGTCATCGAGTGGAGCCCTGGCCAGTGCATCAGGGTCTTGGTCTCCCAGTACGTCGCCTATCTGGACGGGCGGATCGAGGAGGTCGCATTGGACTTCTACGCGCAGGCCGACGACGGCTCCGTCTGGTACTTCGGCGAGGACGTCTTCAATTACGACGGCGGCGCGGTCGCGGACCTCAGCGGCACCTGGCTCGCGGGCAAGGAGGGGCCAGCCGCGATGATCATGCCGGCCGACCCGCAGGTCGGTGATGTCAACCGACCGGAGAACATCCCTGGGCTGGTCTTCGAGGAAGTGGCCGTCGCGGAGATCGACAAGGCCATCGACGGCCCGCGCGGCTCGGCCGAAGGCGCGATCGTGGGCAGGGAGCTGCACGACGACGGAACGTTCTCGGACAAGGTCTTCGCGCCCGCGTATGGCGAGTTCTACAGCGCGCACGAAGGTGATGTCGAAGCACTCGCGCTTGCGGTACCCACGGACCACGTCGACGGTGGTGTGCCAGCGGAACTGGAGACAATGCTGGAGGTGAGCGCAACTGTCTTCGAGGCGGCCACGTCCGAACGGTGGCCGGAAGCCTCGTCGGCAGTGGAGCAGACGGCAGCTGCTTGGGGCGCGCATCAGGGAAATGACGTGCCGCCGCGGCTCGTCCAGCCCACCGACCACGCGCTGGACGCGCTCAGCGGCGCCGTCACCGCGCGCGACCAGCTCGCGACCTGGCACAGCGCGCTGGACCTCCGAATGGCGGTTCTCGACCTCCAACTCCAGTTCCGTCCGCCGGCCGAGATTGACCGGGCCCGGTTCGACTTGTGGGCACAGCAGGTGCTCGTAGACGCAGGCGCCGGCGACCTCGATGCGACCAGCGGGGACGTCGCCACCCTGGAATGGGTTCGGGACCGGATCGCCCGCGATCTGGACAGCGTGGTGGTGACCAGCATCGACGCGAACCTCGCCGAGCTTCGGTCCGCCGTCGCCGATGAGGACCTAGCGGCGGCCACCGAGGCGGCCACCGGGTTGCGCGAGGTGCTGGCCGAGACCGGCTGAGCTAGGTGAACGGACCGGTCCCGTCGCATCTGCGAGGATGGCGGCGTGCGCGAGCTGGTGATCGCGACCAATCCCGACCCGGATTCGCGGCTGCCATACGTCATTGGTGTCCCCTGGGGAGCCGGCCTGGTGTTCCGGGCGGGCGACACGTGGCCGCGCACGAAGGCGGTCTTCTGCTATCCGCTGGACGAATGGCCTTCGGATGCGGAGATCGTCGAGCGGGTCCCGGTCCGGTCTTGTGTGCGCCGCGGCGCCGCGATCGACCTGGTGCTGGAGCGTTCCCGGGAGAACCGGTCCCAGCTCGTGTTCACGACGGCTCGGGGGCGAGACGCGGTCTTCTGGCAGGGTCCGCGTACGCGCAAGCAGGCCCGGCCGGGGGTTCGGGTGCCGACGGCCCGCGCTGCTGGCTTGGCCGAACTGGAGATCGTGGTCGACTCGCACGAGCGCTACGGGTATCGCTTCGCGAGCCAACGGACCCGTACCGCGCGAAGGGCGCTCCCCGCCGGCGACTACGCGGTGGAGCACGACGGGCGGCTCATCGCGGTGGTCGAACGCAAATCACTCGCCGATCTCGTCTCCAGCGCACTATCCGGCAAACTCAAGTACCAGCTCGGCGACCTTGCGGCCCTTCCCCGCGCGGCAGTGGTCGTCGAGGACCGCTACTCGCAGGTGTTCAAGCTCGAATGGGCGCGTCCCTCGGTAGTGGCCGACGGACTTGCTGAACTCCAGGTGCACTTCCCGACGGTGCCGATCGTTTTCTGCGAGACCAGGCCACTAGCGGAGGAGTGGACGTACCGATTCCTCGCCGCCGCCTACTCCGCGGAGATCGACCGCAACGACACCTCGGCGAGAATGGCCGCCGGGGAGCAGACGGCGACCAGCGGGGATATCCGCGCCTGGGCCAGGGCGCGTGGCCTGGACGTGGCACCTCGCGGTCGGCTGGCCGCCGAGATCGTCAGTGCCTACCACACCGCGCACGCCACATAGGCTGTTCGACCGTGCGCATTGCCAGGTTCGCCACCGACGACGAGCCGCGGTTCGCGGCCGTTGGCGAGGATCGTGCAGGCGACAGCGTGCTCGCCGTGCTGGACGGTGACCCGCTGTACCGGCCGATCCAGCTGACCGGCGAGACGATCGCCCTCGACGACGCACGATTAGTCGCGCCTGTTCTTCCCCGAAGCAAGGTAGTGGGGGTGGGACGCAATTATCGCGAGCATGCAGCCGAGTTCGGCAACGAGGTTCCGGCGGAGCCGCTGCTGTTTCTCAAGCCCAACACTTCGGTCATCGGACCGGGTGAGCCGATCGTTCTTCCGCATCAATCCCGTGAGGTGCATCACGAGGCAGAGCTGGCGGTGGTGATAGGGCGGATCTGCCGTGACGTCCCAGCCGAGCGGGTCAAGGACGTCGTCCTCGGCTACACCTGCGGCAACGACGTCACGGCACGGGACTTGCAGAAGCGGGACGGGCAGTGGGCCCGAGCCAAGGGCTTCGACTCGTTCTGCCCGCTCGGACCGTGGATCGAGACCGAGCTCGATCCGGCGGACCTCGAGGTCACCTGCAGGGTCGGAGCTGACCTGCGCCAGTCCGGGCGAACCTCGCAGATGATCTACGACGTGGCCGCGCTGGTGGCGTATATCAGTGCGGCGTTCACGCTGCTACCGGGAGACGTCATCCTGACCGGTACTCCGGCTGGAGTCGGTCCCATCGTCGATGGTGACGACGTCACCGTCGCCGTCGAGGGCATCGGTGAGCTGACCAACCGGGTGGTCACCGGATGACCGACGAGGTTCTCGGGGACCTGGCGCCCGCCGAAGTTCGGGTGCGCTTCTGCCCGTCGCCGACCGGCAACCCGCATGTCGGGCTGATCCGCACCGCGCTGTTCAACTGGGCGTTTGCCCGGCACCACGGCGCGACGTTCGTGTTCCGGATCGAGGACACCGACGCCGCGCGCGATTCGGAGGAGTCCTACTTCGCCCTGCTCGAGGCATTCGACTGGCTGGATTTGCGCTGGGACGAAGGACCTGACGTCGGCGGCCCGCACGCACCGTACCGGCAGTCGTTGCGGGGTGAGATCTATGCCGACGTGGTCGACCGGCTGGTGGCGGCCGGACGCGCGTACCCGTGCTACTGCACGCCGGCGGAACTCGAGGTCCGCCGTGAGGCGGCACGTGGGGCGGGCCGGCCGAGCGGTTACGACGGTCGATGTCGGCACCTCAGTACGGCGCAGATCGAGGCGTACCGGGCCAAGGGGCGAGAGCCGGTGCTTCGGTTCCGGATGCCCGACCGCGCGATCAGTGTCCATGACCTGGTGCGTGGGTGGATCACTGTCGATGCCGACAACGTGTTCGACTACGTCATCGTCCGAGCCAACGGTCAGCCTCTCTACCCACTGGTGAACCCGGTCGATGACGCCGTGATGGGAATCACCCATGTGTTGCGCGGTGAGGACCTGTTGTCGTCGACGCCCCGGCAGATCGCGTTGCACGAGGCACTACGCGAGATCGGCGTGGCTAATGGTCCGCTGCCCAGGTTTGGACATCTGCCATTCGTCATGGGAGAAGGCAACCGCAAGTTGTCCAAGCGCGATCCCCAATCCTCCTTGCAGCACTACCGCGATCGTGGCTTCGTGCGGGAGGGCCTGCTCAACTACCTCGCTCTGCTGGGCTGGTCGATCGGCGAGGATCGGGAGATCTTCTCTCTGGCGGAGATGGCGTCAGCATTCGACGTCACTCGCGTCAACCCGAACCCGGCTCGGTTCGACCCGAAGAAGGCCGAGGCGATCAACGGCGTGTGGCTGCGCAAATTGCCGGCGGAGGAGCTTGCCAGCCGGATGGTTCCCTTCCTCCAGTCGGCCGGCGTCCTGCCGCCGTCGCCGTCGGAGGACCAGCTCACGGTTCTGCGCGCCGCCACGCCGTTGGTCCAGGAGCGCATGTCGGTGCTCGCGGAGTCCGTGGGGATGCTCGGATTCCTGTTCGCGGATGGCCCGATTCTCTCGCCTGACGACGAAGTCTTCGAGGTTGTGAAGACCCCCGAGGCACTGGCGGCTGTGGTTGCCGCTCGTGACGCCCTAGCCAGCGTGCCCGAGTGGACGACCGAGTCGATCGAGGCCGCCTTGCGGTTCGCTCTGGTCGACGGGCTGGGCCTCAAGCCGAAGCACGCCTTCGGCCCGATACGCATCGCGGCGACGGGCCGGCGGGTATCACCCCCGCTGTTCGAGTCGCTGCACCTGCTCGGCCGGGAGCGGACACTGGCTCGACTGGACGCCGGTTTCGACCTGCTGACCGGCGACGGACCGGCCGGGCCGTAGCCCCGCTCGCGCTATCCTGGCTGCGCGATCGCGCGCCCTCGGTGTCCGATCCGTTGGGGTATGGTGTAATTGGCAGCACGACTGATTCTGGTTCAGTTAGTCTAGGTTCGAGTCCTGGTACCCCAGCAGGTAGAGTGCTCCACCGCGACGTTCGTCGCTCCTGGCCCCGTTGTGTAGCGGCCTAGCACGCCGCCCTCTCAAGGCGGTAGCGCGGGTTCGAATCCCGTCGGGGCTACTGGTCGGTGGTGCGCCGAATGGCGCCCACATAGACCGCGACGACCACCAGCGCGGCTCCGACGACGACTTCTGGCGTGATCGGTTCGTCGGCGAGCAGGGCACCCAACGTGACGGCGACGACGGGCATCAGGGTGAGCGAGTACGCGGTCGCGGATGCCGTCCAGCGCCCGATCACAAACACGAACAGGTAGAAGAGGCCGACCGAGCCGGCGATCACCAGCCAACCCAGTGCGGCCCAGCTGCGAGCCAGGTGTGGCACGGTCCACTGCTCCGACGCGACAACTGAGCCGACCCAGAGCAGCAACGCTCCGGCCGTCATCCCCACGGCGTTGGTCGTGACCGGATTGGCGCGGGGAAAACCCTTCACGACGACGGCCGACTCGGCGGCGGCGGCCGCGGCACCGACCGCGGCGACGAGGTGGAGAAGCGGTAGCTCCCCACCGATCGAGCGCAGGCTCATGACCGCGATGCCGGCGATGGCCAGCGATCCGCCGATGAGGCCGGCAGGAGTCAGCCGTTCCTGGCCATGAAGCACGGCCAGCACGAGAGTGAACAGTGGGAGCGTCGCCATGATCACGGCGGCCATACCGATGCTCACTTCGAGGAGGGCGAAGTACATCAATCCATACGCCAGGCCGAAGCCGAGCAAGCCGTAAATCGTGCTCCCGAGCAACGCCCGGCCACGCGGCAGCGGTAAGGACAGCGCCCATGCCAGCAACCCGAAAAGTATCGCCGCCGCGGTGAACCTGACCGCGGCGCCGTACAGGGGAGCAAGCTCGGCGTTGGAGAACTTGACCGCGACGAAATTGCTCCCACCGATCAACACGGTGGCGCCGAATGCCGCCAGGGTCAGCCGGCTCGGCCCGGTGTGCACGACTGTCGGCATCGCATCTCGTGGCACGTCGCCTGCCAAGACCGGTGCGTCCAGTCGACTCGTTGACTCGTGGTTCATGTTCACATGATGCGCCGGGTGCGCACGCTGCGGATCGGGTATTCGCCCCATCGTCAGTCCAGGCTTCTGTCGACGAGGTCGTTCTCCATGGCAAATACCGCCGCAGCTGCTCGGCTGGACACTCCAGCCTTGGCGTACAGGTTCTCGACGTGCCGGCCGACGGTCTTCGGCGAGATGCCCAGCGTCCCGGCGACCTCACGGTTACTCATGCCTCGCGTCAGCAACCGCAGGACGTCGACCTCCCGTTCGGTGAGGCCAGCAGCCCGCTGCGTGCGCACCCGACGAGCGCGGTGTCCGGCCGCGGTCAGCACGGCGTCGACCTCGGCAACGCCGAGCCGGCCGGAAGCGGTCTCCGCGCGGAGCAGGCGGGCGGCGGCAACAGTCGAGTATGCCGGTCGATAGGGACGGTCCTGGGTTGCGGCCTGGTACACATCCGCGGCTGCCAGCAACCGCGCCGCCGGCTCCAGGCGGTCCACGCCGCGGTGATACCCCGACCCGTCCAAACGCTCGTGGTGCGAGCCGGCCAATCGCGCGAGCCCAGCCAGCTGCCCGCAGCGGCCCAGGATTCGCTCGGTGTAGTAGGCATGCAGACGAACTGCCTCCCAGTCCGCCACGCTGAGCGCCCCTGGCCGCATCCAGGTGCCGGCCGAGATGCCGACGCGGCCGAGATCATGCACCAGCGCCGCCCGTCTGAGGTCGGTGGCGGTCTGCTGCGTCATGCCCAGCGCCCCGGCCCCACCGGTGACGAGACTTGCCACACCGCGAGAATGCCCAGCCAGATGCGGAATCTTCAGGTCGGCGAAATCGGCGCAGGCGAGCAATACCGACTCCAGCTGTCCGTCGTCGACGACAAGGCCCGGCGCGGGCTCTGCGGAAAGCGCCAGGTCCCACGCGAGAGCATCGCCGGGCAGCAGGACGGTGAGCCCGACATCGAGCGCCGCATCGACGACGTCGGGATCGTAGGCGTGCCCGCTTCGTTCGCGCAGGATGCGTTCGGCGCCTTCGACGCCGGCCGTCCGGACTAGCAGCTCTACGTCGTGAGCTACCACCGCGAGCCGGATCGCGACGGGGATGTCCGTACCTGACATGCCGGCCGGAACGCCGCGTCCGTCCCAACGCGCGTATGCAACGGCCAATGCTGACACGACACTGTGCGGTAGACCCATCCGGGCGGCGAACCGCACCGCAACCTCACAGTGCGCGCTGAACGTGCGTTCCTTCCCGTGCAGGTCGGTCAATACCCGTCCGACTAAGTTGAGCCGGGTCCAAGGCGGAGTGCCGGCACCAACGGCACGCAGCACTCCAGCGAGCTCCTCGCGCGGCGACCCCATGACCGTCGGTGCCAGCGCCGCGAAGAGGCGCAGCTCGTCGCCGGCCCCTAAGACCGCCTCGGCATGAGCATCGGCGACGCATCCGAGGAAACGGAGCAAGGTGGAGTAGTAGACCGTCACACGGTCGGCGTCATCCAGCGTGAGCTGATCGGCGAGCCGCGCCGCTACAACACAGCTACGCACTGCCCGCTCCTGGGGCTGGCCCGTGCCGAGATCCGTGAACAGCGAGATCGCCGCCGCCAGCTCGGCCATCCGGACCCGATCCCATGAGATCAGTCTCTCGCCCGAAATGCAGAGATGGGGCGAACGCCCGATCCGGATCAGTCGTCACCCGCCGGATACTCGAAGGATGAGGGCCTCGGCAATCGCACCAGACGGGACGCGCATCGGTTGGATCACGGTCGGCCGAGGTGACCCGATCCTGCTCGTCCACGGCGGAGCGGCCGATCACACCCGGCTGGCAGCATTCGGGGAGCGGCTCTCCGATCGGTATGCCGTTCATCTTGTGGATCGACGCGGTCGAGGTCTCAGCTCTGACGGTGAGACTTATTCCATCGAGTGTGAATACGACGACATCGCGGCGGTTGCGGAGGCGATCGGCGGCGGCGTGACGGCACTCGGCCACTCGTACGGTGGCCCGATCGTTCTTGGCGCGACGATGTGCACGGATGCGATCGCTCGTGCCATCTGCTACGAAGGCTGGCCGGCCGTCACAGGAGCGCCCAACTGGTACGACTGGTTCGATCCCACGGAAGGTCTCCCGGACAAGCTCCAGGCGCTGCTCGATGCCGGCGATGCCGACAGTGCGGTAGCGACGATCTTCCGGGAAGTCGTCGGTCTGAGCGACGAGCAGGTGGCATCGATGCGCGGGCGCCCGGAATGGACGGGCCGGCTAGCTGCCGTGCACACGCTGCCACGTGAGTTACGCACCGAACCGTCGATCGCGGTGTCCGAGGACGATCTCCGCTCGATCCCGGCGTCGGTGTTGTTCCTGGTCGGCGGGCAGAACGAGGATCGTCTTCTGCCGCAGGCGAAGCAGCTGTGCTCGTTCCTGAACAACGGCCGGCTCGCCGTGCTACCTGGTCAGGGGCACATGGCGATGGATACCGCACCAGAGTTGCTCGCCGAGACGATCATCTCATTCATCGAGTCGACCCAATGACATGCCCGACGGGCAAGGCGGTGGTGTCTTTCACCCGGCGATTATCGCCCTGGCCACTATTCGTCGGCGCTGCGGAGAACCGTTGTCAGTCGTTCGGCCGCCCCGAGCACAGCCGCTGCGTGCATCCGGCCCGGCTGGCGGGTGAGGCGCTCGATCGGGCCGGACACCGACACTGCGGCCACGACGCGCCCACTCGAGGCGCGTACCGGTGCGGACACCGACGCGACACCGGGTTCCCGTTCGGCCACGCTCTGGGCCCAGCCTCGCCGTCGGACGGCGGCGAGCATGGTTGCCGTGAAGCGAGCACCCTGCAGGCCACGGTGCATGCGCTCGGGCTCCTCCCAGGCGAGCAGGATCTGCGCAGCGGAGCCAGCCAGCATCGTCAAGGTTGCGCCAACTGGAATGGTGTCACGCAGACCGGTCGGACGTTCCACCGCCGCAACGCAGATGCGATGATCTCCTTGCCGGCGGAACAGTTGAGCACTTTCCCCGGTGGCCTCCCGCAGCCGCGCAAGCACTGGGCCGGCCGCTGCGAGTAAGCGGTCCTCACCTGCGGCGGTGGCCAGCTCGCCGAGACGGGGGCCGAGAATGAATCGGCCGTGCAGATCGCGAGAGACCATCCGGTGGTGCTCCAGGGCCACCGCAAGCCGGTGAGCGGTGGGACGGGCGAGACCGGTCGAGCTGACGAGGTTCGCTAGTGTGGCGGGGCCCGCCTCGAGGGCCGCAAGCACCAGGGCAGCCTTGTCCAGGACGCCGACTCCACTAGAGTTGTCCATGAGTCGATACTGCCATCTCAACATACGAGATGACAACTAGCGCAAAGACCGTGCGGAGACGAGCATCCGTAGGTCGATCGCCAGCCGGCCACATTCCCGGCGAATGCGCGCAAGGAGGAGCAGGTCATGGGCACGACCCTTGCCGAGAAGGTGTGGGACGCGCACGTCGTCCACCGGGCCGAGGGTGAACCCGACGTTCTCTATATCGACCTGCATCTGGTGCACGAGGTCACCAGCCCGCAGGCATTCGACGGCTTGCGCCTCGCTGGGCGGACGGTCCGCCGTCCCGACCTCACCATCGCCACCGAGGACCACAACGTGCCGACCATCGGAATCGGACTGCCGATCGCCGATCCAGTGTCCCGTACCCAGGTCGAGACGTTGCGACGCAACTGCGCGGAGTTCGGCATCCGGCTGCATCCCATGGGTGATGCGGAACAGGGAATCGTCCACGTTGTCGGACCACAGCTCGGGCTCACCCAACCCGGTCTCACAGTCGTCTGCGGCGACTCACACACGTCGACACATGGTGCGTTCGGGGCTCTCGCGTTCGGCATCGGCACCAGCGAAGTCGAGCATGTCCTCGCCACCCAGACGTTGCCGATGCGCCCGTTCAAGACCATGGCTGTCTCCGTCGACGGTGAACTCGCCGCCGGGGTGACGGCCAAGGACCTGGTGCTGACCGTGATCGCGACGATCGGGACCGGCGGCGGCCAGGGTCATGTCATCGAGTACCGCGGTGAGGCGATCCGGGCGCTGTCGATGGAAGCCCGTATGACTGTGTGCAACATGTCCATCGAGGCGGGTGCACGGGCGGGGATGATCGCACCGGACGAGACGACATTCGCCTACCTCAAAGACCGCCCGCACGCCCCACAGGGCACCGACTGGGACACCGCGCTGGAAACCTGGCGCGAACTCCGCACCGACGACGACGCTGAGTTCGACGCCGAGGTCGTGCTGGACGCCGACGACATCGAACCGTTCGTCACGTGGGGCACGAACCCGGGTCAGGGACTGCCGCTGTCCGGTTCGGTGCCCGACCCTGGCTCATTCGCCGACGAAAGCGCTCGCAACGCTGCGGAGCGGGCCCTCGCGTACATGGCGCTGACCCCGGGTACGCCGTTACGCGAGATCTCGGTCGACACGGTGTTCCTCGGCTCCTGTACCAACGGTCGGATAGAGGACCTGCGCGCCGCAGCCGACGTGATCAACGGCCGCCGGGTGGCCGACGGCGTCCGAATGCTCGTGGTTCCGGGATCGATGCGAGTTCGTGCGCAAGCGGAGTACGAGGGTTTGCACGAGGTGTTTCTCGCAGCGGGTGCGGAGTGGCGCGCGGCCGGGTGCTCGATGTGTCTGGGCATGAATCCCGACCAACTGGCGCCCGGTGAACGCAGCGCGTCGACGTCGAACCGGAACTTCGAAGGCCGGCAAGGCAAAGGTGGGCGCACGCATCTCGTCTCGCCTCTCGTTGCGGCAGCGACGGCAGTGACCGGTCACCTGGCGGCGCCGGCGGACCTACCGGAATGGCCGGAGCTGAGACGGTAATGGACGCGTTCACGATCCACACCGGGACGGCGTTGCCGTTGCGGCGTAGCAATGTCGACACTGACCAGATCATCCCGGCCGAGTACCTCAAGCGTGTCACTCGGACGGGATTCGAAGACGGCCTGTTCGCGGCCTGGCGAACCGACGCTGACTTCGTGCTCAATCGGCCGGAGTATGCCGGAGCTTCTATCCTGCTCGCCGGCTCCGACTTCGGTACCGGGTCCTCGCGCGAGCATGCGGTGTGGGCACTGCAGGACGCTGGGTTCCGGGTCGTCGTCTCGTCGAAGTTCGCCGACATCTTTCGCGGCAACGCCGGCAAGTCCGGTCTGCTGACGGCGGAAGTGGCGCCCGACATCGTGGAGCGGATGTGGACGATCGTCGAGACGGATCCGTCGACGGAAGTCACCGTCGACCTCAAGGCTCGCGAGGTGCGTAGCCGAGATTTCGTGTCGTCGTTCGAGGTTGACGACTACACACGATGGCGGTTGCTCCAGGGCCTCGATGACGTCGGTTTGACGTTGCGCCATATAGAGAAAATCGAAGAGTACGAAGCCGGCCGGCCAGCGTATCTTCCTCGAACCGTTGGCTGAGCGATCACCACGTTTGACGACACGCACGGGCAGTGTCGCGTATGTCGTTGTGCCAACGCTGGTTTCTCCCTAGCGTGCAACGGGAATCGGGTTGTCGACCCGGCCGACCGCATTCTTTGGGGGATGCAGTGAACAAGTCCCAACTCATCGACGAGCTTGCCGAGCGATTCGACGGCAACCGTAAGGTTGCGACACACGCGTTGGACTCTGTCGTTGACGTGATCACTAGATCCGTGTCGACGGGCGAGAAGGTCGTCATCACCGGATTCGGCGTGTTCGAGCGATCGGTGCGTAAGGCCGGCACCGCGCGCAACCCTCGGACTGGAGAGACGGTCAAGACGCGCGACAAGTTCGTCGCCAAGTTCCGGCCCGGCAGCGAGCTCAAGGACGTCGTGAGCGGAGCCCGCATCGCCCGCAGGCGGGTCGCCGACTCGCTGTCCGTCGTGCCGGCGACCGCCGCCACCGCAGCTGAGTCCGCCACGCGGGTCGCGGCGACTGGGCTTCGGGCTGCCGCCGATGTCGCCCGTGGAGTGTCCGGAACGACACCGGTCGCGGCGGCACGTAAGAGCACGGCAGCAAACGCGACGGCAGCCGCTCGGCCGGCGTCGGCCAAGAAGACCTCGGCCAAGAAGACCTCGGCGAAGAAGGCGTCGGCCAAGAAGACCTCGGCGAAGAAGGCCTCGGCCAAGAAGACGTCGGCGAAGAAGGCGTCGGCCAAGAAGACCAGCGCTGCCAAGAAGACCTCGGCGGCGAGGAAGACCAGCGCAGCCAAGAAGGCGCCGGCGAAGAAGTCCGCGACCAGGAAGTCCGCCGCCAAGAAGACCACAGCAAGGAAGGCACCGGCGAAGAAGTCCGCGACCAAGAAGTCGGCCGCCAAGAAGACCACAGCAAGGAAGGCACCGGCGAAGAAGTCCGCCGCCAAGAAGTCGGCCGCCAAGAAGACCACCGCGAAGAAGACCAGCGCGGCGAGGAAGTCAACCCCGAGGAAGACCACCCCGAGGAAGACCACCCCGAGGAAGGCCACCCGTTAGAGGCCAGCGCCACCGAGGTTGACCGTCGCTGCCGTTGTGAAGATCGTCGTGTCTCTTTTGCGCACCTCCGTGGGCGCACCCCGCCACCACGACGATCTTCACGACCCACCGGGATCGTGATCAGTCCGGCAGCGTGATCAAGGTCAGGAAGCTGACGTGGAGCGTCGCGCCCGAGCCGGTCGTTCGGATCCGTACGCGTTGCCCCACCCGGGTGCGGAGCAGTCCACCGGCGTCGAAGGCGTCAGCCGAATACGGCAACTCGGTACCGTCGTCCAGCAGCACCGTGCCGGACCTGGTGACCGGGTCGAAACTTCCCACCGTGGCTTGCACGGCCGTAGCGTAATCGCGCCCGGAACCGAGCGTTCGCGGTCATCATGAACAACGCCCGGACTTCCAGCTGTGAGGTCACAGCGCCGCGACGAGCTCGGCCGTTCGAACGCCCAGCCCTAACCGGAGCGCATCCCACAAGTCCACTTCGGTGTCGACGTCCCGGCGCACCGAGCCGATTCCGGCCTGGTCCAGTTCCGTAGCACCGCCAGCGCGATGGGCGGCCCGCGAGCGCCCACCGAATCGGGGCTCGAACGTCGTCGGGTCAGTCACGGCATACAACGTGGTGCCGACGCCGGCGACATCGCCGACGAACGAGGCGGGATGGCCGGAAGCCGCGCGCAGTGCTGTAGCAAGCTCATCCGGTCGCAACGAGGGCAGATCAGCCGACAGAGCAGCGACGGGTGCACCTGGCCGGCGCTGCACCGCGAATGCGGCGCCGTGCCGGAGCGCGGCGTTGAGGCCCGAGTCGGGTGCGTCGGCGATGACGACCGCGCCTCGTTCCGTTGCGTCGTCGGCCGTCAAGGGGTCGTCGGTGACGACGACGACTTCGGCGACTTCCGAACATCTCAGGGCAGCCGCGATGGTGTCGGCCGCGAAGGCTCTGGCGAATGCGGCGCGACGGGGCCCGGTCAGATCGGCGAGTCGCGTCTTGGCCACTTCGGGCCTCTTCACCGGCACAATGACCGACCAGGGGACCGACGGCGCTGGATGTGAACGCGGAGCATGCATCGGGACCATGATCCCAGCCCGGGGATCCGATGTCGGCATGGGTTCGACTCCGGCTCGCTCGCCGGTCACACTGACCCGGCCCGAACCGGATAGACCGAGGGAGGACGTGTGGCGGGACCAAAGCAGCGACTGGGGTTCTGGTACCGCTTCCTGGCGCATCTCTTACGCCCTGTCCTGATGGTGACGACCCGACGTGCCTGGGGCGGCACCGAGCATCTGCCAGGTGTCGGCATCGGCGTCGTCGTGGCGCCCAACCACATCTCCTATGCCGACCCACTGACACTCGCGCATTTTCTCTGGGATAACGGGCGGGCGCCGCGGTACCTCGCGAAGGAAAGCGTCTTCCGGATCCCAGTGCTTGGCAAGATCATCACTGCCTGTGAGCAAATTCCGGTCTATCGAGCGTCGCGCGATGCTGCACAGGCTTTCCGGGACGCCGTATCGGCGGTGCGAGCGGGCGAGTGTGTGGGGATCTACCCGGAAGGGACGATCACCAAGGATCCTGGCCTGTGGCCGATGACTGGCAAGACGGGAGCCGCACGGGTCGCCTTGGAAACGGGGTGCCAGGTGATTCCGATTGCCCAGTGGGGACCGCAGGAAATCCTCGCGCCGTACTCCAAGCGATTGCGCCTGTTGCCACCGAAGACCGTGCACGTGCTCGCCGGGCCACCGGTCGCCCTCGACGATCTGCGTGGCCAGCCGGTCACGCCCGACGTCTTGCGCACCGCCGCCGATCGGGTGATCGATGCCATCACGGCACAGCTCGCGGTGCTCCGGGACGAGTTGCCGCCGGCCACACGCTTCAATCCCGCCCTGTCAGACACTGCGATCGAGACCGAGGCGGACGGGTGAGCCGGGCCTGCGTGTTCGGCACCGGCTCGTGGGGCACCGCCTTCGCCCTCGTGCTCGCCGACGCAGGAACCGACGTCGTGATGTGGGGTCGGCGCACGGAACTGTGCCAGGCGATCAACTCGACCAGGCGTAACCCGGACTACCTGCCCGACATCGAGTTGCCGGCCACAGTGCGAGCAACGACCGATTCGGGAGAGGCAGCGGCGGGCGCGGATCTGGTTGTGTTGGCGGTCCCTTCCCAGACGCTGCGCGAAAACCTGAAGCTGTGGGCGCCAGTCCTCCCTTCCGATGTTCCCCTCGTCAGCCTGATGAAAGGCATCGAGCTGGGCACCGCCAAGCGGATGAGCGAAGTCATCGCCGAAGTCGCCAGCGCACCGGCCGAGAGGGTCGCCGTCGTCTCCGGTCCGAACCTCGCTCGAGAGATCGCGGAGCGGCAGCCCGCCGCCAGCGTGGTCGCGTGCCTCGACGAGAAGAGGGCGCAAAAGATCCAGCAGGCGTGCCACTCGCCGTACTTTCGCCCGTACACGAATACAGACGTGGTCGGCACCGAGCTCGGTGGAACCGTCAAGAACGTCATCGCTCTCGCTGTCGGAATGGCCGAGGGCCTGGGATTCGGCGACAACTCGAAGGCCAGCGTGATCACCAGAGGGCTCGCGGAGACTGCGCGGCTGGGCGGTGCCCTCGGGGCGGATCCGTACACCTTCTCCGGGCTGGCCGGGCTGGGCGACCTGGTGGCCACCTGTTCCTCGCCGCTGTCACGCAACCGGACTTTCGGTGAGAAGCTCGGCCGCGGCCGGTCTGTTGCCGAAATCATGGCGTCCACCCGGCAGGTCGCCGAGGGTGTGAAGTCGTGTGAGTCCGTTCTCGACCTCGCGCATCGGGTGGGCGTGGAGATGCCCATCGTCGAGGCCGTCACCTATGTCGTGCGCGGTGAGATGACACCGACCGACATGCTGCGCAGCTTGATCTCTCGAACGGCCAAGCCGGAGCGACACGGTCACTAGCTCACCTGATCGAGGGCGTGGGCAAGGTCGGCCCAGAGGTCCTCGACGTCCTCAATGCCGACAGAGAGCCGGATCAGCGTCTCGGGAACCGCGGAGCTCTCCTCGTCCCAGCGGCGGCGGCGTTCCAGACTGGACTCGACGCCGCCCAGGCTGGTCGCGTGCACCCACACTCGGGTCGCGCGACACAACCGGTCGGCGGTCGCCGAATCGCCGACCGGCTCGAACGAGATCATGGCGCCGAAGCCGTTCATCTGGGCAACGGCCCGCGCATGACCGGGGTCGCCGGGAAGGCCTGGATATCGGACCCGCTCAACGCGCGAGTGCGCAACGAGGCGTTCGGCAAGCACTGTCGCGCTGCGCTGGCTGCGCTCGAGCCGCAGATCCAGCGTGCGGATGCCACGCAAGGCGATCCAGGTCTCCAGCGGCCCAGGGATGGCTCCCTTGTAGGTGCGGTGCTCCAGCAGTCGCCGATAGGTCGTCTCGTCACGGGTCACGGCAGCCCCGAGGACGAGATCCGAGTGCCCGGCGAGGTACTTGGTGACGCTGTGCACGACGACATCGGCCCCGAGTTCGAGCGGCCGCTGATTGAGCGGAGTCGCAAAGGTGTTGTCTGCGCAACAGAGGGCGCCACGCTGCCGGCCGGCGGCAATCAATGTCGGCAGGTCGGCCACGGCGAGCAGCGGGTTGGTTGGCGACTCGACCCACAACATCGCGGCGCCGTCCATCGCGGCGATCGTCTCGTCGGTGTCAGCGACGTTCACCCGCCGTACCTGTATTCCGCGGCTCGCTTCGAGCAAGTCCAGCAGGCGTGCGGTTCCGCCGTACGGGCTGTGTGGCGCCACCAGTACGGCATGATCCGGCAGCAGGTCGAAGACAGCGGCCACGGCAGCCATGCCGGATGCGAAGGCGAGGCCCTGCCCGCCTTCCAGGGCGCCGAGCACGTCCTCCAGGGCCGCCCACGTGGGGTTCCCAGTCCGGGCGTATCCCATCGGGCCGCCCTCGACGTAGGTCGAGGCGAGGACTGGCGGCGCAGAGAGCGGCGAGTCCGGCGTCCGGTCGGGCCGGCCCGCATGCACGAGGACGGTCGCTGCGGAGAGTTCGGTTCGCGGTTGGGTCATGGTGGCGATTCTGCTGTGGCGAGTAGGGTCGCGCCGATGAACTCCCAGCAGTTCCCCAAGATCCGAGTCGCCGTCGTCTTCGGGGGACGCAGCTCCGAGCACGCCATCTCGTGCGTGACGGCCGGCAGCGTTCTGCGCGTGATCGACCCGGAGCGCTATGACGTCGTGCCGATCGGGATCACACCCAAGGGACGATGGGTTCTGGGGCCAGGGGACGCGACTCGACTGGCGATCACCGATGGCCGGTTGCCCGAGGTGGCCGACGACGGCGGCACGGTGGTCCTGCCCAGCAGCGCCGGCGCAGCCGAGATCGTCGTCAGCGAGCCTGGTGCGGTGCCGCAGACACTCGGTGAAGTCGACGTCGTACTGCCGCTCTTGCATGGCCCCTTCGGCGAGGACGGAACGCTGCAGGGCCTGTTGGAGCTGGCTGGTGTGCCCTACGTCGGGTCCGGTGTGCTGGCATCAGCGGTCGGAATGGACAAGCACTACATGAAGCTCCTGCTCGCCGTCCATGGACTGCCCGTGTGCCGGCATGTGCTCGTCGAACCCAGTGCATGGGTGCCGCAGCGGAATCGTGTGGCAGCGGAGGCCGCTGCACTCGGTTGGCCAGTCTTCGTCAAACCTGCTCGCGCCGGTTCGAGCGTGGGCATCACCAAGGTCGAAGGGCCGGGGGGCCTCGAGGAGGCCATACTCGACGCTCGCCGACACGACCCCAAGGTCGTCGTCGAGGAGGCTGTCGTCGGCCGAGAGCTGGAATGCGGCGTGTTGCAGAGCCGCAGTGGCGCCGCACCGGACACCAGCGTCGTCGGTGAGATTCGAGTCGACGACACCCACGAGTTCTACGACTTCGACGCGAAGTACCTCGACGAAGCACACGTCGCTCTCGACGTGCCGGCCGACGTCCCGGCTGAGGTGGCGGCTGAGATCCAGGCCATGTCCGGCCGGGCCTTCCAGGCGTTGGCGTGCGAAGGGCTGGCCCGGGTCGACTTCTTCCTCCGCCCGGACGGCGCGGTGCTCGTCAACGAGCTCAACACCATGCCGGGGTTCACGCCGACCTCGATGTTCCCGATGCTGTGGGCAGCGACGGGTGTGGACTACCCCGCGCTGGTGGACCGGTTGCTGACGACGGCGCTCGCGCGGCCGACCGGTCTGCGTTAGGACTTCTGAATGGCTGACGTCACAGCTGCGGCAAGGTCGGCCAGCACCACGGCCTCGGGAGCGTAGTCGTCGGGCACGGCGACCTCGACATACGGCTGACGATCCACCGCGGTGAAGAATGTGCCGCCTTCCCCGTCGACCGGGAACCAGCCCACGCCCTCGACGTCGAGTAGCTGAGCGTCTCGCCGGTACTCGGCCGGCAACGGGACCCCGCACCGCAGCACGATGGGCGGGTCTCCCCACGCTGCCACCTGTTCCGAGGCTGGATCGACGTCGCGGCGAACCGCGTCGGATACCACGTCGGGCAGCGCTTCGAGCAGCTGTGCGCAGGCTTGCTCGCTTCCGGTCTCCACGGCGTGCGGCTCGACGTCGACGGCGCCGAGACCGCAGCCGACGAGGAGCGTCGCGCCCAGTGCCGTCGCCGTCAGATATGAACGACCGGGCACGTCAGCGTGCGGGTGATCCCATCGACCCCTTGGACGCGGGCGACGACGAGCTTGCCCAGCTCGTCGACATTGCGTGCCTCAGCCCGGACGATGACGTCGTAAGGGCCGGTGACGTCCTCGGCCATCGTCACACCCTCGATCTCGGCGATCTCGCGCGCAACGTCGGCCGCTTTGCCGACCTCGGTCTGGATGAGGATGTAGGCCTGCACCACCACGCGCGTCCTCCAAGCTCCTGGGCGAAGATGTCCGAACGTCGCGGGCAAACCTACCGCGTGAGCGGATCATCGAGGGGGTTTGATGGCCGAGAAGCTGGCCGACCTCGGAGAGTTCGGCCTGATTGCTGCCATCACGGCACGCCTGCCGCAGGCCGGCGGGGTGCTCGTCGGCCCGGGTGACGATGCCGCGGTGCTCGCCACCACCGACGGCCGGGTCGTGGTCACCACTGACCTGCTTGTGGAGAACCGCCATTTCCGCCGCGACTGGTCGTCTGCCGCCGATGTCGGTCACAAGGCGGCAGCGCAGAATCTGGCCGATGTCGCCGCGATGGGAGCCGTGCCGACCGGCTTGGTCGTCGGCCTGGGTGCACCACCGGATCTACCGGCAGAGTGGGCGCTGGGATTCGCCGACGGCCTGCGAGAGGAATGTGAGCCACTGGGCGCATCAGTGGTCGGCGGCGACGTCGTCCGATCTGATGTGGTGGTGATCGCGGTGACCGCGCTGGGAGACCTGCAGGGCCGTGCCCCGGTGACTCGCGCCGGTGCGCATACGGGTGACGTCGTGGCTGTCTGCGGCCGGTTGGGGTGGGCTGAGGCCGGTTTCCGCGTGCTCAGCCGAGGGTTTCGCTCACCGAGGGTGCTGGTGGAAGCTCATCGCCGGCCGGTTGTCCCCTACCTGGCCGGGCCACAGGCAGCGTCACTCGGCGCGACCGCGATGTGTGACGTGAGCGACGGGCTGCTCGCGGACCTCGGACACGTCGCCCAGGCAAGTGGGGTGGCGGTGAATATCGACAGCAGTGCCTTCGAGGTACCCGGGCCCATCAGGGATGCCGCGGCCGCCATCGGTGCGAAGCCGCTGGACTGGATTCTTACCGGTGGTGACGACAACGCGCTCGTGGCGACGTTCCCGGCTGGGCTGGCGCCGCCTGCTCCATGGCGGATAGTCGGCCGCGTGTCAGCGGGCAAAGGGGTAACGGTGGACGGCGTACCCCACGCCGGTGATCCGGGCCACGCACACTTTCGGGATTGATCGTCTCCGCACGATCAGCGGCTGACCTTGCCCGCCTTGATGCACGACGTGCACGCGTTGATCCGCTTCGGCGTGCCGTTGACCACCGTGCGTACCGACTGGATGTTGGGATACCAGCGGCGGGGCGTCCGGCGGTGCGAGTGCGAGATCGAGTTGCCGAAACCCGGGCGCTTGCCGCAGATGTCGCAGGTGGCAGCCACGGGGAATCTCCTTGAAACGGGAATGCTGGTGCAGGCAACCGGAACAGGCTACCCAAGGCGCAACGCGAGCCCCAAATCCATGGTCGGCCGTGCGAGCTAACCTCCACGCCAGGTGCCGAGCACGAGGAGGCCCAGCGATGGTGGCCCAGCCGATGCTGGATGCGAAGGTGGTCCTGCGCTGGTGCCGTGCTGCGCTTGCTGGGTTGGCCGAAGCGCGCGAGGAGATCGATGCGCTCAACGTCTTTCCCGTCCCCGATGGCGACACCGGGACCAACCTCTACCTGACCGTGGAGTCGGCTACCGAGGCGGCCGAACGAGCAAACAGCGAGAACTCCACCGCCGCACCAGCTCCGGTCCTGGACGCCCTGGCGCGGGGGGCCCTGCTCGGTGCCCGGGGGAACTCCGGGGTGATCCTCGCGCAGATGTTCCGCGCCGTGGCTGACGTCCTCGGCAACCCGAGCGACGCGACCGCCGAGCCGGCGGTGTTCGCCGCGGCTTTGACCAAAGCCGCCGACGCCGGCTATGCCGCGGTGGCAAATCCGGTCGAGGGCACGATGCTGTCGGTGGCCCGGGCCGCGGCGCAAGCGGCCACCGAGCGTGCCCAGGTTGACCGGGCGTCACTGGCCGACGTCGCCCTGGCCGCGGCCCGCGCCGCACACGAGGCGCTAGACCGCACACCGGAGCAGCTGGAAATCCTGCACCGGGCAGGCGTGGTCGATGCCGGCGGGCGCGGGCTGACCGTCGTGCTCGACGCCTTCGACACGGTCTTGACGGGTCGTCGCCCGCTTGCCTATCCCCGCACGGTGACCGGGCACACAGTGCCGTCAGTGACCGTGGACGCATCCACCCACACCTCGCCCGCCTACGAGGTGATGTACCTGTTGGACGCGGCGCAGAGCGCGATTCCGGCCCTTCGGGCTGCGCTGGAGCCCCTGGGTGACTCACTGATCGTCGTCGGCGGCGAGCCGCTGTGGAATGTCCATGTCCACGTCGACGACGCTGGTGCCGCCATCGAGGCCGGTATGGCTGCCGGGCATCCACATCGGATCCGGGTCACCTACCTCGCTGAGCCGCACGGTCGCCTGCACTCGAATGGTGGAGTCCGAGCTGTCGTGGCCTTTGCCGCCGGGGATGGGTTGGCCGCCCTGTTCGAGTCAGCCGGTGTCACGGTGGTGCAAACCCCTGTCGGCCGGCCGTCGACGGCGGAGATCCTGGCGGCCATCCAGGGCAGCGGGGCGGCAGAGGTCGTCGTACTACCCAACGCGCGCGATGGCGTTGCCGTGGCCGAGGCTGCCGCGGCAGAGGCGCGGGCTGATGGCATCCGGGTCGCTGTCATTCCGACCCGGGCCCAGGTGCAGGGCATCGCCGCCGCCGCGGTGCACGAACCGGCACGAACGTTCGACGCCGACGTGGTGGCGATGACCACAGCAGCGGGGCACACCAGGCACGGCGCGGTCACCGTCGCGGTACGCGAGGCGGTCACGTCGGCTGGGGTGTGCCAACCAGGCGATGTGTTGGGGGTCATCGAAGGCGACTTCGTGGTGATCGGCGATGACCAGCACGCGGTTGCCGTCGAGGTCGTGCAGCGCATGCTCGCGGCCGGGGGAGAGTTGGTCACCGTCGTCACCGGAGAGGATTCCGACGTCGCTCTCGCTGACGAGGTTGCCGACGCCGTGCGACGTCATCACCCCGGAGTGGACACTGTGGTCTACCCCGGGGGGCAGCCCAGGTATCCGCTGCTGATCGGGGTGGAGTGATGCCGGCAGGTTGGGACGAGCCGCTGTCGCGGTCGCTGGGCCGGCAGACCGCCGACGCGTTGGCCACCGGGCTCGACCTCCACACCGTCGGCGATCTGTTGCGGCACTACCCACGGCGGTACGCCGAACGCGGGGAGCTGACCGACCTCGACTCCTTGCGCCTGGACGAGCAGGTCACCGTGCTGGCCATGGTCGACACGGTGACCACTCGCCGGATGAAGAGTCGTCGCGGTGGGATCACCGAGGTGGTCGTGACCGATGGCAGCGGCCGGCTGGTGCTGACCTTCTTCAACCAGCCCTGGCGTGAGCGCGAGCTGCAGCCGGGCCGGATCGGCTTGTTCGCCGGCACCGTGGGCGTCTATCGCAGGCATCGCCAGCTCGCCCATCCCGATTACGTCCTGCTGCCGGAGGGCTCCGACGTCACGGCGGCGGCCGAGGAGTTCGCCGACGAGCTCATTCCCGTCTATGCCGCCACCGCCAATCTCGCCACGTGGAAGATTGCGCGCTGCGTCCGGGTGGTCCTCGACACCGTCGGGGCCGTACCCGACCCGATTCCGCCGCAGATCCGACGGCGAATGGGGCTGATGGACGCGGCGGCGGCGCTGCGAACCGTCCATCGACCAGCGTCGCGGGAGGACGTCGAACGGGCCCGACACCGGCTGCGCTTCGAGGAGGCGTTCGTCCTGCAGGTCGAGCTGGCCCGGCGCCGCGAGTCGGCGGCGGCGCTTCCCGCGGTGCCGCGCAAGGCCGCCGCCGGCGGGCTGCTCGACGCGTTCGACTCGCGGCTGCCGTTCCGGCTGACGGCGGGTCAGGTCCGCGTCGGCGAGGAGATCGCCGCTGACCTCGCCAGCGACCACCCGATGCATCGGCTGCTCCAGGGAGAGGTCGGCACCGGCAAGACGGTCGTGGCGCTGCGAGCCATGCTCGCCGCTGTCGACAGCGGTGGGCAGGCGGTCCTGCTCGCGCCGACGGAGGTACTGGCCGTTCAGCACCACCGGTCGCTGACCACGTTGCTGGGCCCGCTCGCCGAACGTGGGCTGCTCGGGGGCTCGGACGCCGGTACCCGGGTCACGCTGCTCACCGGGTCTCTCGGTGCGCCGGCCCGCCGCGAAGCGCTGTTGCAGGCGGCCTCCGGAGAAGCGGGGATCATCGTCGGCACGCACGCCTTGCTGGAGGAACAGGTTCAGTTTGCCGACCTGGGTCTGGTGGTCGTCGACGAGCAGCATCGGTTCGGTGTCGAGCAACGCGCCGCCCTGGCGTCGAAGGGCCCTGGCGACACTCGGCCGCACGTCCTCGTCATGACGGCAACACCCATTCCACGCACGGTCGCGATGACCGTGTTCGGCGACCTGTGGGTGTCGACCCTGAGTGAACTGCCCGCCGGCCGGGCCGATGTCACAACGCACGTCGTCCCGGTCGACGAGAAGCCGCACTTTCTCGACCGTGCATGGCAGCGGGCCCGGGAGGAGGTCGGCAAGGGTCACCAGGTCTACGTCGTCTGTCCGCGCATCGGCGGGGATTCAGCCGAGCTGGACGCGGAGCCCGCCGCCGACGAAACCAGCCGTCCGGTGGCGGTTCTCGATGTGGTCGACCTGCTCCGGACTGGTCCTCTCGCGGGACTCGAGGTCGAGGTCCTGCACGGCCGGCTGTCGTCGGAGGCGAAAGACCGTGCCATGCGGCGTTTCAGCACTGGGGAGGCGCCGATCCTGGTGGCGACGACGGTTGTCGAGGTCGGAGTGGACGTGGCGACGGCATCCACGATGGTCGTCATGGACGCGGATCGGTTCGGAGTCTCGCAGCTGCACCAGCTCCGCGGCCGGATCGGGCGGGGCGAGGTTCCTGGCCTCTGCCTGCTCGTGACCACCGTCCCTGAGGGCAATCCGGCGCGGGGGCGGCTGGCCGCCGTCGCCGCCACCCGCGACGGATTCGCCCTGGCGCGGGTCGATCTCGAGCAGCGCCGTGAGGGCGATGTGCTCGGAGCAGCACAATCCGGGCGACGGTCGAGCCTTCGCCTGCTGTCGGTGCTCCACGACGAGAACGTCATCCTCGCCGCCCGCGACGCCGCGAGTCTCTACGTCGCCGACGATCCGGAACTGCGCCGATGGTCGCCCCTGGCCGACGCCGTGTCGGAACTGGCGGGCGACGAACGCGCCGACTATCTGGAGAAGGCGTGACGGGGTTTCGCGACCAGCGAGAACACCCCGAATCTAACCTCTGACCTGCGGGCACCACCGAGTGCGGGCCTTTCCGGCCACGCCGTTCTCGCTGACACGCGGCGTGCTCTGTGCGAGCATTCCACTCTCAGGATGGGAGCAGGACCTGCCATGTCTGAACTCCCGCCGCCGCCATCCCGTTACCAGCCTCAGCCTGTCGCCAGCGAGGCGCCCAGGAATGGCCTGGGGATCGCCGCCGTGATCCTCGGAATCATCGGCGTGCTCTCCGGCTTCGTACGCTTCTATTGGGTAGGCGGGGTCCTCGGGATCATCGGCTTGATCGTCGGCTTCATCGGCTATGGCCGCTTCCAGCGCAGCGAAGCCACCAACGGGGCGACGGCGCTGTGGGGAATTGTCACCAGCGCGGTCGCCGTGGTCTTTTCCTTTGTCGGCGTGGTGTTCCTGACGGGCGGGTCCGCGGATCTGAGCGACGAGCCCTCGGTAGACCCCGGGGACACCGCCTCGCCGGCGGGAGAGACTTCCGCGCCAGCGCAGGCGGAGGAGACGGCGCCGACGGAGTCCGAAGAGGTCAACGTCTACGACCTCGAGGTGGGCGACTGTGTTGCGGCGGTGACCGACGGCTTCACCGTCCAGACCGGGCCCTGCTCGGAGCCGCACACCGAGGAGGTGTTCGCCGCCGTCAACCTTCCCGACGGGGATGGGAACTTCCCTGGCTATGAGGCGATCGACGCGCAGGCAGAAGAGTTGTGCACTGCGGAGTTCGAGGGCTTCGTCGGGCTGCCTTATGAGGAATCGGTGCTCCGCACGAACCTTGTGATACCAAGCGAGGAGAGCTGGCGCGACGGCGACCGGGTGGTCCTTTGCACGATCTACGACCCGGACGGCGACACGACCGGAACGCTTGCCGACGCCAACCGCTGATACTCCTCCGACCTGTGCCCCCATGCCAGGGGCTGGGCAGAAGGCCATCCCCGCGGAGTGCCCGGGACTGTGTCCGGCCGGTCAGAGGGTGGCGAGCTCGCTGTTGCTGAACTGGGATCCGTAGCCAGCAACATGTCGCACCTTGCGCTCCAACGCCTCGATCATGATGGACGTGAAGTCGACGCCGGTGAAGTGCGCACTCCCCACCAGCCCGCCGGGGCTGAACACGTTGATCTCCATCAGCTTGTCACCGGCAATGTCGAGCCCGACAAAGAACATGCCGTCCTTCTCCAGCTTCGGCCGGACTGCCTCGATGATCGCCAGCTCCGTCTCCCCGATTGTGGCCGCAACCTCCTTGCCACCAGCACTGTTGTTGCTGCGCGGGTCGGAGCCGGTGGGAAGCCGACGGAAGGCCGCATACGCGCCGTCGGCCTCCAACGCTCGTCCATTCAGCAATAGCAGTCGCACATCGCCTGCTTCGGCGGCGGGAAGGTACTCCTGTGCGACGACGTACCCATCCCGGCAGATCACCTCGATGATCTGGTTGACGTTGGAGGCCTCGTCGGGATGGACGACGAAGACCGATTCGCCGCCTGACCCGAGCAGCGGCTTGAGCACTGCATGGCCACCGCGTTCGGCGATGAAGTCGCGAACCTGCTCCGGATTTCTCGTCACGAGCGTCAACGGCCGGACTGCCGCCGGAAAGCTCAGCAGGTAGAGCTTGTTCGCGGCTTGGGCCAAGCCCTGCGGGTCGTTGACCACGATGACGCCGTGGCCGGCCGCGAGCTGACCGAACTGGACGCCCACGGACTGGGCCCACGGCCGTTCGATGTCCTGCGCCACGTCGTTTCGCAGCATGAGGACGTCGAGAGAATCCGGTGCCATGTTCAGTGGATGCGGCGTTGCCTCTTGAACGGCGGTGAGGAATGACTCGGGCTTTCGTTGTTTCTTGTCCGGTGCGCGTCTGGCGTTGGCTCGGACCATGTCGTTCTGGGTGAAGGAGAAATCGCCGACGTCGAAATAGAAGACCTCGTGCCCATGTGCGGCCGCAGCTATGGCCAGCTGCGTCGTGGAATACGACGGCCGCTCGGTGGCGACGTCGTTGACCAAGAAGGCGAGTCTCATTGCTCCGCCTCGTCCACGAGGTCGATGACGCTGAGCCCCCGGCGCACCGCCTGCAGCCTGGTCGCCGCTCGCGGATGGTCGATCCAGCGGGGCCTCAGCAGCGGCTGACGCAGTACCTCCCGCCACTGGAGCTCCTCCATCACCGGCACATCCCGAATCGGCAGCTTGCCCAGCAGGAGCGGCTCGAGCGATCCGCCCTGGGCGACGTGCTGAAGCAGGGCAGTCAAGCCGCGGAGGTATATGGCGTCCTTGGTCAGCCCGCCGGAACGGTGAATCCGCATAGTGATCCCGAATGCGGAGTCGGCAGAGAACAATTCGGTCTCTTGTACCAAGCGGAAGGTATCGACGAACGAGGCTCCACGGAGCATCGCGTCGACGCCCAGCACCCGGGCCGCGAGCAGCCCCAGCCGAGCGGGAGTGAGCCCGCCGACGAGGTATTCGGCCAGGACGCCCAGGCCCTCCTGGGTTTCCTCGTAACCGGGCAAGCCGATCTGGAGCTGACGGAGCGGCTGGGCAGACCCGTTGACCCACGTGAGGATGTGCGTGCCGACTTCGTGTTGGAGCAGCGCATCGACTCGGCGTGCTGCGAGGCGGTACGTCGAGCCGATGAGGAAATCGCCGTTCGCCACGAGCACGCCAGGAACGTCGTCACGGACCTGGACCCCGGCGCGCAGCTGAGGGTACGTGGCGCGGTAATGGTCGATCTCGGCGCGTGCTCGTTGAGCGAAAACCTGGGCGTCGACGCTGGGCCCAGACCCGATCTCGCCGCGGTCCTGTACCCGGCTCATGAGCTTGCGCGCCAGCTCGAGGAGGGCGGCGTCGACGCCGCCGTACAGCTCAAGGCTCACCGACACGAACGCCGCAGATCCGCGGACCTCGAGCAGGCTGATCTGGCGGTCCAGCTCCGCGCGCTTGGCTCTGAACAGGGCCGCCAAGGTGGGGTCTTCGAGGTCTTCGATCCTGATGTCGAACAGCTGCCGCTTGAGCAGGTCGGGGTCGAACGGCAGGTGGCGGTAATGGAACAGCGGATCGTGCTCGTATCCGCTGGCTTGGAAGGCCGCCCACGCCTCGTCGGTGTTGACCGGCGTGATGCTGAGCAGGTACTCGAAAGCCGAACCCACAGTGACGAGCTGTTCGTCGACCGCTCGGGCCGACTCGATGACGCCGCGTCGCCCCAAGGCGCGAAAATCCTCGACGTGATGAGTGGTCTGCACGTCCGCGAACTCGAACGCGGCTCGCTGGATGGCTCTTGACAAGTCGCGACGAAGATCACGCAGCAGCAACGGATAGGCCCGACCCGTCTGGGCATCCAGGATCGACCCGGGGATCTCCAGGCCGAGCAGGAGTGCTCCCAACCTGCGGATCTGGTCGTGGTCGAGCAGGGGGGCGCGTTCGGTCCACCGCACCACCTCCACCTCGGGTGTCACGCCGAACGCCTGGACGTCCTCCAAGGCCTTTGCCAGCACCTGGCCGGTCGCCGAAGGCTGGTCGTCGAACTCCTCGCAGACGCGAAACCTCGGGACCCTCCCAACGTTCGACGCGTTCTGGACTGGACTCCGCAGGTCCAGGACGAGGAACGAGCCGAACTGATCAGCGAGCTGCTCCGCGACGGCCGACACCACGGCCGAGATCCCCGAAACCGCATTCGTCGGCACGGTGAGATAGCTGGCCTGCGTCTCGGCCAGCTCGGCCAGCGGATCCCTTTCGACTGATCCGACCCGGGCGACGACGAGGAATGGCAGCGGACGGTCGATATGCAACTGGCCGCCGGGCAGCCGCTCGTCGACCGCAAGTCCGGCGGCCAATCGAGTTCGCACCCGCTCGACGACGTCCGCTTCCTCCGTCACCCTCGCACCAGCTCCTCCCGCACGCTCGGGACGGCTGCCTTGAGGGCCTGACCGATCGCCGTCCAGCGAGCGTGGTCGAGCTCGCCTGTGTGCTCGTCCATGAACGTCTTCTTGACCTCGATGGCCAGGGCACAGCCAGTGGTCGGGAAGTTCTCGTGTACCCAACGAGGGAAGTACCCGCCGCGGAAGCGGACGTTCTCCCGAACGTCGAGAGGCTCGCCGTCGATGTCCTGCTCGGCGAGCTCGGCTATGAACCTGTCGACGAGCCGCGCCCAGCGCTCGCGCGGCATCCTGCCGGTGCCAACGTTGATGTCGGGATTGCCCGCTTGGTCAGCAGGTCGGTCCGCGCCGTCCTGCCGATGGTTGTAGGTGTGCAGGTCGAAGACGACGAATGCGCCGAAGGCGCGCTCAGCTCGGATGAAGACGTCGCGCATTTCCCGATAGAAAGCGTCGTACATGCCCAACGAACGCTCGACCACGCCTGCTGGCGGTCGCGTCCTCCAAACCTGCAACCCCCAGGCATGTTCGGGCTCCAGATAGATCGCCAGACCACGGGACCGGTTCAGGTCGATCTCGAACCGTGATCTGGCCAGGACGACGCTGCTGTCGCCGACCTCGGTCCATCCTCCTGTGTACGGATCCTCGTCGTGCAGCCGCTCCGCGTCGTCCAGTGCCATCAGGGCACGGACCTCGGGCCGAAGGTCGTGCCCGTTGTGGACGGCCGCCGCGATCACCGGGCCGTAACCCTCGCGCAGCTCCCAGGCAGGTGCTTCCATCAGCGTTTCCCCTTCGACGTCTCCTGACCTTCCCCGTTCTTGCTGCGATCATGCAGCCGCCGGGCGGAGGTGCCATCCTCGACAGACACCTGACGAGTTCGAGATGCGAGTGAGCGTGGAGGTGGCGTGACCCGGATCATTGCGGGCGCCTGCCGCGGGCGCCGGCTCACCGTTCCAGCGGGGCGCGATACTCGGCCGACGTCGGACCGCGTCCGCGAGGCGATGTTCTCGGCGATCGAGTCCGAACTGGGTCCACTGTCCGGCCTGCGGGTGATCGACCTCTACGCGGGCAGCGGCGCACTGGGTCTGGAGGCGTTGTCGCGTGGCGCCGCACATGCCCTCTTGGTGGAGTCAGACGCGCGAGCGGTCCGGGCCATCCGGACCAACGTCGCCGCCCTGGGTCTGCCCGGGGCGGAGGTCATGCACGCGTCGGTCGGGCGAACGCTCGCCCAGCCAATCACCCGGCCGTACGACCTGGCGCTGGCGGACCCGCCGTATGCCCTGGCGGACGGCGCACTCGCCGGCGTGCTGTCGCGGTTGGCCGACGGTTGGCTGAATCCGGACGCCCTGGTGGTCGTCGAGCGCCCGGCCCGGGTGGCCCCACTGCTCTGGCCGGATGGACTGACGGGCATCAAGTACCGCCGATATGGCGAGACCATGCTCTGGTACGGTCGCCCGGCTGGGTGATCACAGCGGCTGGGAGGTCACGTGCGCCGTTGCGTCTGCCCGGGGTCGTTCGATCCCGTGACCAATGGCCACGTCGACGTCATCGAGAGGGCCGCGGGTCTATTCGACGAGGTGGTCGTCGCCGTCCTGGTCAATCCGTCCAAACAGAGCATGTTCAGCGTGGAGGATCGCATCACCATGCTGACCGAAGTGACCCAGCGTCTGCCGAACGTGACGGTGGAGGGCTTCCAAGGCCTGTTGGTGGATTTCTGTCGGCAGCGGGACATCCCAGCGGTGGTGAAGGGACTTCGGGCGGTCACGGACTTCGACTACGAACTGCAGATGGCGCAGATGAATCACCGTCTCTCTGCCCTGGAGACGCTGTTCGTCGCCGCGAACCCGGATTACTCGTATCTCTCGTCCAGCCTGGTCAGGGAGGTCGCGGTCCACGGCGGAGACGTGTCCGGATTGGTTCCGGACACCGTGCTCGCCCGCCTCGGAGCGCGCCTGGAGGGGGACAGCTGAGGGGAGCCGTGCATGGACGTCCACGACAAGCTCGACGAGATCGTGAAGTACGTCGAGTCCGCCCGCGCGATGCCGATGTCGTCTTCGTCGGTCGTCAACCGCACCGAACTGCTCGGTCAGTTGCGCGTCCTGCGGGACATGCTGCCAGCCACCTTGCAAGAAGCAGACCGGCTGCTCGACGAACGCGAGCAACTGCTCGCCCAGGCGCGGTCGGATGCCGACGCACTCGTCGTCACCGGGCAGGAGCAGCGGGCCCTTCTCGTGGCCGAGCACGAGGTGCTGACGGAGGCGCAGACGCGCGCCGAGGAGACGTTGACAGCGGCCGCGGCAACCGCTGACGAGCTCCGCCGAGAGGTCGACGACTACGTGGATGCGAAGCTCGCGCACCTCGAGTTGGCCGCCGAGAAGATCTTGGAAACCGTCCGGCGCGGCCGTGATCGGTTGAGCCGGACGAGTGCTTACGCTGACCTCGCCGACATCGAGGCGGCTGGGCGCGATATTGGGTCCGGGCGCGGGGTCTAGTACCCTTGGCACTCGACCTCACGCCGAGGCCCCGGGTCCGTACACCCGCTGCGAGAGTGGTTCCGCTGAATACCCTCGATCCACGAGCGCCGCTCGTGCTCGACCTGCACGCGCTGGGGCGCCGACCCGGAACGATGCGGCGGATCCGCCGCACCGTGCCGGCGCCTGCGGATCTGGGTCTCGGTGGCGTGGTCGGCGTGCCCGCAGGGGTGGATCTCGAGCTGGATGTGCGGCTGGAGTCGGTCATGGAGGGCGTGCTCGTCTCTGGAACCGCAGCGGCTCGAACCGAGGGAGAGTGCGTACGGTGCCTGGATCCAGTCGTCGGTGACGTGGCGGTTGAATTCCAGGAGCTGTATGGCTATCCCGATCGGGTCCTCGACGATGACCGAGCTGACGGAGAGCTCGTGCTCGACGGCGACCTGATCGATCTCGACCAGGCGGTCCGGGATGCGGTCGTGCTCGCCCTGCCTCGAGCACCGCTGTGCCGAGACGACTGCCCGGGGTTGTGCGTGCAGTGCGGTGCTCGGCTCGCCGACGACCCGGGGCATGCGCACAGCACCACCGACCCTCGGTGGGCAGCCCTCGCGGGCCTGCTCGCCGGCTCCGTTGATAGCAGTGACCAAGAGAACGAGACCGGCTCGCAACGGGCCGTCGCGACCGAGGAGAACTAGCCGTGGCCGTCCCAAAGCGGAGAATGTCCCGCAGCAACACCCGTAGCCGGCGTTCGCAGTGGAAGGCGAAGCTGCCCCAGATCCAGAAGCGGGTCGAGAAGGGCCGCACCACGTGGGTCGTGTCTCACCGCGCCCACGTCGTCGAGGACTCGCAGGGGGCACCCCTGTTCCGCGAGTACAACGGTCGTCAGGTCGGCGACGCCTGACCGCGGTGCGGACTGCCCGGACCATGTCGGCCGGCTCCTCGACGCCACCCCCGGTGGCTCAGCTGAAGGCCCGGCTCGGGTTGCCCGTGGACTCCCAACTCCTCGAACGAGCACTCACCCATCGGTCCTACGCATACGAGCACGGCGGACTGCCGACGAACGAGCGGTTGGAGTTCCTCGGCGATTCAGTGCTCGGCTTGGTCGTCACTGATGCTCTGTTCCACCGGCACCCGGACCTATCCGAAGGGCAGCTGGCCAAGCTGCGCGCGGCGGTGGTCAACATGCGCGCTCTTGCCGACGTCGGACGGACGCTCGATCTCGGCCGCTACGTGCGCCTCGGCCGGGGCGAGGAGGCAACGGGAGGCCGCGACAAGTCCTCGATCCTGGCCGACACCGTCGAGGCGCTGATCGGTGCGGTGTACCTCGACGGCGGGCTCGAGGCCGCTTCGACGTTTGTGCACAACCTCGTCGACGATCTCATCGTGGCTTCGGCGACACTCGGCGCCGGGTTGGACTGGAAGACTTCATTGCAGGAGCTCACGTCTCAGGCGATGCTCGGCGTGCCCGAGTACCACGTCAGTGAGACCGGCCCCGATCACGCCAAGCTGTTCACCGCCGCCGCGGTGGTGGCGGGCCGGGTTCAGGGTGTCGGGCAGGGGCGGAGCAAGAAGGAGGCCGAGGCTCAGGCGGCCCAGGCCGCGTGGAGCGCTCTGCGGAGCGACAAGACCGGCTGAGGCAGCGTCACACATGCCCGAGCTGCCCGAGGTCGAGGTCGTCCGTCGTGGGCTGGAGAGTTTCGTGGTCGGCCGAACCGTCGACACGGTGGAGGTCCGGCATCCGCGTGCTGTCCGCCGTCATACGCCAGGTTCTGCCGACTTCATCGCTGCCCTGGCCGGCGCCCGGTTCGAGACGGCCAACCGCCGCGGCAAGTACCTGTGGCTCCCGTTCGCCTCTGCGGACAACACTGCCAGAAACACCGACGACGACACCACGTACGCGCTGCTCGCGCATCTGGGCATGAGCGGCCAGCTCCTCGTCGTTCCTGGCTCGGCTCCGGACGAGCTGCATCTGCGGGTCCGCATGTCCTTCGCTGATGGTGGCACGGAGTTGCGTTTCGTGGACCAGCGGACGTTCGGCGGACTTGCTGTGACGCGGACGACCAGCGGGCGCGTTCCCGTCGAGATCGAGCACATCGCGCTCGATCCCTTGGACGACCGGTTCGACGACGACGATTTCCGGCTTGCTCTGCGCCGACGTCGCACCGGAATCAAGCGCGCGCTGCTTGACCAGACGTTGATCTCGGGCGTCGGGAACATCTATGCCGACGAAGCACTCTGGCACGCCCGGCTGCACGGCGCCCGGCCGACCGAGACGATGAGCCGGGCGGAGATCGGGCGGCTGCTGACTGGTGTGCGATCCGTCATGATCGCCGCGCTGGACGAGGGCGGGACGTCGTTCGACTCTCTCTATGTCGATGTCAACGGCGCCAGCGGGTTCTTCGACCGATCCCTGCAGGTCTATGGCCGAGCCGGTCAGCCGTGCCGGCGATGCGGCACGCCGATCCGCAAGGACCCGTTCATGAACAGGTCGTCGCATTCCTGCCCACGGTGTCAGCCTCGGCCTAGACGGGCACGGTGGTGAGCGGCGATCCGGTGCGGATGACTGTCCGGCTGCGTGGACGGGTGCAGGGTGTCGGGTTGAGATGGTTCGTGCGGCGAACAGCCCGTGGTCTGGGCCTGTCAGGGCACGCGGTCAATCTCGCCGATGGCACCGTCGAGGTCGTCGCCGAAGGCTCCCGTGAGATGTGTGAACGGTTGGTGGACATCCTGCGAGGGCAAGGACCGCCCGGACGGGTCGAGCAGGTGGTCGTCGAGTGGTCAGCGGCCACCGGAGTCCTCGGCTTCAGCACGGACTGAAGCTATTGACCCGTTCGCGCGACGGTGACACCCTGGTGAGAGCGGCTCGACGCCCCGGTCGACGGTGAGGCGATCTGCCCAGACTCTCTGGTTCCCCGTGGAGGAAATCTGTCATGGCGAAGGCGCTCCTCGGTTACGTCGGTGGCCCTGATCCCCGACTGGTCACCGAGGTAAGGCGGCTACAACGGCGCGTGATCGACCTCGAGGCCGAGGTACTGCGACTGCAAGCCGAAAACGACTCCCTGCTCGAGATGGTCGACGCGCCGTCGGTCAGCCTCGACCAGGTCGTCGCGGTGGAGCCCGCACTGGCCTGAGGGCCAACGGCGACACGCACGGGCCGTCCCGGCCCGTGCGCCGGCTGCTTGCGTTGTCGGCGGATAGATTCGCGGCGTGCACCTGAAGAGCCTGACGTTGCGGGGGTTCAAGTCCTTCGCCTCGTCGACCACGTTGCACTTCGAGCCCGGCATCACCTGTGTCGTCGGGCCGAATGGGTCGGGCAAGTCCAATGTGGTCGATGCGCTGGCCTGGGTCATGGGCGAACAGGGTGCCAAGAGCCTGCGCGGCGGTCGGATGGATGACGTCATCTTCGCCGGCACGGCAGGACGTCCGGCGCTGGGCCGGGCAGAGGTCCTGCTCACGATCGACAACACCGACGGCCTGCTCCCGATCGAATACACCGAGGTGACCCTGTCCCGGACCATGTTCTCCGGCGGCGGGTCGGAATACGCGATCAACGGGAGAGTGTGCCGCCTGCTCGACGTACAAGAGCTGCTCTCGGACTCCGGCATCGGCCGGGAGATGCATGTCGTTGTCGGCCAGGGTCAACTCGACTCGATTCTCACCGCGACGCCGGAGGAGCGCCGGGGCTTCGTCGAGGAGGCGGCGGGGGTTCTCAAGCATCGAAAACGCAAGGAGAAGGCCCTCCGCAAACTCGACGCGATGCAGGCCAATCTGACCCGGGTGCAGGATCTCACCGCGGAGTTGCGCCGCCAGCTCGGGCCGTTGGGCAAGCAGGCCGAGATCGCCCGGCGGGCCAACGTCATCCAGGCCGACCTCCGTGACGCGCGGCTTCGGTTGCTGGCCGACGAGCTGGCCGGCGCCCGCTCGGTTCTGGCTCGCGAGACGGCCGCCGAGACCGCACTACGAGCTCGGCAGGCCGAGTTCGCGCGCGCCCTGGACGAAGCAGGCAGCCGCGAACGCAGCGTGGAGGCCGAGGCGCAGCAGGCTGCGCCGATGCTCGCGCGAGCTCAGGAATGCTGGTACCGACTCGTCAGCCTGCGCGAGCGCGTCGCGGGTACAGCGTCACTCGCCCAGGAGCGGGTCCGCCACCTCACGGCATCGATCGAGGACAAGAGCGCGGGACCCGACATCGAGGCGATCCTGGCGCGAGGTCGCCACGGTGCGTGGTCAGGAAGCCGAGCTGGCGGCGCAGGCCGCTACCGCTCGGGCCGTCCTCGACGGCGCCATCGCCGACCGAGCAGATGCGGAGGCGGCCCTGGCCGGCGAGGAGCGCCGCCTGGCCGGCGTCATCCAGGCGGCCGCCGATCGTCGGGAAGGCCTGGCTCGGCTCAGCGGTCAGGTCGACGGGTTGCGACGCCGAGCCGATGCCGCGGAGGCCGAGCTGACCCGGCTCCAGTTGGCCCGCGAGCATGCCCTGCAGAGGGCTGCCGAAGCCGAGCGAGAATTCACTGCTCTGGAGACCACCATCGCCGGACTATCGGTGGGCGAACAGGGTCTCGACGCCGAGCACGAGCGTCTCCAAGGGGAGCTCGACGAAGCCGAGACGGCGCTCGCGGCGGCGCTGACGCAGCAACACTCCGCCGAACGCGAGCGGGCGACGCTCGCGGCCCGCCGGGAGGCATTGGAGCTGGGCCTGGCCCGTCGAGACGGTGTTGCCGCGCTGCTGGCGGACCCAGGGCACATCGAGGGTCTTCGGGGGTCGTTGGCAGCGCTGCTCACGATCGAACCGGGATGGGAGACCGCGGTCGCCGCTGCTCTCGGGCCGGCCGCCGACGCCGTGGCGGTCGAGTCGCTCGACGATGCGGTCGCGGCTTTGCGTCGGCTCCGCGACGACGATCTCGGCCGCGCGAGCATGGTCGTCGCGCTATCCGACGACGAGGACTCGCTGCTGCCCTCGCTGCCCAGCGGGTTCCGGTATCTCGCAGATTTGATCCTTGCCCCGGCCTGGCTTCGGCCGGCGGTCATCGGTCTGCTGCGGGGTGTCGTGGCAGTCGACGACCTGCCGACCGCCCGGGCACTCGTCGGCGAGTTGCCGACGCTGGTCGCCGTCACGCCGCAGGGTGACGTCCTGGGCCGTGCCTTTGCCGCCGGTGGGTCGACCGGTCCGCCGAGCCGGTTGGAGATCCAGGCCGCCGTCGACGAGGCTGCGGACCACCTGGCCCGGGCGACAACGCGCCTCACGGAGCTCGACGACGCCGTCAGGGCAGACCGTCGTCATCGAGATCACGTGGCGGCCCAAGTCGGCGGTGCGCTGGCGCGGTTGCACGAGTCCGACGCCGAACTCTCGGCGGTCGCGGAACAGTTGGGGGCACTCGGGCACGCTGCACGCTCTGCGGCCGCCGAGGCGGAGCGGCTGGCAGCCGCGACGGCTGATGCTGAAGCAGCGAGGGTCCGGGACGTGGCGGATCTGGCGGAACTGGAAGAACGGCTCGCTGCCGCCGGAGCAGCCAGCGATATCGACGCTGCCCCGTCGACCGATCAGCGGGACGCCTTTTCCAGCACCGTTGCGGCGGCGCGCCAGGCAGAGACCGACGCCAGACTCACGATGCGGACCGTGGAAGAGCGGATGCGGGCGCTGACCGGCCGGGCCGAGGCACTCGAGCGGGCGGCCTCCGACGAGCAGGAGGCGCGCGCGGAGGCCGCTGTTCTGGCAGAACGCCGAGCCCGGGCGGCGGCCACGGCCGCTGCGGTCTCGCGTGGCGCCGTACTGACACTTGATCGGCTGGAGCAGTCGTTGGCTCTGGCGGAGTCGCAACGATCCGCCTTGGAGCACCGTCGTGCGCAGTACCAGGAAGAGCTGTCTGCGATTCGCGAACTGATTGCCCTGCGACGCGAAGAACTCGAAGAAGTCACAGCGTCGGTCCACCGTGATGCGCTGGTCTTGGCCGAGCAGCGGATGCGAACAGAAACGTTGGAGGCGAGAGGTCTGGAGGAGTTCGGTGTCGACCCCGCCACCCTCCTCGAAGATTACGGGCCCGATCGGCCGGTACCAGTGATCGATCCCGCCAACGGGGAGTCCGCGGCGCCGTATGCGCGCGAGGAGCAGCTCAAGCGGGCCCGAGTGGCCGAACGGGAGCTCGCCCTGCTGGGCCGGGTCAACCCCCTGGCACTCGAGGAGTTCGCGGCGTTGGAGGAACGTCACGCCTTCCTGGTCGAACAGCTCGAGGATCTGCGGCGTACCCGACGCGACCTGCTCGACATCGTCACCGAGGTCGATGACCGCGTACAGCAGATCTTCGCCGAAGCCTATGAAGACACCGCCCGGGAGTTCGCTGACGTGTTCGGCCGGCTGTTTCCGGGCGGTGAGGGAAGGTTGGTGCTGACCGATCCCGACGACATGCTCGCGACCGGCATCGACGTCGAGGCGCGACCTCCCGGCAAGCGGATCAAGCGGCTGTCCCTGCTCTCCGGCGGGGAACGAGCTCTGGTTGCCGTCGCCTTCCTCATTGCCTTGTTCAAGGCCCGGCCAAGCCCGTTCTATGTCCTCGACGAGGTCGAGGCCGCCCTCGACGAGGTCAATCTGGGGCGCCTGCTGGAGATCTACGAGGAGCTTCGGGAGAACAGCCAGCTCATCGTCGTCACCCACCAAAAACGCACGATGGAGGTCGCCGACGCGCTCTACGGCGTGTCGATGCGAAACGACGGTGTCACCGCGGTGATCAGTCAGCGGATCCGGGAGGCCGAACCGGCCTGATGGTTCAGCCTTTCGTGGACCCCTCGACGATGCCCTGGATGAAATGCCGTTGCAGGAAGAGGTACACGATCACGACTGGCAGAGCGACGATCACGGCGCCGGCCGCGAGCAGGGCCACGCCGGAGGTGTACTGGCCCTGGAAGAAAGCAAGCCCGAGTGGCGCGGTACGCAGATTCTCGCTGGTCACCATCACCAGCGGGATGAGGAACTCGTTCCACGTCCACATGAACGTGAGCAGGATGAGCGTGACGATGGCTGGGCGCCCCATGGGAGCGAGCACGCGCCATAGTGTCTGCCAATGACCGGCGCCGTCGATGCGGGCAGCCTCGACTACTTCACGTGAACTGGACAGAAAATAGGCGCGCATCCAGAACGTTCCGAAGGCCACCGACTGGGCCACCTGCGGCAAGATCAACGCGACGTAGGTGTCGGTCAGGTTCAGCGCACGAAGGTCGAAGTACAGCGGCACGACGATCGCCTCGGTCGGCACCATGATGCCGACGAGCATCGTCCAGAAGAGCAACGTCCGGCCAGGAAACCGCATGGTGCCGAAGGCGTACCCGCTCAGGATCGACAAGAAGGTGGCAATGCTCACCGTGATGGTGCTCACCAGCACGCTGGAACGCAGGTATGTCCCGAACCGTCCCTGCTCCCAGGCGGCAGTGAAGTTGCCCAACCCGCCCGAGGCGTCTCCGGACAGGTCGGGGCTGACCGCCAGGTCGATGATCATGACCAGCGGGTAGAGGGCGAACACGGCGAACACGACCAGCACCACATAGTTCAGCGTCCGTTCGCCGGCGGAGGTCATGGTTGGCCACCGATGCGGGCGATCACGAGGTTGAGCAGCAGGATGACGACCGTGAGCGTCACGCCGATGGCCGCAGCAGAGCCGACTTCGCCGAGCTCGAACGCTCGGCGGTACACCTCGTAAGACGGAACGGTTGTCGCGTTGCCCGGACCGCCTCCGGTGGTCACGTACACGAGGTCGAAAGTGCGCAGGGCCGCGATCACGGTGAGGGTGAGGGCGACGACGAGCTCGTTGCGCAACGCCGGCAGAGTGACGCTGGTGAACTCCCGGATAGGGCCGGCGCCGTCGACTCGGGCTGCGTCGTAGAGCTCCCGCGGAATCTTCCCGGTGCCGGCGAGAAAGAGGACGAAGCACAGGCCGATGCTCACCCATGTCCCGACCAGGCCCACCGCCGGGAGGGCGAGGTCGAAATCACCCAGCCAGCCGCGGGCAAGGTCGCCGAGACCGATGAATCGCAGCGCGTCATTGAGTGGTCCGTCCGGTGCGTAGATCTGCCGCCAGGTGACGGCGACGACGACCATGGCGACCACCTGCGGCAGGAAGATCACGGTCCGGAAGAACGCGAGCCCACGCACGCGCGCTCGCGCGACGACGGCTGCGAGCACCAGCCCGACCGCGGTTGGGATCACTGCGAAGAAGACCACGAGGACGGCGGCGTGGCCGAACGCAGCGCGCAGAGCCGGATCCGCCACGATGTCGGCGTAGTTCCGCAGGCCGACCCAGATGCCAAGAGTGAGGCCATCCCACTCGTAGAACGACAGCTGCACGGCCCGGAAGAGCGGGAAGAGCAGGAACGCCGCGTACACGACCAGCGCCGGAGCGATGTAGAGGTAACCCACTCGTCGGGGTTCACCAGGTGGTCCGCCGCGACGGTCGCGCTTCAACGTTCGCCGCGCGGTAGCGGTCGACGCGGCGGTCTTGACCTCAGCCGCCGACAAAGGCCTGGTACTCCGCCTGCAGCAACTCCAGGAACTCGCTCGGCTCGGTCTCCCCGGCCATCAACGCCTGCACCTGCGCGGTCAGCAGGTCGTAGGAACCCGGCGTGGCATAGTCGAGATACGGCAGCAGGCCGTCGCCTCCCGTGACCGCGTCCCAGGTGGCGAAGGCCTCTTCCTGTAGCGGTGCGGACAGTTGTTGCTCCGACGCCTCGATTATCGGAAGGTTGCCCTTCTCGGTCACGGTCTTCATCGCATCGGAGCTGGTGATGAAGTCGATGTACGCGGCCGAAGCATCGGGGTTCTCACTGGCCTCGGTGATCGCGAACGGCAGGCTCGTGCCGCCGGTTGCGACGGGCATGTCCGAATCGGCGCCCAGCAAGACCGTGAAGCCGACGTTGTCGCCCATCGCACTCATGAGGTCGGCGATCAGCCACGTACCGCCGAGCATGAACACGCCTTCACCCTGGGCGAAGGCGTGCCACGCATCGTCAGGCGTGATGCCGTTGAAGTCCGGCGTGACGTAGCCCGCGTCGACCCAATCCGTGAGGGTTTGCGCAGCCTGCAGGTTCTCCTCCGTCGTCCACTCGGCACCAGGGCGGCCGAAGCCGAGGTCACGGATCTGGTCGGCCGGCGTGTACCGACTCTGGACAGCGCCGAGCAGATGAATGCCGGGCCACGCCTCGAGATTCCCGAACTGGAGCGGCAGCTGACCGGCGGCGTTGGCTGCCGCGAGCGCGGCCTCCAGGTCGTCCCACGTCACGGGAACGTCAATGCCGAGTTGGGAAAGCAGCGCCTTGTTGTAGTAGAAGCCGACGACCTCGCCCATCTGCGGCAGCCCCCACAATGACCCTTCGCCGAAGGTCGCACCATCCTCGGTGTAGCTGGAGTATGCCAACACCGATTCCGGGTATCGCTCGGCCCAGCCGTAGGCGTCGCGGTACGGATCGAGGTTTGCCAGCAGCCCAGCCTCGACGAAGGCGCCCATGTCGGCGCGGCCGTTGTTGGCCTGCACGACATCCGGCGGCTCGTCGTCGGTGATAGCGAGCCGCAGGGTGGCCTGCAGGTCCTCGAAGGATCGCGAGACCCGGTCGATGGTGATGTTCGGATATTCCTCCTGGAACGCGGCATTGAGCGCCTCGATCTGGGCGGCCTGGCCGCCGCGGACCTCCTGGTCCCAGACCGTGAGCGTGACCTCGCCCAGGCTGGCTGGATCCGTGTTGACCTCGGCGGAGCCCTCGGGCGTCTCGCCGTCGCCGCCGGCCGAACCGGATCCCGGTGCGCATGCCGCCATCACCAGGGCGGTCAGCGCGACGGCGGCACGTTGCTGTCGTCGCATCATGTGGTCCCCTCGAGTCATCGGTGTCGAAACCCGATCGTCGCCTGTGCGCGACGCAGGTCCGTGGGTTGCCACGCCGGCGGGATCAGCTGGTTGAGAAATGCATACGCGTCGGTGTCCCCGCCGAGGGGCAAGTGTGCCCACCAGGCGGCGATGTCCGCCCAGCCTGGTGAGGACAGCGAGCCACCGTTGTGCTGCACGGACAGCGCCGCGCACAGATTGGCGAACCGCAGCCGTTGTTCCAGTGACCACCTGGCCAGCGTGCCGACGATGAACGCGGCGCCGAACACGTCGCCTGCCCCCGTCACGTCGATCACCTCGACGACCAGTCCCTCGACCTCGGCCGACTCCCCGGTGAGCTGGTCCACGGCGAGGGCGCCCCGAGCTCCGTCGGTGACGACCGCGACGGGCACGAGGTTGGCGAGCTTGGCCAGGGCCGACTCTGGGCTGCCGGTGCGCGTGTACGCCATCGCCTCGACCGCGTTGGGCATGAAGGCATGGCAGCTGGACAGCTGTTCCAGGGTCTGCGGCGACCATTGCTCGGTCTGGTCCCAACCCACGTCGGCGAAGATCAGCTCACCCCGGGTGGCTCGCAGCCGAATCCAATCCGGGAGCTCGGCTGCGGTGAGGCTGGTGAACACCGCGCGAGCCGGCGGCAATCCAACGGCCAGCTCGTGCAGCGGTACCGGCGGCTCGTGCTCGTGGGTGACCAGACTCCGGTCGCCGCGGTAACCCACTGACACGGTGACCGGAGAGTGCCAGTCCGGAAATCGTCGCGAGCTGGACAAGTCGACGAACTCCTGCTCGGCGAGGGTCTCCCAGGAGAAGTCGCCGTAGACGTCCTCGCCGAACGCTGCCGCCACTGCCGTGCGCAAGCCGAGTCGGGATCCGGCCACGGCGACATTGGCGACGCCCCCCGGGCAGGAACCCATGCCCTCGGTATGCACTTCGGTGCCTGCCGCCGGTGGTGCGCTGAGAGCGGTGAACACGATGTCGTAGTAGACCGTGCCGGCCACGACGAGATCCGCCTCCGGGGCTCCGGCGTCCCGCGATCGAGCGAGCGGATCGAGCGGTGCGCCGACGAGCGGCTCGGACTCGTACCCGTCACCCGCGCGCGCCATCGCAGCGCTCCTCTCACCCGCGCTCGAGTCGATGTAACCACGGCCAGGCTGAATGTGGCAGGCCAGATGTGGCAGGCAGTATGTGCCGCATGCGGCTGGTTGTCCTCGGTGGTGGCGGTTTCCGGGTACCGCTTCTGCACCGAGCGCTACTCTCCGACGCCGCGGAAGGCGCCCGCATCGTCGACGAGTTGGTGCTGGTGGATACCGATGCAGGACGGCTGGCCGCGGTGATGGCGGTTCTCGACCATCAGCGCACCGCCGCCACCGGACCACCGCTGGCCATCCGGACGACGACAGATCTCGCCGAGGGGTTGCGCAGGGCCGATGTCGTGTTTTCGGCGATCCGGGTTGGTGGCCTGGCCGGCCGGGTCGTCGACGAGCAGGTTGCTCGACGCGAGGGCGTGATCGGTCAGGAGACGGTCGGGGCAGGCGGTATCAGCTTCGGACTGCGCACGGTGCCGGTCGTTCGCCACCTAGCCGAGCAGATCGCGGCAGTGGCTCCGGATGCCTGGATCGTGAACTTCACCAACCCTGCCGGAGTGGTCACCGAGGTGATGTCCCGAGTGCTGGGTGAACGGGTGGTCGGTATCTGTGATTCGCCGGTCGGCCTGTGCCGCCGTGCTGCCCGCGCCGTCGGCGTCGATCCCGATCGGGCCCAATACGACTACGTGGGAATCAACCACCTGGGCTGGCTGCGCGCCCTCCACGTCGATGGTGTCGATCTACTGCCCAGGTTGTTGGGGGACGCTGTTGCTCTGGAGTCGTTCGAGGAGGGTTCGCTGTTCGGGGCGCAGTGGTTGCGGGCACTGGGCGCGATCCCCAACGAATACCTGCACTATTACTACTTCGCCCGAGAGGTCCTGGCCGCTGACACCGGAGCGGGGCGGGGCTCCACCCTGCTTGATCAGCAGGAGGTGTTCTACGCCTCCGCCGAGCAACGACCCGACGGTGCGCACCAACTCTGGAACCGCCGCGCTGCGGGCCCGCGAGGAGACCTACTTCGCCGACAACCGACGTGCTCTGGGGGCGAGGCCGCGAACGATCGACGACGTGGACGGCGGTGGATACACGCGAGTGGCCTTGGCCGTCATGCGAGCGATTTCCCGCGACGAACCCGCGCAGATGATCGTGAACGTGCGCAACGGGGGCGCGGTGCCGGGAATCGCCGACGAGTCGGTCGTCGAGGTTCCGTGTGTTGTCGACGGCAGAGGCGCACATCCGCACCCCACCGGCGCACTGTCCGAACACCAGGCAGGCCTGATCCATGCCGTCAAGGCCAGCGAAGCCGAGACGATCACGGCTGCCCTCATGGGCTCGCGGCGGGCAGCCCTGCGGGCGTTCGCCTGGCATCCGCTCGTCGACTCGGTCACGGTTGCGCGCCGGCTGCTGGACGCATACGTGGCCGCCATGCCTGGCCTGGCAGCGATCCTGCACCGACCGTAGACGATCATGCCGCCCACACTCGCTCGACGCTGCGCGCGGAGACCCAGCGGGAGCTGACCGGCGAGTACGACGAGATGTGGCTGCCGGACGACTAGCGATGCCCAACCGGATTGAGCTACGCTCCGCTGAGTCGGTTGTGACTGATGTGACTGATGTGACTTAGGGGACGGCATAGTGACGGTCACTCTTGTCGCCATGACGGTGATCCTGATTGCCGGGGTCGGCGTCATGGCCGTCGCGACGGTTGCCCATGTGCTGGACCGCTCCCGCTGGCTGCGGCAGTGGCTCCGCGCCCGTTTCGTCGCCGCGGCGGCGTGGACCTATCGGATCCGCCGCGCGGCCGGCCATCGCCTCGGCCGCCTCGACTCGTCCACCCACTAGCGCGCGACTGGAGGCTTTCCACGTCTCCCGGTCAACGAGACGTGGATTTCCCTCCAGCGAGCGGGCTGGGGCAGGTCTGCGAGGATGTGCGCTCGTGGAGTTCGTCGTGATCGGCGCGGTGGTCGCCGTACTGCTCGTCGTCGCGATCGTGGTGTTCGTCATTCCGCGGCGGAGGTCGGCACCACCAGCCGCTGAGCCCCGCCCCGGGATCGATTACCGGCCGGGTGTCGGCGATGACGCAGAGCCTCCCGTCGACACGGCCACCCGTGATCTGCAGACGCTTCCGCTCCCGGATGACGCGGTCCTCGAGGAAGCCCGGCGCCTGCCGACGATCCCGGAGCGGCCCGAGCCGTCCGCCGGCCGGCTGGTGCGGTTGCGCTCCCGGCTCGCCCGTTCCCAGTCGACGCTCGGCCGAGGGCTGCTCACGTTGCTGTCCAGGGAGCGGCTGGACGAGGACACCTGGGACGAGGTCGAGGACACCCTGATCACCGCCGACCTCGGAGTGGCACCAGCCCGGGAGCTGGTGGACCGGCTGCGGACCCGGGTGCGGGCAGAAGGCATCGCCGACCCGGCAGCGGCCCGCCGTCTGCTGCGCGAGGAACTCCTCGCACTGGTGGATCCCACCATGGATCGTTCTTTGCACACTGCGCGCCATGTCGCCGGCAACCGGCCTGCGGTGGTGCTCGTCGTCGGGGTGAACGGCACCGGCAAGACGACGACCGTCGGCAAGCTGGCTCGGATGTTGGTCGCCGACGACCGCGATGTCGTGCTCGGCGCGGCGGACACTTTCCGCGCCGCGGCTACCGATCAGCTGACGACATGGGGCGATCGGGTGGGGGTACCGACGGTGCGGGGGCCAGCAGGCGGCGACCCGGCGAGCGTCGCGTTCGACGCGGTGCGGGCCGGCATCGAGCAGGAGTCCGATGTCGTGCTGGTCGACACCGCTGGCCGGCTGCAGACGAAGGTCGGCCTGATGGACGAGTTGGGCAAGGTCAAGCGGGTAGTCGAGAAGCACGGTCCGGTGGACGAGGTCTTGCTGGTCCTCGACGCCACAACCGGGCAGAACGGGATGGCCCAGGCGCGGGTCTTCGGCGAGGTCGTCGACGTGACCGGCATCGTGCTGACCAAGCTCGACGGCACGGCCAAGGGTGGGATCGTGGTCGCCGTCCAGCGTGAGCTGGGCGTCCCGGTCAAGCTGGTCGGCCTGGGCGAGGGTGCTGACGATCTTGCACCCTTCGATGCCGAAGCGTTCGTCGATGGCCTGCTGGGCTGATCTGCTCGTTCACACAGCCGAAACATCTCGGGCATAGATGTCACGCGCCCGCAACACTCTGCGTACGAGCGAGCAACACAGCCGCGCGAGTCTCTAGCCGACCACCGGTCCCAGGGCAACCGGCAGCGCCGCCTCCCGCCCGGCCCGGCCACCGACTCGACAAGGAGTCAGCATGCCCGAGCTCAACACGGGCGACACCGCGTGGGTGCTGGCGAGCTCAGCGCTCGTCCTGCTCATGACGCCCGGCCTGGCGTTCTTCTACGGCGGAATGGTCCGCTCCAAGAACGTCCTCAACATGCTCATGATGAGCTTCATCTGCCTGGCGATCGTGCCGGTGTTGTGGGTGCTGTACGGATACAGCGTCTCCTTCGACACCGACATCGCCAACGGCCTGCTCGGCGGGCTGGGCAAGGTGGGGCTGTCGAGCGTGGGCCTGGACAGCGTGAGCGGCACCATCCCCGAGTTCGCGTTCGTCGCCTTCCAGCTCATGTTCGCGATCATCACCGTGGCCTTGATCAGCGGTGCGATCGCCGACCGGACCAAGTTCGGCACCTGGGCAGTGTTCGTCGTGCTGTGGATCACCATCGTCTACCTCCCGGTCGCCCACTGGGTCTTCTTCTTCGACGAGGGCAACGGCGGCTGGATCGCCGATCGGCTCGGCGCGCTGGACTTCGCCGGCGGCACAGCGGTCCATATCAACGCCGGAGCGGCGGCCCTGGCGCTGGCCATCGTCGTGGGCAAGCGAATGGGCTGGCGGCGCGATCCGATGCGCCCGCACAACCTGCCCTTCGTCGTGCTCGGCGCCGCCTTGCTGTGGTTCGGCTGGTTCGGCTTCAACTCGGGTTCGGCGGTGTCGGCCGGCGCACTGGCCGCCGGTGCGTTCATCAACACTGCGGTCGCCACGGCCGCGGCGATTCTGAGCTGGCTGCTGGTCGAGATCGTGCGAGACAAGCACGCCACAACGCTCGGTGCCGCATCCGGGGCCGTTGCCGGCCTGGTCGCGATCACGCCGGCCTGTGCTGCAGTGAGCCCGGTGGGCGCGATCGTCATCGGGTTGGTCGCCGGGGTTCTGTGTTCACTCGCGATCGGGCTGAAGTACCGGTTCGGCTACGACGACTCGCTCGACGTCGTCGGCGTGCACCTGGTCGGCGGGCTCGTCGGAACGCTGCTGATCGGCTTCCTGGCCACCGCCGCCTTCACCGGCGGGGCCGAAGGATTGCTCTACGGTGGCGGCATGGATCAGCTGCGGAGGCAGTCGATCGCGGCTGTGACCGTGATGGTCTACTCGTTCGTGGTCACCTACATCCTCGGCACGATCCTGGACAAGACCATCGGTTTCCGGGCGTCGCAGGAGAGCGAGGCGACCGGCCTGGACGAGACGGCTCACCTGGAGACGGCCTACGAGTTCGGCACTGCCTCGGGAGTAGCCGTCGGGCACGCTCGGCCACCGGCAGAGGATGCCGAACCGGTCGGTACCGAAGCGTCGGAGGAAGGTGTTAACGCATGAAGCTCGTCACGGCGGTGATCAAGCCGTTCAAGCTCGACGACGTCCGGTCGGCACTGGAGACCTTCGGCGTGCAGGGCATGACGGTCAGTGAAGCCAGTGGCTACGGCCGCCAGAAGGGGCACACCGAGGTCTACCGGGGTGCCGAGTACACCGTCGACCTCGTACCCAAGCTGCGCCTGGAGGTGCTGGTCGACGACAGCGACGCCGACGACGTGGTGGATGTGATCGCCAAGTCGGCGCAGACAGGGAAGATCGGTGACGGCAAGGTCTGGGTCACGCCGGTCGACACCGTGATCCGGGTCCGGACGGGAGAGACCGGACCGGAGGCTCTGTAGTGGCCCTCTAGAACCGGGACGGTGGTCGATCCGGCAGCGTCGGCGCCGGCAGCACTCCATCAGGGAGACGCTGTCGGCGCCGACGCACGGTCGGCGCGACGTTTCTTGACCGTGCGGGCGGCGATCGTCGCACGACGACACGGTCAGTGCAGCCGAACGCCGCTCCGCGCTGGTCGAGCTGTCCGACGCCTGGCTGGCTACCTTGTTCGCCGCGCTGCCGCCAGCGTCGACGACAGGCATGGCCCTCGTGGCCGTGGGCGGCTACGGCCGGCGGGAACTCCTTCCCTGCAGCGATCTCGACGTGCTGTTGCTACACGGCGACGGTGGCGACGTCGCGGCAGTCGCCGACGGTGTCTTCTACCCGGTTTGGGACTCGGGTGTCGCCCTTGACCATGCGGTGCGAACCGTCGCGGAAGCAAGGGCGGTCGCGGCGGACGATCTCGCCGTGGCGCTCGGCCTGGTCGACGCCCGCCACGTCGCGGGAGATGCGAAGATCACCGAGATCCTCCGCGCAGGCGTGCTGCGCGACTGGCGGCGGCAGGCGGCCCTGCGGCTGCCGAAGTTGGCGCAAGCTGGCCGGGACCGGCTTGCGGAAGTCGGGGAACTTGCGCATCTGCTGGAACCGGATCTCAAGCAGGCCTATGGCGGTTTGCGCGACATCGTGGCGCTGCGCGCGGTCACCGCGTCATGGGTGGCCGACCGTCCGCACGCTGCTGCCGTATCAGAAGCACACGAGTGGTTGCTGGTCGTCCGCGACGCCCTGCACCGCACGACCGGACGACGGCACGACCGGTTGGTGTTCGAGGATCAGGACACCGTCGCTTCCTCTCTCGGGCTGCTGGACGCAGACGCCCTGATGCGAAGGGTTGCCGAAGCCGGTCGAGCGATCGCCTATGCGACCGACGTCACCTGGCGGCAGGTGGAACGGACCCTGCGTGGGCGAGCCGGTGCGGGGCGCTCGCGCCGTCCGGTCTCCCGCCGCTCGCTCGGTCACGGGGTCGTCGAGCATGACGGCGAGGCGGTGCTGGCCCGAGATGCCCGTCCACAGCTGGATCCCATCCTCCCTCTTCGCGCGGCGGCCGGCGCAGCTCAGGCCGGTCTGGTGCTGTCGCCAGCGACCGTGGAACGTCTCGCACTCGAATGTCCGCCATTGCCGCAGGTGTGGCCGGATGCGGCTCGCGACGCGCTCGTCGCGCTGTTGGGCGCCGGCCGGGCAGCGGTGCCGGTGTGGGACTCGCTCGAGGCGGCCGGACTGGTCGTCCGCTGGTTTCCGGAGTGGGAGCCGGTGCGATATCGGCCGCAGCGCACACCGGTGCACCGCCACACTGTCGATCGGCACCAGGTCGAGGCGGCAGCCGTGGCGGCTGGCTTCACGCGGCGGGTGTCGCGGCCGGACCTGTTGTTGCTGGCGGCCCTGTTCCACGATCTCGGGAAGGGTGGACCGGGGGACCACAGCGAGACCGGCGCCACGATCGTGACCGAGCTGGGCGGGCGGCTTGGCCTTTCTCTGGTCGACGCCGAGCGGTTGGGGCTGCTGGTGCGCCATCACCTACTTCTTCCGGCGATGGCCACCCGTCGTGATCTTGACGATCCGACCACGATCGACGCGGTGGCTCGGGCGGTGGGATCGGTGGAAGTGCTCGACCTGCTTGCTGCGCTGACGGAGGCCGACGCCACGGCGGCCGGGCCACTTGCGTGGTCACCGATGCGGGCGCAGCTGGTCGACGAGCTGGTGAGCCGGGCCCGGCTGGTTCTCGGTGGAAAACGGTTCCGCAAGCCTCCCGTCCTCGAGCCCGCCCAGAAGGAGCTCGCTCAGTCCGCCACACTCGCCGTGCTCGTGGATCTGCCCGGCGAGCCGGACGGATCGTGCCGCGTCACCGTCGTCGTGCCGGGCCGTGCCGACGCGCTGGCGCCGGTCGCCGGTGTGCTGGCGATGCACCGACTCGATGTCAGGACGGCGACTATCCAGGCAACAGGCCGCGGCGCCGTGCAGGTGTGGCATGCGACAACGGGATTCCGCGGTGCGCCCGGCGTCGATGTGCTGAGGACCGACATCGCACGCGCGCTCGACGGTGGAGTCGATCTTGCGGCCAAACTCCGCGCTCGAGCCGGCGAACGGCGGCGTCGAGTCATCGCGTACGCCGATCCGCACATCGACGTGCTGGCTGGGGCATCAGCGGACGCCACCGTGATCGAGGTCCGTGCCCACGACGAACCAGGACTGCTGTACCGGTTGGTGGCCGCGATCGGGTCCACCGGCGCGGTGATCCGCTCGGCCGTCGTCGGCACCCTGGGCGCTGAGGCCGTGGACGTGTTCTACCTCGTGGACATCGACGGGAGGCAACTCGCTGACGAGAGCATCGACAGGTTGGTGACCACCATCAATGCGAACCTGGCAGCTCCCGCCTAGCCGTTGGACGGCTGGCCCGGCGGCTCTGATCGAGCCTCCGCTCCTAGACCGCGGCTCCGGCCACCCTGGTGCGCCGATCCGGAAGGGCTGAGTGCCAGATAGCCGACTCGCTACCCGGCGTCGTACCCGTGGACCCCCAGCAGCATGCCGCCCAGGTCCGTGACACCGGCCGAATGTAGCCTCGGCGCGTCGTGTCTCCACTTCCGATAGGACCCAACATGGATCTGAAGCTCGAAGTCGTCCCCATCCCGGTGTCCGATGTCGATGCCGCGAAGGCCTTCTACACCGAGCAGGTCGGCTTCGCCCTCGACCACGACGTCCGTCCCGGCGAGGGAATGCGGGTGGTCCAGATGACGCCGCCGGGATCTGCATGCTCCGTCGTGATCGGCGAGGGCCTGCCGCTCGGTGAGCCCGGTTCGGTCAAAGGAGTCCAGCTTGTCGTCGAGGACGTCGACGCGGTGCGGGAAATGCTTGCCGGCCGCGGCGTCAGTGTCGGCGACGTGCAGCAACTCGGTCCCGAGGGCACACCTGGCTCACGATTCCTCTTCTTCGAGGACCCAGACGGCAACGGGTGGGCAGTCCAGGAGTACAAGCGCACCTAACCGCGGTCCTCAGCGGTACCGGAACCCGTCCATGAACCGCCGAAAGAGCCCGCCCTTTCGGGGCAGCGGTGGCGCAGGCGCGGGCGCCGTCTGCCGTTGCGATGCGATCGGCCGGTCGTAGTCGGTCCGACGGATCGCGTCGATGATCTGCTCCTCGGAGTAGTCGTCGGAGCCCTCGATGGCGGGGACGTACCCGACCAGGACGCCGTTGCGCATCACCTGAGCTTCGAGCGCGGCCGTGCCATCGGAGTCCCACGTCGCTTCACGACCGTCTGGGAGCTTGACGCTGACCCCGAACTGATACACACCGACCCGAGCCAGCTCAGCGTCAGTGCCACGGTCGCGTAGGGCGTCGACCACACGGCGTGCCTTGTTCTCCTCCATCGAATCCGAGGCTACCCGCGGAGTGGCGTGGCGACCGCGTTGTCGATCAGGGCGCCAGGCCAGAGCATTGACTGACGGGGAAACCGGATCCATGATCGAAGTGGTTCTCGTGTTGGGCCGACGGCAGGCCAGATCGGAGGAAGCATGAGTGATGACGCCACCAGTTAGGCGGGTGAGACCGACCGAGAGAACCGCGGGCGACCCCACATCGGGATTGACCCGAGAGCAAGCCGTGACGACCGGCACGATGTGGGCCGGGTTCGTGCGTACCGACGCCGGAATGGTGTCTGGGTGGCACCATCACGGCGAGCATGAGACGAGCATCTACGTCATTTCCGGTGTCTTGCGAATGGAATACGGGCCAGCCGGTGCCGAAGTGCTGGCGGCGGCCCCGGGTGACTTCGTGTACGTCGCGCCTCACGCGATCCATCGAGAGGGCAACCCGTCAGACGAAGAATCGACGCTTGTAGTGGTGCGGGCAGGGATGGGCGACCCGGTGATCAATGTTGAAGGACCCGCCCCTGCGTGAACTGCCTTGTGCGTCCATAGCGACAGGTGGGGTGTTTGTCTGCCGCCGCGGTATCCGGCATCAGTTGCTGACGACTTGATCGCCTAGCGCGTTGGCGGCTGTGTCCAGGTCGTCGGCGCAGATCACGGCCAAGAACTCGTCGGTCGACACCCGGACTGGCAGCAGGAGGGTGACGTTGACGCCAGCGTGGGCGAGCTTCCGGAAAGTCGTTGCGCCCGCGCCCGGTACGTTATCCATACGGACGGTCAGCGCTTGGTGCTCCTCGTACTCGATCTCCGCACCCTCGAGTGCCGTGCGGGCCGCCGTCTCGTCGTCGGCAATAAATGCAACCGTCCCGGCGTCGCCATAAGCGGCACCACAGACGACGATGTTCACACCGCGGGCGGCCATCGCCTCACACAGTCGGGCCAGTTCACCAGGCTGGTTGTCGAACTCGACGGTGAACGCACTCATGTCGTCCTCCTACTTCGTGCCGCATGCCGGGGATGACCTTCGGTCGAAACGTACTCGTCCGTATGTCCGCTGAGCACGACCGCGGCGAGACCCTGGTCAGGAAGTGGTCGCCACCCGGCCCTCTCAGGCGGGTGCCGCGATCGTCACGATGTTGGAGCGCCAGACCGCGCCGTCCCAATCGTCACAAGTGATGATCACCAGCCGGCCGGGCCCGGCCTGGGTGAAGATCTGCTCGGCATCGCGAGCCACTTCCTCCTTGGACAGCACCTCGACGGACTGGACGTGGTAAGTCAGCGCAGCGTCTGAGCCCACGACCTCGATGGCGTCGCCGCCGCGCAAGCCGCCTACCTCGTCGAAGACGCCGCCGCCGTTGTTGCGCACGGTATGTCCGACGAGAACCGCCGATCCTTCCGGCTCACCCGGAGCGGCACCGTCGCTCCACCATCCGGCAACGCTGGGATCTCGCGGCGGCTCGAGTACCCGGTCCTCGGTGCTCTGGATGGCCACCACGGGCGCGGCCACGCCGATTCGCGGGATCCGCAATGTGTACGGGCCGGCGATGGGTGTCGCTGGAATCGCGGTCGGCTCGGGGGAGATCTCGGTTGGCTGCGTGGACGCAGTGGCCGCGGTCGTGGACACCGAAGGTGTATCGGGACCTGAGCCCGTCCCGGAGACGTCGTCATCGCCGGAGCCGCAGGCCGCGACGGCCACGAGGGCCAGCCCGGTAAAGAACCGGGCCAGCCCTCGGGTTGCCCTGCGAAGCGGGCGGTCGGTCGGATCAGGAATCATGCAGGAATCGGCGACGAGCAACCAGCGCGGTTCCGGCCAACGCCGCACTGCCGGCAAAAATCAGGCCGAGCGGCGCAGCGGAACCCTCGCCGGCGTCCGCGCCAGCACCGGCGGGCACCGCGGTGGGAACCGGTGCCGGCGTGTCAGCGGATTCCTTGACCCCGTTCTCTTCGCCGTTGTCCTTTCCGTTGTCTCCGTTCTCGTGCCCGTTGTCCTCGCCGTTCTTAGGCGGCGGCGGCTTCGGGCAGTCCTGCACCCAGAACACCTTGTGCTTGACGTCGGCTCCGCCTTCCGGGTCATCCGCGTGGATGGTGAGCTTGACGTGGAAACCTTGCTTCGGGTGCGGGGTGATGCCGGCGAAGCTCAGCGTGTAGGTCTCGGAGGCATCGAGGCCGGCTGTGCTGCCGCCACCTGCGTTGGAGTCCTCGCCGATGAAGACGCTGTCGGTCAACAGAACCTGGTTGCCGCCAGCACGCGTCGTGGGCGGATGGGCTTCGAAGATCACTTCGGCGAAGAAGTCGCCCTGGTCGAAGCCGTAGAAGTCGACCTGGAACTCGCAGCCGACATGCGGCTCGTTGTTCGGGTGGTCATCGAACACCACATCGTCGATCTTGATCGTGCCGTTGTTGCCCTGCGGATCGGCTGCGGACGGCAGGGCGCCCGCCAGCACGGCCACGACAACTCCCGCCGTGGCGGCGGCTCCCCACACCGGCAGCCGGCGGGACAACTTCATGCGTGTCACCGGTTTCCTCCTGATGGTGTTCCGCCCACGAACCGGCAGGGGCGGTGGTGGCCAAGGGTGGGCGTCTCGACTGGCTTCTCCGGTTGAATCGATCCCCCCAAAACACCGGTACGGTACCGGAGCGGACGGCCCGAGCGACCCGAACGAGGTAACGATTTGGCACGTGTCGCAGGCCTCAGTGGCCGCGGAATGCCTCCTCTAGCCACCACGAGCCACGCGGCGCTGCGACCTTCGCATCGACGACCAGACCCCGGTCACGCGGGCCGTTGAGCCACCGCCGGACTGCTTCGAGGTCTCGAACGTCGCGCACGGTCGTCCCGTCGAGGCCGTAGCCGATGCCGATCGCCGCGATGTCGGTGTCCGGGAACGTCACCGTGTCCAGTGGCTGGCCTTCGGCGAAGTGGTGTACCTCGGCACCGTAAGCGGCGTCGTTGTAGACGATCACGACCATCGGGAGCCCGAGGCGGCGCACGGTGTCGAGCTCGGCCGCTGCCATGAGCGCCCCGCCGTCGCCGAGCGCAGCAACCGGCAGCCGATCCGGTTGGGCCAGCGCCGCACCGATCGCTGTGGCCAGGCCCAGCCCGATCGACTGGAACGCCTGGGTGAAGCAGAAGCCGTACTCGTCGGGCACGGACAGGAACATGCTCGGGTAGCCCATGAAGTTGCCCGAGTCGATGGCCACCACCCGCTCGGTCGGCAGCAGGTCGTCGAGTGCGATCGTGAGCGTCCGCGGGTCGATAGTGCCGTCACCGTCCCAGGACTCGTAGGGGACGTCCCGCCACCGAATCTCTTGCGCGATCCGAGCCTGCGTCGCCTGGTCGCGGTAGCCAGGGTTCACTCGCCCCCGCAACGCGTCGGTGACTGCCGTCGCCGTCGTCGCGCTGTCGCCGACCACGCCGAGGTCGATCTGTCGGTGCCGGCCCAGGGCCGCCGCTTCCAGGTCGACCTGGGCAACTCGTGCTGCTGAGCCGATCAGCCGGCCATGGCGGGTCGTCCACATGTTCAGTGCGCAACCGAACCCGACCACGACGTCCGCAGCGCCGATCAGCTCGGCCGCCAGCGGGGATGCGAAGCCCCCCGACACGTCCAGCGACCAGGGACTGCCATTGAACAGGCCCTTCGCCACGGCCGACGTCGCGAGCAGGGCTCCGCTGGCATCGCCCAGCGCAAGCAGCCCGGCCCGAGCGTGCCGGGCACCTCGGCCGGCGATCAGAACCGGGCGCCGGGCGCCGGCGAGCAGTGCGGCCAGCGCGTCGACATCGCCGGCGGCTGGCTCGACAGGAGCGGGAGGATCACCTGGACCTTGATCGACAGGAGCTGGACATTCTGCTGCCTGCACCTCGAGTGGCAGGTTCACCAGTACGGTTCGGCGCTCGTCCCGGGCGAGGTGAAACGCGCGAATCGCCTCGTCCACTGCAGTGTCGGCTGACGACACTCGCACCGCCTCGGCACCGACGGCGTGGGCCAATGCGGGCTGGTCGATCGCGAAGTTGGACCCCGCAGCCGTTGCCTCGCCGGCCAGGATGATCAGCGGCGTCCGGCTCTTCGCCGCTTCGGTGATGCCGGTCATCGCATTGGTCAGGCCGCAACCTTGGTGCAACGTGAGCGCTGCGACCTCTCCGCTCATCCGCGTGTACGCGTCAGCCATCGTCGCGGCGCCGCCTTCATGCCGCGCTGCGACGTAGCGCGCGCCACCGGCGATGAGCGCGTTCGTGACGTCGAAATTGCCGCTGCCTACTACGCCGAACGCCTGCCGGACGCCGAGACCGGCAAGCGTCCGGCCGACCGCCTCCGCCACCCGCATCGACGTCAGTATTCGATCAGCGCCAGCACCCGGGTCGGGCTGCCCGAGCCGCCCAGGATCGGGAGTGGCGCTGCGATCACGACGGCACCCGTCGGCGGCAGCGACGCCAGGTTTTGCAACTGGGTCAGGCCGTACTTGCCGGCTCCGAGCAGGAACGTGTGGCACGGGAAGGCCGGATCGAATGAATGCGCCACCCCAGCGTCCGTGCCTACCGTCTCGACGCCGACCCCGATGACCGGAGCCTCCTCGGCCAACCAGCGGGCGCATTCGACGCTGACCCCCGGTGTGTGTGGTCCGGTCTCGTCCGCGTTGAGAAACTCGTCCTGGCGGTGGCTGCGCGAATCCCATCCGGTTCGCAGGAGCAGCCAACCGCTTTCCGGCAGCGGGCCGTGCACGTCTTCCCACGCCTTGACGTGGTCGACCTCCAGCAGAAAGTCCGGGTCGGCGGCCACCTGCTCCGCCACGTCGATGACCGCAGCCGAGGCGATCAGCTGCGACGGGGCAATCTGGGAGACGTCGGAGAGCTCTCGGCCGGTGATCCAGTGGATCGGCGCATCCAGATGCGTGCCGGTGTGCTCACCGGTCGTGATGTTGTTCCAATACCAGGCCGGACCGCGGTCGTCGTAGTGGCTGATCTCGCGCAACTCGAACTGGTCGGTCTGGCCGAACGGCTCTGGCAGGACCAGGACCGGAGTGTTGGCCGACAGCGGCGCAGTGAGATCGACGACCCCGATCCGACCGGTCGATATGGCCATGGCGAAATCGGCGAGCAGGGTCATGACGTCTCCCATGGTCTCCATCGGTGGTGCTTGGTGCGACCGGCTGACGGGTCCCGGATGAGCTCGAGCCGCGGTTTGGGGCCGTCAGTCCGCCCGGCTTGGGGCTTGCGCCGCCCGGCCGCGAACTGCACTGGCCAGTTGGCACCGCTGCCGGTGTACTCCAGGTCTGCCGCTGCGTGCAAGGTCCACATCGGGTCGTAGAGGTGCGTCCGCCCCAGGGCCGCCAGGTCAGCGCGGCCAGCCAAGATCAACGCATTGACGTCCTCGGCTGACGAGATCGCGCCGACTGCGATGACGGCGATGTCGACCTGGTTCGTGATTCGGTCGGCATACGGCGTCTGGTAGCTGCGGCCGTACGCCGGCCGTTCCTCCTTGACGACCTGGCCGGTCGAGACATCGATCGCGTCGGCGCCGTGCTCGGCGAAGGCCTGTGCGATCGCGACCGCGTCCTCCGCCTCGGTCCCGCCGGGATACCAGTCGGTCGCCGAGATGCGGACCGACATCGGTTTGCCTGAGGGCCAGGTGGACCGAAGTGCGTCGAATACCTCGAGGGGGTAGCGCAGGCGGTTCGAGAGTGATCCGCCGTATTCGTCAGTCCGGTGATTTGTCAGCGGGGAAAGGAAGCTCGACAACAGGTAACCGTGGGCACAGTGCAGCTCCAGCAGGTCGAAGCCGGCGGTCTCCGCCCGGCGGGCACAGGCGACGAAGTCGTCCCTCATTGCGGCCATGGCAGCGGCGTCGAGTTCCTGCGGCACTTGGTTGGCCGGGGAGTAGGCAAGCGGCGACGGTGCCACCACCGGCCAGTTTCCCTCGGGCAGCGGCTCGTCCATTCCTTCCCACATCAACTTGGTCGAGCCCTTGCGGCCGGAGTGCCCGAGCTGGACACCAATAGCGGCAGTGCTGTTGTCGTGCACGAACTCGACGATGCGTGCCCAGGCATCTCGTTGGTCGTCGGTGTAGAGCCCGGTGCAACCCGGTGTGATCCGGCCGGCCGGAGAGACGCACACCATCTCGGTCATGACCAGCCCGGCGCCACCGAGGGCCTTGCTGCCGAGATGGACGAGGTGGAAGTCGGTGGGGTCGCCGTCGCGGGCGGAATACATGTCCATCGCCGACACGACGACGCGGTTTTTCAGCTGCAGGCCGCGAAGCTGGAACGGCTGGAACATCGGCGGCCGGGCCTGTGGCGGGGGCGGCGCCATGCCCCTGCGGACTTCGTGGTCGGCGAACCAGGCGTCTGCCGCGTCGACGAACTCCGGGTCGCGCAGTCGGAGGTTGTCGTAGGTGACCCGACGCGACCGGGTGAGGATGTTGAAAGCGAAGCGCATCGGCTCCTGGTGGGTGTATTGGCCGAGGTTCTCGAACCACTCCAGGCTCGCCTGCGCGGCCCGCTGGGTCGACTCGACGACCGGTCGGCGCTCGTTCTCGTAGGCGGCCAGAGCGGCGCTGACATCGTCGTGCTCGTGCAGCGAGGCCGCGAGCGCAAGCGCGTCCTCCATCGCGAGCTTCGTTCCGGAGCCGATCGAGAAATGTGCCGTGTGGGCGGCATCGCCGAGCAGCACCATGTTTCGGTGCCGCCACCGCGCATTGCGGATCGTCGCGAAGCGCAGCCACCGCGAGTTGTTCGCCATGAGCTCGTGCCCGTCGAGAACATGGGCGAACAGCTCACGGATTTTCTTCACCGACTCCTCGTCGTTCTGGCCGGGCTCGAACACGATTCCCTCTGTCGCGTCGAAACCCGCGGCCCGCCAGACGTCGTCGTGCATCTCGACGATGAACGTGCTTCCGCGTTCGTCATACGGATAGCCGTGGATCTGCATGACGCCGTACGGGGTTTGTTCGATCTCGAAGGTGAAGGCGTCGAAGACCTTGTCGGTGCCGAGCCACATGTATCGACACCGCCGCTGCTCGAGGTCGGGGCGGAAAGCGTCGGCATATCGGCGGCGGATCGGCGAGTTCGCCCCGTCGCTGGCCACCACCAGCTCGTGGTCGGCGGCGAGGGTCTCGACCTGCGGCGCCTCGGTCCGGAAATGCACGCGAACCCCGAGCTCCGCGCAGCGGTCTTGGAGTATTCCGAGCAGCCGACGGCGACTCATGGCGGCGAATCCGTGACCGCCGCTGGTGATGACCTCACCCCGAAAGTGCACGTCGATGTCGTCCCAGCGGGCGAATTCGCGCTCCATGGCCGCGTGGATTGAACGGTCGGCGTGCTCGATCCCACCGAGGGTCTCGTCGGAGAAGACCACCCCGAACCCGAAGGTGTCGTCAGGCGCGTTGCGCTCCCACACCGTGATCGCATGCCGGGGATCGAGCCGCTTCGCGAGTGCGGCGAAGTAAAGCCCGCCCGGGCCGCCGCCGACGACCGCGATGCGCATGGACGCCCCATCCGTTCGCCTATGCTGGCTGCGTTACGACAGTAACACGGGCGCTATTTCGCCGGGCGATTCGATGGTGGAGGTTCATGCCGAGATGAGTCCGTTCCGTGGGTCAGCGCCGTTCACCGAGGATTGGAAGCACTTCCGCCTCGAGCGCAGCGCATCGATCGCCACGCTGACCTTTGACCGGCCGGACAAGTTGAACGCCCTGACCTTCGACACCTATGCCGATCTCAGGGATCTGCTGACCGAGCTGCCGCAACGCGACGACACCCGGGTGCTCGTCCTCCGCGGTGAGGGCAGGGCGTTCTGCTCCGGCGGCGATGTCGACGAGATCATCGGCGCGACCCTCGGTATGCGTCCGGATGAGTTGCTCGCGTTCACCCGGATGACTGGTGATGTCGTCAAGGCGATGCGTGAGTGCCCAGTGCCGATCGTCGCGGCCGTGCACGGGACGGCAGCCGGCGCCGGATCGGTGATCGCGTTGGCCGCCGACTTTCGAGTGGTGGCGCGCTCGGCGCGGTTCGCGTTCCTGTTCACCAAGGTCGGCCTGGCTGGCGCAGACATGGGCGCCGCCTACCTGCTGCCGCGCCTGGTCGGATTGGGCCGCGCGACCCAGCTGCTGATGCTTGGTGACACGCTGCCGGCGGAGGTTGCGGAGCGCTACGGGCTGGTCAGCGAACTCGTCGAGGACGATGCCCTGGACGATGCGGCGAATGCGCTCGCTCGTCGTCTCGCCGCCGGTCCGGCGCAGGCGTACGCGCACACGAAGGCGCTGCTCAGCCGTGAGCTCGACATGGGCCTGTCCGGCGCGCTGGAACTCGAGGCGATGACCCAGGCATTACTGATGAAAGGCGCCGACTATCGGGAGTTCCATGCCGCGTTCACCGAAAAACGTTCGCCGCGCTGGCAGGGTCGCTGACGTGACGGCGTTCGACCTCGACGCCGGGCAGCGCGAACTCCTCGGCTGGGTCCGGGAGGTCGGGGTGTCTCGACTGACGCCGATCGCCGACGCCGGCGAGCCGGGCCGGGTCAACCGCGAGCTGCTCAAGGCGATGGGCGACCTCGGCCTGCTCACCCGGCTCTTTCCCGGGGTTGCCGACGGACGAGCAACCCGCGAAGCGGCTGCCCTGGATCTGTGCCTGCTGCGTGAGTCGCTTGCCGGCACCTCGACCGAGGCCGAGACGGCGCTGGCGCTGCAAGGCCTCGGTACCTACCCGGTGCTGCAGTCCGGCTCGCCCGACCAGGTGGCTCGTTGGGTGCCGGCCGTCGCTGCCGGTGATGCCGTTGCAGCCTTCGCGCTCACCGAACCTGAGGCCGGGTCCGATGCGGCCGCCTTGCAGCTCTCCGCCGAGCCGGACGGCAGCCAGTGGCGGCTGTCGGGGGCAAAGATGTGGATCTCCAACGCGCCCGAGGCCGACTTCTATGTCGTTTTCGCCCGCACGACGGCCGACGCGGGGGCGAGGGGTATCAGCGCGTTTGTCGTGCCCGGGGACCGGCCCGGTCTGTCCGGCGAGCACCTCGACATGCTCTCGCCGCACCCGATCGGCAGCCTGGTTTTCGACGCGGTCCCGGTTCGAGCCGACGAACTGCTCGGCGAGCTCGATCGCGGCTTCGCCGTGGCGATGCGCACGCTGGACCTGTTCCGCCCGAGTGTCGGCGCCTTCGCCGTCGGCATGGCCCAGGCGGCGCTCGACGCGTCGATCCGGCACGGTAGTCAGCGGCACGCCTTCGGCGGCCCGCTGAAGGACATGCAGTCGGTCTCGCACATGCTGGCCGAGATGGCGACGCGGATCGAGGCAGCGCGCCTGCTTGTGTACCGAGCCGCGGTGGCTTACGACGAGGGCGAGGATCGGCTTGCTGCTCGGTCCGCCATGGCCAAGTTGTTCGCGACAGAGACCGCTCAATTCGTCGTCGACGCTGCGATCCAGATCCACGGTGCCAGAGCGCTTCAGCGCGGACATCTGCTCGAGCATCTCTACCGGGAGGTTCGGGCCCCGCGCATCTACGAAGGTGCTTCGGAAGTGCAGCGCACGATCATCGCGCGGGAGCTGTACCGCCGCTGAGCTGCGCCGACTCCTGGCGCAGCCGGTATCGCTGCAGCTTCCCGGTCCCTGTCTTCGGCAACACCTCACGGAACTCCAGTAGCCGCGGATACTTGTACGGCGCGATGGTCGCCTTGACGTAGTCCTGCAACGCTCGCCGAGCTGCGTCGTCGGAAGGTGCGCCGTCCCGAACCACTACATAGGCCTTGACCACCTGGCCGCGGTCGGGGTCCGGCGCCCCAATGACAGCGCACTCGACCACATCCGGATGACCGAGCAACGCCTGCTCGACCTCTGGACCGGCAATGTTGTACCCGGAGGAAACGATCATGTCGTCGCTTCGGGCCTGGTACCAGAAGTAGCCGTCCTCGTCGCGCACGTATGTGTCCCCGGTGACGTTCCAGCCGTCTTGGACGTACACCCGCTGCCGGTCGTCGGCGAGATACCGACAGCCGGTCGGCCCGCGCACGGCTAGCCGTCCAGGCTGCCCGTGCTGTGTCTCGCTGCCATCGTCGTCGAGGACCGTGGCGATATATCCGGGCACTACCCGGCCCGTCGATCCAGGCCGGATCTCGTCATCTGCGGATGCGATGAAGATATGCAGCAACTCGGTGGCGCCGATGCCGTCGATGACCCGAACGCCAGTGGCATCGAAGAACGCCTGCCAGGTGGTTGCCGGCATGTGCTCTCCGGCGGAGACCGCACGGCGGAGACCGCGCAGCTGCTCGCCATGTCCGGCTCCCACCATCGCCTTGTACGCCGTGGGCGCCGTGAACAGGACGGTGACGCCGTGCCGCGCCACGGCATCGGCGAGCTCGTCGGGTGTTGCACGCTCGACGAGCAACGTCGCCGCACCGACGTGCAGCGGAAACACCAATCCGGCACCGAGACCGAACGTGAAGGCAAACGGCGCGGTCGTAGTGAACAGATCCGATGGCTCCGGGCGCAGCACATGCCGGCTGAACGTGTCAGCGATGGCCAGGACGTCACGATGGAAGTGCATCGTCACCTTGGGCCGTCCGGTGGTGCCGGAGGTCGTTGCGAGCAGCGCAACGTCGTCGGCAGCGGTCGCGACTGCCTCGAACGCTGGCTTCTCACCCTGTGCGCGAGCGACCAGGTCGGTCTTCCCGTCACCGCCATATGGGACGACGGTCAGGTCAGTCCCCGCCGAGACGCGTGCTGTCTCGAGCTCGTCCAGGAACCGGTGATCACAGATCGCGAGGTCAGGACGGGTCATCTCGATGATCGTGACCAGCTCCGTCGCCCGCAGCAACGGCATTGTCAGCACGACAACGCCGCCGGCCTGCAGAACGCCCAACCAGACGGCAACCAGCCAGGGGTTGTTCGGTGCGCGCAGCAACACCCGCTTGCCTGGCTGCAAACCGAGTTGGTTGGTCAGCAATGCCGCCACTCGGTTGGCGTTGTCGCGCAGCTCGCCGTAGCTCCATTCGGCCGACGCTGTCACCAGGCAGCGACGGTCCGGGCCGTACCGGTCGATGGCGTCGTCGAGAAGCCGTTGTGCGCAGTTGAGACGGTTTGGGTAGTCGAGCTCGGGCAAGTCGAAACAGAGCTTCGGCCATTGATCGGCCGGCGGCAGCCGGTCCCTGGTGAAGGTGTCGACGTGGGCAGAGTCGGACAACGCCATGGCTCACCTCGTTGTGAGTCGGTACATCGCAGTCTGTCACCCGCATGACGGCAGTCAATAGTCCGCAATAGAGTCGGCGAGGTGGACACGACCGTCCTCGCCCGCACCACCCAGCCACGGTCGTTGATCGTCACGATCTACGGTTCCTACGCCCGAGAGGCCGGCGGCTGGTTGTCGGTTGCGACGCTCATCCGGTTGATGGACTCGCTCGGCGTGGACGAACCGGCGGTTCGGTCGTCGATCTCCCGGCTCAAGCGCCGAGGCCTGCTGCTCGCCGACCGCGTCGGCGGTGCCGCTGGCTATGGGTTGTCTGAGCAGGCGCGAGCGATCCTGGCCGAGGGGGACCGGCGAATCTTCAGCCGCCGGGTCGCGACTGCTGAGGACGGGTGGGTGCTCGCAGTGTTCAGCGTGCCGGAATCCGAGCGGGCCAGGCGGCATACCCTTCGGTCTCGGTTGTCTTGGCTGGGATACGGCAACGTCGCACCCGGCGTGTGGATCGCTCCGGCCCATCTCGCCGAAGAAACCCATGACGTGCTTGGCCAGCTTGGTCTCGCCCGCTATGTCGACCTCTTCTCGGCGCGCGCTATCGACGCAGTCAACCTGCCCGGCGACATCGCACAGTGGTGGAACCTCGAGCGAATCCACGCCGCTTACGCGGAGTTCGTCCGACTGTGGCAACCCACCGCAGCGGCGTGGCAGCAACGTCTCGAATTCGACCTCGAGAAGGCGTTCGTCGACTACATCCAGGCGCTCAATGCGTGGCGCCGACTGCCGTATCTCGATCCGGGGCTGCCTGCCGAGTTACTGCCGCCCGCCTGGCCCGGCGCCGAGGCTGCGGAGGTGTTCTTCTCTCTTCACGGCCGGCTCCGGGAACCTGCACACCAATTCGTCGAGACCGTGCGATGAGGTTTCACGACCGGTTGGTCATTGACGATGAGCGCGGGCGGGAAATCCGATGTCAATGCGGTGTGCTGGGCGGCCCGTCGACAGCAGCAGTACCGGAAAGGACGGCCACGCCCTGCAGCTCGACGAGTGCGTCGACGTCCCAAAGCCGGCTCACCCCGACCGCTGCCGTGGCTGGGTAGTCGCTGCCGACCAACCGTCGCCACACCTGCCCGATGCGCTGTGAGTGTCGTCGGTAGTCCTCGATGTCGACGCTGTATACGGTCATCGAGACCAGTTGCTCCGGGTGACCGCCAGCGGCGCCGAGAGCAGTGAGCAGGTTGCGCAGGGCCTGCTCGAACTGGACAACGACATCGCCGGGACCGACGACGATGCCGTCGGCGTCCAACGCGGTCTGTCCCGCGAGCCAGACCGTCCGGCCCGGACCGGAAACCACTGCGTAGTTGAACCCCGACGGACGCGGGAGACCGGCCGGGTTGACGACGGCGTGTCCGTCGGTCACGACTGAACCGCCCCGCCGTCGACGTTGATCCCCTGCCCCGTCATAGCGGCATTGACGACGCACAGTTCAACGGCATCGGCAACCTCCTCAACTGTGATCAGCCGACCGATCGGTTGCTTGGCTTCCAGAGTGGCCCGTGCCTGCTCCGGCGTCCGTCCTGTCGCGGCAACGATCGTCTGCACGGATCCGTCGGTCAGCGGAGTGTCAACATATCCGGGGCACACCGCGTTGACGGTGACGCCCAAGTGGGCCGTCTCGGCAGCTACCGCCCGGACCAGGCCGAGCACGCCGTGTTTCGCCGCTGTGTAGGCAGCGATGTAAGGCTCTCCGCGCTTGGCGGCTACGGACGCGATCACCACGACCCTGCCCCAACCGGCTGCGGTCATCGACGGAAGCGCGCGCCGAAGGCAGCGGAACGGCGCGGTCAGGTTGATGTCAAGCATGTGCTGCCACTCGGCGTCGGAGATCCGCCCAATCGGCGCGGAGGATGCGGCGCCGGCGTTGGCAATCAGGATCTCGACCGGCCCCCAAGTTGTTTCGACGGCACTGAAGACGTCGTCGACGGAACCTTCCTTCGTCAGGTCGGCGGAAACGACGAGCGACGGGCCCGGCAAGCTGGCGGCGACGGCGTCGAGCTCAGGGGCACTGCGGGCGCTCAGCGCGACCCGATGACCACGCATCGAGAGCCGACTGGCGACCGCCGCCCCGATTCCCCGCCCTGCTCCGGTGACGAGGCAGACCCGATCGGTGGACGGATCGGCGGGCACCTCGACACCCTGGCAACGGCGCGCGGGGCCGTCAAGGGATCGCATCGCAAGCGACCGTGTTGGCGAGGGTGATGAGCTTGGCTGGCAAGTGGTTGATGGCTGCTTGCTCACACCAATGCATCCGGGTCGAGCGCCGCGCACTCGCAGCCCGGGCCGCCGCGGTCCACCCACGCGAATCTGTCGTGCGCGGCTCGCGGCACCCGGCAACGGGACTAGAGGCGAGGGGCTGCGCCTCTGGGGTAGTCAGCCAAGTTCTCCGTTCCCGCGTACGTGACTGTGCTCGAGGTGGACCCATATGGAGACGCGCCTCTCGGGTAGTCGGCGAGGCTTCGTATCCACGGGTACGTCTCGTAGACAGCCGCCAGCGTGGCCGGCTCGGCAGCGTCGTCCGGGAGCCCCCGCGGGGGCAGCGGCCGCGGCCGGTGGCGGTTCGACGCATCCGACCTGATGCCGCCCCAGATCGGCCTGGTCGACGACGCGGGCCGACGCGGCGCATTCTTGCAGGGGATGATCGACTACATCGAGCGTGGCCCGGCCAGCGCCGACCGCGTCCTCGCTGAGATCGAAGCTGCCTGGCCGTAGGTGTCCGCCAGGACAGCTCGCTGACCTGGACAGTTGTGCGCCAGGGCCCTGACAAATCGGTTCCTGGACAACTGCGCCGCTACTCTGGGACGCAGCCCTCGCCCGCACACCCGCCAAGGATCATCGACCGCTGTGTTCGCCACGCTTTCTGACCGTTTGGCTGCGACGTTCAAGACGCTTCGCGGTAAAGGGCGGCTGTCCGAAGCCGATATCGACGCGACCGCCCGCGAAATCCGGGTCGCGCTGCTCGAGGCGGATGTCGCGCTGCCGGTCGTCAAGGACTTCATCGCCGCGATCAAGGAACGCGCCCGGGGCGCGGAGGTCTCTGCTGCGCTCAACCCGGCCCAGCAGGTCATCAAGATCGTCAACGACGAGTTGGTGCGTATCCTCGGCGGCGAGACCCGCCGGCTGCGGTTCGCCAAGCAGCCCCCGACCGTGATCATGCTGGCCGGATTGCAGGGCTCCGGCAAGACCACGCTGGCCGGCAAGCTGGGGCTCTGGCTGAAGAATTCTGGTCACCAGCCCCTGCTTGTTGCCGCCGACCTGCAGCGGCCAAACGCGGTGACCCAGCTGCAAGTTGTCGGCGGGCAGGCTGGCGTCGCCGTGTGGGCGCCGGAGCCCGGCAACGGGGTCGGTGACCCGGTGGCCGTCGCGCGGTCTGGTGTCGAGCAGGCGCGGCAGAAGCTGTACGACGTCGTGGTCGTCGACACGGCCGGACGGCTCGGCATCGATGCAGAGATGATGGCTCAGGCCAGGGACATTCGCGATGCGGTTCGTCCCGACGAGACGTTGTTCGTCGTCGACGCGATGGTCGGCCAGGACGCCGTCACGACCGCTCGGGCGTTCCTCGACGGTGTCGGCTTCGACGGCGTGGTGCTCACCAAGCTCGACGGTGACGCGCGTGGCGGCGCGGCACTGTCGGTGGCGTCGGTGACCGGTCGCCCGGTGATGTTCGCCTCCGCCGGAGAGAAGCTTGCGGACTTCGACGTCTTCCATCCCGAGCGCATGGCATCCCGGATTCTCGACCTGGGCGACGTCCTGACCCTGATCGAGCAAGCCGAGAAGGTGTTCGACGCCTCGCAGGCCGAGGACATGGCCCGAAAGCTGCAGACGGGCACCGGCTTCACCCTCGAGGACTTCCTCGGGCAGCTCCAGGCCATCAGGCGGATGGGTCCGATCAGGAATCTGATCGGGATGCTTCCGGGCGCTGGCCAGATGCGCGACGCACTCGACCAACTCGACGACCGGGACGTCGACCGGATCCAGGCGATCATCCGGTCGATGACTCCGGCAGAACGAGAGAACCCCAAGATCATCAACGGTTCACGGCGTTCCCGGATCGCTCGCGGCTCAGGGACCCAGGTCAGCGAGGTCAACCAGCTCGTCGAGCGGTTCTTCGTCGCCAGGGACATGATGAGCCAGGCCGCCAAGGGTGGTGGGTTCCCCGGTATGCCGGGTCTGCCTGGCATGCCGGGTGCTGTGGGCAAGAAGAGCAAGGGCAAGCAGGCGAGGAAGGGCAAGCAGCGCGGCGGCGGCCGGTCAGGCAACCCGGCCAAGCGAGCGGCCGAACTCGCCGCCGCAGAAGCCGCCGCCGCTGACCGACACGTGATGCCGACCCCGGGCGAGATCCCCGCTGCCTTCGGCGGCGGAGGCGCTGAGTTCGACCCGGCTACCGTGCAGCTCCCCGACGATGTCACCGAGTACCTGAAGCGGCGCTGACCGGTGGTCGTCGAACCCCTGCACGTCCGGGGGGTCGTCCTGCCAGAGCGGGAGCATCGCGATCTCTGGATACGAGAGGGCCGCGTCACCTTCGAGCCCGTACCGGGCGCGGAAACCGTCGCCGCGGGTTGGGTATTGCCCGGTCTGGTCGACCTGCACTGCCATGTCGGACTGGACTCGCGTGGGGCTGTGCCGCGCGAGGACGCCGAGCGGCAGGCCGTCGCGGACCGCGATGCGGGTGTGTTGCTGATCCGCGATGCGGGGTCTGCGGGCGACACGAGATGGGTCGACGACCGGCCAGATCTGCCCAGGATCATCCGGGCGGGGCGGCACATCGCCCGGACCGGTCGCTATCTGCGCAACTACGGGTGGGAGATCGAGCCTGACCAGCTCGTCAGCTATGTCGAGGCTGAGGCGAAGCGTGGCGACGGCTGGGTCAAGCTGGTCGGGGACTGGATCGACCGCGAGCGGGGGGACCTCGCCCCGTGCTGGCCGCGTGCAGCGTTGGAGTCCGCCATCGCCCGCGCCCACGAGCTCGGGGCTCGGGTGACGGCGCATGTCTTCGGTGAGGACGCGCTCCCCGACCTGCTGGGCGCAGGCATTGACGGCATCGAGCACGGCACCGGATTGTCGCCAGATCTCATTGCGTTGATGGCCGAGCACGGTGTTTCGATGGTGCCGACTCTGGTCAACATCGACAACTTCCCGATGTACGCCGACCAAGGTGAGGCCAGGTTCCCGACGTACGCGGCCCACATGCGGGGGCTACACGAACGTCGATACCGGACGGTCAGCACGGCGTACGAAGCCGGCGTGCGCATTTATGCCGGCACCGACGCCGGCGGCGTGTTGCCGCATGGACTGGTCGCACGGGAGGTGCTCGAGTTGGTGCACGCCGGCATTCCGGCTATCGACGCCGTCGCGGCCGCCTCCTGGCGCGCCCGGGCCTACCTTCTTGGTGATTCGGGCACCCTGGTCGAGGGGGCACCCGCGGATCTGGCCGTCTTTGCCGTCGATCCAACGACGGACCCCGCGACACTGCTCGCTCCGGAGCGGATCATCCTGCGAGGGACAGTCGTCGGTTGACCGCCGCCCGCCGGTTGGGGGCGCTGGGGCTGGTCTGGCACAATGGCGCACTGAACCGGCGACCGCGCGGACCCTCTCACCCGTAGCCGTCGAGTCCAACCGAGACGCCGAGGCCGGTGCCCCACCCGATCCGCGGCGGATCACCCGCATCCCGAGAATCAGGAGACTCCACGCCAGTGGCTGTCAAGATCAAGCTGAAGCGGATGGGAAAGATCCGTAACCCCCAATACCGCATCATCGTCGCCGACGCGCGAACGAAGCGCGACGGTCGGGCGATCGAGCAGATCGGCAAGTACCACCCGAAGGAAGATCCGAGTCTGATCGACATCGACTCTTCGCGGGCGCAGTACTGGCTCGGCGTCGGTGCCCAGCCCACGGATCCCGTTCTCGCGTTGCTCAAGGTGACCGGCGACTGGCAGAAGTTCAAAGGCCTGCCCGGCGCCGAGGGAACGCTGAAGGTCAAGGAAGCCGCTGCTGACAAGCGAGCCCGCTTCGACGCAGCACTCGCCCAAGCGCACGGCGAGACCCGCCCCGAGGCGACCACGACACCGAAGAAGCGGGCCAAGAAGGCCGCGGCCGCGAAGCCGGACGCAACTGGCGCCGATTCCACGGGCGAACCAGCTCCGGAGCCGCAACCTGCAGTCGACGACAAGACCGCCGAGTCCGGAGCCGAGGTCTGAGGATCTTGCTCGCCGAGGCGCTGGAGCATCTTGTTCGGGGAATCGTCGAACACCCCGACGACGTGCACGTCCGCGCGCGCGAGCAGCGCCGCGGCCGGCTGCTCGAGGTTCGGGTGCACCCGGACGACCTGGGCAAGGTCATCGGGCGCAGCGGGCGGACGGCCACGGCCTTTCGTACCGTGCTCGGTGCACTCGCCGGCTCCGGCGTGCGCATCGACTTCGTCGACGTCGACGGCCGCTAGAGCCGCGCACGTCGACCGGCAGCGGAGGATTCCGTGCTCGTGACGGTGGGAAGGATCGGCCGCCCGCACGGAATCGCCGGTGAGGTCAGCGTCGAGGTGCGCACGGATGCTGCGGACCTTCGCTTTGCCGCGGGTGCGCGTTTGACGACCGAGCCACAGCGCGCCGGTCCGCTCATCGTCCAGCAAACCCGCTGGCACGGGAGCCGACTGCTGGTGCGTTTCGACGGGGTGGCCGATCGGACCGGCGCCGAGGCGCTGCGCGGTGTTCGGCTGCTCAGCGACGTGAGCGTCGACGAGCGCCCTGCCGACCCGGACGAGTTCTTCGACCATCAGCTGGTCGGGCTGCGTGCGGTCACCACGACCGACGAGGGCGTCGGCACGGTCTCCGACGTGCTCCATCTCCCCGAGCAGGACCTGTTAGTGATAGCGCGAGACGGCGCCGAGGTGCTCGTGCCGTTCGTGGCGGAGATCGTGCCCGAGGTCGACCTGCCGGGCGGACGGGTCGTCATCGATCCGCCGCACGGCCTGCTCGACCCCGCCGACGCTGACGAGGCAACGCCGTGAGGGTTGACGTCATCACGATCTTCCCGGACTACCTGTCGCCCCTCGCACTGTCCCTCTTGGGCAAGGCTCGCGAGTCCGGCGTCATCGAGGTGCGGGTACATGACCTGCGCGACTGGACCGTTGACCGTCATCGCAGCGTCGACGACACTCCATACGGCGGTGGTGCCGGCATGGTCATGCGCCCGGACGTGTGGGGTGCCGCCCTGGACGAGCTGGTGCCGATCGATGCCACTCCGCCACCTCGGGTCATCCTGCCCACCCCGTCCGGACGCCGGTTCGACCAGGCGCTGGCCGAGGAGTTCGCCGCCGAGCCCTGGCTGGTCTTCGCGTGTGGCCGATATGAAGGAATCGATGCGCGGTTCGTTCAGGATGCGGCGACCCGGATGCCCGTCGACGAGGTGTCCCTCGGGGACTACGTACTCAGCGGTGGTGAGGCAGCAGTCCTCGTCGTCCTCGAGGCCATCGCCAGGCTGCTTCCCGGCGTCGTCGGCAATCCGGAGTCGATCGTCGAGGAGTCACACGGAGCCGATGGGCTGCTCGAGTATCCCCTCTTCACCAAGCCGCCGTCCTGGCGCGGGCTCGACGTGCCGGAGGTCCTGCTGTCCGGCCACCATGCCAACATCGTCCGCTGGCGCCGAGACCAGGCGCTGCGCCGAACCGCGGTCGTACGCCCCGACTTGCTCGATCGCCTCGACCCGTCGACCCTCGACGCCCACGATCGCGCTGTTCTCGACGAGTTTGGCTGGACGCCGCCCTACGAAGCGTGACCGTGGTTGCTGCCTCGTAGCGGCGGAATGGGACGAGAGGTTCCCGGAGGCCAGTCGACACTCTTGGTGCCCATCTCGCCGCTTTGCTTGTCCCCGAGCTTCGTTCTCTAGCCTCCTGGAACCTCTCGTCCCACCCCGCCGCTGAAAGTCACCCTGGTCTGTGGTCGGTCGGCGCAAACCACGGTCGAAGCGGCGTCCGACATCGGTGTGTCCCTTCCCCTTCACGTCTCGAATATCCGAGCGGCAGTGCGAGTGGGCCAAAGGCTGACCATGTCGAAGTGAGGGGAGCTTCCGGCGCGAACGGTGACCAGAACAGGAGGGGGTGAGGGGAACGGTTCTCAGAGGCTAAAGGACGAAGTCCGGGGACGAGCGGACCCGCAACGTTGGCGTGGAGAGCATGGATCGGCCTCGGAGAACCGTTCCCCTCACCCCCGACAAGAGGGCGACCACAAGCGATTACGAGGCAGCGTCGCCGAGCAGGCCGCGGCGGTGAGCGACCGTCACCGCCTCGGTTCGGCCGGACGCGCCAAGCTTCGCCAGGATGTTCGAGACGTGCACACTTGCCGTCTTCTCGGCGATGTAGAGCTGCTGCCCGATCTGCCGGTTGGTCAGGCCCTCGGCCAGAAGAGCGAGTACCTCCCGCTCGCGGGCGGTGAGTCCACCGTCGGTCGACGTGGGCGTAGCGATGCCGATGTCCAGCCGGCCGCGGCGCGCGAGTGCTGCGATGGCTTGCTGGAGAGGGCGGGCGCCGAGGTCTACAGCGATGTCGTGGGCCACCCGAGCCTCGGTGGCAGCCGCGTCGCGCTGATCGGCGGAGAGCAGTGCTTCAGCTAGCCGCCAGCGGGAACGCGCCTGCTCGTAGCGGTGGCCATAGCCGAACTCCTCGGTAGTGCGCTGCCAGAGGTCGACGTCGGAGGCACCGGCGACGCGCGAGTACTCGGCCTCGGCCCGCAGCAGCCAGGCGCGACCTTCCGGGCCGAGCACGCCCCCGCGCGGACTGCCTTCGCGGGCGACGTCCCGGGCATGTGCGAGCAGCCGCTCCCCGGCGTCCAACGCAGTGGTGAGTTCCGTTTCGTCGTGAACCAGCCGAGCATGCTCGGCCAGGTCGCCCGCGGCGGCCAGCCCGAGGGCGGTGAGCCAGATCGCGCCGAGGAACAGTGGCCAACTGTGCTCGACGTAGGTCAGCGTCCGCTCGGCCATCTCCAGGGCGGCCAGCGGCTCCTCCCGCCACCGCAGCAAATCGGCACCGCAACCGCCGGAGATCATGGCGATCGTCGGGTCTCGGTACCACTCGTTCTCCATCGCCTGAACCATCGCGAGCGCGGACGGATCTCCGCGGGCCACCGTCACGTGCAACGACACTGTGGACAGCCGAGCGATCATTCCGTCCGGCGGCCGCCTGCCGGCATGCCTGGTTGCGGCAATGCTGCCGGTCCAGTCGCCAATCACGAATCGGGCGACGACCTGAAGTGACTGCAACTCGACACCATAGGGACTCCACGACAGGCCGGTGGCGACACTGCGCTCGACCGCCGCGTCCAACAGCCGTAGCGCTCCTTCGATGTCGCCGGAGTCGTACCGTTCCGCGGCCAAGTTGTACGAGACACGCATCTCGGTCGGCAGGTCGCCGGCCTCTTGGGCCAGGTCGCGAGCGCGGACGAGTAGTTCGGGGGGAGTGCCGTCCACGCCCTCACCGGTGTCCATCGTGGCGAGCGTGACGAGCGCGTCGGCCTCGGCGCCGGCGCTGCCGATCTCGACCGCCTCGGCGAGGGCTCGTTCGGCGTACTCCCGTGCTTCGGTCTCGCGATTCAGGCTCGACAGTGCCCTCGCCGCGGTGGCCGATGCCCATGCCGATGGAGCCGTCGGCTTGTCACCCGCCTCGGCGGCGAAGGCAAGGGCCGCCAAGGCAGCGTCGAGCGCTTGTTCTGGCCGGTCGTCGCTGAGCAGGTGCAGAGCGCGCTTGTGTGCGACGGCCGCGGCGCGCTGTGGGTCGGCGACGGCGTCGAGCCGGGATGCGGCGGATTCGGCCAGTGCGGCAGCCCTGGCGTTTTCCCCGCGCGGCTGGCCATCGCCGCGGCGCGGAGGCCGATTCGAACCACGTCGGCGCTGGCCCGCTCCTCGGCGTCCTCGACGGCATCCCACAGTTGGAGCACCTGCTCCAGATGCCGCCATGCCTCGGCCGGTGCCCGAAGCGACTCGGCCTCGGCGGCGGCCCGCACCGAGGCCGTCAAGGCGCCGGGCACGTCATGGCTCTGTAGCCGGTGATGAGCAAGCTCGGCGGCGGAACCCAGCGGCTCGCGGCCGTCGATCGACTCATCGATGAGCTGGGCGAAGGTGGCGTGCAGGCGAACTCGCTCGCCTGGCAACAGGTCCCCGTACACCGCCTCGGCCAGCAACGCGTGGCGGAACGCGTAGCGCTCGCCCTCCTCGGCGACCAGCACCTGGTGGGTGATCGCCTCACGTTGGGCCGCCTCCAGCTCGGAGCTGTCCAGTTCGCTGGCGCGGGCGAGCAATTCGTGCCCGACCCGGCGGCCTCCGACCGAGGCCACCCGAACCACCTGCTGGGACGTCGGCGACAACTGCTCGAGGCGGGTCAGCAGGACGTCGGCAAGCGGGGCCGGAAGCAACGGATTGTCATTGGAGGCGCTACCGGCATGGAGGAGCTCTTGGGCGTAATAGGCGTTGCCCTCGGACCGGTCGAGAATCCGCCGCACGGTCACGTCATCGACCGGTGACCCGCGCAGCGCCGCCAGGTATCGGCTCATCTCCGCCACGTCGAAGGGAACGACATCGAGACGCTCGACGACGGGCAGCCGAGTGAGCTGGGCGACCAGCGGGCGAAGCGGGTGCCGGCGGTGCAAGTCGTCGGTGCGGTAGCTGCCGACGATGAGCAGGCGCTCCTCCCGCAGACGCCCGACCAGGAACGCGAACAGGTCGCGCGTGGACTGGTCGGCCCAGTGCAGATCCTCGATGACGATCAGGGCCGGCCCGACGCCGTCGAGGCCTGACTTGGCGAGCATGCTCGCGACGCCGTCGAAGAGCTGCAGCTGGCTGAGCTCGCCACCGGGTGTGGGCACCGCGCCGAGCCCTAGGCCCAGCACAGGGCCAGGTCCGGCATCGGGCTGATCGGCGGGTCGGCCGTCGCTGGCCGTGCTGCCGGCGGTGAGCGGGCGCAGCGCCTCGGTGAATGGGAGGTACGGCAACCCGACGCCGCCGACGTCGAGGCAGTGGCCGACCAGGACAGTGGCGCCACCGGCGGCAGCTCGGAATGTCAACTCGCCCAGTAGCCGGGTCTTGCCCACGCCGGCATCTCCGGCGACGAGCACCGCTCCTGGCTGCCCGCGGCCGGCCCGGTCGAGCGCCTCGGTGAGCGAGTGCACCTCGCGCTCCCGCCCGACGAGCGGGGTCTCGAAGTCGACTCGGGCCACGCCGTTCATGGTGCCACGCAGGGCCGACACTCTGGTCGGCCCTGCGTGGGTGGATGGATCGATTACGCGGCGCGTGCGGTCAGCCTCGGCCTCGGCAGGCGACGGGTCCGGGCCTTCTGCCCGTGACGCGGCGCTTGGGCACGCCGGAAGTCCGCGGTGATCCGCTCGCGACGGTACTCGATCTCGGCGTCGATGGCGGGTGCGACGATGCTGGTCATGGCGACTTCTCCTCTTCGTTGGTAGTTCGAGAATCCGTCTGAGGTGGCTGCGCCGGCATCGGGCGGTCACGCACCATCGGCTCCAAGACCCCTTAGAGCGGGGCCGCGGGCGACAGCGGCAGCTAAGGCCGCGGCATGAGGTACCCGCGCGGACGACTAAGGCTGTGGGAGTTGCGTGAGGGATGCCGGCTCGGGTGTGGCTCGCGACCGAGGGAGTTGGGGCGGGGATGCCGGCTCGGGCGTGGCGGGCGTAGCGGCGCCGAAGGCGCCGCGGGGCGAAGCCGGCATCCCCGCCCCAACGACCGGCGCCTCGCCCATCCCTAACGACGGGACGCAACCGCCGTTTCGTGCGAAACCGCAGGCTGTGGCACACTTGACCGCTGTTGCCCGGCGCGCTGCTCGTGCCCCTGCCACGGGGGGAGTGCCGACCACGTGCTTCCGGGCGTCCTGACAACCACAGTTGCGCCGATGACCCGTGGCACCGGCGAGGAAGCGACCGTACGTGATGAACACCCTCGACGCCGTCGATGCCGCCAGCTTGCGCGACGACATCCCTCCGTTCCGGGCTGGCGACACCGTCAAGGTCCACGTCAAGGTCATCGAGGGGACGCGGTCGCGGGTGCAGGTCTTCCAAGGTGTGGTGACGCGGCGGCAGGGTTCGGGCGTGCGCGAGTCGTTCACTGTTCGCAAGATCAGTTTCGGGGTAGGCGTCGAGCGCACGTTCCCGGTGCATGCTCCGGTGATCGATCGGATCGAGCTGGTGACACGGGGTGACGTCCGGCGAGCCAAGCTCTATTACCTGCGGAACCTCCGCGGCAAGGCCGCCAAGATCCGCGAGAAGCGCGATCACGTCTGATCTGGGTCTCGGCGCAGAGCGAGCCGGGCCGATGAGCCATATCGAGCGTGCTGCACGGTAGCGTCGGCGCCATGGCGCTGGCGTCGTCATTGGCGTCGGAACACTCCGGCGGGCGCCTGGCGGCTACAGGGGAGATCACGTGGCGGAGAGGACCGCGCACCGCGATGACGGTGATGCGCGGGTGAGCCAGCCGCGGCGCAGCGGGTTCGGTGCGCTGCTGCGAGAAACGGTCATCGTCGTCGGTCTCTCGCTGGTGATCGCCACGCTGGTTCGGATCTTCCTCGTGCAGGCGTTTCTCATCCCGTCTCAGTCGATGGAGGACACCCTGCTCGTCGGCGACCGGGTGCTCGTGTCGAAGCTCACCACGAGGTTCGGCGAGATCGAGCGCGGCGATGTCGTGGTGTTCGCAGATCCCGACGACTGGCTTTCTCCTCTCCCGGATGAAACCGCCACGACTCTCGGTGGTCGCCTTCGTGACGGCCTGCAATTCGTCGGAGTCCTACCCGACGACTCCGAAGGGCACTTGATCAAGCGAGTGATCGGCGTCGGTGGGGACACTGTGGCCTGCTGCGACGAGAGCGGGCAGGTGACGGTCAACGGCACCGCCGTCGACGAGTCGGCCTACTTACGCCCCGGCGATGAGCCATCAGTGACCACATTCGAGGTCGAAGTGCCCGGGGGGGAGCTGTTCGTCATGGGCGACCATCGGTCCAACTCGGGAGACTCGCGGGTCAACGGCACTGTCCCGGAGACAAAGGTGACCGGTCGGGCGTTTGCCGTCGTCTGGCCGATCTCGAACTGGGCCAGACTGTCCGATCCGGACACGTTCGAAGCCGTCCCGCAGCCCTGAGGCCCCCAGTGGTCGACCGGCCTTAGGCTCAGAGTCCATGAGTGACCCCGTCGTCCGCCCGACTGTTCGGGTGCTTCTTCTCGCCGACGACGGGGCGGCGACGCGAGTTCTGCTGTTTCGTGCGGTCGACGGGTACTGGTTCCCGCCAGGCGGTGCTCTCGAGCCGGCGGAGACTTTCGAGCAGGCGGCGTATCGCGAACTGGCCGAGGAAACCGGACGCACGTCGATCGAGCTCGGCCCGCACATCTGGAACCGCCGGAGCGTCTTCGAGTGGCGTGGCGACGTGCTGGACTTTCGTGAACGCTGGTATATCGCCCGCGTTCCTGAAGTCTTCGACCTCGACGTCGCAGGCTGGACAGCCGAGGAACAGGCCGACATCACCGACCACCGCTGGTGGTCGCTCGAGGAACTGGCCGCCGCGACCGATCCGCTGGTGCCCCGTGCCCTCCCCGATCTATTGAACGATCTGCTCCGCAACGGCGCTCCGATAGAGCCGGTCGAGGTCGGCGTATGAATACGCCGTGGCGGCCGGCCGCCATTCGACGGGACGCAGGTCTGTACGGCTACGAGCGCGCCCTGGACCGGATGGGTCTGACACCGGTGGCGGGTGCCGACGAGGCGGGCCGAGGTGCATGCGCCGGGCCTCTTGTCGTCGCGGCGGCTGTCCTGGCAACGAGTCGGCGCGCCGAGATCCCCGACCTCGCCGACTCCAAGCTGCTGACGCCCCTGGTGCGGGAGCAGGTGTACGACGCCGTCATGCAGCGCGCTGTCGCGTGGTCAGTAGTCATCGTCCCACCCGACGAAGTGGATCGCCGGGGGCTGCACGTCACCAACGTCGAGGCCATGCGGCGCGCTCTGGCCCGCCTCGAGCGGACGCCGGGGTACGTCTTGACCGACGGATTCCCGGTTGCGGGTCTGGGAGTCCCCGGCCTGGCGATGTGGAAAGGTGACCGGGTAGCGGCATGTATCGCCGCCGCCTCGGTCATCGCGAAGGTCACCCGGGACCGCATCATGATCGAATTGCACGAGAAGTGGCCCGGGTACGACTTCGCATCGCACAAGGGCTACGTGACACCCGAGCATCAGCAGGCGCTCAGCCGTCACGGTCCGTCACCTGTGCACCGACGGTCGTACGTCAACGTGGCGCGGGTCATGGGCGAGAATGACCACGTCTTCCTGGAGGAGACCGGATGA
>CAWHPW010000011.1:0-110000 GCA_963831385.1 uncultured Actinomycetota bacterium
CATTGGTCCACCATCCGTGTGTCGGCGCTCATTGGGTGCTGGTTGTAGTGATGGTTCCCAGTGAATCGCCGGCCGGTGGCTGACCGCCAGTGTGCTTGCTGTTTGAGGACCTGGATGAGATCTGCGGCAGCCGCCGGGCCGGGACACCAAGACCGGCGCTAGGGATACGCGGGTTGGACCGCCACGCAATGAGCATCCGGGCCGGTGTCCCGACACCGACGGTGCTCGTCCCATCATCACAGGAAGGGTCAGGAAGGTGAGTGTCGACCCGACAGAGATAACCGGACGCTGTTCGCTGGCATCGACTGGGCCAGCAAGGCCCACGCCATCTGCGTCGTCGACGACCACGGCGAGATCACCGTCCGGTTCCAGATTCCCAACACCGGCAAGACCTTCACCGGTCTGGTCAAGCGGCTGACCAAACTCGGCGTGCACGGTGTCGGGATCGAACGCTGCGACGGCCCACTGGTCGAGGCGCTGCTCGACGCCGGCCTGCGGGTGGTGGTGATCACCCCGCGGCAGGTCAAAGGGCTGCGCAGCCGCTACTCCGGCTCCGGGGCGAAGTCCGACACCGGGGACGCCTACCTGCTCGCCGACGTGCTGCGCACCGACGGACACCGACTTACCCCGCTCACCCAAGACAGCGAAGCCACTCAGGTGCTGCGTGCCCTGTCCCGGACCCGCAAGCAGCTGGTCGAGGCTCGAGTCGGCCTCGTCAACCAGCTCCAGGCTGAGCTGGAACGCTGTTTCCCCGGCGCGATCGGCCTGTTCGCCCGCCTGGACAGCGACGTCGCGGTCGCGTTCCTGCGCCGCTACCCCACCCAACACGCGGCCACCAGGCTGACCCTCGCCCAGTTCGCGGCGTTCCTGCGCCGAATCGCCTACTGCGGCCGCAAACCCGTCGAGGAACTGTTCACCCGGATCCACAACGCCCCCGCCGCAGGACTGACCGCGGCCGAAGCAGACGGACACGCCGTCTGCGTGGCCGCGCTGCTGCGCACCATCAAGACCACCCGAGGACAAGAACGCGAACTCGAGGCCGAGATCATCGAACGCCTCGACGCCCACGCCGACGCGCACATCTTCACCAGCCTGCCCAAAGCCGGCCACGGCGTCCGGGCCGCGCTGCTGCTGGCCGAGATCGGCGACGTCCGATCCCGATTCCCCGACGAGGAATCCCTCGCCGCCCTCGCCGGCGTCGCACCCGTCACCCGAACATCCGGCAAAGCACACACCGTCGGATTCCGCTGGGCCGCCGACAAGAAACTCCGCAACGCCCTCATCGACTTCGCCGACGACTCCCGACACGCCAGCCCCTGGGCCGCCAAGATCTACAACGACGCCATCGACCGCGGCAAACGACACCCCCACGCCGTGCGCATCCTCGCCCGCGCCTGGATCCGCGTCATCTGGCGCTGCTGGCAAGACCACACCGCCTACAACCCCGAACTCCACGGAGGCGCCATGCAACTGATCACGGCCTGAGGTTGACCTAGGGAATCTCATCCCCACGGCGGAAGCGTCGGTAGCCGGCCGGCAGGGTCGACGTGCAACCCCTCACCGTGAGATCGACCGGTGAGCCAGCCGAGAATCGGTGTGGCCGATCCGGTGATCGTCGGGCCTCCACCGGATCCGAACCGCTCGGTCGCAGCGTCGATGACCAACGTCAAGTCGGGCACATCGTCACGCCGACCGAACCTGCGCAGGGTCTCGGCCAGCGCCCGACCGACAAACCAGGGAGCCCAGTTGTCGGGGGTGTACCCGGCATCGAGGTCGACGTGGTGCAACTCCAGTTCCTTCAGCCGCTCCCAGAGCACCCGACGCGCTGGGATCGTCCGCCCCGTCGCCGCCGCGCCCATCCGTACTTGCCGCTCCCAGGCTTCGTCCGGCACCGCGGTGACTGCCGCGGAGAACCGGTCAGCGGCTGAGCGGAGGTCTTCGACAATCTCCTCCGGGCTACGTCCAGCGCCGCTGTCGATGTCGGCAGCCCGGGCCACGACGCTGGGATACATGGGCGTCTCGACGTCTGTGGTAGCCCACCGGAGGAGGTTCGCCAGCGCGTCTGCATTCCGGGCGACATGGCTGAGCACATGAGCTCTGCTCCAGCCGGTGCAGAGGCTTGGCTGGTGTACCGCATCAGCGTCGAATGTGACAGCGGTACGGATCAACCGTTCGGTGGCGGCCGACACCGGTCCGGCGCTCGACGTCTCGGTCGCGTCGGCGTCGGTGGTCGGTTCGTCGGTCGATGGGGTCGGCGGGTCATCGTGCACGCCTTGACGGTAGAACCGTCGTCAAGGCCGACGGTCAGCTGTCCTCCTCGATCTCGGCGACGGGCCGTCCATCCGCGCATCTGATCTTGACCCTGACCTCGGTGTCCTCGCCCTCGAATCGAACCTCGACGTCACGGCGGGCTTCCAGATCCACGTCATCGACTCGATAGCCCTGTGCCGGAGTCCAGGAAACGACGACCACCTCGCGGCCCCTGCACTCGGCCAGCACGTTTCCGCCGATGGACGTGATCAGCCGACGGACCGGAGGTAGCGCTGTCGACACGGAGGTGTCGGGCGCCGCAGGTGAGGGCGACGGGTCGGTCGTGCTCGGTGCTGGACTCGTCGGCGGAGCGGAGCTTGCCGATGAATTCGACGTGCCGGCTGCCGAAGGGGTGGTGGTCGTGAGCGAGGCAAGGGCCTGCGCTACCTCGGCCTGGCTGCGGGCGCGAGTGGAGTCGCCGAAGATTCCTGAGCCGATCAGCATCACCGCCGCGAGCGTGACACCGGTTGCCAACAGCGCCACAGCGACCCAGCCCGCGACGGCGACGACACCGCCGGGCAAGCGAGGCAGACTCTTGTTCACCCGCCGAGTGTGGCCGACTGGACCATAACGGCAGGCTAAGGCAGCCGTAAGGCCGGCCGTCGCAGGCGTTGCGATTGGTGGTCTCGGCTAGCGTTCCAGCGTGGCACACGTGCTGCTGGTCGAGGACGATCCGCACATCCGGGCCGGCTTGATCCGGGCACTGAGCGAGCGCGGGCATGCCGTGTCCTCCGCGCCGACGGGGGCACAGGCGCTGCAGATGGTCATGTCCGAGCACCCAGACCTCGTCGTCCTCGACCTGGGATTGCCCGACCTCGACGGCCGCGAGGTGCTGGCGATGCTGCGGGCGGTCGACGACGTCCCCGTCATCGTGGCGACTGCCCGCGACGCCGATCCGGAGATCGTCACCGTCCTCGAGGCCGGCGCTGACGATTACCTGGTCAAGCCGTTCAGTGGCGCGCAGCTGCATGCTCGGATCGGAGCCGTTCTGCGCCGAGCCGGTGTCAGCAACGACGAGGACCAGACGGTCAATGTCGGTGGCTTGCGGATCGACCCGCGGTCGAGGGAAGCGGTGCTCGACGAGACATCGCTCGAGCTGACCCCGCGCGAGTTCGACCTGCTGTACTACCTCGCGGCTCGCCCCGGCCAGGTTGTCAGCAAGCGCGAACTGTCCACTCAGGTGTGGCAGGCGCCGTACGGTGGCGCCGACAAGACCGTCGATGTGCACCTGTCCTGGCTGCGGCGGAAGCTGGGCGAGACGGCACAGGCGCCGCGTTTCCTGCACACCGTCCGAGGTGTCGGGGTCAAGCTCAGTCCGCCACCGCAATGAGGCGATCGCTCGCGCTGCTCGTCGCGGCGACCACGTCGCTGGTGCTGGTGGCGTTCCTGGTGCCCCTGGCAGTGCTGATCCGCTCGGCCACGGCTGAGCAAGCGGTGTCCGAGGCCAGCGGCCAAGCCAGCGCGCTGGCCTTGCTGGTGGCGACAGCGGACCGGGATGCGGTCGAGCTTGCCCTCGACACCGTCGAGGCCGGCACCGGCAATCCGTTCACCGTGTTCTATCCCGACGGGGACGTTCTGGGCACCCCAGCGGAGCGCACCACTGCAGTGGAGCTCGCCGCATCGGGAGCGGAGAGTCTGACGGTGCAAACAGCCGACGGCAGAGATGTCCTCGTTGCCGTGGGTCTGCCCGACGAGGGCGGAACCGGTGTCGTTGCCACCTCGGTCCCCGCCGAGGAGCTGACCGAAGGTGTGCTCCGCACCTGGTTGGTGCTCGCCGGCCTTGGTGTCGGGTTGGTTGCCCTTGGTGTGGTCGTCGCCGACCGGCTGGCCCGCAGCCTGGTCCGCCCGGTCGTCGACGCGTCTGCGGTCTCTCACCGCTTGGCCCGGGGCGAGCTGGAGGCCCGAGCCGAACCTGCCGGACCTGCTGAGATCCAGGCCGTCGCCACCGGGCTGAACCACCTCGCCGCCCGGATCAGCGGCATGCTTCGCGACGAGCGAGAGGCCGTGGCCGACGTGTCCCACCGCTTGCGCACACCGCTGACCGCGCTGCGGTTGGACGCCGAGGCATTGCCTGATGACCCGCGGTCGGCTCGGGTCGTCGACGGGGTCGACGCGCTCGAACGTGCCGTAACGCAGGTCATCGCCGATGCCCGCAGCCGTGGTGCGGATCCCGATGCTCACTGCGACGCTGCCCGGGTTGTGGCCGATCGGGTGGCGTTCTGGTCCGTGCTGGCCGACGACACAGACCGCCAGCTCACTGCGGACATTGCTGACGGACCGGTTCCCGTGCGGGTGTCCGCACCGGATCTCGCCGCGGGCGTCGACGCCTTGCTCGGCAATGTGTTCGCCCACACACCGGACGGAACTCCGTTCGCCGTTGCGCTCGAGCACGACCCGGAGCACGCCCGACTCGTGGTTGCCGACGGCGGAGGCGGCTTCACGCTGTCCGATCCGGTCCACCGCGGCACCAGCCAGGCCGCTTCGACCGGACTCGGCTTGGACATCGCCCGCCGAGTAGCCGACTCGTCGGGCGGGCAGCTGAGGACGGGTATCTCACCCCTCGGCGGCGCCGAAATCATCCTCGAACTGGGTCGCTGGCAGTCAATCGATCCTTAGGGCGGCGTTAGGACGCCCGTAGCGCGCCGCTAGTGCACCGGCGTGCAGCCTTCGAAGCGTGGTACCCGACCCGGGTGCCCCCGAGCCAATTCGGACCGAAGGAGAAGACAATGCCAGCAACTACCTGGCGGACTGCGGCAGGCGTCGTTGGCGCCGTCGTGATCGGTGGAGCCGCCCTGGTCGCGGCTGCGACGACGGACTCGTCGACCGACCCGACGGCGAACGCCGCGGCCTCGCCGACCGTCTCTGCGTCCCCCACCGCGACTACCGCGACCCAGCCCGCCCTCCCCACCGCGACCGCCTCGCCGGATGCGACGTCCGAGAACAGCATCTCCGCCGAGCGGGCCGTGCAGATTGCGATGAGTCACTTGACGACCGTCGGTGACCTCGTGGTCGAAGAGATCGACCTCAAGCCCGAGGACGGGCGGATGATCTGGGACGTGGAATTCGTCGGCGACCACGAGGTCGAGCTCGATGCCGTGACGGGAGCCATCCTCAAGCTCGAGATCGGTGACGACGAGCGCACGGACGATGTCGGCCGGGACGACGATCGTGGCGGTGACGATCGTGGCGGTGACGACGACGGGACCGACCACGGGGACGATCACGGCGGCGGCGATCACGGCGGCGGCGACGACAGTGGGCACCACGGAGGCAATCAGGGCAGCAGCTGACCGGGTGACCCTCCGGCGCGAGATTGTCGCCGGAGCCACATAGCCTGGGCGTCGTGGTCGACGAAACCCCCAACACGTTGGTCATCCGCGGCGCCCGGGAGCACAACCTCAAGGACGTCTCGCTCGACCTTCCCCGCGACTCGCTGATCGTCTTCACCGGGCTGTCAGGGTCGGGCAAGTCCAGCCTGGCCTTCGACACGATCTTCGCCGAGGGCCAGCGCCGCTACGTCGAGTCGCTATCGGCGTACGCCCGGCAGTTCCTCGGCCAGATGGACAAGCCCGACGTCGACTTCATCGAGGGTTTGTCACCGGCGGTGTCGATCGACCAGAAGTCGACCTCGCGCAACCCGCGTTCCACCGTGGGCACCATCACCGAGGTCTACGACTACCTGCGCCTGCTCTATGCCCGCGCCGGTCGGCCGCATTGCCCGGTCTGCGGTCGGCCGATCGGCCGGCAGACCCCGCAGTCGATCGTCGACCGGGTGCTCGAACTCGAGGAGGGTTCCCGGTTCCAGGTGCTCGCCCCAGTCGTCCGGGGGCGAAAAGGAGAGTACGGCGACCTGTTCCGGACCCTGCAGACACAGGGGTATTCCCGGGCCCGGGTCGACGGTGTCGTCCACCAGCTCACCGAACCGCCCACCCTGAAGAAGCAGGAGAAGCACACCATCGAGGTGGTGGTCGACCGCCTCACCGTCAAGGGCTCGGCCAAACGCCGGCTGACCGATTCCATCGAGACCGCGCTGCGCCTGTCCGGCGGCCTGGTCACGCTGGATTTCGTCGATCTTTCCGACGATGATCCGCATCGCGAGCGGGTGTTCTCCGAGCACCTGTACTGCCCATACGACGACTTGTCCTTCGAGGAGCTCGAACCCAGGTCGTTCTCCTTCAACTCCCCGTTCGGCGCATGCCCGGTATGCACCGGGATCGGGACCACTATGGAAGTCGATCCCGAGCTGGTCGTCCCGGACCCGGGCGAGAGCCTGGCCAACGGCGCGCTCGCGCCGTGGTCGGCGGGGCAGACCTCGGAGTACTTCGCGCGGATCGTGCAGGCTCTGGCGGACACGGTCGGCTTTCGCACTGACGTTCCGTTCGAGCGATTGCCGGCCAAGGCGCGAACCGCTCTGCTGCAGGGCTACGACGGGCAGGTGCACGTCCGGTACCAGAACCGGTACGGACGGAACCGGTCGTACTACACCACCTACGAGGGCGTCATCCCGTGGGTGCAGCGCCGCCACGCCGAGGCCGAATCCGACATCAGCCGAGAGCGGTTCGAGGGGTTCATGCGAGAGGTGCCGTGCGCGGCCTGCGGCGGTGCGCGGCTCAAGCCGGTGAGCCTGGCGGTGACCTTCGGCGGTAGAAGCATCGCCGAGATCGCCGCTCTGCCGATCGGTGAGTGTGCGACCTTCCTGCGTGAGTTGTCCCTGACCGATCGCGAGCGCCAGATCGCGGAACGGGTGTTGAAGGAGATCAACGAGCGGCTGAGGTTCCTCGTCGACGTTGGCTTGCACTACCTGTCCTTGGACCGCCCGTCGGGGACGCTCGCCGGTGGCGAGGCGCAGCGCATCCGGCTCGCCACCCAGATCGGCTCGGGGCTGGTCGGCGTCCTCTACGTCCTTGACGAGCCCTCGATCGGGCTGCACCAGCGCGACAACCGGCGGCTGATCGAGACCTTGGTCCGGCTGCGCGACCTGGGCAACACGCTGATCGTCGTCGAGCACGACGAGGAGACGATCCGAGTCGCCGACTGGGTCGTCGACATCGGCCCAGGGGCCGGCGAGCACGGCGGGCAGATCGTGGTCTCCGGCCGAGTTGCCGACCTGCTGCACCACGAGAGCTCGATCACCGGCGCCTATCTGGCCGGTCGCCGGAGCATCCCGGTGCCTGCCATCCGCAGACCGACGGCCCGAGCGCGGCGGCTGACCGTCGTCGGTGCTCGCGAGCACAACCTGCAGGACGTCACGGTCAACTTCCCACTCGGCTGCTTCGTCGGGGTCACCGGAGTGAGCGGTTCGGGCAAGTCCACGCTGGTCAACGACATCTTGTACAACGCACTGGCCAGGCATCTGTACTCCGCCCGGACGGTGCCGGGCCGGCACCGGCGGGTCGAAGGTGTCGACCGGGTCGACAAGGTCGTCCATGTCGACCAGTCACCGATCGGCCGGACGCCGCGCAGCAACCCGGCCACCTATACCGGCGTCTTCGACAGCATCCGCAAGCTGTTCGCGGAAACCCAGGAGGCCAAGATCCGCGGCTACCAGCCGGGCCGGTTCTCCTTCAACGTCAAGGGTGGGCGCTGCGAGAACTGCACTGGCGACGGCACGATCAAGATCGAGATGAACTTCCTCCCCGACGTCTACGTTCCCTGCGAGGTGTGCCACGGAGCTCGTTACAACCGGGAGACGCTGGAGGTTCATTACAAGGGCCGGACGATCTCCGAGGTACTGGAGATGCCGATCGAGGAGGCGTTGGATTTCTTCGCCCCGGTCGAACGCATCGCGCGCCATCTACGGACCCTGGTCGACGTCGGGCTGGGTTACGTCCGGCTCGGCCAGCCGGCGCCGACGTTGTCCGGTGGGGAGGCGCAGCGGGTCAAGCTCGCCTCGGAGCTGCAGCGACGCTCGACCGGGCGCACTGTGTACGTCCTCGACGAACCCACGACCGGCCTGCACTTCGAGGACATCCGCAAGCTGATCGGAGTGCTGCAGGACCTAGTCGACAAGGGCAACACGGTGATCGTCATCGAGCACAACCTCGACGTGATCAAGACCGCCGACTGGATCATCGACATGGGTCCCGAGGGGGGCAGCGAGGGTGGCCGCGTGGTGGCCACCGGGACGCCGGAACAGGTCGCGCTCGATTCGGACAGCCATACCGGTGCGTTCTTCGGCGCACGCTGGGCATCTCGGCCGATGAGCGTCAGCCGGCGGCGTGAGCGGACCGCGCACTGCCCGTGACATGATGGACGTCGGCATCGCCGATGTTGAACCGATCGGCCGGTCGTTTCGTTGCCACTAGGGTGACGACCTCGACCCGAGACGGGGGCGCGGCAATGACCGACCCGACCATGACCGACCCGGCGCCGGCCGAAGTGCGCCGCCGGGTCGTGCTCCTCGGAGCGGGGGCAGTGGGTGTGGCCGGCGTGCTGGCTGCCTGCGGCGGAGGTGACGACACGACCTCAAGCAGCGGCGACGAGTCTGCGACGGGCAGCGCTGCGCCGGAGACTCCCGCCGAGTCCCCGGCGCAGACCCCGGCAGAGACCGCTGAGCCGCCGGCCGAGGTCGGTGTCACGGGTGTGATCGCCGTCGCCGACGTGCCGGTCGGCGGTGGCGTCGTGATCGCGGCGGAGCAGATCGTCGTCACGCAGCCGGCTGAAGGCGATGTGAAGGCGTTCGGCAGCACCTGTACCCACCAGGGCTGCCAGGTGGCCGAGGTCGCCGACGGAGAGATCACCTGCCCGTGTCATGGCAGCCGGTATTCCATCGAGGACGGTTCGGTCCTCGGTGGCCCGGCGCCGGAGCCGCTGCCGGCCGTGGGCGTAGCCGTCGAGGGCGACCAGGTCGTACTGACCTGACTCGAGGCCCGTCGCACGAACTCAGGAGCTGGCAGGGACCGGCATAGGGTTGGGGGTTGTGCCGGACCCTTCCACATATCGACCGGCGCCCGGCTCTGTCCCCGATGAGCCGGGCGTGTACCGGTTCAGCGACGCGACTGGACGGGTCCTGTATGTCGGCAAGGCGAAGAGCCTGCGATCCCGGCTGAACTCCTACTTCCAGGACCTCTACGCGCTGCATCCGCGCACGCTGGCGATGGTCACAAGCGCCGGCAAGGTCGAGTGGACCGTGGTGCGCAACGAGGTCGAGGCACTCCAGCTCGAGTACTCCTGGATCAAGGAGTTCGACCCCCGTTTCAACGTCCGCTACCGCGACGACAAGAGCTATCCGTATCTCTCCGTGACGCTCGACGAGGAGTTTCCTCGGGCCATGGTCATGCGTGGCGCCAAGAAGCGCGGGGTTCGATACTTCGGCCCGTACGCGCATGCCTGGGCGATCCGCGAGACCCTCGACCAACTGCTGCGGGTCTTTCCGGTGCGGAGCTGCTCCGCCGGGGTTTTTCGGCGGGCGGCGCAGGTCGGCCGGCCATGCCTGCTCGGCTACATCGGCAAATGCTCGGCCCCGTGCGTCGGCCGGGTGAGCGCCGACGAGCACCGGGAGATCGTCGACGATCTGGTGGCGTTTCTGGAGGGTCAGACGGCCAAGTACGTCCGCCGGCTGGAACGAGAGATGCGGGCCGCGGCGGGCGCCACCGACTACGAGCGTGCGGCCCGGTTGCGTGACGACATTGCGGCACTTCAGCGGGCGATGGAGCAGAACGCGGTCGTCTTGGGCGACGGTACAGACGCGGATGTCGTGGCGCTGGCCGAAGATCCACTCGAGGTCGCGGTACAGATCTTCTACGTCCGCGGCGGGCGGGTCCGTGGGCAGCGCGGCTGGGTCGCCGACAAAGCCGACGACGCTCCGACCGGCCAGCTGGTCGAACGATTCTTGCTCCAGCTCTACGGAGAGAACGGGGAGCAGGCGATACCGCGCGAGATCCTCGTCCCGGTGCTGCCCGAGGACCCGGAGGAAGCTGGTGCCCTCGGCGAGCTTCTCGCGGACCTGCGTGGCGGTCGGGTCGACATCCGGATTCCGCACCGTGGGGACAAGCGGGCGCTGCTGGAGACCGTCGCCCGCAACGCTGCACAGGCGTTGGCCCTGCACAAGACGAAACGGGCGAGCGACCTCACGACGCGAAGCCGGGCGATCGAGGAAATTCAGCACGCGCTCGGGCTGGCCGAGGCACCGCTGCGCATCGAGGCCTACGACGTATCCAATCTGCAGGGCACCGACGTCGTCGCATCACTCGTCGTCTTCGAGGATGGGCTGCCGCGCAAATCCGAATACCGTCGGTTTTCAGTCCGAGGGCACGATGGCTTCGACGACGTCGCGGCGATCAAGGAGGTGCTCAGCCGACGATTCCGGCGGCTGCGTGACGACCATGGTGGCGGTGTGGTCTCACAACCCATGGACCCGGAAACCGGCCGGCCACGGAAATTCGCCTATGCGCCGGGCCTGGTGGTCGTCGACGGCGGGCTGCCCCAGGTCAACGCCGCCCGGCTGGCGATGGACGAGGCGGGCGTCGCGGACATCCCGGTCATCGGCTTGGCGAAGCGGCTCGAAGAGGTCGTCGTCGACAGCTCTGACGACCCGGTGATCTTGCCGCGCGCCAGCGAAGGCCTCTACCTCTTGCAGCGGATCCGCGACGAGGCGCACAGGTTCGCCATTGCCTACCACCGGCAGCGCCGTTCGCGGTCGATGGTCGACAGCCTGCTGGACGGTGTGCCTGGCTTGGGTCCGTCGCGCCGGAAGGCACTGCTGGCCAGATTCGGATCGCTCAAGCAACTGCGGACCGCCACCGCCGAGGAGATCACGCAGGTGCCTGGAATCGGGCGCCGCACCGCCGAAGCCGTCGTCGAGGCGGTCGCCGCGCGTCGGCCTGCCGTCGCGGTGAACATGACGACCGGTGAGATCCTCGAGCCGGATCACGCAGCGTCGACATGACGGGAGGGCGGTGGTGAGCCCGGACGGTCCCGAACTGCTGGTGGTGACTGGCATGTCCGGCGCCGGTAAGACTGCGGCCACCGCATCGCTGGACGACCTGGGATGGTTCGTCGTCGACAACCTGCCACCGTCGCTTCTGATGGAGCTGGTCGACATCGTGACCGAGCGCACCGATCACCGTCGGATCGCAGTGGTCGCCGACGTTCGTGGCGGCGTGTTCTTCGGGGAACTTCGCGGCGCTCTCGACGAGCTCGCTGCTCGAGGCGTCCGCCCACAGGTGCTCTTCCTCGAGGCGGGCGACGAGGCGCTGGTGCGGCGGTTCGAGTCGGCCCGGCGACCGCATCCGTTGCAGGGCGAAGGGCGCGTGCTCGAGGCCATCAGCCGGGAGCGCGAACTGCTGGCGGAGCTGCGTACGACCGCCGACCTCGTCGTGGACACGTCGGTGCTCAACGTGCATGAGCTCGCCGGCCGCATCCGCACGGCCTTCGCCGGCCCAGACGTCGGACTGCAGGTCATCGTGGTGTCCTTCGGCTACAAGTACGGGATACCGGTCGACGCTGACGTCGTGGCGGACATGCGGTTCCTGCCCAACCCGCACTGGGTCGCGCATCTGCGCCCGCAGACCGGGCGCGATGTCGAGGTGAGCGACTACGTGCTCGGCCAGCCAGGCGCTGGGGAGTTCCTGGACCGCTACACCGAATTGTTGGGGTCGATGGCCGACGGCTATCTGCGGGAGGGCAAGCGGTTCGTCACCGTCGGCGTGGGTTGCACAGGCGGAAAGCACCGCAGTGTGGCAATGAGCGAGGCTCTCGCGGCTCGGCTGCGCAAGCAGGGCGTCGACACCATCGTGGTCCACCGCGACCTTGGCCGGGAATGACCGGCCCTGATGAGGCCCGTCGATTGGCGGGTCCCAGAGTCGTAGCCCTCGGCGGTGGACACGGCCTGGCTGCGTCGCTGTCCGCATTGCGTCGGGTCAGCGGTCGGCTCACGGCCGTCGTCACCGTCGCCGACGACGGCGGGTCGAGCGGTCGCCTGCGCCGGGAGCTGGGTGTGCTGCCGCCAGGCGACCTGCGGATGGCATTGGCCGCGCTCTGCGGTGACGACGAGTGGGGGCGAACCTGGGCCCGAGTCCTGCAGCATCGCTTCGCGAGCAAGGGAGAGCTGCACAACCACGCTGCCGGCAACTTGCTCATCGTGGCGTTGTGGGAGCTGCTGGGCGGCCATGTCGAGGGCCTTGACTGGGTGGCGCGCCTGCTCGGTGCTCAAGGTCGCGTGCTGCCGATGTCGTCGACGGCGCTGAACATCCATGCGCTAGTCGGTCGGATCGATGGCGACGGCCGGGTAACGCGCGAGATGGACACGGTCATCGGCCAGCATGCCGTGGCGACCGCACCAGGTCCGGTCGTGGCGGTCGAGCTCGTGCCGGCCGACCCGCCGGCTTGTCCGGAAGCGCTCGCGGCAATCGCCGAGGCCGACTGGGTGGTGTTCGGCCCCGGCTCGTGGTTCAGCAGCGTGATTCCGCATCTGCTCGTTCCCGAACTGCGTCAAGCTCTGCTGGAGACCCCGGCCCGCCGGCTGGTCACGCTGAACCTCTCCACCGAAGGTGGTGAGACTGAAGGCTTCACCCCGGAGATGCATCTCGAGGTGCTCGGCGCCTATGCCCCTGACCTGCATCTGGATGCCGTCGTGGCCGACCCGAGCTCGATTCCGGACGAGGCGATGCTGCGCCGCGTGGCGGCAGAGTTCGGAGCAGAGCTCACGGTCGCGGAAATCGCGAGAGCCGACGGAACCCCTCGGCACGACCCGGAGCGGCTCGCAGATGCCTACGCCGACACCTTTGCTCGTGGCAGGATCGGCCCATGGCGATGACGGCGTCGGTGAAGGACGAGCTGGCCCGCCTGGATGTCACCAAGTCGTGCTGCCGAAAAGCTGAAGTGTCTGCCCTACTGCGCTTCGGTGGTGGCCTGCACATCGTGAACGGGCGCATCGTCGTCGAGGCCGAGCTGGATACCGGAGTTGCGGCACGCCGCCTCCGTCGGAACATCGCCGAGGTCTTCGGGCACGAGAGCGACATCGCCGTGGTGTCACCCAGCGGTCTGCGCAAAGGCAGCCGTTATGTGGTCCGCGTGGTGGCCGCAGGTGAGGCGCTGGCCCGCCAAACCGGGCTGATCGACGCCAGCGGCCGCCCGGTTCGCGGCCTGCCGCCTCAGGTGGTCTCGGGCTCCATGTGTGACGCCGAAGCAGCGTGGCGAGGTGCCTTCCTGGCGCATGGCTCACTGACCGAGCCGGGCCGGTCGTCGGCGATCGAGGTCACGTGTCCGGGTCCGGAGGCTGCCCTCGCGCTTGTGGGCGCGGCTCGGCGCGTGGGCATCCAGGCCAAGGCGCGCGACGTCCGGGGAGTCGACCGGGTCGTCGTCCGCGACGGTGACGCCATCGGGGCCTTGCTGACCCGGCTGGGCGCCCACGACAGCGTGCTCGCCTGGGAAGAGCGACGGATGCGCCGCGAGGTGCGCGCCACCGCCAACCGACTGGCGAACTTCGACGACGCCAACCTGCGCCGGTCGGCGCGCGCCGCGGTGGCGGCCGGCGCACGGGTGGAGCGGGCGTTGGAAATTCTCGGCCCCGAGGTGCCCGACCACCTGCGGGTCGCCGGGGAGCTGCGTCTCGAACACAAGCAGGCGAGTCTGGAAGAGCTGGGCCAGCTCTCGTCGCCCCCGATGACGAAGGACGCTGTGGCCGGCCGGATCCGCCGATTGCTGGCGATGGCCGACCGGCGTGCGGCCGAGCTCGGTATTCCCGGAACCGACGCCAACCTGACCCCGGAGATGCTCGAGGCGTAGGTCACCGACGCGGCCGGAGGCGCATGCTCAGCCGGTCGCCGCAGCCCGGGCGCGCTCGGCGATCTCCTCCTGCGTCAGGTCCTCGACGTGGGTCGCGATGAGCCACGAATGACCGAATGGGTCGTAGACCTCACCGAGGCGGTCTCCCCAGAACTGGTCCTTGGGCTCCATCGTGAGCTCCGCACCCGCGTCGACGGCGCGACTCACAGCGACGTCGACGTCGTCGACGTACACGAGCACGCTCGCGGTCGCGCCACCCAGCACCTTCGGCGGTCGCGTGGAGAACCATGGGAGTGGATCGCAGATCATCACGGACTGCCCCGCGATCTCGAGTTCCGCGTGCGCGATCTGGCCATTCGGACCGTCCAGCCTCAGCACTTCGTTCGCATCGAATGCCTTCGTGTAGAAGTCGATCGCCCCCACCGCGTCATGCACCGTCAAGTACGGAGCGACACCCGTTGTCATGGCCATGCTTCCTCCCCATCGCCAACTAGTCGGCCCAGACGCTAGGCCGCGAGGAACCCTCCTGTCTGCTCCCGGACGAAGTCCGGATCACCTGTTCCGGCCGGGCAGACGTCGAGCTCGGTGCGGTGACTCAGCTTCGCAGTGCCTCGGTGGATGTCATAGGGTCGGGTGTCGGTTTCCACGACGACGTAGGCGACCTCGCCAGCCCGGCGCGAGACGCCGGTTCGTGAAGGAGTCTCGAGTCCCATGACCATCCGTGTTGGCATCAACGGCTTCGGCCGCATCGGCCGCAACTTCTACCGGGCCGTCCTCGCGCAGGGCGCCGACGACATCGAGCTGGTTGGCGTCAACGACCTGACTGACAACAAGAGTCTCGCCCACCTGCTGAAGTACGACTCGATCCTCGGCCGCCTCGACGCCGAGGTCGGCTATGCCGGGGATGAGATCACGGTGGCGGGCCACTCCTTCAAGTCGCTGGAGGAGCGCGACCCGGCCAACCTGCCCTGGAAGGAACTCGGCGCCGACATCGTCATCGAGTCGACGGGCCTGTTCACCGATGCAACCAAGGCGAAGGCACACATCGACGGCGGAGCCAAGAAGGTGATCATCTCCGCACCGGCGAAGAATGAGGACGTCACCGTCGTCATGGGGGTGAACCACGAGACATACGACCCGGACGCGCACTCGATCATCTCGATGGCGTCGTGCACCACCAACTGTCTGGCGCCGATGGCCAAGGTGGTCAATGACGCGTTCGGTATCGAACGCGGCCTGATGACGACCATCCACGCGTACACCCAGGACCAGAACCTGCAGGACGGGCCGCACAAGGACCTCCGCCGGGCTCGGGCCGCCGCTCTCAACATCGTCCCGACCAGCACCGGCGCGGCGAAGGCGATCGGTCTGGTGCTGCCGGAGCTCAAGGGCAAGCTCGACGGCTTCGCCTTGCGGGTCCCGACACCGACCGGCTCGGTCACCGACCTGACGGCGACGGTCAGCCGCGAGGTCTCCGTCGAGGAAGTCAACGCGGCCGTGAAAGCGGCAGCCGACGGCGAACTCAAGGGCTACCTGTCCTACACCGAGGACCCGATCGTCTCGACCGATATCGTCACCGACCCGTCGTCGTGCATCTTCGACTCCGGCCTGACCCGCACGATCGGGAACCAGGTCAAAGTGGTCGGCTGGTACGACAACGAGTGGGGATTCTCCAATCGGCTGATCGACCTGATCCGGCTCGTCGGCCCGGGCATCTGACGCCGCGTGCGCACCATCGACGACCTCGGTGACCTGCGTGGCAAGCGGGTGTTGCTGAGGTCGGATCTCAACGTCCCGCTCGAGGACGGCAGGGTCACTGACGACGGCCGGATCCGAGCCAGTGTCCCGACGATCGAACGGCTGGCCAGTGCCGGAGCCAAAGTGCTCGTGACCGCCCATCTCGGCCGGCCCGACGGCAAACCTGACCCTCGGTACTCGCTGCGTCCCGTCCACGCGCGGTTGGCCGAGTTGCTGGCTAATCACGACGTCCGGTTCGCCACGGACACCGTCGGACCCGTCGCCGAGGCCGCTGTCGAAGCGCTGCCGGAAGGTGGCGTCGTAGTGCTTGAAAACTTGCGCTTCGACCCCCGCGAGGCCTCGAAGGACGACACCGAGCGCGGCGCGTTTGCCGACGAACTGGCAGCGCTTGCTGATGTGTTCGTATCCGACGGGTTTGGCGTCGTCCACCGCAAGCAGGCGAGCGTGTACGACATCGCGCAGCGGCTACCGCACGCGGCCGGCCTGCTCGTGCTGGCCGAGGTCGAGGCGTTCGGGAAGGTCATGCACGACCCGGACCGGCCATACGTTGTGGTGCTCGGTGGATCGAAGGTTTCCGACAAGCTCGGTGTGATCGACAACCTGTTGGGCAAGGTGGACCGGCTGCTGATCGGCGGCGGGATGTGCTTCACGTTCCTGAAAGCCCAGGGATACGAGGTTGGCGGCTCGCTGCTCGAGGAGGACCAGCTGGACACGGTGCGCGGTTTCCTCGAACAGGCCGGAGGCCGCGTCGAGATCGTGCTGCCAGTCGACGTCGTCGTGGCGTCCGACGTCGACGAGAACGCGGAGACCGCGGTCGTGTCGGCCTCAGCAATCCCGGCCGACCAGAAGGGACTCGACATCGGACCGGCCACCGTGGGGATTTTCCGCGACAAGCTGACCGATGCCAGAACCGTCGTATGGAACGGGCCGATGGGGGTCTTCGAGCTGGCGCCCTTCGCCGAAGGCACCCGGCAGGTGGCGCAGGCGATTGCCGAGGTCGACGGCACCACGGTGGTGGGTGGGGGAGACTCGGCGGCGGCCATCCGGCAACTGAGCCTGGATGAGTCGGCGTTCACCCACATCTCGACCGGCGGCGGCGCCAGCCTGGAACTGCTCGAAGGCAAGGTCTTGCCTGGACTGAAGGTGCTGGAGGACTAGTACGTGCCGACCGACTCGCGCCGGCCGTTGATGGCCGGGAACTGGAAGATGAACCTCAATCACCTCGAGGCCATCGCACTGGTGCAGAAGCTGGCGTTCTCCCTCACCGACGAGGACTTCGACGCCGTCGAGGTCGCGGTGCTACCGCCGTTCACCCATATTCGGTCGGTCCAAACCCTGGTCGACGGCGACAAGCTCCGCATCCAATATGGCGCGCAGGACCTGTCCGAGCACGGCGACGGTGCCTACACCGGTGACATTTCCGGCGCCATGCTGGCCAAGCTCGGCTGCTCCTACGTGGTCGTCGGGCACTCGGAGCGGCGACAGTTCCACGCCGAGGACGACGCGCTGGTCAACCGGAAGGTCAAAGCATCGCTCCGGCACGACCTGGTTCCCATTGTGTGCATCGGGGAGGGTCTCGACGTCCGGCAGCAAGGCGGGCACGTCGAGCACACGCTGTCCCAGTTGAAGGGTGCCCTGGGCGGCGTGACGCCGGACCAGGCAGCGGTGCTCGTGGTCGCGTACGAGCCGGTGTGGGCCATCGGCACTGGCGAGGTGGCGACGCCCGAGGATGCCCAGGAGGTGTGCGCCGCGATCCGGCGCCGGCTCGGGGAGTTGTACTCAGCGGAGCTGGCCGATTCGGTCCGGGTTCTCTACGGCGGCTCGGTCAAGGCTGACAACATCGGGCCGATCATGGCCCAACCCGACGTCGACGGCGCCTTGGTCGGCGGCGCCAGCCTGGACCCGGAGGGCTTTACGGCTATTTGCCGTTTCGCCTCGCCCGGGCGCTGGCGATGATCGATGTGCGAAGTGTGGAGACTTGACGACGCCAAGGATGGCGGTGTGCTGCTCGGGCACAGTGGTCACGCCTCCGACACCTCGGCGATCGCAGACTCGGTCTTGGCTCCCCGGCTACGCGCCTCCAAATAGCGGAGGTAGTCCGGATAGAAGTCGGCCGGGATGACGACCGGTACGCGAAAGCCGAACAGGTCGAGGCGGTCGAGGATGGTGCGGATGTGTTGATCGTGGCTTGCGCCGCTCATGTCGTCTCCCTCCGCTATCTCGTGTTCGTTGAGAGAAACGCACGGGATTGGCCGAGAGTGCACTCGTGACCGCGCGGACGTCGGCCTCGTCACGCCGCGTGGTCTCGACGGGACCAAGTCGTGCCATGTGCGGGATCCAGCTGGCGGAGTCGAGGAGCCTGGGCCTAGAGCTGGGCTGGCCGTACCTAACTGCCGGTCAGTTCGGTGAATATGGGGTCGTCGCGGATAGGATCCAAGTCCGAATCGCTCATCGCGGACGCGCGAAACTCCTCTGACATGTCGATCGCATGTCGCAGGTGATCGAGCGCGTCAACCGTCCGGCCAGAGAGGCTCTCGCAGCAGGCGAGGTTGTAGAACAACAGGGCATACTGCGGAGAGGCTTCGACCAGGACTCGCAGGCGGTCGGCGACTTCGGCGTACTCGCCCGCCTCGTAGAGTGGGGCGAGCGGAGCCCAGAGCTCCCAGCCGCGGGGCTCGTACGCTCTTCCCGGCGTGCCTTCGATCAAGACGATGGTCGTCCCTGCCCCCTCCGCGGTCGCCGTTCGCTTGACGCCGGGAGGGGCGTAGATGAAGGTTCCGGCTGGCGCGTCTACCCGGTCGTCGTCAAGCTCGAACACGGCGTGGCCTCGCATCACGAGGAAGAGCTCCTGATCTGAGGTCGGGTCGCCCTCGTCGTGTGCATCGATGATCAGGTCGCCCGCGGAACGGGCTGTCCACGCCGTGGCACCGAACGCTGTGATGCCGAGGTGGTGGCGGATCGGCCGATAGTGACAGCGCCCGTCGACCAGCTCGTCGATCTCGTCCAGATGCGCAACCGCGTAACCAGCCATGAGAACCCCTTCATCGTCGTCATTCGCACTTTCCAGCGAGCCGTCCGCGGCGCGAGACCCGCCGCTTGGTCCACGCGCCTAGTGTCACACTCGGTTGACAAACGGCTGGCTACTTGACGACCGTCGGAGGGTGCACTACGACCTGTCGACCCTGGAAGCCGGTATCGGCGAGCTTCGCCGTGCACCTGCTGACGTCGGCACGGTCGAACTCATCGTCCGCCGCCCGGCAGAGAACGAGCGCGAGATACTCAGCGATGCACAGCTGGACACCGGGGATGGCATGGTCGGCGACGGCTGGCTAGCGAGAGACGGTGATGTGTGGCGACAAGTCACCGTGATGAATGCTCGGGCCGTCGCGCTGTTGGCGGGACCGCGTGACCGGTGGCCGCTTGCCGGCGACCAGCTCTATGTCGATTTCGATCTGAGCGCCGAGAACCTGCCACCCGGGGCCCAGGTCGAGGTCGGAACAGCCATCCTCGAGGTGAGTGGCAAGCCGCACCGTGGATGCAAGAAGTTCTCGGCGCGATACGGGCTCGACGCGCTGCGGTTCGTGAACTCCAGGACTGGTCGTGCCTTGAACCTTCGTGGCATCAACGCCCGGGTCGTGCGCTCAGGCGTCGTCCGCGCTGGCGATACGGTCCGCAAGCTGAACAGCGGCGGTCCGTCGACCTGACCGCAGCCGGTCGTCGGCCGAGACGAGATCGGCGAGCGTCGTGTTGCGCAGGGAGTCACGGCAGGCCTGCATCGCCGTCGCCCAAGCCGTGTGGACGGCGCAGGCGTCCTCCCAGTGGCAGGGTCCGCCGCGCAAGATGCAGCGCTCGAGCGAGAATGGTCCCTCGGCCGCTTCGACGACAGCTAGCAGCGAGATGGTCTCCGGCGCCGCCATGAGGCGGCAACCGCCATGGCGTCCGGCCCGGGCCTCGGCGAGGCCGGCTTCCGCGAGCAGCTTGAGTACTCGAGGTTTATAGCCGACCGGAAGCGCCATCGCTTCCGCGACGTCGCGGATCTTGAGACCAGCCCCATCACCAGCGGCGGAAAGAAGCCGCCGAGCCCGCCGGCGGCACCAACGACCCCGGTCACGGAGCCGACCCGTTCGGGCGCCACTAACCGGGCGACGAGCGCGAACACCGCCCCGGACCCCGCGCCGAGTGCCGCAGCCATCCCCAGATAGGCGATCGTGCCGATGGGGATCAGGTCCAGTTCGAGAGAGGCCACCAGTGCCAGCACGGCTACCACCGCATAGACAGCCACGAGCACAGGCACCGGATGCAGGCGATCGGACAACCATCCACCGATGGGCCTCATGATCACGGCAATCACCACGAAACCTGCCGTCCGCAGCGCCGCATCGGACTGCTGCTGTTCGCGATCTGGCCGTTCACCCGGCTGGTGCACGCGTTCACGGCTCCGCTTGCCTATCTGTTCCGCCCCTACGTCGTCTACCGGTCCAAACCGGCCGGCGTCGGCTCCCGAGAACCCCGCCGCGGATGGCAGCGCATCGGGTCGTAGCGATTCAACGCGTTAGTCCCATTCGGGTTCGAATGGCTCGTGATCGCCGTGGGCGACCTGCGCAAGCGCCTTCAGATACTCGAACCAGCGGTCGTCGGGGACGTCCGGGGCGTGGACACCGAACAATTCGGCACACTCGCGGATGCCCATCCGACTCACCTCCTGCGTCTATTGGAGACGCGCGACCCACCCCCTGATACACCGTGACGTTGCCGCCTGCGATCTCGGCCGCTCGTTGGCGGTCGGCGGCGCGTCGGCCGTCGAGTCAGTCCTCGCGGGGCCCGCGGACAACAGTGAACCTCCTGCCGGTCACCTTCGCGGGCGTCACTCGCACAAACCACTGCTTGGGCGATGCCTGCCAGGAGAAGAGCGGCAGCTTCTCGGCGGCATAGATGTCCGGGAAGTGCTCCATGCGTTCGGCCTGACCCTTGACGACGACGCTCCAGGCCTCACCACTCTCGGGCAGATAACCGTCGATCTCGAACGCCACACGTGACGAGATCGTCAGTGCCGCCAGTTTCGTGCCCTCCCCGGTTCGGAACATCAGGGTGCGTCCGTCGACGACGAAGTTGACCGGAAAGATCTCCGGTTCTCCAGCGACCGCCACAGCGAGGCGCCCGACCTCGGCCGCGTCGACCAGGCCCCAGCACTCGTCCTCGGTCAGGATCGTAATTCCGTCTGGGCTGCCTTCCACGCGGCCCAGCATGGCACGGCAGGACGGATCGAAACCGAGACCTTCGGCACGTGTGGGCGGGCCCTTCGACCCGATCAGTCAGTCTCGCTACGCAGGCGCTCGTCGCTCACACCAGCCGCCCGGATCGGCAGCCGCCGGCCGGTCATCTCGCTGGCTCGGATTCGGACGACGTACGGCCCGGAGGCACATTCCAAGATATGTCACTGAGCCGGCCATTGACGTACGGAAGCGGTGCGTCGGGTAGGTGCCAGACAGCTTCCATCGGACCGGGAACTGCTCTGCCATCGATGTGTTCCCAGCCGCGCACGGGAGTACGCCACTCGGCTCGAACCGGGCCGCCCGGCAGGTCCGCAAACCGGTCGGTGGTGCTGAAGTCGTACGGCGCACCACGTTCGTCGACAAAGACTCGCGCGGTGACCGAGCGCCCGGCGTCGGTCAGGCGCACGTCGAAGCTCCTGTCGTCCACGGCAGTCCATTCAGTGGACGGGCCGAGCAGCATCGACGGCGCGATGAGAATGGCGTCGTTGAGATAGGTGGTCAGCTCGCCGGTGTCGAACTCCGGCCCATGGCCATCAGCCACCACGATCCGGTCCAGTAGCTTGCCCAGCATGCGGCCGCGTCCATGCAGATAGGTATCGCTGCCGATCATCGGGACCACGCCGGCGAACCGCAGCCGCATCACGAAGACGCGGGCGACGCCCACGCTGGTGTTGTACTGCCAAGCCTCGGCGGGCATCCAGCCCAGGCGTGGTCGCAGCCGGAACCGCCCGGCGAAGCGGGCCCGGAACGACCAGTCCCGCGGCCGGTCCACCACACCCATGAACTGCAGGTAGTGCCGGACCACATCCGGGAGACCAGCGAGGTCGTCCTCGGTCACCGGCGCTGGATCTACCGGGCCTGCAGGCAGGTCGGCCGCCTCGACGGCGTGGACGAACCGCCGGTAGAGGCCGTCTCGTTCGGGAGCATTCAACCGACTGGCGCCGTCGAGGCCGGGAGCTCAAGCGACTGCAGATTGCGCCTGACCCCGTCAGCGAACACGTCGAGGTCCGGGCATGAGTCACGGTCCGCGACGGCTGTGATGTTGAACTGCCCGGCATACGAAAGTGCGCCGACGCCGAGGGTGATGTTCCCGATGAGCGGCACGATCGGGAACATCTCCACTAGCTGCGCGCCGGCGAGGAAGAGCGGAATCGGTGGACCGGGCACGTTGGCGACGTAGACGTTCGCCAGGTGTTGGCGTCCCATGAACGGCAAGAATGCCCGCTGGAGCACTCTGTTGCGCATCAGCGCCCCGCCGGGCACTCGGCGCCTTCTCTTCCGGACCGTCGTCTCGGCAGCGATCGACCGAAGCCTTCGAACCGGATCAGCCTCGGCCACCGGAAGCGACACGGCCATCATGCCGTCAAGGTTCCCTCGTGCTGGGCCTCGCTGCTGTCCATGCAGGGAGACGGGAACGTAGGCCCGCAACACGAGGTCGTCGACGAGTTCCCCACGGCTGTCCAGCAGATCACGCAAGCCGCCGGCGATGGCAGCCATGAGCACGTCATTGACGGTCGCGTTCGACGCGTGCGCGACCAGCTTGGCGAGGTGAAGGTCGCCGTCGATGAGGGCCAACCTGCGGTCACGGCCGATCGTGCCGTTGAGGCCTGTTCGGGGAGCCGGATCTCCGGACAACGTCTCACGGACGGCGGGCCAACCGGCCTTGATGTAACGCGCCGTACGCACTGGCCGAGCAAGAGCCGACAGTGTGCGAGTTGCTTCTTTCCAGCGACGGCGCAGGTTGTCGACAAGCAGCTCTCGGCTGGACGGCATCGGCGCCGGCGTCCAGGGAGCTGCGACCGAAGGAGCCGGATTCGGGACGGAATCCAGGAGCGCTCCGAGCGTCGCTACTCCGGCGACGCCGTCAGCGATGGCGTGATGCACCTTGATGTACATCCCGATCCGTCCTTCGGGCAGGCCGGGCAGGAACCACATCTCCCACAGCGGCCTGGTACGAGCGAGCGGCCGCCGACGCAGCTGTTCGACGACGCCGAGAAGTTGTGCCCGATCGCCAGGAGCTGGAACGGCATGTGCGCGAATGTGCTCGGCGACGTCGAATTGCGGCGTGTCGACCCATAGCGGCCAGCCCAGTCCGGCTCGTGGCTGGACGATCAGTTGACGGAACCGCGGGACTAGGTGCAGACGAGCCTCCACCGCCGCGCGCACGAGCTCGACCCGAAAACGGCCATCGGCGTCGAGCAGGGGCGCGCCGTCCAGGACAGCAAGGGCGCCGATGTCCTGGGGCCAGCCGAAATCGTCCGGCCACAGCATGCTCAGATCGTTGGCAGTCAACCGGTCCACGTGGCATCACCTGACTTCCCGCCCAGCCTCTCGCGGAGGGTCGTCGCCCAGTAGGGCCAGTCGACCTATGGGAACGGGCCCGACGGCCCTCAAGGTCGTGCTGCGCGCACCAACGTGTCGATCGCGTCGTGGATCTGGCCGTCGACCTCGACCCGTCGACGGACCCGCTCCGCACGCTGCACGAACAGGCCGGGCAGTTCGGCGACAATTTCGTCCGGCGTGTACAGGACACTCGGGTCCTGCGGGCCGCCGACGCCTTCGCTGAGGTTGGTCAGGTCATGGCCGACGACCAGGATTACGCCCCCTGAGACCAACGCTGAGCAGGCTTTCAGCAGCACGGCCGCTCGTTGCTCGGCTGGAACCTGCAGATATGCGACCAACGCGAGCTGAAACGTGTCCGGTGCCGGTTGATAATCGAGCAGGTCGGCGAGCAGCCAATCGACGCTCACCTTCCGTTCGGCGGCCAACCGCCTCGCTTTGGAAAGACCAACCGGGGAGAAGTCGACGGCGGTGACCCGCCAGCCCCGTTCGGCCAGCCACACCGCGTTTCGACCTTCGCCGCAGGCGAGATCGAGACCTTGCCCGGGTGGCAGCGAGCTGAGCTCCTGGACGACGAATCGGTTCGGTTCCGCAGTCCAGAGGAGCTCGCTGTCTGCGTATCGGCGATCCCAGTCATCGCTGCGCACAATCAGTCTCCGTTATCCCGTGAGCGATGGGACTTCCGCGTCAGTGGTGCCACCACGGTCCGGGTGGTGGCCAACCGACGGTGAGTCGCGCGCGGCACCACGGCACGGTGCGTTGCGGACACCTGCGTGCATGGATTCGACGTGGATCGGGTTACCCTGTGCCTGCGCGTCCCGTGCGCGCGGTCGACCGGAAGGAACCGCTCCACCAGTGAAGATCGTCTTTACCGTCCTGCTCGTCCTCACCAGTCTGTTGTTGATCTTGCTCGTCCTTCTGCACAAGGGCAAGGGCGGCGGCCTGTCCGACATGTTCGGCGGCGGGATCTCGTCATCGCTGGGCGGATCCTCCATCGCCGAGCGCAACCTCGACCGCATCACGATCGCCATCGGGATCTTGTGGGCAGCCAGCATCATCGGGCTTGGGCTGCTCGCCAAGGCTGCCGTCTGATCCACCCCCTGCCAGGCCCGACACCGAGGGAGTCCCATCCGTGGCAAGTGGTAACGCCATCCGCGGCAGCCGTGTGGGTGCCGGTCCGATGGGAGAAGCCGAACGGGGAGAGTCTGCACCCCGGCAACGCATCACCTTCTACTGTGTTCAAGGACACGAGACCGAGCCCAGCTTCGCTGCCGATGCGGTGATCCCCGAGTACTGGGACTGCCCGCGCTGTGGCCTGCCCGCGAGCCGCGACCCCGAGAATCCACCACCCGCGCCGCGAAACGAGCCGTACAAGACTCATCTCGCCTACGTGAAAGAGCGCCGCAGCGATGCGGACGGCGCGGCCATCCTGGAGGAAGCGCTACAGGGGTTGCGCAAGCTGCGCCAACCGTAGGTGGCTCAGGTGTCAGAACTCGCATCGGCAGCGATGGCATCGGGGTCCGCCTGAAGCTGCTTCCGCTCGAGCTTCTCGGCATTCCTCATCGCCTGCTCGACTCGCGCCCCGACGTCTTCGACGCCGACCACGATCAGACCGGCTTGCCCGGCATCGAGCTGCTCGCCGAGCTCCTTGAGGTCATGTCGACTCATTCCCGCCGCCGCATGCCCGGCCAGTGCCCCCAGCAGCGCGCCGCCGGCGGTCGTCCCCACCAGCAACCCTCCTCCGATCGCCGCGAACGGGAACAGCGCGATCACGAGTCCGGTCGCCAACCCCACACCGCCGCCGAGTACGCCGCCGACCCGGGTCGGCGTCTCGTGCTTCTTGGTGATCTTGACCTTGCCGTCGTCGCGGCGCGCGATCACGGCTGCGTCGTAGGCATCGAGCAAGCCTGCCTCGACGTGCAGGTCCTTGACCGCCTGATAGTCGGCCTCGGCGTCATCGACATTGCCGTACACCCCGACGAACACCACGAACGTGTCTACTGCCATCGTGCCAACCCTTCGGATCGTGAGATCGCCAACGTTAGTGGACAGCCAGTCTCGTCATCTGCGTCGTGCTGTCGGTTCTGCTGCTGCTCCACCGCGCCTCGCGGCCGTATGTCGCCCTTCTCGGCCGGGCGCCGAACGGCAGCCAGCATGGGCCGATCTAGAGCGTCATCCCGAGAATCAATCGGTCAGTGGCGTCGTTGTCGTCCGGATCGAAAGCGGGCTGTTCCTCGCCAACGCCGACTATGTCTCCGATCGGCTGGGGTGAGATCGCCGATGCCGACGACGTGCAGGCCGTGGTCCTCGATGCAGTGACCATTCCAGTGATCGACACGACGGCTGCGGAGATGTTGCGCAACCTCGCGCGAGAACTCAGTGGCCGCGGGAAGAGTCAGTTCGTCGTCGGCGACATCGGCCAGGTTCGCGATGTTCTCCGCGAAGCTGGCGCCGAAATGGCACCGGCCAACGTCTACCCGACCGTCGATGCCCCAACGACGATGATCCCCGCCGCTGAGAGAACAGCAAGTGCAGGTCAGGCCCGCAGGTTGAAGCCCTTGAGCTGGTCTGATTCGTCCTGCGGGCGTTCGCCAACCGGCGCCTCGCTCCTCCTCGGCCAGCTCCGCGTCCGCCGCCTCCTGGCCCTTGATTCCCGGCAGCGGCCCCTCGGCCAGCGCCTTCTCGATCATGCTCTGGGGTTCATCGCTGGCAGTGCTGTCGCGTTCGTCCTGTTCGCTCAATTCCGCCACCTCCCGATGGGATCTTGTGCTCGTCCACTCTCTCCGCCGCCGTCGCCGCCCGCAAGTCGTGTCGTTTCCTGATCACGGCGAGGCGATCCGCTCCAGGCCGCGAGGGAGTGCCGATGCCGCGGCCCGATCGAGCAGCCACAGCGTCCGGTGGCGGCCTCGTGCCCCGGCTGCGGGGACCTGCACCTCACCAGCGCCGGACAGCGCCATCCGCACCGCCGCGGCCTTGTCCTCGCCGGCAACGATCAGCCAGACCTCCTCAGCCGACCGGATTGCCGGCAGCGTGAGCGTCAGCCGGGTAGGCGGCGGTTTAGGTGCTCCATGGACAGCAACGACGGGTCGAGTCTCGTACAACGCAGGCTGATCGGGGAATAGCGAAGCAACGTGCGCGTCGGGGCCAACTCCGAGCAGCAGCAGGTTGAATGCGGGCACCCGGGCGTGGTTCTCGGGGCGAGCGGATGCGGCGAGCGTCGCCCCGTAGCGGTCAGCTGCTGTGTCGGGATCGCCGCGAAGATCGGCGGTGTCTGACGCCGGCATCGGATGGACCCGGGCCGGGTTCAGCGCAACCCGATCGAGCAGTGCGGCCCGCGCCTGGTTCTCGTTGCGCTCGGGGTCTGCACTGGGAAGGAACCGCTCGTCGCCCCACCACACGTCCAGGTGCCCCCAGTCGACGGCCGACCGCGCTGGGGATGCCGCGACTGCAGAGAGGGCCTTGGACCCGATCCTGCCGCCGGTCAGGACGATGGACGCGTCACCTCTGGCGGCCTGAACGTCGGCAATGCGCGTGATCACTCGGGCAGCGACGGCTTCGGCCAGCACGTCCGGGTCGTGATGGACCACGACGAGCGGCGTGCTCATCGAGCCGATGCCTTCTGCGCTTCGCCGTGTGTCCGGGTGGTCCTGCCTTTGTCGCGCAACCGGGCCATGCCGTCGGTGAGCACCGCGTGGTACACCTCGTCGGGGTCGAGCCGGCGCAGCTCCTCGGCCAGACAGTCCCGGTCGAGCCGCTTGGGCAGTGCAACCCGGCGCTCATCTCGGCCCGGCACGGACAACGTCGCGTTGTCATCGCCCGGACGGTCCAGCTCCAGCGGTCCCGACCGGCGGTCGAGGCGGACGTTGACGACACCGTCGACTCCGCTTGCCTTTGCCCGGGTCACCGGAACCCGAAGTGACAGCGCCAGCCAGGCTGCGAGCAGGTCCGCGCTCGGGCTCTCCGATGCGCCGGTGACCCGCGCCGTTGTGACCCGTTCGAACGGTGGCTGGTCCAGCGCGGCTGCCAGCAGGGCACGCCAGCCAGTCACTCGGCTCCAGGCGAGGTCGGTGTCACCCGGCTGGTAGGACTCGGCCCGCGCGACGAGCGCCGCACCCGGACGCTTGGCCGCCGCCGCGTCGGTGATTCGCCGGTTCGCGAGCCGCCCTACCGGATCGTCGGCAGGAACGGCCGGCGCAGCGGCAGGCCACCAGGCCACGACCGGCGCATCCGGCAGCAGCAGCGGGAGCACGACGGACTCCGGATGGGCGGTGAGCGCGCCAAACGTCCGCAAGACGACGACCTCGCTGGCCCCGGCGTCACCCCCGACTCGGATCTGGGCATCCAACCGGGCAGCTCCGCGGGCAGACTCCTGTGCCACGACGAGAATTCGGCAGGGATGCTCGTGGCTGGCATGGTTCGCCGACTCGATCGCGGGCTCGGCGCTGGCCTCGTCGACCACCAGCACCAGGGTGAGCACCCTGCCGAGAGCGACCGCCCCGTGCGTCTCGCGTAGGTCCACCATGCGCTTGGCAATCTTGTACGCCGTGGTCGACGGCAGGTCGATGATCATGGCCGCCGCCAAACCCGACCGTCCCGAGCCAGCATCTCCGTGGCCGAGACCGGCCCCCACGAGCCAGATGTGTACGGCTCGGGTTTGCCGTACCGGGCCCAGTACCGTTCGATCGGGTCGAGGATCTGCCAGGACAGCTCGACCTCCTCGTGCCGCGGGAACAGCGGCGGGTCGCCGAGCAGCACGTCGAGGATGAGGCGCTCGTAGGCCTCCGGGCTGTCTTCGGTGAACGAGTGCCCGTAGCCAAAGTCCATCGTGACGTCGCGAACCTCCATCGCCGTCCCCGGCACCTTGGATCCGAATCTCATCGTCACGCCCTCGTCCGGCTGCACCCGCACGACCAATGCGTTCTCTCCGAGTTCCTCGGTCGCGGTCGACTCGAACGGCAGATGCGGAGCGCGTTCGAATACCACGGCCACCTCGGTGACCCGGCGGCCGAGCCGCTTGCCGGTGCGCAGGTAGAAGGGGACCCCGGCCCATCGCCGGGTGTCGATATCGAGACGGATAGCTGCGTACGTCTCGGTGCGAGAATCGGCCGGAATCCCCTCTTCCTGCAGAAATCCGGCGACCTTGACTCCACCCGCCCAGCCTTCGGAGTACTGACCGCGCGCAGTGTGCCGGCCCAGGTCCGGCGGCAGCCGGACCGCGGAGAGAACCTTCTCCTTCTCCGCCCGCAGGTCCGAGGCGTCGAACGAGACCGGTTCCTCCATCCCGACCAGCGCGAGCAGCTGAAGCAGGTGGTTCTGGATCACGTCCCGCGCCGCCCCGATGCCGTCGTAATATCCGGCCCGGCTCCCGATGCCGACGTCTTCCGCCATTGTGATCTGCACGTGATCGACGAAATGCGCATTCCAGATCGGCTCGAACAGCTGGTTCGCGAACCGCAACGCCATGATGTTCTGCACAGTCTCTTTGCCGAGATAGTGGTCGATGCGGAAGATCGCATCCGGCGGAAAGATCGACTCGACGGTGTTGTTGAGGTCACGGGCGCTGGCCAAGTCGTGCCCGAACGGCTTCTCGATCACCACTCGACGCCACTGGTCCGGGTTGTCGGGCTCAGCCAGCCCCGAGCGCGCGAGCTGCTTGCACACGACGCCGAAGAACTTGGGTGGGATCGACAGGTAGAACGCGTAGTTGCCACCGGTGCCCTGTTGCTCGTCGAGGGAACGAACCGTCTCGGCCAGCCGGTCGAATGCGTCGTCGTCGGAGAACTCACCGGGCACGAACCGAAAACCTTGTGACAGCTGCCGCCACGTCGCCTCTCGAAACGGAGTCCGCGCGTATTGACGGACTGCGTCGTGAACCTCCCTGCCGAAGTCCTGGTCGGCCCAGTCGCGGCGGGCGAAACCCACGAGCGAGAACCCCGGTGGCAGCAGTCCGCGGTTGGCCAAGTCATAGACCGCCGGCATGAGCTTCTTTCGCGACAGGTCGCCAGTGACGCCGAAGATCACCAGACTGCACGGGCCGGCAATGCGGGGCAGCCGCTTGTCCTGCGGATCCCGAAGCGGGTTCTTCGGGCGACTGTCTGTCGTCACCGCAGAACCTCGAGCAGACGGGACCGGCCCGCCGCCCGGTCCGTCAGGTGCAGGCGCAGGACCGGCCGGTTCTGGTCGACCAGGACCTGAGCATCACCGGCTGCCTGGGCGGTGATCAGCTCTCCGAACGTGAATGGCCGATCAGGTATGGCAAGGTCGTCTTCAACCGCACCGGTCACCTGCAGGAACACGCCGGTCGGCGGTCCGCCCTTGTGGTACTGCCCGGTCGAGTGCAGGAATCGAGGTCCCCAGCCGAAGGTCACCGGCCGCTCGGTGCGCATCGCCAGCGGCCGTCGAACATCGGCCAGTGCCGCGTCGGCGCCCTCTCGGTCCAGATACGCCATCACCGCCAGATAGCCGTCGGCGGGTAGCCGCGACAGCAACGCCGCGACGGCCGTCGGCAGCGAATCCGCACCATCCAGCAGTTCGGCCGGCCCACGTATCTCGACCGGGCCGTCTACGTAGGCGGCAGGCTCTGCCTCCGGCCGGCCGTCGAGAAGGCCGCGAGTTGCCTTCTTGGCGCTCTCTACGTCGGGTTGGTCGAACGGGTTGATCCCGATCACCCGGCCGGCCACTGCCGTGGCGTACTCCCACAGCAGGAACTGGGCACCCAGCGGTCCGCTCACGCTGACGCCGCCGTCGGGTGGCGCCGGGCCGAGCACAGCCGGCAGCACGTCCGATGCCGGCCACAGCATCTCCGGCTCGTCGATCCCGGCGAGCGCGATCGGCAGCACACCAGTACCGCCCTTGCCCGTCGACTCGGCGATCAGCTGCTCTGCCCAGTCGGCAAAGCCGACGATCCCGGAGCCGGCGTCGCCGATGGCTACCTTGTCCCGGCCCGCGGAGACGCCACCACCGAGAGCTGCGCCGAGAACGAGCGCAGGGTTGTTCGTGTCGTCAGCGGACAGCGCCGGCGCCGCCGACGCCGCCTCGTCGAGCAACGCCGACACGTCGACCCCCGCAAGCGCGGAGGGCACGAGGCCGAATGCCGTCAGTGCCGAATAGCGGCCACCGACGCTCGGATCGGCGAGGAACACGCGCCGGTAGCCTGCGGCTGTCGCGAGCTCGGCCAGCCCGGAGCCGGGATCGGTCACGGCCACCATCCGCGGTCCGGGTTCGACTCCCGCCGCGGCGAAGGCGGCTTCGAACACGCGGCGCTGGCTGTCGGTCTCCACCGTCGATCCGGACTTGCTGGACACCACGACGACCGTGCGGTCGAGGCGGTCCTCGATTGCGGCCCTGATCCGCGCGGGATCCGTGGTGTCGAGAACGGTCAGCTCGACGCCAGCGGTACGGGTGATGACTTCAGGTGCCAGCGAAGACCCACCCATGCCGCAGAGCACGATCCGGTCGAGTCCCTCAGCCCGCAAGTCGGCCTGCAGCGCCTCGATCTCGGCGAGCAGTGGCCGGGATGTCTCGTGCAGCCGTACCCAGCCGAGGCGGACTGCGGCCTCTTCCTGCGCGGCTCCTCCCCACAAGCTCGCATCGGCGGTCGCCAGCCGCGATGCGACCCGATCGGCCACCAGGTCGCCGATGACGGCCTGGTCTGTGACCTTGGTCGAAACCGCAAGCCCGGCCATCACCGACCGGCCTGCAGCGTGGCCTCGACGGTGCTGTACAGATCGGCCCAGCTGGTCTCGAACTTCTCGACCCCCTCCTCCTCCAGGACGCGGCCCACGTCGGCCAGGTCGACGCCCACCCGCTCGAGCTGGTCGAAGAGTGCGCTGGCCAGTTGGTAGGAGCCGCGAATGGTGTCGCCGCGGATCTCGCCGTGGTCGGCCACGGCGTCCAACGTGGCCTCCGGCATCGTGTTGACGGTCTCCGGCGCAACCAGTTCGGTGACGTAGAGAGTGTCGGGGTAGTCGGGGTTCTTCGTACCGGTCGACGCCCACAGCGGCCGCTGCCGCGTGCCGCCGGCCTTCTCCAACCGCTGCCAGCGCTGCGAGGAGACCAACTCTTCGTAGGCCTGGTAGGCCAGCCGGGCATTCGCGACGGCCGCCTTGCCGCGCAGTGCTAGCGCCTCGTCAGTGCCGATCGAGTCGAGCCGCTTGTCGACCTCGGTGTCCACCCTGCTGACGAAGAACGACGCCACCGACCTGATGCCGGAGAGGGAGCCGCCCGCGTCGAGCCGTCGCTCCAGACCCGATGCGTATGCGTCCATGACCCCGCGGTAGCGCTCGACGGTGAAGATCAGCGTGACATTGACGCTGATCCCGTCGGCGATGGCCGCTGTGATCGCGGGCAGCCCGGCGACCGTCGCCGGGATCTTGATGTACAGATTGGGCCGATCGACCTCCTCCCACAGATCGTGCGCCTGGTCGATCGTCTCCTGCGTCTCGTGTGCCAACCGGGGATCGACCTCGATCGAGACCCGGCCGTCCAGTCCGCCGGTCCGTTCCGCTACCGGCGCGAGTAGGTCGCAGGCCGCCCGGACGTCGTCGGTGGTCATGTCGTAAATGGCGGCCTCTGCATCCGAGCCCTGCTCCGCGTGCATGCGCAACTGGTCGTCGTATGTACTGCTCTTCGTGATCGCAGTCTGGAAGATGGTCGGGTTACTCGTCACGCCGACGACGTAACACTTGTCGACCAGCCGTTGCAGTGTGCCGGTGTCGAGCCGGTCGCGGGACAAGTCGTCGAGCCAGATCGCCACACCCTGGTCAGTGAGCTGGCGAAGTCGGTCGGTGTCGCGGATGGTCGATGTGTTCGTCATGGCTGTCCTCCCGACGGTGGACTGGTCAACCGGCGGCAGCCGCAATGGACTCCTTGGCGGCTGTAGCAACGGCTTCTGCAGTGATGCCGAACTCGCTGAACAGGGTCTTGTAATCGGCCGACGCCCCGAAGTGCTCGAGGCTGATCGACCGCCCGGCGTCGCCGACCAGCTCGCGCCAGCCCTGCGCGACTGCCGCTTCGACCGACACCCGGGCTCGCACGGTCGGCGGGAGCACGTCGTCGCGGTATCGCTGGTCCTCACGGAGGAACCATTCACGACAGGGCATCGACACCACCCGGGCTGAGACGCCCTCAGCGGCAAGCAGGTCACGCGCAGCCACCGCCAATTGCACCTCTGAGCCGGTTGCGATGAGCACGACGTCGGGGTGACCGTCCTCGGAGTCGAGGAGCACGTATGCGCCGCGCGCCACGCCGTCGGCGGACGCGAAACCATCCGCTCCCCGTGGAAAGGTCGGGACGTTCTGCCGGGTCAAACACATCCCGGCTGGTCGCGGCCGGGTCGCGTGATGTTCCAGGACGGTCCGCCAGGCGACCGCCGTCTCGTTGGCATCTGCGGGTCGGACGACGTCCAGCCCGGGGATCGCGCGCAACGCGGCCAGGTGCTCGACCGGCTGATGGGTCGGCCCGTCCTCGCCCAGCCCGATCGAGTCGTGGGTCCAGACATAGGTGACCGGCAGGCCCATGATGGCCGCCAGGCGCACCGCCGGCCGCATGTAGTCGCTGAACACCAGGAACGTCCCGCCGTACGGGCGGGTCAGCCCGTGCAACGCGATGCCGTTGAGAATCGATCCCATCCCGTGCTCGCGAATGCCGAAGTGCAGGACCCGGCCGTACCAGTCGCCTTCAAACTCCTTGCTGGACCGGTCCGGCGGCAAGAACGACAACTCGCCGTCGGGCGTGGTGTTGTTGCTGCCGGCCAGGTCAGCCGAGCCGCCCCACAGTTCGGGAAGCACCGGTGCCAGGGCGGTGAGCACCTCACCGGACGCCTTGCGGGTGGCGACGTCCTTGCCGGGGGGGAACGTCGGCAGGGCGTCGACCCAGCCGCTCGGCAGGGCCGATTTCGCCAGCCGGTCGAGCAGCTCTGCCTGATCCGGATTGGCCTCTTGCCAGGCCGTGAACCGCACGACCCAGGCCTTGTGCAGCGCGGCTCCGCGATCGCGGACAGCGAGCGCGTGCTCGCGGACGTCGTCGCTGACGGCAAAGGTCTGCTCGGGGTCGAGGCCGAGCAGCTTCTTGGTCGCGGCAACCTCGTCCGCTCCGAGCGCCGAGCCGTGTGCGGTTCCGGTGTTCTGCTTGGTGGGCGCTGGCCATCCGATGATCGTCCGCAGCGCGATGAACGAGGGCCGTTCGGTCTCGTTCCGGGCCGCTTGGAACGCGGCATAGAGAGCTTCGACGTCCTCGTGGTACGGCCCTTCGCGGTTGCTGCCTCCCACCCAGTCGACCCTCTGCACATGCCAGCCGTAGGCCTCGTACCGCGCCGGGACATCTTCGGAGAACGCGACCCGGGTGTCGTCCTCGATCGAGATCTGGTTGTCGTCCCAGAGCAGCACCAGGTTGCCCAGCCGCTGCGTGCCTGCGAGCGACGAGGTTTCGCCCGACACACCCTCCTGCAGGTCGCCGTCCGAGGCGATGCACCAGATCGTGTGGTCGAACACACTCTCGCCGGGAGCGGTGTCCGGATCGAGCAGCCCGCGGGTGCGTCGGGCGGCCATCGCCATCCCGACGGCGTTTCCGACCCCCTGGCCGAGTGGGCCGGTCGTTGTCTCCACACCGGGCGTGTGATGCACCTCCGGATGCCCAGGGGTGATGGAACCCCAGGTACGGAGCGCGGCCAGGTCCTCGAGGGCCATCGGGTAGCCGGACAAGTAGAGCTGGATGTAGAGCGTCAGGCTCGAATGGCCGGCTGAGAGGACGAACCGGTCCCTGCCCAGCCAACTCGGATCGCCCGGGTCGTGCCGGAGGAGCCGCTGGAAGAGCAGGTAAGCGGCCGGCGCGAGACTCATCGCAGTACCGGGGTGTCCGTTGCCGACCTTCTCGACTGCGTCCATCGCGAGGACCCGGACGGTGTCCACGGCCCGCTTGTCGAGATCGGTCCAGTCCAGGGCACTCTGCTCGGTCACCGGGATCGGGCTCCTCTCGGCCGACGGCCTGGGGAAACGGGCCTCGTCGACATGCTGATGTGGCCCTGAGCGAGCCTACCCATCAGGCGGCGGAGCACGCGTGCTGTCGCTGTTCGGCGGCCGCGTATCGGTAGACTCGCGTGGTCCCGCGCAGCTGCGTCGGGTCGCGCCACCCGCGGCACGAGAGAGGTAGGTCGTGACGACCGTCGAGCCGCACCGTGTTTCGGACGTGCGACCTCGGCCGAGCTCGTGGAGTGCCTCCTGCGCGGCCTACCTGTCGTTGATGAAACTGCGGGTCGTCGAGCTGTTGCTGGTGACGACCCTCCCGGCCATGGTCCTCGCCGAGCGCGGTGTCCCCCCGGTCGGGCTCGTCGTGGTCACGTTGTTGGCCGGCACGCTGGCCGCCGGCAGTGCCCATGCGTTCAACCAGGTACTCGAACGCGATATCGATGCCGTGATGCGACGCACGCACCGGCGGCCCGTTGCCACAGCTGTCATCTCACCGGTCGCCGGCACGGTGTTTGCCGTCGTGCTTCTCATCGCGGCGGTGCTCCTGATGCTCGCTTTCGTCAACCCGCTCGCCGCAGCGCTGATCATCGTCGCGAATGTCTTCTACGTCGTGGTCTACACCGTGCTGCTCAAGCGCAGGACGTCACAGAACATCGTCTGGGGTGGGGTCGCGGGCTGCCTGCCGACGCTGATCGGCTGGGCTGCGGTCACCGGCAGCCTGGCCTGGCAGCCAGTGCTGCTGTTCCTGATCGTGTTCTTCTGGACCCCGCCGCACTACTGGCCGCTCGCGATGCGCTTTCGCGAGGACTATGCCCGCGCAGGCGTTCCCATGCTGCCCGTCGTAGCCCCGCCCGCGACTGTTGCTCGGCAGATCCTCGGCTATTCCTGGGCGATGGCCGTGACGACCCTGGTGCTCTGGCGCGTCGCCGACCTCGGCTGGTTGTACGGCACCTTCGCGATTCTCGCCGGCGGTTGGTTTCTTGCGGAGGCGCACCGGCTGTACCGACTGGCCAAGCGCGATGCCAGCGGTGCCGAATTGCGGTCGATGCGGCTCTTCCACGGCTCGATCACCTACCTCACGATCGTGTTCGCAGCAGTGGCCATCGACGTGCTTCTGCTGAGCTAGCGGCGCCGCGGGTGCGGGACCGACTGCTTGGAGTCGCCGGCGTCGCGGTAGTCGCCGGAGCTGCGGCGTGGGCCTTCGCCGGCGCAGCGAGCGCTCCAATCGTCACACTGGTCGTGATCGGGCTCGTGTTGACTCTTGCCGACGCTGCGCTGTGGCGTGCGACTGGCGACGGGTCGGATCTCGACGTGCCGCCAGGGCGCCAGCTGCCTGACCAGCCGTGGGGAGCCCTGGTCGTTGTCGCGGCGGCGGTGGGCGTCATGGCCACGTTCACCGTGCAGGCAGGTCCGGCTGCCGTAGTCACGGCCCTGGTCGGTGCCGTGGCTCTCGCCGGGTCGTTTCATCGGCCCGGTGGCCGCACGCTTGCGAACGGCCAGGTGCGGACCGCACGACGACTTCGCGCGTTCGCGCGAGCACATGGCCTCGAGGCTGGGCAGCACGTCGAGGGTTATCTCACCGCGCTGGGCGAGCCCGGCGCTCGGCTGCTCGTAGTCGCCCCGGATGGGGCGTGGGCCGATGTCATGCTGGGTGAGGATGCCGCCGAGGTCGCGGCGCTGGCACGAGTCGAGTTACGAAGGCCCGACGACTCGGTCGCTGCGCAGCGGCTGCGGATCGGCCCACGGTCATGGACGCGGATGACGGATTCGTGGTGAGGGGGCTGGCTCCGGGAGCCAGCGGGCGGCAAACCACGCGTCGACGACTGCTGCCACCAGCAGCGCGGCGCCGAGCAGGTGCAGGCCCACCAAGAGCACCGGCAGGTCGAGCGCGTACTGGACGACCCCGACGAGAGCCTGGCCGATCTCCACGCCGATGAGAATCGCCGCAGCCCGAGCAACCCGTCCGGGCGACCCCACCGCACGAGCGGCGAAGTAGAGGCCGACAGACAAGCCCAACAGCAGGCAGACCGCATCGACATGCAGCTGCGCGACGGACTCGAGTTCCAGGCCGGTCCGGGGGGATTCGCGATCACCGGCATGTGGACCGCTGCCAGTCACCACCGTGCCGAGGTAGACGGCGATGAAACCGACGACCAGCGTCGTGGTCGCCAGGCGCTGCAACCACGGAGAGCCGATCTTGACCGGTGTGCTCCCGGCCGGCCGCTGAGACCGGCGGACCAGAATCACGGCGACGGCGATCAGGGCAGCCGAGCACATGAAGTGCAGCATCACGACCCACGGGTTGAGCAGGGTCCAGACGGTGGTCATGCCGATCAGCGCCTGCGCGGGGATGCCGAGCAGCAGCACGAACGCCGGAATCAGCAGGTCGCGCCGGGGCCGGGCGGAGCCCATCGTTCGCCAGATCGCGAGGAGCATCGCAGCAGCGATTGCCGCCAGGACGAAGGTGAGCAGCCGGTTGGCGAATTCGATGACGCCATGAACGCCCAGCTCCGCCGTGGGGACCAGCGACTCGTCGGTGCATCGCGGAACCGTCGGGCATCCCAGGCCCGAGCCAGTCAGCCGGACCGCCCCGCCGGTGACGACGATCCCGATCTGAGACACGAGTGACGCCACTGCCAGCCGGCGCACCGTCGGATCGGTCGGAGCCGGCACCCGGTCCCACGCCCGCCGGGCGGCCCCGGCCCGCGTCGAGGCGAGGGTCACCCAGACATCCTAGGGTTGGGGTCGCTATTCCCAGCGGAACCACCGCGCCGCCGTGGCGAAGCCCACCACGGTCCACACCACAAGAATTCCGACGGCTGCCCAGGGAATCGCGCCACCGTCGACAAGCAGTGCTCGAAGGCCCGCTGCCAAGGCGCCGGCGGGCGTCAGGACGAGCAGGGGCTGGATGGCAGACGGATAGCTCTCCAACGGAATGATCACTCCGCCGGTCAGCAGGAGCGTGACGTAGATCAGATTTGCCGCAGCGAGCGTGACGTCGGCTCGCAGCGTTCCGGCCATCAGCAGTGCCAGCCCGGCGAATGCCACTGTGCCGAGTATCAACAGCGTTGCGACGCCGATCGGCGCGCCGTGCGGTCGCCACCCCAGCGCAAAGCCGAGGCCACAGACCAGCACAACCTGCAGCGCCTCGACGAGCAGCACGGTCAGCGCCTTCGCGGCGAGCAGCCCCCACCGTGGGAGGGGTGAGGTGCCCAGCAGCTTGAGCACGCCGTACCGCCGCTCGTATGCCGTGGCGATGGCCAACGACGTGAATGCCGTCGACATCACCGACAGCGCGAGCACGCCCGGCACCAGGACGTCCACAGCGGCACCGGGACCGGTATCGATGACTGGCACCGCCACGAGCAACGCCAGCACGGCGACCGGGATGACCACGATGAGCAGCAGCTGTTCGCCGTTGCGCAGGAGCAGCCGGGTCTCGAGGGCCGTCTGGGCGAGCACCATCCGGCTGATCGGTGCCGGCGCGGGAGCCGGAGCGAACGTCATGGCGTCGCCTCCGGCCCGGTCAGCTCCAGGAACACGTCCTCGAGCGTGTGACGGCTCAGTTGCACGTTCCGTGCAACGACTCCGTTGGCATCGCACCAAAACATCAGCGCCGGCATGATCTCGTCGACCGGGCCGTCGATGCGGTACCGACGAGCCGCGGCCTTGCTGATCTTCGATGTCGGCGGCAGTGCTGACCGTAGCGCCGCCAGGTCGATCCCAGCGGGCGCGTCGAACTGCAGCGAGCCGGACTGAGAGCCGGTGAGCGACGACGGCGAGCCCTCGGCCACCAGGCGTCCGTGATCGACGATCACGACATGATCGGCCAGGCGCTCCGCCTCGTCGATCAGGTGAGTGGTCAGGACGACTGTCACCCCGTCCGCACGCAGCTCGTCGACGAGTTGCCAGGTGATGCGTCGTCCGGCGGGGTCGAGACCGGCGGTTGGTTCGTCCAGGAAGGCAATCTCCGGACGGCCGACCAGCGCGGCGGCGAGGGCAAGTCGGTGACGCTCCCCACCGGACAATCTGCGAACGGGGGTCCCGCTGACCGGTCCGAGTGCGAGCCGCTCGATCAGCGTGTCGACGCGGAGCGGGTTGGCGAAGAACTGGCACAGATGTCGCAACAGCTCTCGCGGACGGGCACCAGGATGAAGGCCCGCGGCTTCCTGCAGCATGACGCCCACCCGGGCGTGTTCTTCCGGTCCGGCCCGAACCGGATCGTTCCCCAGGACGCGGACTGATCCCGTGTCCGGGCGTCGAAAGCCCACGCAGCACTCCACCGTGGTGGTCTTTCCGGCGCCGTTCGGCCCGAGGATCGCCGTGATGAGGCCTCGGGGGACCGAGAAGGTGAGCTCGTCGACTGCGGTGAGATCGCCATAGCGCTTGGTGAGCGATGCCACGTCGACGGCGGGCACGATGCTCACCGACCGAGTCTCGCACCCCCCAATTGGCACCGACGTCGTTGCTCACTGCGCCGGAGCGTGAGTCGGCTTGAGCCTGGAACAGAAATAGGCCACGATGGTGTTGTGAAAAACGTGCGAGACGTGAGGCGAGGGTGGCCGCAGGGCCAGTCCCAGGACGACCCGCACGCCGGCACCCGGACGCGGGTCGCTCGGTCGATCCTGGAGAACGGGCCATCCACCGCGTCGGCACTGGCTGCCCGGCTCGGGCTGACCCCCGCAGCTGTGCGTCGGCACCTGGACAGGTTGCAAGCCGACGGGATGATCGAGGGCAGACAAGCCCGAGTTCATGGACATCGCGGCCGGGGACGGCCCGCGAAGGTCTTTGTCGTCACCGAGGCTGGTCGCGATGCCTTCGAACAGGCATATGACGATCTGGCCGTCGGCGCCCTCCGTTTCCTCGCCGAGACCGGTGGCGACGAACTGGTCGGGGAGTTTGCCCGCCGTCGGGTCGCCGAGCTGGAAGAGCGTTATCGACCCACGGTCGAGGCGGCCGCGGGATTGTCCGCCAAGGCCGCGACGCTGGCGCGGTCCCTATCCGTGGACGGCTACGCCGCGTCGGTGACGGCTGCTCCGACCGGGTCGGGCGAGCAGCTGTGCCAACACCACTGCCCGGTGGCGCATGTGGCCGAGCAGTTTCCGCAGCTGTGTGAGGCCGAGACCGAGGCGTTCGCGCGCCTGCTCGGCACCCACGTCCAACGCCTGGCAACAATCGCCCACGGCGATGGCGTCTGCACTACACACATCCCGCGCCTCCGGTCGGAGTTGTCCGAGCGCGCTGACATGATTCCCCGCGAGCACACCCCTGAGGAGATCTGCCGATGACCACGACCGCTCATCCCGAGCTCGAGGGTCTGGGCCGCTACAAGTTCGGCTGGGCCGACTCGGACGCCGCGGGCGCCCTCGCGCGCCGCGGACTGTCCGAGGACGTCGTGCGCGAGATCTCGGCGCTGAAGAACGAGCCAGAGTGGATGCTCGAGCTGCGGCTGAAGGGGCTGCACCTGTTCGAGAAGAAGCCCATGCCCACCTGGGGCGCCGACTTGTCTGCGATCGACTTCGACAACATCAAGTACTTCGTTCGTTCCACTGAGAAGCAGGCGGCCAGCTGGGACGATCTGCCGGCAGACATCAAGAACACCTACGACAAATTGGGCATCCCGGAAGCAGAGAAGCAAAGGCTCATAGCGGGCGTAGCGGCCCAATACGAGTCAGAGGTGGTTTACCACAAAATTCGTGAGGATTTGGAAGCCCAAGGCGTCATCTTCCTCGACACAGACACCGGACTGAAAGAGCACCCGGAGCTGTTCAGGGAGTACTTCACCTCGGTGATCCCAGCCGGCGACAACAAGTTCTCGGCGCTCAACACGGCAGTCTGGTCGGGCGGCAGCTTCATCTATGTACCGAAGGGCGTGCGCGTCGAGATCCCGTTGCAGGCCTACTTCCGGATCAACACCGAGAACATGGGCCAGTTCGAGCGCACGCTGATCATCGTCGACGAAGACGCCTACGTGCACTATGTCGAGGGCTGCACCGCACCGATCTACTCCTCGGATTCCCTGCACAGCGCCGTCGTCGAGATCATCGTGAAGAAGAACGCCCGCTGCCGGTACACGACCATCCAGAACTGGTCGAACAACGTCTACAACCTCGTGACCAAGCGGGCCACCGCTGCCGAGGGCGCCACCATGGAGTGGATCGACGGCAACATCGGTTCCAAGATCACCATGAAATACCCAGCGGTCTGGTTGATGGGGGAGCACGCGAAGGGCGAGACCTTGTCGGTGGCGTTCGCCGGCGAGGGCCAGCACCAGGACGCCGGGGCAAAGATGCTGCACCTGGCGCCGAACACGTCGTCGTCGATCGTGTCCAAGTCGGTGGCGCGCGGCGGTGGCCGTACCTCCTACCGTGGCCTGGTCCAGGTCATGCCGCGAGCGGTGCACAGCGCCAGCACGGTTCGCTGCGACGCCCTGCTGATCGACACCATCTCGCGTTCGGATACCTATCCCTACGTCGACGTGCGCAACGACGACGTGTCCATGGGCCATGAGGCGACGGTCTCGAAGGTCAGTGAGGACCAGCTGTTCTATCTGATGAGCCGTGGCCTGTCCGAGGAGGAGGCCATGGCGATGATCGTGCGCGGGTTCATCGAGCCGATCGCCCGTGAGCTGCCGATGGAGTATGCCCTTGAGCTCAACCGGTTGATCGAGCTGCAGATGGAAGGTGCGGTGGGCTGAGCCGCATGACGACACTTGACGACACGACGATGTCGCCGCAGCACGGCCTCACCGAGCACTCCCACGGTGCGGGCGCGGGCCGGCTCGACGGACACGGCGGCAGCTCACTGCACCGCTTCGCGTCCTTCGACGTCGACGCTCACCCCGTTCCGCGCGGTCGGGAGGAGGACTGGCGGTTCACTCCGATGGTCCGGTTGCGCGGCCTGCACGTCGACACCTCGCTGGACGGTCACGACTACGAGTTGGCGGTCGACGCCGATCCGCAGGTACTCGTGGAGACCCACGATGCTGACGACCCACGTCGGGGAGTGTCGGGCTATGTCCCGATCGACCGGGTGAGCGCGCGGGCCTGGGCCGATTCCGACAAGGTGCTCACGGTCACCATCCCCAGGGACGTGGTCTCGACCCGACCGACGGTTGTCCGGCTGCGAGGACTGTCGGCGGAGAAGGCAGCGGCCGGTCATGTCGTGGTCACCGCGCAAGCGTTCAGCCACGCAACCGTGCTGATCGAGCATGAGGGCTCGGCCGCGTTCGCCGACAACGTCGAGATCATCGTCGAGGAGGGCGCGCACCTCACGCTGGTGAGCCTGCAGGACTGGGCCGACGACACCGTCCACCTGTCGCATCACCACGTGCGGGTCGGGCGCGATGCCACCGTCCGCCACGCGATCGTCACCTTCGGCGGCGACTTGGTCCGGATCAGCACGTCGCTCGACTACTCCGGGCCGGGTGGCGAGGCAGAACTGCTGGGCCTGTACTTCGTCGACGCCGGCCAATACATCGAGAACCGGCTCTTCGTCGACCACAACACCCCGAAAGCCCGCAGCAACGTCGAGTACAAGGGGGCGTTGCAAGGCACTGGCGCCCACTCGGTGTGGGTCGGCGACGTGTTGATCCGACCCGAGGCCGAGGGCATCAAGACCTTCGAGCTCAACCGAAACCTGGTGCTCACCGACGGCGCCCGCGCCGACTCCGTTCCCAACCTCGAGATCGAGACCGGCGAGATCGAGGGCGCGGGACACGCCAGTGCGACCGGCCGGTTCGACGACGAGCAGCTGTTCTACCTGCAATCCCGCGGGATCCCCGAAGATCTGGCCCGGCGCCTGGTCGTGCGTGGGTTCTTCGCGTCGCTGATCAACAAGCTCGGCGTGCCAGAGCTCGTCGATCGGCTCCACACCGCGGTCGAGCGCGAGCTCGCCGTTTCGGAGGCCAATCAACCATGAGCACCCTCGAGATTCGTGACCTCTATGTGTCGGTGGACACCGAGGCGGGCGCCAAGGAGATCCTCCGCGGCGTCGACCTCACCGTCCAGGCGGGACAGATCCACGCGATCATGGGCCCGAACGGCTCGGGCAAATCGACACTCGCCTACTCCATCGCCGGTCACCCGAAGTACACGGTCACTCGCGGCAGCGTCAGGCTCGACGGCGAGGACGTACTCGCGATGAAGGTCGACGAGCGTGCCCGGGCAGGCCTGTTCCTCGCCATGCAATATCCGGTAGAGGTGCCCGGTGTCTCGGTGTCCAACTTCCTGCGCACGGCCAAGACGGCTGTCGACGGGCAGGCGCCAAAGCTGCGGACATGGGTCAAGGAGGTCAAGACCGCCATGGACGGCCTGGCCATCGACCCGTCGTTCGCCGAGCGCGACCTCAACACCGGCTTCTCCGGCGGCGAGAAGAAGCGGCACGAGATTCTCCAGCTGGAGCTGCTCGATCCACGCGTCGCGATCCTCGACGAGACCGACTCCGGCCTGGACATCGACGCGCTGCGGGTCGTCGCCGACGGTGTCAACCGGTTCCACGCTCGGGGCGGCAAGGGTGTCCTGCTGATCACGCACTACACACGCATCCTGCGCTACATCACGCCCGACTTCGTCCATGTCTTCGTTGACGGACACATCGCCGAGGAAGGCGGCCCGGACTTGGCCGAGAAGCTCGAGGCCGAGGGTTACGTCAGCTACGCCGGCACGTCGGCCTGACCGCGAGCCCCGAGGAGAACCGACGGTGTCCCAGCTCTCCAGCCCGCTGGACGTGGAGCAGGTCCGCAAGGACTTCCCGATCCTCGAGCGGCGCCTGGCCGGCGACCGGCCGCTGGTTTACCTCGACTCCGCCAACACGTCACAGAAGCCGCGGGCGGTGATCGACGCGCTGGTCGACCACTACGAGCGCCACAACGCCAACGTCGCGCGGGCCGTGCACCAGCTCGGCGAGGAGGCGACGGCGGCATACGAGAGCTGCCCGGACGAAGGTCGCCGCAGTTCATCGGCGCACCCAGCGCGCGACGAGATCGTCTTTACCAAGAACGCCTCGGAGGCGCTCAACCTGGTGGCCAACACACTGGCCAGTGGCCTGGCCGCCGATCCGCGCTACCGGCTCGGCCCAGGCGACGACGTCGTCATCACGGAGATGGAGCACCACTCCAACATCGTTCCGTGGCAGCTGGCCTGCCAGCGGACCGGCGCCACGTTGCGCTGGTTCGGGCTGACCGACGAGGGCCGGCTCGACCTGTCGAACCTGGACGACCTCGTCACCGAGCGCACCAAAATCGTCTCGATGGTGCACCAGTCGAACATCCTCGGCACGGTCAACTCGGTGTCACCGATGGTCGCTCGCGCGCGCGAGGTCGGCGCGCTGATCATGCTGGACTGCTCCCAGTCGGTTCCGCACAAGCCGGTCGACGTCATCGACCTCGGCGTCGACCTGATCGCCTTCACCGGCCACAAGATGTGCGGACCCACCGGAATCGGCGTGCTGTGGGGACGCACCGAGGTACTCGAATCCATGCCGCCGTTCCTCGGCGGCGGCGAGATGATCGAGACCGTCGACATGACCGGCTCGACGTATGCACCGATCCCGCACAAGTTCGAGGCCGGCACGCCGCCGATCGCGCAGGCGGTCGGTCTCGGCGCCGCTGTCGACTACCTGTCCGGCATCGGCATGGACACTGTCGCCGCGCACGAGAAGGCGCTGACGGCGTACGCGCTGGAGCGGCTTGGCGATATCGAGGGTGTGCGCCTCATCGGGCCGCGGGTGCCCATCTCACGTGGCGGAACCGTGTCGTTCACGCTTGACGGGGTGCATCCGCACGACGTCGGTCAGCTCCTCGACGAGCACGGCGTCGCTGTCCGGGTCGGGCACCACTGCGCGCGGCCGGTCTGTGTCCGGTACGGAATTCCCGCGACCACTCGAGCGTCTTTCTACCTGTACACCACGCAGGCCGAGATCGACGTGCTCGTCGAGGGCGTCGAACACGCGAAGAGGTTCTTTCGGTGACCACCGACTCGCTCTACCAGGAGATCATCCTGGACCACTACAAGCGCCCAGTCGGGCGCGGCCTTCGCGAGCCGTTCGACGCTGAGTCGCACCAGGTCAATCCCACCTGTGGCGACGAAATCACCGTACGGGTGCGGCTTTCCGGCGATCGCGTCGAGGACGTCTCGTATGCCGGCCAGGGGTGTTCGATCAGCCAGGCGTCGGCCAGCGTCATGCACGAGCTGCTCTCCGGTCGGTCGGTGACCGAGGCTTTCGACACGCATGAGGCCTTCGCCGAGCTCATGCAGGGCCGGGGTGCCGTCGAACCAGACGAAGACGTCCTCGGCGACGGCATTGCCTTCGCTGGGGTCGCGCGCTACCCGGCCCGGGTCAAGTGCGCGTTGCTGTCCTGGATGGCATTCCGGGACGCGACCGCGCGAGCCCTCGCCTCGTCTGAAGCCCACTCGCCAGGAGACCACCGATGACCGAATCCACCAGCGTCACGTCGATCGAGGACATCACCGAGGCGATGCGTGACGTCGTCGACCCCGAGTTGGGTATCAACGTCGTCGACCTCGGCCTGGTGTACGGGGTCGATGTCGACGACACCGGGGTCGCCACCCTCGACATGACGCTGACCAGCGCCGCCTGCCCGTTGACCGACGTGATCGAGGACCAGACCAGCGCCGCGCTCGACGGCCTCGTGCAAGACTTCCGGATCAACTGGGTCTGGATGCCGCCGTGGGGGCCGGACAAGATCACCGACGAGGGGCGCGAACAGCTACGTGCCTTGGGCTTCAACGTCTGATCGAGCGCGAGGAGACATTCCCCCCGTGGCCATCCAGCCTATCCGGCTGTTCGGTGATCCCATCCTGCGCACCAAGGCCGAGCCGGTCATCGACTTCGACGCGGAACTACGTCGGCTGGTCAAGGATCTGTCCGACACCATGATGGACGCTCCGGGCGTCGGCCTCGCCGCCCCGCAGATCGGCGTCTCATTGCGCGTCTTCACCTACTTCGTCGACGACCAGCTCGGCCACCTGATCAATCCGGACCTGAAGCTGTCGGGCGAGGATCAGTACGACCTCGAGGGCTGCCTGTCCCTGCCCGGGATCGAGTACGACTGTCGCCGGGCGCTGCGTGTCGTCGCGAAAGGCTTCAACGAGTACGGCGATCCCGTCATGATCGAGGGCGACGACCTGTTGGCACGCTGCATCCAGCACGAGACCGACCACCTCGACGGGGTGTTGTTCATCGACCGCCTGGACCGGTCGGCCCGCAAGGCAGCGTTGCGTGCGATCCGCGAGGCGGAGTGGCTCGGGCAAACGACTCCGGCGGTCAAGCTCTCTCCGCATCCCACCTACGGCCGGGCGCTCTGAGTGCGTGTCGTCTTCGCGGGCACGCCAGGTACCGCCGTGCCGTCGCTCTCGGCCGTCCTCGACTCACGCCACGATGTCGCCGCGGTCCTCACCAGGCCGGACGCTCCGGTGGGCCGCGGGCGAAAGCTCAGCCCCAGCCCAGTGGCGCAGGTCGCCACTGATGCCGGCATCGAGGTGCTCAAGCCGCAGCGGCCGCGTGACCCAGACTTCCTCGCCCGGCTCGCCGAGATCAGCCCGGACTGCGCGCCGGTCGTTGCCTACGGCGGGCTACTTCCCCAGGCTGCTCTCGACGTGCCCAAGCACGGCTGGGTCAACCTGCACTTCTCGTTGCTGCCCGCCTGGCGGGGCGCGGCGCCGGTCCAGCACGCGATCCTGGCCGGCGACGAGGTCACCGGCGCGAGCACGTTTCAGATCGAGGAAGAGTTGGACGCCGGGCCGGTCTACGGCGTGATCACCGAGTCCGTCCGGCCGGCCGATACGAGCGGCGATCTGCTCGAGCGGCTGGCGGTGGCCGGCGCCACACTGCTGGTCGCGACGCTTGACGGCATCGAGGACGGGACGCTTGTCGTGCGCCCACAATCCTCCAGCGGAGTGTCGTGGGCGCCCAAACTGAGCGTGGCGGACGCGCAAGTCGACTGGTCCGCTCCTGCGGTGCGCGTCGATCGGCTGATTCGCGCCTGCACCCCGGCGCCGGGAGCATGGACGACGTTTCGCGGACAACGGCTCAAACTCAGCCCAATACGCGTCGATTCTCAGCGAACGGAACTGACGTCAGGGCAGGTGCGGGTGGAGCGCGACGGCATCCGGGTTGGCACCGGAAGCAGTGCCATTCTTCTCGGCGAGGTCCAGCCGCAGGGCAAACGCCCCATGCTCGCCGATGACTGGGCCCGCGGTGCCCGGCTTGACTCCGCTGAGCGGCTGGGCCGGTGACCAGCCGCCGACCGATGCCTGCTCCGGTCGTGGACGCCGCGCGGATCGCCGCGTTCGACGCCCTGCGGGCGGTCGACGAGCGCGACGCGTACGCCAATCTGGTGCTGCCGGATCTGCTGCGGGAACGCGGCCTGAGCGGCCGGGACGCCGCGTTGGCCACTGAGTTGGCCTACGGCACGCTACGCGGCCGCGGCACGTACGACGCCGTACTGAGCACGAACCTCGACCGGGCGTTGTCCACCCTGGACCCGCCGGTGCTCGACGCGCTGCGGCTGGGAGCTCACCAGGTTCTGTCTACCCGGATCCCGGCACACGCCGCGGTCTCCACCACCGTTGACCTGACCCGGAACCAGATCGGTGAGGGACCCGGAAAGCTGGTGAACGCGGTGCTCCGCCGAGTGAGTGCCCACGACTTGGAAGCGTGGGTCGAACTGATCGCGCCGACGACGTCCACCGAACCGGTCAAGCGGCTGGCGCTGCGCTACTCGCATCCGGCCTGGATCGCGCGAGCGATGCTCGACGCACTCGGTGGCGACATCGAGGAGCTCGGCCGGGCGCTCGCTGCTGACAACGAGCGTCCCGAGGTGACATTGGTCGCCCGTCCCGGCCGAGCAGATGTCGACGAGCTTCTCCAAGCCGGCGCGCGACCGGGTCGCTGGTCGCCCCATGCAGCGGTGCTGGCCGAGGGTGATCCGGCCGATCTCGCCGCTGTGCGCGAGCGGCGGGCTGGCATCCAGGACGAGGGCAGCCAGCTGGTTGCTCTCGCCCTGGCTGCCGTGCAGCTCGCCGGGTCCGATGAGCGGTGGCTGGACATGTGTGCGGGTCCCGGCGGCAAAGCGGCCCTGCTCGGCGGACTAGCGACCCAGCGGGGCGCACGACTGCTCGCCGTGGAACTCCAGCCGCACCGGGCTCGGCTGGTCGAAAGGGCGCTACGTGACGACCCTGGCGAACACCGAGTGCTGGTCGCGGACAGTACCGAGCCGCTCCCAGGAGAGCCGGCATTCGACCGGGTTCTTCTCGATGCTCCGTGCACCGGTCTGGGCGCGCTCCGCCGCCGACCCGAGGCACGATGGCGTCGGCAGCCCGGCGAGGTGGCTGGGCTGCGGTCGCTGCAGGTGCGGCTGCTGCGCGCGGCCATCGACGCTGTCCGGCCGGGTGGGGTCGTGGAATATGCCACCTGCTCTCCGCATCTCGCCGAGACAGCCACCGTGGTCTCCGACGTCGTGCGGCACCGAAGGGACGTGGAGCAGCTCGACGTACGGGCGTACCTTCCTAACGTGCCCGATCTTGGCGACGGGCCGGACGTCCAACTCTGGCCGCACCGGCACGGCACCGACGCGATGTACCTTGCGTTGTTCCGCCGCCGCTAGTCGCGTGACAATCCGTTAGCCTGCGCTGGCGTGGGTCCGCTGATCGCGCCGAGCATCCTGTCGGCGGACTATGCCAACCTCCAGTCGGAGATCGCCCGTGCCGTCGGCGCTGATTGGGTGCATGTCGACGTCATGGACAACCACTTCGTGCCGAACCTGACGATCGGCCTGCCGGTCGTCGAGGCGTTGCTCGCCCGCACCGAGCTGCCCCTCGATTGCCACCTGATGATCGAGAACCCGGACCGGTGGGCACCGGCGTACGCCGAGGCCGGCGCGCACAGCGTCACGTTCCACATCGAGGCGGCGGGAGCGCCGGTGCGGTTGGCTCGTGAACTTCGGCGCATCGGGTCCCGGGCCGGCGTAGCGCTCAAGCCGGCGACTTCCGTGGACACGGTGGGGGAGCTACTCGGCGAGATCGACCTGCTGCTCGTCATGACGGTCGAGCCCGGCTTCGGCGGGCAGGCGTTCCTCGAGATGTGCCTGCCGAAAATCCGGCAGGCACGTGACCTGGTGTCTCGCTCCGGCTTGCAGGTGTGGCTTCAGGTTGACGGCGGAGTATCGGAGGAGACGATCGAGCGTTGCGCGGGAGCAGGCGCCGATGTCTTCGTCGCCGGCAGCGCCGTGTTCGATGCCCACGACCCGGCGGGCGCCATCGGCAAGCTGCGCGATCTCGCGGCAGCCCACACCCCCGGCTAGACTTCAGCAGAAGAACTACGCGTGCTCCGGGGTCGGTGAAACTCCGAACCGGCGGTGACAGTCCGCGACCCGGTTGTCGCTCCTCTGCTGAGGGGCGGTGGGCGGTGGACCCGGTGGAACTCCGGGACCGACGGTGACAGTCCGGATGGGAGGAAGCGCGCGCGGATGGTCAGTGGCACCGGCGTCGAACGCGCCGGGAGTCGCTGGGCGTCCGAGCGGTGTGTGCCGCTCCCGGAGCTCGCCTTGGTCGGGCGAGGAGGACCGGGATGGCCAGTCCCGCGGAGATCGCGGCGATGCGCCGGGCGCTCGGCCTTGCCCAGACAACTGGTGTTCCGCTTGGTCCGAACCCGCGAGTCGGCTGCGTTCTGCTGGCTGACGACGGCGGCGTTGTGGCAGATGGCTACCACCGTGGCACCGGTCACCCGCATGCCGAGGTCGAGGCATTGCGGGCAGCCGGCGACTCGACCGCGTGGCTGTACGGCAGTTGTCACCCTGGAACCGTGCAACCACGTCGGCCGGACCGGACCATGCTCGGCGGCGCTGCGGGATGCGGGAATCATCCGGGTCGTCTACGCGCAGCCCGATGTGAATCCAATGGCCCGGGGCGGTGCTGAGGCACTTCGAACGGCCGGTGTCGACGTCGAAGGTGGTGTCCTGGCCAACGAGGCACGAGCCGTCAACCCGGAGTGGACGTTCGCCGTCGAATCCGGACGTCCGTTCGTGACCTGGAAGTTCGCGGCGACGCTCGACGGCCGCAGCGCCGCCGCCGACGGCACCAGCCAGTGGATCACTTCGCCGGAAGCCCGCGCCGATGTGCACCGTCTCCGGGCCGAGAGCGACGCCATCCTGGTCGGCACGGGAACAGTGCTCGCCGACGATCCCCACCTGACCGTTCGCGACGGTGACGGCACGCCACGTGATCGACGGTTCCAACCGCTGCGCGCCGTGATGGGGATGCGCCCGATTGCAGCCCATGCGGCCGTTGCCGATGACACGGCCGAGTCACTTCGGCTCAGGACCCGTGATCCGGGGCAGGCTCTGGCGGTGCTCTTCGGCGAGGGCCGTCAGCGGGTCTGGCTCGAAGGCGGACCGACGCTGGCGGCGGCATTTCTGCGCGCGGGGCTCGTCGACCGAACGGTCGCCTACCTTGCCCCGGCCCTGCTCGGGGCCGGACCGGCAGCCGTCGGCGATCTGGGTGTCACGACAGTCGCCGACGCCGTCCAGCTCGAACTCACGGACGTCACGCAGGTCGGACCCGACCTGCGGATCACCGCCCAGCCCAGGAAGGGGTGACATGTTCACCGGAATCGTCGAGGAGATGGGCGAGGTACTAGCGGTCGACCATGGTCCCGAGTCGGCCCGGCTCACGGTGCGAGCGTCAGGCGTCACGGCCGATGCGGTGCTCGGGACGTCGATCGCTGTCAACGGCGTCTGCCTGACCGTGGTCGACGTGGCCGATGGCGTCTTCACCGCCGACGTGATGCGCGAAACGCTTCGTCGTTCGTCGCTCGGCGCCCTGTCCGTTGGTTCGCCGGTCAATCTCGAACGCGCCGTTCGGGTGTCCGATCGGCTCGGCGGGCACATCGTCCAGGGTCACGTAGACGGTGTGGGCACGGTGATCGACCAACGGGCGGGTGACCGATGGCAGATCGTCCGAATCTCGCTGCCCGACGGGCTGTCCCGCTACGTCGTCGAGAAGGGTTCCATCGCCCTTGACGGCGTATCGCTCACGGTGTCCGCCGTGGCGGACGGGTGGTTCGAGGTGAGCTTGATTCCGGCCACGTTGGCGCTGACCACGCTCGGCCAGCGCACGGTGGGCGAGCAGATCAATCTCGAAGTGGATGTGATCGCGAAGTACGTCGAGCGACTGATGAACGGGCGGGTGAATGCACAATGACGATCTCGTTGGACCCAGTGGAGCGGGCCATCGCCGACATCGCTGCGGGTCGGGCCGTGGTCGTCGTTGACGACGAGGACCGTGAGAACGAAGGAGACCTGATCTTCGCGGCTGGCAAGGCGACGCCCGAGCTGATGGGCTTCATGATCCGCTGGACGAGCGGGTTCGTCTGCGTACCGCTCGAGGGCGAGACCCTGGATCGGCTGAACATCCCATTGATGACACCGCACAACCGGGAGCGGATGCGCACCGCATACACCATCTCCGTCGATGCACGCGATGGCGTCACCACCGGCATCTCGGCGGCCGATCGCGCGCACACCGCCCGCGTGCTGGCCGACTCCGCGACCGAACCCTACGAGCTGACGCAGCCCGGCCACATCATGCCGCTGCGGTATCGCGACGGCGGTGTTCTCGCCCGGGCTGGTCATACCGAGGCGGCGGTCGACTTGGCTCGGCTCGCCGGCCAAAGCCCGGCCGGGGTTCTGTGCGAGATCGTCAACGACGACGGCTCCATGATGCGGGCTCCGGCGTTACGGGCGTTCGCCGACGAGCACGGCCTGGCGATGATCTCTATCGCGGATCTGATCCGCTACCGGCGGCGATACGAGAGCAATGTCCGCCGCATAGCACTGACCAGGTTGCCGACGGACGAAGCGATCTTCCAGGTGCACGCATACCGAGACGTCGTGACCGGCGCGGAGCACGTCGCGCTGGTCCTCGGCAATGTGGCCGACGGCGATCCAGTCCTGGTGCGCGTGCATTCTGAATGCCTGACCGGCGACACGTTCGGATCGCTGCGCTGCGACTGCGGGCCCCAGCTGCGAGCCGCCATGACCGCCGTGGCCACGAATGGTCAGGGCGTCGTGCTGTACCTGCGCGGGCACGAAGGCCGCGGCATCGGTCTCGCGCACAAGCTGCGGGCCTATGAGCTGCAAGACGGTGGCCGGGACACCGTCGACGCCAACCTGGACCTCGGGCTGCCCGCCGACGCCCGCGACTACGGGACCGGAGCGCAGATCTTGGCCGATCTCGGCGTCAAGTCGATGCGGCTGATGACCAACAACCCGACCAAGCTCGCCGGCCTGGCCGGATACGGGTTGCAGGTCGTGGAACGGGTGCCGATGCCGGTGCGGCCGCACCCCGAGAACATCCGTTACCTGCGAACCAAACGGGACCGGATGGGGCATGAGCTGCCGCACCTGGGAGACGAGCTGGAGGCGAGGTCCCCGTGACACGAGGCGGCGCACCGACCATGGACCTGACCGGCGCCGACCAGCTTCGCGTTGGTGTCGTCGCCGCGCAGTGGCACGACGAGGTCATGGCGGGACTACTGGACGGCGCATTGCGCGCGCTCACCCAGGCCAGGGTCGACGATCCGCTGGTGCTGCGAGTGCCGGGCTCGTTCGAGCTACCCGTGGCGTGTGCCCGACTGGCCCGAGCGCGGTACGACGCCCTGGTCGCCCTCGGGGTGGTGATCCGCGGCGAGACTCCGCATTTCGAGTACATCTGCCAGGCCGCCAGCGAAGGCCTGGTCAAGGTCAGCGTCGACTCCGGGGTCCCGATCGGCTTCGGCCTGCTCACCTGCGACGACGAGGCGCAGGCCCTCGACCGGGCAGGACTGCCTGGTTCTGCCGAGGACAAGGGCTTCGAGGCCGCCCAAGCGGCGCTGGCTACGGTCCTGACCCTGCGCGCCTGCTACGCCTGATCGGCACGAGCCACGTCAGGCTTCGTTGTGCGCCAACACGGCTTCGGCAATGACGAGGTCCTGCCAGGACATCCCGACGCTCTTGAAGACCAGGGGTCGGTCGGTCGGAAGGGTGACGACGTCGGTCACGACGTCGCGCATCGGAACGAGGTCGGCGGGGCTCAGGGCGGCGCTGGCGATGGCCAGGATCACGTCGCCGGCCTCGCGCAGGGCGGTCGTCACGTCCTCCACGACGACGGTGGCGCGGCCGAGCAGCGCTGCATCGAGCTCGCGTGCGTCAGGCTCGTGAGACCCAATTGCGACCACGATGGCGTCGCTGGCCAGCAGTGCGGAGTCGAACACCGGCGTCCGTGCCGAGGTCGCGCAGACCACGACGTCCGCTGTCCTTAGAGCCTCATCGGCTTGCGGCGATCCGAGTGCCACGGCGTCGAGTGGGGTGCGGGACGGATCCCGGACCAAGTATGTCGTCTGCTCAAGCTGACGTACGGCGGCGAGGGTGGCGACATGGCCGGTGGCCTGGGGCCCGGCCCCGATTACCGTGACCCGCAGCGCACGGCCCGGTAGCCGTTCGAGAACCGCAGCGACAGAGACAGCGGGCGTCCGTAGGGTGGTCAGCGCGGTTCCATCGAGCACCGCGCGCAGCGCAAGGGTGTCCTGGTCGAACAGCAGGTAGGCAGCCTGGATGCGGGGCAGCCCGAGGGTCGGGTTGTCCGGGGCGACTGTCGCGACCTTTACGCCGGCTGCAGTCAGCGTCTCCGACGGCATGAGCAGGAACTGGCCATTCGTCAGGTCGACCGAGACGCGGGCCGGGTCGGCGGCCGGGTCGAGCCCGCCCCGAAGGGCGTTGGTGATGGCTTGGACCGCTGCGGCGGGCCCGAGGACGGCGACGGCGTCCGCGTCGAGGTACCTCACCGCAGCACGAATCCCGGGACTAGCGGGTCGCACGGGTCGATCGAGAACACGTGCTCGCCCATGTGGCCGTCGGCGGCAAGGACCGCGAGCCGGGCGCAGGTGCGTGGGTCGGTCCGGTGCACGGCCTGCTCGACGTCGTTGAGGGCCCCGCCTGTGTGGTCGTCAGTGGTCGCGATCGTCGACAGCAGCACGATGGCAGCCTGTCACGCCAACTCATCTCGGCCAGACCAGCGGCCGAGCTGCGCTGACCGCCCTACCTGGCCGTGCACGCCGCGATGAGCGGCTCGGGATCGGGCGCCGCACCGGTGGCCTGGAACGCGACCGTGCTGGCCCCGATCGCGGCGAGCGTCGAGATCGCCTCGTCGACCTGGGCGCGAAGGTCAGAAGCGGTCGGGTCGAGCTCGACGAACACGACCACGTCGAACGGCTCGTCGGTGCGGCCGGCCGCAGCGCGGCTCTCTGCTGCCCAGGCACAGCCCTCGCGGATCTGGTCGAAGGTGAGGACGGAGTCGAGGATGAGGCCGTCGGCGACCTCGCCCGCCAGGCGCACGGTCTTCGGACCACGCCCTCCGATCAGCAGCGGCGGCGGCTCGGCGGCCGGCCAGTCGAGAGCGACGTTGCCCAGATGTACGTAGTGGCCGCTCACGTCGACGGTGCGGCCATGCAGCAGATCGCGCACTGCCGTCGCGTACTCGCGCAGCAATGTGATCGGCGAGGCTACCCGCGCACCCACCTGCCCCATCCACTCCAGAACGCCGTGGCCGATGCCAGGCACGAACCGGCCCGGGAACATCCGGGATAGCGTGGCGATCTCCATTGCGGCAACGGCGGGGTTGCGCAGCGGGACCGGCAGCAGGCCGATGCCGACTGGCAAACGCTGCGTCCACGCCAGTGCCGCAGCCGCCGTGGTGAGGCCGCCCTCGGCGAAGCAGTCCTCCCACAGCCACAGCTGCCCGATGCCAGCCGACTCCGCCGCCTGCACAACGTCCCTCAGCTGCTCGGGCGGGGACTGGGAACGGAATACCACGCCGACCTTCGGATCAGCCATGACGCGATCCCATCACGGGCCGCCGACACAAGCTGCGCGCCCAAGGCATCGCCAAAGCACAACGGCGTGCCAGCGCCGATCGGAGATCAAGCGGTGGGGCTGCCGGCGGTTGGTCGCCATAGGCTGACGACCGTGAAGAGCTTCGACGACCTATGGGCCGAGCTGTCGGGGAAGGTGGCCGCGGGTGCCGAGGGCTCAGGCACTGTCGACGCCGTCAGGCACGGCGTGCACCACGTCGGCAAGAAGGTGGTCGAAGAAGCCGCAGAGGCGTGGATGGCCGCCGAGCACGAAGGTGCAGATCGGGCCGCGGACGAGATCGCCCAGCTGCTCTATCACGTTCAAGTGCTCATGCTCGCCAGCGGCGTCGAGCTCGACGACGTGTACGAACGGCTCTAGGAGAACGATGACGCCGCTGCGAATCGCCGTGCCCAACAAGGGGCTGCTGGCCGAGCCGGCCGCGACGATGCTGCACGAAGCTGGCTACCGGCAGCGTTCCGATGGCCGCGAGCTCGTGCTCGCCGACCCGGACAACAACGCGGAGCTCTTCTTTCTGCGCCCCAGAGACATCGCGGTCTACGTCGGTTCCGGCACCGTCGAGGTCGGCATCACCGGGCGCGACCTGCTACAGGATTCCGGCTCGCCGGCGGAGGAACTACTGCCGCTGGACTTCGGATATTCGACCTTCCGGTTCGCCGCTCGGGCCGGCTCGGCCACTGACGTGGGTGATTTCGCCGGAATGCGGATCGCCACGTCGTACCCGGGACTGCTCTCGAAGCATCTCGCCGATGCCGGGATCGACGCCGAAGTGATTCGGCTCGACGGCGCGGTGGAGACGGCAGTCCAGCTCGGCGTTGCTGACGTGGTCGCGGACGTCGTCTCGACCGGAACCACCCTGCGCAGAGCCGGTCTGGAGCTGGTCGGTGAGCCGATCATGACGTCGGAGGCGGTACTGATCACCCGACCGGCCGTTGCAGCCGAACCGGGAGTTCAGCAGCTCGTCCGGCGCCTACAGGGCGTCCTGGTCGCGCGCCGCTACGTGATGATGGACTACGACATCCGCGCCGAGCGGGTCGACGAGGCGTGCGCCGTCACCCCCGGCATCGAGTCGCCAACCGTGTCGCCGCTGCATCGCGAAGGTTGGGTCGCCGTCCGCGCCATGGTTCCCCGGGCCGACGCGCAACGGGTCATGGACACGTTGTGGGAGATCGGCGCCCGAGCGATCTTCGTCACCGACATACTCGCCTGCCGCCTCTAGTCGTAGCATCGATTGCTATGAGGCTCCTCGAGCGGGAGTCGGCCCTAGCCTGTATCTCCGAGCAGTTCAGTGCTGCGGCGACGACAGGTCGCCTGGTGCTCGTCAGTGGCGAGGCCGGCGTCGGCAAGACGGCGCTAGTGGACGCCTTCTGTTCCGAGTACGCCGACGACGTCAGGGTCCTCATCGGCCGGTGCGACGACCTTTTTGCCCCGCGTCCGCTGGGTCCGTTGGCTGATATCGCCAGGGCGGGCGGAGGTCGCCTACGCGAGGCGTTCCAACGCGACGATCGCGAAGCGGCGCTCGATGCTTTCCTCGACCTACTTGCGGGCTCACCAGATCCGGTGGTCGCGGTCATCGAGGATCTGCAGTGGGCCGACGAAGCCACGCTCGACTTGGTGCGGCTCATCGCTCGTCGCCTCCCGTCCTTGCCGTCGCTCGTCATTGCCACCTATCGCGACGATGTCGATCGCGACCATCCGTTGCAGCTTGCACTCGGCGACCTGGTACCCCCCACTGTCTCCCGAATCCACGTCGACGCGTTGTCGGTGGATGCTGTCAAGGCACTGGCCGCGGGTAGCAGTATTGATCCGGTCGCCCTATACGCCGCAACGGGTGGCAACCCCTTCTTCGTCACCGAGATCCTCGCGGGCGGGAACGACACGCTGCCGCCCACCGTGCGCGATGCGGTGCTGGCCCGCGCTGGCAAGTTGTCGAAGGACGCCAGGGAAGTGCTGGATGCTGGCGCGGTACTTGGTACCCGTGTTCCGCACGACACGCTGCTGGCTGTGGCTCGCGTTGAGCCGGCTGCGGTAGACGAGTGCGTGGCCCGCGGCCTCCTGGGCGACGACCACGGGACCATCGCCTTCCGCCACGACCTGACCAGGCTGGCCCTGGAGCACGCGATGACACCGTGGCGTCGGCGCGAGTTGCATGGCAGAGCGCTCGAAGCGCTCGCCGACGATGACGACGTTGTCCGCCGTGCCCACCACGCCGTTGCCGCCGACGACCCGGAAGCGATCGTCGACCTGGCCCGCCGAGCAGCGACCCATTGTTCCGCGCTCGGAGCCCACCGGGAGGCTGCGGCCCTACTCGGCAGCGCGCTTCGGCACGTCGATCGGTTGCCGCCGGAGGACCAGATTGCACTGTTCGAGGCCCGCGCCATGTCGTGCGCGCGCATCGACCAGATGGACGAGGCGCTTGCCGCGGCCGACGTTGTGCTGGCGCATCGGCGGACGGTGGGTGACCCGCGTTCGCTCGCGCGCTGGCTGACCTGGTTGGCGACGACTCACCGGCATGCTGGCAACGCCATCGTGTCGACGACGGTTCTCGACGAGGCGATCGAGTTGCTCATTCCGTTCGGCGAGTCGGTCGATCTGGCCCGAGCTCTCAGCACGCTGGCGCAGCGGCACATGTTGCTCAGTGAGAGCCGTGCTGCGATCGAGGTTGGGCGTCAGGCGGTGGCGATGGCTGAGCGTCTCGGTGTCGAGGACGTCGCCATCCACGCCCTGAACACGGTCGGCACGGCGCTGGATTGCGCCGGCGAGGACACTGGGATCGATCTGCTGCATGAGAGTCTCACCCGAGCCCGGGCCGCAAGCCTCGACTACGACGTGGCCCGGGCATACAACAACCTGCAGTCCCAACTCGCTTTCGGCTACAGGCCGAGAGAGGCGAACCGCTATTTCGACGAGGGGTTGCCCGTCGCGGTCGAGAACGACCTGCGCTTCTTCGAGCATTGCATGCTGGCGGACCATTGCACGGTTCTCGTCATGGAAGGGAAATGGGACGAGGCCCTCGAGCAAGCCAGCCGGGTGCTCGGACGGCTGGGAACCGCCAACGTGCACCGAGTGGGCGCGTTGCTCACGATCGGCAGAGTGCGGGCTCGGCGCGGGGACCCCGACACCTTCGGGCCGCTGGACGATGCGCTGGCTCTAGCCGGGCCGTATGGCGAACGCCAGCTCGATCATCCGGCCCGCATCGCCCGCGTCGAGGCGGCGTGGCTCGCCGGCGACACCGAGCTAGCCAGCCGCGAACTGATGGCGACGGCCTCCGCTTCGCTGCAGAGCGGCTCGCCGTGGTTTGCCGGGGAAATCGCATTGTGGTGTCAGCGGATCAGGTGTCGAGCGAGACGAGAGCGTTGCCCTCGCCGCAGCCATTCGCTCTGCACGTCGACGGGCGGCATCGGGAGGCCGGGCTGGCGTGGCGGGAGCGCGGGTGCCCCTACGAAGAGGCTGATGCGCTCGGTGACAGCGACGACGTCGACGACCTGCGCCGTTCACTGGACCTGCTTCAAGAACTCGGCGCGCGGCCCCGAGCCGCCATGGTCGCCCGTGGACTGCGTGAGCGAGGGGCTCGGTCCGTGCCGCGCGGCCCGCGCCCAAGGACGCGGGCGAACCCCGCCGGGCTCACCGCTCGTGAACTGGACGTCCTGGCCCTGCTGTTCGAGGACCTACGCAACATCGAGATCGCCGATCGGCTGGTCCTCTCGCCCAAGACCGTCGACCATCACGTGTCCGCGATCCTCACCAAGCTGGCGGTCGGCAACCGGCACGACGCCGTGAGCGCCGCTGCCTCCCTCGGACTCCGCCCGCCAAATGGGGACTACGCGGCCCCAACATAGGGACCGCATCCCGATGGCAGCGAAGGCTCCCATCGGCATCGTTCGTCCAGAGGCCAACCGGGCCTCACGGACGAAGGGACATGACGATGCCGCGCTATCTCATCGAGCGGACATTCGCCGACGGCCTGCGGTTCCCGATCGACGGGACCGGCCGGACGGCGGCCGCCGGGATCATCGCCTGCAACGTGCGAGCAGGACGTGACCTGGGTCCACTCCTATGTCAGTGACGACGACCGAACCACATGGTGCGTCTACGATGCGCCCTCGCCGGAGGCCATCCGTAGCGTCGCCGTACGCAACGGCCTTCCGGTGGACAGCGTCACCCAGGTGCAGGTGCTCGATCCGTACTTCTACGGAGGCGGCTCGTGAACCGCCGGACGACTTGGGCGATCGCCGCGGCGGCGGTGGCGGGAGCAGTCACTGTGCCGGCTGCCGTGGCTCAGGATCACGGTGAGCATGCGCAGAGGGAAGTGCAGCCGCCGAATGCCGAGGGTCAACGGCCGCTCGGCTCGGTCCGGGACGCCACTCGGGCCTTCCGCGACGTCGACAAAGCCGTCGCCGCGGGGTACGTGCAGTTCTTCGGCTGCGTGCACGAGCCGCTCGCCGGTTCGATGGGCATCCACTTCGTCAACGGTGACCTCGTCGGCGATGCAGTCGTCGATGCGGCCAAGCCGGAAGCCCTGATGTACGAGCCGACCGAGGACGGGCGCCTCGCGCTCGTGGGCGTCGAGTACGTGGTGTTCCAGGAAGCCTGGGACAAGGAGAACACCGAGCCGCCAACGCTGTTCAACCAGCAGTTCACGCTCACGCCGACACCGAACCGCTACGGCATACCGGAGTTCTACGAACTCCATGCTTGGGCCTGGAAAGACAATCCGAGCGGAATGTTCCAGGACTGGAACCCGCAGGTCCTGTGCACGGGGACCGAAGGCCATCAGCATTGAGGACGTAGCGTGGGTCCGTGGATCTCCCGAGGTCGCCTGCTGAGCTCGTGCAGCGGCTGGACGCAGTCGACTATCTCGCCGACGACGGCGTGGCCACCGCGGCGTTCCTGGCGTTGCGAATGGCCCGCCCGCTGTTCGTCGAGGGAGAGGCGGGTGTCGGCAAGACGGCGCTGGCCCAGGCGATGGCCGATGTGCTGCGGACACCACTGATCCGTCTGCAGTGCTACGAGGGACTCGACGCCGCGCAGGCGCTCTACGACTGGGACTTTCCCCGTCAGTTGCTACACCTGCGCGCCGCGGAGGCGGCCGGTATCACCGACGCCGACCAGCTCGAGCAAGAGCTCTATGATCGCCGATTCCTGCTCGCCCGCCCGCTGCTACAGGCGGTCGAGAGCAGCACTGAGGAGACCCCCGCGGTGCTTCTCGTCGACGAGGTCGACCGTGCCGACGACGAGTTCGAGGCGTTCCTGCTCGAGGTGTTGAGCGAGTTCACCGTGACCGTCCCGGAGATCGGGACCATCCGGGCCGAGCGGCCTCCGGTTGTCGTGGTCACCAGCAACCGCACCAGGGAAGTCCACGACGCACTCAAGCGTCGCTGTCTCTACCACTGGCTCGACCACCCGGACTTCGACCGAGAGGTCGCAGTGATCCGTCGCCGCATCCCGGGCGCCGACGACGGACTGGTCGCCGACGTCGCCCGCGCTGCCCAAGGCCTGCGTGACATGGACCTGGTCAAGCCACCGGGCTTGGCGGAGTCGATCGACTGGGCGGCCGCTTTGGCCACGCTCGGCGCTCGGTCGCTGGACCGAGACCTCGCCGCCCGCACTCTGGGCGCCGCCGTGAAGTACCGCGAGGACCAGGAACGCGTCCTGGCCGCGACGGCAGATAGCTGGTCGTGGTGAGCGGCACCGTCCCGGCGCTGGTCGGGTTCGCCCGGACGCTGCGCGCAGCCGGTGTTCCCGCGGGGTCGGCCCGGGTGCATGCCTGGGCGCGTGCGCTGGGTCACCTGGACGCTCGGTCGGACGGCCGATGTGTATTGGGCCGGCCGGCTCACCCTGTGCGCCGGACCGGACGAGGTAGCCGCGTACGACGCCGTGTTTGCCACCTACTTCGGCGACCTGCCGGCCGGCACAGTGCGGACGGTCCGCCGACCGGTCGTCACTGTGTCCCTTCCGGTGGCGGTCCCCGACGGGAACCGTCCGGATGATGAGCCAGCCGAGACCGGCGCGCGACACGTGGCCATGACGGCCAGCCGGGTGGAGGTCTTGCGGTACCGGGATCTGGCCGAGTTGACCGATACCGAGCGCGGCGAGGTCGACCGGTTGCTCTCTGCTCTGCGCCCGTCCGGCCCGACTCGCCGCACCCGTCGGCGGCGACCGTCGCATCGAGGCGAACTGGACCCTCACCGGACCGTCCGGGCGATGCTGCGCCGCGGCGGCGAACCTGCTCGGCTGCACCGCCAAACCAGGTCCGAGCGGCCCCGGCGGATGGTGTTGCTCGTCGACGTCAGCGGTTCGATGTCGGCCTACTCTGACGGACTACTGCGCTTCGCCCACGCCGCCTGTCGACGGCGCCCGTCGACCGAGGTCTTCACGATCGGTACCCGGCTGACGAGGGTCAGTCGGGAACTGCGGGGGCTGAATCCGGACGCAGCGCTCACCGCTGCGTACTCCGCCGTACCCGACTGGAGTGGGGGTACCCGGCTCGGTGAGCAGCTCAAAGCCTTCCTGGACCGTTGGGGACAGCGCGGCATCGCGCGAGGAGCGGTCGTCGTCGTAGCGAGTGACGGTTGGGAGCGTGGTGACGTCGCGCAACTCGGCGAGCAGATGCTTCGACTGAACCGGCTCGCGCACCGGGTGGTCTGGGTCAGCCCACACGCCGGCAAGGGCGGCTTCGCACCGACGACAGCCGGATTGCGCGCGGCGCTACCGTCGGTCGACATTCTGCTCCCCGGCCACAACGTGCAGGCGTTGGCTCGGCTGGCCACTCTGCTCTCACAGGAGGACCTCAATGCGTGACGTCCTGGACCGATTGGCCGGCTGGTGGGCCGACGGCCAGCGGGTAGCGGTGGGCACCGTCATCCAGACCTGGAGTTCCGCGCCTCGTGGCCCAGGAGCCGCCATGCTGGTCGGCCCGGACGGCGAAGCCGTCGGCAGTGTGTCCGGCGGCTGCGTCGAAGGGGCGGTGTACGCGGTCGCCGAACGCGTCCTGGCCGGTGATCCGCCCAGCCTGGAACACTACGGCGTCAGCGACGACGAGGCGTTCGCCGTGGGGCTGACCTGTGGCGGGACGATCGAGGTCTTCGTCGAGGCTGTCGACCGTGACTCGTTCCCGACCCTGAAGGCAATCGCCGACGATGTTGCCGAGCGACGTCCGGTCGCGATCGCCACGGTGGTCGACGGGCCGCGCCGGCTCGCCGAGCACCTGGTCATCCGGCCTGACAGCCGGGAGGGTTCGCTGGGCAGCGAGCGCCTCGACGATGCCGTCACCGACGACGCTCGCGGAATGCTCGACCAAGGGATGACCGGGCTGCGCCGCTATGGACCTCACGGGGAACGGCGCGGGGACGAACTCGCAGTCTTCGTCAACTCGTTCGCACCACCGCCGCGGATGCTGGTCTTCGGTGCGATCGACTTCGCGGCGGCAGTGGCGCGGGTCGGGGCCTTCCTCGGCTATCACGTCACGGTGTGCGACGCGCGGCCGGTGTTCGCTACCAAGGCCAGGTTCCCGGAGGCTGACGAGGTCGTCGTCCGCTGGCCGCATGAGTACCTCGCGGAGACGACGGTCGACGAGCGCACCGTCATCTGCGTGCTGACCCATGACCCGAAGTTCGACATTCCATTGCTGGAGATCGCGCTGCACAGCCCGGCGGCCTACATCGGTGCGATGGGTTCCCGCCGAACGCACGGTGATCGGATCTCTCGCCTGCGGGACCTGGGACTGACCGAGGAGGAGCTGGCTCGGCTCTCCGCCCCCATCGGGCTGGACATCGGGGCGCGGACACCGGAGGAGACGGCTGTATCGGTCGCGGCCGAGATCGTGTCCGCGCGATGGGGCGGAAGTGGCCGTCCACTGTCCAGAGTCGCCGGACCCATTCATCGGGAGCACCCCACGTGACGGTTGCCGGGCTCGTCCTTGCGGCCGGCGCCGGGCGCCGGTTCGGCCGTCCCAAGGCGCTGGTCGAGCTCGACGGAGAACGGCTGGTCGACCGCATGGTCTGGGTGCTTGGCGAGGGAGGTTGCCAGCCGCTGGTCGTCATCGCCGGTGCCGCTCCGCTGGTGGTACCCGGCACCACCGTGATCGACAACCCCGACTGGCAGACCGGCATGGGTTCCTCGCTGCGGGCCGGCCTCGCCGCGTTGCCACAGCAGGCGACCGCGGTCGTCATCGTTCTCGTCGACACGCCGTGGCTCGGAGCAGAGGCTGTTCGCCGGCTCATCCAGGCCCACGAGGTGGGCGCGGAACTCGCCGTGGCCACCTACGCCGGAGGGCGCGGGCATCCTGTTCTCCTCGGGCGCACTCATTGGCGTGGTGCCGCGGCATCCGCCGTCGGCGACAGCGGCGCCCGTGCCTACCTGGCGAGTCGCCCGGCGGGCGTGGTCGAGGTCGACTGCACCGGGACCGGCGACCCCCGCGACGTCGATCACCCGTCCCAACTCGGCCGATCTTGAGGCGGGGTGCGCCGGTCCCACCGCCATACCTGTCTGAAGATCACCGATACGATCCCGCGGTGGTCGACTTCTTGGCGACCGGGCTGATGCTCCTCGTCGCTGCGTACGGAGTCGCTGCACTCGTGCTGACCGCCGTGGGCCGGGCTCCTCGCGAGTACTTGGTGATTGCATCAGGCGTTCTCAGCATCCTGGTATTGGTGCAGGTGTTGATCGCAATCGGGTTCCTGGTGGCGGGTGAGCGCCCGGATGAGCCCGGCACGTTCGTCGGCTATCTGGTCGTCGCGGTGATCCTGCTTCCTCTCGGCACGCTGTGGGCGCTCGCTGAACGCTCTCGATGGGGGACTGCGGTGCTTGCCGTCGCATGCCTAGCATTGGTCGTTGTCTTGGTGCGTCTGCAGGACCTGTGGAGCACCGCGGGTGGGTGAGCCGAAGCCGACCTACTCCGGACCGGGCCGGGTGCTGGTCGCGGTCTATGCCATCTTTGCGCTGGCCGCAACGGCGAGAGCCGGCGTCCAGATCGCGACCAAGTTCACCGAGGCGCCGGTGGCGTACTTGCTCTCCGCATTGGCGGCCGTCGTCTACCTCGTCGCCACCGTCGCTCTCGCCCGTTCCGGTCCGAGGGCTCGACGTGTCGCGTTCGTCGCGTGTTCGGTCGAGTTGGCCGGGGTGCTGATTGTCGGCACGCTGAGCCTGGCCTGGCCTGATGCCTTCCCGGACGAGACCGTGTGGTCGGCCTTCGGCCGCGGGTACGGATTCGTCCCGCTCGTGCTGCCAATTCTCGGCCTGCTCTGGCTGCGCCGCTCAGCCGGCAACGAGCGGGGATCGGGCACCGCGTCGGCTAACGCCCCGAGCGCCTGCACGAAGCACTCCACAGGAGGCTGGACCAGCCCGGCACCAACCTGTCCGGTGCCGGCCACCTTTCCGGCCATGCCGGTGTTGATCTGCGGTAGGACACCGGTCTTGACGACCGCGACGACGTCGATGCCGGTGGGTGCGCCGCGGAAGTCCAGGATCGGCAGAGCGAACGCTGGATTCTCGCCGACGGTGATCTCGTACATCAGCCGCGTGGTGCGGATGGCGTCGGGGACGCTCCCGCCGACGAACTGCACGATCGCCGGTGCCGATGCCATGACGAAGCCGCCGAGCCCCATCGTTTCGGCGATGGCGGAGTCGCCGATGTCGGGGTTGGCGTCGTCGGGTCCGTATGTTCCGAGGAACAAACCCTCCGGAACTTGAGCCGGCCCGGTGAACCACTGCTCGCCGAGCCCGGAGACCTGGATGCCGAAGTCCGTACCGTTGCGAGCCATCGTCGTCACGACGCTGCTGCCGTCGATACCGGCGGCGGCCGACGTCTGCAGCTTGCCGGCGGGCATCACCAAGTTGAGGAAGAAATGGTCGTTGCCGGCCACGAAACGCACGATGGCGCCGAGTGCCTCCGCCGACGCGGTCTCGACCAGGTCCGGCAGTAGCTCACGGAGCAGCATGAGCGTGCCCGCGCGGTTGCGGTTGTGCCCCTCGTCGCCCATCTGCACCATCTGGGCGATGATCGACTTGACGTCGACCGGGCCGTGTCGGCGAACGACCGCCCGCAACGCAGGCCCCAGGACTGAATTCATCCAGCGCAGACGGTCGATGACGTCGGGGGAGTACGCACCGTAGCGCAGCACCCTGCCGAGGCCCTCGTTGAGTGGGCACCAGGCCATGCCGCCATTCACGGGGTCGCGCAGTTCGAACACCCACATCGACGGTGACACGACTCCCGCCATCGGCCCGACAGCACCGCGGTGATGGCATGGTTCCAGCTCGACGCCGGCCGGCGGACAGGGTGGCTTCGGCCTCGGCCGGGTCCGCGGCGATGCCTTCGAGGAGCATGGCGCCGATCAGCGCGCCACGAAGCGGACCCGATGCTCGATCCCAGCTGATCGGCGGGCCGGCGTGCAGGAACTGGCCCGGTTGGAGCCCGAGCGCCTCGCCCGCCGGTCGCACGTCGACGAGCGACGCGCCCGCCTTCAGCATCGCCGCAAGCGCCAGCTCATTCGCGGCCTGACGCCGCGGATCGGCCAGGACTCGGACCAATGCGTCACCTACCAGCGGGGGCCGCCAGTCGATGCGTCGCACCTCGACGGTCTGGGCGGCGAGGGCGTCGGCGAGCAAGTCGACACCCATGGTGACCACGCGCGGCTCGACAGCCAGGTCCACGACTCAGCCCGCCACCAGGTTGGCGGCCGTCAGAGCCGCGTCCGCATTGGAGACATGCACCGACGCGCCGGCCGCTTGCAACGCGGCGGCCTGCCGATCGAGACCTTGCGGGTCAGCCGCGGTGCCGGTGAGGGAGACCACGACCGCAAGATCACGGCCCCCGCTCGCCGCGGTATCGCGTGCTCTGGCCAGCGCCGGAGCCAGCTCTCCAGCCGGGTCTGGATGGGCGCCGTGGCCGAGGACGACGTCGATCAGCAGAACCCCGCAGGCCGGATCGAGGCCTTCCTCGAGAATGCGGTCGACCCGAAGGGTGTTGTCGATCATGGGATGCGGGCGTCCCCGGGTGAGCCGGTCGTCGCCGAAGTCGATCACCAGGTGGCCGTCCGAGCGCAGGTCGTCGGGCAACGCCGAGGCCGCCTCGGCGGCGATGTTGGAGCGCACCGCGCCGAGCCGTTCGGAGAGCACAAACCTCGCCTCGTCACAGAGAGTGCCACCGGCGAACAGCCCACGGACGGCGCCAGTACGCCGAGGGCGCCGGTCGCGCGCCGGCCATTGCCGCGGAGCCTCCCAGGCCAGCTGTGCGGCACGGGTTACGCGCTCGGCGACGTCGGTGAGCGTCGGCTGGCCCGGCCCGAGCAGCGCAAGATCGACCGGGATGTCCAGATCAGCGGTGCGGGCCCGGATGGCATCGGCCACAGCAGGTGCGGGCGGCTTGGAGACGACGACGATCCGTTCGGTCGCGGCGTCGCCGGCGAACAGATCCAGCGCGGCCAGGGTGGAAAGCCCGCCGACCGCCTCGGACAGGTCTCGGCCACCCACGCCCAGACAGTGGCTGATGCCCAGGCCAGCCGCGTCGAACAGGCACATCAGCTGTTGGGCTCCCGTTCCCGACGCAGCGACCAGCCCGACCGGGCCCGGACGGACGACGTTGGCGAATCCCAGCCCCACCCCGCCGACGAGGGCCGTTCCACAGTCCGGGCCCATCACCAGTCGACCTCGTTCGGCTGCCGCCCGCTTGAGGGCGATTTCGTGACCGACCGGGACGTTGTCGCTGAACAGCATCACGTCCAAGCCCGCATCGAGGGCCTCGAATGCGTCGGCCGCGGCGTACTGGCCGGGGGTGGAAATCAAGGCAAGCGTTGCGTCCACCGCCGCTCCGCGAACGGTGCGAGGTGGGGGATCGGAGAACGCCCCACCGTCGCCGTCGGTCCGGCGCTGCGCGAGAAGTGCGTCCAGGGTCGCCATGGCAGCGTCGATCTCATCCTCACCGTCGGCCACGACGGCGACCAGCATGTCGTTCGCCGAGGCACCTGCCGGCGCCTCGAATCCCATGCCGACCAGTAGTTCGATGTTGAGTTCAGTGGCCATGGCGACGAGTGCGGACCGTACGCCGGGTTCTTCGCCGATACGCCGGCTCGCCTGCATCAGGCTGACGGAGTCCCGGTAAACGCCGGCACGAACCTCGAGGCGCCGACTCACCCCGAAGCCCGGGTACACGTCGCCACGGCAAGCAGCACGCCGTGCGCCAACGATGTGCCCGAGGCGTGCCCTACGGCAGCGAGCCGCCGCATCGCTGCTCGCACGTCGCCGCGCCCGTCGAGCGCGGCGATCAGCCCGGCCAGCTCGGGAACACATTCGCCACGACTCGCGTGCACGAGCAATGCGGCCGACACGTGGGTCGTCTGAGTGGCTGCAACCTGCCCGATCGCTCGGGCCAGTCGGTCGGCCCGGGCATCACGCATGGCGCGCAAGGTGACCAGGACGCCGCAGAGCAGATCGTCACCCGCGGGTGTGAGACCGCCGCCGCGACCGACCAGCGCCGCGACCGCGCCAGGCATCATTCGCCCGGCCAACCACCCGGCGAACGCCGGCAGCGCGTCGGCTACGGCCGGTTCCAGCGGCTGTAAGTGACGGAAGGCGAGCTGGGTACGCCGAGTGACCTCTGGCCCGACCTCGAGCACAGGTCGTAACGGACGCCACCACCGCCCGACCCCGACGAACGTCTCACCGATCTCGACGCCGCCGTTGCCGACCAGCGCGCGGCCCAGATGCGTCGGCAACGGGCCGGGCAGCACCAGCGACGGCGGCAGCCGGACCGCCTCGGGCGTGCAGATACAGACCAGCGGCACTCGTTCGTCGTCCGCGACGACGTGCACGGCGGTGCCGAGCGTGCCGACCACGCGCGCCGCCCTGGCCGGCCCTTCCAACAGCGGGGCCAGCACGGTCGATGCCGCTGCGAGCCGAGTGATCGTCGGAGCGCGGCTTGCGGTGAGCGTGCGGCCTCCCAATCGTCCCCCCAGCGATGGTTCCCCCTCGCGATGATTCGGACGGTAACCACACCCGGTACCGTCATCGCATGGGCAATGTTGCCGATCCGGCAGCGCACAGTTACCAGGACTTGCCAGCCGACCAGGCTCCGGCAGACCTGGCCGCCGGTGTCACCGTCCGCGAAGTCCTGCAGATGCCGGCGATGACCGGTGCCCGGCTGCTGGCCGGCGGATCAGGGCTCGACCGCGTCGTGCGGCGGCTCAACGTCATGGAAGTCCCGGACGTCCTGTCCTGGGTGAAGCCACACGAGTTGCTCCTGACGACCGGTTATCCGGTGCGCGCGACGCCCGACGGCGTGCCAGCGCTGCTGGCCGCCCTCGACGACCGTGGGCTTGCTGCGGTGGGCATCAAGCTCAACCGCTATCTCGATGCCCTACCCGATCTGGCGCTCGAGGTGGCCGACGACCGGGGTTTTCCCCTCGTGCAGTTGCCCGAGGGCATCGGGTTCGACGACATCCTCAACCAGGTGCTCACCGAGGTGCTCAACCGGCAGGCGTCGCTGCTCGAACGCAGTGAGGAGGTGCACCACGCCCTCGTCGCGGTCCTGTTGGACGGCGGCGGGCTCGACGAGCTGGTCGCGGAGATGGCGCTCGTCCTGGGCGGGCCGGTCTTCGTCACGACCGCGGACGGCAGGGTGCTGGCCGAGGGCGGTGACGCCGACGAGCTGATCACATTGCGGCAGACCCAATGCTTCGACCCGTCTGGTCGGTTTCTCACCGAGCGTGAGCGGCCGGGTGCCCGGTATGACAACTCGGCGGGCTGGCGTGCCGTCGTTCCCGTCGTCGCTGGCAAGTTCGACCACGGCCGGGTCGTCACGTTCTCCCGCGAACGGCCGCTGCGCGAGCCCGACCTTCATGTCCTCGACCGCGCCGCCGCAGTCACCGCGTTGGCGGTCACCAAGCAACTGGCGGTGCGCGCGGTCGAGGGCAAGTACCGAGGCGACTTCCTGCGTGACGTCCTGTCCGGCCGCGCCGGCGACAGGGATGCCGTGGTTGCGCATTGCCGAGCACTCGGCTGGGACGTCGACCGGCCGCTGGTGGCGGTCGTTGCCGAGCTGGATCCGGTGGCGGATCCGGTGCACCGGCTCGGGCCCGAGTTGCGCCCGGTGCAGGAGCGTTTCTCCGCGGCTTGGGAAGGGGCGGTCCGGATGCAGGACTCCGCCGCGCCGGTCGTCGGTTTCGCGCAGGAGGTGGTGGCGCTGCTGCCGGTGGCGCCGGGCGGCGATCCCGACCGGGTGGTCCGCTCGGTGGTCCGCGTCGTGTCCGGCGACGGGGGAGGCGGGCGACGCTCGTTCGCGACCGGTGTCAGCCGCGTGGTCGACGATCCTGACCAGATTCCCGAGGTGTACGAGCAGGCCCGCCGGGCGGTTCATGTGGGCCGGAAGCTGCACGGCGCCGGCGCCGTCGCACATTTCGACGCCTTGGGCTCGTTTCGGCTGCTGAGCCTGGTGCGCGAGCCCGCGGAGCTCCGCCGGTTCGTGGCCGAAACGCTCGGCGAGCTCGCTGCCAACGGCGAACCCGAGGCGACCGAACTGCGGCACACCCTGCAGGTGCTGCTGGACACCAATCTCAATGTCGCCGAGGCGGCCCGTCGGTTGTTCGTCCACTACAACACGCTGCGCTACCGCATCGGGAAGCTCGAACGGCTGCTCGGGCCGTTCCCGACCGATCCCGATCTCCGGCTGGACCTCGCGCTGGCACTCAAGGTTCTGCAGATGCAGGGCATCGACTAGACCGTCACGAGCCTCCCTCTGCCGCGCGCCGTTCGTCACATCTTGCCGATGCCGCGGCTACGACACCGCCCTACGTTGCCGCCAGCATTTCCCACCTGCGCCGACGAAGGGGCTGATCATGGCGCTGGACTGGAAGGTCGTACACGGCGGCAAGACGCCGCCGCCGGGCGAAGTAGTGCGGCCAGACGAGCGGCTGTCGTGGGGCCGCACCGTCGGGCTGGGCGCACAGCATGTCGTGGCCATGTTCGGAGCGACGTTCGTCTTCCCGATCATCATGGGGCTGAACCCGCAGCTCGCGGTCATGATGAGCGGGGTCGCGACGATCTTGTTCCTGCTCATCGTGCAGGGCAAGGTGCCGAGCTACCTCGGCACGTCGGCTTCGTTCGTCGGCGGTGTCGTGGCCATCCGGGCTCAGGGTGGCGACAGCGCGAACGTCACCGGCGCGATCTTCGTGGCCGCACTGGTGCTGATCGCGGTCGGCGCGCTGATCCACTTCGCCGGCCCGGGCGTCTTGCATGCGGTGCTGCCGCCGGTCGTGACCGGCGCCGTCGTCATGCTGATCGGGTTCAACCTGGCGCCGGTCGTTGCCGACATCTACTGGCCGCAGGACCAGTGGATCGCGCTGATCGTGATGCTGGCCGTCATCGCTATGGCAGTCGGGCTGCGCGGGTTCATGGGCCGGATCGCCATCTTCCTCGGCTTGGTCCTCGGCTATGTGCTGTCCTGGCTGTTCGACCGAATCTTCGGCCCGATCACGTCTTTCGACCCGGCCGCGGGCGAGAACACGACGCGCGACCGAGTGAGCTTCGACTCCGTCCGCGATGCCGATTGGATCGGCTTCCCACCGCAGACGATTACCGGCGCAGATGGTGCCGAGATCGTCGGCTGGCACCTACCCGACATCAAGCTGACGTTCGTGCTGCTGGTCCTGCCGGCCGTGATTGCCCTTGTCGCGGAGAACACCGGCCACGTCAAGGCAGTGGCCGGGATGGTTGAGCGCGACCTCGACCCGGTGATGGGCAAAGCGATCGGCGCCGACGGCGTCGGTACCGCCGTCGCCACCTTCTTCGGGGGCTCTCCGACGACGACCTACGCCGAGAACATCGGGGTCATGGCGGCGACCAGGGTTTACTCGACCGCCGCGTACTACGTGGCGGCACTAGTGGCGATCCTGTTCGGGTTCTCGCCGAAGTTCGGAGCGCTCGTCGCCGCCGTACCGGGTGGTGTGCTCGGCGGAATCACCGTCGTGCTGTACGGCATGATCGGCCTGCTCGGCGCCAAGATCTGGATCGAGAACCGGGTCAACTTCGCCAACCCCGTGAACCTGGTACCGCTCGCCGCGGGCATCGTCATCGCAATCGGCGACGTCTCGCTGCAGATCACCGAGAACTTCACCCTGTCGGGGATCGCGCTTGGCACGATTGTCACGATCGGGGCGTACCACTTCGCCCGGGCGATCGCCCCGCCGGACGTGTGGGACGAGGGCGCGGTGATAACGGTCGGCGGCACGGATACCCAGGTCGTCGAGGAGTTCGTGGAGGACGAAACCCGCGCAGACGAGCGGATCGACGAGATCGATGACGAGCGCCGGGACGAGGGCAGAGACGAGCGATAACTCTGCGAGGATCGGGCTGTGAAGCCGTCGTCGTTCGTGTACCACCGGCCGACGACGATCGATGAAGCCCTCGAGGTGCTGGCCGAGGTCGCGTCCGATGGAAAGGTCCTGGCCGGGGGGCAGAGCCTGGTACCGCTGATGTCGATGCGGTTGGCCGCACCGGCCCACCTGGTCGACGTCAATCGGGTCGGCGGCCTCGACGGCATCCGGACTGATAGCGGTGGTGTGCACGTCGGCGCGACCGTCCGGCACGCCGACCTCGAACACGACGACGCTGCATTCGCCGCCGTGCCACTCCTGCGCCAGGCGTTGAAGCATGTGGCTCACCCGACCATCCGGAACAGGGGCACGACGGTGGGCAGCCTGGCGCACGCCGACCCGTCCGGAGAGATGACAGCGGTGCTTGCCCTACTGGGGGGTAGCGTCACGCTTCGGCACCGGGGTGGCGAGCGCACCGTCGATGCCGGGGAGTTCTTCGTCGGGCCGCTGGAGTCTGCAGTCGAGGCGGGTGAGCTTGCGGTCGAGGCATTCTTCCCGAGATCGTCACCGGGTAGCGGGACGGCCTGGGTCGAGGTGTCGCGCCGGCACGGCGACTACGCGGTCTGCGGGGTCGGCGCAGTAGTGACCGTCGACGACGATCAGCGTGTGACGGCGGCGAAAGTCGGCCTGATCTCAGTCGGCCCGACCCCGGTAGTGGTCGACGTGACCCAAGCCGTGGTCGGTCAACCGCAAGACGCGATCGATGCCGCAGGCGCAGGGCGACTGGTGAAGGCAGCGGTGGATCCTGACCCGGACATCCATGCCTCGGCGGATTACCGCCGTCACCTGGCCGGAACCTTGACCGAGCGGGCCGTGACCGACGCTGCCGCCCGGGCAGTGGAGCTTGGCCGATGAACGATCTGCACGAGGTCGAGCTGACCGTCAACGGCGTCCCGCGCACCATGCGGGTACCTGCGCGGCGGCTGCTCTCCGACGCCCTTCGGCACGACCTCGGCCTCACCGGCACCCACGTGGGTTGCGAGCACGGCGTGTGCGGCGCCTGCACCGTGCTGGTCGACGGCCGGCCGGTGCGTTCGTGCTTGCTGTTCGCGGTGACCGTTCACGGGTCGTCGGTCACGACCGTCGAGGGCTGCTGCGAGTCGGACGGGTCGCTCGGTCCGGTCCAGCAGGCGTTTTGGGACTGCCATGGCCTGCAGTGCGGCTTCTGCACGCCCGGGTTCGTCACCACGATCACCGCGTACCTTGACCAGCACCCGGAGCCGACTGCCGAAGAAGCCCGCGTGGCCATCGCCGGGAACTTGTGCCGCTGCACCGGGTATCAGAACATCGTCGCCTCGGTGTTGCGGGCCGCCGAACTCCGCCGCGAGGCGCGGGTATGAGCACGCGCACGATGGGGGAACCGATCGCTCGCCGCGAAGACCCCCGGCTGGTCTCCGGCCAGGGTCACTACCTCGACGATCTCGGCCACACCGCCCTGGCCGCTGCCTTTGTCCGCAGCCCGCACGCTCATGCCCGGGTGGTCGACGTCGACGTGACCAACGCGCTCGAGGTCGACGGGCTGGTGGCGATCTACACCCACGAGGACCTGCCCGACCGGCTGGCCGAGCCGTTGCCGCTGTTGATCCCGCACCCGAGCCTGACCCACGGCAAGACGCCTTATGCACTCGCCAAGGACGAGGTGAACCACGTCGGCGAGGCCGTCGTCATGGTCGTGGCTGCCGACCGGTATCTGGCCGAGGACGCCTGCGAGCGCATCCGGGTCGAGTACGAGGTTCTGCCGCCGGTCGTCGGCATCGCGGCGGCGCGAGAGGCGTCCCGGCTCGTCCACGAGGACGTCCCGGGCAACATCGCGGCCACGATGGTGCAGGAGAACGGGGATACGGCGGCGGTGGTCGCCGCGTCACCACGGGTGCTGGAGCTCGACCTCGAGGTGGAGCGCAGTGCATCGACGCCGTTGGAGGGCAAGGGGGTCTACGCGCGCTGGGATCCGGCCGATGCGAGCTTGCGCGTCTACAGCTCCACCCAGGCATCGACCAGCGTTCGGGCTGCCCTCGCTGCCAAGCTCGGGCTACCGCCAAACCGGGTCGAGGTGGTCGCCCCTGACGTCGGCGGCGGCTTCGGGGTCAAGATCGTCCATCCGTGGCCCGAGGAGGTCCTGGTCTCGTGGGCGGCGATCACGCTGGGGCGCGAGGTCAAGTGGACCGAGGACCGGCGCGAGCACTTCGTTTCCAGCGCTCACGAGCGCGGCCAGGTCCACCACGTCCGAGTGGGTTTCGACGACGACGGCCACGTGCTCGGACTCGAGGTCATGTTCTGGCACGACAACGGCGCCTACACGCCATACGGGATCATCGTCCCGATCGTGACCGCGACCCAGCTGTTGGGGCCGTACAAGCCGACGGCCTACCGGGTGGAGTTCCAGAGCCTCTACACGAACACGGTGCTCGTCACGCCGTACCGCGGCGCCGGCCGGCCGCAGGGTTGCTTCGTGATGGAGCGGGTCATGGATGCGATCGCCGCGGAGCTCGGACTGGACCGGGCCGAGGTCCGGGAGCGCAACTTCATCCAGCCCGACGAGATGCCCTACGACCACGGCCTGATCTTCCAGGACGGCCGCCCGCTGATCTACGACTCCGGCGACTATCCGGCCACCCTGCAGAAGCTGAAGAAACTCGTGGGCTGGGACGAGTTCGGGGCTTACCGCGAACAAGCCCGGGCCGAGGGCCGTCGGGTCGGCATCGGCATCGCCTGCTACGTCGAGGGCACCGGCGTCGGGCCATACGAGGGCGGCTGGGTCAAGGTCGAGAGCGACGGGACAGTCGTCGTCGCCACCGGTCTGACCACCCAGGGACAGGGCCATCAGACGGCGTTCGCCCAGGTCGCAGCCGACATCCTCGGAGTACCGCTGGACCGCGTGACCGTCGTCACTGGCGACACCAGGCGGTTCGGCTACGCCGTTGGCACCTTTGCCTCTCGTGCGTTGGTGATGAGCGGCAACGCGATCGCTGCCGCGGCCCGCATGGTTCGCGACAAGGCGCTGCGGATCGCGGGCGACGCCCTCGAGGCCGACGCCCGCGACCTGGAGATCATCGATGGCGTCGTCCAGGTGCGCGGAGTGCCGACGTCGGCGATCCCGCTGTCGACTGTCGCCGTGCTGTCCAACCCGCTGCGATACGCCTTCGATGCGGAGTCGGTACGGGCTACCCAGTTCGCCCTGCCCGCCGATCCCGACAAGCCGCCGGTTCCGGAGGGCGAGCAGCCTGGTCTGGAGGCCACCGGCTACTACTCACCGCCCCGTGCGACGTTTGCCAACGGCATGCACGCGGTGGTCGTCGAAACCGATCCGGACACTGCCGAGATCACGATCGTCCGGTACTGCGTGGTCCACGACTGCGGAACACTCGTCAACCCCCGGATCGTCGAGGGACAGGTCCACGGTGGCGTGGCCCAGGGCGTCGGTGGTGCTCTCTACGAGCGAATGGTCTACGACGACGACGGCCAGCTGCTCAACGCGTCGTTCATGGACTTTCTGATGCCCTACTCGACCGAGGTTCCCATGATCGAGACCGACCATCTCGAGACGCCGTCGCCACTCAACCCGCTGGGCATCAAGGGTGCCGGCGAGGCCGGTGTGATCCCGGGGATGGCCGTGTTCGCCTCGGCGATCTCCGATGCCGAGGGGTTCCCGATCACCCGGATGCCGATCTCGCCGAGCGAACTGTTCCATCTGCGCCGCGCCCACGAGGAGGCCACCAACCGATGAAGGTCACCGGGTCCGCCGTCCTGCACGCTCCCCGTGAGCGGGTGTGGTCGGCGCTGCAGGACCCGCTGTGCTGGTTCGGACCATCCCGGGCTGCCAACAGCTCGAACAGGTCGGTCCGGACTCCTACCGGGCGACCGTGACGGCCGGTGTCGCGTCGATCAAGGGCACCTACACCGGCGACGTGCGGCTCAGCGACCAGGCCGAGCCGAAGTCCTTCGTCCTGCACGCCGCCGGTGCTGGTGCACCGGGAACGGTGAGTGCGGATGTTCGGGTGAGCCTGGCCGACGCCGACGGTGGAGCGACCAGACTGGACTACGACGCTGACGCCGTGGTGGGTGGCGTCATCGGTGGGGTCGGTCAACGGATGCTGGCCGGTGTCGCGAAGAAGACCGCCGGTGAGTTCTTCGCCGCGGTCGACGACGTCCTCACCGGCCGCGCCGAGCGTGTGCCGAGCGAGCCGTCCGGGGCGGCGGGCGCAGTAGCTCCGGCTGTCTTCACCGCGCCGGCCCGGCAGCGAGGGCCGATCGGTGTCGCGGAAATGTCGACAGCGGCAGTCACCGGTGCACTGATCGCCTTGGCCGGAGTCGTGCTCGGCTGGCTCATCACTCGCCGGGCACAGCCGAAACGCGGTGTCGGTCGGCGCTAGTGGAGGCCCACCTCAGCCGGCGGGCCGCTCCGTCGACCCGGTCACTCGATCGGCTGCCCGCTGATGGAGTCCGTCGAGGACATCGATCTGCCGCCGAGCCCTGGCGATGAGTGTGTCAACCCGGGCAGTCTCGAGCCGTTCGTCGTCGTCGGCCATCCTTCGCAGTACCCGCCAGCCGTGGCGCTTTCCCTCCACTCCCAACCGCAACGCCTCGACCTCGATCAGCGTGCTCAGCGGGGATCTGCTGAGCAGCCGACCGTTCATTTTGAGCCGGCCGAACTTCTCACCGATCCAGCCGAGAGCGACCTTGTACTGCCGGCGCGGCACGCCGAGCGTGCGCATCATCTCGATGAGTGCAGCCCGGTCGTCCTCGATCTCCCCGGCCAGTTTGGCAAGCTCGGAGCCGATCTCGGTTCCGGCGTTGGCGCGAGCCGCTCGCCGGAACAACTCCAAACCGGCGGTCGCACCGGCCAGATGGTCGTTCAGGTAGATACCGACCAGTCCGTGTTCGGGTGGCTCCCTGGACGCCATGACACCCTCCTGCCTACGCGATGATCGGCGGCTCGACGAGCCGAGCCGACAGGGGTTGGGTAGGCACGATCCAGGGCGCCTCGTCCGAAGCGTCAGGATCGGCGCGCCATTGGGTAGCCACCACGTCGACCGCGACCGGATAGATGGTCAACGAGCCATCGAGCGCGATGTGTAGACGCAGAAAACTCTTGACGTCCTCGATGCCGAGCCCGGCGTAGAGCTCGTTGACGTTGACCTGGAAACGACTGGCGACGATCAGATAAGCACCGACGATGAACGCATCGAGAACCGCGATCACCGGCAGGTAGACAGCGAAGGCCAGAACGATCGACCACGGGTTGGGCAGCTGCGAAATGGGCAGCGCTGTCCATGCCGCGGTACCGACGACACCCAGTGCGACGTGCGGGACGGCATGCAGCAGTGCCGCGATCCAGTGCCGGAGCTTGGTGCGGTCCAGAGCGGTAATGGTCGCAAACAGGACAGTCCCCGCCAGGACGGCGCTGACCGCCACGGCGATCGGCGCGTTGAGCCATCGACCGTGCGCGGTCCGCAGGGCGAACATGAGCAGCGTCTGCATGAGGCCGAGCAGAACCAGCAGCCCCGAGTTCCGCATGGGCAGTCGCCAGAAGATTTGCCAGCCGAGGGCGCGCGATCTCGCCGGGGTCGGAAACGTGGCGGCCTGGTCATACGGCTGCGGTGTGCTGGCCTTGCGGGTCAGCGTCGCAGGCGGCGGCACCGTGATCCGCGTGGGCAGATGGGCCGTCCCGACGAGGTATGCCCCGCCGCCGCCACACGTGATCAGCTCCCGGCCACGTCCGTCGGGTCCGCGTCCGGTGTACCGGGCGTAGTGGTGTGCGTCCCCGGAGAGCATGATCGGCACGCGTGCCTGCGTCGGCTCCACGATCGTGCGCACGAAGTAGTCGAGGCTGTCGTAGGCCTCCGGAGACTGGTCCGAGATCACCCAGGTCGGCCGAGGCGTACACACGATGACCCGGTCGTCAGGGCGCAGGTCCTTGGCCGCTGCGGTGAAATACCGCAGCTGCGGCTTGTCGATGTAGACGTCGAGCTGCGTGTCGATGGCGAACAGCCACCATCGATGGGGCAGCGCCAGGGCGAAGTAGCTGCGCTGCTGCCGGGTCTGCCATCCGCCGATGCAGTCGCCTTGGGCGAACAGCCGAAGGAATGCGGTCAGCCCGTCGTACCAGTCGTGGTTGCCGGGCAGTGCGTAAAGATCGGGAGTGTCCTGCGTCTTCACCGGCAAGGCGGCCGTGTACGGGCCCTTCCACCGGTTGCCGTACGCCTTGCCCGATGCCGTCGGATAGACCTGGTCGCCGCCGAGCACCAGGAGGTCGCCGCGCGGCAGGACGAGCGGCGCACCGTCGGGTCCGAGTGCCTCGAGCGTCGGACGAGCAATGAGGGACGCAATCGAGTACGTGGCATCGAAGCCGTCACCCACGTCCGCGGTGTAGTCGAGCCACAGTTCGTCGGTTGCCGAGTAGTCATGGCGGTTCTCGCCGAGAACGGCTTGCATTTCTCGTTTGTCGAGATACGCGCCGAACAGGTCCGAGAAAACTGTGCGGACGCCCGTCCCCGCGAGTAGCCGTGGATTGAGCCAGGGAACCGCGCGTTGAGGGGTGAAACCGAGTTCCTGCGGGGAGAGGTCGCGCGGTCTGTTCTCACGCATGGGGAGGACCATACGGTGGTGCACAGACCCGTGACCGTAACGGCACGAACGGAGGCTGGATGCGTACCTTCACCGCCGCGGCCGTCCAGGTCCAGCCGGTTCACGAGCGACTCACCGCCGAGACGATCAAGGCCAACGTCGACCACTGCGTTGACTACGTCGAGCGCTGCGTGGATGCAACAGAGGCTGAGCTGGTCGTCCTGCCGGAAACGGCGACGACGGGCTTCACGCCAGGATGTTCAGCGGACGAGCTCTGGGATGTCCTCGGAGATCCGGACGGCCCGACGGTGCGGCCACTGGCCGATGTGGCTCGCCGACTGGGCGTTCATTTGGCCTGGGGCACCTACTCGCGGGGGGACGAGCGTGGCATCGTTTACAACTCGGCGATGCTGGCGGGTCCGTCGGGCGAGGTGCTCGGCGTCTACCGCAAGACCCACCCGTTCTGTACCGAGCTGCGTTCACGAGGGGGTTGGGTCACGCCGGGGGATGACGTCTGCGTGGTGTCCACGGAGTTGGGCCGGATCGGGTTGATGGTCTGTTTCGACGGCGACTTCCCCGAGCTGGCGCGGATCATGGCACTGCAGGGCGCCGAGGTACTGAGCCGGCCGTCGGCTCTGCTGCGCTCGGCGGACATCTGGGAGCTGACGAACCGAGCTCGGGCGTACGACAACCACGTGTACGTCGTCGGCGCCAACGCCGTCGGGATCGATCCGGGCGGTGTGCTCTATTTCGGCAACTCGATGATCGTGACGCCAACAGCCGAGGTGCTCGCGTGGGGCTCGACGCACGAGTCATGGGTGAGCGCTCAGCTGGATCCGTCGATCGCCCTGGCGTCGCTCACTCCGGGGTCGAGTGTTCGACAGGGTTTCGATCATCTGGCCGAGCGCAACCTGGCCCTGCTGCGTCGGCACGCTGACACGTTGCTCGGCGAGGGTGCGACCTCGTTTCCATATCGGCCCGCTGGCGGCTAGGGGCGCTAGTCGTAGGCGTGCCGGAACTGGATGCTCATCCGCGGACCGGCGGACTTGACCTTGGGCACCGCATGGTCCCATGTGCGCTGGCATGAGCCACCCATGACCAGCAGGTCGCCACGATCAGGGACGAACCCGACCGACCGGCCGCCGCCTTTCGGGCGCAACTTGAACGGCCGCGGCGACCCCAACGACACCAGCGCCACGGTCGCCTCGTCCAGTTCACGGGCCACCCGGTCACCATGCCAGGCCACACTGTCCGAACCGTCGCGGTACAGATTGGCACCGATCTGGGTGAATGCGACGTCGTACCGGGCGCTGAGCGCCTTGGCCATCTCTGCGAGGATCGTCAGCGGCGGGTCTTCCTCACGCAGCTTCCACCGATGGGTCAGCCGCGGTTCGGGCAGGCGCCGCTCGTACATCCAGCGTTCCTTCTGTCGCCATGGCGTCAACTCGAGCAGGTCGGCAAACAAGTCGTCCGCCCCCCGAACCCAGCCGCGAACCTCATCGACCCATGCACCGTGGTCGAGATCGAGTCGCCGGACACCCGTGAACGACTCGTCGAACCCGACGTCGCCGCTGGCGAGCAGCGAGGCCTGCCACGCCAGTTGTCTCGGCTCAGCCACCGGAGCGCTCCGACTGGGCCTGGGCATTCCGCGTCATCCCGGCGTAGCACACCCGTTCGATTCTACCGATGTCAGAACGGGGTCCAGTCCGGCTGGTGATCCGTCCACCCGCACTCGCCGGCGTGGTGTGGTCGAAGTCGCACGTTTCCGCCGGATGAGTGCACGTCAGGAATTCCCTGCCAACCGCTGTCCTTGACAGGACGCGCGAGGCCGTATGGCCTCCACGTGGATGACCCGTCGATAACGACCACTCGACAACCACGAGCTGACCGCGTTGGCGCAACGCCTGCTCCGGCTGGCCGCCTCGACTGTCCCGGCCGTGTATGTGGAAATCGAGAACGACGACGAGGCCGCCGAGGCGTGACGCGCTGAGGATCGCGGAGGCACACTGCCGCCCTGACGAGTGGCGCTGAGTGCTCGACACTCGCTCGTGCCGATGAGCGGACGCTCGGGACCGGCGCTGCGTGATCATCGCCAGGTCATGTCGATCTGGCGCTCGAAGGTGGTGTAGCCGGCCAGGGCGAAGGCCGCCGCCATCGGTGCGTTACCGACGTCAGTGGCGGCGCGGATCCGCGGGGCGTTCTGCGCTGCGAGCAGGCTCGTACCCGCGGCAAGCACGTCGTGAATGTAGCCGTGGCCGCGATGTGCCGGCACCACTCCGAGGTACGCGATGACCGGGTTGTAACCGTTGTGCGCGGGAATCACGAACCCGACCGGTTCTCCGTCCGGTAGCGTCGCGATCCGCCACCACTCGTGCGGACTCGCGTAGCGCTCGAGTTCGTTGTGGTACTGCTCCTGTGCCGCCTGACTAGCGGTCATGCGGGTCAGGTCGTCGCGACTGTGCGCGTCGAGAGTGCCGTCCAGCACGGTAGTCATGAGCTCGATGAGCTCGCCCGGGTTGCGCACCGGCCGGAAGGTGAGTCGGCCGCTGAGTTCGGGAATGGGTGTACCGGGTCGCCATTCCAGGCGCAGCCGTTCGACGAACAGCTTTGCTCCGACACGTTCGAGCGCCCCCAACCGGTCGTCGACCGCCTGCCGTGTGTGCTGATGGTCGCGCCAGTCCGCGGGGAGGAACCGGCCATACTCCGGAGGCGTTGCCCCAGCGGGGACCACAGCGGGCAGTGCGGTCTTCAGCAACCGCACACCGTCGGCGGTGTCGCCGTCAATGTCGAAGATGTCCATCAACAGCGGGTGCTGGTCCCCGGCCCGCGACCACCATCCGGCCCGGGCCACCACGCGATCACCGCGCAGGGCGAGCCACAGCCACTCCGGGCGGCGGCGACCGGCCGCCAAGTCGCCACCGATCTCGTCGTTGAGGACATACGGCAAACTGTTGAACAGGTCCAGCTCATAGGGCCCGGTGATCGGGCGCAGGGTCAGGTCATGCCGGTGCAGAATCAAGGCATTCTCCATCTGGAGGCGCCCTGCCCGCTCCGGGATCAGCTCAGCTGGTTACCCCGGGAGGACACGAGCGAAGCGTGCATGGCGTACATGGCTCAGCCCTCCTTCCTCAAAAGGTTTCTATTCGGCGCGTCCCTGTACCGCAACCCACTAATCGAACCAACTGGACCGGCTGCGTGCTTCTCCGGATCGGCGTCCGTGACAGCGCAGCCGACCAACACCGTGACCCCACAACAGAGGGGCAACGAGTGCACGCTCATGCCGCCGTGGTTGTGCTCTGCGGAAAGGCCGGGTTCGCTCAGCGATCGCTGTTCGCTTGGCTCACAGCCGCTGGGTGCGCAGCACACCAGTCAGCATCGGAACGCGGCGCGAGTACCTCGACGGCGTCGCCGACTCGAATCGGGCCCGTGCCATCCGGGATCAGGTTGATCCCGAACCAGACCTTGCCGTCCCGCTTGCGGTGGCGGGCGAGGGTTCGGATCGGCTCCGGCCCTTTGATCAGGGTGTCGGGATCGATCGTGGTCAGCACGCAGCGATCGCAGCCCTTGGCCACTCGGAACGCGACGGACCCGATACGGATCTTCCGCCAGCCATCCTCGGCGAACGGCTCGGTGGTCTCGACGACGACGTTCGGCCGGAATCGGCGCATCGGCAGTGGCTCGACGTCAGGCTCGCCTCGGTCCATCGCGGTGGTCACGATCCAGTCGTTCAGTTGCGACAGTGAGGCGGTCGCAGTCAGTAGGAGCGGATACGCGTCGGCAAAGCTCACCGTGTCGCCGGTGGCTCCGTAGGCCGGGTTGACCGGCCGGCCGGTGGGGTCGCCGAGCCAGACCAACTGGACGTCGCGGCCGAGCAACTTGCTGAACCAGATGTCGGCCTCGGCGCTTGGCCGTGCCGCCGACACCTCGTCGCGCCAGATCTGGACCCTGGTCGTCTGCTGCCCAGAGACGTGCACTACGACGGGATCAGCGTGCGGTCCCTGCAGGATCAATTCCGACGCACCCCGCTCGACCGCGCTGACCGACAGCAGCCGAGGTTCCTCGCGAGCAGTCAGGTGTCGGCTGTCGGCATCGACCACCATCAGCCGGCGATCGCCGGCGAGTCCCCACGGCTGCACAACAGCTGTGGGAACATCCCGCCCGCGCGTGGATTTCACCGGATAGATGTGCAAGCCGGCAACGCGCATATGGCGACGTTAGCTCGCTGCAGCACGAATGCGCGCCGAGGCCGTCGGCAATGGTTGCCCGCGCGCCGACCCTAGGCTCCCGGATTGACTCGGAACGTGAGCTCGGACCTCGTCCTGCGGGCCGGTCGCCTCATCGACGGTCGGGTGGTCGACATCGTCGTCAGGTCAGGTCGGATCGAGTCGATCACCGACGCTTCTGGCTCCACGCCGTCAGCCGCCACGGTCGTCATTGACGCCGACGGCAAGCTGGTGACGCCGTCGTTCGTGAACGCTCACCTGCATCTGGACAAGGTCTACACGTTGCCTCTGTTGGGCGACCGCGCCATCGGTGAGTACACCGGCGGAGGGATGACGACGACGAGGACGGCGATCGACACGGCCCGATCCGTGAAGGCGCACTACCAGCGTGAAGCACTGCTGCCAAACGTGCGGCGGGCGCTGTCCGAGGCCGTTCGTCACGGCACCCTGCACATCCAGGCGTTCGTCGACGTCGACACGGCCGCTGAGCTCGAGGGCATGCACGCGGTGCTGGCGGCTTGCGAAGAGTTCCGGCAGGTGCTCACGATCACCGTTGTGGCCTTCCCGCAAGACGGCACTCTGCGCGATCCGGGCGCCGCCGACCTGTGTGAGCAGGCCCTCGAGCTCGGTGCTGACGTCGTCGGCGGGATTCCGTGGATCGAGCCAACCGAGGCCGAGGCAAGAGAGCACGTCGAATGGGCATGCGCCCTGGCAGCACGCACCGGCCGTCGAGTGGCGATGCTCGTGGACGACGCCGGCGACGCTTCCCTGCACACAACCGAGATGCTGGCCGAGGCCATGCTCCGGCACGGGTTGGCCGGCCGGGGAACCGCCTGCCATGCGCGGGCAACGAGTCTTTACCCGGAGCCGGAACTCCAACGTCTCATCGAGTTGGCTCGGCGCGCCCGGCTGGGCTTCGTGTCCGATCCGCACACCGGACCATTGGCACTGCCGGTCGACCAATTCCAGCGGGCCGGCCTGCCGGTCGCTCTCGGGCAGGACGACATCGAGGACGCCTATTACCCGTACGGCCGTAACAACATGCTCGAGGTCGCGTTCCTCGCCTCTCATCTGCTCGACTTCCGCTCCGGTTCGGATCAGCTCCGTCTCCTCGACATGGTGACGACACAGGCGGCCTGGGCGCTGGGCAACTTTCCCCACGGCCTACAGCCGGGCGCTCCGGCCAACCTCTGCGTGCACGAGGGCGAGCGCCTGGTCGATGTCCTGCGAGAACACGCGGCACCCCGGTGGGTCGTCTCGCGGGGGAACGTCGTCTCGGAGACGATCTACACCACGACGTTTCATCAGCAGGGGCCCAGATGACCCGTCGCATCCGGATCGGAGTCGACACCGGCGGCACGTTCACCGACGTCGTCGCCGTCGATGAAGTCAGCGGAGCCCTTGCCACGACCAAGACTCCGTCGACACCTTCCGACCCGGCAGAAGGTTTTCTGGCCGGCATCGACAAGGTCCTCGCCGGACTCGGCTTGGACGGTCAAGAGATCAGCGCAGTCAGCCACGGCACGACGGTGGCGACAAACAAGCTACTGGAGGGCAAGGTCGAGAACCTCGGGTTCATCACGACCGAGGGATATGAGCACATGCTCGAGATCGCCCGGCAGTCGGTGCCGGACAGCTACGGCAACAGCTATTTCTGGGTGAAGCCGCCCCGGATCGTCCCGGCCGATCGGGTCAAGACCGTGCGAGGCCGGTTGGCTGCGGACGGCGGCGAGATTCGGCCGTTCGACGACGACGACGCGGTGGCTGCGGCGCAGTGGTTCCGTGACCGGCAGATCGACACGATCGGCGTCTGCTTCATCCACGCGTACGCGAACCCCGCGCACGAGGAGCGGATGCTCGAGATTTTGCACCGGGAGCATCCGGCAGCAACCGTCTCGATCTCCTCTCAGGTGCTGCGCGAGTACCGCGAGTACGAACGCAGCGTCACCACACTGGTGGATGCCGCAGTGAAGCCGAGCATCCGGCGCTACGTCGAGCGCATCGCGAAGCGGCTCGACGAGTATGCACGCCACGAGGTGCCCTTCTACGTCATGAAGTCCAACGGCGGCGTGCTGTCGGCCCACGAGGTCGTCGACCAGCCGATCACCACAGTGTTGTCCGGACCTGCCGCCGGCGCGCTCGGGGCCGCGGTCGTCGCGGAACGGGCTGGTTTCGACCGCGTGGTCACCCTCGACGGCGGCGGCACGTCGACCGATGTGACGGTCGTCGTCGACGGCGCACCGGCGCTGACCACCGAGGGCAGTGTCGGCGCCTACCCCAGCAAGATCCCGATGATCGATGTCGTCACCGTGGGCGCGGGCGGCGGCTCGATCGCCTGGACTGGGCCGGAGGGCACGCTCAAGGTGGGGCCGCAGTCGGCGGGAGCGGAGCCCGGGCCGCTGTGCTACCGCATGGGCGGCACCGAGCCGACGATCACGGATGCGCACCTGGTCCTGCGCCGCATCCCACCGCATCTGCTCGGCGGCGAGATCCCATTGGACACCGAGGCCGCCCGAGCGGGAATCGCCGACCTGGCCGGCCGGCTCGATCTCGACCTCGAGCACTGTGCGGTGGGGATCCTGGAGATCTCCGCGTGGAATCAGGCCAACGCGCTGCGCCAGGTCACCGTCAAGCGCGGCCTCGACGTTCGCGACTTCACGCTGGTGTGCTTCGGCGGCTCCGGCTCACTGCTCGCCTGCCGGCTGGTCGACGTCCTGGGCCTGCGGAGCGCATTGGTCCCGACCAACCCGGGCAACCTGTCGGCGTACGGATTGCTCACCGTCGACGTCCGCAACGACTATGTCCGGACAGCAGTCACCCGGCACTCGATGATCGACCACGATCTTCTGGCACAGCACTTCGACGGACTGCAGGCGCAAGCGAATGCGGCGCTGGCCCGTGAGGGCTTCGAGCCGCAAGCACGCCAGTTCGTCCGTACTGCCGACCTGCGTTATTACGGTCAGGCCTACGAGGTCAGGGTCGATCTGCCCAACGGGCCCGTCAGCCCTGAGTCGACAGCGGCTACCGAGGCGGCATTCCACACCGCGCACGACCGCTTGTACGGCTATCACTTCCGTGGCGATCCCCGGCAGGAAGTCGAGTGGGTCAACGTCCGCGTCACCGGCGTCGGGCCGATCACGAAGCCGGCGCCCCCGCCGGTCCGTTCGGGAGTCGGCGCTGAGGCCGTGCACCAGAGAGGTCGGGACGTCTTTTTCGACGAGTGGGTGCGCGCCGCCGTCTACGACCGGGACCGGCTCGGAGCCGGCGACGTCGTGGTCGGGCCCGCAATCGTGGAGGAGTTCGGTTCGACGATCCCGGTGCATCCCGGCTTCACCGCCACCGTCGATCGCTTCGGCAACGTACTGCTGGCCCGGGAGACACCGTGAGCCCGAACCGACTGACACCCGACACCGCCGTCGCACCGGACCCGATCCTGGTCGAGATCGTCGGGGGTTACCTCGCGTCGGTCGAGATGGAGGTCGAGACCGCGATCGGGCGGACCAGCCGCTCGCCGATGATCCGCGACGCGCACGACTACCGGGCCGGGATTCACGACCGAATCCTGAGGAAGCTGACGGGGCGTTCCTATTCGGCGCTGGTCAACCCCGTGGTCCGCGACTACCCACTGGAGACGATGGGCCCAGGAGACGTGTTCTTCCACAACGACGTCTACCTGTCCGAGGGCGGCATCGGGCACCTGCCGGACCTCTGCGTGACCGCTCCGGTCTTCCACGACGGCCAGGTCGTCGGATTCGTCCAGGCCTTCGGGCACCACGACGACATCGGCGGGACTGTTCCCGGGTCGATGCCCTCGCATGCAACAAGCGTGTACGAGGAAGGCCTGATGGTGCCGCCGATCCGGCTGTGGCAGGCCGGCGTGCCCAACGAGGCGGCGCTGAAGATCATGACCCGGAACTCCCGGATGCCGGAGTCGTTGGCGGCCGACCTCGATGCGGAGTGCTCGGCCTGCCTGATGGGCACCCGCCGGCTCGCTGAGCTGTTCGAGCGATACGGCCGGGCCGCCGTCGAGTCATGCTTCGACGCGATCATCGACAACACCACGGAGACGTTCCGGCGGGAGATCCTCTCGGTGATCCCGGACGGCGAATACACGTGGGAGGACTACGCGGAGCACGACGGGGTCGATCCGCCGAGGCTGCACACGCAACGCATCACGCTGATCAAGTCCTCGGTTGGCGACGGCAAGCTCGTCCTGGACTTCACCGGCACCGGGCCCCAGGCCAAGGGCCCGATCAACCACTGCGGCAACTACGCCGACGGGGCGTTCCTGAAGAAATGGTTGGCGCCTATCCTGCGCAATCTGGCCGACTCGCCCGAACGGATGGCGCAGCTCGACGTCAACGAAGGCGTCGTTCCGCTGATCGAGATGCGTTTTCCGCCGGCTGGGACACTGCTCACGCCGGTGTTCCCGGCGCCGACGAATGCTCGGACGTTCGTGATCCTGCGTTTACTGGGCGTTCTTGCGGGCGCTGTGGCGAAGGCGGTCGATGGCCGGATGCCGGCCGACCAGGAGACGATTCGCTACACCGGCGTCTACGGGACCGATGCCGACGGTTCGTCGTACTTGATGCGGGAAGTTCTCGGCGGAGGATCGGGCGGGCGGTACTACGCCGATGGCGAGGACACCATCCACGTCGTGCCGGATTCTCGGAATCTGCCGACCGAGTTCAGCGAGTCACGCTTCCCGTTCATCGTGGAAAGGCTCGGCCTGGCAATCGACTCGGGCGGAGCTGGGCGGTACCGCGGCGGGCTCGGCTACGAGAAACACATCCGGATGCTGCGGGACGCCCATTTCATGTCGATCGCGGACCGATCCATTCTGTCGTGCTGGGGTGTCCGCGGCGGCCGGGCCGGGCGGCCGTTCTCGGTCACGATCGACCCTGGCGGTCCCGCAGAGCGTGACGTGGACGCCCTCGCCGACGCCGAGCCGGTTCGCGCGGGCGAGGTGATCCGGATCCGCACGACGGGCGGTGGCGGCTGGGGTGACCCGTTCGACCGGCCCTATACCGAGGTACTCCGCGACATCCGTTGGCGCAAGGTGTCCGTCGACGGCGCGGCCCGCGACTACGGCGTAGTCGTGGCGGGCGAGGTCGACGGCGCCGTGGTCGACGAACCAGGCAGCGATGCGCTGCGGGCCCGGTTGCGGTCGGCTCGAACTGGTGACGAGCCGTTCTTCGACCGTGGGCCGGGATACGCCCGGCTGGCAGGGGGAGCAACCGCCGCGCCGGTCGACTGGCTGTGAACGACACGGGATCAATCGATCAGCACGACCTCGCGACCCGGGTCATGCTCGGCAGTCGGGGCGCCGTCGATCCGGTAGTCCGCCCGTTCCCGGGTGTCCTCGGCAGCGAAGAGCGCGTTCTCCTGGCGAGCCCAGCGTTCCCAGTGCGGCCGGAATGTTTCACCGTCGCGGGCGACCCCGCGACGGAAGCGGACGTCTAGCGGTGCTTGGACCCAGAGCAGCAAGGACAGATACGGTGCGACGATCCGTGATCCGCAGGAACATCCTTCGACCACCAAGACATGCGCAGCCGGGACGTCGACGAGATCTGCATATTCGTGCCGGAACCAGTCGTAGCGGCGGTACCGCGCCGGACGGTGCAGCGCGAGGGGCTGGAGCACATCCCGGGTCAGCAACGGCGCTGCCTCGGCCAACCCGTCCCAGCCCGGATAGATGTCATCCATGGGGAGAACGGGAGCGTCGAGCCGGGTCGCCAACCTGACCGCCAACGTGGACTTGCCCGATCCGGCCGGTCCGTCAATGGCCAACACCCGGGTCGCCCCCGCGCGAGCGGGTGCGCGCTGAACCTGCCTGACCAGCGCGTCGAGCGCTAGCAGCGTCACAGGAACGACTTGCCCTCGCCGCGGTAGGTCGTGACTGTCCCGACCCGGCGTTCGCCCCGGATCAGGTACATGAGCTCGAACCGTTCTCCGAGCTCGCCCGCCTTTGCGTGCCGGAACCACACCCAGTCGCCGATGGCCAGCCCGTCTGCTGCGGCACCAAGCAGCGGGGTCTGGGCCTCGCCGGCGCCCTCGGCAGCGTCGAGGCGCAGTCCCTCGGGGAGCCATGGGATCGGCAACCGGTCCGGACCGGCGGCGCCGCTTGCGATATAGCCGCCGCCGAGCACGGTGACCACATGAGCGCCCGGCCGACGCACGACGGGAAGCGCAAAGAACGATGCCGGCTGCGGATCGAAGCTGCGGTACCGGTCAAACAGGCGCGGTGCCAGCAGGCCGGAGCCAGCTGCCACCTCCGTGATGACCTCCTCCGCCGCCGTGCGTTCGAGCGAACCGGTCCCGCCCCCGTTGACGAACTCGAGGTCGGCGACAGCACGTACTGCCTCGACGGCGGCGGCGCGACGCTCGAGCAACTCACCCGCCGACCGGCGCTTCATCCAGCGGACGACCCGTCCGTACAACGCGCGCCCCGGAAATTGATCTGGCACACCAGCGATCTGGGACTCGTAGGCCATCAGCCCCACCAGACGGAACCCGGCCCGCTCCGTAACGATCGCGGCCAACTGGCCAACCGACTCGGGGGAGTGCAGCGGGGAGCGCTTGGCCCCGATACGCAGCGGACCGTTGGCCGGCCGCCACGCGCAGTCGAGCTCGACGCAGACCCGCACGGTCTCGCGCTGATGTGGCGGTGACACGGCATCGATCAGGTCGAGCTGTGCAACGTCGTCCACCATGATCGTCACTGTGGCCGCGAGCTGCTCGTCCTGCACCAGCCGGAAGAGTGCGCCGCGGTCAGCTGTGGGATAGCCCACCAGGACATCGTCGGTCAGGTCGGTTCCGACCAGCCACAACGCCTCCGACAAGGTCAGAGCCAGTACGCCGGAGAAGCCGTCGCGCTTGAGCACATCTCGAATAAGGTCGCGGCTGCGAAGGGACTTGCTCGCCACGCGGATCGGCACGCCGTTGGCGCGTCGTACCAGGTCGGCGGCATTCGCGTCCCACGCGTCCATCTCGATGACCGCGAGCGGAGCGTCGTAGGCCTTCGTCGCCGCTTCGAGCCGGTGTCGAAGATCGGCGCGGGAACCGCTGGTGTTTCGCGGGAGGTCACGTGGTGCGGGGGCTTCCACGTCCGCATCATTACCAGATGGCGCGCCGGTCCTCGGCACCGGTGGGTTCCCCCAGCCTGCCGTGCCTAGGCTGCCGAGCATGTCGGATGACCACGCCCACGGGCCTCTGCACGGATACCTCGTCGTCGACCTCACCAGAGCGCTCGCGGGGCCGCATGCCGCGATGATGCTCGGTGACCTCGGCGCCCGCGTCGTCAAGGTGGAGACGCCAGGCACTGGCGATGATTCTCGTGGCTGGGGACCGCCGTTCGTTGGCCCGCCGGAGAGCCCGATCTCGACGTATTTCCTGTCGTGTAACCGGAACAAGGAGTCCGTGACGGCCGACCTCAAATCGGCGGAGGGTCATGACGTCCTGACGGGCCTGGTTCGGCGGGCCGATGTCTTGCTGGAGAACTTCCGCCCGGGCGTCCTGGATCGGCTGGGACTTGGTCTCCAGCAGTTGCAGGAGCTCAACCCGAGGCTGGTCATTCTGTCCATCACCGGATTCGGGCACGACGGTCCCGAAGCCGGGCGGGCGGGATATGACCAGATCGCACAAGGCGAGGCGGGTCTGATGTCGATGACCGGACCGCCCGGAGAACCGACTCGGGTCGGTTTGCCGATCGGAGATCTGCTGGCCGGAATGTACGGCGCATTCGGTGTCCTGGCTGCGCTGCTCGACCGGGAGCGCACCGGCCGAGGGACCGTCGTGCGGACCTCGCTGCTGGCGGCGATCGTAGGAGTGCATTCCTTTCAAGGCACCCGGTGGACGGTCGCGCACGAGGTGCCGCAAGGGCCAGGCAACCATCACCCGTCGATTGCGCCGTACGGCTTGTTCCATGCCGCCGACGGTCCGATCCAGATCGCCGTGGGCAGCGAGGCGCAGTGGCAGTTGTTTGCGCCGATCGTGGGTGTAGACCCGGCGGACCCCCGCTACGCGACCAACCGCGACCGGGTGGCACACCGCGATTCCCTCCTGGCGGCGATCGACTCTGCGCTCGCCGCTGATTCCAGCGCCACGTGGCTCGAGCGACTGGGCGACCTCGGCGTTCCCGCGGGGCGAGTGCGCTCGCTGGACCAGGTATACGAATGGGAGCAGACCCGGTCACAGGGTTTGGTGATAACCGTCGATCATCCGGTCCTGGGGCGCATCGATCTGCCCGGACCACCGTTGCGATTCGACGATCACCACCTCGCCGGCGGCCGTGAGACACACCTGCCGCCGCCAGCGTTAGGCCAGCATGACGACGAGGTACGCGCCTGGCTGGCCGACGAGCCCACAGCTTAGAGTCGCGGAGTGCGCGTACTGATTGCTTTGGGCGGCAACGCGATGACGGCGCCCGGGGGGCGGGCGCGGCCGGAGGACCAGATCGCCGCCATCGCCGTGGCTGCCGACCGGATCGCCGAGGTTGTCGCCGAGGGGCACGACATCGTGATCACGCATGGCAATGGCCCACAAGTCGGCAATCTGCTGGTCAAGAACGAGATAGCCGCCTCCGTGGTGCCTCCGGTTCCGTTGGACTGGTGCGGTGCCCAAACCCAGGGAACCGTCGGGTTCATTCTGTTGAACGCACTGGAGCGCAGCCTGGCCGACCGCGGCGCGCCCCGGCCGATCGCCGCAGTCGTCACCCGGACACTCGTCGACGTCGGCGACCCGGCATTCGCCCGACCGACCAAACCGATCGGGCGTTACCTATCCGCTGAGGAAGCCCAGGTCATGATCGAACACGGCCAGTCGTGGCAGGACCGCGGCCAGCCTGGCTGGCGGCGCGTGGTCCCGTCGCCTGAGCCGCTTGCAGTGCTGGACGCACCGGCGATCGCCGGGCTGCTACGAGCAGGTTTCGTGGTCGTGGGCGCAGGGGGAGGTGGAGTGCCGGTCGTGCGTGACGACGAGGGGACGCTGCGCGGTGTCGAGGCGGTCATCGACAAAGATCTCGCGGCGGCAGTGCTCGGCAAGACCCTCGACGTCGACCTGCTGGTCATCGCGACCGATGTCGACCACGTCGTACTCGGGTTCGGGTCGCGGACCGAACAACCGCTCCATCGGGTCGGGGTCGAGGAGTTGCGGAAGTACGCGGAGGAAGGCCACTTCAGCAGCGGCAGCATGGGCCCCAAGGTCGAGGCGGCGTGCCGGTTCGTCGAGACCGGCGGAACCCGTACGGTGATCACGTCGCTTCAGCGGATCACGGATGCCGTCGACGGTACGGCTGGCACCATCGTCGAGCCGTGAGCCGATAATCGGTCGGAGCGACGAGGAGCCTGAGCTCGGCCCGAGCGAAGGTCCGAGTGCGACCATCAATCGGAGGTAGCAGGTGCCCGAGCCGGTCGAGGTGCGCAAGGTCCCGATCCACAACGTCAGCGACGCATCCGGGCTGGCCGACCTGATCGACGGTGGGATCTTCGACGCCGACCGGGTCGTTGCCATCGTCGGCAAGACCGAGGGCAACGGGGGCGTCAACGACTACACGCGGATCATCGCGGACCGGGCGTTCCGCGAGGTGCTGGTGGAGAAGGGAACGCGCACACCCGAACAGGCGCGGCAGGTTCCGATCGTGTGGTCTGGCGGTACCGACGGCGTGATCAGCCCGCACGCCACGATCTTCGCCACTGTGCCCGCCGAGCAGGCTGAGAAGAGCGACGAACCGCGCGTGACGGTCGGCTACGCGATGAGCGAGCCGATCCGGCCGGAGGAGATCGGCCGACAGGGAATGATCGAGAAGGTAGCGGCCGCTGTGCGCGCCGCGATGGACCAAGCAGGCATCACGGACCCAACGGACGTTCACTACATCCAGACCAAGACGCCGCTGCTGACGATCCACACCATCCGCGACGCGAAGTCCCGTGGTCAGACCGTCTGGACCGAGCACACGCACGAGTCGATGGATCTCTCGAACGGCTGCACCGCTCTGGGGGTCGCCGTCGCACTCGGCGAGATCGAGATGCCCGACGACTCGGCGGTCATGCACGATCGCGGCCTGTATTCGGCGGTGGCATCGTGCTCGTCAGGCGTCGAGCTGGACCAGGCTCAGGTCGTCGTGGTCGGTAACGTCCGGGGAATCGGCGGCCGTTACCGGATCGGCCATGCGGTGATGCGCGACGCGCTCGATGCTGACGGGATCTGGGCCGCGATCGAAGCCGCCGGGCTCGAGCTGCCGAAGCGACCGCATTGGACCGATCTGCGCGGGCGGCTGGTCAACGTCTTCCTCAAGTGCGAGGCGAGCCAGGACGGCACCGTGCGGGGGCGCCGCAACGCGATGCTGGACGACTCCGACGTGCACTGGCACCGGCAGATCAAGAGTTGTGTCGGCGGTGTGGCGGCCGCGGTGACCGGTGATCCGGCGGTCTTCGTCTCGGTTTCCGCCGCCCACCAAGGACCGGAGGGCGGCGGACCAGTCGCCGCCGTCGTGGATCTCGGCACTGACGACGTACCGACCGGCTACACCTGGCAGGGCGATGCCTGACCCGTCGGGAAACCCGGACCTCGGCGCTGCCGATCCCGCAGTCACGGCTGCGCTGGCGGGCTATCGCGACCGGACGGTTGACCCGGCAGCGGTGCTCGCCGCACTAGCCGAAAGCCGGCTTCTCGTGCCAGTCGTGGCTGTGCTCGACGAGGCCGGAACCACCGCCGACGGAGCTCGGGTCGAAAAGTCCTCCCACATGGCGACCGTCTCGACGACGGGCCGGGACGGCCGACGCGGCCTGCTGGCGTTCACGTCGCTGGAATCGCTCCGCCGATGGAAACCGGATGCCCGGCCAGTGCCGGCGCCGGCTCCGGCAGTGGCGGCCGCCGCACTCGACGAGGGTGCGAGCGCGCTCGTGGTGGATCTGGCCGGACCGGTTCTGTTCGCCATCGAAGGCAGCGACTTGGCGGCTCTTGCCGTTCGGGTCCGGTGATATCCTTGCGCACTGACCGACTCGCCATTCCCGACATCCGGCCGGGAACCGGGCGAGGCGCAAGTGGAGACTCTCCCACCCGCACCGGCCCTGCTCGGCCGTCGGGTCCCGGTCCGGCATCGGTCTCGACAGATGCCGAGTCGATGGGATGGCCTCGCGCGCGCGTGCCGCGGAGGCCTTTTCGTAGGTCGCCGCTACCACATCGGTCGAACCGAGCCCACGACAACGAGGAGGACAGCTATCAGCGTCGAGCCCCGCATCAACGACCGGATCCGTGTCCGCGAGGTCCGGCTCGTCGGTCCCAACGGCGAGCAGGTCGGAATCGTCAGCACCGAAGACGCGCTCCGGCTCGCTCAGGAGGCAGATCTCGATCTGGTCGAAGTGGCCCCGTCGGCACAGCCGCCGGTGGCCAAGCTGATGGATTTCGGCAAGTTCAAGTACGAGTCCGCGATGAAAGCACGCGAGGCCCGTCGAAACCAGTCGCATGTCCTGATCAAAGAGCAGAAACTCCGTCCCAAGATCGACAAGCACGACTACGAAACGAAAAGGCGCAACGTCGAGCGGTTCCTGGCCGACGGCGACAAGGTCAAGGTCACCATCATGTTCCGCGGGCGGGAGCAATCCCGGCCGGAGTTGGGCTTCCGGCTGCTGCAGCGGCTCGCGGCCGACGTCACCGATCTGGGCTTCGTCGAGTCCTCGCCGAAGCAGGACGGTCGAAACATGATCATGGTGCTGGGACCGAACCGGAAGAAGGCGGACGCCCGGGCCGAACGTGAGGCCGAACGCGTGCGGCGGGCGGCCCAGCGGGAAGCAGACGACAAGGCCGAGCGCGACGAGCGGGCAGCAAGTCGAGCGGCCGCCGCAGCGCAGAAGGCTGCGAGCGAGAAGCAAGCCGACGCCGGCTAGTACGACACGACGACAAGGGAGACCCGGCAGCCATGCCGAAGATGAAGACGCACAGCGGGTCCAGCAAACGGTTCCGCCTCACGGGTACTGGCAAGATCATGCGCCAGAAGGCGAACCGTCGGCACAACTTCGAGCACAAGCCGACGACCCGCACCCGCCGGCTGGCCGGCCGAACCGAAGTTTCGAGCGCTGACCGCAAGCGGATCAAGGGCCTGCTCGGTAAGTAGACGACGATACGTCGGGCCGCAGAGCCCCGACTCAGCAAGGAGTTCCAGTGGCACGCGTGAAGCGGGCGGCCAACGCCCACAAGAAGCGCCGTGAGGTCCTCGAGCAGGCCAGCGGCTACCGGGGGCAGCGCTCCCGGCTCTACCGCAAGGCGAAGGAGCAGGTCACCCACTCCCTCGTCTACTCTTACCGCGACCGCAAGCAGCGTAAGGGTGACTTCCGGCAGCTGTGGATCACCCGCATCAATGCCGCCGCGCGCGCCAACGACATGACCTACAACCGGTTCATCCAGGGCCTGCGACTCGCCGAGATCGACGTCGACCGCAAGATCCTGGCCGATCTCGCCGTCAATGACCCGGCCACGTTCGCATCGCTGGTGGAGACCGCGCGGGCAGCCCTGCCAGGGGACCGCAACGCCCCGGTGGCCTGACCGGTTCGGCGGACACCACGGCATCGGGGAGCGGGGGCGATGGGCCCCCGGTGCTGACCGTCCGTTCGCAGCGGGTGCGCGAGGCGAGGACATTGCGCCGGCGCGCGACCAGGGTCAGGCGCGGCCTGTTCCTGGCCGAAGGTCCGCCGGCAGTGCGGGAGGCCATCACCCGGCCAGAGCTGGTGATCGACGTGTTCGCGACACCGGCTGCCGCGGAGCGCTACGCCAGCCTGCTGTCAGCATCGTCGGGTCCGGTCCATGTTGCCGACGAGGAAGCCCTGGCAAGCCTGTCGGAGACCGTGTCACCGCAAGGCCTGGTGGCGGTGTGCCGGCTGCTCACGATGCCGCTGGCAGACGCATTGTTGTCTACGCCGAGACTGGTAGCCGTGCTCGTCGACGTCAGGGACCCCGGCAACGCCGGGACGGTGGTCCGCTGCGCGGATGCCGCGGGTGCCGATGCGGTGATCTTCGCCGGCGAATCGGTGGACCCACACGGCGGCAAGTGCGTCCGTGCAACAGCAGGCAGCCTGTTTCACCTGCCGATCGTCAGCGGAGTTGCCTTACCTGACGTCGTGCGTGCATTGCGGCAGCGAAATGTGACGGTGCTGGCCGCCGACGGTGGCGCGCAGACGAACCTCGACCAGGCTGCCGACAACGGCCTGCTCGATGCTCCTACTGCGTGGCTTTTTGGCAACGAGGCACGCGGATTGCCCGAGACCGTTGTCGACCAGGCGGACCATGCCATCCGGGTGCCGATCTACGGCCGAGCCGAGAGCCTGAACCTCGCGACAGCGGCGGCGGTCTGTCTGTACACGTCTGCACACACCCACCGCGGTGCCGTTCCGCCCTCATGATCCATTGGTCAGAACTGTCATCGACGCGCCAGGCGAGTCGCGCTACTTGCGACCAGTCGATCATGAAACCAGGCCGTGCCAACGACGGACACACCGTCGGTCCTCCTAGACTCGGGCCGTGCCAGCGCCCAGGGATTATGACCCGGTCGAGGTCACCCCGCTCCATCCGGACGAGGTGGCCCGCATGCGAGAGGACGGACTCGCCGCGGTGGCCGGAGCGACTGATCTCGACGCGCTCAAGGAGGTCCGGCTCGCTCACACGGGGGACCGTTCGCCGCTCGCGCTGGCCAACCGAGAGATCGGGGCATTGCCGCCGCAAGCCCGCAAGGAAGCAGGTCAGCGGGTTGGGGCGGCGCGCCGCGATCTCACCGACGCTGTTACCCGGCGCCAAGCCGTACTCGAAGCCGAACGCGACGACAGAGTCCTCGTCGAAGAGGCTGTCGACCTGACACTGCCATGGGACCGGCGTCGGCAGGGGGCCCGGCATCCACTCACCACGATCCAGGAGCGCGTCGCCGACGTCTTCGTCGCGATGGGCTGGGAGGTCGCCGAGGGCCCCGAGGTCGAGGCCGAATGGCTGAACTTCGACGCGCTCAACATCGGGCCAGATCACCCGGCTCGAACCATGCAGGACACCTTCTTCGTCGAGAGCGAGGATTCCGGCCTGGTGCTACGCACCCACACCTCGCCGGTCCAGGCCCGCACCATGCTGGAGCGGACGCCGCCGATCTACGTGATCTGCCCCGGGCGGACCTTCCGCACCGACGAGCTGGACGCCACCCATACACCGGTGTTCAGCCAGGTCGAGGGCCTTGCGGTCGACGAGGGCATCACGATGGCTCATCTCAAGGGCACCCTCGACCACTTCGCGGAGGCGATGTTCGGCGAAGGAATCTCGACCCGGCTCCGCCCGTCGTACTTTCCCTTCACCGAGCCGAGCGCGGAGATGGACCTGCAGTGCTTCGTCTGCCGGGGCGCATCGGTCGGCAATCCGGATCGGCCGTGCCGCACCTGCTCGTCCGAGGGGTGGATCGAGTGGGGTGGTTGCGGAATGGTCAATCCGCGCGTCCTGATCGCCTGTGGCATCGATCCGACCCGGTTCACCGGCTTTGCGTTCGGCATGGGTTTGGAGCGCACGCTGATGTTCCGGCACGGCGTCGAGGACATGCGCGATCTCGTCGAGGGAGACCTTCGCTTCGCAGCGGCATTCGGGATGGCGATCTGATGCGGGTTCCTGTCTCCTGGCTGCGCGAGTACGTCGACCTCGGACCGAGCGAGAGCGGTCGCGACGTCGCTGCGCGGCTGGTCCGAGCCGGTCTCGAGGTGGAGACGGTCGATCAGGCCGGCGGAGACGTCAGCGGGCCCCTTGTCGTCGGACGGGTCGTGGAGTTCGCCGACGAAACTCATTCCAACGGCAAGACCATCCGGTGGTGCCAGGTCGACGTCGGAGAATCAGAACCACGCGGGATCGTGTGCGGCGCGCACAACTTCTCCGATGGCGATCTCGTCGTCGTCGCGTTGCCCGGTGCAGTGCTCACCGGTGGGTTCGAGATCACGGCTCGAAAGACGTATGGCCATGTGTCCGACGGGATGGTCTGCTCGGCTCGCGAACTGGGGCTGGGCGAGGACCACACCGGGATCCTCGTGCTGCGCCCGGATGAAGGCTCCCCAGGTCAGGACGCCATCCCCGCGCTGCACCTACGTGACGAAGTCCTGGACATCGCCGTGACGCCGGACCGCGGCTATTGCCTCTCGATGCGTGGCGTCGCCCGGGAGGTAGCCACCGCCTACGGCATACCGTTGCGTGACCCTGGGCTGGTCGAGCCGCACCTCGACAGCACTTCGGGATACCCGGTCATGGTCAACGACGAAGACCGCTGCGCCGTCTATGTCGCCCGGACTGTCGCAGATCTGGACGTCGAGGCGGCTAGCCCACGGTGGCTTCAGCGCCGAATCCAGCTGGCCGGCATGCGGCCGATCTCGCTGGCAGTCGACGTCACGAACTACGTCATGCTCGAGCTCGGGCAGCCGATTCACGGGTTCGATCGTGATGCCCTCGTCGGGCCGATCGTCGTCCGGCGAGCTGTCGCAGGGGAGAAGCTCACGACACTCGACGGTGCCATCCGTGACCTCGACCCTGACGACCTGCTGATCACCGACGACACGGGGCCGATCGGGCTGGCCGGCGTCATGGGCGGCGAGAGCACCGAGATGGGGCCGTCGACACGAACCATCGTGATCGAAGCCGCCAACTTCGAAGCGACCGGCATCGCGCGGACGGCTCGACGTCACAAGTTGCCCAGCGAGGCCTCCCGTCGCTTCGAGCGCGGCGTGGACCCGGCACTACCGCTGGCCGCAGCGACGCGGGTCGTCGACCTGCTGGTGCAGCTCGGTGGTGCGACGGCGGAGCCCGGCGCCACGGTTGTCGGGTCGGCTCCGGAGCCCGCGATGATCGAGATCGACGCAGATCTGCCGACTCGAGTTGTTGGCGTGGACTATCCGCCAGAGCAGGTGGCTGGATTGCTCGCCGCTGTCGGCGGTCGGGTGACACCGCTGGATGCGGGTCGGCTCAGTGTCGTCCCGCCGACCTGGCGGCCCGATCTGATGGAACCGTTCGACCTGGTCGAAGAGGTCGCCCGGCTCAGGGGATACGACGCGATCCCGGCCGTGCTCCCGGTGGCACCACCTGGACGCGGGATCACCTTCGCGCAACGGCTCCGCCGGCGGATCGAGCAGGCCGTTGCCTCGGCTGGCTATGTCGAAACGCCGTCCTATCCGTTCCTCGGGCCGAGGGACCTCGACTCCCTCGGTCTGCCGCACGACGACCCGCGCCGCAGCGTTCTCCGCCTCGCCAACCCGTTGTCCGACCAGGAGCCCTATCTGCGCACGACGCTGCTGCCGGGGTTGCTCACGACGCTGAAGCGCAATGTCGGCCGTGGCTTCACCGACGTGGCGGTTTTCGAGTCCGGGCTGGTGTTCCGTCGTGGTTCCGGCCCGCTCTCGCCCGCGCCACGGCTGCGAGTGGACCGACGGCCCACTGACGAGGAGGTGGCGGAACTCATGTCGGCGGTGCCGCCACAACCGCATCGTGTTGCTGTCGCCGCGGCGGGTAACTGGGAGCCGGCCGGCTGGTGGGGTCCGGCCCGGCCGGTGTCGTGGGCGGATGCGGTACAGGCCGCCCGGATCGTCGCCTCTGCTGCCCGAGTTGAGCTCACCGTCGGTGCGGACGTTCATGCGCCGTGGCATCCCGGCCGGTGCGCCGCGCTCATCGTCGGAGAGACCATCGTGGGGCACGCCGGGGAATTGCATCCGCGAGTCGTCCAGGCATTCGGCCTGCCCGACCGGACCGTCGCAATGGAGCTCGACGTAGGCCTGCTCGGTGCAGTCGACGCTCCGGTGCCGGCCCCGGCTGTTTCGACCTTCCCAGTTGCAACCCAGGACGTGGCGCTGGTGGTTTCCGCGGACGTTCCGGCCGCTGCCGTCGAGGCGGCATTGCGGGACGGCGCCGGTGAACTGTTGGAGTCGGTGCGGCTGTTCGACCTGTACGAAGGCCCACAGGTCGGCGAAGGGCGCAAATCGCTGGCCTACACATTGCGCTTCCGGGCGCCGGACCGCACCCTCACCGTCGAGGACACGACGGCCGCACGCGATGCCGCGATAGCCGAGGCGCAGCGCCGCACCGGGGCGGTGCAGCGGAGCTAGCGCTATTGCTGTCGGTCATTCCCACCCGGTGCGGCGGCGGATCCAGGCGAGCGTCACGTCGAGCTGGGCCCGCTGGAACGCGCGCAGTGTCGGAATGCCGAGCGGCGCAGGCTGCCTGGTCTCCTCGGCCCACATGCCAGCGAGGCCCGTGAGCAGACCCGTCACGTGCCACGGATCGACGTCGGCCAGCAGTGGATGCCGTCCGGCGTATGCCTGCGGATCGTGACCGTACAGCGCAGCGTTGACGAGGAAGAGTGTGGTGTCCATCCAGATCGCGCCTCGACAGGCCTCCATCGCGACCAGTTCGCCAGCACAAGCGCCAGATCTCGTCGACCAATGCGACCCATTCGCCGTCGTCGTACGAGCCACGGAGCCGAGGTGCCTGGGCGGAATCCGGCAACGCCGCCGCGAATCGGGCTTCGGCTCGGTGCCAGTTCGGGGTCTCCGGATTCAGTGGCGTTCCGACCGCCTTGACGAACGCGCGCGAGCCGTCGGCACACCGAACCCGTGCGGCCACCCCCGGCGAGAAGCCCCCAGGTTGGTTGACTGCCGATGTCACGGGTGACCCCAGCAGCGTCCCCACCCAATCGTGGACGTGGCCGGGTAGCTCGGGCCACTCGGCCCGAACCCCGGCCGCCGCCGGTTGCCCCGTCGTCACGAGGCAATCGTCGCGGAAGGCGGGTAGATCATGACAACCGTTTGCATGACATTGCTGTCTGCAGCATAATCATGCATCGTGGGAGTGACCGTGGCGATCGCCGGAGCGAGCGGATATGCCGGCGGAGAATTGCTGCGGCTCGCGCTGCAGCATCCCGAGCTCCAGATCGGCGCCATCACTGCCCATGCGAGCGCAGGCAGCCGGCTCGGTGCGCACCACCAGCATCTGGTCGAACTGGCCGATCGCCTGCTGGAGCCGACGACAGCATCGGTCCTGGACGGGCATGACGTCGTCGTACTGGCCCTGCCGCATGGAGAGTCCGGCGCCCTTGCCGCAGAACTGGCGCCCGAAACACTCGTCGTCGATTGTGGCGCGGATCACCGGTTGACCGACGCCGCGGCGTGGCAGTTGTTCTACGGAACAACGCACGCAGGCAGTTGGCCTTACGGGCTGCCGGAGCTGGTCACGCCCGCGGGCAAGCAGCGTCGCGCACTCGAAGGCGTCCGCCAGGTCGCCGTTCCGGGCTGCAATGTCACGGCAGTCACGCTCGCACTCGCGCCTGGCCTGACAGCCGGAGTGATCGAACCGACAGATCTCGTGGCGGTACTGGCCTGCGGGCCGTCTGGTGCCGGCAAGACGATCCAGCCGCATCTGCTGGCCAGCGAGATCTTGGGCTCCGCGACTCCGTACGCCGTTGGCGGTGTTCACCGGCACATCCCGGAGATCGAACAGAATCTGACTGCGGCGGCCGGTGCACAGGTCAGCCTGTCGTTCACGCCGACGCTGGTACCGATGTCCCGCGGGATTCTGGCGACGGCAACCGCCCGGCTGGTACCAGGCATAGCTGCCGATCAGGTCCGCGCTGCGTGGGCTGGCGCCTACGCCGACGAGCCGTTTGTGCACCTGCTGCCCGACGGCAGCTGGCCGTCGACGTCTGCCGTCCTCGGGGCGAACACGGCTCACGTCCAGGTTGCAGTGGACGAACGCGCCGGCCGGGTCGTCGCGGTGGCGGCCATCGACAACCTCACGAAGGGGACCGCAGGCGCCGCCATCCAGTGCGCGAACATCGCCCTGGGATTCCCCGAGACCACTGGACTACCGACCACAGGAGTGGCGCCGTGAGCGTCACCGCCGCCGCTGGGTTCCGCGCCGCCGCAGCGACCGCCGGGCTGAAGCCGAGCGGTCGGCCCGACGTCGCGGTAGTCGTCAACGACGGCCCGAGGCAGGACGCGGCCGCCGTATTCACCGCGAACCGGTGCAAGGCAAACCCGGTGCTGTGGACCGAGCGGGCGGTAGCGGATGGCCGGTTGGCGGCCGTGGTCCTGAACTCCGGCGGCGCCAACTGCTACACCGGACCCGAGGGATTCCAGACCGCGCACGCCAGCGCCGAGCTCGTCGCAGGTCTCCTCGGCATCGGCGCGATCGACGTCGCCGTGTGCTCCACCGGTCTGATTGGCGAACTGCTCGACCGGCCGAAACTCGAGGAGGGCATCCGCAAGGCCGTCACCGATCTGAGCAGCGACGGTGGCGCCGATGCGGCTGGCGCGATCCTGACGACCGATACCCATGCCAAGCAGGGGGCGGTTCAGCGCGAAGGCTGGGTCGTCGGGGGAATGGCGAAGGGCGCCGGCATGCTGGCTCCCTCTCTTGCCACCATGCTGGTCACGCTCACGACCGACGCAGTAGCCGATCCCGCAACGCTGAACGGTGCCCTGCGGGCGGCGAGCGGGGTGACGTTCGACCGGCTCGACACAGACGGCTGCATGTCCACCAACGACACCGTGCTGCTGCTGTCGAGTGCGGCGTCGGGTGTCGAGCCGTCCAAAAATGAGCTGACCGCGGCCGTCATCGAATTGTGCGACGACCTGGCCCGTCAGCTCTGGGCCGATGCCGAGGGCGCGCACCACCAGATCGCAATCGAGGTCGTCCATGCCGGGACGGAACCCGAGGCGCTGGCCATTGCCCGTTCAGTCGCTCGCAGCAACCTGTTCAAGTGCGCCATCTTCGGCGGTGATCCGAACTGGGGTCGGGTGCTCGCGGCGATCGGTACCACCGACGCCATCTTCGATCCGGGAGCGGTCGACGTCGTCATGAACGGAGTAGCGGTCTGCCGCAACGGTGCAATCGGGGAGTCTCGGCAGGCGGTCGACCTGTCCGACCGCCAGGTGACGGTGACCATAGATCTGAGGGCAGGCGATGCGGCAGCGAGGCTCCTGACGACGGACTTGACTCATGACTACGTGCACGAGAACTCGGCGTACTCGACATGAGCACGACGACGCACGACCATGTGCTGGCGAAGGCCGCGTCACTCGTCGAGGCTCTTCCCTGGCTGAAGCGGTTCCACGACAAGATCGTCGTCGTCAAGTACGGCGGCAACGCGATGACCGAGGTTGAACTGGCGCGCACGTTTGCCGCCGACGTCGCCTTCCTGCGATTCGCCGGGCTCAAACCGGTGGTGGTACATGGCGGCGGCCCGCAGATCTCGAGCATGCTCGGCCGATTGGGGATCGAGAGTGAGTTCCGCGCGGGCCTTCGGGTCACCACCCCTGAGGCGATGGAGGTGGTCCGGATGGTGCTGGTTGGCCAGGTCGGCCGGGAGCTGATCGGGCTGATCAACCAGCACGGGCCGTTCGCCGTCGGCCTGTCCGGGGAGGACGCGGGCCTGTTCACCGCCGAACGTCAGAGCGCGGTCGTCGACGGTGAAGCCGTCGACATCGGTCTGGTCGGCGACGTTGCGCAGGTCCGACCGGAACCAGTGCTGGATCTGCTCGCCGCGGGGCGGATCCCGGTGGTCTCGTCAGTCGCGCCCGACCCGGACGGCGTGGCGCACAACGTGAACGCCGACACCGCCGGCGCGGCCCTGGCCATGGCGTTGGGCGCGGAGAAGCTGGTGGTGCTCACCGACGTCGCTGGACTGTACCGGGACTGGCCGGAGACGACCGAGGTGATCGCCGAGATCGGCGCCGACGATCTGGAGCGACTACTGCCGAGCCTTGATACCGGCATGGTTCCGAAGATGGCGGCGTGCCTGCGGGCCGTTCGCGGTGGGGTACCCGAGGCGACCATCGTGGACGGGCGGCTGCCGAACGCTCTCCTGCTCGAAGTCCTCACCGACGCGGGGGTGGGAACGATGGTGGTGCCGTCGTGAGCCCGAGCACGATCGAGCGGTACGAGGGCGCGCTCATGAACACCTACGGCACGCCGCGGCGGGTTCTCGTGCGCGGCGAGGGTTGCTACGTCTGGGACGAGGATGATCGCCGGTACCTCGACCTGCTGGGTGGCCTGGCGGTCAACGTTCTGGGCCACGGTCACCCGGCGTTTGTCGCAGCAGTGACCGATCAGCTGCGGACCTTGGGACAGGTGTCGAACTTCTTCGCGACACCACCGCAGGTTGGTCTCGCCGAGCGGCTGCTCGCGCTGACCGGCGGCGCGGATGGCCGGGTCTTCTTCACCAACTCGGGGACCGAGGCTCTCGAGGCGGCTTTCAAGATCGCCCGTCAGACCGGCCGGCCGAGGATTGTCGCCGCGGAAGGTGGTTTCCACGGCCGGACGATGGGGTCGCTCGCGCTGACCGGTAAGGCGGCCATCCGCGAGCCGTTCGAACCGCTGCCGGGTGGGGTGGTGCACGTGCCCTTCGGCGACCCGGAGGCTCTCGTCGCCGCGGTCGGTGACGACACGGCCGCGGTCGTTCTCGAGCCGATTCAGGGCGAAGCAGGGGTCCGCGTTCCGCCGGCGGGTTATCTCGACGCGGCCCGGCGGATCACTGCCCGGCACGGAGCGTTGCTCGTCCTCGACGAGGTGCAGACGGGTCTCGGCCGCACTGGCGAGTGGTTCGCCTACCAGCATGACGGCGTCGTCCCCGACGTCGTCACCGTCGCGAAAGGGCTGGGCGGTGGGTTTCCGATCGGCGCCTGCGTCGCCTTCGGTGCGGCAGCCGACCTGTTGGGACCTGGCACCCATGGCTCGACGTTCGGTGGCAACCCGGTCGCGGCCGCAGCGGCGCTGGCCGTCATGGACACGATCGAGCGCGAGGCGCTGCTGGACAACGCGGGCAAGGTCGGTGACCAGCTCCGGCGCGGCATCGAATCCCTGCGCCACCCGCTGGTCGGCGGTGTGCGTGGCCGCGGCCTGTTGCTCGCCGTCGAGCTCACCGCACCGGTCGCGACCGGGGCGGCCAATGCCGCGCTGGACGCCGGCTTCATCGTCAACCCGGTCTCAGCCGATGCACTGCGGTTGGCGCCGCCGCTGGTGCTCTCGGGCGACCAGGCTGAGGTCTTCGTGGGCGCTCTGCCGTCGATTCTCAACACCATTCGGGAGATCTGATGGTCCGTCATTTCCTCCGCGACGACGACCTCACGCCGGCCGAGCTGGTCCAGGTACTGGACCTCGCCGACGCCATGAAGGCCGACCGGTACGCATATCAGCCGCTGGCCGGTCCGAAGGCGGTGGCGGTCATCTTCGACAAGCCCTCGACCCGGACCAGGGTCTCGTTCAGCATCGGCATCGCCGAGCTGGGCGGATATCCGCTGGTGATCGACGCGCAGTCCACCCAGCTCGGACGCGGGGAGCCGATCGAGGACACCGCACGAGTGCTGGACCGGCAATGTGCAGCGATCGTCTGGCGGACGTTCGCCCAGGGTCGGATCGAAGCGATGGCGGCCGCGGCCCGGGTGCCGGTCGTGAACGCGCTCACCGACGAGTTCCACCCCTGCCAACTTCTTGCTGACCTGCAGACGATCCGCGAACGCATCGGCGAACTCGCCGGCCGCACCTTGACGTACTCCGGTGACGGTGCCAACAACATGGCCCACTCCTATCTCCTGGCGGGCGCGTTGGCGGGCATGCACGTCCGGATCGCCTCGCCCGAGCAGTTCGGGCCTCAGCCGGACGTGCTGGCCCGGGCGGCCAAGCTGGCCGAGACGACCGGAGGCTCCGTCGCGCATGTGACAAACCCGCACGACGCATTCACCGGCGCCGACGTGCTGGCCACCGACACCTGGGTGTCGATGGGTCAGGAGGGCGAGTTCGGCACCCGAGTCGAGTCATTCCGGCCGTTTGCGATCACCGCCGACGCGCTCGCCGCCGCAGCCACGGACGCGATCGTGCTGCATTGCCTGCCCGCATATCGCGGGAAGGAGATTGCTGCCGAGGTGATCGACGGGCCGTCCAGCGCCGTATGGGACGAGGCCGAGAACAGGCTGCACGCGCAGAAGGCGCTGCTGACTTGGTTGCTGGAGCGGAGTACATCGTGACGACGATGACGACACCGGCGACTCGGGCAGCTCGGCACCGGCGGATCGCCGAGATTCTGGAACGAGAGCCCGTGCGCTCACAGACCGAGCTGGCCGGCCTGCTCAAGACCGATGGCATAGCGGTCACCCAGGGCACCTTGTCCCGGGACTTGGACGAGCTGGGCGCGGTCAAGGTGCGCGACGCCGCAGGCGACCTCGTCTACGCCCTGCCAGCCGAGGGCGGAGACTCCAGACCCCGCGTGGCCGAGCCGACCGCGATCGACGCCCGGCTGGTCCGTGTCTGTGAAGAGATCCTGGTGTCGGCGACGTGGTCGGCCAACCTGGTCGTCCTGCGAACCCCGCCCGGGGCAGCGCAGTATCTGGCATCAGCGATCGACCATTCAGCCCGAGCCGAGATCCTGGGCACCATTGCCGGCGACGACACCGTTCTCGTCGTCACCACCGATTCGACCGGTGGCGACGCCGTCGCCGCCTGGTTCCTGGCCCTCGCCGAGGGCCGCACTCCTGTCGAGCCGCAGCCAAGGAGCACCTCATGAGCCAACGCGTCGTCCTCGCCTATTCCGGCGGCTTGGACACCTCCGTCGCCATCGGTTGGATCGGCGAGCAGACCGGCGCCGAGGTCGTCGCTGTCGCCGTCGACCTCGGCCAGGGCGGAGAGGACCTGGACACCATTCGCAAGCGCGCTCTTGCGTGCGGTGCCGTCGAGGCGTACATCGCCGATGCCCGCGACGAGTTCGCCGAGCGGTACTGCCTGCCGGCGCTGAAGGCCAATGCCCTGTACATGGACCGTTATCCGCTGATCTCAGCGCTGTCCAGGCCGGTCATCGTCCGGCACCTGGTGGCGGCAGCGCGGAAGCACGGCGCGTCAGTCGTCGCACACGGCTGCACGGGAAAGGGGAATGACCAGGTGCGCTTCGAGGTGGGGATCGCGGCACTGGCCCCGGACCTGACCTGCCTTGCGCCCGTCCGGGACCTCGCCATGACTCGGGACAACGCGATCGACTATGCCGAAAAGCACGAGCTGCCCATCGAGACCACGAAGAGCAACCCGTTTTCGATCGACCAGAACGTCTGGGGTCGCGCCGTCGAGACGGGCTTCCTGGAAGACATCTGGAACGCCCCTACCGAGGACGTCTACTCCTACACCGCCGATCCGGCAGCGCCTCGCGAACCAGACACCGTCGTGATCGCGTTCGAACAAGGCCGACCGGTGAGTATCGACGGAGAACCGGTCTCGATGCTGCAGGCCGTCACCGGGCTCAACCGGCGCGCGGGTGCGCAAGGCGTCGGACGGCTGGACCTGGTCGAGGACCGGCTGGTCGGCATCAAGAGCCGCGAGGTGTACGAGGCGCCCGGCGCGCTCACGCTGATCACGGCGCACCAAGAGTTGGAGAACGTGACCGTCGAGCGTGACCTGGCCCGGTTCAAGCGTGTGGTCGACCAGCGGTGGGGCGAGCTGGTGTACGACGGGCTGTGGTCCAGCCCGCTGAAGAACGCGCTGGACGGTTTCGTCGACGAGGCGAATGCCCACGTGACCGGTGAAGTGCGAATGACCTTGCACGCTGGCCGCGCAGTCGTGACCGGCCGGCGATCGAGCGAAAGCCTCTACGACTTCGGTCTGGCGACGTATGACAGCGGGGCCACCTTCGACCAGTCGCTCGCCCGCGGGTTCATCGGGCTGTGGGGGTTACCGACGAAGCTGGCCACCCAGCGCGACCTGGACAATGCCTGACGCCGACGCATTGTGGGGTGGCCGGTTCCGCACCGGACCGGCGGATGCGCTGACGCAGCTGTCGCGGTCGACGCATTTCGACTGGCGGCTGGCGCCGTACGACATTGCCGGCTCGAAGGCACACGCTCGGGTCTTGGGTGAGGTCGGGCTGCTGGACGAGGCCGAACTTGCCGCCATGGTGCAGGGCTTGGACGAGCTGGCGGCCGACGTGGCTGCCGGTACCTTTGCGCCGGAGCCGTCGGACGAGGACGTTCACACAGCACTCGAGCGGGGACTGATCGAACGGTTGGGCCCGGCGCTCGGCGGCAAGCTGCGAGCCGGCCGATCGCGCAATGACCAGGTCGCGACGCTGCTGCGGATGTACTTGCGGCAGGCGGCCCGGACAGTCACCAGTCTGATACTCGATCTGGTCGAGACCCTGGTCCGGCAGGCCGACCGCCATCTCGGAGCCGTCATGCCCGGGCGTACCCACCTCCAGCACGCCCAGCCCGTGCTGCTGTCACACCACCTGTTGGCGCACGCGTGGGCGCTGCTTCGGGACGTCGACCGGCTGGTGGACTGGGACCGTCGCGCCGACGAGTCGCCGTACGGTTCCGCTGCGCTGGCTGGATCGTCACTTGGCCTGCGCCCGGAGGCCGTCGCCGAGATGCTCGGGTTTTCCCGGGCAGTCGAGAACTCCATCGACGGCACGGCATCACGTGACGTGGTCGCCGAGATGGCCTTCGTCTTGGCCATGGTGGCCGTCGATGTCTCACGGCTCGCCGAGGAGGTCGTCCTCTGGGCGACCCGGGAGTTCTCCTTCGTGCAGTTGGCCGACGCTTGGTCGACGGGTTCGTCGATCATGCCGCAGAAGAAGAACCCGGACGTGGCCGAGCTGGCCCGTGGCAAAGCCGGCCGGCTGGTGGGGAACCTGGCCGGGTTGCTCGCGACACTGAAGGGCCTGCCGCTTGCATACAACCGCGACCTGCAGGAGGACAAGGAGCCGATCTTCGATTCGGTCGACTCGTTGTCCGTCCTGCTGCCGGCGTTCACCGGCATGGTGTCGACGATCCGGTTCGACATTGAGCGGATGGCGGAGCTGGCTCCACAGAACTTCTCGCTCGCGACCGACCTGGCGGAGTGGCTGGTTCGCGATGGTGTGCCGTTCCGCGACGCCCACGAGATCACCGGGGCGTGCGTTCGGCTGTGTGAGGAGCGTGGCCTAGAGCTGTGGGAGCTCGACGACGCCGACCTCGCCACAGTGTCGCCCTACCTGCGCCCACCGGTGCGGGCGGTGCTGACCGTGCAGGGATCGGTGGCGTCGCGGTCGGCCAAGGGCGGCACCGCACCAGTGCGAGTCGCGGAGCAGCTCGACGCGGTGCTCGGTGCCATGCGAGCCGGCCGCGCCTGGGCAGCCGTCCCCAGTCCCTCGGCCGCGGCCACCGGCGATCACCCACCCCTTCGGGAATGACCACGTTCACCACCCCGACCTATCCATCACGAGGCATGCAAGCCTGGTGATGTATAGGTAAGCCTGGTGATGACACGTCACGGGGACCTGCTGGACCGGGAGTTCTTTGCCCGGCCGCCGCTGGAGGTCGCGCCGAAACTGCTCGGCTGCGTCATTGCGAACGGTGCTGTCGCGGTGCGGCTGGCCGAGCTGGAGGCGTACGACGGGGCCAATGATCCCGGGTCACACGCATTCAGCGGGATGACGCCGCGCAACGAGGTCATGTTCGGACCTCCGGGCCACCTGTACGTCTACTTCACTTACGGTATGCACTGGTGCGCCAACCTGGTCTGTGGTCAGCCAGGCACGGCGGGCGCCGTCCTCCTTCGGGCCGGCGAAGTCGTCGCGGGTGTGGAGGTCGCCCAGGAGCGGCGGCTCGCAGCGCGCTCCGACCGTGACCTTGCCCGTGGGCCGGCTCGTCTCGCTGCGGCACTCGGCCTGAGCCGGGCTGACAACGGCGTCGACGTCTGCGGGCCAAGCTCGCTACACGTACTGGACGGCGGCGACGTCGATCCGGCCCAGATCCGTTCGGGCCCGAGGGTCGGTCTGGCTCGGGCGGCTGATCGCCCGTGGCGGTTCTGGCTGGACGGCGACCCCACCGTCTCTGCGTACCGCCCGCACACGCCGCGCCGACGCAGGCCGCTCTAGGGTGGCGACCGTGGTCGACATTCTCGACGAGTTGAAATGGCGCGGCCTGGTGGCCCTTTCCACTGACGAGGCGGCTCTGCGCGCGGCGCTCGGGTCGGGACCGGTGACCTTCTACTGCGGCTTCGATCCGACCGCCTCGAGCCTGCACTTCGGCAATCTGCTCCAGCTGCTGACGGTCCGCCGCTTACAGGACGCAGGGCATCGGCCGTTGGTCCTAGTGGGCGGTTCGACCGGATTGATCGGCGACCCGAAACCGACTGCGGAGCGCGTCCTGCACAGCAAGGAGACTGTGGCCGGATGGGTCGAGCGGATCCGCGTCCAGGTCTCGCGGTACGTCTCGTTCGACGGTGACAACGCAGGGCAGGTCGTCAACAACCTGGACTGGACCGCTCCGATGTCGGCCATCGACTTCCTCCGGGACATCGGCAAACACTTCCGGGTCAGCCGCATGCTGGCCAAGGAGGCGGTCAGCGCTCGGCTGGAGTCACTGGAAGGGATCTCGTACACCGAGTTCAGCTACCAGATCCTGCAGGGCATGGACTACCTCGAGCTCTATCGGCGGTACGGTTGCACGTTGCAGACCGGCGGCAGCGACCAATGGGGCAACATCACCAGTGGCGTCGACCTCATCCACCGGGTCGAGGGCGTCTCGGTGCACGCCCTGGCCACGCCACTGCTGACCAAGGCCGACGGGAGCAAGTACGGCAAGACCGAGTCCGGCACGGTCTGGCTCGACCCGGAGATGACGACGCCATATGCCTTCTACCAGTTCTGGCTGAACGTCGAAGACGCAATGGTGGCGACGCTACTGCGGGCGATGTCGTTTCGCCGTAGGGACGAGATCGAGGCGCTGGAGAAGATGACCGCCGAACGTCCGGCCGCGCGGGAAGCGCAGCGTGCCCTGGCCCACGAGCTGACCACCGTCGTGCACGGCGCCGACGAAGCCGCGCGGGTCGAAGCGGCATCCGAGGCACTGTTCGGACACGGCTCGCTGACCGACCTCGACGAACGGACGCTCGCGGCGGCTCTCACAGAGACCTCAGCGCCACGGATCGAGGTCGGCGCCACGCCACCGTCCTATGTCGATCTGCTGGTGGCTGCAGGGCTGGCGCCGTCCCGATCGGCGGCCCGACGCACCATCGCCGAGGGCGGTGCCTACGTCAACAACGAACGGCTGGACCCCGCGATTGACCCGGACGCCGGCCCGGCGGACGACGAACTGCTGCACGGCCGCTGGGTCATCCTGCGACGCGGGAAGCGAACTGTCGGCGGTGTCGAGCTGGTTCGCTGACCGGCTCGGGAATGGCCGAACCTCACGACTGGTTGACTCATCTGCGGGCGTGGTGATTTGACGCTCGCGGGCAACCGCCCATAGGTTGCTCGACGGCTCGCAGAGAGCCGGACGGCGGAGACGACGGCCGGCCTGCGGGAAGTGCCAGGCGGAGGTTTTCGGGTTTGACCCGAGACACCCGTTGGGCTAAATTAGATGGGTTGCCCCGAGAACGGCCTTCCAAGGCCGGGCTGGGTGTGCGTCCGATCCTTGAGAACTCAACAGCGTGCCGAATATTGTCGATGCCAAATCGATACCCCGTCCACGGGCGACCGCCGGCTTGCCGGTTGGTCTACCGTGGTGGGTTCCTTTGGTAAGACGGATGACATTCGTGTCAGCTGT